>NZ_WHOS01000074.1 GCF_013340935.1 Azospirillum melinis | reverse complement strand
GCCATGCCGCCGGCTGGGGGGTGGGCAGGGGGACGATGGCCGAGGGCGGCAGCGGTTTCGAGGCGCCGCAGACCGGCATCGGTCCGGCCCCGCAGCCCGACGCGCAGGCCGGCCACTGTGCTCCGTTGGGTGCTCCGTTGGCTGCTCCATGCGCCGTGCCGTTGGCTGGGGCCGGCATCGCCGGCGGCATGGCAGGTGTCTGGGGGCGCCCCGGCGCGGAAGGCGCGACCGACGGGTTCGTTGGCGTTCCGCTCATCGACGGTGCCAGTCCGCCGACGGCGGCGCCCATGGTGCGGTACTGGAACAGAACCGAAGAGTTGCAGAGATTCATGCTGCAGGACAGGTCGGGCACGCGGATGGTGCCGTTGCGGCACTGGGTCGCCGCCCGCTCGATACAGTTCTCCAACTCGCGCACGTTGCCGGGCCAGGTGCAGCGGTTCAGCACCTCCAGCGCGTCCGGGGCGATGTCCAGATTGAGGCCGTTGTCGCGGCCGAACTTGCCGACGAAATGCTTGGCCAGCATGGCGATGTCGCCGCGCCGTTCGCGCAGCGGCGGCAGGTGGATGGTCACCACGTTAATGCGGAAATACAGATCGGCGCGGAACTTGCCGTGGCCGACAGCCTCTTCGAGGTTCAGGTTGGTGGCGCAGATCAGCCGCACGTCGGTCTTGATCGTTTTCGATCCGCCAACCCGCTCGAACTCCTGCTCCTGCAACACGCGCAGCAGCTTGGCCTGGAAGTTGGAGGAGATGTCGCCGATCTCGTCCAGGAACAGCGTGCCGCCGGAGGCCAGCTCGAACCGGCCCTTGTGGTCCTTCTGCGCCCCGGTGAAAGATCCCTTCTCGTGGCCGAACAGCTCCGATTCCAGCAGCGATTCGGGCAATGCAGCGCAGTTGACGCGGATGAAGGGGGCATCCTTGCGCGGCGACAGATTGTGGATGGCGCGCGCGATCAGCTCCTTGCCGGTGCCGCTCTCGCCGCGGATCAGCACGGTCGACTTGAAGGGCGCCACCCGGTGCACCTGGGCCAGCACGTCGACCATGTTGGGGCTGGTGCAGACCACATCGTTGACCGGCGCCACCACCGGCCGCAGCTCCTTCTGGACGCGGAAGGTCTCGCGCATCATGAAGCGCCGCTCTTCCGCCACCGTGCGGTGCAGGCGCACGGTCTGGCCGATCAGGTTGGCGACCATGGTCAGGAATCGGACATCGGAGCCGAAATGACCGCTGGGGCCGTCGTCGGAGATGCGGTCGATGGTCAGCACGCCGATGACGGCACCGGCCGCCTTGATCGGCACGCCGACAAGCGAGGCCACCTGCTCGTCCAGATCGTCCCGCCCGCCGGAGCGGTTGTTGAACAGCGGCTCCTCGGCGAGGTTGGGCACGACGGCCGGCATGCCGGTCTTCAGGATGCGGCCGCTGATGCCTTCGCCCTGGTTGTAGTCGATCTCCTGCGCCGGCGAGTCCTTGGGCAGGCCCTGCGCGGCGACGAGGCGCAGAGCGCCGTCCTCGCCCTGAAGATAGACACGGCCGCGATGCATCTGCAGCTGGTAGGACAGCGCCCGCAGCACCTCGCGCAGGGTCTGTTCCAGATCCAGCGACGACCCGAGGATCTTGCTGACCTCGTAGATCGTCAGCAGCTCCAGGCTGGAGGATGACGCGGACTGGGCAGCACTCGGCATGTTCGATCCCCTCGCTCGGCTGGGGACCCGGGCCAATGCCGGACGGGAGAGTCCAGGCATCGCAAGCCGTCGGGTCCCGGCGTCAGCGCCTTGATCCGTACCCCCCGAAAACCGCGGCGGCCGTTGGTCCGGCCCTGCCGTTCATGTCCTGTTTTGGAGCCCGTCTTCCAGGCCGGGCATGGCCGCGACTCCGTTCGTACGCTGCCAGCCGGTGGAAAGTGTCCGTGACTGCTCGCCGAAAGGCAAGACCTTTTGCATAGATTCTATTGCGGCGCACAATGACCTTAGCCATTGGTGGAATGGCTTTTCCATGTTAATGACTGACTGGTCAGTTATAAAGAGAGGTGCGCCATGCCCTCCCGAAAGTCCGATTCTCCTCATGGTTCTGGCCCCGATCTAACCTCCGTTCCCGCTGCATCCGGCGAACCGCCGCGCTGGCGCCGCCGCAAGGACGCCCGGCCGCAGGAGATCGTCGCCGCCGCGATGGAGGTCTTCGCCGACCGCGGTTTCGCCGCTGCGCGGCTGGAGGAGGTGGCGGCTCGCGCCGGGGTCAGCAAGGGCACGCTCTATCTCTACTTTTCCAGCAAGGAGGAGCTGTTCAAGGCCGTGATCCGTGCCGCCATCCTGCCGAACCTGCAACAGGCCGAAGCGTTGGTCGCCTCGGCCGGCGGACCGTGCTTTCCGGTGCTGGAGCGGCTGCTGCGCATGGTGGCGCGGCTGATCGCCACGACGCGCATGGCGGTGATCCCACGGCTGGTGATCGCCGAGGCCGGCAATTTCCCCGAGCTTGCCGCCTTCTACCACCGCGAGGTGATCCGCCGCGGCTTCGGTGTGCTCGGGGGCCTGTTGCGGCGCGGCATGGAGAGCGGAGAGTTCCGTCCGATGGAGCTCGATCCCAGCGTGCGTCTGATCGTCGCACCGCTGCTGATGAGCGCCGTGTGGCGAACCTCCTTCGACGGGGTCGATGGCGAACCGCCCATGGATGTGGCGGCGCTGGTGGAGGTCCACATCGCCAACCTGCGCCTTGCGCTGCTGCGTGATGCGGATCTTCGGACAGGGGGGACAGGGCGGACAGGAGTGGGGGAGGATGCGCCATGAGCGGATTTCTCGGAAGCCTTCTGGACGGGCTGGCGGCCATCGCTCTTGCGGTGGGGCTGCCCATCGCGGCCGGCGGGACACCGCCGCTCGCCCATGGCTATGTCGAGGGAGAGTATCTGCGCATCGCCGCCCCCAGCGCCGGCATGCTGGAAAGCCTGTCGGTCGCCCGCGGGGCACAGGTGGCGGCAGGAGCGCCGCTGTTCGCCATCGACCGTGCCACCGCCAGGGCCGAGCGCGACCGGCTGGCGGCGGCGCTGGCCCAGGCGCGGGCACAGCGCGCCGACCTTGCCACCGGCAAGCGGGTGCAGGAGGTGGC
The DNA here is from genome assembly GCF_013340935.1 of Azospirillum melinis. GTDB lineage: Bacteria > Pseudomonadota > Alphaproteobacteria > Azospirillales > Azospirillaceae > Azospirillum > Azospirillum melinis. The sequence continues at coordinate 31,454 of NZ_WHOS01000074.1, read as the reverse complement.
GGTGCTGACCGCGCAGAGGGCGCGGGCGGAGGCGGCGCTGCGCTATTCCACCGCCGAACTGGCCCGCCAGCAGGAGTTGGTCGCCCGCAAGGTCTCATCCCCGGACAAACTCGATCAGGCGCGCGCCGCCTTCGACCGCGACCGTGGCCAACTGGCGGAGGCGGATGCCCAATTGGCGGTCGCCGCCTTGCCGGCCCGGCCCGAACAGTTGCGGGCTGCCGACGAAACGGTGACCCAGGCGGAGGCGGCGCTTGCCCAGGCGGAGCGGAGGCTGGCCGATCTGGCTCCCGTCGCCCCGGCGGCGGCCCTGGTCGAGGACACGCTGTACAATCCCGGCGAGTGGGTGCCGGCCGGCTCCCCGGTGGTGTCGCTCCTGCCGCCGGAGCGGGTGAAGCTGGTGCTGTTCGTCCCGGAAACCGCCTTGGCGGGGGTGGTGCCGGGCGGCGCCCTGTCGGTGCGCTGCGACGGCTGCCCGCCCGGCCTGTCCGCACGGGTGACGCGGATCGCCTCGCAAGCGGAATACACCCCGCCGGTGATCTACAGCGTCGGCAGTCGGGAGAAGCTGGTCTTCCGGATGGAAGCCCGGATGGAGACGGCATCGGGCCGGCCGCTGAACCCGGGGCTGCCGGTCGATGTCTGGTTGGCGGATGTCCGGCCGGCGGGGACGGGGCAATGACGGTGGACAGCTCGGCGGAAAGCTCTGCGGCCAATGCCGGCCCGGCCATCGACGTGCGCGGTCTGGTCAAGCGCTTCGGCAGCAAGACCGTGGTCGACGATGTGTCGATCCGGGTGGAAACCGGCGAGATCTACGGCTTTCTCGGCCCCAACGGGTCGGGCAAGACCACCACGATCCGGCTGCTGTGCGGACTGTTGACCCCCGATGCGGGGGAGGGCACCTGCCTTGGCCTCGACATCCGGCGGCATAGCGCGGCGATCAAGCGGCAGGTCGGCTACATGACCCAGAAGTTCAGTTTCTGGGAGGATCTGAGCATCGCCGAGAATCTGGACTTCGTCGCCCGCATGTATGGCCTGCCCGACCGGCGGCGGCGGGTGGTGGAGGCGCTTGACCGGCTGGGCCTGTCCAACCGTCGTACGCAGTTGGCGGGGGAGTTGTCCGGCGGCTGGAAGCAGCGCTTGGCGCTGGCCGCCTGCATCCTGCACGAGCCGAAGCTGCTGCTGCTGGACGAACCGACGGCGGGTGTCGATCCCAAGGCGCGGCGGGAATTCTGGGATGAGATTCACCGGCTGGCCGGTGAGGGGCTGACGGTTCTGGTCAGCACCCATTATATGGACGAGGCGGAACGCTGTCACCGCATCGCCTACATCGCCTACGGCACGCTGATGACGCACGGAACGGTCGATCAGGTGATTGCCGGGTCGGGCCTGCACACCCGTCTGGTCGCAGGCAATGGCCTGCACCGCATTGCCGCGGCACTGGATGGTCAGCCGGGAGTGGAAATGGTGGCGGTTTTCGGCAGCCGCCTGCATGTCAGCGGAACCGACGCCTCAACCCTGGACCGGGCGCTCGCCCCCTGGATGGGGCAGCCGGAGCTGCGGATCACCGCGACGGAACCGACGCTGGAAGACGTCTTCATCCACCTGATGAACCGCAGCACCGACAATTTCCGGTGACGGATTACTCGGTCTGGGCCGAGGTGACGCCGGTGTTCTTGTTCCACTTCAGCGTCAGCTTGGAGAGCTGGCAAAGGTTCAGCCCCTGCCACACCGCCGACTCGCCGTCGTCATAGACGACCTTCATGTCCCACTTGCAGGTGGTCTCAGCCTTGGCAAAGGCAACCTCGAAGTACTCGCCGTCGTTCAGGACGTCGCGGCCGAGAATGTCCTCGTCCCAGCTGTTGTTGTTGTTCTCGGAAACGTAGATGTGCTTCAGCGGGTAGCCGGTCTTGTTGACGATCGTGAAGTCCTGCTGGCCGGCAAACGCCGCGCCATGCATCAGAAACAGCGAGGACGCAACGAGAAGGGCCTTGGCAGCAACGTTCTTCAAGATGATCTCCGTGAGGGAAAAATTGGATCGTGGTGAAATCTGTGCATCGCAATCGAGGATAGTCAACCATTGAGTTAACCCAAGAGTTTATTGCAACACTGAAGCATTATTTCTTTCGTCTGTAAGAAAACAACCTTTGGCCGCGCGTGGGTATGGATGGCACCTTCTGCAGGCTGATGCCTTCGCAACGTCGGGGTGTCAATTGCCGGCGGGCCAGGGACTCAGCATCGGTTTGCCGGTTGCAAGAGGCCAATGGTCGCAAGCGCTTGGCGCGTCGTGCTCTTTGTCGCGGCGCACACAATGTGGTACATGATGAGAACCGGCCGAAAAGGCCGGTCAAGATCATGACCAAGTTCTGGACCGCAGCCGGTCCCGCCGGGGCGGTCCCAATCCAGGGGAAGGAACAACGCATGTCGGGTTTCAAGGACGCGCCGCCGGATGACCGGTCGGAACTGACGCCGGAGCAGGAAAGCGCCATCCGCATCGTCGCCAACAACCTGCACCGCCTGAACGACGCCGTCGTCAAGGCGGTCGAGGCCGGCGTGACGGTCGAGCTGATGCGTACCGCCCGCTACCACAACGAGACCGGCAACTGGGGCGATCAGCTCACCCCGGTGATCCGTCCCGGCAAGTGATCCATTCCGGCCGATCCGGCCGGACGCTTGGCGAAAAGGCCGCATCCGTCCAGCGGATGGCGGCCTTTTTTCGTATGTCGACAAAATTCCGGCGTGGACGGAAGGAAGGCTGGTCGCCGGCGGCGGCGGGCACAAACTTGTTGGGCATTCCGCTATCGATGCGAGGCCCCAGCCATGCTGTCACGCGACCCCGAACGGCGCGCAGCCGCCAGCCGTGAGCAGACCGATCGCCGTACGGTTCAGTCCGATTTCGATCCCGACACCGAGTTCGGCGACCGGCCGCTGACGCCGGGCGAAGTCAACGCGATGTGGAAGCTGAACCGCTTGGAGCAGCCGACCTTCGACGATCTGACCCGTGGCCTGTGCCTTGGCCTGGTGTGGTGCATGGCGCTGTGGACGCCGATGTTCGTCAGCGCGCTTACCTGATCCCGTCCGCCGCACCGTCACCCGGTCCGGGTCAGCGACCGGATTCTTGCCGCCAGCTGGTTGGGGGTGAAGGGCTTCGCCAGCACCGATGCGGTGTCGGCGCCCATGGTGGCCAGCGATTCGGGGCTGTAGCCGGAGGCCAGCAGGACCCGCAGCTGCGGCCAGTGTTCGCGGATGTGGCGGGCAAGGTCGATCCCGGAAACGCCGCCCGGCATCACGACGTCCGACACCACAAGATCGAAGTTTCGGTCGGTCTCCAGCAGAGCCAGCGCCGTGACGCCGTCTTCCGCGGTCTCGACCGAGAAGCCTTCCTGGGTCAGTCCTTCCACCGTGGCCATCAGCACCAGCGGATTGTCCTCCACCACCAGGATGCGCAGCGGGCGGATGTCCGCGACCGGGGCCGCCGGGACAGTGGCCGGCTCCTCCGGCCGGGCGTCGGTCAGCGGCAGGTCGATGCACACATGCGTGCCCTCGCCGGGCCGGCTGTCGATGGTGGCGCTGCCGCCGGACTGGCGGGCGAATCCATAGACCATCGACAGGCCGAGCCCCGTCCCCTTGCCGACCCCCTTGGTGGTGAAGAAGGGGTCGAAGGCGCGGGCCAGCACCTCGGGCGGCATGCCGGCGCCGGAGTCGGAAACCTTGATGCGGGCGGTGCGCGGCTCCGGACCGGGCGCAGCGGCGATGCGGATGCGTCCGCCGCCGCGCATGGCATCGCGGGCGTTCAACACCAGGTTCAGCACTGCCATTTCCAACTGCACCTGATCGACGGCGATCGCCATCGGCACCGGGGCGATGTCCCACCCCAGCACGACGTCCGCCCGGACGGAGCGTTCCATAAGGTCGGCCATCCGGCGCAGGCTGTCGCCCAGATCGACCACCGTCGGGTTGACGGCATCCTGGCGCGAAAAGGACAGCAGTTGCCGGGTCAGCTTCTCCGCCCGCTCCAGCGCAGTCCGCGCCCCGGCCAGGAAGCGCTGGCCGTCGGCCGGCAGATGGCGGGCCAGCAGATGCAGGTTGGCGAGCGCTGCGGTCAGCAGATTGTTGAAGTCATGCGCCACCCCGCCGGTCAACTGGCCCAGCGCCTCCATCTTCTGGCTCTGGCGCAGCGCCTCTTCCAGCCTTTCGCGGTTGCGCACCTCATCCGCCCAGCGCCGGACCGCAGCGTTTTCGGAGGCGGCGCGGCTGTAGGCGAGCCAGGCGAGGAGCGCCAGCGCCAGCGTCGCCGGAGCGACGAAGGCGGCGTCCAGAGCCATGTTGCGCCACCAGGACCGGGTGACCTGCGTCCCGTCCAGCCCATAGACGACGTAGATCGGGAAGGCGCCGACCCGCTTGTAGGCGAACACGCGCTCCAGCCCCTGCACGATGCTGTTGCCGGTGCGGAAAATTCCCTCGTCCGGCTGGCGGCGGATCTCGGCGCGCAGGCCGCGGTCGGCAGGCAGGGTTGGCAGCGTCGCGTTCGGCCGTGTCGGGTCCAGGGTCGGGAAGCGCATCAGCATCGCGCCGTCGTCACGGATCAGTGCGATGGATTCCCCTTCCGTGCCGATGATCCGCCGGTAGTAGCTGGCGAAATAATCCGGATCGACGATGGCGGCGATCATCCCGTCGAAACTGCCGTCGGGACCGCCGGGACTGCTGCGACGCCGGCTGATGCCGAAGCTGGGCTTGCCGCTGGTGGGGTCGACGACAGGGCCGGCGATGAGCAGGCCGGAATCCTGTTCCCGCTGCTCCCGGAAATCCGTGCGGTCGCCGATGTAGCTGTTGCGTGCGGGGAAGACGAGGCTGGAGTTGCGCACGAACCCGTCGGGATCGGTCAGGCCGATGGCGCCGATCTGCTCAAGCTCGCCTGCCAGCGTCTTCAGATAGCGGTGCAGCGGCTCCGACTCGGCGATCTCGCGCCAGCTGTGTCCATGGATGCGCTCGTCCACCCGGTCCAGAACCTGGGACATGGTATCGAACACCTTCAGCACATGTTCGTGCAGGATCAGGGCGTTCTTGCTGCTGTTCCGTTCTGCCTCGTCCTGAGCCTCCCATCGCTCGCGCCAGCCGATGCCGGCGAACAGCACGAGCGGCAGCGCGACCGACACAGCCAGCAGCAGGCGCAGAAGGCGCAGGGCCCCCCTGCGGTCGGTCCGACTGTCGAGGTTGCGAACGGGCATCACCAACCATTGCCAGGACTAAGGAACCTTGCCGGCCATCGGCGGCACAGGACAGACCACTGGGCAGACCGTTGGTCGAACCCCGTTCCGGTCACCATGGCCGAAGCATCGAAGGGTGGGCAACTCTGACTTTAAGGCAGGGTGGCGACGGCGGATCGCAGTTCGGCCGTTTACGGATCGCAGGTGCAGGCGCGGGGAAAGCGCCCTTCCGTCCAGCGTCGGCGGCGGCGGACATCGGAACCGTCATCGGCCGGGCGGGGCAGCCCGCACAGATCGCCCAACCGGTCCCGCAGATCGTCGAGATGGGCATTGGTGAGGATGGCGATGCCAGCGAAGAAGGGTTCGCGGCAACGGGTTGCGACGCGGCTGCAGAAATCCGGCATCCAGCGCAGCGGGTGGCGGTCGAGGAAGCGGACGGCGTCGAGCGTGCGCCCGCGGTCGAGCAGCGCGGCGAGAACGGCCAGCTCCGCCGCGGCATGGTCGTCCGGCAGCCGGTCCAGCGGCGGCAGGCGCAGTTCCGTTTCCAGGCCGGTGCGCCAGCGCAGCAGGGAGGCGGCGGCATCGTCCCGCAACCTCTCCTCCAGCCACGGACCTTCGGTCGGACAGGCCCGCAGCCCGCCGTTGATGTGGATGGCGGCGAAATCGGCGACCAGCGGGGCGAGGCTGCGGCGGGTGATCCGTTCCGGCAGATCGCTCACCACCTCGTCCACCAGGGCGGCGGCCTGCTGGGAGTCGTCACGGTCGAGCGCCAGCGGACCGCGGCCGACCGGATCCTGCCGCAACGTCTCCAGCAAGCCGGCGGTCGGTTCTTCGGCATGCAGGCGGACGAGAAGACGCAGGCCCTGGGATGAGGCGGCCAGATCGAGAATGTTGGGAACGGGGGCACTTGCGATGCCGGCACCATCCTTATGATGGCCGTCCTGACGATGGGGTGGCAAGGCGGCCTCTAGAACCGTGCTGTCCACGCTGTTCCTCCCGGCATTCGGGCCGGATCGGACATGTGCCGGGGCCGGACCGCATGGGAACGCTGCACGAATGGATTTCGTGTCTTATGGATTTCTTCCAACGCCGCGGTTTCCAGGCGGATTGTTCGTCCGAACGTTTGCGCGATCTGTTGCAAGTCTCTACTACCAGCGGGACAAGCATTGGTCAACTTGGCCGATGGACGGGGGAAAGACGTGGACCGGCAGTTGCCTTGCGACACGATGTCCTGCCTTATCGCAAGTCACCGTCCCCCGCAGGAGTTCCCACCGCCATGCCGCTTCCCCTGATCGAACAGGCCGATGCCACCCCGGAGGTCCGCGCCATCTACGACGACATCAAGGCAGCACGCAACGTCCCCGACGTGAACAATTTCTGGAAGGCGGTCGCCCACCATCCGCCGACCCTGGCACGGACCTGGGAAAGCCTGAAGGAGGTGATGGCGCCCGGTGCGCTTGACCCGCTGGTCAAGGAAATGATCTTTGTCGCGGTCAGCGTCACCAACAACTGCCAGTATTGCATCCGCTCGCATGAGGCGGCGGCGCGGCGTCTGGGCATGACCGACGCGCAGTTCGGCGAACTGATTGCGGTGGTGGGCATGGCGAACGAGACCAACCGCCTCGCCGTCGGCTATCAGGTCGAGTTGGACGAGCGGCTGAAGTGAGCCGCATCAGGCGGCGCGCGGCAGCACCCGTGCCGCCTCGTCCGGTCGGCGCTGGGACAGGCGGCGCTGGGGCAGGCCGTTGATCAGGTCGCTGCGAACGGTGAAGTGGGCGGTGCTGCGGCCGTCGCCCAACTCTTCACTGGCGATGCGCTCCACCCGCACCTCCACGTCCCAGCCGATGTTGGCCCAGGCGGCGCGGATGCGGCGGGCCAGTTCGTGGGCGCCGCGCTCGCTGAAGCTGTCGAGCCGCCCGCCCGACGGGCCGGGATGGAAGCGTGGATAGAGCTGGGGCATGGCCTTCTCCTTGATCGACTGTGGTGCGCCGGAGATGTCCGTCGCTTCGCCGAACGAAGGAATAGTCCATAATGGACTATTTAAACCAGAAAAAACCGATACCGTTGCGGTATGCCGCTCAGGGCTCCTGCAAGCCGACCACGGTGTGCAGTGTGTCTATCTCTTCCAGCGGAACGGGAAACTCGCGGTCGGCCGGCCGGTATTCGCGCAGGATCACCATGTCGGGGCCTCGCCTTACGAACTCCTTCACCAGCACCGCCTTGTTGCATTTGACCACCACCACACCGGACCCCGCTGCCGGCGGCTTGTGCGGGTTGACGTGTAGAAGTTGCGCCGGGCGGAAACGCGGCATCATCGAGTCGCCGACCACATACATGGCGTAGGGATCACGCGCGTTCTTCAGGTAATCGGGCCGGGCGATCCAGTCGATGGGGCCGTCTTCCAAAAACATTTCCTGATCCACGCCGCCGCGCGCCGCCGCCCGCACCGGCATCGACGCCGCAGCCTGCGCCTGCGGAAGCGGTGCTGTGCGGAGGAGCGGCGGAAGCGACGAGCGGGCTGGGCGCATGGAAGCCGTCTGGGCCGTCGCGGCGGCCGGCCCGTCGAGACCGAGCAGAACCGCCGGCTCGACGCCCAACGGCCCGGCCAGCTTGACCGCCCAGTCGACGGTCAACTTGCGCTGGCCGGTTTCCAGCTTGTTGATCTGTGGCTGGGAGGTGCCGGCCATCTCGGCCAGCTTTTCCTGGCTCAGCCCGGCGGCCTGCCGCAGTTCGCGCATTGTGGTCATGAGCCGTTCATACCAAAACGGCTTCGGAAAGTCCATCGCAACGGAATAAATCCAGTTGCGCGCAGAAGCCTGCCTGGTCTAAACCATTGCGGCATGACGCTCGACGATTGGCTCAACCGGACCGCAACCAAGGAAGAGGCCTTTGCCGCCCTGATCGGGACGAGCCAGGCAACGGTCAACCGTTACCGCCATGGCCGCCGCGTTCCCCGTCCCGCCGTGATGGCCCGAATCGCGGCATCCACCGGCGGACAGGTGACGGCGAACGACTTCCATGGGTTGGGTGACGGGCAGGGGCCGGGGTGATGAAGCACAGAACGCACGCAACAAAAAAGGCCCTCTCCCGGTGGGAAAGGGCCCTTCCTGTAACGCTGCTGTTCTTACGAGAACAGGCTCGACACCGACCGCTCTTCGCTGATGCGCATGATGGCCTCGGCGAGCAGGGGGGCGATGGTCAGCTGGCGGATGTTGCGCGACACGCGCACCGCCTCGGTCGCCTGGATGCTGTCGGTGGTGACCAGCTGCTCCAGCGGCGACACGGCGACGCGGGCGACCGCACCGCCGGACAGGACACCGTGGGTGCAGAAGGCGTGGACCGACTTGGCACCGGCTTCCATCAGGGCGACGGCGGCGTTGCACAGCGTGCCGCCCGAGTCGACGATGTCGTCGATCAGGATGCAGCGGCGGCCGTCGGCATCGCCGATGATATTCATCACCTCCGACACGCCGGCGCGCTCACGCCGCTTGTCGATGATCGCCAGATCGGCGTCCAGGCGCTTGGCCAGCGCGCGGGCGCGCACCACGCCACCGACGTCCGGCGACACGATGGTGACCTCGCCGATGTTCTCGAAGGACTGGCGGATGTCCTTCTCGAAGACCGGGGCGGCCATCAGGTTGTCGGTGGGGATGTCGAAGAAACCCTGGATCTGGCCTGCGTGCAGGTCCATCGTCAGCACACGGTTGGCGCCGGCCTGGGTGATCAGGTTGGCGACCAGCTTGGCCGAGATCGGCGTGCGCGGGCCGGTCTTGCGATCCTGGCGGGCGTAGCCATAGTAGGGGATGACCGCCGTGATGCGCCGGGCCGACCCGCGCCGAAGCGCATCGATCGTCACCAGCAGTTCCATCAGGTTGTCGTTGGCCGGGAACGAGGTCGACTGGACGACGAACACGTCCTCGCCGCGCACGTTCTCCAGGATCTCGACGAAAACCTCCATGTCGGAGAAACGGCGGACGCTGGCTTTGGTCAGCGGCACGCCGAGACAGGTGGAGATCGCCTCGGCCAGCGGACGGTTGCTGTTGCCGGCAAGCACCTTCATCGGGGTCGGCTCTCTTTGCAGGGAAACGGCTCAAGGCACGTTCGCCGCTTGCGCGCCGGCGCCCCTTGAAAACGGGGCGGACCATAACAAAGGGTCGGCCCCATGTAAACGTTCCATGACGGTCGGGTCTTTCCCCATTGGGGAATGCCGCCCTGCGCGGGCGGCATGACCATGGCCGTTCCGCCCACCCGTTTGCGCCGTTTCAGTTCTGCAGGACGATGGCCGAAAGGCCGCGGCCGTAATCCGCCTCTCCCCGAAGGCAGGAGCGGCGATAACTGAAGAAGCGATCCTCCTCGGCCACCGTATCGTTGGGGCAGCGCTGGATCACCGTGACGCCGGAGTCGCCCAGCCGGCGGGTGACGTAGGCCGCCAGATCGAACAGGAAATGGCCGGGCTTGCGCGCGGGGGCGAAGTAATCGCGGTTGCGCGGATCCTCCTCCTCGAACGGGGTCGGGAATTCCGGTCCCACCTCGTAGGAGCGCTGGGCGATGCAGGGACCGATGCAGGCGACGATCCGGTTCGGCTTGGCGCCCAGCTCGACCATGCGGGCGACGGTCGCCTCGATCACACCGCCCTTGGCGCCCTTCCAGCCGGCATGGGCGGCGCCGATCACCCGCGCCTTGCTGTCGGCGAACAGGACGGGCGCGCAGTCGGCGGTCAGGATGCCCAGCGCGATCCCCGACTGCCGGGTCGCCATGGCGTCCGCCTTCGGTGCCGTTTCCGGAGTCCAGGGCTCTTCCACCACCACGCAGGTCGGGCTGTGGACCTGATGGCAGGTGACGAGGTTGGCGGGCGTCACCTCCATACGCGCGGCGGCGCGGGCGCGGTTCTCATGCACCGCCGCGGCGGAGTCGTTGGACCCCAGTCCGCAGTTCAGCGAGGCGTAGAGCCCGGTGGACACCCCGCCGGTGCGGGTGAAAAAGGCGTGTCGGATGTGGGTGATGTCGTTCAGCGCGCCGAGTGTGATCACGAACGCCGTCCTTCCCTGTTTTGTTGCCCCCATGCCCGGCAATTATGCCCGACAGGGCAGGGGACGCGATGCACGGTCCGCCCGGATTGTGTTTCTGGCGGTTATGGTGCGGTGTCTCTGACCCGGTTTCCGCGTCCGCCGGTCAGAAGCCGGCCGGGGGAGAGTCGGCGAAGGCTCCGGGCGTGGCAAACGCGACCAGTTTGAACAGCCTGCCCATTTGCGCGGGATCGATCAAGCGGTCCAGCGCGCTTCGGATGTCCTGCGCCTGGGCCGGGCTGGCCTTTGCCGCCAGGGCGGATGCGCGCTGGCGTATGCCCATCCGGGTCAGCCATTCCCCCTGTTCGACCGGGCCGAAGGATTGGGCGCCGCCCTCCCGCGCCGCGGCGGCGATTGCGGCGAAATCGACATGGGCCGTCAGGTCGGCTTCGCCCGGCGCCTCCAGCACCGGGGCGTAGGCATGGCGCCGCATCGCTTGCAGCGTGTCGCCGACGGCCGGGCCGTGGGCGTGACCATAGTCGATGGCCAGCGCCGCACCGGGTGCCGCCGCCAGCCGGGCGCCGATCAGCCGCGCCACCGCCTGTGAGGCGGGAGAGACCTCGACCACGCTGCCGTCGGGCGCCTCACGCAAGGCGTCCGGCACCAGTCGGTTCCCGGAACTGCCGAAAGCCTCCAGCACGAAGCGGAAGCGCGAATCATCCTCGGTGCTGTCGGGCTCGATATCGACCAGCCGCTCGAACCAGCCATAGTTGGTCTTCTGCACCTGACGGATCGGCAGGGCGTCGAAGAACTCGTTGGCGATCAGGATGGTCGGACCGTCCGGCACATCCTCCAGCCGGTCATGCCAGTGGACCGCGTCCCCCAGGATGGGGTGCAGCGTCTGGCGCTGCCGCTCCCGCAGGGATGGGCTGGTTTCCACCAGATGGACGGTGGCGTTGTCGCGGAACAGCGGCAGCACCGCCGCCGCCCGCAGCACGTCGGCCATCAGCGTGCCGCGGCCGGGACCCAGCTCCACCAGATGGAAGGGGCCGGGACCGCCCAGCCTTGCCCAGCTGTCGACGCACCAAAGCCCGACCAGCTCGCCGAACATCTGGCTGATTTCCGGCGCGGTGGTGAAGTCGCCGCCGCTGCCGAACGGGTCGCGGCGCATGTAATAGCCGAAGCGCGGATGGCCCAGCGCCTCCGCCATGAAGGCGCCGACGCTGATCGGTCCGTCCATGACGATGCGGCGGGCCAGCAGGCGGGCCAGCGTTTCCGGACCGGCGCTTTCGTCCGCCATGGCGTCAGGCCGGGATGGCGTGGCGCCGGCCGCGCAGGACCAGCCACAGGCCGATTGCCAGCATCGGCAGCGACAGCAGCTGCCCCATCGTGGCGCCGGCGAACAGGAAGCCCAGCTGCGGGTCGGGTTCGCGGAAGAACTCAACCGTGATGCGCGACAGGCCGTAGCCGATCAGGAACAGTCCGCCAATCGTGCCCGGCCGGTTGCGCAGCGCCGGGCTGCGGATGGCAATCGCCAGCAGGATGAACAGGACCACGCCTTCCAGGGCCGCCTCGTAGAGCTGGCTGGGATGGCGTGGCACCTGCAACGGGTCGCGCGGGAACACCATGGCGTAAGCAAAATCGGGGGCCGGCCGGCCATAAAGCTCGCCATTGATGAAGTTGGCGATGCGGCCGAAGAACAGCCCGATGGGCGCACAGGCGGCGATGATGTCGCCGAAGACGAAGGGCGAGATGCCGCGCCGCCGGCAGAACAGCGCAATGGCGGTCAGCACGCCGACCATGCCGCCATGGAAGGACATGCCGCCATGCCAGACCTGAACCGCGTCCAGCGGGTTTTCCAGATAATAGGGCAGATTGTAGAACAGCACATAGCCGAGCCGCCCGCCCAGGATGGTGCCGATCACCGCCCAGGTCAGGAAGTCATCGAACTCCTCGGGGTTGGGCCGGCGGTCGGGATCGAGCCGCGCCAGCCCCAGGCAATAACGCCAGCCCAGCACGAAGCCGGCCAGATAGGCCAGCGCATACCAGCGGACGACGACCGGGCCGACGGAAAAGGCGACCGGGTCGATGGTGGGGAAGGCCACGACAGGCAGGGTGGCGAGCATAGGAACTCCGGTCAGCGATACGGGTCGGGCTGCGACAGGAAATCCTGCACATAGCGCCGGACACCCTCTTCCAGCTCGGTGAAGGGCTGGTCGAACCCGGCGGCGCGCAGGCGATCCGTCGTCGCCTGCGTGAAATATTGGTATTTGCCGCGCAGATGCTTGGGCATCTCGAAGTACTCAATCCGGGGGGGCAGCCCCAGCGCAGCGAAAGTCGCCAGCGCCAGATCCTTGAAGCTGCGGGCCTTGCCGGTTCCGACATTGAACAGGCCGCTGACGTCGGGATGGTCGTAGAGCCACAGCATCACCGCGACGCAATCGTCGACATGGATGAAATCGCGCAGCTGGCCGCCATCCTCGAAGCCGTCCTTGTGCGACTTGAACAGGCGCGCCGGCTGGCCGGCCGTCAGCTGCGGATGCAGCTTGGCGATCACGCTCATCATGTCGCCCTTGTGGGCTTCGTTCGGGCCGTAGACGTTGAAGAATTTCAGCCCGGCCCATTGCGGCGGCACGAGGTCGCCGCCGGCGACGGCGCGGGCGATGCGGCGGTCGACCAGATGCTTGGACCAGCCATAGGCGTTCAGCGGCCGCAGCCGCGCCAGCCCGTCGCAGGAGCCGTCATCGTCAAAACCGGCGGAGCCGTCGCCATAGGTCGCGGCGGAGGAGGCGTAGATCAGCCGGCAGCCGCGCCAGGAACACCAGCGCCACAAATCCAGCGTCAGCGCGACGTTGTTGGCGACGATCTTGTCGACGTCCCGCTCGGTGGTCGCGGAGATGGCGCCGAGATGGAAGACGGTGTCGATCTCGGCGGCATGTTGGTCGAGGAAGGCCAGCGTCTGCTCGGGCGGCACCAGGGCCGCGACCTCGCGCTTGGCGAGGTTCTGCCACTTCTCGCCTTCGCGGAAGCGGTCGACGACCGCCACGTCGGTGATGCCGCGCGCAGCCAGAGCCGCGACAAGGTTGGACCCGATGAAGCCGGCTCCGCCGGTGACCACGATCATAGCGCTGTCCGCTGTTGCTCGACGCGTTTCGTGGGGACTTATAGGCGGGTGGGGCGGTGGGGGCAAGGTTGGCAGCTGGAGCAATGCACTCTTGTGGAAGCTGAACTTCTACGGGTATAGGTTGGCCGAGATTTCCAAATTAGGTGTTTCATGACCAAAAAAGCAACCTTTAGACTTATCAATAATAAAAAAGAAACGCTTGTTCTGTCTCGTCAATATACAAAAAAAGCTAGAGCAAAAATAATTGGCATTATGAATGCAAGGCTTAGAAATTTTCTGAGGATCGATGCGGTAAAGAGAACTTTTGACGAAATATCGCGTTTCGCGTTCTGGATCAATCTGGCGTCTGTTGGATTCATTTTTAGCATGCTGATATCTGCATCGCAATTATTTCACTATAAAGATTGTGAATCTTATTATACATCTTCTATTTATATAAAAGACATGTTAGCCGCCCTTGGCTTGTATGTAAATCTTCTTATGTGGCCCGCAATTCCCGTTGGTCTGGGGATGATAATGACGCTAATTATGGCATCATCGATATACTTATGGCCATCAAGAAAGAATTATTTTGTCAGGCATCCAGAGATTTCTGAGAGATGGGCTGGAATTGTAAAAAACTTAACGGTCTATCTTTCTGTAATGTCCATATTTGCTTGGGCGTATATTTTTACAGAAATATTTCCTCTCTTCGTGTCGGCTTACTCTGTAGATGCAGCCGTCCAATTTCATGAGATTGCATCAATGAAATGCGCTATCATTGAAAGTGGAATGAAGCAAAGGATGTCGTTCCCCAGGAGTTCTCTCTAATAATTGATAAAAATACAGCATTCTGAAGATAATATCAACTTCAACATTTATTCAAAGTCGCTAATAAAAATGGCTGTTTTGTGTTGATTTTTATGGAGACCTAATAAGGAAAAATGCACGGCCCTTTGCCTTGGGCCGTGCGTGATGATAGGAATATTTACGATTCCTCTGCCATTTGTGTTACCGCGTCGCCCGGTTGGCCGCGCTGACCAGGGCCCGCAGCGAGGCGGTCACGATGTCGGCGTCGATGCCCACGCCGAACAGGGTCTTGTCGCCGGTCTTCACCTCGACATAGGCGCAGGCCTGGGCGTCCTCGCCGGAGCCGATGGCGTGCTCGCGGTAATCGACGACGTGCAGGTCGGTGCCGCAGCCCTGGCGCAGGGCATCCAGGAAGGCGTCGATGGGGCCGTTGCCCTTGCCCTTGGTGGTGATGATCTCGCCGTTGCGGCGCATCACCACGCTCATGGCGCGGGCGCCCGAGTTCGGACCGCGCGGCTCGGTCGAATGCTCGACCAGTTCCAGAGGGCTGTCGGCGTCCAGATACTCGGCCTGGAAGGCGGCGTGGATGTCGGCAGGCGACAGTTCCTTGCCGGTCTCGTCGGCGACGCGCTGCACGACCTTGGAGAACTCGATCTGCAGGCGGCGCGGGATCTGCAGGCCGTAGTCCTTCTCCAGCACATAGGCGATGCCGCCCTTGCCGGACTGGCTGTTGATGCGGATCACCGCCTCATAGCTGCGGCCCAGGTCCTGCGGGTCGATGGGCAGGTACGGGACCTCCCACTTGCCGGTGTTGGACTTGGTCAGCGCCTTCAGCCCCTTGTTGATCGCGTCCTGGTGCGAGCCGGAAAAGGCGGTGAACACCAGTTCGCCGGCATAGGGGTGGCGCGGGTGGACCGGCAGCTGCGTGCAGTATTCGGAAACGCGGACGATCTCGTTGATGTCGTCGATGTTCAGTTCCGGATCGACGCCCTGGGTGAACATGTTCAGCGCCAGCGTGACGACGTCGACGTTGCCGGTGCGCTCGCCGTTGCCGAACAGGGTGCCTTCGACGCGGTCGGCGCCGGCCAGCAGCCCCAGCTCGGCCGCGGCGACGCCGGTGCCGCGGTCATTGTGCGGATGCAGCGAGATGATCGCCGATTCGCGGTTCTTCATCGTCTTGCAGAACCACTCGATCTGGTCGGCATGGACGTTCGGCATCGACATCTCGACCGTCGAGGGCAGGTTCAGGATGATCCTGCGCTCGGGCGTCGGCTGCCAGACCGCCATCACCGCTTCGCAGATCTCGACGGCGAAATCCAGTTCGGTGCCGGTGAAGCTCTCCGGCGAGTATTGCAGGACGATCTCGGTTTCCGGGGTTTCGTCGGCCAGCTGCTTGATCAGCTTGGCACCCTGGACGGCGATGTCGACGATGCCCTGGCGGTCCAGCCCGAACACGACGCGGCGCTGCAACTCCGAGGTGGAGTTGTACAGATGCACGATGGCGCGCTTGGCCCCCTTGATGCCCTCGAAGGTGCGGCGGATCAGCTCCTCGCGCGCCTGGGTCAGCACCTGGATGGTGACGCCGTCGGGGATCTTGTTG
This sequence comes from Azospirillum melinis, assembly GCF_013340935.1. Taxonomy (GTDB): domain Bacteria; phylum Pseudomonadota; class Alphaproteobacteria; order Azospirillales; family Azospirillaceae; genus Azospirillum; species Azospirillum melinis. The sequence continues at coordinate 15,734 of NZ_WHOS01000074.1, read as the reverse complement.
CCGTCGATGATCTCGCGGCAGAAGTCGAAATCGGTCTGCGACGCGGCGGGGAAGCCGACCTCGATCTCCTTGAAGCCCATGCGCAGCAGCAGGTCGAACATGGCGCGCTTGCGGTCCGGCCCCATCGGCTCGATCAGCGCCTGGTTGCCGTCGCGCAGGTCGACCGAGCACCAGATCGGCGCCTTGTCCAGGGTGCGCGACGGCCACTGGCGGTCGGTCAGCTTCACCTGGGGGAAGGGGGCGTACTTGGACGGGGACTTCGGCAGGGCCGGAATGTTGGTCGCGGTGCTGGTTTGGGTCGCGGTGCTCATGGCGTCGTTCGGCTCCAGTTGCGGCCCCGGACCCGGCAGTCTGTGCGGGCGGGGCGGCGGATCGGATTTTGAAAGGCGGAGGGACCGGCGAGGTGTACGGCCGCGGAGCCGCCGGATGTGGCTCAGCGACCGTCGGTAAGTCGCAGTCCCGGCCCCGGCCGGGCGACGCCGATACCGGCGCCTTTGAAAACATCGCTCATGGAACAGACACTTCGACCGATGGAAATGGTGTGCGAACGCGACAAACCCGGACGCTTAAAGCGCCGGGCCGAGAAGTCGAAGAAGGGCGTTCTGCAGGTCGATGGTGTTCATGGGGCGCACTGTGCGCAGGTGCGGCATGGCTGTCAAGCCCGGATTGGCGAAAAACGGACTGCGGGGTGCGCCAACCATCGCCACCCCTTCCATCCTTCCCATCCTCACGCTTCAGCCCCAGATCAGGTGGTACAGCGTCGGCAGCAGCAATGCCGTCGCCAGCCCGTTCAATCCCATGCCCAACCCGGCGAAGGCACCCGCCACCTCGTTGACCTGCAAGGCGCGGGCGGTGCCGATGCCATGCGCCGCCACGCCCATGCCGAAGCCGCGGGCGCGCCAGTCCTTCACCCGCACGAGGTTCAGCACCCAGGTGCCGAGGCTGGCGGCGACGATGCCGGTGATGATGACGAACACCGCGGTCAGCGACGGCAGGCCGCCGATCTGCTCCGACACGCCCATGGCGATGGGGGAGGTGACGGATTTCGGCGCCATCGACAGGATGGTCGCCTTGCTGCCGCCGAACGCCCAGACCAGCGCCACGGCGCTCAGTGCCGAGGCGGCGGACCCCACCAGCAGCGCCACCACCAGAGCCACGGCCGAGCGGCGAACCTCCTGGAACTGGTTGTAGAGCGGGATGGCGAGCGCCACCGTGGCCGGGCCGAGCAGGAAATGGACGAACTGCGCGCCATCGAAATAGGTGCGGTAGTCGATGCCAGACAGGCTGAGCGTTCCGGCGATCAGGACGACGGCGATCAGCACCGGATTCAACACCGGGCGCCGTCCCAGCTTTTCGAAGACCCACAGGCCGATCTGATAGGCGACCAGCGTCAGCGTCAGCCCGGCCAGCGGGCTGGCGGACAGATAGACCCAGATCTGGTGAAGATCGGCGCTCATGCCCGGTCTCCCTTGGCCTGCTCTCCTACCGTCGGCTCCTCTTCCAGCCGCGGATCGGTTCGGCTCAGCAGGAAGGCCATCAGCTTCGCCGTCACCGCGATGCCGAACAGGGTGCTGCCGAACAGGGCGACGACGATGGGCAAAGCCTCGGTCTCCAGGCGGGTGACATGGACCATCACCCCGACGCCGGCTGGCACGAAGAGCAGCGACAGGTGGCGCAGAAGCCCGCCTGCCGTGTCCTGCACCGTGTCCGGTACGCCGCCGCGCAGCAGCAATCCGGCGAACAGCAGCAGCATGCCCAGCACCGGACCCGGAACCGGCAGGTGCAGCAGGCGGGCGGCCAGTTCACCGGCCAGTTGGCAGAGCAGCAGGAGAGTCAGGGTTCCGAGCATCGCGGACTCCGGTGGAAGGGGCGCTGTGCGTCCCTTCTACCGCAGTTGCGAAATCACCGGGCTGCATTCCGCGAATGCGAGCGTCGCGAATCGGCGATGAGGCCCGTTCAGAAAATGGGGGAGTTATTGCAGCTTGCTGCGGACGTGCTGGCCGCGGCGGACGATGGATTGCGCCTCCACCGTCACTTCCTTCTTGCCGAACAGGCGCAGGAAGATGGCGTTGACGGTCGCGTGGGCGCTGACCGTCAGGGTACCGGCGGCGGCATCCTCGGCAATCGTCAGGGGCGACAGGTTCGATCCGAGGAAGCCGTTGGGAAAGGCCTTGTCGAAGAAGCTGCGGATGTGTCCGTCGCGCTGGGAGTCGAACATCACGCGCCCGCCGGCCAGCGCGGCAGCATCGACCGCCTGCGACAGCCGGGCTTCCACCGCATAGCTGCGCAGGGCATCGACGGTGCAGCCGGCACCCAACGCGGTCGGGATGGCAAGGATCAGGGCGACCACCAGAAGCAGGTGACGACCCGTCCGCCGGTCTTCGTGCCCGCCATAGGGCAGGGGACGATAGACCAAAGTCATTGCCGGCCTCCCAAGCAATTGCCTATGCGGAAAGGAGTGTTTTCATTGGATGCATCACTCTTAGCATCATCCGACAAGCAGGCAAACCAAGAAATGCAGGTGAAGGACAGCAAAAATCGTGGCGCAAGTTGTTATGTATTTTACGCAAAGGCGGTAACCCAAATTCGCGGATGCGGCGGCAAAGGGTAGAGCCGTCCGCAGGGGGCGTGAAGCGCTGTCTCGACTTTAAAAACCTTCGTGAAACGCCGCTGTGCTGAGTCAAAGGTGAGTCAAGCGGTGCTCTCCGGCACCGGGTTAAGGGCTTGTTCGTCATCGCCGTCGGTAGGCTGGACCAAGTCCCACTCCCTCCAGACCGGAGCCGCCGATGCCGTTCTTTCCGTCTCCTGCCCGTGACCGTTCCACCGGACGCTGGCCGACCCGGTCGCTCCTGGACAATGCGCTGGCTGTCGCGGCGGTGGCGCTTCTGCTGGTCGGCCTGTCGGGCGAGGTGCGCGGTGCGCTGGCCGGCCTGATGGTCGAGGTGGAAGGCACCTGGACCATCGTCCCGATGCACTGAACACGCGTGCGGCTTCTCCGTTTCCCCTCTGCCCGCTAGACTCCGGGGGCAATGATGAGGAGACGGCCCGATGAAGGGCGGCGTTTGGCGCGTGGTGATGCTGGGACTGGCCGTGACGGCGGCCGCGCTGGTGTTTCTGGGCGTGGAGATCACGCAGCTGGCGGCGGACGACCGAACCGCCTTCACCCGCGGTCTGGCGATCTGCGGGCTCGGACTTTTGTCGGTGTGGTTCGTCTTCTCGCGACTGTCGCGCCATTTCCGCGACCTCGACCGCCTGTCCGACAGGTTGTCGGGCGCCCGCAACAGGGTCGATCTCGAACCGATGTCCGGCGAACTGGCGCGCTTGGCCGAGGCGGTCAATCTGGCCCGCGGCGGCGAGCGCGGGTTGGGTGAGGGGCCGCTGGGCAGCGGGCGCATCGACCGGGCCTTGCGGGCGGCTCTGGCCCTGTCCGACGATCCCTTGCTGATTCTCGACGAGCAGGGGCGGGTGGAGCAGTTGAACCCTGCCGCGGCCCGCCTGCTGGGTGTGGAGGAGGGTGCCGACATCGGCAAGTCGCTGCTCCGTGACGATCTGGCCCGCGCCATGGAGCGGGCGCGCGGCGGCGGTGCTCCTGTCACCGCCGTGCTGCGCCGGACGGAAGACGGCGAGCTGTCGGCGCGGGTGGCCGATCTGGGGCTCAGCGCCGGTGTTCTGCTGTCTTTCCCCGCCCGCGGCATGGCCCACGCGGCCGGCCTCAGCGGCAAGCGCACGCTCAGCCTGCGCCCGGCCCAGCCCGCCACCCCGCTTGGCGACGAGGAGCCGTTGGCCGCCCTGCCGTTCGTTGCGCTTTGGGTGGCGACGGCGGGGGTGGAGGCTGACGGCGGTCCGGTGATCGCGGTCGGCACCGTCCGGCTGGTCGGGTCGCGCATCTTTCCGACCGTGTCGCTCGCCCTGCTGATCGACCCCATCGAACCGGTACCGGCCGAGGCGGCGGCCCGTCATGGCATCGGCACCGCCATGGTGGCGGGCGAACGCCCCTTCGCCGCGGTGTGGCCGGCGATCCAGGAGGCGCTGCACAACTGCATCGCCGTCGGGATCGGCATCGACTCGGCGATTGCGGCGCTGGCGCGGTCGGCAGCCCTGGCCGGCATCGCCGAACCGGCGCTGCCGCCGACGCTCGATCTTGGCGCGTTGGCGGCAGCGCTGGACCCTGCCCTGGCCGGTGCTTCGCCCGACCGTTTGGCGGAGGCCTTCGCCTTGCCCCGCCACCCACGCAACGGTCCCCAGGGCGAGGCGCGGGCCCAGGCCGAGCTTGCCGTCGCGCTGCTGTCCCGCCTGACGGAACGCGGAGTCGTCAGCCAGGGGCAGGCGCGGGCGCTGATCGCCGGCGGCGACGCGCAGCTGTCGCCGGCACATCCTCCGCCAGTCTGAACCCGCTCATCGACAGCCGGGTCTCCGGGCGCAGGTAATGGCGCGTCCACGGGCCGGCATGGTCGAAGGGGGTGAGGCAGCTGCCGCCGCGCAGCACCATGCGGTTGCTGGCGAGCCGGCCGTTGACCGCCTCGTCCAGAGCCGTCTTGTCCCCGGCGTGAGGGTGGCGGTAGCCGGGATATGTCGTGAAGGCGTCGGCGGTCCATTCCCACACGTCGCCGCACATCTGCCAGGGGCCGGTCCCGTGGCAGGTGCCGGCGCGGGGATGGCGATGGCCGGTGCCCAACAGGTTGCCCATGCTGTCGCAGGCGGCGGCGACCGCTTCCCATTCTGCCTCCCGCGGCAGGCGCTTGCCGGCCCAGCGGGCATAGGCATCGGCCTCGTACCAGCTGATATGGCAGACCGGCTCGTCGGCATCGAGCGGTTGCATGCCATAGAGGGTGAAGACCTGCCAGGGGCTGCCCGACTCGGAATCGCCGCGCTGCCAGTAGAGCGGGGCGCTCCAGCCTTCGGCCTTTGCGATCTCCCAGCCGTCGGACAGCCAGAGGGAGCGGTCGCCGTAACCGCCCGCCTCTATGAAGGCGAGGTAGTCGCCGCAGGTCACCGGGCGGGCAGCCAGCCGGTAGGGCTCCAGCCAGACGCGGTGGCGCGGGCTCTCATGGTCGAATCCGGGCAATGGCATCGGCCGGCCGACCTCGACGAGGCCGCCGGGCTGATCCAGCCAGCCATCGGGCGGGGCACCCAGATGCGGGTGGTCGGGCGCCTGCTCGTAGGCCGGACGCAGCGGGTTGCTCCACAGGGCATGCTTGATGTGCAGCAGCATGCGTTCCTGATGGCGCCGCTCGTGGGCGATGGCCATCATCAGCGCTGATTCGGCAGAGTCCCAAAGCCCGTCGTCGATGCCGTCGATCAGATGCAGCACCGCGGCGTTGATCTGGTCGCGATGGCGCATGATCTCGGCCGCTGTCGGGCGCGACAGAACGCGGGTGGGCGCGACGCCGCCATCGCTGTTGGCGGCGAACAGGTCGAGGAAGGCCGGGTCTGCCGCCCGATAGCCGGGGCTGAAGGGAATCAGCACCGCGACCTCGAACAGCCAGCTGGTGTGGGCGAGATGCCATTTCGCCGGTGCGCCGTCCGGAACGGTCTGCACCATCTGGTCTTCCGGCGACAGGGTGGCGACCAGTTCGGCGGTGCGGGAACGCGCCTTCTGGAAGCGGGTGGCGAGGGACTGCCGGCGCTGGGTGAGGGATTGCACGGCGGTCGGACCTGCGCTCAGGATGGGATGTGTGTCGGGCACGGGCGGTCCCTCCGAAATCCGGATCTCTTCGGAGAGTGTCCACCCGGAGCGCCACTTTTGGAATGCATGCATCCGTGGTGGAACGGTCACCGCAAATAGCGGCTGCGACCGGACGCCGCATCTGCAATGGCCGCTAAAAGGCACCGGCGATGCATGGAACCAAAAACGAAAAGGCCGCCCGGAAGGCGGCCTTGTTCACTGGAAGCACAGCTCAGTGTCGGACAAGACTTACTTGATCTTGGCTTCCTTGAACTCGACGTGCTTGCGCGCCACCGGGTCGTACTTGCGGAACGACAGCTTCTCGGTGGTCTTCTTCGGGTTCTTCTTCTTCACGTAGAAGAAACCGGTGTCAGCCGTGCTCACCAGCTTGATGAGGACGGTGTTCTGCTTGGCCATGATCTCGATCCCGACAAAAAATCCGTGCCCCGCCGGCCCGGCGGGGGCGGCGTCGTAGCGGCGGAAAATACCGTCTGACGCCGCAATGTCAAGCCCTATGGGCGGTGAATCTGGCGTCCGACGGCGATTGCCACAGCGACGTCCCCCGAAACAGGTGTCAGCGCTCCGCCACCGTGTTGACCACGGCGGTGGCGACGGCGCGCTGGTACAGCCCCGGCTCGGCCAGCAGACGCATGGCGACCTTCAGGTCCAGTTCCGGCTCGTGCTCCTTCCACGGGCAGGCTTCGCGCAGGGCGCTCAGAGCATGCTCGTCGTCGGCCGCCTTGGACCGCCAGCTCGCCACCTGCGCCGGGCGCAGCCGCCCCTCGCGCAGGTCGGACAGCAGAGCCTCCGGATCGGTCTGGCCGGCCCGGCTGGTGCAGACGGTGGGCTGGACGCCCTGGCGATGCAGGGTATAGCCGGCCGGGGTGTAGATGCGGCTCCAGGTCAGGAACAGCTCGCCGTCGTTGGGAAGGCGGTTGACCGTCTGGACGCTGCCCTTGCCATAGCTGGAGGCACCGACCACCACCGCACGGCCCGAGTCCTGCAGCGCCGCTGCCACCACCTCCGCCGACGAGGCGGAGCGACCGTCGACCAGCACCACCAGCGGCAGCCCGTCGAGCAGGTCGTCGGGGTTGGCGTCGAAGCGCTGGCGGCTTTCGGGGTTGCGTCCTTCGGTGGAGATGATCCGGCCGCGGCGGATGAACAGGTCGGCGACCGCGACCGCCTGATCCAGCAGACCGCCCGGATTGCCGCGCAGGTCAAGAACCATGCCTTGCAGCGTCGGCCCTGCCGCCTGACGGATGGAGGTCACCGCCGACCGCAGGCTGGAGGCCGTGGTGGCGTTGAAGCGGTCGAGCTTGACGATGCCGACGTCGCCGGACAGCGAATAGGTGACGGTGTTCGGCACCACCCGCTCGCGGCGCAGCGGCAGCCGGCGGGGGGCGCCATTGTCGCGGGCGACGGTCAGCGTGACCAGCGTGCCGGTGGGGCCGCGCAACCGCTCGCGCATGTCCGCCGCGCTCATCCGTGTCGTCAGGTCGCCATCGATGGCGAGAAGCTGGTCACCGTCGACGATGCCGACGCGCTCGGCCGGGCTGTGCGGCATCACGTCATGCACGATGACGCGACCGTTGGATGTGGTGTCCAGCGATAGGCCGACGCCGCCATACCCCTCGCGCTGGGCGCGTTCGTTGCTGGCGCGCTGGACACCGGTGTAGCGGGAATAGCCGTCCAGATCGGCGGTGACGCCGTCGAACACCACCTGATACAGTCGCTCCGGCGTCGCTTTCGCCAGGGTGGGGGAGTAGACGCGGGCGCGGTCGATGATGCGGGTGGTCAGAACCGCCCAGCCGGCGGCGTCGCCATCGGCCGCAGCACCGTACTCCGCCGCCAGGGCGCCCGACACGTACAGGCGTACGGTGCTGCCGGCATGCTCCACCGTCACCGACGGGTCGAGCGCGGTCAGTCCTTTCAACCCGTCCATTCCCAGGCGGTTGAAGGACACCGGCTCCAGATAGACCTCGGCGATCTTGGCGAAGCCGACGGAGAAAACCTGTTCGGTCACCGGCTGCGGCGCGGTGTTCGCTGCCTGCGGAGTTCCGGCGAGAGCGGTGGTGGCGAGAAGGGCTGCGGCGGAAAATTGGAAGGCCAGATGACGGAGCGGGCGGCTGAAGCGGCGCGCCACACCTGAAATCAGGGCGCCCGATAGGGCGGAGATCCGAAAAGACGGCACGTGGGACGGTGCATTCTGGTCGCACACGCCGTGATCGCACACGTTGTGATCGAACTGGGCCATGGGGCGAACCGCGGCCTCCCTTTCCTGCAGCCGGACCGGAGGAGGATGTTCCCGATCCCGGATGGGTGATAGATACACCTTCGTTCAGGAGGGCGGGCGGGACAAAATTGCGGGCCGCACCACAATGTTGCGGAATGTCCAACCCTGTGTCGCCAAGGCCACGCTTGTATGGCGCCGGTACCCTGAAACCGTGACCTGCCCACGAGTCGCCTTCCGGCCGGCCTCCTGGCCCAAGCGTTGCCATTCTGCAACGGGTCTGGGGTGACCCTTCCGTCAGGCCTCAGTTGGCCAGCCGGAAAAGCGTACTGCCGCTGACCGGATCGGCCTCCACCAGCACCACCTTGACCGGGCTGCCGAGGCGGTACGTTCGCCCCGTACGCTGTCCCACCAGGGCGTGCGCGGCCTCGTCATGGTCGTAGCGGTCGTCGGGCAGGCTGCTGGCCGGAACCAGCCCGTCGGCGCCGCTCTCGTCCAGCCGCACGAACAGCCCGAAGCGGCTGACGCCGGAGATTCGGCCGCTGAAACGTTCCCCGATGCGGTCGGCCAGGAAGGCGGCGGTGTAGCGGTCCACCGCGTCGCGTTCGGCGGTGGCGGCGCGGCGTTCGGTGCCGGACAGATGGTCCCCGATCTCCTCCAGCCGGCCCAGCGTCTCGTCGTCCAGCCCGCCGACGCCCAGCCCCAGCGTGCGGATCAGGGCGCGGTGGACGATCAGGTCGGCATAGCGGCGGATCGGCGAGGTGAAATGGGCGTAGCGGTGCAGCGCCAGCCCGAAATGGCCGATGTTGTCCGGGCTGTAGGCGGCCTGGGCCTGGGCGCGCAGGACCACCTCGCTGACCAGCGAAGCGTGCGATGTCCCCTCCACCTTACGCAGGATGCGGGTGAAGTGGTCGGGCGTCAGGTCGGCGCTCTTGGTCAGCGGGTGGCCGATCCCGGCCAGAAAGCCGCGCAACGCCTCCATCTTCTCCATCGAGGGCCGGTCGTGGACGCGGAAGAGACCGGGCATGGTGCGCCGCTCCAGCACCTCCGCCGCCGCGACGTTGGCGGCGATCATGAACTCCTCGATCAGTCTATGGCTGTCGTGGCGCTCGCGTCTGGCGATCTCGGCGACCCGACCGCGTTCGTCGATGTGGACGCGGCGCTCGGGCAGGTCCAACTCCAGTGTGCCGCGCTTGGCACGGGCGGCGGCAAGCCGGGCATAGGCGCCGAACAGCGGGGCGATCACGCTGTCGGCGAGTGGCCCCGTCACCTCGTCCGTCCGGCCATCGTGGCAGTCCTGCACCTGCTCATAGGTCAGCCGCGCCGCCGACCGCATCAGCCCGCGCACCAGACGATGGCGGATCAGCACACCGTTGCGGTCGATCCACAGGTGGAAGGCCAGACAGGCGCGGTCCTCCCCCGGCCGCAGCGAACACAGCCCGTTCGACAGTGCCTCCGGCAGCATCGGCACGACGCGGTCGGGGAAATAGACGGAGTTGCCGCGCTCGTAGGCGGTGCGGTCAAGCGCCGATCCAGGGCGCACGTAATAGGAGACGTCGGCGATGGCGACGATCAGGTGCCAGCCGTCCGGATTCTCCGGATCGCCGTCGGCCTCCGCCCACACGGCATCGTCGAAGTCGCGGGCATCGACGCCGTCGATGGTCACCAGCGGGATGTCGCGCAGATCCTCCCGCTGCATTAGTGCGGGGACCGCCGCCAGTTCCGCCTCGCGCAAGGCTGCGTGCGGAAAGACGGTGGGGATGCCGTGGGCATGGATGGCGATCAGGCTGAAGGCGCGCGGCTCGTCGGTGGAGCCCAGCCGCTCGACCACGCGGGCCTGCGGCTGGCCGGCGCGCCCGGCCGGCAGGATGTCGGCGAAGACGAGGTCGCCCGGCTCGGCATCGCCGCGGTTGGGCGGCAGCACCAGGAATTCAGTCTTGTGGCGGCGGTCGGTCGGGTGGATGCGCCCGCCATCGGCGCTCGGCCGGTAGACTCCGAGGATGCGGCCCTCGCGCTCGCCGTCGATGCGGCGGATGACGCGCGCCTCATAAAGACGGTCGTTGATGCGGGCAAGCTTCGCCAGCAGCGTGTCGCCGACCGCCAGCGGCTTGTCCTCTCCCCGCGACTTCTTCTCCGGCAGCAGGAAGATGCGCGGCGGGTTGCCCTCGCCGGTCCAGGTCAGCGGCCGGGCGGAAAGCTCGCCGTCCGCATCGACGCCGGTGACCAGCAGCACGGCAACGGCGGGCAGGGCCTGGGGCGGGGCCATGCGCTTGTTGCGCCCGCGCTCCACCGTACCGTCCGCCTCCAGCTCCCGCAGCAGATCCTTCAGCGTCTCCCGGTCGGCCGATCCGGACAGTTTGAAGGCGCGGGCGATCTCGCGCTTGCCGATGGGCGTGGTGCTGGACCGGATGAAGGCGAGGATGGCGTCCTTGCTGGGGAAATGGCTGTCGGTCACTGGGCGGGGGATCCGTCGGTTCTTGTCGCTGGTATGGCTATATAGGGATCAGTCCACGCCGCTTTCACTCAGCACCAGGGGCCGTCGCCCAGCTGCGGCCGACCATCGCCCGGATGGCGTCGCTGCGCTCCAGCGCCTCGCGGAAGCCGGCCAGCGGGAAGCGGACCTCCGTCTTCTCTCCGGCCGGCGACTGGCCGACGATGGAAACCTCCGGTGCCGGGGCGATCTTCTCCACCATGCGGCGGTTCAGGTCGGGATCGGTCATCGCGCAGGTGTTGGTTTCGAAGCGGAAGGGCTTGCAGGGGGAATCGGGCTTGAACACCGCCCGATCGGCCCAGACGCGGACCAGCCTGTCCAAATCCAGCGATTCGGGGGAAACGCGGAAGCGCAGCCCCTCGCGCCAGCGCTCGGTCGAGCGCAGCCAGATCAGCCGGGCGGTGCGGTCGTTGACGCCGCGGGCGGACAGCTCGCATTCGACCTGCCGTGTGCCGGACCAGAGCTGGCAGTAGAGCTTCCAGCTCTTGAAGCTTTCGTCGAACTCCCGGAACGGCTTGTCGTCCGCCATTGCCGCCGGAGCGGCAGCAATGGCGGCAAAGGCGATGGCGGCCAGCATCGCCAGGGCTGGGATCAGGCGCTGTCCGTGGCGGCGTCTGGGCATCTGGCCGGGCATCGGGCGGTCACTCCCGCCGTTCCGCCCGCCGACGCAGCAGATGGTCGGCCAGGACGCAGGCCATCATCGCCTCGCCCACCGGCACGGCGCGGATGCCGACGCAGGGGTCGTGACGGCCCTTGGTCAGGATGTCGGTGTCGTTGCCGGCGGTGTCCACCGTCTGGCGCGGCGTCAGGATCGAGCTGGTCGGCTTCACCGCGAAGCGGACGACGATGTCCTGCCCGGTGGAGATGCCGCCCAGGATGCCGCCGGCATTGTTGGTCAGGAACTGCGGCTGGCCGTCCGGCCCCATGCGCATCTGGTCGGCGTTGTCCTCGCCGGTCAGTTCGGCGGCGGCGAAGCCGTTGCCGATCTCGACGCCCTTGACCGCGTTGATCGTCATCATCGCGCAGGCGAGGTCGCTGTCGAGCTTGTCATAGAGCGGGTCGCCCAGTCCCACCGGCACGCCGGAGGCCACCAGTTCGACCACCGCGCCGACCGACGAGCCGCTCTTGCGGATGCCGTCGAGATACTCGGCCCATTGGGTGGCGGCGACCGGGTCGGGGCAGAAGAAGGGGTTGTTGTCGATCTCCGCCCAGTCCCAGCGGCTGCGGTCGATCTTGTGCGGGCCGACCTGCACCAGCGCACCGCGCACCTGGATGGCGGACCCCAGCACCTTGCGCGCCACCGCGCCGGCGGCGACCCGGCAGGCGGTTTCCCGCGCCGAGGAGCGGCCGCCGCCGCGGTAATCGCGGATGCCGTATTTCTGCCAGTAGGTGTAGTCGGCATGGCCGGGGCGGAATTTGCCGGCGATGTCGCTGTAGTCCTTGGAACGTTGGTCGGTGTTCTCGATCAGCAGCGAGATGGGCGTGCCGGTCGTCTTGCCTTCGAAAACGCCTGACAGGATCCTCACCTGATCGGGTTCCTGGCGCTGGGTCGTGTAGCGCGACTGGCCGGGCCGGCGCTTGTCCATCCAGGGCTGGATGTCCGTTTCCGCCACGAGGTCGAGCAGCGACGGGCAGCCGTCCACGACGACGCCGATGGCCGGGCCGTGGCTCTCGCCCCAGGTGGTGAAGCGGAAAAGCGTGCCGAAGCTGTTGCCGGCCATGGTGACATCCTCCCGAAACGAACCCGCGCCGATAAATGACGTAGCGTCTATTTGCGCGGATTTCTTGCGGCCTTTCGGCGGCAAGGTCAAGGAAGCGATGCGCTGATTTTTAAGGGAGAGTTTTTAAAAGAGGGAATGGTGCTGCCAGAGAGGATTGAACTCTCGACCTCTCCCTTACCAAGGGAGTGCTCTACCACTGAGCTACGGCAGCGCCAGATGCAGGCGCCTTATAAGAAGATCGGAGGAATGGTGCTGCCAGAGAGGATTGAACTCTCGACCTCTCCCTTACCAAGGGAGTGCTCTACCACTGAGCTACGGCAGCCCCGATAACCGATCATCGCTGGGGCGATGCGTCCGGGTGAGGCGTTCAGGCTTGACCGCCCCCCGAAGTGGCGCGGGTTATGCCACAGGCCTTTTGGGGATGCAAGCGCTTAAAATCACCTTGTCCCTTACTTTTTTTCGCGCCCGGAACGGCTGCCCGGATCAGGCCTGCGTCGCGGCCGGCGGAAGCACCGCTTCGGCGCGGAAATCGGGCACGACGGTGCCGAGGATCGAGAGAACACGCTCGCCATCGCCGGCCCGCGCAGCCGCCTCCAACTCGCCCACGGCGCGGTTGATCAGCGCATAGTCGATCAACCGGGGGGAGGCGAGGAAGACGCCGTCGGCCTCGGTGCGGCTCGGCGCCTCCGCGGCGGTCAGGATTTCCTCGAACAGCTTCTCGCCGGGACGCAGGCCGGTATAGGCGATCTCGATGTCCACGCCGGGGCGGTAGCCGGCCAGCCGGATCATCTGGCGGGCAAGATCGGCGATCTTCACCGGCTCGCCCATGTCCAGCACCAGGATCTTGCCGCGATCCTCCGCCCGGGTGGCGCCGTGGGCTGAGGCCTGCAGCACAAGTTCCACCGCTTCGCGCACCGTCATGAAATAGCGGCGCATGTCGGGATGGGTGACGGTCAGCGGGCCGCCCTTGGCCAACTGGCGGGTGAACAGAGGCACCACCGAGCCCGACGAGCCCAGCACATTGCCGAAGCGCACGGTCATGTAGCGGGTGGCGTGTTCCGTGCCGTCGCGCGGCGGCAGCACGTCCAGCGCCTGGCAATAGGTCTCGGCGAAGCGCTTGGCCGCCCCCATCACGCTGGTCGGGCGGATCGCCTTGTCGGTGGAGATCAGCACCATGGCGAGGCAGCCGGCGGCGCGGGCCGCATCGGCCACGTTGCGGGTGCCGACGACGTTGGTCAGCGTGCCCTCGCACGGGTTGGCCTCCACCAGCGGCACATGCTTCAGCGCCGCGGCGTGGAAGACCAGGGCAGGGCGCTCCTCATGGAATAGACGCATGATGCGGTCGCGGTCGCGCACGTCGGCGATCACCGGACGCGGGTCGAGGTCGGGGAACTTCTCCCGCACCTCCATCTCGATGCTGTAGAGGTTGAACTCCCCGGCATCGAGCAGGATCAGCCGTTCCGGTCCCAGTGCGGCGATCTGGCGGACCAGTTCGCTGCCGATGGTGCCGCCGGCGCCGGTGACGATCACCCGCCGCCCGCCGACCAGTCCGGAAATGGCGCCGCGGTCCAGCACCGCCTGCGGCCGGCCCAGCAGGTCTTCCAGCGCGATGGGTCGCACCTCGATGCCCTTGCCTTCGCCGAGCGCCGACTTGAACTCGGTCAGGCTGGGCAGGCGCGACAGGACCAGCCCCAGCGCCTCCGCCCGGTCGAGCAGGCTGCGCAGGGTCGACCCCTTCAACTCGGCATTGCCCTTGGTGACGATCAGCCGCTGCGGCCGCTCGTGCTTGCGCTCCAGCGTCTGGACCACCTGTTCCAGGTCGTCGGGACCGCCCAGCACCGGCACGCCGCGCACCGCATGGCCGACGCGCCGGCCCTTGTCGTCGAGAATGCCGACCACGCGGTAGGCCGACTGGCCCGGCTGGTCGAGCGAGCGGATGAACAGCTCCGTCGCGTCACCGACGCCCAGCAGCAGCACGGGAATGCGCGGCACGCCCTCCACCGCCTCGGCCCAGCTGAAGCGGCGGTCTTTCATGAAGCGGTAGGCGAAGCGCGGCCCGCCGAGCAGAAGCATCTGCACCAGCCACAGGATCGGCGGCAGCGAGCGCGGCAGCAGTTCGGCTCGCGTCAGCAGGAACATCGCCAGCACGAAGCACAGGACCGCCACCGTGACGGCGCGCACCACCTGCATCAGATCGGGAATGGAGGCGTAGCGCCAGATGCCGCGGTACAGCCCGAACAGCAGGAAAACCGCGGCCGAAACGCCGACTAGCACCGGCAGCGCGATGGTCAGGGCGTCGAAATACAGGCCGAAGGCGGAACCGCCCACCCGCAGATACAGCGCGACGACCAGCGCGACCCCGGTCATCACCAGATCGTGCAGGAAAACCAGGGAGGCCCGTGCGGACGGGATGCGCATGCCGCTAAACCTTGTTCATTCGTTCGGCCGTGGAAACCGGCGGACTGGAGCCGGCCATGGCTGTTCCAGCCCGGAAATCAGCCGCGGGAAGCTTTGAACCATTCCGCGGTGGCGCGCAACCCGGACGCAAGGTCATGGGGCGGGCGCCAGCCGAGCCTTTTGCGGATGGGGCCGTCATCCACCGTCAGCGTGCCGGCCAGCCGGTCGAACACCGCCCGGGTGCCGGTCAGCGCCGCCCCCAGCGCCATCAGCCCGCGCGGCACCGGGACCAGCCGTGCCGGCCGGCCGAGCGCTTCGGCAATAGTGCGCACCAGTTCGGCGGTCGAAACCGGCTCTCCATCCTGGACCAGGAAGGTCCGGCCGGCGGCGTCGGGATGTTCCAGCACCGTCACCACCGCGTCGGCGAGGTTGCCGACATAGATCAGGCTGCGCCGGTTGTGGATGCCGCCGAGCGGCAGCGGCAGGCCGGTCGCCACCAGCTTGACCAGGGCCCGCATGTTGCCGGCCGCACCGGGGCCATAGACCAGCGGCGGCCGGATCACCACCACCTCCATGCCGGTGCGGGCGGAGATCGCCGCCAGCCCGCGTTCCGCCTCCAGCTTCGAGATGCCATAGGGGCTGTGGGGATCGGGTGCCGTCGCCTCGTCCAGCGGGGCGGGCCGGCTTTCATCCACCATCGCCTTGATGCTGCTGAGGAAGACGAAGCGCTTGACCCCGGCGGTGGCCGCCTGCGCCGCCAGCCGGATCGTGCCGGCCGTGTTGACGCGGCGGAACTCCGCCAGCGGGTCGGTGGCCTTGTCGCGCATCACATGGACGCGGGCCGCCATGTGGATCACCGCGTCGATGCCGACCAGCGCCGCGGTCCAGTCGGTGCCGGAGCCGATGTCGCCGACCACCGCCGGTTCCACCACCGCCGGCTCCCATGGCCCATCCTGCGGGTTGCGCAGGGCGGCACGCACCGTGTGCCCGTGGGCGGCCAGAAGCGGGATGGTGTGGCGGCCGACGAAGCCGGTGGCGCCGGTCAGGAGAACGCGCATGGGAAGGACGGTCCGGGCTGGATTCGGTTGGTGCAGTCAAGCATGCCTTAGGGTCCGGACTCATAACCAGTAGGCGACGGTTGCGGCGATGTGGACGGCGGCCATGAAGTTGGTGGCGGAGCGGTCATAGCGGGTGGCAATGCGCCGGAAGTCCTTGAGGCGTCCAAACATA
>NZ_WHOS01000073.1 GCF_013340935.1 Azospirillum melinis | reverse complement strand
CCCGCCCCGGCCGCGACCCACCCGCGTCCACGCCTTGGCCGGCGCCTGCCCCCGCGGCGCGGCCCGCGCCGGCTTCCCCCCCCCCCCCGCCCCCTCCCCCCCCGCCGCCCCCCGCTTCGCCGCCGCCCACACCCTCGCCGCCATCGCCCCCACCCTGACCGCCGCGGCCCTCACCGAGGCCGTCGACGCCTTCTTCCGCGCCCGCAGCCGCGCCGCCTGACCGCCGCCGGGGAGGCGCACCGCCCGCCTCCCCACCCCCATCGCTCCCGACAAGGACCGCCCGCATGATGGCCTATCTGATCACGATGTATGACCGCCGCGGCACCGGCTGCACCGTCTGGGCCGGAACCCCCGCCTTCGTGTCGCGCGACCGGGCGGAGGCCGAGTTCCGCTTCTGGCAGGACCTCGCCCGCCAGCAGGACCGCCCGCCGCCCAGCATCAGCTTCGCCCAGGTGCCACGCTGACCGGGACGGGCGCCCAGCGCGCCCGCCCTTTCCTTCCAACACGCTCCACATCCGGGAGACCCCATGTCCTGCATCGCCAGTCGCCCCACCATGAAAAGCATCCCCGCCGCCTCGCTGACCGCCGGTCAGATCGTCTGGCTCGAAGGGTTCCGGTTCACTTGCGTCGGGGTTCGTCCCGACCCCATCGGCAACGGGTCGGAGAAGGCGCCCCAACCCCGCATCGTGGCCGCCCTGGAATGGAGCGGTGAGGGACGCGATCCCGGTCCCGGCTACCGCACCATGACCGCCGGCCGCGCCCTGGATTGGTGCTGGACGGTCGAGTGAGGCACCCCATCCCCTTCACGACAAGGGCCGCCGGCACCCGCCCGGCGGCCCTTGTCGTTTCAGCGGCGGCATGGAACATGGAGATCTACAACCGCCCAGGCGGGGCCGGAGCCGGACGGCCGGCGCCGCCCGCCCCCTTCGCTACACCGCATCATCAGACTTCGGAAAGATCACCACGGTCGCCGCCAGCTGGTCGACCGGCACCCATTTTTCCCCCATCCGCATCCGCGCAATGGGAGAGCGGTACCGCCACAGCGGTGACGCGCCTTGACCTTCCTTTGCAAAGCGCTCGCGCCCTTCTTGAATGCGGAGCACCAGTTTCTGTTCGGAACGCAGCTGTAACCGCTTCTTTGTCTTTTCTTTCCGGGCAAGCCGCTTCGCGAACCATTTCGACGTATCCGTAGAAGCAAATGCCTTCTGCGCGTCCTGCCAGTTCGTGTATCCGTACTGGATCGCCACAATATCCAAGGCTTGCGTGTAACGAACCCCGTACTCTCGCTTTATGATCTTTGCCAACCGCCGACCATACTTATCGGTCAACAGCGGTCTTTCATCAGCAGACGCGGCCATTCATTCCCCCCTGTGGGTAAATCCAAGCAGCCTGTGGAAGCTATCGGCGGATCACCCGCAGTGCTATCGGCGGATCACCCGCACCCTTTATCGGCGGAACACCCGCGCGAATCGCGGCGGATCACCCGCACAAATCATCACTAAAGCTTTGATTTGGAAAGGGTAATTCAGCCCTTAACTTCTTAACTTCTACTCTATTTAACTCTCTTAACCCGAAACGCCTGTGGAAAGGGCTTGCGGGTGATCCGCCGAGTCCCCGCCCCTTTCGTACCCGGGATGGTCCAAAGCGAGGAAGGATCGACGCACCATGTGGACGATCTCGTCCTTCCCTTGCTTATCCAGCGTCAGCCAGTATTCCGGCAGCTGGTTCGCCTCCACCACAGCGCGGACCTGTCGGGCAAAATCACTCGGTCTCTGGGTTGATCCCGATTTCTGGTACAGCGCCTTCATCGACAGCGGCCAGCCGGCCGACTGGTTGCCCGCATGCTTTCGGGCAACCCGGTACATCCAGCGCTCAATGCCCCCTGTGAGGTCGAAATAGCGAGGATCGATCCGGAGCACGCCCCCTTGCGCAACCACACCATCGAAAAACCAACCGGGCAATTCGACGGTGAAAAAGGATCGGCCATCCGGCTGGGGGTCCTCGGTCCAGCGTGACAGCCAAGTGAAGCCCGTGGGCTTGCCCTTCGACCGGATTGTGGTCTCCACATAGGTCGCGTTGAGACGGCGCAGCGCATCCCGCAAGCGGCCGTAATCCTCGCCGCCCGTGGGTCGGTGGATCGCCCGCAAAATCTGATAGGCCGGCGCTCTTAGCACCGGAGACACCGCCAGCCCGCGGTTGATCGCCTCGGTGATCTGGCTCGCCGCCCAGATCAGGATATCCGCGTCCCAGATCGTGGCGATGCCGACGTCTTCCGGCGCCCGCACGATCACCTTGGCGTCGCCCACCTCGTACTCGATCGGCTTCCCGCGCGGTGACTTCGACAGGCTGAAGAATGGCCGCTCCATGGTATCGCGGACGTCCCGCAGCGGCACGTCGACAGCCAGGGCGACGAATAAATCCATCTGGTCGGGAGCAGAGCGGGTGGAGCGTCGGGCCATGATAAATTTATCCCTTTACGAACCCATGAATTTTTCAATTCATGAATTGAAGAATTAACAGATTAATCATGTTCCGGAGGGGCCAGCAGGAACTCCGGGGCACCAGCGATCGGTGGCTTTCCGAAGCGCTCGAACATCATGTCCACAGCGAGGCGCAGGAGGTCCTGCTCCTGGACATTCCGGCCATATGCCTCCGTCAGTTCGGCCCGCAGCCCCATCAGCTGCACCTTCGCAGCCTTGGGCAGTCGCACCTGGTGGGGGACGGTCTCTTCGCCAGCCGGCCGGCCTCGCTTCGCAGGGGCCATCGGTTCGGCCGGGACCGATACGGGGGACACCGGCACCTTCTTCTGCACGACGGCAGCGGCGATGGAGGTACGCTTGGACATCAGATGCGCTCCTGGATGTAGGACCAGAGGGAATTGATTTCGCCAGCGGCTTTCCCGGCCGGCTCGAACTCGGCGACGGCTCGGCCGTCGTTCATGGCATGCCTGAAGGCCGCTCGGTCGCAGATAACGGTCGGCGCGACGGTCAGTTTGAACTGCGCCTCGATGGCTGACCGGCTATCGGCGACGACACCGGCTTCCGCCTGGATGACACCGCGCGGCGCTGGAGCATGGTTGATGATCACAGCATGCTTGGACTTCGCCCGTGCCCTGGCCACCAACTCGACCACCTTGTCCAGCGCGTCGACGTCCACGATGGAGGGTCGGCAGGGGATCAGAACCAGGTTCGCCAGCTCCAGTGCAGCGAGCGTGGTAGCGGCCGAGCGGGGCGGCGTGTCGATCACCACCAGGTCGCATCCATGTTCTTTCGCAGCGGCCTTGATCCCGGCAACCGGCGGGTTCACCGATAAGGTGACGTCATCTGCGACGCGGCGGTCCCACCATTTGCGGACCGACTCCTGGGGATCAAGATCGACGATCAGGACCCGGTGTCCCAGGCGAGCGGCTTGCACCGACAAGTGGGCGCTCAGGGTAGTTTTGCCCGACCCGCCTTTCTGGCTGTGGACGGCGAGGACCTTCATCGTGTAACCCCGTCAATTCGTTGGTTGACGATGGTATACATTCACGAATTTATAAATTCAAGAATTTATTGTGTGGTCACATCGTTATCGTCCAAGCCCGGTAGGGACGGCTGCGCATGACGGGGCGGAGTGAAGTTCGGGCTATAGCGGCACAGCCGCCATGCGTTGCGCCAGGTGGCCGATAGCACCCGCTCGAATCCTTCATGATCGTAGGCGGGACCGTGAGGACAGGCATCCTCATCCAGCCCTGCCTTGCAGGCGCGTTCGCCGGCGGCCTGGGCCGCAGCAATCTTCTCCCAAGGCGGGTCGTGATCCGGCTCCCCCAGCTCGTCCCCACGCGCCCGCAGAGCGGCAGCAAGACAGGCCGCCACGCCGTCCGGTGCCCGCGCGCAGGAGCCGTAGCAGCCAACCTTGCTGATGCAACGCTCGCAACGCTCCACGGCCTTCCTGCGCGCCATAGTGGCCTCCATCGGTAAAGTCCAATCCCCTCACGAGGGGCACTATTCCTGCGTCTGTTCCCAGACCGCGCGCACCAAGGTGCCGGCGCGCTCCACTGCGTCGTCAACGGTGAGGCCGGGGTTCGCCGAGCGCAGCACGTCCACCAACCCGGTGACGTGGGTCATCGCCAGGGCGATCTGGGCCAGCGGGGTAGGGACGTCGGACTCCGTCGTCGTGGTGATGTCGATCTGCATCTCAGGCCTCCTGATCGGGATCGACGCCGGCATCGTCTTTGCGGCCGCCAGGATTGGCGTAGCCAGAAACCCACGTAGCGGCGTCCAAGCCGCGGCGCCGCTGGCTGACCGGCACCCCCGCCGCGCGGCGGCGTTCCATGATTCCTTGCGCCACACCGGCAGGCGCCACGCGGCGCCGCGTCAATCCCTTGCTCATAACCCTGATCTCCTTACTGCTGGTCGAGTGGAAGTTGGACCGCACCGACTGGCGGGTAGTGGTAGCGGATCGGTCGGAAGACAGTTGTGGCCCCGATGGTGCCGGCGTTGACCAAGCGACGCAGCGTGCCAGCAATGGCGGCGCGGCCGGGGCCATCTCCGTTACATCGTGCATCGGCTGCGCCGACGATTTCCCGTTGGAAGGCCCAGCCGCCAAGGTCGCGGATGATGGCCAGAACCATGGGGCGGTGATCCGGACCCCTGATGCAGGATTTGTGGCCCATCATGCCGCCATCCGCTCGGCCTGCGCCGCGGCCTTCAGCAGCTCGCGGTGGCGGGGCCAGGGGGTCCAGTCGTACTGCGCGCCGTTCCAGGCTCGGCCGGCGCGTTCCTTGCGGCCGTGGAAGGCGCCGTCGGCGCCGAACACGCCCCACTGTTTGAAATGCACCTGGTCCGGGTAGGCCTCGAGGACCTCGCCGATATGCTCCGGTGCCGGTGCCCACTCCGGATCCGTGGTGTTGCTGGCGCCGCCCAGGATGATGCAGGCGGCGATCGACAGGTCGACGCCGGCGAGCGAGCCGCCGATCGGCTCGGCCGACACCCACAGCCTACCGCTGTCCCCCCACACGTCGGCCAGTTGGGCCAACCGGAATCCGTGCGTCGCGTGCTCCACCGTCACCCCGGGCCAGACATGATCAGGCAGCCGCTCCACCCAGGCCGGCAGCGCCAGCTTGCGCGCCAGGTGCGGCCGGTGGGTCAGCAGCAGCCAGTCCAGATGGGTGCAGGCCTCGACAATGGCGCAGAACTCCTCCCGCCAGGCGGGGGGCACCTCCGGGTCCAGCCAGTCGGCCAGGCTGAAGGCGAACACGCTGAAGCGCAGGCCGGTCTCCCGCGCCATGCGGTCCAGGCGCAGGACGCGCGCCTTCCAAGAGGCGAAGCGCACCCGCGGCTCGCCGGCACCCCAGCGCACCAGGTGCTTCCGCTCCAGGAAGGTGCGGGCGTAGCAGATGGCGCAGCCGCTTTTGGTGCCGGCGGTGCCCGCCAGCTCCGTACAGCCGCCCCAGGCATTGGCTGTGAAGCTGGCCCAGCTGATCCCCGTCATCGCCTTGGCGATCGAGCGGGGGATCAGCGCCAGGTCGACCGGGCGCCGCTCCGGGCAGCAGGACAGCGCCGGCGGGGGAGGGGGCGGCCCGATCCGGCAGCAGCCGGTGCAGATCATGGTGGTCATGATGGGTCGTCCTCTTCCATCACCCGGCCGCACCAGAAGCACCGGCGCTCGCCGTCCTCGCCGAACTTGCCTTCGTGATGTCCATGCGGGCTGCGTCGGCATTCGTCGCCATCCGCGAAGCCATAGCGGTCGAGGATGGCTCGGGCCGCCGGGGATAAGTCCTCATCCATGCAGGCGATCTCCCTCAACCGTGCCGCGCGTCCTTGAAGCAAGCGGCGATGTAGCCTTTCCAGTAAGCCGCGGACCCGTCCCGATCCGGCGGCCGGTCGGCGTCGGCATCGGCATTTCCGCGCGCCCAATCGCTTGTCTGGTCGCTTGCCAGCGTCGGCGTGGCGGTGGGCTGAATGTCCTCAGTTTTCATGGGCTGGCCTATGTCGCTGAAATGCCAGTTTTGTTCGATCTGCACCGGAGAGCCTCCATGATCAGCGGCTGCGGAGCAGCGGCAGCCGGAACCGCTCCCGGTCGCCGTCCTGGCGGTGGACGCGGCTGTTCAGCATCGAGGTGAACAGGCTGTGGCCACCGGGCCGGCGGAAGGGCGGCAGCCAGACCAACCAGCCATAACTGTTGGTCCCGTTGCGCAGCCGGACGTTCATCGGCGTCCCGGCCGGGTACATCGTCACCCGATCCTGGAAGCTGTGGATGAAGGTCGCCGGGCGCTCGTAGAGCAGACCGCCCGGCTTGTTGCGGGCCTCGGACAGGGCGAAGCGGACGTCCATCAGGCAGCACAGCCCCTTGGCCGCGTCGCCGGCGTCCTCGAGCAGCTGCAGGGCGTGGGTGATGATGGCCACCGCGGCGCCGGCGTTGCGCAGCGTCTTCCCGCCCATCTTGCTGTAGGGCGGATTGGTGACGATCCAGGGCTGGCGCAATTCCCCCAGCTGCAGGAAGTCCTGCTGCTCGACCGCGAAGTAGGTCTCCGCCGGCGGGAGGATGGTGGAGGCGGTGACGGCACCGGCGCCGAGCTGGTCGGCCGCCACGGCCGCCAGGATGCCGTCGCCGGCGCAGCACTCGTGCAGGCCGGCCGACAGGTCGACCACCGACATGAGGGCGCGCATGCACTCCGGCGGCGAGCGGTAGTGATCATCGACCGGCCGCGGGATCGAGGTGGCGACGACGTCGTCCGCCGGGACGGGCAGGGCGGTGTCATCCGGCATTGTCACCCCCGACCGCGGTATTGAGGATGCCGGCGGTGCCCAGCAGGGCGACGGCGAAGCGGCGGAACTGCGCCGTCACCGGCCCCGGAGGCGCCTTGCCGGCGAGGACCAGCTTGGCCTCCTCGATGGTGGCGTCGATGTCGATCGGCGCCTCGGCCGTCGCCATCGTGCCATCGGCGGCGATCCGGCACTCGACGGCCCGGGGGATGCCGGCGGCATCCTCCATCACCGCAACCACATGTCGGCCCTCGATGCCGACCAACGAGATCATCGTGTTCACAGCCGATCCTCCTTCGGGGCTTTGAAGATCCAGCACTTCAGCGTCTTCGTGGCGTCTTGGGCCGACCGCACGGTCTTCACGTCGATGAAGGCGCGTTCGCGGGAGTCCCTCAGATGCCGCTTCAGCTCCAGCAGGGCGGGCAGCGATTGCCCGTGGCGCTGTGCGGCCGCGGCGATCTCGTTCAGGTTCACGGCGATCTGGTTGGTGCCATCGCGGGCGTGGTTCAGCCCGGCGAGGCCCAGATAGTCGACGGCCTCCCAGAACTGCTCCACCACGCTGTTGTCGGCGGCGATCGCGTTCTGGCGTTCGACGGCGGACTCGACCAGCAGGGCCATCGTCTCGTCCCGCCAGCCATGCGGAAGGGAGACCAGATCGGCGAAGGCCTCGACCAGCGCCATCATCTGCGCATGGTTCTTGCCGATGCGGTTGGTCCGGATGCCTGGGTGGGCCAGCAGCTCGGCCTCATAGACCGGCGTCTTTTCAACGACGGTCTTCATCACCCGCTCCTCGGCCATCGTCGCCATCAGCATGAACCAGCTGACGAACTCCGCCGGCATGCTGGCCAGCTCGTCCGCGGCCTCCTTCGACTCCCTCGAATGGCCGCCGGTACGGAATTTCAGGTGAACGATGCGCTGCATGATCGCATCGCTGGCGTTCACCGCCGCGTTCTGCGAGATCACGATCGAGCCTCGGAAGGCCGGCTCGTTGGTGTCATTGCCGCTGTTGGCGATGCCGCGGGCGCGGCTGGCGCGCCCGTTATAGCTTGTCTTTAATTCGTCCCAATCGAACTGGCGCTGCTTGTTGGTGGTGTCGTCTCCGCGGTCGGATTCGATGTAGCAGACAGGCAGGTTCGACACCTGCGACATGATGCGCGCCCGCGCCGCCAGGGTGGACTTGTTCGGGTCGAACCCTTCGTAATCGGTGCGGCCTGCCAACTTCCACAGGAACTCGATCAACGTCGTCTTACCGGCGCCGGCCTCGCCGATCACTTCCAGGAAGGGATAGGATTTGTGGGCCTCGCGGATTTGCTCCGCGAAGAAGCTGCCCAGCCAGAAGGCGGCCGCCACCAGGCCACGCGGCCCGAAGGCCTTGTAGACCAGTTCCGGCCAGTCCTTCCGGTACTGGCGCACGGTGCCGTGATGCAGCTTCAGCGACTGGTTCAGCGACTTGACCGAGGTGCGGCCCAGCTCGAAGAAATCTTCGTCGTTGATCGGATAGAGCTTGCCGGCGCTGACCGCCAGCTCGCCCCATATCCACGCCTTGTGCTCGCGGGCATAGCCCTGGAAATCGACCGTCTGGACGATCCGGATGCCGTCCAGATGGTGCTTGATCAGCCAGTCCAGCTGTCCTGTGGTGCCGCTGTAGAGCGCGCCCGGTGCAACGGCCAGCAGCCGCTTCTTGAATTCCGATCCTGACGCGATCTGCGGGCCGGTGAAGGTGTCCTTACGCTCATAGGTGGCGTGGGGAAAGCGGATGCGGGCGTAATACCAGCTGTCCTTCGTCAGCTCGTCCGCCATAAAATACAGGAACTGAAAGGTGCAGGTGGCGATCTCATCAATGGTCGCACTGCGTCGCGCGGCCTCAAGGTCGATGTCCTCGCATTCCTCGTCGCCGTTATCGACGCGCTCAATCAGCTCCTTGCGCAGCTGCATGAACTTCTGGTCGGGCAGCTCCCACCACCAGGTGCGCGTCCCATGCTCCAACGCGAAGCTCGTCATGGTGCGCTTGCTGTTTGCCCAGGTCAGCAGGCCGCTTTCCAACGCATTTGGCGCCAGCAGCAGCGCGCCGTGGTAGCGCGCGGTATCCAGCTCCTCCTTGCCCAGCTCGTCGGCGATGTGGGCGTCATTCCAGTCCTTCTTGGCGCCCCGCTGGGGGATTAGCGCGGCGGTGCAGGAAAAGCCGGCCTCCCGCGCTGCCTTCACCGCCTTCTGGATCGCCCGGCGGCCGGCGCGGTCATTGTCCAGCGCCCAGACCAGGCGGGGCCAGATGTTCCGCTCGGCCAGCTCCGCCAGCTTCTTCTCCGGATAGTTCCCGGCGCTGAGGGTGGCCACCGCCTTGACGCCATGCTGGTGCAGGGCGATGGCGTCGATGCAGCCTTCAACCAGCCAGACTTCGTCGCCGTCGGCGATCTCCATCCCCGGCGGCTGCCACCACAGCCCGCCATGCGGGCCATGGAAATGCGCCTTCCTGGTCTCCGGTTCCTCGCCCGGATGCTGGATGGTGACCGGCTCGATCAGCCGCTCCATCCACACGCCCTCGGCGATGTCGAAGACGACGGTGGCCGTCGCGCGCTTGGCGTGGCGGTGGGTGAAATGCCCCTGCCGGTACCAGCCACGGATCCGGCGGATGTCCAGATGGCGGACATGGTGGAGGTAGGCGTCGGCCGTGGCGTTGGGCGCTTCGGTTGTGGCCGGGTAGCGTTCGTTGATGCGGCCGAAGGCATCGGGATACAGTTCCCGCGCCGTCGCCGACCACGAACACTTGTTCTCACGGTTGCAGCGGATCACCCATGGCTTGGCCTCGCTGGTGAACAGCTCCTTTTTCCCGCAGGCGGGGCAGGCGCCGCGCCGCAGGAATCCCTTCGCCTCCCGGAAACCGAAGTCTCGCTTCAGCCGGGCGACGATCTCTACACGAGCGTCGTCATTCATCGTGGGCGAACAGCCAGCATTTCAGTGTGCGGCGGGGGTCGATGGCGCTGCGGATGGTGCGGGCGCCGCGATAGCGCGGGTCGGCTTTCAGCGCCCGTCGCATGGGAAGGTCCATCTCGACCGCGAACGCCCCGGCAGAGGCGTGGCGGTTCAGCTCGCCCATGTTTACTGCCAGCAGGCGGGGATCGCGGGCGTGGTTGATCTTCAAGCCGCCGGCCGCCGCGACGGCGGCGAAGAAGCGGATCGACAGGTTCGACGGCTGGGGACCAGCCCGGCCCAGATCATCCAGCGCCGGGACCGGGAGGTTCAACTTCATCAGGGTGTCCGCCAGCATCGCGTGGATGGTCTGACGGATCACCGGATCGGTCTGCCGCTTCAGCTCCTTCATCAGCCGGATCGCATGGGCCTGGCCCGGCGCATCGACGCGGGGCTTCTGCGCATAGGCACCCGTCTTGCGGATGGAGGGCAAGACCTCGCCTGCCACCCACTTTCGGAAGCGATGGGCAAACGTCCCCGGGGTGATGGCGCCATGACTGCGCAGGATAAGGGTATAGAGGCCGATCTCGTTGATGATGACCATCTCTTGAGGGCCGCCCGCAGTCTCGAAAACTCCGACCCCCTTTTCGTCATCGTCAAGCCGGCTGGCAGCATCGCGGTGGTTGGAGATCCCGAGGACGCGGCAGACGTCAGCTATGACGAACCACGGATCACCCGCATCGGTGACCGAACGGACAAGATGCTCTTCCTCGAATAGGAACGGGGTCAGGCGCGCACTCATGCCACGCCCCCCGACTTGGTGGCGGCGGCAGCCAGAATGGCGTCGGCTTCCTTGCGGAGACTGTCGACCATGATGCCGAGCTGGAAGCCGATGGTTTCCTCGCTCGTCAGGTGCGCGAGGCGGACGACGCCATCCAGCGCTTCAATGATGGCCTGAATTTCGTAAACGTGCTTTTCGACCGTCCGCAGACGGTCTTCGGGCGTGAGGGTGCTCATGCCGGCCTCCACATAGGCGTTGCATTGGCACCACCATAGAAGCCTGTCAGAGCCTCGCTGGCGGTGGGAGTTGACACCTGTATGTGGACAGGCCCCGGCCTTACGGTTGCGGGACTCCCACCATAGCGGGGGGGATGCGTCGGACAGAGTCCGAGCATGAAAAAAGCCGCATTGCACGAATGCCCTGGCGGCCAGCAGCCACATAAGGAGGTGTCAGCTCCAAGGCAGACGATAGGCGCCCGAGTCCGCCCGATCAAGCCCTGGATGGGGTGCGGGTGGGCACAAGGCCGGACGGGATCAGGATTTCGGGGTTCGGGCACTTCGACGGCCAGATTTCCCGGATCGGGGTGATGCCGGCGATGAAGAGGTACTCGCAGTCGGCGTTGCGGCATCGGTACACAACCTCCCTGTAGAGAGACGTGACCTGTCGCGTCCGGACGGTGTCGCACCGGGTGCCGCAGTGCGGGCACATCGTGTGCGGTGTGTGGTCCCTTCCTCGCACCCCTCCTCCTCATGCTCGGCGGAGTAGCGGCTGGGCCAGATCGTCTCAGGCCTTACACCGATGGCCGCGGCGACAGCCTCTTGGGCCGCACGCCACGGGCGCCGCAGGGCGATCGAAGCCGCTTGCGGGTGGAGACCGGCATCCACGCTGATCTTACGCAGCGTCATGCCCTTCTCAATCACTCGCGCCTTGATCGTGGCCCTGGGCCAATCCGCAGTTGCCGCCGCCATCGGAATTCTTGTCGACAGGTAGTTCTACGAGTAGAACCCTTACCTAGAATTTCGTGGCGCGTCTACCGAAATTGCCAACTAAAGTTTGCAAACTTAGTTAACGGACCAACAAAAGTTGGCGCGCCACAGCGCCAACCGCACGCGGGGGTGATTACGTGAGTATGTCCGACATAACGGAATTCCGTGCGCGGCTGGGCGAGCGCATCGCCGAGGTAGCCGACAAGTTCGAAACCAGGCAGGCCGCGGCCGAGGCGGCGGGGATCACAACCGAGGGCCTGCGAAAATGGATCGCCGGCACGGTGAAGACGCCGATCGAAGGGCTGTGGCGCTTGGCGCAGGAGAGCGACACCGACTTCGTATGGCTGTGCAGCGGCGCGCCGGAAGTGGTGCCGATCCGCCTCAACGACGGCGCCGTCCAGCCGGCGGTCCTGCGTGATGTCCTGCGCGCACTTGCCACCGTGATCGCCAGCGAGGGCGTGACCTTCGCCCCGGATCGCTTCGCCGAGCTGGTGTTCGCCCTGCATGACTGGGCAGTCGACCAGCGTCTGCAGACCGCGATGGCCGTCGACCTGAAGGGTCTCGCCCACGTGATCCGGCTTGCCGCCGCCAAGGGATAGCCGCGCCGCACGAGTCCCTACCTCGACACCATGACGACGATGGCGACCGCGGTGATAGCCACAATCGCAAGGGCGCAAAGAACGACGAGCGGGTCATATGCCGATCTCCGTCTTTCCTCTGGGGACACGTCGGTCACCGCCCGGCGTACAATGTCTTCAATTTCATGCTGTGACATGGGACGATCCCGAAGAAAATTTCTGGCACTTCTGCAACCACGGATGTACTACGAAAATTCATAGTAGACAAGGATCTGTGGCGATGTGGCAAACGATCCAGACCTTCCTTGAAGGCACTCCGGGCATAGCCTCGGAAGATGAGTTATTTCAACGCTTTGAAAGCGTGGCGAGCGAGATCGGATACCCCTACTACGCCTTTGGTGCGCTCTGGGGTGATCCGGAAGCGTTCGCCGACCGCCCGGCGCCAGCGGTCCGGCTGAACTATCCGGAGGCCTGGATTGCCCATTACTTCGCCCAGGGATACGACAAGATCGACCCGGTGGTCCTGATGTCGCCCTACGCGCTGAACTCCGTCACCTGGGACGAATTGCGGCCGTACCGGCCCACCTTCTTCGATGACGCTGCGGCACATGGTCTCACCAGCGGCATCTCGATCCCGCTGCGGGCGATCTCCGGCTGCTACGTCCTGTGCTTCGCCAGCGGCGACGAACGGCGGATCGGCGCGACCGAGCGCAACAGGATGGAGCTGCTCGCCCATGGCTTCTTCGCCGCCTACCAGCGGGTGCGCCAGCTCCACCGCGTCGACCATGGTCTGTCCGACAACACGGTGAAGGTGATCCGCCTGTCGATGGCCGGCCTGTCCGTCGAGGAGATTGCCGAGCGGCTCGAGCTGACCAAGGCCGGCGTCTACTGGTGCATCAAGGACAGTAAGAAGCGCCTGAAATGCTCCACCCAAGCCCAGGTCTATTTGAAGGCGATCCAGCTGGGAATTGTTGCGCTGTAGCTTGCGCACGTACCCGGGTGTGTCCCTGCGCCCGCTGGTGTGGATTATCGATCCCCGTTCAACCAATGAACGGAGATCGTCATGCAAACCGTTACCGTTACGTGGAAATCCATCCCCCGTTATGGCGAGCTGTGGCTCCAATCCCACCAGCTTCGCCATGACGCCTTCATCGGCCGCCTCGGCTACGACGTGCCGGCCCACGATGGAATCGAATGGGATCAGTTCGATACGCCCCGCGCGGCCTACATCATCGTAGAGGACCAGGGCAGCTGCGCGGCCGTCTGCCGCCTGGTGCCGACCACCGCGCCCTACATGCTGCGCGACGTCTTCCCCCAGCTCTTACCCTATGCGCCGCCGGAGCGGCCGGACGTCTGGGAGGCGTCGCGCATCGCCGTCGACGCCGGCCGGCCGGCCGCGGCGCGTGAAGCGGCGCTGAAGGCGCTGATCGTCGGAGTGCAGCAGTTCGGGCTGGATCATGGAATCCGCCATTTCCTCGGCCTGATGCCGGTCCCCATTTTCAAGCGCACGCTGATGCGCCACGGGGTCGAGGTCCGCATCCTGCAGGAGGCCGCCCGCGCGATCGACGGCATCCCCACCGCCGCCGGCGAGATCATGGTCAGCCAGACCACGGTTGACCGGCTGGTGCCGATGGCCGCGGCCGTGGCCGCATAGGGCAGGACAAAAGTCCAAATCGCACCCATGCCACCGGCCGTCTGTCCCGTTTGGTCGCGCTTTTTACCCCTGATGGTGACCTGACAACCCAGCCGGAAAGGGTGTATAAGGAATACATTCCCATTAAGGGGATGTTCCGGCAGAGGCCTCAGATGGCCGGTGGAGGCCCCCTTCCACCGGCCAGCCGCCGGATTTGGGGGATGGGGGGAGCCTTCGGGAGAAGGTAACGGACTGTGGATGGAATGTCAGTCCGTTGAAATCAAACGGAAAATTTAGTGACAGCGATAAGAAAACTCGCGCTCACAAATTCCGTAACGGTTCGCAAGTCATTGAAATCATACATGAATTTTGACCGCCTGTGTGGACGGAAATTCGGTAACTCGGTGACGAACCCGTTTGCCGCCCGTTATCTTATTAGGCAAGTCTGATTCATCAAGCGTGCCAATCAGTTACAAGAGTTATCAACAAACAAGTTATTATGTTACCTTTTTTAAGCGCGCCGCCATATTCCCGGCCCGCTCCAAAATAGCGTTGTGCGGGCGTGCCGTCATGCGCTCGCTCACGGTGTCTGCGCGTCCCGCGCTCCCTCTCGCTCTCTGTCTCTCGCTTGTGCTCATGAGCACCGCGTGGACCACCCCCGGGGGGCTGTCCCCCAAGGCGTAAGGGCCGACCGCCGCCGGCCGGCCCTCCTCGAGTCCGCCATCAGGCCGCCGGCGACGGCGCTCCGGATGCCTGGCGGGCGACGTCGGCGATCCGGGCCATGGTGGCGGCATAAGCGGCCGGATCGTCCGGGCGCAGCGTGGTCAGCAGGCCCAGGATGGCGTCGCCGTGCGTCTCGCCGGCGGCCGGCGCCGCCGCGGCCGCGGCCGCGGTGGGAGCGGCGGGCTGCTCCGACTGCACCAGGGTGCCGACGATCGCCGCGGCGCCGGCGATGCCGGTCAGCGCGGTGGGCTGGGCGGTGAAGACGGCGTTGCGTGCGTTCTTGACGTTCGAGGCGACGGTGCTGATCAGCTTGCGCGCCCGGTACCAGGGCGACGTCGGCGCCGGCACCGGCAGCAGCGCGTCGGCGATCGAGGCGAGGCCGATGGCCAGCAGGATGCCGGTCAGCAGGCCCGGGTGGCCGCCGAGCAGGGTGGCGAGGAGATCGAGATCCATGATGATGCCCCTCCTGGGCATGAAAAGGGCCGCACGGCGGGCTGCCGGCGGCCGGGTGGGTGGCAGAGGACCTGGATGAAGGGAGCGGGTCAGAGACCCATGGCGGCGGCCGTGCGCGGCCCGACGATGCCGTCGGCGACCAAGCCGTTGTTGCGCTGCCAGGTCTGCACCGCCCGCGTGGTCGCCGGGCCGTAGATGCCGTCGGCGGTGATGGCCAGCTTGCGCTGGATGGCGATGACGCGGTCCGCCTCGGCGCCGGCCGGCGCCGGGGCCATCTGCGGTTGGCGCTGGGACTGATGCAGGCCGCCCGAGCTGGTGCCCGCGGCCGCCATCCAGTCGCCGCCGGCGAACAGCGCCGCCTCGGCCGCCCGGCGGGCCACCAGCCCGGGCAGATCGATGGTCCGACCGTCCACCTTCGCCTTGGTCCAGCGGGCGAACTCCCGGCCGGCGCCGTCCACGTCACCAAGGTTCAGGCGCTTGAGCAGGGTCGAGCTGGCCAGGTTGCCGGCGCCGAGGTTGAAGGTGAAGGAGCCGAGCGCGCCGCGCTGATCGTCGGTCACCGGCACCTTCACCAGCGCGTCGACCTGGGCCAGGGCGTTCGACATGTCGTCCAGCAGAAACTCCTCGGCCTTCACCCGGGTGATGACCTGGCCCAGCTCGACGCCGGCGGTGTGGCCGTACCCGATCGTCGGCACGCCGGCCGGGCAGAGATAGGCCTCGAGGTAGAGGCCCTCGAAGTGCTGGACGAGCGCGATGGTGGCCAGCGAGACAAACGGCTTTGCGATCATGATGGGTGCCCCTCCGTGCGGGCATAAAAAAACCGCCAGGCGGGCTGCCGGGCGGCGGTGGGTGATGGGGTGGGGGAGGTGGTCAGACGAGCAGGACGGTGGCGATCGCCACGCCGAAGCCGGCGCCGGTCAGCAGCTCTCCCCACTCCGTGGCCCGGGTCAGCCGCCAGCCCAGCAGTGGCATCCGCGTCCCGATCAGGTAGCCGATCGGCATGGCGACGCCGCCGATCGGCAGCCAGAGGGCCGCGGGGTGGGTGGCCACCAACGGCAGCGAGATCAGCCACAGCCGCACGATGCCGGCGGTCAGCAGATAGCCCAGGCGCTCCGGCCGCGTGATGCCGAACAGGGTGTCATCTTCCGGCCAGATGGTGGTCGGCGTGACCGACCACGGCACCAGCAGGTTCTGGCCGGCTCCGTGCGGGATTCCGGCCATGCCGACATAGGCGGCCGCGCCGCAGGCGGCGGCGAGCAGGGCGGCATGGGCATCGAGCGCCAAGCCGGCCAGCAGCAGGTAGACGGTGGCGCCGATCGGCAGCGCCCAGAACAGGATGCGGGCGCCGGTGGTGCCGAGCCAGCTGTGGCCCTGGCCCCGTTCGCGATGGGCGATGGCCAGGGCGAGGGCCGCCAGCCCCAGCTGGTGGGCGTGCGCGGTCAGCCAGCCGGCGGCGGCCGGCCAGATCAGGTCGAACATGGATGGTCTCCCGAAATGAAAATGGCGCCTCGATGGGCGCCCGGTTGGTCAGGTTTGGAGTGTTGTCGCGGCCGATCAGGCCGGTGGCGGGACCATCGGTCCCGGCTCAGGGGCAATCAGCCCCTCGCTGTCGGAGCAGTAAATGGCGGCCGGGTCACCGTTCAGATCGTAGCTCTGGCCGGTCACCAGCTCCGCCAGCTCCTTGGCACTGCCCAGCGTCTTCGCGTGGCAGCCGAACCACGTCAGGGCCTCCATCACGACGCTACGGTGTTCCAGCGTATCGACGTCGATCTGGTACAGCATGCGGCCGTCAATCTCCGGCCGCCATGCGAGGCTGACGAAGCGCAGCGGCATCCCTGTGAAGGAGCTGGCCAAGAGGGTGTTCGGGGTCATCCAGGCCCCCTGCCAGAGCAAGGGGCGGCAGGACACGTAGAAGCGAACGGCCATCACCGGCCTCCGATCTGGCGCTGGTAGGTTTCGATGGCCGGACCAGCCAGCTGAAGCCCACCCGCAGTGTCCGCGGCATCGGTGACGCCGATCTGCTTGAGGGCCTCCAACGTTCCGAAGTCGATCCGGCCGCTGGCCTTGATCTGTAGGGTGGCGTTACCCGCCAGCCGGTTGATCCAGTAGCCGAGTTCCTGTTGCTCGAACTGCTCCCGGCTGGTCACCGGCGGCAGGCTCTTCCACTCGGCGTACATGGCCTGGATTTCAATCATGCAGTCGCGGAGCAGCTTGTCGTCACGCTGGATGTTGTTGGCCGCACGGGTTCGCTGAAGCTGCATGCGCCGGGCGTCGAACTCGTCCAGATCGCCCTTCGCCAGCTTGGCATCGGCCTCGTCCATGTCGATGACCGATTCCTCCCGCTTGTATTGGGCCTCCCGCAGCGCCTGGATCTTGCTGTCCAGGTTCAGCAGCAGGCTGCGGACGCGACGGGCAGGCGTGGTGGGGCCGCCCTCCGTGCCGCCGGTAAAGGCGGCGATTTGGAAGCAGGAGTTGCCGAAGGGCACATGCTCGGCCGCCGTCAGGATTTCGCTTTCGAGCTGGTCGATGTCCATCAGTAATACCCTCCGTTCTGGACCGAGTTGTCGTTGTAGCGGTTGAAGCTGTTGGTCAGGGCGGCCTCGGTGTTCGAGGTCTCGGACACAAAGGTCAGCGACCGCACGCTGGTGCTGCCATACCAATAGCCGGCCGGCGTCCCGCCCACACAGAATGCCTTGGTCGCGTTGCAATGGTTGGCGCTGTAGCCATAGGTGTGGGTTGTCGCGGCAATGGTCACCGCGGCTTCGCTGGCGAAGGTGAAGGCATTGATGCTGCTGTTGTTCCAACCGCCCTGCCGGTAGCCCTTGGAGGTGCTCTGGCTGCACGAGCAACCTTCCGTGCCGGAATTGTCCGGATATCGGTAATCGTAGGCGAGGGTTTCGGTGCTGTTGTCGAACTTGGCGATGTTGTTCGAGCGGTCCGGGCAATAGATGTAGGACAGGGTGCCGGTCATCATGGCGCCCGCCCGCTCGGCGGTGGACGCCATCGAGGCCGAGCTGGCCGCCATTGCCTCGGTGGTATAGGTGAGCTTCTCGACGTAGTTGAAAGCATTCCCCAGGTCTGGCTGATACCAGCGCATGCGGAAGCCTTTGTTCACGGCCGCGCTGGAGTCCACCCCGAGGCCGTTGCTGCTCGCCCCGTTGACCGATTGCGAGGCGGTGACCGCCGCGGTCTCCGTGGCGAACGGGAACCTCTGCACCTCACGGGTTGCGGTGCTCCAAGCAATGAGCTGGCCGGCGATGGTCCAGGCCGTGTTGGCGTCATGGACCGCGCAGGTGGCCATCAGATTGGCCGTCGCCAACGTGCCGACCGAGCGCATGGAGCCGCTGGTCATGCTGTAGGCAAAGATGGTGTGCGTTGGATAGGTGGTCGGGGTGAACTGGCCGCCGGTGTGGACAGACAGTGTGTATCCGGTCTCACCGACCACCGACGGCTGACCGGAGGCATCCACCACCACGAACTCCGTGTTGGCGACGGTGCAGACCAGCTCCACCGCATCGTAGCGGTTGGTGGCCATGATGCCGTCATTCGCGACCGCTGAAGTCGAGCGGGTCCCGTAGCGGATGGTCTGGCCAGCTGCCTGGGTGATCTGCCACCCGCCGGCCCCTTTGCCGATCACCTCGAAGCGGTCTCCCACCGCCGCGGTGGACGGCAGCGGGAAAGACAGGCGCGATGCGCTGTTGGCGATGAAGCTCTGGCTCTTGACCAGAGGCCCGTTGGCGGTTTTCTCGACACAGACCAGCCCAGCGGCGTTGTTGATCACCGTCGCCGGAATGGTGATGAAAACGTCCTTTGTGCCCACGCCCCAGCTGACCAAGGTGCTGCTGTTGGAGCTGTCGAGGATGGTGTCCCGCGACAGGGACCCCGGAGAACCGGCGGTAAAGGTGCCGATGCCGGTTTCCCAATCGGTGCCGTCGGCGATGCAGTAATAGACCTGTGTGCCGCTCGGAACGGCCTGGGCGAAGGTCTGGAAGCCCTGCACCGTCCCGGTCAGGGCAACCGTCCCCGTGCCGGTGCTCGTGGTGGTCTGTTTGACCCTGTCCTTGACGGTGGGCATCACAGTCTCTCCGTAATGGTGAAGGTGGCGGAAAATTGCTGGTGGTTGTCCTGCCGCGGCCGCTGCAGATCCTTGGCGATGCCCCACAGGCTCACGTCGCCCGGGTTCGGGTCGGCGGCGTCGAACATCACCAGGATGTCGTCCTCGATGGAGCAGAGGCGCTGCAGCTCGCGCAGATGCGTGCGCTCCTCGGCCGGGGTGAGTGCAGCCAGGGTGAAGGAGGTCGCCCGGGGATTGGCCCGGCGGCCGATGAAGGTCTGGCCGCCGCGGCCGACCGTCTGGGTGGCGAGCGGTGCCCGCCCGAAATCCTTCCCCAGCGCCGGCGCATGCTGGGGCGTCCACAGCGGGCCGACGAACAGGCGGCCGCCGCGCAGTTCGGGCACCGACGGGTCCGAGAGGTAGAGGCGCAGGGTGCTGGTGGTCACCGGCGCCGGCAGGACGTGGATCAGATAGCCGAACCGGGGGTCGACCAGCGCCGGCACGTCGCCGCTGTCGTAGAGGTCGGTGCCGCCGTTGCTGTGGGAGGCGGTCACCCGGCACCGGCCGGTGCCGCCATGGCTGCTGCGCATCAGCGCGACGCAGTCGATCGTCACCGGGGCGGCCCAGGTGAGGTTCACCCAGGCCACGGTGGTGAGGCCGGCGGACCAGCGCCGGGCCGGGTGCGGGTCGACCAGCAGGGTGACGGGCTTGGTGCCGACCTGGGCGCTTGCGGCCAGGATGGCGGTGTCGGCGAGGTTTCGATAGCCGATCTTGAAAGCGGTGTTCATCAGGCCACCAGTACGGTCATTTCGGATTGGTCGTCTTCGGCGTCTTCAGAGATCGCCACCACGGTTGCCGAGGGGGCGAGCTTCAGCCGCCAGCGGGGATAGGTGATCTGCACCACGTCGCCGAGTTCGCGGGCGAAGGCCTGGTTGCCCAGCGTCACCCGGTAGAGGCCCCGGGGCGAGCGCCACAGGATCTCCAGCTCTTCGGCCAAGCGCTGCGCGTCGTCGCGGTCGCGGAAATAGGCGTCAACGGGGTCCGGATCGCCCGGCTTCTGGTAGAAGGCCTTCGTGGTGGGGTTGGTGATCTCGGCCAGACGCTGCTCTTCCTTCAGCCACTTCTTGCGGTCCTCGATCACCAGGCCGGCCAAGTCGTTGGTCTGGACCGTCCAGTTGCGGTCATAGCCGACGCGCCACCGCCAGGGCGGCGTGGCCAGCTCGTCCGGCAGATCGACCGGCACCACCGACTTGATGTCGGGTTCCTCGTAGATGCCGACGGCTGGGCCGGCCGCCAGGCGGACCGAGCCGAGCGAGAAAAGCCCCTTGCGGCTGAAGCCGCCCCAGCCGCAGCAGCCGCGCAGCAGCTTGGTCGTCACGTCGGCACAGGTCGAGGAATCCTCCGGCCCGGCATAGAAGCCGACCGGCCGGTGAAACTGCCACGGGGCGCCGGACAGGCTGGCGATGCGGACCGCCGGCACCGCGCCGCGGTCCTGCAGGATGTGGCCGATGATCTGGGCCGTCGTCTCCAGGAAGACGCCGCCGATCACCGCCCCTTTCACGTCGCAGGTGACCGCCCCCTTTTCCTGGTCATTGAGGTATTCGACGCGGAACAGCCCAGCGGCCAGACAGGTGATGAAGCTGTTCGCCGGCACGGTTGCCGCCCGCAGGGCCTCCGGGGTGGGGTAGTCCGGCCCCTTGTTCAGTGCTGCGCCGCGGACATAGACGAAGGGGATGTCGCTGACCTGGCCGCCATGGACCTGGAACAGCAACTCGTTCGGGATGACGAAGGCGGGGGTGACGTTCTTCAGCCAGCCCAACGCCACCGGGATCCGCTTGCCTTCCAGGTCGGAGGTGCCGGCCAGTCCCCCGGTGCCGGCGAAGGTCCGGCTTTCGAACGCCACCTCCAGCAGGAACTCCCAGCCGCGCAGCTGGACGATCAGCTTGTCTTCGTCGGCCCGCCATCCGGAGGCCGTGCCGTCGAAGAGGGTGATGAAGTCGGCAAAGCGCCAATCCGGGGCGCCCACCTTGATCTCGATCGGCCGGCCGGCGACGTCGAAGTCCTGGACGATGTCGTCATAGGTCCGGTCGACCCCGACCAGCTCCGCCTCGCCGTATGACACAGCGACGGTGCCCCCCAGCAGGCCGGACACCAGCGACCGCTCGACGCGCAGCGGCGAGAGCAGGGTGCCCGGAAACAGGGTGTTTTCCGGGGTCTCTCCGAAACTGGTCTCGAAGTCCTCGGTGGCCGAATAGAGGGTCAGGAGGGCGGCAGGAGCCGCCACCGCCTGTTCCGGCCCGGCGGCCAGAGGCGCATCAGCGATGATCTGACCGAGCATGCCTACCTCGGGATTTGCCGCATGGTGGCGGTGAGGGTGTAGACGAGCCGGTGCCGTCCGTTGGTCAGCAGCTCGATCGGCAGTTCGCCGAAGCCATAGACCACCGACAGGCCGGACACCGATCCGGTGGCGGCATTCACGCGCCCGGCGATGGCCGTCACTGTGCCGGTCCCAGCGGCGGTGGAGCTGACGCCGCGCACGGCGCCGGCGGTGGCCGTGCCGATCAGCGAGGCGGACAGGGTGCCGCTGCCCGCGCCGACGCGCGACGCGGTCGCGCCCGTCGAGCTGGCGGTGGTCAGCGTGCCGCTGCCGGCGCCGGTGAGGATTGCCTTGCCGGACACCGTCAGGATGCCAGTGAGTGCCGCGCTGGAGGCGTTTACGCGGCCGGCGATGGCTGTTGCCGTGCCGGTACCGGCAGCGGTGGCGCTGACCCCACGCACGGCGCCGGCAGTCACCGTAGCGGAGAGAGAGGCCGCCGCGGTTCCGCTGACTGCCGCCACGCGGGAGGCCGCCGCGGTGATCCCGCTGGATCCCGGGAGGCCGCCTGTGGCCCCGGCGGTCAAACCGGCGGCCCCGGCAACCGATCCCGTGCCGGTCAGTGCGCCAATTCCGGCCCCGACCGTGGTCCCGATCGCTGCTATGCCGCCAGTCGCGATGGTGCTGCCGCTGCCGGATTGCACCCGGGTGGCCGTGCCGGCTGCTCCGGAGGTCCCGACCGCTACCGCCGCGACTGCCGCCGTCAGCGTCGCGGTGCCGCCGATCGCCGCGGTCCCGGCGCTGACGGCGGTGGCGCCGGCGCGCAGCGAACCGGCGGCGGTGCTGACCGCAACGGCCGCGGCAGTGCCGCTGACCCCGAGCGCCCGCGCTGCCACCGCCCCAACCGTCCCGGCACCGACCGTGTTGCCGGCGACGCCGGCCGAGCGGACGCCGTCAGCCGAGCAGCTGCTGGACGCGACGATCGGCGCGCTGCTGTAGGAGACGACGGCGGCGGCCGCAGTGACCGCCGCCGTCGCCTGCAGGCTCCCGCTGACCTCATAGGATGCTCCGCCGCCAACCGCTGCGAGCGGTGCGGCGCCGAGCGGTGCGGCGCCCAGCATCCTTTAGCTCAGGCTCTGGGAGAGCTTGCTGGCGGCCATCTTCAATTCGTCATCCACAGCGACCGTCTTGGCTGCCGGCATAGTGCCGAACCAGAGCATGTTCCCGCCCGTGGCCGCGTCGAAGATGGCGTAATCGCTGATTGTGCCCCAGGCCGCGGTGGCCGGTCCGAACACGATGTTAGCGGCATTCGAGGACACGCCATTGGACGCAGCCGTCATGGTCGCGGTGATCGCCTGGCGGGCATAGCCGGTGCTGGCGGTCCCGACCTCGGTCCCGGGACCGGCCACCGTCGATGCCGAGGTCAGGGCTGCCAGGTAGACCGTCGCCGGCATGGTGTAGGCCGTCTTGCCGTTGGCGTGGTCGAGCAGCTTGTTCCGGAGGTAGTTGGACATGGGCATGGCTTATTTTCCCTTCGTTACGTAGTTGGGTGAGGACAAGGCGATGCGGAGTTCCTGGCCCTGCTTGTCGACGCGCCGCCGCAACTCCGCGTTCTCTTCGCGCAGCACGCCGATTTGCTTTTCCATCATCTCGACCATGGTGGTGGTGATGGTGCGGGTGTCCTGCCGGGCCTCGGCCCGCGACCGGCTGATCTCCGCCGTCAGGTTGCGCAGGGCCGCCTCGCTCATCCCGGTGGACGGGCGCAGATCGGCGATGCCCGGTGGCAGCCGGTCGTTGGCGGCGGTGAAGGAGGAGGCGATCCGCAGGCTGTCGGCCGAGCTGGCCACCGCGGCACCACCGCCCTGCCAGAGCAGCTCCGGACCCTGCTCGCCCACCCACACCGCACCCGGCGGGGTGTTGAGCGTGCCCCGGGCAAAGCCTGGGATGCCGGCGGCCTTGGCCTTGGCCAGGATGGCGGCTTCCAGCGCCGACCCGTGCCCCAGTGCCGCCCAGGCGTTCAGGCCGGCATCGACGCCGCCCTGATAGCCGGCTTCATGGGCGGCATCGGCCTGCTGCGCGGCGGTCAGAGCGTCCCAGGCGGTCATGACGCGGTCGGACGCGCTGAAGTGCAGCCCGCCGGCGACCTGCTGGGTATAGCTCTCGAAGGTCGAGGCCCGCCCCTTGTCGGTGGCCAGCCAGATGTTGAAGGCGTCGTCCAAGTTGCCTGTCCAGCCCATCGCCCGGGCAATGCCGGTCTGCTGGCCGCTGGACAGGCCGTCCCACGCCGTCTGCACCGCCGCCGGGGCGGCATAATGCGGCCGGGTGTCGGTGCCGCCGGTCCGATTGAGCAGCGGCCCGAGGGTGGCCTGCCAGTAGGCGTAGGACTGGTCGAGGACGTTCTTCAGGTCGCTCAATGCGCCATACTGCCGCTGCCCGATCGCCGCGGCGTCGGCCCGCTGCCGCTGCAGCTCCTTCAGCGTGTTCTGCGCGGCCTCGAGCTGCTTCTCCGGCGTCTCGCCGCCGGTGCTTCCGGTCAGCGTGCCGAGCTGATCGAACACTGCCCGCACACGCTGATAGTCCTGGCTGTCCGACGTCGCGTAGTAGGCGCGGGCGAGCTGGACCAGCTGGGGGCCGAGCTGCTGCAGCTGGGTTTGCGCCGCGGTACGCTCGGCGTCGGAGGCGGTGGTCGAGGTGGCGGTGCTGAAGGCGGTCTCGAACTGCCGCCGGGCCTCCTTCAACCGCTCCAGGTCGCTCAAGGGGCTGCTGTCGGTCAGCGCCAGGCTGTCGAAGGCCTGCCGGAACTGCCGGGCCACCGTGGCCGCGGCGACCGCCCCGTCCTGCAGCGCGGTGATGACGTCCTGCTGCGCGCTGATCTGCTGATCGTAGGCGCCCAGGATGTCCTGCTGGGCCAGCTGGAAGGCCTGGGAGGCCCGCTCGGCCGCCTGGACCTGTTGCAGCTGGGTGGTGTCGCGGCCGGCTTCCTGGGCGGTCTTCAGCTCTTGGCGTTGCTGCTCGTCCAGGGTGATCAGGCCGGAGCCGCGGCTGTTGCCCAGCGCGGCGTGCATCCGGGAATCGACCCCGGCGTTGAAGGAGCGGGCCGCCTCGGCGGTGGCGTCATCGAGCTTCTTCAGCGCCGCGGTCGCCGCGTCGACCACCGCCGGCGTGTCGGCGAAGGCGCTGATGATCTGCCGCAGGCTGGTGGAGGTGATGCTGCCCGACTTGACCAGGCCCTCCATGTTGGCAGTCAGCGTGCCGGTCACCTTGCCGAGCTGGGCCGTGCGCTCCGTACCTTCCGGCCAGAGTGCGTTGACGTCCTTCAGGCTCGTCTTGTAGCCGTCGATCAAGGCGACGGCGCTGTCATACCCCTCCTCGCCCTTGGCTTTGCGATAGGCGGTGTCCAGGCCGTCGCTGTAGGATTTCTGCTCCTTCTTCAGGGCGTTGCCGAAACCCTCGTTGAGCTTGGCTGCCAGCTCGGTCCCGACGATGCCGACGGCGGCGAAGGCCTTCACCAGATCGGTGGCGGTGTTGCTCCATTTGCCCCGGAGCTGCTCGACCTTCTGCTCTTCCGGGCTGGTCT
This sequence comes from Azospirillum melinis, assembly GCF_013340935.1. GTDB lineage: Bacteria > Pseudomonadota > Alphaproteobacteria > Azospirillales > Azospirillaceae > Azospirillum > Azospirillum melinis. The sequence continues at coordinate 10,325 of NZ_WHOS01000073.1, read as the reverse complement.
CGATGGTGACGCCGGCCACCTCGTCCAGCAGCCGTTTCCGGGCGGCGCCCAGCGCCTCCATCTGCTTCATCGCGCCGAACAGGCCGTCGGGCACCGCCTGACCGGCGGCGACATAGGCATCGGCTGCCTTCCGCATGTCGGCGGCGAGGGCGTCGAAGTCCTTGCCGATCGGCGAGAAGGTGTTGTTGCCGAGGCTGGCGACGATGCCGTTCAGCTCCGCCACCCGCTCCTTGACCAAGCCGACGGCGTCGAACTTCTGCTGCAGGGCCTCGGCCTTCTGCCGGGCCTGTTCCTCCTGGACCTGGCGGGCGGCGGTGGCGGTCGGAATGCCGACGGCCGCCGCCCTGGCGTTGGCGCCATCGAGGGCGCGCTGCAGAACCTCCGGGATGGCGCCGGTGCTGGCCAGCAGCTGCTGGGCCGCGGTGTCCAACTCCTTCAGGGCCAGAGCGGGGTCGCCGACTTCGTTCCGCAGGATCCAGGACGGGTTGTCGGCCAGTTCCTGCACGCTGATCCCGCCGGAGCCGGGATCGCCCACCCGCGCCGAACCGACCATCTCGTTGGTCAGCTTGCCGGTCGGATCGGCCTTCAGCGCAGCTGCCAGGGCGGCGAGCGTGCTGTCGATCTCTGCGGCCGACGTGGTGCTCTGCCAGAAGCCGCCGCGGCCGCCGCCTGCCGCCATGGCGCGTTCGCCGATCGTGCCGGCCGTGCCGGCGACGGCACTGGTCTGGTCGCCGTAATCGTGGCTGACGGCCGCGGCGGTGCCCTTCTCCCCGGTCAGCGCCTCCAACATGCCGGTCAGGCCGGTGCCGGCGACCTGGGCGGTGGCCGAGAGGGCGGCGGCGACCGCGGTCGGGGTCAGGCCGGCGACCGCCGCCAGGGCCTCGGTCTGCGCCTGGGTGTTCTCGGTGGTGTCGGCCTGCCAGCCGGCGACCGCGGCCATCCAGCCGGTGACGGTCGAGACCCACCCGCTGATGGTGTCGACCAGGCCGCCGCCACCGCCGCCGTGGCTGTCACCCCAGCCGCCGCCATAGGCGGAATCCCGGTCGGCCGTGCTGCTGCTGACCTCGCCATGGGCGGCATTCTCGCCGCCATGGCCCGATGCGGTGCCGCCACCGTCACCAGGGCCGCCGCCACCGTTTCCATCGCCATCCTCGAAGGCGAGCAGGCCGGTGGTGGGGTTGATGGTGCCGGCGGTGCCCAGCGCCCGGCGGACGGCCGCCAGCTCGTCGCTGCCGCGCAGATGGATCAGCGTGTTGTCGCCGCGCCGCCCCATCTGCGACAGCATGGCGGCGCTCTGCCGGGCATCCCAGATCCGCTCGCCGCCGGCGAGCCGGACGACTTCCGGGCCTTCCTCGCCGACCACGGCATAGCCCGATGGCGCCGACAGGGTGCCGGTCGCGAAGCCGGGCAGCTTGGCGCCGGAGCTGACCTTGAACACCGTCTGGGCGTTGTCGATGACGTCCAGCAGCGACTTGCCGAAGGTGTTGGCGCTCGAAACCCCGGTCTGAAACTGGCTGAACAGGTCGCTGATCGAGCTGCGCAGCGCCTTGACCTGGGTGTCGAAGCTGTTCGCGAACTCCAGATGCGACAGCATGTCCTCGAGCGACACCGCGCTTTCGTGGGCGAGCGCGTAGGCGACCTCGGGCACGCCGGACTTCATACTCTTCAGCAGGTCCAAGGCGGCCTGCTCGGCGCTCTTGTTCTTGCTGTCGATGTAACTGTCCTGGGCCGTTGCCGTCAGGCCGAGGCGGGCGATGATGTCGTTGAGACCCTTGGCGACCTTCGAGGCATCGGCGTTGAAGCGGGTCGGGTCGCCGTCATTGTCCTGGGCATAGGCGCCCAAGGCGTATTTCCCGTTGCCCTGCAGGGTGATGTGCGAGATCGAGTATTTCTCGCCCCTGTCCTTCGCCCCCGACACCGCGCTCAACAGGGCGCCGGCCGCCATCATGACGCCGCCGACGATCTGGCCGCCGGGGATCAGCGACACGATGCCGCCGGCCGCCGTGAGGCCGCCGCCGATCTGCTGGCCGGTGGTGGCGCCCTTCTGGGTCGCCATCATGGCGCCGGACGCGACGCCACCGACCCCCTGCAGCACTTGGCCCCAGCTTGGGTTCCAGCCGGCAATCCCGGACTGCTGCGGCATCGGACCGACGAAGGAGGCGTCGGGCCGCGCGGTCTCGCCGGAGCCGAACACCTTGGTGTCGAGCCAGCTGCCGCCAGCACCCTGGGACGCGGGCGCGAAGGACGTGCTGCCGTCGGCGTTGCGGATCACCCGCTGCTGCTGGCCGCTGCCGCTGCTGCTGCTGCTGCTGCCGAACAGGCCGCTGACCCAATCGCCGGCGCCGCCCAGCAGCTTCTGGATGCCGCCCAGGAAGGTGTCGGCGCCGTCGGTGGCGGCGTCGCCGAACTTGGTCGCGCTGTCGCCGGCCTGGGTCAGCCCGTCGGCGGCGCTGATGGCGCCCTCGCCAATGTGGCTGACCGCGCGGCTCTGCACCTCGATGACGGAGGAGGCGTCCTTGGTGGCGCTGGTCATCCCCAGCGCGCTGTCCACCCACGACTGCTGGGTGGCGGTCAGGGTCTGGGTGCTGTCGGTGGCGCTGCGCTGGGCCTCGATGGCGTCGAGCTGGACCTGGAGGGCGCGCTCCTGCGCATCGCTGACCCCGGTGGTGGCCCGGCCGGCGGTCTCCATGGCGGTGGTGCCGCGGTCGTAGGCGCCCTTGGTCGCCATCACCGCCGACACGTAGGCGTCGCCTGACGTCTTGATGTGGCCGCTGTAGGTCGAGAGCGCCTTCGACACATCGCCGCCGGCGCGATCCAGGTGCTCCTTCAGGATCCGCGCGGCCGCGTCCAGGTTCTGCGCCGGATCGGCCGGGTTCGTGATGCCGTAGGCCTTCCAGTTGGCCGGCATCACCTGGCCCAGCCCGGCAGCACCTGTCCGGGGGTTCACCGCGTTCGGGTCCCACGACGACTCGCGGGTGATGACCGCCTTGAACAGGTTGGCGTCCAGGCCGTACTTGCCGGCGATCTGGTCGGCCATCCCTTCCAGACCGGCGGCGCTCTTGACCGCCACCGGCAGGGGGGTGGCGTTGGTCGCGGACAGGCCGGCAAAGCCGGAGGCGTTCGTCACCAGGACCGGCACCGGGCTGGCGCCGGCGCGGCTGGCCAGCTCCTGGAAGCGCGCCAGGTTGCCGCCCGGATCGGCGGCCTTGACCGGCGCCACCGCGCTGTCCCCGACCGGCGTCGGCGACAGCAACTTCGTCATCGTGCCCTGAACCCAGGTCTCGAGCGGCTTGGTGACGAAGCCGCGCAGGAACACCTTCTCGATGTCCTTGGCCAGCGACTTCAGCGTGTCGGTCAGCTTGGCGCCGGAGAGCAGCGCGTCCTCGAATCCGGTGGCGATGGCCGAGGCGAAGTTGCGGCTGGTCTCGGTCGCGTCGGCAACCCGGGCCTGGTACTCCGCCACCGCCCCGGCCTGGGCCACCCAGGCATCGCGGGAGGCCTGCGGGACCGCCTGCCAGTCGGCCGAGTCCTGCACCTCCTGCGTCGCGCGCAGGATGGCGACACCGCGCTCCCGCTCTGCGTTGCTGGCGCCCAGCAGCTCGTATTCGGCGCGGGCCAGGGCAAGGTCGCGGTTGCCCTGGCGGATGGTGGCGTTGACCCGGCCGACGGCATTCTGGGCCTCGAGCGCCCGGGTGCCGGCCTCGATGGCGCGGGCACGGTCGCTCTCGGCCGAAACCCCTTCCTTCAGGACCTGGGCGCGCACCTTGTTCTGGATGGTCGCTTCGGCGACGGCCGCGGCGGACACGCCCTCGGCGTCGGCCAGCCGGCTGGCAGCGGCGATCTGTTCGGCGAGATCGCGGTTCCAGGCCGCCTGCTGGCCGGACAGGGCGGCCAGCGACTTCTGCAGATCGGCATTGGCGAGGGCGAGCGCGCGGACCGGGTCGACGCCGCGCGCCACCTGATCGGCGTAGACGTTCTGGGCCTGGGCCACCGCCGTGGCGATGTCGCCGCCCTGGGCCTGGGCCGCGGCCAGCCGGCGCGCGGCCGCCACCGCCAGCTCCGACGACTTCACCGAGGCGTCGACCTGGGCCGACCACTCGATCATGCCCTTTTCGTAGGCGTCGCGTTCCGCCTGGTCGGCCTTCTTCCAGTCGCTGGTCTCCCGCAACACCTTGAAGAAGGTCGCCTGGGCCTGGGCGGCGATGATGGCCGGCTGCGACAGCGACGCGGTGGCGGTGGCAAGCGCCCGGGCGTCGATGATCGCTTCCTGCGCCGTGCGGTGCCGGTCGGTCGCCTCGGCCGCATACTTGCGGTCCAGGGTGGCGTTGGTGGTCGCAGTTTCGGTGGCGGTCAGGCTGTCGCCCGGCTTGGCGCCCCGCTGCTTCAGGATCTGCTGCCGCTGTTGCTCGAACTCGCGCGCCCGGCCGGCGGCGGCCTCCATGACGCGGGCCTGCCGCTCCGTCTCCTCGGCGAATGCCTGGGCTGGGTTCAGCGTTTCGACAAGCTGGCGACGGTACAGTTCAAGGAGGCGGATGGCCTCCTGCTTGGACACCGCGCCGAGTTCTTCGGCCCGCGCCACCTGCTTCGTCCGGTTCTCCAGCGCCTCCTGCGCAGCCATCACCGGATCGACCGAGCGGGCGAACTCGTCCATGGAGTGGGAAACGCGGACGAACTCCGCGCGCACGCCGTTGGCCCAACCCTGGATGGAGTCGTCCCGCTCCAGCTGCTCGAGGCGGGCCAGCTCGTCCTCGTCGGCCCGGCGGCCGGCGGTGGTGAGATAGCCCCCGGACCCGTTCAGCGACCATTGCAGGCGCTGGATTTGCTCCTGCCGGCTCGGCCCCTGCTCCTGTCGGGCCAGTTCGTCCACCGCGTTGGAGGCGAACTTCTTGAGGTTGCGCCAGCCCTGCTCGATCGCGCCGAGCTTCTCCGCGGCGCCGGCGGCCCGGTTCTCCAGGCCCTGCAGGAGCAGCTGCTGGGCGCGCTCCAGGTTGCCCTGGGCCTGGTAGTTCTTGATGACGCGGGCCTGCGCCGCATCGAACAGGCCGTAGCGGCTGGTCAGCTCGTCCACGGCCTTGGCCGGGTCGCTGAACAGCTTGGCGAGATCGGCGCTCGCTTCGTCGGTGTCCCGGCCGGTGAGGAGCGCCCAATCCTTGGTCGCCTTGGTCAGATCGGACATGATGCCGGCGCCGATGCGGCCGGTGCCGGCAAAGGCGGTGATCATCTCGCGGGCGGAGGCCTGCGAGACGCCGGCGGTGGCGGCGATCTGGTCGGAGAAGTCGGCGAACTGCCCGGACATGACGCCGGCGGCGTTGCCGGTCGCCTGTGCGGTGCGGTCGAACTCCCGCATGTCGGAATTGAAGCGGGCAGCGCCATAGGCGAGCACGCCCAGCGCGGCGCCGATGGCGAGCACGGGCGCGGCCACGAGGGCGAAGCGGCCGGCGGCGACGATTGCCTCCTTGCCGGCTGCCATCAGGCCGTCGAAAATCTGCGGCCCCTGCTGCACCAGGATGGTTAGCGCGCTGGTGCCGCTGTAGGCCTGGACGGCGATGTCGGACAGCTGCGGCGACAGGATTTGCAGGGCGCGCGTGTGGGCGGTGGCGCTGCGGGCGGCGCCGGTGAAGGCGTCGCGCTGATCGTTCAGTGACTTGGTCAGCCGCGCATGCTGGGTGTCATCGATCTTCTTGCCGGCGAGGGCCTCGTCCAGCTGCTTCTGCTGCTCGGCAAAACGGCGCTGCGCCGCGGCGGCCGGGTCCAGCTTGTCGATTAGCCGCTGGAGCGCCTGGGCCTCCTGATCGGCATCCTCGAACGTGGAAGCGGAGCGGGCGGCCGAGGACTTCGGAGCGCCGGTGGAAACTCCCAGCAGCTTGTTGAAGCGCTCCTGGGCATCGGCGGCGCGCTGGGTGGCGCGCTCCCGCTCGATCATCTCCTGGGTGGCGCGTTCGGCCTGCTGCTGGGCGCGCTGCTCGGCGTCGGACCGCTCCTGCTCCGCCCGGATCATCGGGTCGTAGGCGGCCGCCACCTCGCCCAGGATGCGGGCGCGTTCCTGTTCGGCGACGTTGGCCAGCTCGAGGACGCGCGTGACGCGGTTCATCTCCTCGACGTACCGCTTCACCTCGGCATAGCTGGCGTCGTAGCGCGTGCGGACGCGGTCCAGCTCGTCGGCGAGCGCCGCCTGGGCCTGGGTCTGCGTTTCGGCCGCCCGGGCGGTTTCCTCGGCCCGCTGCCGCTCGGCCCGGGTCACCGGGTCCAGGGCATTGGCGACCGCCTGCAGCGTGGCGGCATACTCGTGTCCGGTGACGCCGGCGGCCTCCATGATCTTGGAGACGCGGTCCACCTCGTCCTTGTATTTGGCCGCGGCGGCATAGGCCGGATCGTACTGCCGGCGCACCTGTTCCAGACCCTGCGCCAAGGCAGCCGAGGCCCGGGCCTGTTCGGTCGCCGCCTGGACCTGGGCATCGGCCGCCGCCTTGGCCGCCCGCGCCGTCTCGTCATAGCGCAGCTTGGCTTCGCCCGTGATTCGGTTCGCCTGCTCCTGGCTGATCCGGCCGGCATCGACGGCACGCTGGGCAGCCTCCTGGACGCGCTTCACCTTCTCGAAGCTGTCGGTGTAGACGCCCAGCGACCGGGCGATGGTGGCGAACTCCTTGCCGTAGCTGGCCAGCCGGCGGGCGTTGGTCTCGACCTTGTCCCCCACCGATTCCATGCGGGCATCGATCTGGTCGAGCGTCGACAGCGCGCCCGACCCGTCGACGGTCAGGGACGCAATTTTCTCTTCGGCCATGGAGGTGCCTCGTGTGGGGAAAAGTGGCGGCGATCAGCGGGCTTGGATGGCGATGGCGGGATAGCCCTGGGCCTCGTCCAGCCCTTCCATCCGCAGCCACAGGAACCGGCTGGTGACGATCGAGCCGTAGCGGCGGGACACCGTCGACGCCGCCAGGCGGAACACGCCGTTGGGCGCTTGGTCGGACTGGCCGCGCTCGATCTTGCCGGCGTAGGGCTGGCTGTTGGTGATGACGAACTCCGACCGCGGGGAAAGGCGGTCGATGAAGGAGGTGTCGCCGCCTTCGGTCAGGGTGCCGACCTCGCGGCCGTCACAGAACAGGAGGTGGGATTCCCGGAACACCCGCTGGTCGGGGTGGACGAAATCCTCCGGCGACAGTTCGCGCAGCTGGGCCGCGGCGAAGCCGATGATGGTCCGGATGTAGCTGAACTCGAAATAGGCGACTCCGTGCGCCTTGATCTGTTCGATCGCAGCGTTCGGCCGCCCGTCGATCCACTGCTCGAAGGTGTCGGGCCGCGCGCTTGTCAGCACGCGGCTCAACTCCGTTTTGACGGTGTCGACCAGCGCCCGCTGGACGACGTCTTCGGCGCCCTGCCGCATGACGCGGATGGCGCGGTCGATGAAGGGCGAACGCGCCATGGTCAGGCCGCCTCCTTGTTGCGGGATTTCTGGATGGCGGCCAGCAGCGGGCCGGTGGCCACCCCATCGGGATAGATTTCCAGAGCGCGGTCGATGCCGGCCCGGATGTCCTCGATGTCGGTGCGGGTGATGATGCCGGGCTGTTTGCTGGCCTGCAGTTCGGCCTCGAACGCGCTCATCAGCGCGAAGGCCTCGATCATCTTCGTGGGCTGGTCCATCGTCCCGCCGGCTTCCGGCAGATGGCCGGCGCCCATCCCGCCCTGGGACAGGCGCCAGAGGCGCAGCATCGCCCAGCACCACGGCTCCAGCCAGTCGCGGGGGTTGGTGCGGTAGGTTTCCGCCCCCACCCGCCACGGCCCGGTGGAGTCGCCGTCGAAGCGCGTCGGATCGGTCGCGACGGCGACGGCGATCCTTAGGAGTTTCCCTCCCGGCCCCGGGTGGTCGCCAGCTCGTCCAGCTTGGCCAGGATGGCGTCGATGTCCGACGGCGGGATCAGGGCGATGCTGTCCTCGGTCGCCAGCTCGGCATCGCCGCTCGCGCCACGCTGGACGGCGAAGGTCTCGGCGCCGGGCAGGCCTTCGAGGCCGGCGACGTAGAAGCGCAGGCGCAGCATGGTGATGCCGGAGCTGTGTGCCTTGCGCTGCTTCAGGACCCTGCGGACCTCCTCGGCCTCGCAGGTTTGCGTGAACAGGTCCTCGAACAGCGGGATCGCCGCCGCCGGCACTTTGGCGTTGCCGCTCTCGCGGAAGGCCTTGTCGAGCGCCTGGAAGTCCGGACTGTCGGCAGTCACGCCATATTCGGCACCCCGCGACTGCACCACCGCCTTCATCGCCAGCCACAGCTTGCGGTCGCTCGGGGCAACCGGCACGTCGAAGTAGCACTGGTCGAACTGCGCCTGCAGGCGGAAGTTCGGGACGCGCAGGATGTAGACCGGGCGCAGCGTGCGCTTCTGGGCATCGGCCTCGATCTGTTCCAGGGCCCTGCGCAGGCTCTCGATCAGTTCCTGCGCGGTCTTCAGCTCCTGGGCCTTCGCGTCGGCCTCGCCCTTGGCCTTGGCGGCGCTTTCGGCCGCAGCGTCGGCGGCCGCCTGGGCAGCGGCGATGACGGCCTTGTCCTGCTCGCTGTCGGTGTTCAGCGCCAGCAGGGCCTCCAGGTCGGATTTGGCCTTGGCGGCCGTCTCCTCGGCGGCATCGGCCGCCTTGCGGGCGACGGTCAGTCCGGCGGCGGATTCGTCCACCTTCTGCTCGGCCACCGCCAGCATTTCGCGGCGGTTGCGGCCTTCATTGGCGATCGGGTCGAAGCGGTACTGGCCGACGGACAGGGGAAGGGTGCTCATGATGGAATCGTCTCCGGGATAGACGGGTGGTGGAGAAGGAAAGGGGCGGGGATCAGGAGGCCGTCAGGCGCTCGCGGGCGAAATCCAGCGCGCCCTGCAGGCACTGCTCGGGGGTTTCGTCGGGGCGGAAAGCCTGTCCCATCGCCTGCGGAATGCCGTTGATGGCGCCCATCGGGGAGAAGACCGAGAAGCGGTCGCCGCGGCGCTCGATGGTGACGGAGGCGTCAGGGGCCGGCTCACTTTGGAGCAGCGTGAGGGTTCCCGGAGTGGCCGCGGCCATGGCGGCTTTCAGCTCCGGACCGCATTCACCAATGACGACGGCGTGGGTCACGCCACCGAACTCGATGAAGCGATACATGGCCTCGGCATCGCGCAGGACGCTTTCAACGCTCGCGACCTCAAAGGAGCTGCCGTGCCGATTGATCGTCGCGATGTCGACGGCCAGGCGCAGGCAGTTCAGGCGATCGGCGCGCTTGGGGGCGTCGGTGGCCGTCTGGGCCGCCAAGGGGGTGGACTGGTTGTCCATGATCTCGTCTCCGGGATAGACACGTGTTCGTCGCGAAGGGGCAGGGCGTATCCCGGACGCCCCGCCCCGCGCCTCGCGTGGGCGGTCAGCCTTGCGGCCAACGGGTGTTCCTGGTCCGGGTCAGGGAAGGGCAGGGCAGGGCCTTACGGGGCCGGGATGTAGACCGGCGGCCCGGACGACTTGATCGAGCAGCTGAACTGCTCGGCGTTGCTGTCTTCGCCCGAACGCTCGTACTGCTCGATGACGAAGGTGCCGACGAAGCTGTCGCCGTGGCCGGAGATCAGCTGGGCCTCGAGATAACCGCCGACCCCCTGGGCCATGGCGGCGTCCCAGACCTTGCGGGCGCCGGTGGTGCGGCTGTCGAAGATGCCCTGCAGGCTGACGGACAGCTCCTTGGCGCCGCCGCCCGGCAGGTATTCCTTCCAGCCGTTGCTCATCACGTTGGTGATGTCGACGGGCGCGGCGTTCAAGGTCATGCGAGTGCTTTTCGCCCCGCCGATCGTGAACAGGGTCGGCGACGGGGTGGCGCCGTCGCTGATCTTCAGCGTGAAAAGGCGCCCGGCCTGGGCTTCGATCGAGGTGGTCACGGACATGGATCAGGCTCCTCAGGAGGCGGTGCGCGGGGCAATGACCGCCACGCTGACGCTGGGGGTGGACGAGAAGGTCAGCGACACGCGGCTGGTCGCCGGGTTGTTGAAGGCCTTGGTGGGGAAGGGGCCGATCAGCCGGTCGCTGCCGGCGGGGACGATCACCTGGCGGTCGGGCTTGGCCACCGGGCCGTAACCCGGCACCTCCGGCGCGGTGTTGCGCGACGGGACGGTGACGGTGATGGCGCTCCCGGCAGCGTTCTTGACGTGCAGGATCTCGGCGCCCGTGTTGGCGAAACTGTCGCCGTTGGCGGCAGGCGAATAGGTGAGAGCGGCGCCCGTCTCGCTCGGGGTCTGGGCAGGCAGCTGGGCCATCTGGCGGTCTCCAACGAAAAAAGCCGCCGGGCGGGGGCCGGGATCCTGCACGTCAAGAACGCTGCCGGGAGCGCCATCACC
>NZ_WHOS01000072.1 GCF_013340935.1 Azospirillum melinis | reverse complement strand
ACACCAGGATGGTGTTGCCCGTGGTGACCAGCGTGACGACGTCGGTGCCGTTGCCGCCGGTCAGCGTCTCGACGAGCGAAACCAGCAGGGTGTTGCCGGCCGAGCCCAGCGTGACGACGTCGGTGCCGGCGGCGCCGGTCAGCGTCTCAATGGCCGAAACCAGGATGGTGCTGCCGCCGGAAACCAGCGTGATGACGTCGGTGCCGGTGCTGCCAAAGATCGTCTCGACAGCAGAGACCAGCAGGGTGTTGCCCGTGGTGCCCAGGGTGACGACGTCGGTGCCGTTGCCGCCGGTCAGCGTCTCGATGGCCGAAGCCAGCAGCGTGTTGCCGCCCGAGCCCAGGGTGACGATGTCGGTGCCGGCAGCGCCGGTTAGGGTCTCCAGGGCCGACACCAGGATGGTGTTGCCAGCCGTGCCCAGGGTGATGACGTCGGTGCCAACGTCGCCGGTGACCGTCTCAAGCAGGGACACCAGCATCGTCGAACCGGCGGTGCCGAGCGAGATCACATCGGTGCCGGCGCCGCCGGTGATGGTCTCGAGCAGGGACACCAGCATCGTCGAGCCGGAGGTGCCGATCGACACCACATCCGTCGAGGTGCTGCCCACCAGGGTTTCCAGCAGCGAAACCTGCAGGGTGGAACCGGAGGTGAGAGTGATGAATTCGGTACCGGTGGTGCCGATCAGAGTTTCAAGCGCCGAGATCGACAGCGTGTTGCCGGCGGTCTGAAGCGTGATGACGTCCGTACCAGTGCTGCCGATGATCGTAGAATACGTACCTAGCGATAGGGTTGAACCCGTCGTTACGTTAAAGGTTCCAGCCATACTAATCCCCTTCAGGTTTGGTTCGCCGGCGGATGAACCATCTTTAAGGCGCGCGTCACGCTCGGCTGAAGGCAGGCAGAGTCAGTCCTAGCGCGAGCTAACACACCGTGCCCTTGTTATCCGAAGGAATGGACCCAAAGCAACGCGTTTCTACCGAAGTGGGTAGGACCAAACGTCCGGCTGGGCGAAGGGCCCTATGAGTGATCGTACCCCCCTATACCACCCCCCCAGACAAGTGCCTGGAAAATCTGATAAAATACCCGGTATGGCCAATCCGCAACAGACGGGGTTGAAGTTGGGGTTACCCACAGTTCCGCCGAATCCGCTCCCATCGGGCCGGGACGGATGGATCCTGTCCACTCGACTCGTCTCTCCTCCGGCGAGCATTTGCACAGCTTTTCCCGCAGCCGTCACTTCAACTGCCAAGGCCTGGCTTAAGCCCGTCTAGTCGTTGTCGTTACAATTTCATAATACGGGCAATATTGCCGTTGCCGCGGCGACACGGATGCATGTGCGGCCAGGATCGCACTTGGAGAATTCGGGAACACCCGCTATTCCGTTCCGGCGGCCCGAACGGCAGGCCGCGGGGCCGATATCCTGCACCGATACCTCATGCCGTACCGCAGGGCCGATAAGGACGACCGACCAAGCATGGCGACCATTCAGGAGGCACTCGCCGCGGCGGTGCGGCACCATCAAAGCGGCCAGATCGCCGCTGCCGCCCGGATCTACCGCCGCATCATCGAGGTTACGCCCGACCAGGCCGATGCCTTGCATCTCATGGGATTGGTCGCCCGGCGTGCCGGGCAGAAGGGAGCGGCGTTCCACCTGATGGCCCGCGCCCTGCGGATCGATCCGGCGATGGCGGAAACCCGGCTGAACCTGGGCAACCTGCTGCGCGACCACGGGAATGCGGCCGGAGCGGCGGCGGCCTACCGCACCGCCATCGCCCTGCGGCCGGACTTCGCCGCCGCCTATGAGAATTTGGGCGGGCTGTGCCGCGGCCTGCCCCGCCTGGGCGATGCCCGCGACGCCTATCGCCGGGCGATCCGCCTTTCCCCCGCCGGGGCGGAGGGCCATGCGGGACTGGCCAATGTCCTGCAGGAACGCGACGCCCTGCCCGATGCCGTCGCCGCCTATGTCCGCGCCATCGCCCTCGACCCAGCCAACATGGCCGTCTGCAACAACATGGGCATCGCGCTGCGCGCGTTGGACAGGTCGGGGAACGCGGCGGAGGCGGCAGCGGCATGGCACCGCCGCTCCGTGACGCTCGACCCCGGCTTCGCCGCCGGCCACAGCAGCCTCGGCCTTGCCTTGCAGGAGCAGGGGCGGCTGGAGGAGGCGGCGGACGCGCATGCCCGCGCCGTCGCCGTCGATCCCGGCTTCGCCGGCGGCTATGCCAACCATGGCAATGCCCGCCTGAACCAGAACCGGCTGGACGAGGCGGTCACCGGCTTCCGCCGCGCCGTCGTCATCGACCCGGCCAGCCCGGACGCCCGCCGCAACCTGGGCATGGCCCTGCTGGTCGACGGCCGGCTGGAGGAGGGCTGGCGCGAGTATGAATGGCGGTTGCGCTGCAAGGACGCGCCCACCCTTGCCGACATGCCCAAGCCGCGCTGGAACGGCGAGCCGCTGGACGGCCGCCGCATCCTGCTGCATGGCGAACAGGGTCTGGGCGATGCGCTCCAATTCTGCCGGTATGTCCCCCTGGTGGCAGCGCGTGGCGGCCGGGTGATCCTGGGGCTGCCGGCGCCGCTGCAACGGGTGATGGCCGGGCTGCCCGGCGTGGAGCGCTTCGTCAGCGGCCAGCTCCCGACCGACGCCTTCGACCTGCATCTGCCGATGCTGAGCCTGGGCGAGGTGTTCGGCACCCAGCTCGACACCATCCCGCACCGCGTTCCCTACCTGTCGGCGGAACCCGACTTGGTGGCGCACTGGGGCGGGCGGTTGAAGGAAGCGGCAAAGGACGGGGGCGGCCTGAAGGTCGGCATCGTCTGGGCCGGATCGCCCACCCACGGCAACGACCGCAACCGATCCGTCGGCCTCGCCCCCTTCGCCCGGCTGGCCTCCATCCCCGGCGTCAGCCTCGTCTCCATCCAGAAGGGATCGACCGAGGGGCAGGCCGCAAACCCGCCCGGCGGCTTCCCGCTGCTCAACCTCTCGCCCGACATCAGGGACTTCGCCGACACCGCCGCCATCATGGCCGGTCTCGACCTCGTCGTCTGCGTCGATACCTCCGTCGCCCATCTCGCCGGTGCCCTCGGCGTCCCCGTCTGGGTCCTCGTCCCCTTCGCCCCGGACTGGAGATGGATGCTCGACCGCGAGGACAGCCCCTGGTATCCGACCATGCGGCTCTTCCGGCAGGACCGCCCGGGCTCGTGGGACGACGCACTCAATCGGCTCGAACGCGCCCTGCGCAGCCATGCCGCCCGCTTCACCGAAACCCTGACAGGACCTTCCGACATGCCGATCCTGGCGCCCGTCTCCTGGGGCGAACTTCTGGACAAGATCACCATCCTCGACATCAAGGCGGAGCGCATCGCCGACGCCGACAAGCTGGCCAACGTCCGGCGCGAGCGCGAGGCGCTGGTCGCCGTGGCGGCGCAGGCCGACACCGCGCGGCCGGAGGTCGTGGCGCTGATCGACGGGCTGCGCGCGGTCAACACCACCCTGTGGGAGGTGGAGGACGAAATCCGGGACTGCGAGCGTGCGAAGGATTTCGGCCCGCGCTTCGTCGAGCTGGCCCGGCAGGTCTACCACACCAACGACCGCCGGGCGGCGCTGAAGCGCGACCTGAACCGCCTGCTCGGCTCCGAACTGGTCGAGGAAAAATCCTACCAGGCCTACTGAGGCCCGACCGCCCGAGGTCCAGCGCCCGAGACCCAGCCTCCGAGCCCCAGCCTCCGCCTGCCCCTTCCAAGCCCTCCCCCAGTCCGAAGGTCCTGCTCCATGACCACCGACACCGCAACCGGGACCGCCAGCCTTCCGACCGGCCAGAGCACGACCGGCCAGAGCGGTCCGGACCATCAGGCCCTGGGTCATCGTCTGGCACGGGTTCTTGAGCTGTGCCGGTCCGGGCGGCCGGAAGAGGCGGAGGAGCCGTACCGCGCGCTGTGCGGCACCCCGCCGCAGGATGCAGCAGATCTGCTGTCGCTGGCCGAAGCCGCCCGCATCCTGGGCCACCCGGCCGAGACCGTGGCCTGGGCCGAGGCGGCGGTCCGCCGTCAGCCGGACAGGGCCGACGGCTGGAGCGTGCTGGCCCTGGCCTTCATCGCCGCCGGCCGCACCGACGACGGCTATGCGGCGGCGGCCGAGGCGCTGCGGCGAACAGGGGCGAATGGGCCGGGGACGAATGGACCGGAAGCCGGTGGGGCGGGAGAGCACGCGGCGAAAGAGGCCGCGGCGATCCAGGCCCACCGCGCGCAGGCGCTCGCCCGGCTGCGCCGCGGCCAGCTGGCCGAAGCGGCGGCGGCCTGCGATGCCGCGCTACGGATTGCCGACGGCACCGCCCGGCCCAGCCAAATCCAGCCCACCCAGACATTGCGGCAGGCGCAGGCGGAAACGCTGGGCACCCTGGCGCTGGTCCGCATGCTGGAGGGCCGGGCCGAGGAGGCCGAGGCGCTGTTCCGCCGTGCACTCTCCCACCGGCCGCTCCTGCCGGAAATCCTGGGCAACCACGCCTCGCTGCTGGCCCGGCTGGGCCGCGACGCCGAGGCGCTGGAACAGGCCGAACAGGCCGTGGCGCTCCGCCCGCGGCTGACCGGAACGCTGCACCTGATCGGCACCCTGCACCATCGCGCCGGCCAGCCGGAATCCGCCATCGCCGCCTTCCACCGGGTGCTGGCGGTCGATCCCGGCCATCTCGACACCCGGCTGCGGCTGGCCGACAGCCTGCGCGTCGCCGGCCATTGGGAGGAGGCTGCCGGCGTCTGCCGCGACGGGCTGGCCCGCATCCCGAACCCGAACGATCCCGGCCGGACGCCGCTGCTGGCCAATCTGGGCGCCGCCCTGCAAACCGGCCGGGACGCCGCGGGCGCTCTGGAGGCCTACCGTGAGGCGCTGCGCCTGTCTCCCGACCTGCCGGAGATCCACAACAACCTCGCCCGCCTGCATCAGGAGACCGGCAACCCCGATGCCGCCATCGAGGAGCTGCGCCGCGCCACGGCCGGCCGGCCGGCCAACCAGCCGCTTCCCCTGCCGCTGCGCCGTGCCCTGCTGTCGCTGCTGATCGCAGCCGGCCGCACCGCCGAAGCGGAAGCGGAAGCCTTCGGCATCGCCCGCACGGCCCCGGAGGACGCGGAGCTGTGCTTCGGCATCGCAGCCCTGTTCCTGCAAGGCGGCTGGCGCGACCAGGCCCTGCCCTATGTGCGCAAGGCGGTCCGTCTCGCCCCCGACCTGCCGCGCAACTGGATCGCGTTCGCCGAAGCGCTGCGCGACGCCATGCTGCCTGGGGCCGATGGGGGAATGGATGAGGGACTGCGCGCCGATCTGCTGGCCGCTCTCGGCCGGCCGGAGGTGGAGGCTTCCGGACTGTCGCGCGCCATCGCCGGCGTGCTGATGGCGTCCCCCACCCTGCGCTATCTCGCGGCCCTGCCGGAGGACGCCGGTCCCGCCCTGGACGACGCCAGCCGGGCGCTGCTGGCCGACGGCTCGCTTGCCGGGCTGGCGGAGGATGCGCTGCTGCTGGCCCATCTGCGCGCCGCTCCGGTCTGCGATCCCACGCTGGAACGGGCGCTGACCCGGCTGCGCCAAGTGCTGATGCTGGCGCTGACCGGCCCCGGCCTGCCCGACCGCCCGGCGTGGCGCACCCTGTGCGCGGCCATCGCCGAGCAGTGCTTCCTCAACGAATATGTCTTTGCCGAAACCGATGGCGAATTCCAGGTGCTGGCGGTGCTGGTCCGCGCGGCCGAGGCCGCGCTGGACCGCAACGAACAGCCGCCGGCGATGCTGGTCGCCCTGCTCGGCGCCTACCGGCCGCTCTACCGCTGGGACCGGGCGGCCGCCCTGCAGACCCTGTCCTGGCCCGAGGAGATCGCCCGGCTGCTGGACCGGCAGGTCGCCGAACCGCTGGCCGAGGCGGCGATCCAGGCGGAGCTGCCGGCGCTGACGCCGATCAGCAACCCGGTGTCGGTCGGCGTGCGCGCCCAGTACGAGGAAAATCCCTATCCGCGCTGGATGAACACCGGCCTGCTGCCGGAAGCGGTGCCGCTGTCCCGCTTCCTGCACGCGCTGTTCCCGCATGCCGCCCTGCCCGCCTCCCCCGCCTGGGACACGCCGGGCTGGGACGCGCCGGCGGTGCTGGTCGCCGGCTGCGGCACCGGACGCGAGGCGGTGTGGGCGGCCTCCACCCTGAAGAATGCGCGGGTGCTGGCGGTCGACCTCAGCCGCCGCAGCCTTGCCTACGCCACCCGCCAGAGCCGGCGCCTGGGCCTGAAGAGCATCGAGTTCGCCCAGGCCGACCTGCTGGAGCTGGGAGCGCTGGGCCGCCGCTTCGACGTGATCCACAGCGTCGGGGTCCTGCACCATATGGAAGACCCGATGGCGGGCCTGCGGGTGCTGCGCGGGATGATGCGTCCGCATGGCGTGATGGAGATCGGTTTCTACAGCGCCGCCGCCCGCCGCCCCATCCTGGCCGCCCGACACTTCATCGCCGAGCGCGGCCACCCGCCGACGCTGGACGGCATCCGCCATGTCCGTCGCGACATCCTCGCCCTGCCGGAGGGCCACCCGGCGCGCGCCGTCGCCCATTCCCCGGATTTCTACGGCACCAGCGCCTGCCGCGACCTGCTGATGCACGTGCATGAACTGCACGTCACCCTGCCCTGGCTGGCCGATGCGCTTGCCGCGCTGAAGCTGGAGTTCCTGGGCTTCCGGCTGGCCGATCCGGCGGTGGCCGCCCTCTACCGCAAGCGCTTCCCCGAGGATCCGGCGATGACCTCTCTGGCCCGTTGGGACCGGCTGGAGGCGGAGCATCCGATGATCTTCGGCGGGCTGTACCAGGCCTGGGTGCGGGCGAGAACGTGAGGGGCGCAAGGATTGAGTGGCCCAAAAGCCGCACCGCCTCGCGCCCACACCATGCAGTTCATCTATAGTTGATCAACAACGCTCTCTATCTGGAGATGTAAATGCTTCACTTCTTCTGGTCACCATACATCTTCAGAAATGATTCGTACGAAAAATACGAGACGAACAATGCAGAAATCTGCAAATACGCTCGTAAGATACTCGGGGGATTTAGCAACATCCACATTGATAGTTTCACCGCCTCTCGAGTGACCGACAATCCATCCGATATTCTACTCGGCCATACCACCTTCGATCCGGTGGGAAACCTGACCGATGACTGGGTCCGCGACAATGCGCTGTCACCGGAGGATGCCTGCCACCCCAACACCTATGTCATGATCCCGATTCTGCCGGTACAGATCGGCGACCATAAGCGCTGGTCGCCCTTCGTCGACAGTCAATTGGATGCGGCCCGCCTTATTTTCGGCATCTGCGGTGACTATTGGTACGAACAAATCCAGATGCTGCCGGCGGATACGCCGATCGGCCGGATCAAGCACAAGCTGGTCCGGATCGACATGGGGTGCGAAGCACGCCTGTTCGGACCGCCCCGCCGCTATACGCCGGAAAGCATGAACGGCTTGCTGCATCTGAGCGATCTGCAACCACATAAGGGCTTCGATCTGCTGCTCGACAGCATCGATCACACGCAGATGCGGCTTCATATCGGAAGCGGCAGCCTGCGCAATCACCCCAACCAGCGGGTCCGCATCCGTGAACGGGAAGTGGTTTCACTCGGCTGGATGGACAACGCAAACCCGCAGGTGGACCGCTTCGTCAAGGAGCAGTGCGCCTTCTACATCCACACCAGTTCCCTGGATGCCCAGGCCACCGCGATCCTGGAGAACGCGGCGCGGGGCCTGGTGCCGATCGTCACGCCGGAAAGCGGCTTCCGATCACCGCACGCCATCTATCTCACCCAGGATGCCGTACGCAACCGCGAGATCATTCTCAACGCGATGGCCATGAGCCAGACGGAGTACGAGGCCCGTAGCGCCGGTGTCGTTGAGCAGATCCGGACGCAGCATTCCTGGGAGACGGTCTTCGCCACGGTCTGGAACTCCATCCAGGCGGATATGTGCGGGCGGATCGGAGCATGAGCGGATCGCTGACGCCTCCCCCCGCCACTCCCTGCCGGCTGTGCGCGGGGAACGCCATCCGCGTCTTCGGGATGCCGGTCCTCGGCCGCCACGATGTCGGTTATTGGGAATGCATGCAATGCGGCTCCCTGCAAACCGATGCTCCGCACTGGCTGGACGAGGCCTATACCCCAGATTGCATGATGCAGGATGTCGGCATCGTGCAGCGCAGCGTTCTGCTGTCGCTGGCGGTTCCAGTCCTCCTCGACCGCCTCGGCATCGGGACTGAGACGCCCTGCCTGGATTGGGGCGGTGGCAACGGCCTCTTCTCCCGGATGATGCGGGACCGCGGCTTCTCCTTCTTCCTGCACGACAAATACGTCGCCAATCACTATGCATTGGGCTTCTCGCGCGAGGAGGCGGGAACAACCACCTTCCCAGTGACCACCGCCTTCGAGGTGTTGGAGCATCTTCCGAACCCGGCCCAGGATCTGAACGACATCTTCGGCACCGATTCCGACGTGGTCATCGCCACGACCCAGGTCTATCGCGGCGAAGGGCCGGACTGGTTCTATCTCTCTCCCGACAACGGCCAGCACGTCTTCTTCTACTCCCTGCGCGGCCTCGACCTGGTGGCCCGGCGCTATGGTATGCGGCTGCACACCAATGGACAGACCCATATCTTCTACCGGGAGCGGCCAAAGCACCTGCATTACGGCACCGAACAAATCCATGCCATGAGCAAGGCCCTGTCCGACCCTGCGGCAACCCTGCAGGACGGGCTTCGGGAGATGCAGCGTCATGTCACGCAGGCGCCTTACGCCCATGTCGCCAAGGATGCCCAGGTTCTGCTCGACCGTTTGCGCGGCGCCCGTCCTGCCTCCGCGCCGCCGCATAAGCGCTTGCACCTCCAGATCCGGCGCACCCCGGCCAATCCCCTCGTGCTGATCGACTCCGTCTTTTTCCAACTCCAGCGCACCGGGATTGCACGGGTTTGGGAAAATCTACTGACGGAGTGGAGTGGCACCGACTTCGCCAGACGGCTCCTGGTGCTCGACCGCAGCGGCTGGGCGCCTCGGGTTCCCGGAATCGCGTATCGCATGATCGAACCGCACGACTACGCCGACGCCGGGCGACAACGTCGCCTGATCGAACAGTACGGAAAGGAAGAAGGGGCCGGCCTCTTCATCTCGACCTACTACACCACCCCGATGACCATCCCGTCGGTCATGATGGTCTACGACATGATTCCGGAGGTCCTGAAACTGGACCGCGGAGAGCCGATGTGGGCCGAGAAGCGAACGGCGCTCGCCTATGCCCGCCGCTACATCAGCATTTCCGAAAGTACCAGCGCGGATCTGCTGCTCCTCCACCCGGAGGCGGCCGGCCGGATCAGCCTCGCCTATCCTGGAGTCAGCCCCTCCTTCCACGTCCTGCCGGACAGCGATCGCCAAACCGTGCGGGCCATGGTCGGCGCCCCGCAGGGCTATTTCCTGCTGGTGGGCGGCTTTCACGAGCACAAGAACGGCATTGCCCTGATCCGGGCGCTCGCCAACATGCCCGCCCATGAGCGGTTGCCGGTGGTCTGCTCCAGCCGCCACCTGACCCCGGCTACCTTGGGGGAACTGCCGCAAGGAGTAGATATCCGTCTGGTGCGGGCCGAGGACTCTGCGCTGGTGCGGCTCTACAACGCCGCGACGGCCCTGGTCTTCCCCTCTTTCTACGAAGGATTTGGCTTGCCGCTGGTCGAGGCGATGGCCTGCGGATGTCCGGTCATCGCCTCCGACCTGCCGGTGCTGCGCGAAGTCGGAGGCGAGGCCGCGCTCTATATCGACCCGCACTCCCCCGGCAGCCTGATTCCGGCCCTGCAGGCGGTTCGGCATCCCGAGACGCGTGACCGGATGGTCACCGCCGGCTTCGGACGGGCGGCACGCTTCACTTGGCGCGGAATGGCCGACAGCGTGCGACATGTTCTGGAAGAGGAGGTGGACAAGACCGCCTCCTGAGGATCATCACCTAAAGACGCCTCCCCAACAGCGGCGCCGGGGTTGCCGGCTCCCTCCGGCACGCCGGCAGGAGCAATAATGCCTGCTCTGTTGACCCTGTTTGTTTCAAGGTGATATCCACCGCCTCGCGGTCTCCAGACACCGCCCGGAACATGGCACCCAATCAGGAATGGCGCGCCTCATGCCGGCCATTCGTCATGACATCCGTGTCGCCAGTCCGATCGGGACGGCACACTTGACACCCTGCAAAAGGAAACGTCATGGGACATCCCGAAAAAGGCTTGGTTTCCATCTGCATTCCTACCCGAAACAGGCCCGGTCTGCTTCGAGAGCTACTCGACACGGTATTCGCACAGACATATGGCAATTATGAAGTCATAATTACCGACAACTCTGATAATGACGAGACAAAAAATCTCGTTTCCAGCTATCAAGATACGCGTATCCGCTATCACAAGAATGAAAAGAACCTGGGAATGGATGGCAATGCGCGCCGTTCATTCAGCTTTGCTACAGGAGAATTCTTTACCTTCACCGCGGATGATGACTTTTGGTCTCCTGACAACCTACAGCGGAAGGTGGACTTCCTGAACCGGGTACCGGAGGTGAACGCCTGCTTCTCCAATGCCCACCATATCCTGATGGACGGGCGGCCGCATCCGCACCCCTTCCATACAACCATCCGGGAAGGTGGCGAAGCGATCGTCGACGCCTATTATCTGAATCCGGTCAATCTCCATTTTCCGCCTGCTTCCCCACTGTTCGTCAACACCCTGACCGGCCTCTACCGGACGGCCGCCCTCCTGCCCGCCATGGTCGAATCCTGGGAGTGCGGCTCGGAGGAATATGCGCACTGGTATCTCGGCCTGTCGGACCAGAAGTTCGGCTTCCTGTTCGATCCCCTGCTCACCATCCGGGATGGTGAGCATAATTGGGAAATCCAGACAGCAAACGGCACCGTCACCAATTACCGGAAATCACCGCAGACACGGGCTGCGCAACTCAACAAGATATATACGACGTTACGCCAGAAGCATGGTCCGGAACTCAAAATGGTCGACAAGAATACCGAGTTGGTGGTCTTTACGTTTCTGGTCGAACAGATTGGACAGGATGCGGTTCAATACATTGGGAACTTTCCTCTGATCACCGTCGCCGACTTCAATGCCTATATCCAGGAACGGGCGGCGCGGATCGGGGCATGAGCATCGCCGCCTCTTCAGACCCGTGCTCCCGAGAGACCACTCCGGAGCCGGGCGACCTGCACAGCCAATTGTCAGCTTTCCTCAGCGATCTGGACGCGTTCAGGAAAGCCGGCACGCCGGCCGGCCGGCGCTTCGAACAGGAGAAGGACGTGCTTGCTCAGGATGGCCTCTCCCATCCCTGGGAAGCGGCGACTATCCGAACGGCGCTGACAGCCGGCCCACAGGGGCGGCTGTTGCTGGAACGCCTGGGCACATTGGCCATGGATACGGGCTACATGACCTGCGCCCGCCTCTGCTTCGAGACGGCTGCTGCCGGCCAAGGAGCCTCCACGAGAACGCTGCTCAGGCTCGGCCTTCTCCTTGAGCGCCGGAACCGGCACGGGGACGCCCTGGATGTCTTCAGGCGGGCGCTTACAGCCACTCCCGACAATATGGAGGCGCTGCTGGGCGCTTGCCGCGCTCTAAGCGCCCTGGGCAATGATCAGGGGGTCCGCACCCTCGCACAGGCCGCCATCGACATTGGAATTGCGTATCCGGAACTGTTTGCCTTGCTGGCGCGTTCGCTGCTTGCGCTGGGCGCCCGCAATGAGGCCGCCCTAATCCTGGAGAAGGCCGCCGCCCTGTTCCCGGACGATGTCGGGATAGCCGAGGCGCGCCTTGACTGTCTGGAAGCCGGATCGCAGGCATGGACCGATGCGGTCATAGGCATGCTGCAGAAAAAGAGCGGACTGGATGCGTTGCCAGCCGTCAATCGGCTGACACGACAGTTGGTTGAGCAGGACGCCTCTCCCGCCGCCCCGGCAGACCTGCCGACCTCCATGCCTGGGCGGTTCCCGATACGCTTCAATCATGCCGCCCCTGGCGACGGGCAGAATGGGAGGGTGGCGGATGGCGGCCCGGAGGCGATGGACTGGTCCAGGAGTTGGCTCGGCCCGCCGTCCCTGCACCCGCTGCCGCTACCGCGCAACCTCGACGGCGACAGCGGACGGGCTTTCGGCGCCCATGCTTTCAAACATTCGCCGAACTACCCCGCCGATGTCCGGGCAACCATCGAACGCTTTGCCGAACGAGGCATCGCCATCCCCCCCGACAAGACCTTTCCCAACTGGTATGGCAGCGCCGGCCGGAGGATCTATGAAATTGCAGGAGCCCATCTTTTCGACCTGAGCGTGTTGGACCGCAACCGGGCTTTCCTGGCGGATCTCAGCTATCCAGACCAATTGCTCGGCAGCGGCAATGTCATGGTGCAGCGGCTCGGCCCCACTGACTGCCGAGCCATGATGCCTTTGACCGAACCGCCGCTCCACCACCGGGGAGAGGCGCAACTTCTGAGCGCCAGCTTCCACCAGAACGTGTATCACTGGCTGATGGATGACGTGCCGCGCCTGCTCTCCTATGGGGCGGGACCTTTTGGGCAACGCCGCCGTCCCCTCCTGTTGAACGACCGGCTGGCTCAGATCCCCTTCGTCCGGGAGACCATCGAAGCCTTGGGCATCAACGATCGGATCGCTCTCTATCCGCACAATCGTCTTGTGATGGCGGACCATCTGCAAGCGGCTCCAGGCTTCGAGAAAGGCTATGCCCCTGAAGACGTCGCGGCACTCCGGCATGCCCTGCTGCGCGCCTTCAAGGCCCCCGAACGGGCGCAGAGCGACCGCATCCTTTACGTCTCCCGCTTCGATGCCACGTCCCGCCGGGAAAACAATGTCGAGGAACTCCGCAGCTACATGGATTCCATCGGGGCGGAGTGCGTCTCATCCTCGGAGTTGTCGATGGAACAGCGCGCCCAGCTGTTCTCCCGCGCCCGGCTGCTGATCGGCGCCAACGGTGCCGGCATGACCAACATGCTGTTCTGCCAGCCGGGAACCCCCGTCATCGAATTGGCGCCGACCTTCCCCCACCCCTGCTACTGGATTCTCGCATCGGCGCTGGGGCTTCCCTACCACATCCTGATGTCAGGCTTTCCACAGGAAAACCTGAATTTCCAGGTGGACATCGGAGCCCTGCGGCTCTTGGTGAAGAACCTGATATAGAGTCTGCCTGATGCTATTGAAGTGCCAGACAGACTCTAGGCTTTTGGTTTTCCATGTGATTCACGCTTCAAGCGATTCCGCTTGAGCCGATCACACTCCAGAGCGCCGCGCGCTGCTATCGGCGCGATCCTGAAGCGTCGATGGGGGCCAGCATCGCTTCAGCCTTGCCACCCCCAGCCCCCTATCACCCCTGCCCGGCGATCCAGGCCAGCATGTCGGAAACGCCGCGCCGCGCGCTGACCCTCGGCTCCCAGCCCAGCAGGCGGCGGGCCTTGGCGATGTCGGCGACGAAGATGCGCTGGTCGCTGATGCGCGGCGGCAGCCGCTCGAACCGCATCTCCACCCCGTGCAGTTCCTCCAGCAGACGGAACAGCTCCAGCAGCGACAGGCTGTTGGCCATGCCGCCGCCGATGTTGAACACCTGCCCCGCCACCGCGTCGGCCCGCTCCACCGCGCTGAAATAGAGGGTCTTCATGTCCTCGGCATGCAGCACATCGCGCACCTGCTTGCCGGTGCCGCTGATGGTGAAGGGGGCCTTCAGCCGGCCGAGCCCGGCCTGGACCGCCAGACCGCAGAACCAGCCGACCCAGCCCTGGTCGGCGGTGGCGAACTGCCGGCCGCCATACATGGAGGAATGGCGGAACACCACGGTGCGCAGCCCGAACACCCGGTGGTGGTCCAGCATCATCTGGTCGGCCGAGCCCTTCGAGGTGCCGTAGGGCGAATGGAAGTCGAGCGGGGCGGTCTCGTCAAAGCCGTTGGGGAAGGCCGGGGCGACGTAGCGGGTCTCCGTCTCCTCGTAAGGCGTCCATTCCAGGTCGCCGTAGACCTTGTTGGTGGAGCTGTAGAGCACGAGCGCGTCCGGCGCCGAGCGCCGCACCGCGTCCAGCAGGTTGAAGCTGCCCAGCGCGTTGACCTCGAAATCCAGCCGCGGGTCGGCCAGCGAGGTGGTCATCGCCACCTGTCCCGCCAGATGGAAGACCACGTCGGGACGCAGCTCCGCCACCGCGCGCTGCACGTCGTTGGGATTGCGGATGTCGCCGTGGCGGAACTCGAACCCGCCCTGGCCGCGCAGCCAGTCGAGGTTCAGCGTGCTGCCCCGGCGGGACAGATTGTCGAAGACGCAGAGATCCTCGCCACGCTCCAGAACGGCGGCGGCGAGGTTGCTGCCCAGGAAGCCGCAGCCTCCGGTGATCAGGTAGCGCACGGGAGAACTCCGAAATTTTCAGGCAGAGTTTCGGGCGGATCGAGAAAGGCCAGAACCCGCCGCATCCCCTCGTCCAGCGGGGTCGAGGCCCGCCAGCCGAGCCTTGCGGCGGCTTTCGCGGCATCGGCAACGATGCTCATCGCCTCGTCCGGGCGGTAGGGCAAGGCGCCCCAGACCAGGGCATCGCCGCCATGGCCGACGGCCGCCGCCGCGGCCTCGCCCAGGGCACGGATGGTGATCGGCGCGCCGGAGCCGAGATTGACGATCTCGCCGGCCGGGAAGTCCGCCATCTCAGCCAGACGCAGGCAGGCCTCGGCCACGTCGCCGACATAAACGTAGTCGCGCAGCTGGCCGCCAGCGGTCAGTTCGGTCCGCCGGCCGTCGCGGCAGGCGCGCAGGATCATCGGCACGAACTTCGTGTCGTTCTCCAGCGGACCGTACATGCCGAAGGGCCGGACGACGGCGAGCGCCAGCCCGCGCGACGCGGCGGTGCCGAGCGCCGCCAGGGTCGCCGCCGCCTTGGTGATGCCGTAGAGGCTGCGCGGGGCCGGCAGCGCGTCCTCGCCGATCGGACGGTCGGAGGGGCCGTATTCGTAGCAGGTGCCGACATGGATGACGCGGCCGGCTTTCGCCTGGGCCGCCGCGCGCACCAGATGCAGCGTGCCTTCCAGATTGGTGCGGGCCGACGCCGCCACGTCCTGGAACCGGTAATCGACACCGTAGGCGGCGCAATGGACGATCAGGTCGGGACGCGCGCCGGCCACCGCCGCCGCGATCTCCTCCCCCGGCGCCGTCAGGTCGAGCCGGACCGGCTCCGCCGCCACGCCGAGACGGGCGAGGCGCCAGTCGCCGCCGCCCTTCCGGCCGGCGGCCAGCACCGTCCAGCCGGCGCGGGCGAAACGGTCGGCGACATGCGCGCCGAGGAAGCCGCCGGAGCCGGTGACGAGAACACGCATTGGGACGCGCATCGCCCGGCGGTCCTCAGCCGGCCGTCCGCGCCCGGACGAAGCCGCGGATGACCTCCAGCATATAGTCGATGTGGGCGGCGGTCAGGCCGGGATAGACGCCGATCCACAGGGTGCGGGCGGTGACGACGTCGCTGTTCGTCAGCTCGCCGACGACGCGGTACGGGCGGCCCTTCATGTAGGGCTGGCGCAGCAGGTTGCCGCCGAACAGCTGGCGCGTGCCGATGCGGGCGCGGGTCAGCTCGCGGGTCAGTTCGTCGCGGCTGAAGGGGGCTCCGGCCGCCACCGTGATGGGGAAGCCGAACCAGGACGGGTCGCTGTTCGGCGTCGCCTCCGGCAGGATCAGCATGTCGGCCAGCTCGGCCATCCCGGCCTTCAGGCGGGCGAAGTTCGCCTTGCGCGCCTCGATGAAGCCCTCCAGCCGGTCCATCTGGCCCAGCCCGACGGCTGCCTGCATGTCGGTGATCTTCAGGTTGTAGCCGAGATGGGAGTAAATGTACTTGTGATCGTAGCCGTGCGGCAGGTCGCCGAGCTGCCAGTTGAAGCGCTGCTTGCAGGTGTTGTCCTGGCCCGGCTGGCACCAGCAGTCGCGGCCCCAGTCGCGGAAGGATTCCAGCGAGCGCTTCAGCTTGGCGTTGCCGGTGAAGACCGCCCCGCCCTCGCCCATCGTGATGTGATGGGCCGGGTAGAAGCTGAGGGTGCCGACATCGCCGAAGCTGCCGACCAGCTTGCCGTCATAGCGCGCGCCCAGCGCGTCGCAGCAATCCTCCACCACCCACAGCCCGTGTTTTTCGGCGACGCGGGTGACGGCGGCGAGGTCGAAGGGGTTGCCCAGCGTGTGGGCCAGCATGATGCCGCGGGTGCGCGGCCCCACCGCGTCCTCCAGCAGCCGCATGTCCATGTTGTAGGTCGGGATGTCGACGTCGAGGAAGACCGGGACCATCCCATTCTGCAGGATCGGGTTCACCGTGGTCGGGAAGCCGGTGGCGCAGGTGATGATCTCGTCGCCAGGATTCAGCGCGCGGTCGCCCAGCAGCGGCGAGGTCAGCGCGGTCAGCGCCAGCAGGTTGGCGGACGAGCCGGAATTGACCGTCAGGACGTTGCGGGCTCCGAGGAACTCGCCCAGCCGCTTTTCGAAGGCGTCGTTGAAACGGCCGGTGGTCAGCCAGAAATCGAGGGCGGAGTCCACCAGCAGAGCCATCTCCTCGCCGCCATAGACCTTGCCGCTGACGGGGACCGGCGAGCGCTCGGCGTCGAAGGGCCGGTCGGCATGGGCGACCTCCGCATATTCGGCCACCAGATCGAGGATCCGGCGGCGCAGGTCTTCCCGGCGATCCGCGGAGCCGGCCGCAGAGGAGACGGCCGGCGAGGAGGAAGAGGAGGTCATGACGGTCTCACGGAAGGAACGGTGATGCGGAAGGACGCCGGCTGCCTCAGGCGACCGGACGGGCCTCGTTATACGCAAGAAGCTGGGCCGACATAAGGGCGGGGATGTCCCCGCCGCGGCCATAGGCGCGATACCACTCGACGGTGCGGGCCAGCGTCTCCGCCAGATCCCAGCGCGGCGCCCAGCCCAGCCGCTGCCGCGCCTTGGCGCAGTCGAGCGCCAGGAAGCGGTTCTCGTGCGGGCCGGCGGGACCGCTGTTGTCGATCCAGGCGGCGCCGTCGCCCCACAGCGCGGCCAGCCGGTCGGCCACCCAGTGGACCGGGCGGGCACTGCCCTCGGCCGGACCGAAGTTCCAGCCCTCGGCATGGGTCGCCGGCTCGGCCCAGGCGGCTTCGGCCAGCATCAGATAGCCGTGCAGCGGGTCCAGCACATGCTGCCAGGGCCGGGTTGAATGACGGTTGCGCACCACCGCCGGACGGCCGTCCAGGAAGGCGCGGATCAGGTCGGGAACCAGCCGGTCCTCCGCCCAGTCGCCGCCGCCCACCACGTTGCCGGCGCGGCCCGACACCAGGGCGACCGGGCTTTCCCCCGGCGGGAAGAAGGACTGGCGGAAGGCGGCGGTCACCAGCTCCGCACAGCCCTTGCTGTTGCTGTAAGGGTCGCGGCCGCCCATCGGTTCGGTCTCGCGGTAGCCCCAGACCCACTCGCGGTTCTCGTAGCATTTGTCGCTGGTGACGTTGACCACCACGCGCACGCTGTCGACCCGGCGCACCGCGTCGAGCAGATGCACCGTGCCCATGACGTTGGTGGCGTAGGTCTCCACCGGGTCGCGGTAGGAGCGCAGCACCAGCGGCTGGGCCGCCATGTGGATGAGGATGTCGGGGCGGGCGGCGGACAGCGCCGCCTCCAGCCGCCCGCGGTCGCGGATGTCGGCGATCTCGCTGCGGTGCAGGCGCTCGCCCAGGCCCGACGCCTCGAACAGGCTGGGGCTGGTCGGCGGCTCCAGCGCATAGCCGGTGACGCGGGCTCCCATGGCGGAAAGCCAGAAGCCGAGCCAGCTTCCCTTGAAGCCGGTGTGGCCGGTCAGGAAAACCGACTTGCCGGACCAGAAGGACGCATTCACAGACATGTTCGCGCTCATCGGGACGGTCACCAGCTCTTACCAGCTCTTCCAGGGCGGGTTGCCGGCGATCCACAGATCCTCCAGCAGGCGTTTGTCGCGGATGGTGTCCATGCACTGCCAGAAGCCGTCATGCTTCCAGGCATGCAGCTGGCCGTCCTCGACCAGGCCGCGCAGCGGTTCCTGCTCCCACATGGTGTCGTCGCCGTCGATGTAGCGGCCGACCGTCGGCGACAGCACGAAGAAGCCGCCGTTGATGCGGGCGCCGTCGCCCGGCAGCTTTTCCTGGAAGGCGGAGATGCGGTCGCCCTCCAGCTCCACCACGCCGTAGCGGCCGGGCGGATGCACCACGGTCATGGTGGCAGCGCGGCCATGCGCCTTGTGGAAGGCGACCGAGGCGGAAATGTCCACGTTGCCGACGCCGTCGCCGTAGGTGAGGCAGAAGGCCTCCTCCCCCTCCAGATAGGGCAGCACCCGCTTGATGCGGCCCCCGGTCAGGGTGGATTCGCCGGTCTCGACCAGGGTGATGCGCCAGGGTTCGGCAAGACGCCGGTGAACCTCGACCGTGTTGGTCCGCAAGTCGATGGTCACGTCCGAATTGTGAAGAGAATAGCTGGAGAAATATTCCTTGATGGCATAGCCCTTGTAACCCAGGCAAATGACGAAGTCATTGATGCCGTGAGAGGAATAAATCTTCATGATGTGCCAGAGGATCGGCTTGCCCCCGATCTCCACCATCGGCTTCGGCCGCAGGTCCGTTTCCTCGGAAAGCCGCGTTCCAAGACCGCCGGCAAGTATTACAGCTTTCATTTCCCGCAGCTCTTCCAATTCAGGAGTGGACCATGGCAGATTATTAATCAACCCATGAAAAAACGGTCAAGCACCGACGCTCAGGCGCGTCAATGGACTCCAAAGGTCACGGCGGAGAGTTGCCTCACAGCCACCAGTCATGCTCGTCGGTGATCTCGGGATCGGGGATGTGGATGTCGCTGCCCGGCGGCAGGGCGACAAGGTTGACGGCGCCCACCCCATCGAAGACGTCCACGGGGTTCCCGGCAAAATTGCCGGGGTGGAACAGGCGCGCCGTGTGCCACCAGACCCGGTAGCCCATCGACCGGATCAGCCCGATCGGGGCGGGCGAGCGGTCGCGCCGGTCGTTCTCCACATACAGCACCGGCCGGTGGCGCGCGATCAGCCCGGACGCACCGCGCAGCACCGCCTCCTCCATGCCCTCCACGTCGGCCTTCAGCAGGCGGCAGGACGGCAGGGCGAAGCTGTCCAGCGTCACCACCGGAACCGGCTCGCCATACTCCCAGCCGCCCAGACCGAGGGCGCCGAAATTGTTGGAGCAGGTCGGGTCGAGAGTCGGCACCCGGACGGTGCCGGCCTCGCTCCCCACCGCCAGGCGCCGGGCCCGCACATTGGTGACGCCGTTCAGGGCCAGATTGGCCGAGAGCATGTTGAACAGCATCTCCTGCGGCTCGAACGCGAAGACGGAGCCGGACGGCCCGACCATGCGGGCCAGCGGCAGGGTCTGGGCGCCGATGTTGGACCCGACTTCGACCGCCACGTCGCCGGGACGCAGGACCGAGCGGAACAGGGCCACCTCATATTCGGCATATTCGCCGTAGAGGTCGAGCGAACGGCCGACATAGCGGTCGTTGCGGTTGTAGACCATCAGCCCGTGCCGGCACGGGCTGATGCGGTTGAAGCCACCTTCCAAATCCACAGGTCCGCCGATCATCCGCGTCTTTCCCCGTCAAGCCCGATGTGAGCCGCGCCTCCCATGGCGGCGGTCCGTGGCACCTGCTGTAATCCAAAGCCGAAACCGGAAGCCACGACTTTCCGTACCATCTCCCGCCACGCCCCATCGCCGCCTTTCCCGGACATCGCCCATCGGCACCCCGGCATCGGCATCCCGGGTCCGGCATTTCGCCATGGCACAGGGGCGGGCGAGGCGCTACACCTAGCCTTCGTCGCCACCTTCGGCAGTCCCTTCGGGAGAGCAGCCCCATGTGCGGTTTCGCCGGCTTCGCCGGACCCGGCGGCGAGCGCGACCTCGCCGTCATGACCAGCATCATCCGTCACCGCGGCCCCGACGACGACGGCGTCTATGCCGACAAGGCCGGGGTCGACCGCAGCGGCGCCTTGGCCGTTCATCTGGGATTCCGCCGTCTCGCCATCATCGACATCGAGGGCGGCCACCAGCCGATGGCGACGGCGGAGGGCGATCTGGTCATCGTCTACAACGGCGAAATCTACAACGCGCCGGAGCTGCGCCGCGCGCTCGAGCAGGCCGGCCACCGCTTCGTCACCGACCATTCCGACACCGAGGTGCTGCTGCACGGCTACCGGGAATGGGGCCTGGACATGCTGGAGCGGCTGAACGGCATGTTCGCCTTCTGCCTGCACGACCGCCGCCGGGGCCGGCTGGTGATGGGCCGCGACCGCTTCGGCAAGAAGCCGCTGTTCTATGCCGAGACGGCGGACGGGCTGGTCTTCGCGTCGGAGGCCACCGCGGTGCTGTCGCACCCGTCGGTGCCGGACACGCTCGACCGCACCGCACTGGTCAAATATTTCGCCTACGGCTTCATCCCGGCGCCGCTGACCGCCCATGCCGCGGTGCGCAAGCTGCCGGGCGGCTGCAGCATGGTCTACGACCTGGCCAGCCGCCGGCTGTCGGTCAGCCGTTACTGGGAATACCGGATGGTGGTGGACGACCAGCCGCCGGGCGGTCCCGACCAGTGGGCCGAGGAGCTGCGCGAGCTGCTGGACCGTGCGGTGGAACGCCGCATGCTGAGCGACGTGCCGGTCGGCTTCTTCCTGTCCGGCGGCATCGACAGCGCCGCCATCGTGGCACTCGCCGCCCGCCACCGCGATCCAGCCTCGATGAAGACCTTCACCATCGGCTTCGACGAACCGAGCTTCGACGAGAGCGGCTATGCCGCCGACGCCGCGCGCCATTACGGCACCGACCATGCCTGCCGCACGCTGAACCTCGACACCGCGGCGGGAATGCTGCCGGAACTGCTGGGCCGGTTGGACGATCCGATCGCCGATCCCTCCATCCTGCCGACGCACCTGCTGTCGCGCTTCGCCCGTGAACGGGTGACGGTGGCGCTGACCGGCGACGGCGGCGACGAGCTGTTCGCGGGATACGACACCTTCGACGCGCTGCGCACGGCGCGGCTCTATCACCATGCCGTCCCCCGCCCGCTGCACCGCCTGGCCGAGGCGGTGGCCCACCGGCTGCCGCGGTCGGACCGCAACATGAGCTTCGACTTCAAGCTGCGCCGGGCGCTGCGCGGGCTGGGCCACCGGCCGGCGCACTGGATGCCGGCCTGGCTGGGTCCGGCGTCGGTGGAGGAGGTCTCGCGGCTGTTCGGCGTCGAGCTGACCGCCGACGAGCTGTATGACGAGGCCGACGCCCTGTGGCGCTCGGGCGCCAGCCGGCACGACGTCGATCGCTCCATCGAGTTCTACGGCCGCTTCTATCTGGGCGAGAACCTGCTGATCAAGGCCGACCGCGCCAGCATGTTCTGCTCGCTGGAAACCCGCTCGCCCTTCCTCGACCGTGACCTCGTCGCCTTCGTCAGCCGCCTGCCGGCGGGCGTGAAGCTGCAGCCGAACGGCATCCGGGGCGGCACCCGCAAATGGATCCTGAAGAAGGCGATGGCCCCGCTGCTGCCGCCGGCGATCCTGTCGCGGCCCAAGAAGGGCTTCGGCATCCCCTTGAGCCGCTGGCTGCGCCACCTTCCCCAGCCGCCGCTGGAAACAGCCGCGCGCATCGGGGTGGACGGCAAGTGGCTGGCGGCGCGCTGGGACGAGCACCGCAGCGGACAGGCCGACCACCGCGGCCTGCTGTGGGCCTGGACCGCGCTCGCCACCGCGCTGGACCGCCCGGCCCAGAACCCGGCACCGATGGAAAACGCCGCTTAACATCTTCCCCACGTCTGAAGCCGAGGATTTCCAAGAGCAGCCTATGCCGCTCTCTTCAGTTCGCGCCTCAACGGTTTCCTAACGGAAGACCTCAGCGCGGGCTGTGTTCCAGCCCTTAGGATGTTGCGGGCGGCGTTGGTATCGGCGTGTGCCGTATGCCCGCAATGTCCACATCGAAAAGTCGCTTGGTTCTCGCGACTTACTTTATCAATTGTCCCGCATTCGGCGCAGCACTGCGACGTGTATGCCGGATTGACTTTACGCAACTCACCGCCACGTTCGGCGATCTTATAGGAAAGGAGGGTCTCGAATTGATGCCAAGCGTTGTTCAGGATGGCGCGGTTCAGCCCCGCCTTTTGCCGCACCTTCCTCCCCGGCTCATCGACCGTTCCGGCCGCGCTCGCCGTCATGCTCTTGGTCTTCAGCGCCTCCAGCACGACAACGCTGTGCATCGCGGCAATCTCCGTGGTGCGCTCGTGGTTCCAGTGCAAGCGGATGCGGGCGATTTTCGCTTTGGTGCGTGCCAGGATCTTGCGCGCAGCGTGACGACGGTTCGATCCGCGCTTGCACCGCGCCAGCTTGCGAGCCTGTTTGCGCGCCCGGCGGTCCAAAAGGTTCAGCTGCTCCTTCGGCATGTTGCGGAATGTGCCGTCCGACAGAGCGATGGTGTGGACCACGCCACGGTCGATGCCGATAGCCGGGCCAAAGTTCGGAGGCGCGGTGTGTTCGACCTCGGTCGAGAACACGACGTGCCAGCCCAATGCATCGCTGGTCACGGTGACGTTCTTGACCGTGCCGGGAATGTCGCGGGTCAGCCGGAACTTCACCTCGCCGATCTTGGGCAGTTTCACCACCGCCCATTTGGCATTCAGCTTGCGCCACTGGCAATCGCGCCCGCTGAACCGGAAAGCATCGTTCATGCCCCGCTTGCGTGGTGTCGGGTAATCGGCCCTGCCAGCGAAGAAGTTGCCGAACGCCTTGTCGAGATCGCGGAGCGCCTGTTGCTGGCAGATGATCGACACGGCGGCGATCCAGTCGAACTCGGCGCGAAGCGCGGTCAACTCGCGAGCCTGCGACGGATAGCTGATCGCAATTCCGGTGTTGGCCTTGAACTGGCGCCACCAATCGCGGCGTTGCTCCAGGCCGAGATTGTAAACGAGGCGGCAAACGCCAGCGTACTGACCGAACATGGTTTCCTGTTCAGCGGTCGCATACAGCCGGAATTTGTAGCCTCGGTTCTGCATGGGTCAGACGCTCTTTTGGTTTTGGATGTACCGCTTGATTACGTCGAGCGGAGCGCCACCGACCGTGCAGACGAAATAGCTGTTGGTCCACAAGCTCGGAAGCCGCGACTTGAGTTGGGGGAACTCGTCCCGCAGCAAGCGGGACGACCGGCCCTTGATCGCTTTCACCAGCCGATGAATGCCGAATTGTGGGTCGCAGCCGACAAGCAGATGCACGTGGTCTGGCATCACTTCCATTTCGACCAACTCGGCGCCCGTCTCTTTGCACACGCCAGCGACGATCTCCTTCAGCCGCCCGCCTATCGGATCGACCAACACCGGGCGACGGTACTTTGGGCACCAGATTGCATGGTACTTGCACGAATAGACGACGTTGTTGTTCGACCGATAATCAACCATGTGGAATTAGATAGCATGGACCTGTCTAACGTCCAAAACCATTCCGCCTGTGGCGATGGCTCGGCTGTCCCCATGCCTAAAGGCAGGGGTTTCCGCCACTCCGGGAGCGCGTCTCGATGAGCTTAGACAGTCTGGACCGTCCGCTTTCCCGAACGCGCGGGGGAGCGGACATGCACGATGCTGCCCGCTCCGACGCTCCCGCCAGCCGCGGTTCGTCGTTCGCCCGCATCCTGGTCGGGCTGCTGCTGGGGCTGGGGGCGCTGATCGTCGCCTATCAGTTCGGCATGAACATGCATGCCAGCACCGGGCTGCCTTATTGGGACGACTGGGGCTATTTCTTCGGCACCGCCCAGGGCGTGCAGCAGCCGCTGACCTTCCACTCGATCTTCGCCAAGGACAGCGACCATGTCGCGCCCTTCTTCAAGCTGCTGACCCACGGGCTGTGGCAGGCCGTCGGCGTCGATTTCCTCGCCTTCCGGCTGGTCGGCTGGCTGGCCTTCGCCGCCATGCTGGCCGCTTACGCCCTGGTGCTGCTGCGGGACTGCGTGCGCTCGGCCTGGGATGGGGTGCCGGTGGCGGCGGCAGGGCTGTTCCTGACCGGCACGCTGAACAACGAGTATTTCTATTACCAGCACATGGGGCTGGCCCAGCCGATCTTCTTCACCTGCCTGTTCCTGTTCCTCCACACGCTGGCCCGCGGGCGGCTGGTGCTGGCGACGCTGTTCCTGCTGGCCTTCGGTTCGACCGGGGTGTTCGGCGCCAGCTATGCCCTGGGGGCGGCGGGAGCCGGGGCGGTGCTGGCCCTGCGCCGGGACGGGGAGCGGGATGGCCGGACGCTGGTGGCGGTCGGCGGCGGGCTGCTGCTGACCGCGGCGATGCTGTGGATGACCTTCCACGGCTCCTACGCCAACCACACCGGCCAGCCGCTGGTGCTGCCCTGGCACAGCGGCTTCTGGGCCTTCCAGCTGGGCGCCTTCGCCACCGCCGCCGGCCTGCCGGTGGAGGCGGTGGGGGCACCGCTGTCGCTGGCGGCGGGAGCGGCGGCCCTGGCGCTCTGCCTCATCCCGGCGGCGGGCCTGCTGCTGGGCCGCGCCGGGCGGGAGAACCGCAACGCCGCCCTGGCCATCGCCGGGCTGATCGCCGGGGCGGTGATCGTCACCATGACCACGGCGCTGGGCCGGGCCGGGCTGTGCGGCGAGGGCATCGCCAACGCCATGCGCTGCGGCACCATCCCGCGCTACGCCTATCCGGTGCTGCTGGCCTTCCCCGCCGCGGTCGCCGGCTGGACTCTGCTGTCCGGCCGCCGGACGGGGGCTGCCGCCGGTGTGGTGCTGACGGCGGCGCTCGCCGTCGGCCATGGTGCCGGGACCGACGCCTTCTGGCGGCACTGGAGCGTCGCCGGCCTCAACCGCATGGTGGCGGAGCGTGACGCGGCGGCGGAGCGCTGCGTCGCCACCTATCTGCAAGCCATCCGCACACCTGTTGGAATGGACTGGAGCCAGCCGCTGGTCTGCCCCTCCGCCTCGCCGCGCGACATCGCGCCCTTCCTCCACGCCGCCTACGATCTGAAGGCCGACTTCGTGCAGACGACCCTGGCCGACGCCGCGAGCCGGCCGGAGCGGGGAACGCTGGCCACCCTGCTGCAAGCGGGCAAGCTGGAGAACGGTACGCTGGATGAGACGTCGGCCCGGCTGCTGCTGGAAGCGACGCCGCGCGACGGCGGGCTGCTCGGCTCGCTCGACCGCTTCACGCAGCTTCCCTCCGGCTCGCTGGCGGCACTCGGCTGGGCGGTCGATGCGGCGGTGCCGGCGCCTGCCGCCTTCGTCCTGCTGGGGGTGGGCGACCGCATCGTCGCGACCGCCCCGACCGGCGGTGCGCGGCCCGACGTCGCGGCGGTCCTCAAGGACGGGCGGATGACCGACAGCGGCTTCGCCCTGCCCATTCCGCCCGAGCTGGCCGGCCAGCGGGTGCGGCTGTTCGTGCTGGGCCATGACGGCGGGCTGAAGGAACTGACGCCGCCCGGCGGAATGGCGGCGACGCCCTGACGATGCCCTGATGCGAAAAGGCCCCGCACCGGGAACGGTACGGGGCCTTTTTTTATCGGGGCCGATCAGTCGCGGAGGCTGCGGTCCGGCGGGGGCGGCTCGTCGAAGTTCAGCATGGTCTTGATCGAATAGTGGCTCTTGCCCTGGCTCTCGAAATAGATGCGGACCAGCAGTTCGGCCAGCAGCCCCATCAGGATGCACATCACGCCGGTGACCAGCCCCATCGTCACCAGGAGCGGCAGCGGCGTCAGGATGAAGGAGATGCCGTCGACCAGCTTCAGGTAGATGGCATAGATGCCGGCCAGCACCGACAACCCCATGAACATCAGGCCGGCGAAGCCGAAGATGTAGATCGGCTTGGTCTCGTACTGGGTCAGGAACTTCACGACGACGAGGTCGAGCACGACCTTCAGAA
This sequence comes from Azospirillum melinis, assembly GCF_013340935.1. Classification (GTDB taxonomy): domain Bacteria; phylum Pseudomonadota; class Alphaproteobacteria; order Azospirillales; family Azospirillaceae; genus Azospirillum; species Azospirillum melinis. Next base: position 9,881 of record NZ_WHOS01000072.1, on the reverse strand, counting down.
CCCGCTCCAGCCCGTATTTCGACTGGCCGTGGCGGCGCGGATGGTGGCGCACCGGCATCTCGGTCAGCCTGGCACCCTGCCAGCGGGCGTAGATCGGCACGAAGCGGTGCATCTCGCCATAGAGCCGGTAACCCTGGAGCATCTGGCGCCGGTAGGCCTTCAGCGTGCAGCCATAGTCGTTCAGCTTCACGCCGGAGATGGTGGAGATCAGCTTGTTGGCCATCCGGCTCGGCAGCGTGCGCAGCAGGAAGCCGTCCTGCCGGTCGGCGCGCCAGCCCGATACCACGTCGTATCCCTCGTCCAGCTTGGCCAGCAGGCCGGCGATGTCCTGCGGATCGTTCTGGAGGTCGCCGTCCATCGGGACGATGACGTCGCCGCGGGCATGGTCGATGCCGGCCATCATCGCCGCGGTCTGGCCGACGTTGCGGCGGAAGTTGATGACGCGGATGCGCCGGTCGGACGCCACCCGCTGCAACTCCGCCTCCGTCCCGTCGGTGGAGCCGTCATTGACGAAGATGACCTCGAAGCTGCGCCCCAGCCCGTCGAGCGCCGGGATCAGCCGGCCGCACAGAGGGGCGATGTTGTCCTCCTCGTTATAGACCGGGATCAGGACCGAGACGGAAACCGTGCCGGTGTCCGTGGCGGCGGATCCAGGGGCAAGCAGGAGGGTCATCGAACGGGTCCGGAGGCTGCTGGTCATCTGTGGGGGCGATGCCGGGCCATGGTATGGCCGCTGGGTCCGGCAAGCGCAACGGCTAATTGGGCGCAGGAACGGGGATGGCCGCTCGATCGGACGCGATGCCGTGCGGCGATCCCACGCCCGCCGCCGGGAGGAGTGGGATGCCCGCCCGATGGGCTTTCCGTCTCACCCCACGAACTCGACCGGCGCGTCCGCCAGCCCCCAGACAGGGTTTTTGGTGCCGCAGATGTGGACGTAGCCAAGAGCGGTGAGGAGTTCCTCGATCAACCAGCCCACTGCGATATCCTGTTCGAAGATCAGCCAGTTCGGACGCTTGCGCCAATCCACGCCCAGGAGGACGCTGAGTTCCGCCCCCTGCATGTCGATGACGAGCAGCAGATTGTCGATCCCGCCCAACGCAAGGGACCGCAGCGGCATGACATTGACGACGGTTTCGTGGATGGCGGCAAGATAACGGCCGATGTTCGACCGATAGGCCTCGCTTTGGGATTGGTTCTCCCGGATCCGGAGTTCGATGCTTTCGCGGAGGAAGCTGCCCTGTCCGTGCGCCCGATTGGTCGGCGGCCCGTCGCCATTCATCTCATCAACGATGTCCGGGAGGATGTGATAGAATTTCCGCCTCCCCTCGTTCGTGCCCGCCGCTATCCTCACCATCAGCGTGTTCGGCCGGACGGCATGAAGCCTGGACAGAGTCTCGAAACGATAGTCCCGCGGCTCGATCAGCAGGGCGGAAACGGCGTTGTGCCGTTCGTCGGACAGATGGCGGTGAAGCGGGCCATCCATCATGCCGCCGGTGCCGATCTGGACCACGCCGCGGGAGCCGGTCATCCTGTCGAAGAAGAGGTCGAGGAAACCCTGCTCGTCCCTCGGCATCGGCATCGGCATCGGCAATTGCCGCCTGTCCGCAGGGCGCCGGCCAGTCGCCCCGGATTCATAGGACACGAAGGCGTATCCCTTTCCCTGGGCATCCGTATGCACCTGCCCGATCGGGCAGATCCGGCTGCCGAAGCGCTCCCAAGCCGTATGGTTGACATACAGGCGGTCGGACCGGGTGTTGGCGAGGAAGGTCCCCAACGTTTCGTATTCGCTGAAGCCGGAAACTTCGGACAGGTCGGTCGCGGACAGAATGGCGTCGTACCAGCGCTTCCCGTGCCTGTTCTCGATGAACGCGACGAACTCGTCGAGCCACTCCCGGAAGATGGGAAAGCACTGGGCGATGAAGCTGAAACCCACGCGCTTTTCCTGCCCGGTCAGAGCCCGGATGGTCTGGAAATAGGGGAGGTGATTTTCGTTCCCCTTGAAATAGACGAGATTGCCGTCCTGGATGAAGTTCAGATCGACCAACGGGATCGTGTCGGCGTCCCAAATAAGCAGCACGTCGTCCGGAGCGGAGGGCAGGTGCAGGAGGCTGCTGATTTTCAGGATTTGCTGATAATACCAGCCGGCCCGGGACCGGCATCCCTCCGGCATCCGCCTGGCGACATAGTCCAGATCGATGTCGGGAGCCGCGGCAGCCTCGGAAATCACTTCGAAACGGGGGTTGCTCACCGCCTTGAAGATCGGAACATAGTTTTCAGGGGTGACGACAATGTAGCGTTCGGCCTTGATGCGCCGGGGAACGGCATACGATGCGTGAATCCAGGCCTGGATGTCCTTGAGCGTCACAACGCAAACGACGTTCTTTACGATCTTCGCCATTTCCCCAGCCGCATGAGAAGTTTTGCGGAATATTTTATCCGCTGGTCACTGAAATTTATGAAGAACTATACAGAATACATCGAACGTATCGCAAATCCTTCGGGCGGGAGAGAGGTGACGTTTGACTATTCTGCAAAAGCAGTAGCGCAAGGCCTTTGAAAAAACCATCGCGCAAAGCCTGCGCTTAAAAATCCCTTTCTCCTGCAATGCCCGGCAGCATCGGTCAGGCGGTTCGATCGGAAGTCCGAAACACCAGGGGAAAGCGGAGGCGTTCGGGTCAGGACGATGCCCGCTGCTCGCGCAGGACGGTCAGGTCGATGACGGCGCCCAGCATCGCCACCATCACCTGGAAGGCGAGGATGCCGAAGCCCAGCGCCAGCGACTGGGCATGCGGGACGCCGACCAGATCGAGCAGGCCGACCAGCGACGCCTCGCGCAGGCCGATGCCGGCGACGGTGACCGGCATCAGCACGATCACCGACATCAGCCCGATCACCGCGCTCCACACCGAAAAGGGCTGGTCGATGCCGACCGCCAGACCGAGGGCCTGGCTGCCGGCGACCGCCGCCAGCTGCACCGCGATGCCGCCGGCGACCGACAGCAGGGCCCGCCCCGGCCGGCGCGTCTGGCCGCGCCATGCCTCCAGGAAGCTGCGCAGCGGCCCGAGCAGCCAAGCCTCGCGCTTCGGCCCGGCCCGCCAGCCGAGCAGAGCCAGCAGCAGGGCGCGGGCCGGCGCCCAGGCCAGCAGCACCGTCGCCGCAACCAGCCCGGCGAACACCAGCCCGACCGCCGCCAGCAGCCCATCGCCGAAGCGCGCCGACTGCATCGCCAGACCGCCGCCGGTCAGCAGCAGCAGCCCGGCGATCCCCGTCACCTTGTCGAAGGCGACCGCCGAGACGATGTGGCCGCCGCCCGCTTCCCCTCGATTTTCGTCGCGGCTGAGCCGGTAGGCCTTCACCGCCTCCCCTGCCAGTTGGCCCGGCAGGACCAGCGCATAGAGCTGCGCCACCAGCGTGTAGGCGAGCAGCCGCCCCGCCCGCAGCTCCGGCAGCAACACCCGCAGCTTCAGCGCATTCAACACATGCATCAGGAAGAACAGCAGGCCCGCCAGCCCCATCAGCCCCGGCGAGGCCAGTGCCAGCACCCGCCCGACCTCGGCCACGTCGACCCGCCACAGCAGCAGGGCGACCAGCAGCGCGCTGACCAGGGCTTTCAGGCGGGGACGCATTTAAGAATGCCTTTTCATGAAGTCATGAAGTGACGTGAGGAAATTATGCCCTCTCCCGGGGTTCTCGGCGGATCTCCGATCCACCTGACGCCCTCAGCATAGACGAAGTCTGTGCGAGAGGCGGGAGAGGGCGGCCGCTCACGATCCCGGCCGGCGGGCCAGCACGTAGATGTAGTCGCCGTGCGACCAGGAGTTCAGGCGGAAGATGTGGTACAGCGCCTCGGCCAGAAACCGGCGGCCGGGGCCGTAATCGCCTTCCGTGCCCTGGCCGCTGGCGGCGCCCAGGACGTTGCGGTAGAGCGGCGAGAAGAAGGGGAAGCCCCACTCCACCACCCGCTCGACCTCCAGCCCGACCGACTTGATCTTGGCCTGCAGCTCGCCGCGGGCATAGTTGCGGTGATGGCCGACCGTGCGTTCGAAGTCGCGCATCCGCCCTTGCAGGGTGGAGACCAGCAGGTAGCGGCCGGTCATGGCGGCGAGGTTGCGGAGTGCCGCTACATCGTCCTCGATATGCTCGACCACGTCGGTGCAGACCACCAGGTCGAAGCGGCGGTCGAGATGGCCGGCAGCGACGTCGAGCAGCCCGAACTCGGCATTGGGCGCCCGGCGGCGGGCGACGTCGATGGCCTTGGCGGCGAAGTCGAGGCCGGTGTAGCTGGCCTGCGGCTTCAGCGGCATCAGCGTGGCGAGCAGCGAGCCCTGGCCGCAGCCGACGTCAGCCAAGCTGTCGTAGTTCAGCGGGCGCACCATCTCGGTGACGATGCGGCGCAGATGCCGGCCGGTCGGGCCGTATTTGCGCATGTCGTTCCAGCGGCGCTCCCAGCTGTCGTCGTAATCGACGCCCCCCGGGTGATCGGCCGCGGCGGCAGCGAGAGGAGAAGTGGCGGACTTGAATGCGTCGTCGCTCATGCGGGCCTCCGGCGCAGGATGAATTCGTTGCAGCCCGTCGGCACGCGCGGCGGACGGACCTCCAGCATGTCGAAGCCGAGCGCGTCCATCCGCGTCCGCACCTCGTCGGCACTGGCATATTCATAGGGGTAGCCACCGAGCCAGTCGGTCACGTCCACCCAGAACTCCATGCCGCGCTCCTTGCGCAGCGGGTTGGCCCCGGTGATCGCCCAGGTCGCCAGGAACATCAGCGAGCCGAGCGTCCAGTCCCAGACTTTCCGCAGGAAGCCCGGCGACAGATTGTAGACGATCTTGATCAGGGTCCAGATCGGCGAGGTCCAGTGGCGGTTGTAGAGCGCCAGCACGAAGGTGCCGCCCGGCGCCACCAGCGGCGCCACCGTCTCGATCGCCGGCCACATGGAGCCGGTGTGGTGCAGCGAGCCCCAGGCATAGACCACGTCGAAGCGGCCGAGCGAGCCGGCGAAGCCGCTGTCCAGCGCCGAGCCGCGGCGGAACTCGATGCGGTCGGCCAGATCCGGCGCGAAGCGGCCCAGGTTGCGGCGGGCGACCTCGACCCCGGTGGGGTTGACGTCGAAGCCCAACGCACGGGAAACGCCCAGCTTGCCGGCGGCGATGGTGAACAGGCCGGAGCCGGAGCCGACGTCGCAGAAGCTGGCGTCCTTCAGCCGGTCGGTCCCGACCAGCCCCTTCAGGCTGTCGATGGCCGCCACCAGCCGCGGCTCGTCCAGCACGGTGCGCGAGTAATGGTCCCAGTTCTCGCCGAAATCGAAGGCCAGGGCGGATGTCCCGGCCGGGGTGCCGCCCCCGCCCTCCGCCGTCTTCACCGGTTCCGCCACGCTGTCCGATCCCCTGCTGTCCGATCCGCTCTGCCGCGCCGCCATACGCTCCCGAAAGCCGCCGGATGTCAACAGCACGTCAAGCGGGGGGCGTGGCGGCACGTATCCTTGGAGGGGCGGAGAGCGGCAGGCAAGATCTCCACGGATTTCACGGATGTGGCGTTGCAAGGCGGCGGCTTCGTCAAGGAGCGGAGGCGTCGCCAAGATCAAAAAAAATCCGTGAAATCCGTGTTTTCATCCGTGAAATCCGTGGAGATCTTGTCAGACACCCCCGCACGGCGCACAGAAGCCTGAAAGCCTCACTCCGCCTGCGCCGACCGGCCCCGCTCCGCCGCTTTGCTCCCGGCGAGCGCCAGGTCGCGGTAGGCGGCGGCGACGGCGCGCCAGGAGAAATGATCGACCACCCGGCGGCGTCCGCCCTCGCCCAGCCGGCGGCGCAAGGCCGGGTCTTCGGCCAGACGGGCGAGTGCGGCGGCGAGCGCCGGGGTGTCGTCGGCATCCAGCATCAGGCCGGTCTCCTCCTCCACCACCAGATCGCGGTTGCCGGCGATGCGGGTCGCCACCACGGGCAGGCCGGCGGCCATCGCCTCCAGGACCACGTTGGGCATGCCCTCGTCGCGCGAGGGGAAGACGAAGGCGTCGGCGGCGCGGTAGGCGGCGGGCAGTTCGTCGCGGCCGAGCCAGCCGCGGAACGCGATGCGCTCCGACAGTCCGAGCCGGGCGGCCTGCGCCTCCAGCTCCGGCCGGGCGGGGCCGTCGCCGACGACGGTCAGGGCGACGCGGTTGCGCGTTTCAGGGGGAAGGCCGGCGAGCGCATCGAACAGCACGTCCAGCCCCTTCTGCCGCACCACGCGGCCGACGAACAGCAGCGACAGGCGGTCGTCGTCGCCCTGCGCGCCGGTGGGCGAAAAGCGGACGGTATCGACGCCGTTGGGGATGATGACGACGGGCTGGTCCGGAGCGAAGCGGCGGGCGAGGTCGGCCAGCCCCTCGCTGTTGGCGACGACGGCGGAGGAGCGGCGCCACAGCCAGCCGATCACCGGGCCGGCCAGCCGGTGGTAGAGCGAGATGCCGTCATACTGGAAGCCCGGCACGTCGCCGCCGCGCAGGCTGACCACATAGGGCACGCCCGACAGCGCCTTGACCATCCAGGCCGCAGGACCGCAGGGCAGGCCGAAATAGGCGATGGTGGCATCCGGGCGCCAGCGGGCGGCGATCCAGGGCGCCATCACCAGGGAACTGGCGAGGAAGGCCAGCATCTCCACCACCGAACTGCGGTCGCGGCGGCGGCGAAGGGTGGGAATGCGGCGGATCTCGACACCGTCGGCCCGGCGTTCCACCCGCGGCAGATCGCCGAAGGCGGAAGTCAGCACCAGCACCTCCTCGCCCAATGCCGCCAGTTCGCGCGCGGTGTTGTCGGTGGCATTCGCCGCCCCGCCGCCCAGCGGCGGAAATTCGTAATTGATCAGCAGAAGCCGCGCCATGCCGCCCGCCACACTCCCCGTTCGACGAGCGCCATTGATGGGCGGGGACGGGCGGCGATGCAAGCGGCCAACCGCTCCGCCATCTCCCCGGCCATCCCCCGGCTCTGTCTTGGCCGTCTTCCGGCAGGCTGCCGTCCTTTGCAGCACAGGCCATCTCTGCTACTGATCCGGCCGGTTCCCGATGCTCTCCGGAACCGGTTCCTCAACCGGGGCGATGCGGTCCTTCATGAACATCCAGCAAGCCTTCACCACGGCGCTCGGGTTCCAGCAGAACGGCCGGGCCGAAGAGGCCGCCCGGCTGTATGGCGAGATCGTTGCCGCCGATCCCCAGTTCGCCCCGGCCGTCAACAATCTGGGGCTGCTGCATGCCGACGCCGGCCGCGATGGCGAAGCGGCGGCGCTGTTCCGCCGCGCCCTGAGCCTGACGCCGAACTCGTTGAACGGCTGGACCAACCTGGGAGCGCTGATGGTCCGGCTCGGCCGGCCGGAGGAGGGGGTGAGGGCCTATCGTGCCGCACTCCGGCTGAAACCCGACCAGCCCGCCCTCCTCAACGAGCTGGGCATCCAGCTGGAGCGGTTGAAGCGGGCGGACGAGGCCCGCGACGTTTTCGCCTGCGCGGCGGCCCTGGCGCCCGGCGATGCGGAGATCGCCAACAACCATGGCGCCTTGCTGCGCATGGACAACCAGCTGGAGGCGGCGGCGGCACGCTTCCGCCGCGCCATCGTGCTGAACCCACAGCATACCGGGGCCTACAGCAATCTGGGATCGACGGTGAAGGACAGGGGGCGGTTCTGGGAGGCGCTGCCGGCCTTCCGGCGTGCGACCCGGCTGGACCCGAATTTTGCCGGCGCCCATTGGAACGAGTCCCTGGTCAGGCTGCTGCTGGGCGACTTCGCCCGGGGCTGGCGGGGATATGAATGGCGCTGGAAGCACGGCCGCCTGCCCTCGCCGCAGCGCAGCTTTATCCAGCCGCGCTGGGACGGCTCGCCGCTGCGCGGACGGCGGCTGCTGGTCTATTGGGAGCAGGGGTTCGGCGACGTGCTGCAGTTCGTCCGCTATCTGCCGCTGCTGGCCCAGTCAATCAAGGGGACAAGCAAGGGGGCAACCGGGGGGGTGGCCGGCGGCGATGGACAGCCGATCTATCTTGAATGCCAGGGGGCGCTGTTACCGGTGCTGCGCGGCCTGCCCGGCACCATTGCCGTGGAGACCGGCAAGCCGCTGCCCGACTTCGACGTTCAGATCCCGGTGCTGAGCCTGCCGGCGCTGTTCGGCACCCGGCTGGAAAGCGTGCCGTCCCGCGTTCCCTACCTGTCGGCGGAACCCGACTTGGTGGCGCACTGGGGCGGGCGGTTGAAGGAAGCGGCAAAGGACGGGGGCGGCCTGAAGGTCGGCATCGTCTGGGCCGGATCGCCCACCCACGGCAACGACCGCAACCGATCCGTCGGCCTCGCCCCCTTCGCCCGGCTGGCCTCCATCCCCGGCGTCAGCCTCGTCTCCATCCAGAAGGGATCGACCGAGGGGCAGGCCGCAAACCCGCCCGGCGGCTTCCCGCTGCTCAACCTCTCGCCCGACATCAGGGACTTCGCCGACACCGCCGCCATCATGGCCGGTCTCGACCTCGTCGTCTGCGTCGATACCTCCGTCGCCCATCTCGCCGGTGCCCTCGGCGTCCCCGTCTGGGTCCTCGTCCCCTTCGCCCCGGACTGGAGATGGATGCTCGACCGCGAGGACAGCCCCTGGTATCCGACCATGCGGCTCTTCCGGCAGGACCGCCCGGGCTCGTGGGACGACGCACTCAACCGGCTCGAACGCGCCCTGCGCGAGCGGGCATCGGCATAAGGAAGGCCGCATAAGGATCAAAGGGCGGCGTAGGGCCCGTCGCGGTGGACCATCACCAGATCGACCTGCCACATCCGCTCGTCGCCGGACCGGTAGAGCGGATCGACGATGTCCCAGACCTGGAACCCGCTGGCCGCCATGGCGTCGACGATGGGAAGCAGGCGGGCATCGCCACCGGCCACCGTCGCCTCGATCGCGAAGACGGCATCCGGCCGCATCAGGGTGGCGGCGCCGGCCAGCACCTCCAGCTCGAGCCCGTCGACGTCGATCTTCACCAGCATCGGCCCGGCATGGCCGCGGCTGGCGCACAGGCAGTCGAGCGAGACGGCGGGCACCGTGCGCCGGTCGGGCAGGCTGCTCGGCGACGCCCCAGCGACGGCCTTTGCCACGGCCTCCGCCACGATGGAGGAATAGAGCCGGTCCTCGGACACGGCCAGCGACACCGTGCCGTCCCGGCGGGCGACGGCAGCGATGTGGTACTCGGCACTGCGCAGCTGTCCGCACAGAGCCTGCAGCGCCGGTTCGTTCTCCGCCACCGGTTCGATCAGCACATGATGGGCGTCGGGAAAGACCTCGTAGAGCGGCGGAGTCCCGGTCTGGGCGCCGACATCGATCACGGTGGCGGGCTGGAAGCCGCGGCTGCGCAGAAGCGACAGCGCCTTGTGCTTGCTTTGGCGGACCATCGTCCGCTGGGAACGGATCAGCCCCAGCAGCGTCGCCGCCATCGGGTTACCCGGGCTGGCGCGCAGGATGGCGCGGTAGAACTCCTCCGCCCGCTCCAGGTCGCCGGAGAGATGAACGTCGAAAGCGATCTTCAGGCCGTCGGCGATGCTCACGGCGACTTCGGCTCCCCTGCCGGCAACCGCGGGCGATCCGTTTTCCGCGACCGTGACGGAAGGATTCGCGCGGGACGGCGCATGGATGGCTGATTATAAAAGTGCCGCGCCAGACGGGCTGGCGCGGCACAGTTTTGGCTGGAACCCTTTCCCGGGTCCATAGCAACAGTTGATGATATCTACCCATTAGTTCAAGCGCGTTCTTGCGAAAGGGGCAGGTTTCCGCTTCGCCGCCCCTGTATTTCCTGCAAGGTGGGGGTCATGCGGTTTTTACGGGGACCGCCCCCGCCCGAAAGCCGCGATCCGCGGAACCGCCGGGCGCGACTCGGAACAACGGGGGGTGGGTGGCG
>NZ_WHOS01000071.1 GCF_013340935.1 Azospirillum melinis | reverse complement strand
CAGCCAGGGCTCCAGCAGCCGGGCAATCTCCCCCCCGCCCAGCAGGGTCGCCGACCGGATGCCGGGGACGGAGCGCAGCACGGTCAGCGCAGCCTCCGCCCGCTCGTCCAGCGGGGCGACGGGGGCACCCGGCATCGGCGCCACCTGCACGGTCAGGCCGCCGGCCAGCCCGCTGTCCCAGCGCTGGGCCATGTCCGTCACCAGCATGGCGCCGGCCAGCGCCAGCGCCGCCAGGAACGCCATCAGTGCGGTGATCCAGCCGAGAAAGCGCGAGGAGGGATCGACGGCCAGCGGCAGGTCGGAACGGGGCCGCACCGGACGAAGCGCCATGCCGCTACTCCCACTTTGAGTCGATGGGGCCAGAGTCGTTGGTCCGCGCGTCCTTCGCACGGGCCTCCTGAGCGCGACCGCGCGCCGGCAGCACCATCAGCCGGCCATTGTCGAGGTGAAGGCGCGGATGGTCGAACCGGCGGATCAGCGCTTCGTTGTGGGTGGCGATCACCACGGTGGTCCCCAGCTTGTAGAGTTCCTCGAACAGGTAGAGCAGCCGCATGCCGATGCCGTCATCGACGTTGCCGGTCGGCTCGTCGGCGAGAAGCAGCCGCGGCCGGTTGATCACCGACCGCGCGATGGCGACCCGCTGCTTCTGCCCGCCCGACAGGGTGGAGGGCGTGGCGTGCAGATGGTTGCCCAGCCCGACCCAGCGCAGGATCTCGCTGCAATGGGCGACCACATCGGCCTCCGGCGTGCCGGCCATGCGCAGCGGCAGCGCAACATTGTCGAGCGCAGACAGGTGGTCGAGCAGGGCGAAATCCTGGAAGACCACGCCGATCTGGCGACGCAGTTCCGGCAGGTCGCGGCGGGTCACCATCGCCATGTCGCGGCCGAACAGGGTGACCAGCCCGCGCGACGGCCGGTGGGCCAGATACATCAGCTTCAGCAGCGACGATTTGCCCGCCCCGCTGGCACCGGTCAGGAAATGGAAGGATCCCGGCTGAAGGGTGAAATTGATGTCCCGCAGCACCTCCGCCTCGGTGCCGTAGCGCAGGCCGACATTCTCGAAACGGATCACGGTTCCACCACAGCTCGCCATCCCTCCACGCCGGGGACAATGCACCCGGTGGGGAGCGGAGTCCACCCTGCCCGGCAAACGGCCGCCATCTCCCTCCCGTCCTCTCCCGCACTGCGCGGAATGCTTGAGAAGTCGGTGAAGACCTGACAAGTTGCCGGCCATGATCTGGATCCGGTCCCTCGCCTTCAACATCGCGTTCCACCTCTGGACCGCGCTGATGTGCTTCGCCCTGCTGTGGATGCTGCTGCTGCCGCGTCCGCAGATGGTCGCGGTGGTGAAATGGTATCTCGGCACCGTCGGCTGGCTGGAGCGCACGCTCGTCGGCATCCGCTACGAGGTGCGCGGGCGGGAGAACCTGCCCGACGGTCCCTTCCTGCTGGCGGCCAAGCACCAGTCGGCATGGGAAACCATGAAGCTTCACCTGCTGGTGAAGGACCCCGCGATCATCCTGAAGCGCGAGCTGATGTGGATCCCGATCTGGGGCTGGTATGCCGCCAAGGCGAAGATGATCCCGGTCGACCGCGGCGCCGGCGGGGCGGCGATCAAGTCGCTGATCCGCAACTCCCGCCCGGTGCGGGACGAGGGTCGCCCCATCGTGATCTTCCCCCAGGGCACCCGCGTGGCGCCGGGCACCTACCGTCCCTACCGCATCGGCGTCGGCATGCTCTATGACAGCCTCGGCATTCCCATCGTGCCGATGGCGCTGAATGCCGGCCTCTATTGGCCGCGCCACAGCTTCCTGAAGTACCCCGGCACGGTGGTGGTGGAGTTCCTGCCGCCGATCATGCCCGGACAGCCGCGCGCCGAAGCGATGCGCGACCTGGAGGAGCGGCTGGAGGCCGCGAGCGACCGCCTCGTCACCGCAGCCGGCGGCCCGCCCACCCTGCGCCCGCCGCCACCGGAACCGGCACAGAGCAAGCGGACGGCGACCGCCGTCTCCTGACGGAAGTCATAAGGGCCGGGCACCACGGTTAATCCCTTGAGCGCCGCCGCGTATCTGCCTACCCTCGCGCAACGAATCGCCGGGAGGGCCGGTTGAACCGGCTCCGGATGACGCGCGAGAGGACGATGACGCAGACCGCGAAGCTTCGCAGGCCCACCCGGTATCAGGATCGCTGGACGGAGCGATGGCGCGCAGCAGCCGTCGCCCTTCTGATGATGGTGCAGCCGCTGGCGGCCCCCGTCGGCACCATCCTGACCGCTCCCGCGGCCCCCGCCCCGCTCGCCATCGCCGTCACCGCGGCGGTCATCACGCTGGCGCCGGGCGAGGCCGAGGCCCGCGCCGGGTCCAGCAGCCGGTCGTCCGGCGGCTATTCGCGCCCGTCGCGCACCCCGTCCATCGGCAGCAGCGGAAGCAGCAGCGGTGGATACTCCCGCCCCTCCACCTCGCGCACGCCGTCAACCGGAAGCGGCGGCTGGTTCTCCGGCGGGTCCTCCAGCTCCAGCGGCGGCTATGCCCGGCCGGGCAACAGCGCCCCGTCGGTCGCCGCCCCGCCGACCTCGGCAGGGGACCGGACCTTCAGCCAGCAGGGCTCGGCCGACGCGCTGAACCGCTACCGCACCAAGCAGGAGGCCGACCGCACCCCGCCGGCCCAGCCGGGCGCGCCACCGCCCGCCGCCTCCACCCAGGGGCGGACCGGCGGGTCGAGCAGCTCCAGCGGATCCAGCTGGGGGTGGGGCTGGGGCGGGTCGTCCTACCGCACGCCATCGACGCGCCCGGCGCCGGCCAACCCCTATGGCGGCTATGGCTGGAGCCCGCCGCCCTACACCATCAGCGCCCCGCGCCGCTTCGGCGTCTGGGACGGGCTGTTCCTGTGGTTCATGCTCGACACGCTGACCCGGCCGGGCCATGCCGCCTTCTTCCACAACAACGCCGACGACCCCGGTTATCGCGAATGGCGCCAGGAGGCCGACCGGCTGGCCCGCGACAATGCGGAGCTGCGCGGCAAGCTGGACCAGCTCGACCAGTCGGTGGCGGCCCAGGCCGGCACCCCGCGCCAGGCCGGACAGCTGCCGCCCGACGTGCCGGCGGATCTGGCCCGCGCCGATTCGGCCAGCTCGGCCAGTTCGGTTGACAGCGCCAGCGCCGCGCAGGCGTCGCGCAGTTCCGGACACGGTTTCTGGTGGTGGGGCCTGCTGCTGCTGGGAGCGGCGGTGCTGTTCCTGCTGTGGCGGGCGCGGCGGCGGATGGATGCGCCATCCAAACCAAATGCAGTCGCCAACAGCCCTGTCTCCAAGGGCTCTGGCTCCAAGGGAGGATCGGACGTGCCCCTGTTCGGAACGCTCGGCAACTATGTGAACCAGAAGCTCGGCGGCAAGGCCTACAGCCCGTCGCTGTTCCGGCTGGGCATGACGGTCACCATCGACCCCACCCCCTTCCTGCTGGCGGAGAGCGCCACCAAGGTCAAGGCGCCGGACACCGGCACCGACCGGCTGGTGTCGATCGAGGCGGTGGGAACCGTCACCTCCGGCCCGGCGACCGTCTACCGCCTGCATCTGCCGGGAGGGGGTTTCTTCCAGATCCATCTCGGCCCCGACGGGCAGCCGGACGAGTGCCGCTATTTCACCCCCATCGACAGCGTCATCCCGTCCGACGAGGGCGAGTGGGGCTTCTGGCTGGACGATGCGGAGGGGATGATCGGCTGGCCGGAGTTCCAGACCAAGGACGGCAAGCTCTACCCCCGCGTCTGGCAGCCGGGCGCCAGCCGCATCCAGCCCTTCACCCTCAGCGAAGCGCGCCAGACCCTGCGCGGGACCGAGACGGTGACCAGCCAGTCGATGCTGTACGGTGCTCCGACAAATGCCGGGGATCCGGCACCCGCCACCGAGTACATCCTGGTGGAGGCGGTGGAGCGCTCCGGCCGCGCGTCGGTCGAGATCGCTGCCGGCATCGACGTGAACCCCGCCTCCCTCTCCCTGTCCTAACCACCCATACGACAAGAGTGCCGGCCCCATGGAAAGCACCTTCGGTTCCATCCTGACCGCGCTCGGCACCGGCCTTCCGGTGCTGCTGGTCCAGCTCGCCGTCACGCTGGCGCTGCTGGCGGTCGGCGTCGCCGTCTATACCCGCATCACCCCCTTCGACGAGCGCCGGCTGGTGGCGGAGGGCAATGCCGCCGGCGGCCTGACGCTGGCGGGGTCCATCGTGGCGCTCGCCATTCCGCTGGCGGCGACGCTGGCAACCAGCACCTTCGTGCTCGATATCCTGCTGTGGGGCGTGGTGGCGGTGATCCTCCAGCTGGTCGCCTTCGCCGTGGCGACCCTGCTGATCCGCGACCTGCGCGGCCAGATCGAATCCGGCAACGTCGCGTCGGCCGCGACGCTGGTCGGCGTCCAGCTCGGGGTGGCGGTGATCAACGCCGCCGCCATGGCGGGATGAGCCGGGCGGGATGAAGGGGGCGGGATAGAGAAAATCGCCCCCGAGAGGTAAGGATGGGGGTCTGGTTCCCGGATCGCCCCCACCCCATCTGTGCAGGCGAAGCGTCCGCGGTCTTGATCCGCAGGCGCCTCCAACAACCCTCCTTCGACAGGAATCAGCCATGCTTGCCTTCATCCGCAACCTTATGGGTGTCAAGACCGACCAGGCCGTCCAGGGCGCCATGGAGGCGCTGGTCCGCTGGGATCCGAAGTCCGCGACCGAGGCGGAGCTGCGGACCATGGAGCAGCATCTCGACGGGCTGGGCCGGCAGGTGGCGGAAGCCCGCGCCATCCATGACCGCGAGCAGCGCGAGGCCGACGAGATCAAGGCCCTGTCCGCCCAGCGCATGGCCGCGGCCGAGCATCTGCAGCGCCAGATCGAAGCCGAGACCGACCCGTCGCGCAAGGCCGGGCTGGAGAAGAGCCTGGAGACCGTCGTCGCCATGCTGGAGGAGATGGCCCCCGACATCGAGCGCGAGGTCCGCGACGCCGTCGAGGCGCGCGAGTTCCTGGAGATGCTGGAGAAGAACTACGCCGAGGCCGGGGCCAAGCTGAAGGCCGCGCGCGCCGACCTGACCCGCGCCCAGCGCGACATGGGCCGCGCCGACCAGCAGCGCGCCATGGCCGAGCGTCAGGCCGAAGCCGCCCGTCAGGCCGCCGGCCTCGCCGGGGCCACCAGCGGCCTGACCGTCGCGCTGAAGGCGATGCAGGACACCGCAGCCAAGGATCTGGCCGCGGCGGAGGCCGCCAACGCCAAGGCCAAGCTGCTGCGCCCGTCGGCCCCGGAAAAGGAAGACCCCAACATCGCCGCCGCGCTGGCCGCCGCGTCGGGCAAGACCGCCCCGACCAGCCTGTCCGACCGTCTGGCGGCGCTGAAGGCCAAGCAGGGCTGAGGATTCGGGGGATCCGGCGGGGGGAAGACTCCGCCGATCCTTACCTCCTGGGGTCTCCTGGGAGATGGAACAGCGTGGAACGGTTTCCGGCTGCTGTTCCATCGTCACCGCCCCGCCCGCCTCGCAAACGGCCGCCTTACAGACGGTCGAAGGCGGCCTCTCCGCCCTTGCGCTCCAGCGCCGAGCCGAGGGTGGGATAGGGATCGTCGGGGTTGAGGGTATAGGGATAGACGCCCTTCGGCCCCGCCGCTTCCGGGCGGGCCAGGATGGCGGCGACGGCCTGCGGATTGGGCGGGGTGCGTTCGCGGAAGGCGCCGGGGATGCTGTCGTCGTCGAGGTCGGAGACGATCCCGGCGACAGGGTCGGTGGCAGGGTCGGTGGCAGACAGGTCTTCCGACGGCTGCGGGGTTTGCGGCCGATGCGCCGGCTGTTGCGCCGGGTGGGCGGCGAGCCCGTCGAGGATGCCGAGCCGGTCGGCCAGCCAGCGCACGGTCGACGGATCGCCGGAGGAGACCAGCCGCTCGATCTGCTCGACGACCAGACTACGCAGCGAGGACAGGCGCAGGTCGGCCTCGCGGTTCAGCGCCTGACGTTCCCACCAGACCCTGTGACGGAAATCCTTGGCGCCGTAATATGCCCGCCACAGGGTGGTGCGGCTGCATCCCATGGCGCGGGCGACATAGAGGAAGCTGCTGCCGCGGGCCAGCATGCCGGCGGCCATGATCCACTGCTCCTCATGGAACTGCGAACCGGGCACCAGCGAGCCTTCGGACGGCACCGGCGGCTCTTCTGCCCAAAGGGGGAAATTGTCGTTCTGGAAGGTACGGCTGTCGAGGGCCATGGCGTCGCTCCGCAAGGTCAAAGGACATGTGCGGAGAGATTATAGGAAATATATCCTTTCATGGGGCGTTTTGTGCAAAACGCGCGGCGCGCCACCGACGGGCGTTCCTTCCAGACCTCGTGGCAGGGCGGCAATCCGCTTCCGCCCGCCGTCCAACAGACCAGCCAGAAGCGGGACCGCCAGCTCGGCACACGGGTGCTTGGCATCACTGCCGGCGACGGCCCAGATCAGGCGATGGCCCGGTCATCGCAGGGCGGACAGGGCTCCTGAGCCGGTTCATGAATGAACCAGGCGCCCTTTCCCATCTGCTTGGCACGGTACATCGCTGCGTCCGCCTGACGGAGGGAACAGGGCAGATCGTTGCAGGAGCCGGCAGTGAGCGAAATTCCGATGCTGCACCCGACGCCCATGCCCAGATCGCGGACTTCGGCGATGATGCGGTTGGCCACGCTGGTGGCGACGGTCCTGATATCGGGGACATGCCCGGACAGGCAGACGACGAACTCGTCGCCGCCAAGCCGGCCGAGCAGGTCGCCGTCCCGGGTCGTCCGGCGCATGATCTCGGCCACCATCGTCAGAACCTTGTCGCCCTGATCGTGGCCTTGCCGGTCGTTCACCGCCTTGAAGCCATCCAGGTCGATGTAGAGGAAGGCGAGAACCAGCCCCCTCTGGCCGGCGCTCTGGCGCATTCCCTCCGCCAACTCCAGGAACAGCCCGCGGGCGGGCAACCCGGTCAGAGGATCGCGCCGCGCCTGATGAAGCTCGGCGCCCAATTGCAGCGCGACGCTTTCGGCTTCCAGTGCGCGCATCTGATTCCGGTGACCGCTGCGGATCATCCGGTCACTCGCCAGAAGCAGCAGAAGCACGAGCGTCGTGGTCATGGCCACTTCGGCAACGAACCACAGCGACCGGACCCGCCATGCGGCGAAGGCCGACTCCCCCTCGATCCCGGCATAGACGACGAGGTTCAGATCCGGAATGAGCCGGTAGGCGGCGAGCCGTTCCTTTCCGTCCAAAACGGACAGCGACCAGTAGGTGCCGACCGGGGCCTGCGGAAGCTGCTCGCGAAAGAGCTGCCCATTCCGGTTGTTCCTGCCGAGATTGGCGGCGAGGTCCGGTTGCCGGGCAACGATCTCGCCATCGGTGCGGAAGACGGTGACGGTGGTATCCAGCCCGAACGACATCATGGCGTAGAAGTTGACCAGCCATTCGGTCTTCATCCCGGCGCTGGCGACGCCGATGATGTCGCCGGTCCAGTCGCGGATCGGCCGCGAGATGGTGAAGACGATGCGGTTGTCCAGCCGGCTGCGCAGCGCCGGGCTGACCACGAGATCGGCCCCGGCCAGCACCGCCTGGAAATGGGGGCGGTCGGCGATGTTGAGCGGCCTGTCCATCTGACGGCCGGTGCCGGCAACGCCGTTGCCTTTGGTGTCGAACAGCCAGAGGGTTTCCCCGCCGTCCATATTGGCGAGCGCATCGCGCAGCCGGCGCCAATAGACGGGGTTCTGTACGGCCTCCAGGTTGCCGGCCTCGTCGACCAGGGCTGCGGCCTGACGCAGGGCGATGTCGGCGCCTTTCGTCGTGTGCAGAACATGAGCCTCGACGACTTTGGCCATGTCGGCGGCAAGCGCTTCCATCCGTGCGGAGGTTCGCTCCCGGTCCTGCCAGACGAGGTGGGTCGTCATCATGACGACAGCAGCCAACGCCAACACAGCGGCGAGCAGGGGGCTGACGTGTCTCGGCATGGAAACTCCGTTGCGACGGACGCTGAAGGCAGGAGGCCCACGCAAACATTATGCCGAAAATAAAATGTTGAATTTCCGGGCCTCACCCGCAGTTGAGGCGGTCAACCGTCGCAAACCGCCTCGCAGAGTTGGAGGCACCGAGCCAAAATGCTCTGGGTTTGCCCGAATGAGGCGGCAGGCTGACCGCTCCGTCGCATGGGAATGACGGCTGAGAGAGGCGCGTGACGCGATTCGATGGGACGCGGATCGAAGACCCCGATCCTTACGTCTCGGGGGAGGCTGCCTTCGCTGCTTTCGCCTTGCGCGCCGCCACCTCGAACGCGACGTCCTCGATCAGCCCGCCGGTCAGCGAGGACAGGGCCGACTTCAGGCTCGGCCAGTGGTTCATGCGGGCGGTGTCGGCGACGGCGGCGTTCCTGGCCATCAGGACGAGGCGGCGGCCGCCCTGGGGGGCTTCCTCCACCCGGTCCGGCTCCAGCTCGGCCAGCAGCGGGGCGGGGACCTTGCCCTTCAACGCGTGCAGGACGGCGGCCCACAAAGCGGTCACGTCGTCGGCGTCGGGCAGCGGGCCCAAGTCGGCGAGGCCGGCCTCCACCGGATCGGCGGGAGCCACGGTGTCGACCTTGCCGATGCGGCGCGCCCGGCGGCCGGCGCTGTGGCGTTCGCGCTCCAGATAGGTTTCGGCCGCCTCCTCCTCGTCCTTGGCGAGGAATTCGAGGGTCACCGCCTCGATCTTGCGGCCTTTCCGCTTCATCTTGTCTTCCGGCATGCTGACGCGGAAGGGGGCGAGCTGGTTCACCTCGGCAATCGCGCGGTCGATGGTGCGGGTGCGCAGGATGCCGAAATCCTTGTAGGCGCCCTCCGGCACGTTCATCAGCTTGCGCAGCGTGTCGATGTCCAGCTCCAGCGACGGATAGTCCATCTGGTAGCGCTGCATGCCGATCTCGTAGAGCTTCAGCGCGTAGGTGCTGGTGACCTTGACCATCGCCGGACCGGACAGCTTCGCCCACAGCTGCGACGAGCGCTGGATTTCCAGGAAGGCGTCGGTGAACTGGAAATGGATGTCGGCGGCATCGCTGTCCTCCTCCTCCTCCGGCCGGACATAGCTGGAGAGGATGCGCAGTTCGGCGCGCGACCGCCGGCCGCGGAAGGGGCCGATGACCACGAGGCTGGAATCGAAGATTTCCTTCAGCGCGTCGAAGATGCGCTCGTTGCCCTTGTGGTTGCCGCGCACCACGCGCTTGGGCATCCGGTAGAGCTTGTTGGCGAAATTCTGGCTGCCGGCGAGATGGATCATGAAGTTCAGCATCTTCTGCGCCGGCAGCGACAGGCGCGTGCCGTTGGCGGGATAGCTGTAGACCGCCTCCGCCGCCTTGATCAGATGCTTGTAGCCGTCGCGCTCGAAGGTGGCGCTGGCGACGCGTGCGGTCAGGCCGGCGACCGGAGCCGCGGAGTCGGCACTGACGGCCGGCAGCGTCGCCGCACTGCCGTCGCCGTCGATCACCGCACCGCCGGCCAGATCCTGCGGGCCCAGCACCACCAGTCCCGGTCCACCCTTCGCCGATTCCGCGGTCATCGAGGCCAGCGGGGCCGCCATGGGCGCAGCAGCGTCCGACGGGACGGACTCCTCCGCCACCGTGCTGCGCGCCTTCCTGCGCCCCGTCCCCGCCATAGCCGTCCTCCGCCAGAATCGGGGGAGGCTAAATCAATCCTTACCAGAAAAACAAGTAAGGAAAGGGTCGCGCCGCAGAATCCTTTTCATCCTTACGCCCTGGGGGCGGAACCCTTACGCCCCGGGGGGTGTGCGAATCGCCCCCACCCCGTAAGGCTGTTTCCCCCAGGCTGTAAGGAAGATTCGCTGCGACTCGCGGACTCCCCTGGAGATTCGCGCCGACGAATCCTCTTAAAAGGGAAAGGGAGTCACAAACGCCTGCCAAGTGCCGGATCCGCAAGGGCTTCCAAAGTGCGAATCTCGCCCGGAGATGTCCCTCCGCATCCTTACAAAGCCCGAATCGGACCGACTCGATTTGCCAAAAGCGCCTCCGGGGGGATGCCCTCCATCCTTACTCCGTGGGGGAGAGACGCCATTTTTGCTGTCCGGGGCTCTGTGCACAAGCGCAATCCTTACGGCTTGGGGGCGCTCAAAGCCGGATCCAGGCCCCCGAGAGGTAAGGATCGGGGCATTCAAGAGAGCGCATCGTCCGATTCTGGGCGGTGCCAGGAGTCACAGGCGCTTAAACGCCCCCAGGATGTAAGGAAGCCCGCCCCCAAGCCGTAAGGATCGGGGAGCGGGCCTGTCGTGCGCATCGGGGCGGAGTGTGGCCCCCAGGGAGTAAGGATAGGGAAGAAGGAACGGGATAAAACTTTGTTATATAATGTTTTTTCTCAATGGGCCGCCAGCAGGAGAAGCCCCTGGCCGAGATAGACGCTGGCGGTTCCCATCACCAGATAGCGGCTCCACAGGCGGAACTGGGCGTCACTCATGCGATCGAGGACGCGGCGGGAGAGATTCGTGCCGATCAGCGCCATGGCGATCGACATCAGGATCACCGTCGATTCCACCGTCTCGTCGCCGCTGCCGGCCACCAGCGGGGCGAAATAGACGATCTTCACCAGATGGCCGACCGACTGGATCGCGGCCTTGGTGGCGACCACGCTCTGCCGGGTCATGGCGCTGCGGATGAAGAAGGTGTCGAGCAAGGGACCGGAGATGCCGGCGAGCAGCTGAATCCCCATGCACAGGAAGCCGCCGAGCACGCCATGCAGCGGCTTCTGCGCGTTCAGCGCCCAGCGGGCAGGGATGGCCAGCGCCAGGAAGGGTGTCAGTCCCAGGATCAGCAGCGACACCGCCCGGTCCGGCACGGCGCCGGCCAGGGCGAACAGCAGGCCGGCGACGGAGCCGCCCAGCGCGAAGCGCAGGATGACCGGCCATACGACATGGCTCCGCCACAGCCACGCCCGCCAGCCGTTGGAGGCGAACTGCGTCACGCCATGCAGCAGCATCGCCGACGGCACCGGCAGCAGGATCAGCAGCAGGCCCATCAGCACCATGCCGCCGGCCATGCCGAACAGGCCCGACAGAAACGAGGTCACGAGAACGGTGAGGCCAAGCCCCACCATCAGCGGAAGCGTCAGCATGAATTGCCCGAATGCCGGAGAGGATGCCCGGAAACTCTCACGCGCGCGGTTGCGCCGCAAACGGCATTGTTCGATGCTCAGCCCCAGGAAAAGTTGGGGTGGGATCAGGAGTGACCTTGGAGATGGACGCATGCGCCGCCTGCCCTCGCTGAACGGGCTGCGCGCCTTCGAGGCGGCGGCCCGCCACCGCAGCTTCACCGCGGCGGCGGCGGAGCTGCATGTCTCGCAGGCGGCGGTCAGCCGGATGGTGAAGCTGCTGGAGGACCGGCTGGGCTTCGCCCTGTTCGACCGGCGGGCCAACGCGCTGGTGCTGACCGAGCGCGGCCGGGCGCTCCAGCCGGCGCTGACCGACGCGTTCGACGGCATCGCCCGGCGGGTCGAGCAGGTGTCGGCGATGCGGGCCGGGCCGGTGCTGACGGTCGGCATGGGGGCGACGGTGGCGGTGCGCTGGCTGATCCCGCGTCTGTCCGGCTTCCACATCGCTCATCCGGAGATCGAGGTGCGGATCGCCACCGGCGGGGCGGGGGCGCCGATGAACGACGACTGGACCTGCGCCGTCCTGCTCGGCGACGGCCAGTGGCCCGGCTATGAGGCGGAGCGGCTGTTCTCCTCCAGCCTGGAGCCGGTCTGCGCGCCGCGGCTGGCGGCGGCGCTGTGCAGGCCGGCGGATCTGGCCGGCGCCACGCTGCTGCACGTCTCCCATTGGGGGGAGGACTGGCCGCGCTGGCTGGATGCCGCCGGGGTGGCGGATCCGATGCCGGCCTCGGGAACGAGAGGGCTGTCCTTCGGCAGCTATGCCATGACCTTGCAGGCGGCCATCGACGGCGTCGGGGTGGCGCTGGCGCCGCGGCTCTACAGTGCGGACGACATCGCCGCCGGGCGCCTCGCAGCACCCTTCCAGCTGGCGGTGCCGATGGTCCATTCCTGGTATCTGGTCTATCGCGCCTCCCGCCGCGAGGATGGCGGCTTCGGCGCCTTCCGCGACTGGCTCTACCAGTTGTGCGCGGAAATCGCGTGAGGAGGCGCATGGCCGGGCGGCGCAATTGACCGATGCGCCGGCCGTGGGTGTCGACATAGGGTGTGCGCTGTTCTGTCACAGTTTCGACCCGTCATGACCGCACAGGACCGCGCGATGCCGCCCACCGCCGCCCCTCTCTCTACCGAAGACGCCGCCCACCCTGCCCTCTCCCGCTCGCTCGTCCTGCTGATGGCGCTGGCCTGCGGCGTGGTGGTCGCCAACATCTATTACGCCCAGCCGCTGGTCGGGCTGATCGGCCCGGCGGTCGGGCTGTCGCCGGAGACCGCCAGCCTCGTCGTCACCCTGACCCAGGTCGGCTACGGCGCCGGGCTGATCCTGCTGGTGCCGCTGGGCGACCTGCTGGAGAACCGCCGGCTGGTGGTGGTCACCCTGTGCAGCACGGTCGCGGCCCTGCTGGTGGCCGCCGTCGCCCCCACCGCGTCCCTGTTCCTGGCGGCGTCCTTCCTGATCGGCGTCACCTCGGTCGCCGTGCAGATGCTGGTGCCGCTGGCCGCCCACATGGCGCCGGAGGCCTCGCGCGGGCAGGTGGTCGGCAATGTGATGAGCGGGCTGCTGCTGGGCATCCTGCTGGCCCGCCCGGTGTCGAGCCTGATCGCCGACAGCCTGGGCTGGCGGGCGGTGTTCGGCCTGTCGGCGGTGGCGATGGTCGGCTTCGCCGTGCTGATGCGGCGCGTGCTGCCGCAGCGGCGGCCGGCGGGCCGGACCAGCTATGGCGCGCTGCTCGGCTCGCTGGGGCGGCTCCTGGTGCGCACGCCGGTGCTGCAGCGGCGGACCGTCTACCAGACCATGATGTTCGCCGCCTTCAGCCTCTACTGGACCTCGGTTCCGCTGCTGCTGGCGGGGGCGCCCTTCCATCTCAGCCAGCGCGGCATCGCGCTGTTCGCCCTGTCCGGCGCGGCGGGCGCGCTGGTCGCCCCGATTGCCGGGCGGATCGCCGACCGCGGTTGGACCCGGCCGGCCACCGGCTTCGCGCTGGCGATGGCGGCGCTGTCCTTCTTCGTGGCGCGTGCGGGAGAGGGATCCATCGCGCTCCTGGTGCTGGCCGGGCTGCTGCTCGACATGGGCGTGCAGATGAACATGGTGCTGGGGCAGCGCGCCATCTATTCGCTGGGGGCGGAGACTCGCAGCCGGATGAACGCCATCTATATGGCGATCTTCTTCCTGGGCGGGGCCGCCGGCTCGGCGCTCGCCGGCTATGCCTTCGCCGTCGGCGGCTGGGAGCCGGTGACCTGGATCGGCTTCGCCTTTCCCGCCATCGGTCTGCTGGTCTACCTGACCGAATTCCGAGGGCGGCCCGCCGCCTGACCTGAAATCTTCAAAGGAGACGATGCAATGGATCAACGCCAGCTTGGTCATAGCGGCCTGACGGTGTCCCCGCTCTGCTTCGGCGGCAACGTGTTCGGCTGGACCGCCGACGAGGCCACCTCCTTCCGGCTGCTCGACGCCTTCGTCGATGCCGGCTTCAACTTCGTAGACACCGCCGACGTCTATTCGGCCTGGGCGCCCGGCAACACGGGCGGCGAGTCCGAGACGATCATCGGCACCTGGATGAAGAGCCGCGGCAACCGCGACCGCATCGTGCTGGCGACCAAGGTCGGGTCGGAGATGGGGCCGGGGAAGAAGGGGCTGTCGCCCGCCTGGATCCGGACGGCGGTGGAGGACTCGTTGCGCCGGCTCCAGACCGACCGCATCGACCTCTACCAGTCGCACTGGGACGATCCCGAAACCCCATTCGAGGACACGCTCGGCGCCTACAAGGAGCTGATCGACCAGGGCAAGGTCCGGGCCATCGGCGCTTCCAACCTGACCGCACCCCGCCTGCGCGAGGCGCTGGAGGTCAGCGCCCGCACCGGCCTGCCCCGCTACGAGACCCTGCAGCCGGAATACAACCTCTACAGCCGCGAAGGTTACGAGGCGGAGCTGGAGGGGATTTGCCGGGAGAATGGGCTGGGCGTCATCAATTACTATTCGCTGGCCGCCGGCTTCCTGACCGGCAAGTACCGCTCGGCGGACGATGTCGGCAAGAGCGCGCGCGGCAACGGGGTGGTATCGAAATACCTGAACGAGCGTGGCCGGGCGATCCTGGCGGCGCTGGACGAGGTCGCCGGCCGGCATGGGGCGACTCCGTCACAGGTGGCGATTGCCTGGCTGATCGCGCGGCCGGGCCTGACCGCCCCCATCGCCAGCGCCTCGAAGCCGGAGCAGATGGGCGACCTGATCGCCGCTGCCGCTCTGCGGCTGGAGGCCGACGACATCGCGCAGCTGGACCGGGCCAGTGCTTATTGAGGCGTTTGCTCACGGCGAGGGGATCGCCGCCGCCTTGGGCGGGGCCGGCTTGCCGGCCTCGTCGGTCCGCAGCACCGCCAGGAAGGCGTCGGCCATGGCGTGGTAGACCGAGTGCGGGCAGACCAGCCGCGAGAGCGTGGTGGCAAGCGCGGCGCTCAGCATCAGCGGCAGCAGCATGTCGGGCGACGCGCTCATCTCCGTCACGATGACGACGGCGGTTAGCGGCGCCTGCACCACGCCGGCGAAATAGGAGACCATCGACAGCAGCACCACCGCCTCCAGCGAGCTGTCCGGCAGCAGCCCGCCGATGATGGAGCCGATGCCCGCCCCCACCGACAGCGAGGGGGAGAAGATGCCGCCGGGGATGCCGCAGATGCCCGACAGGGCGGTCGCCAGCAGCTTGGCCGGGGCATAGTACCAGGGCAGGGTCTCCACCCCGTCGAGCACGGCGCGGGCCTGCTCGTAGCCGGTGCCGAAGGTCAGGCCGCCGGTGGCGGTGCCGATGACGGCCAGGGCGAGGCCGCAGCCGAGTGCGACAAACACAGGATGGCGGCCAATCCGTCCGCCGAGGCCGCAGCGGATCCAGCGCGACAGCCACAGCAGCAGGCTGCTGAAGCCGCCGCCGGCCAGCCCGCCGACGAGGCCGGTCGCCAGCACCGCCTTCCAGTCCTGCCAGCTGGCCGAGGCGGCGGTGTGGCCGAAATAGGCGTAGTTGCCGAGCAGGGCCACGGCGACCAGACCGGCCGCCACCACCGCCACCAGCACGAGGCCGCTGGTCCGCCGCTCGAAGCTGCGGGCCATCTCCTCGATGGCGAAGACGATGCCGGCCAGCGGCGTGTTGAAGGCCGCGGCGACGCCGGCCGCCCCGCCGGCCAGGATCAGCCCGGGCTCCCGCCCCAGCCCGGCGAGGGAGCCGGCCATCAGCATGATCGAGGCGCCGACCTGCACCGTCGGCCCCTCCCGCCCGATGGAGGCGCCGCAGGCCAGCCCGACCAGGGTCAGCAGGATCTTCCCCACGGCGATGCGCGGCGACAAGAGCCGGCGCTTGGCCGCCGGATCCTGGACATGGCGGGCGGCGATGGCCTGGGGAATGCCGCTGCCCTGCGATCCCGGCACCACCCGCAGCGCCACCCAGGCCGAGACGGCCAGACCCAGCGGGGTCAGCAGGAAGGGCAGCCAGGGCGATGCCGCCTCCGCCAGCCGGAACAGCTGCTGGGCGTAATCGGCGGCGCGGGCGAACAGCACGGCGACCAGACCGACCACGCCGGCACCGGACCAGAACAGCAGGCGCCGACGCCAGTTCCTGGGCGACATCCAGACATGGCGGGGGCGGCGCAGCCGGTGGGGCAGCGGGTGGTGCAGGCGATTGGCAGAAGGCATTGGACGGGCCGGAAGCGGGGGGAACAGACGGGTGAAACGGCGGGACGCCGAATTTAGGTCCGTTCTTTTCCGCAGAACCAGCGGCAGTCATGCAGATCTGGGGTCACGCGGGTCCAGGGGCACGCGTGAAAATCGGGCATCAGCGGCGGACGACGGTGACCGGCTGGGACCTAGAAGCGGAACGGCTGCTGCGCGAGGCGATGGCGGCGCCTTGCAGGGTCTGCTGGCTGCGGCGCTTCTGCGCCTGCTCGACCTCGCGGCGGAAATTGGGGCCGAGAGCCTCGTAGGCGGCCTTCAGCTCCGGGTCGTTCATCCAGATTTCGCGGCGATCCATGGTTTCCTCTTATATTGGCTGGCCGCCGGCCGGATGCCGGACAGACCTGCGGCATGCCGCCCTTGCAAATATTTGCATCGCGGGCGGGTCATCCGGCGTTTTTATCAGGATGACGCCCACGTTCCTTTTGGAAGGCGGGAGCGGCGTGACGACTGACAGGTTGGGGCGGTGAGTCTTCACTTCAAGATACGCCCGGTGTCAGATCGGGCGACTTTTCGAAAGCCATAACGCCCTGTCCGCCCCAAGGTTCCAGCCGGAGTCTTATCGGCCGCAGGTGATAGGTCTGGGGGTGTGTCGGATCTTGGATTCCCCTCTCCCGTCCCGGGAGAGGGAAGGGGCCCGCCGCGCAGCGGTGGGAAGGGTGAGGGGCGATCCAAGGAACCATGCGGTTCAGCAGCTTTGCCCTACCCCTCACCCTCCCCGCCTTCGGCGGGTCCAAGGCCGCTCGCAAGTCTCGCGACCGCGTTCCGCCTACGATCACCTTCGGTGCTCGTCCGGCCTATGGCCGTCGGCTCTGCGCCCTCTCCCGGGGCGGGAGAGGGCTCTTATCGCCGCCCTGTTCGTCGTGGGACGGCAGGATCAGGCGTGCAGCAGGCCGATGTCGCTGAAGGGGATGTGGTCGAAGCCCATCCCGTAGACCGGCGAGTTCGACGCCAGGCTGAAATCGTCGGCACCCGGATTGACGAAGGCCGGGTTCAGGATCACCGAGCCCTTGTCGTAGCCGGCGGCCTGCCAGTTCGACAGCGTGCCCCAGGCGCCGCTCGACATCACCTGCGGCCAGGCGTCGAACTCCTTCTCGGCGGTGTTCAGGCTGCTGTAGAAGTTGTTGTGGAGGTTGCCGACATTGGCCGGGCCGTAGATGTGGACGGCCGTGCCCTCGCGCACGTCGATGACGTTGCCCGAGATGTCGTTGCTGGTCATCGTGTGGCCCTTCCAGCCGCTCCAGGCGACATCCTGCTGGAGGCCGATCTGGGCGCCGCTGTTGCCGGCGATGACGTTCTCGGTGACCGTGTTGTTCCAGCCGCCATGCAGGAAGACGCCGCCGATGTTGTCGTGGACGACGTTGCCCTTCACCGTGGTGCCGCTGGTCCAGTCGTCGAGATAGATGCCCCAGCTCGCCACGCTGCTCGACGGGTTGGTCGCGGTCGTGCCGGACACGTCGTTGTTGATGACGGTGTGGTTGGCCAGATCCTGCTGGCGGTTGATCAGGTAGATGCCGCCGCCGTCGTTGGATTCGAGGTTGGCGTTGATCACCTTGTTGTAGGAGATGGTCACGCGGTAGGCCGCGTCGCTGCCGTCCGTCTGGACCGAGCCGACGGCGATGGCCTTCTCCGGCGAGTTCTCGATCTGGTTGTGGGTGACCTTGACGTCCGAGCTGCCGTTGATCCAGATGCCGGCATCGCCACGGTCGGCGGCGTTGGGGTGCCGGATCAGGTTGTCGGAGACCAGCGTGGCGTTGGAGCCGGCCTTGACGAAGATCGACTCCGCGCCGGTGTTGTCGAACTGGTTGCCGGTGACCTTGCTGTTGGCGCTGTTCTGCACCGTGATGCCGTAGCCGCCGCCCTTGATCACATTGTTGGCGAAGGTCAGGCCGGCCGCGTTGTCGGCGTAGACATAGTGGCCGCCGACGACGCCGTCGGCGAAGGTCAGGCCCTCGATGGTGACGTTCTTGGCGCCGCCGAGGCCGAAGGACACCGTGGCGTTGGAGCCGCCGTGGATCACCGCCTTCTCGCTGCCGTAGCCGACGAAATGCACGCCGCTGTCCTGGCCGTCCAGCCACAGCCCGTTCTGGCGGTAGTCGCCGCCGCGGATGTAGGTGGTGTCGATGTTGGGGTCGGCGCGCATGGCCAACTGGGCCTTCTGCAGCGTGGCGAAGGGACCGTCGGTGCCGTCGGCGTTGGGCGCCGCCAGCTTGCCCGACCAGCTGTCCTTGCCGTTGGTGGCGACGTAGAAGGCCGGACCGGTCGGGGTGGGGTTGGTCGGGGTGGTCGGCGTCGTGGGGGTGGTCGGGGTCGTCGTGGTGCCGGCCGGGAAATCGGAGGCCGGGGCGTTCACCACCAGCGTGCCGTTCCACCACATGCCCTTCTGGCCGGCCACCACATCCTTGCCGTCGAGCGCGCCCTTGTCATAGCTGACGGCGCTGTCGGTCGCGGCATATTTGTGGCCGTTGATCGAGATGCTGTTGACGGTCAGGCTGCGGTCCTGGCCGTTGACCACCGCATCGTTGTCGTACTGGATCTGCACCTTGTGCGCGACGCGGTCGGCGACGTCGGTGGTGAAGCTGAAATCCTTGGCGGCGGTGCCGGCGGTGCCCTCGCCGATCTGCTTGCCGTCGACCAGCACCTTGAAGTGGGCGTTGACGCCGCCCGCCGGGGTGCCGGAGGCGTTCACCACGATGGTGTCCTTGGCCGTCGTGCCCGCTGCGGGGGTCGCGGCGGCGGCGGTGGGAAAATAGCTCTTGTCGGCGTTGACGACCAGCGTGCCGTTCCACCACAGGTTCGACTGGCCGGCGACGACGTCCTTGCCGTCCAGCGCGCCCTTGTCGTAGCTGACGATGCCGGCGGTCGGCGCGATCGTCTTGCCGCCGATCGAGATGCTGTTGACGGTCAGGCTGCGGTCCTGGCCGTTGATGACGGCGTCGTTGTCGTACTTGATCTGCACCTTGTGCGCGACGTCGCTGGTCAGCACGGGCGTGAAGACGAAATCCTTCGCCGTCGTGCCGGCGGTGCCCTCACCCACCTTCTGGCCGTCGACCAGCAGGGTGAAATGGGCATTCACGCCGCCTGCGGCCTTGCCCAGGGCGTTCACGACGATCTTGGTAGCGGAAGTGGCCATCGGTTCGGTGTCCTCGCCTGATGTGCCCGTCTGCCTTGGCCGTTATTTGGGGCCGGCTTTCGGGGCCTGATGTCCGTTTTGGGCCTGAACCCGGATGCGGGACGCAGGATGGCGGGGGGCTGGGGGATCTTTGTGTGATGTTTGCCCTAAAAAGAGCGGAATCCGCGACAAATTGCGGACATCCGGGCCGGGGGGCGGTTGCGGCCGTTGTCGTGATTGCAGTGCAGCATTTCCGCAACAGCGCGGGGTACGAAACTTGCGGATTTCCCTTATTGATGAAGGAAGCCGTTGAACGAAAGGTGCTTTTCCCGGATTGTTTGGGGTGACTACAACTATTTGCCGCCGGAACGAGGCGCGGCGACCGCAAGGCAGCAGGCACCCCCATATGTCAGGCGACCGGAGCGGAACAAGGATTGACCGAGAGATGCACGAGTACAGCGAGCGGACGCGCCGCACCGAAGACCACCCCGGCCACCGGCCCCTGCCGGCGGGCTGTTTCCGGATGCAGCGGCTCATTCGCTTTTCCCACTGCGACCCGGCCGGAATCGTCTATTTCCCGGTCTATTTCGACATGTTCAACGGGGCGGTGGAGGACTGGTTCACCCAGGGGCTGGACATCGACTATGCGACGATGATCCTGCAGCGCCGCCTGGGCCTGCCCATCGTGCATGCCGAATGCGACTTCGTCATTCCCAGCCGGATGGGCGACACGCTGACGCTGGGCGTCCTCCTGGAGCGGCTGGGCCGCA
The DNA here is from genome assembly GCF_013340935.1 of Azospirillum melinis. Classification (GTDB taxonomy): domain Bacteria; phylum Pseudomonadota; class Alphaproteobacteria; order Azospirillales; family Azospirillaceae; genus Azospirillum; species Azospirillum melinis. Next base: position 16,115 of record NZ_WHOS01000071.1, on the reverse strand, counting down.
GCTCCCTCCAGCTGCGCATCAACGGCGAGCATGAGGGGCAGGTCCGGCTGTCGGGCAGCCTGACGGTGGTCACCACCTCGCTCGACGATTTCGCCGCCGTGCCGATCCCGGACGACATCCGGGCGGCCATGAAGCGCTATCAGGCGGGCTGCGAGGGGTAAGGGGGCCTGGATTTTCTCCCTCTCCCGCCTCTCGCACAAACTTTGTTTGTGCTGACGGCGTCAGGCGGATCGAAGATCCGCTGAGAGCCCCGGGAGAGGGCTTTACAAGTGCCTTCCTTCCGTGACGGATTCCATGGACGATTTCGACCGCCGGCTGATCGATCTGTTGACGGTGAACGCCCGCACCAGCACGGCGGCGCTGGGCCGGGCGCTGGGGCTGTCGCGCTCGACCGTGCAGGACCGCATCGCCCGGCTGGAGCGGCAGGGCGTGATTTCCGGCTATACCGTGAAGCTGGGAGACCCGGCGCCGCGGCGCGGCGTGTCGGCGCTGGTGATGATCAGCGTGAATGCCCGGCTGGCCGACCGCGCCGTCCATGCCCTGCGCAAGATGCCGGAGGTCCTCCGGCTGCACAGCATCAGCGGGCAGTACGATCTGTGCGCCACCGTCGGCACCGAAACCCATGACGCGATGGACGCCGCACTGGATGCCATCGGCCGCCTGCCGGGGGTAGAGCGGACGATGTCGTCCATCGTGCTGTCGACGAAGATGGAACGGTAAAAGCCAGCGGAGCGGCGGGGGTGCCGCCGCTCCGCTGCGGCCTTACGCCTTGCCGTCCATGTGGATGACGCGCAGGTTGTTGGTGGTGCCGGCCTGGGCGAAGGGAATGCCGGCGACGACGACCATGGTGCCGGTCTTGCCGGCCAGCTCCTCGGCCCGCCCGATGGCGATGGCGCGGTCGACCATCTCCTCGTAGGTGCGGATGTCGTCGGACAGCACGCTGTGGGCGCCCCACAGCAGGCAGAGCCGGCGCGACACCGCGGTGTCGGGGGTGATCGCCAGGATCGGCACCTCCGGCCGCTTGCGGGCGATGCGCGCCGCGGTGGTGCCGCTGGAGGTGAAGGCGACGATGGCCGAGGAATGCAGGGTGTCGGCCAGATCGGCGGCGGCGGCGGCCACGGCGTGGGGTGGCGTGTGCTCTTCGCCCGGATGGGTGGCCTGGATCAGCGAGCGGTAGAGCTTGTGCTGCTCGGTGGAGCGGATGATGCGGTCCATCATGGTGACCGCCTCGACCGGATACTGGCCGGACGCCGATTCGGCCGACAGCATCACCGCGTCGGCGCCGTCATAGATGGCGGTCGCCACGTCCGACGCCTCGGCCCGCGTCGGGGTCGGGGCGGAGACCATCGAATCGAGCATCTGGGTGGCGACGATCACCGGCTTCACCGCGAGGCGGCAGGCGCGCACCAGCTCCTTCTGGCGGCCGGGCACGTCCTCGTGCGGGATCTCGACGCCGAGGTCGCCGCGCGCCACCATCACCGCATCGGACAGGCGGATGATGTCGTCGATCTTCTCCAGCGCCTGCGGCTTCTCGATCTTTGCCATGATGCCGGCGCGGTCGCCGATCAGGCCGCGGCCTTCCAGGATGTCGCCCGGCTTCTGCACGAAGGACATGGCGACCCAGTCGACGCCCAGCTCCAGCCCGAAGGCGAGGTCGGCGCGGTCCTTGGCGGTGAGCGGCGACAGGTCCAGGATGGTGCCCGGCAGGTTGACGCCCTTGCGGTTGGAGATGGTGCCGCCGACGACGACCTTCGCCTCGATCCAGTCGTCGCCCAGCTCGGTCACCTCGACGCGGACGCGGCCGTCGTCGATCAGCAGATGGTGGCCCGGCATGATGGCGGCGAAGATTTCCGGGTGCGGCAGCGGGATGGCGCGCTTGTCGCCGTCGCTGCCCTGGAGCACGAAGCGGATCTGCTCGCCGGTGGCCACCGCGATCTTGCCGTCGCGGATGGTGCCGACGCGGATCTTCGGACCCTGGAGATCCTGAAGGATGCCGATGGGACGGCCGACCTCGGCCTCCAGCTCGCGGATGGCGCGGTGGACCTTGGCGTGGTCGTCGTGGGTGCCATGGCTGAAGTTCAGCCGGAAGGTGTCGACACCGGCCAGGAACAGGGTCTTCAGCATCTCGGGCGAGTTGCTGGCCGGTCCGACGGTGGCGACGATCTTGGCGCGGCGATGACGGCGCATGTGGTTCCGGCCGCGGGGGCCGTCCTCTTTTGGCTGGGCCGTCCGGTGCGCCGCCGGGGCGGCCACCATGGGAGGACGGCGTGGTGACTGGTCAGCAGCGCGGGCGGCGGGGACGGGCAGCCGTTCGGGGCAGCCCGTCCCCGCCGCCCGCGTGCCATACCAGGGTGTCGCGATTGCCGCCGGAAAGCAAGGCGGCAGGCAGGGGATGGGGAATGGACCGGGGAGAAACAGCGGGCGGTCAGCCGCGCGCCCTGGTCAGCAGCCACCGCATTGCCGCATCGGCCGGATGGGTCAGGGCGAAGAGGAGCGCCGAGCGGACGATTTGCAGTGCCGACGGCGAAGCGCCGGGCCTGACCCGGATGTCCGCCTCCAGCAGGCCGACGATGCCGACGAGCAGATAGGCGCAGGTGCAGAACCACAGGAACGACATGAGGCCTCCAGTCGGAGACGTCATGTCACTCCCATGGTTAAGGATGCCCTAACGCCGGATTTGCCGGCCGGGATTCGCCGGCCGGCACCGGGCGTCAGTCGGTGACGACCAGGCGGTCGCGCCGCTGGGTGCCGATGCGGCCGCCGATCGCGGCGGCCAGGGCGCCGAGCAGCAGGGCGACGGTGCCCCAGATGCCGGCGGCGGACAGGGTGTTGCTGGTCGCCTTGGCGGCGTTGGTCGCCGTCTCGGCCGCCTGCTGCTTGGCCGACCCGAACTGCTGTTCGAGCTGCTGGAGACGCTGGCGCGCCTGATCCTCGGGGATGCCGGCCTGCTGGGAGACGATGGAGACCGCCTGCTGGCGCGCCTGGTCGGCCTCGGGACCGCCGGCGGCCATCTTGGTCAGGGCGCTGAGCAGCTGCGTGCGGGCGTCCTCGCCGCTGCGCTGCTGGTCGGCCGGGCGCAGCAGATCCTCGGCCTGCCGGCGCAGATCCTCGGCCGACAGCCCGGACGCGCGGGCGACCTCCGGAACCGCCTGCTTCACCGTCTGGGCGACGCCCGAGGTGGCGCTGCCCAGCGCGTTGAACGCGCCGCCGGTGATGCTGCCCAGCGTGGTGGTGACGAGATAGGCGCTGATCAGCAGCGCGAAGGCCCAGGTCAGCAGACCGTGGATCAGCCCGTCGCCGCGGGTCGGCACCCCGGCGAGCCGGGCCGCGACATAGCCGCCGACGCCGAGCGCCAGCATATAGCTGACCGTCCACCACAGCCCGGCGCTGATCCCGAAGGAACTCGCCTGCGGCAGGGCATCGCGTCCGGCGCCGGGATCGATGGCCGTCATGCCGATGCCCAGCCCGAGCATGCTGAGGAGCAATTGGATCGCCAGGGCAAGGACGACGCCGGCAAAGACGCCCGCCCAGGAGACGCGGCGATGGACTCCTGGCCTCACCTCCACATCGCTGGCAAGGACTGTGCGGCGTGGTCCGGAGTCGGGCGACGAGTAGGCACCGTGCTGTGTGATCATGCTCAAGGTCCTTAAGCCTGGAGGGGACGCAAAAGACTGGAGTCTCCGATTTCCAGGGTCGCAAATGATCGATCCTGGACTGTGGATATCGGGCACTCTTCACGCCTTGAACATCATGCCAGCAGCAAAAGTTCCTCGCGAAAACAGCAGGTTCTGGAGGGCTGGAAACGCGATAAGAAACCGGATTCATTTTGTGTATACAGTGCGGAAGCGAAGCGAACAATTATAATTCCTTCAAAAGAAATTATATTTCCCCGCTCTTTCCTGTGCCGGGTGCTTTGCGCAGCCAGCCGAAGGACAGGACCAGGCGTTCGCCGACCCCCTCGGTCACGCGGTGCGGATGGAGGTCTGGACGGAAATACTTGATGCGCGGCCGGTCGATGATCGCCTCGTCGCACAGGAACAGGCCGCCCGACGCCGGCTGGCGCAGGATGATGTTGACGCGGTGGTGCTCGAAGCCGTCCGGCGCCGGGTCGACATGCTCGTCCAGCCCGCTGGTCGTCGGATAGCGCAGCAGATAGCAGTCGAAGCGCAGCCGGGCCGAGCGGGCCAGCAGCATCTTGAAATAGTCCCTGCCGCCATTCTCCTGGCGGCCGCGGTCCCACCGCAACCAGGCCATCGCCCTGCTCCCGACCGTAAATCGCGCATCCGGCGGATGCTATCCGAGCGCAATCGCGACGCGAGAGTCACAATTCGCCAAGCCGGTCATGCAGATCCTCGATGGCGCGGATGCGGGCGCGGCCGGCCTCGCCGGTCAGCGGGATCAGCTCGGCGGCAAGCGCGTGGATCACCGCCAGGGCGGCGACATGGGTGTCCAGCGCGGCGAGGCTGCGCGTCTCGCAGCGGAAGGTCAGCGGCGGCGGCGGGGCCTCCAGGGTGGAATGGCTGTCGGCGATCAGGATGGTGGGGATGCCGCGCTCCCCCGCAATGCGCAGCAGACGGACGATGGCCGGCGGGCGGCGGCGGATGCCGACCAGGAACAGCAGGTCGCCCTGATCCAGATTGCCGGGGCCCAGATCGCCTGAACCCAGATCGGCCAGCGTCTCCGCCATCGTCTCGCCGGCCGCCGCCAGCTGGTGGACCTCGCCGCGGACCTGGATGAACTGCCAGCGGGCATAGCCGGCCAGGAAGGCGCTGTTGCGGGCGCCGCAGACCCAGATGCGCCGGGCGTCGGCGAGTGCGCGGGCCGCCCGCGCCAGCATCGCCGGGTCGGTCTGGCGGGCGGTGGCGGCGAGCGCCTCCGCGCTGCGCTGGAAATGCGCGTCGAGCGGCGCGGGATCGCCGTCGGAAACCGCCGACGATGCGGAGACCGGGCCGCCGGGCGGCAGCAGGAACAGCGGCGAGCCCCAGTCGCCGCCGCGCCGGGCGGCCAGACGCGCCGCCTCGAAGCCGGCATAGCCGAGCCGGCGGACCAGACGCGACACCGTCATCTTCGACACGCCGGCCCGGCCGGCCAGCTCGGTCGCCGAATAGCCCGACAGCTCGCCCGGACAGGCGAGGATCACATCGGCGAGCTGTCGCTCCATAGGGCTGAGGTCGCCGTAGCGGTCGCGGATGCGGGCGGTCAGCGACGGTTCGCCTCCCTCCGGTCCATCCGGGGCCTGTGTGGCGTGAGTTGCCTGTTTCATGGGCTGATCGCCTCTGGGCTTCGGCATTTGCACAAAAAATGGAATTCCGGGCTGCAACCAAAGCGGTGTTACATTTGTAACGGTTCCTTGCGTTGACGGGATAAGCGTAACATTCCCGCGCCTTTGCGGCACACCCGAATTCGTAGGACGAAAGTGGCACATGGTTTGAAAAGGAGGGTCATCGTCTTTCGGTTCGGAGATCAGGTGCCATGCGGTTCGCGAAGATTCTGGGTGCTCTCGGCCTTGCCACGGCGGTTCTGGCCGGCGGTCTTGCCCCGACCCATGCAAAAGCCGACGCGCTTGAGCGCATCGCCAAGGAAAAGGTGCTGCGCGTCGCCGTCCCGCAGGACTTCCCGCCCTTCGGCTCGGTCGGTACCGACCTGAAGCCGGTCGGCTACGACATCGACGCCGCCACCCTGATCGCCAAGGAAATGGGTGCCAAGGTGGAGCTGGTGCCGGTGACCAGCACCAACCGCATCCCCTATTTGACCACCGGCAAGGTCGATCTGGTGATCTCCAGCCTGGGCAAGAACGCCGAGCGCGAGAAGGTCATCGACTTCTCCACCGCCTACGCCCCCTTCTACAACGGCGTCTTCGGCCCCGACGACATCAAGGCCGAGAAGGTCGAGGATCTGGACGGCAAGACCGTCGGCGTCACCCGCGGCTCGGTCGAGGACATCGAGCTGTCGAAGATCGTGTCGGACAAGGTGACCGTCCGCCGTTACGAGGACAACAACGGCACCATCTCCGCCTTCCTGTCGGGTCAGGTGCAGCTGGTCGCCACCGGCAACGTGGTCGCCGCCGCCATCTTCGAGCGCAACCCGCCGCGCCAGCCGATCCTGAAGTTCCTGGTCAAGAACTCCCCCTGCTTCGTCGGGCTGAACAAGAACGAGGGGCCGCTCTTGGAGAAGGTCAACGCCATCATCGCCAAGGCGAAGGACGACGGCTCGTTGAACGACATTGCCAAGAAGTGGCTGCACGCGCCGCTGCCGAAGGATCTGTGATCGCTTCACCCTTCCACCGGCACGGGACCGCATCATGGCCTACAGTTTCGATTTCTCGTCCCTGCTGGACTACACGCCCGTGCTGGTGGACGGGGTGGCGACCACCGTGGCGCTGACCGCGGTCAGCACGGTGCTGGGGGTGGCGCTCGGCATCGGCGGGGCGGCGGCACGGACCTCCAGCGTCAAGCCGCTGGCGGTCGTCGTCGGCGCCTATGTCGAGCTGATCCGCAACACGCCCTTCCTGGTCCAGCTGTTCTTCATCTTCTTCGGCCTGCCCTCGCTGGGCATCCGGCTGGCGGAATGGCAGGCGGCGGTGCTGGCGATGGTGATCAATCTCGGCGCCTATTCGACCGAGATCATCCGCGCCGGCATCGAGGCGACGCCGAAGGGCCAGATCGAGGCCGGCGCCAGCCTGGGCATGACCGGGCCGCAGATCTTCCGTTACGTCGTGCTGGGGCCGGCGATGGCGAAGATCTGGCCGGCGCTGACCAGCCAGATCGTCATCGTCATGCTGGGCTCGTCGGTCTGCTCGCAGATCGCGGCGGAGGAGCTGAGCTTCGCCGCCAACTTCATCCAGTCCCGCAATTTCCGGCCCTTCGAGGTCTATTTCCTGGCGACCGCGCTGTATCTGGCGCTGGCGGTGGCCTTGCGCTGGATCTTCAGCCTGATGGGGCAGCGGATGTTCGCCAAGGGGGTGTCGCGTGCTTAACTTCACCCTGTGGGACATCCTGTCCAACCTGCTGCTGGCGGCGCGCTGGACGGTGCTGCTGTCGCTGATCGCCTTCGTCTCCGGCGGGGTGGCCGGGCTCCTGCTGCTGGTCGCCCGCGTGTCGCCGGTGCCGCCGCTGCGCCTCGCGGCAAAGCTGTTCATCGAGGTGTTCCAGGGCACGCCGCTGCTGATGCAGCTGTTCATCGTCTTCTTTGCATTGCCGCTGATCGGCATCGAGACCTCGGCCTGGACCTCGGCCGCCGTCGCGCTGACGCTGTTCACCGCCGCCTATCTCGCCGAGATCTGGCGCGGCTGCGTCGAGGCGGTGCCGAAGGGCCAGTGGGAGGCGTCCGCCAGCCTCGCCATGAATTTTCCCGAGCAGATGCGCCACGTCATCCTGCCGCAGGCCCTGCGCATCGCCGTGCCGCCGACCGTCGGCTTCTCGGTGCAGGTGGTGAAGGGCACGGCGGTGACCTCCATCATCGGCTTCGTCGAGGTGACGAAGGCCGGGACCATGATCACCAACGCCACCTTCCAGCCCTTCCTGGTCTATGGGCTGGTCGGGCTGATCTATTTCGCCCTGTGCTACCCGCTGTCGCTGTCGGCCAAGGCGCTGGAAAGGAAGCTCAATGTCGCCCGTTAAGACGTCCCCCACCGGCCGGCCGGCCACCGGAAGGCCATTGGTGAAGCTGTCGGCCATCCGCAAATCCTTCGGCCCGGTCGAGGTGCTGAAGGGTGTCGACATGGCGGTCGAGGAGGGACAGGTCGTCGCCATGATCGGCCGCAGCGGTTCGGGCAAGAGCACCCTGCTGCGCAGCATCAACGGGCTGGAGCGCATCGACGGCGGCGTGATCGAGGTGGACGGCGAATGCGTCGATCCCGGCCAGATCGATCTGCGGGCGCTGCGCCAGAAGGTCGGCATGGTGTTCCAGCAGTTCAACCTGTTCCCCCATCTGACCGCCGGCGAGAATGTGATGCTGGCGCTGAAGGTGGTGAAGAAGCAGGACAAGGCCGCCACCCGCGCCGCCGCGGAATCGGCGCTGGCCAAGGTCGGGCTGGGCCACAAGTTCGACGCCTACCCGTCGCAGCTGTCGGGCGGCCAGCAGCAGCGCGTCGCCATCGCGCGGTCTCTGGCGATGGCGCCCAAGGTGCTGCTGTGCGACGAGATCACCTCGGCGCTCGACCCCGAGCTGGTGGCCGAGGTGCTGGGGGTGGTGCGCAAGCTGGCCGAAGAGGGCATGACGCTGATCCTGGTGACGCACGAGATGCGCTTCGCCCGCGAGGTCTGCGACCGGCTGGTCTTCATGCATGGCGGCCGCATCGCCGAACAGGGACCGCCAGCCGAGCTGTTCGACCGGCCGTCCACGCCGGAACTGGCGCAGTTCATCGGCATGGTCGAGGCGCGCTGACCGGCGCGTCGCCCCCCTTCCCTCTTCTCCCCTTTTCCTGACGCCGGGGTCCGGCCGCTGTTGCGGTCCGGGCGCCCGGCGTTTTGCATTTCCGGACGGCTGGCTCCAGGCCGGGAGGCGCCGGCGGCCTGCCCATCGCCGGCTGCCGCTGTCCAAAAGGAATATAAGCTTATAAAAAATCTCTTAACGCTTTGCCCGCAGGCCGGTGTGGCCTTACAAGCATTAACTTTTTTGCGGGTGAAAAAGGTCGTTTGCGAATTTGTCTTACCCCCATGGCTGTAATTCTGCGTGCTAGGTTTCTATCAATCCAGTCCCCGGATGGATCAGTATATATGGCTTACATCCGGCATCATCTCGCGAGATTTTTGAAAGAATGATGCGCAGGCATGGTCGTGTCCCCGAGTGAAACCGTCTATGTCTTTCGAGATCAACTTTCCAATATGACGTGGTTTAAAGCGGATATTGGCTCTTTCAAAAGAAGACTGTGTACAGGATCGAAAATCCTGTGACCATGATGGGATATAGTTCGCTGGCCTATTGCAGGGGCCTTGACCGGGCCTGTGACGATCTGGGCCAAATTTGCCACAAGGTTCGAGAAAAGTTAACCGGATTTGGAAAGGTTTCGTTAACCATTGGAGCCCCAGCATGGCTTCAACGCAACGGACATAGGATCGAAGTCATGAGCACGACCAACCAGCCGAGCAAGATTGTCGTCAACGCCTACGGCCAGTCCCAGGATGGCGTCGCACCGCATTTCAAGCTGCTGGTGGATGGTCAGGAGGTCGGTTCGGCCAATGCGGCCGACGCCTCGTCGAAGGCATACAGCTTCACCGCCGACCTTGCAGCCAACACGGCGCACAAGATTCAGGTCGTTTACGACAACGACACCGCGACCAGCGCCTATCGTGACCTTTACGTCCAGTCGATCGAGGTCAACGGCCACACGCTGAAGCCGACCGACGCCATCTACGAACGCTATGACGATGCCGCCCCGGCGCCGACGCAGGCCGGCCAGGAAGCCATGTGGTGGGACGGCGCGCTGACCTTCAGCACCCCCGCCAACTACTACGGCGGCGCCCAGACCGCCGCCCCGGCCGCTCCCGCCATCCCCGCCGCCCCGGCCGCCGGCACCGCGCAGAACGTCATCACCGTGAACGCCGCCGGCAGTGCCGCCGCCGGTGAGGGCGCCCACTTCACCGTGCTGGTCGACGGCAAGCAGATCGGCGAAGGCACGGCGACCAGCACCGACGCCAAGGATTACAAGTTCACCGCCGACCTGACGCAGGGCGCCGCCCATTCGGTCGAGGTGAAGTACGACAACGACGCCGTCATCGACGGCACCGACCGCAACCTGTTCGTCCACAGCGTCAGCGTCGACGGCAAGTCCGTCGCGGCGACCGACGCCGCCGTGTCGGTCCAGCGCACCGCCGACGGTGCCGAGCTGGGAGCGACCACCGACCTCTATTGGGACGCCACGCTGACCGCCAAGCTGGATGCCAGCCATTTCGCCGCCTCCACCAGTTCGACCGGCGGCTCCACCGACGCCGGCAAGGGCGGCACCAGCACGGGCGGGTCCACCGGCGGTTCGACGGGCGGCTCCACCGGGGGCAGCACCGGCGACAGCTCGCTGTCGCTGAAGGTCGGCAACGTCACGGTGGCCGATCCGGGCATGGTGCAGAGCAGCAGCACGATCAACGGCTTCCTGCACACCAACGGCAACCAGATCGTCGACGAGAGCGGCAACAACGTCCGCCTGACCGGCGTCAACTGGTTCGGCGGCGAGGGCTACAACTACGTGCCGTCGGGCCTGTGGGCGGACAGCTACCAGCACCACATCGACAGCATGAAGGACCTGGGCTTCAACGTCATCCGCCTGACCTGGGCCGACGACATGTTCGACAGCACCGCGGTCACCAACGGCATCGACTATTCGAAGAACCCGGACCTGAAGGGCCTGACCCGGCTGGAGGTCTATGACAAGGTCATCGACTATGCCGGCAAGAGCGGCATCAAGGTGATCCTCGACCACCACCGCAACGACGGCGGCGCCGGCACCAACGAGCACGGGCTGTGGTACACCGACAAGAACCCGGAATCGAAGGTCATCGAAGACTGGAAGATGCTGGCCAAGCATTATGCCGGCAACGAGGCGGTGATCGGCGCCGACCTGCACAACGAGCCGAGCGTGTCCGCCACCTGGGGTGACGGCAACCAGGCCACCGACTGGGCCGCGGCGGCCGAGCGCATCGGCAACTCGATCCAGACCGTCAACAAGGACTGGCTGCTGCTGGTCGAGGGCACGGAGTGGAGCAGCACGCTGGCCGGCGTGAAGACCCATCCCATCGAGTTCGACACCCCCAACAAGCTGGTCTATTCGCCGCACGCCTACGGCCAGAGCGTCGGGCAGTTCAGCTGGCTGTCGGATCCGAGCTATCCGGACAACCTGCCGGCCCAGTACGACAGCATGTGGGGCTACATCTACAAGAACAACATCGCCCCGATCCTGGTCGGCGAGTTCGGCGGCCAGATGACCAGCGCCGCCGAGCAGACCTGGGCCAGCACGCTGATCAAGTACATGAACGGCGACTGGAACCTGGACGGCAAGAGCGACCTGGCGGCCGGCCAGCAGGGCATGAACTGGACCTACTGGGCCTGGACGCCGGAATCGGGCGATGTCGGCGGCCTGCTGCAGGACGACTACAAGACCGTCGATCCGACCAAGATGAACATCATCAAGGCGGGCCTCGCCGCCAACTCCGGCAACTCCGGCACCGTCGCCGGCAGCGACGAGGCGGTCTTCACCGTGCAGCTGGCCAAGGCGGTCACCACCGCCACCACCATCGAGTATGCGACCGAGGACGGCACCGCCAAGGCCGGCACCGACTACACCGCCGCCCATGGCAGCCTGACCTTCCAGCCGGGCGAGACCACCAAGACGGTCTCCGTCCACATCAACGGCACCAACACCAACGACGGCACGGAGAACTTCCTGCTGCACCTGACCCACGACAACGCCAACCTGGGCACCGCCACCGGCTTCATCACCGACCACGCGGCGTAAGGCGCAGCTTCTCTACCGCACACCTCCATCGCACTACCGGGCCGGTCCGCGTCGTCACTGACGCGGACCGGCCTTTTTTTGTTTGTCAGCTCTGCCGGCCGTCCCGGCCCCGTGTCCGGAAGAAGCCGTTCAGGGCGTCGAACGGCTCGGCCTCGGCCAGCGCGTCGAACCGGCCTTCGTCGGCCAGCATCCGCGCCGCCCGCAGGAAGCCGCCCCAGGCGGCGCGGCTGAGCGCGCTGCCCAGGCTGATCCGCCGCACGCCGAGATCGGCGATCTGCGCCACCGTCAGGCCGATCGGCGCCGAGACCAGCAGATTGAGCGGCTTGGGTCCCACCGCCTCGACCGCCGCCCGGATGGTTTCCGGCGTGCGCAGGCCCGGCGCATAGAGGACGTCGGCCCCCGCCGCCGCATAGGCCGGCAGCCGGCGCATCGCCTCCTCGACGGCGGCCGGATGGTCGACCAGCACGGCTTCGCAACGGGCGGTCAGCAGCACGCCGGTTCCGCGCAGGGCCTCCGCCGCCGCGGCGATGCGCTCGACGGCCAGATCGAACTCGTACAGCGGCTTCGTCGGGTCGCCGGTGGCGTCCTCCACCGACAGGCCGGCGACGCCGGTGTCGGCGCAGAGCCGCAGGTTGCGGGCCAGCCCGTCGAGGTCATGGGCATAGCCGGATTCGAAGTCGGCGTTCACCGGCAGGCCGGTCGCCCGGACGATGCCGGCGATGTGGGACAGCATGTCCGCGCAGGGCACCGCCCAATCGGTGTCGGGAAGCCCGCAGGAGAAAGCGAACCCCGCCGAGGTGGTCGCCAGCGCGCGGAAGCCGAGATGCTCCAGCATCAGCGCGCTGCCGACATCCCACGGGTTGGGAATGACGAAGCAGCCGTCCTTATGGAGGTCGGCGAAGGCGGCGCGGGTCTGCTGGCGGTCGGTCATGACGGGTCTATCCTCTGGAACGGCGGTGCGGAGTTGATGCGGAATAAGGCGGCGCTCCGGCGTCGGACCGCAGGCGCCGCCCGTCCCCGCCCCTTCCGTCCGGCCCGTCCTCAGGCGGCGAACAGGAAGTTGTCGGCGGTCAACTGGCTTGCCTGGACATTCTGCAGCTTCACCGTATCCGATGCCGAAAGCACGATTGTAAGGTCGTTGCCCTCCGCGACCATCGTCAAATCGGCCATCGAGTGCAGGTCGCTGAACTGCCCGATGGCGAGCCGGTCGCCGCCGGCACCGGCCTGGAAGTCGCCGATGACGTCCCAGCCGTCGCCATGGCCGAAGATGAAGGTGTCGGTGCCGCCGCCGCCCAGCATGTAGTCGTTTCCGCCATAGCTGATGATCAGCTCGTCCCCGACACCGCCGGCGAGGAAATTGTTCTGGAATGTGCCGACGACCTGTGCGGGGGCATCGTCGTTGCTGATGGCGACGTCGGTCGTCTCCGACGGGTTGACGGCATAGCCGTCGGACGGGTTCTTCAGCGAAACCTGGAAATGCTCCTTGGAATATTCGCCATTGTTGTCGGCCCACAAGGGCAGCCGGATGACGGCCCTGCTCTGGCCGGCCTCGAAGGTCACCGAACCGGCGAGGGCGCTCTGCCCGCCGACGAAATCGTTGGCATCCGCCCGCTGGCGCAGATCGCTGGGGCCTCCGGCGAAGCCGACGGACCAGTCCACGGTCGCGCTGCCGGACAGATCGCCGGTGCGGGTGACCGGCACCTCGACCATGGTGGTGCCGCCGCCGCTGCCTTCGATGACGGTCATCGCCGTTTCGTTGAGGTAGATGGCATTGCCCGACGGGGCGTCGTGTTCCGGCGGATCGAGCAGCAGGCCGTACCAGCCGGAATCCACGCCGGTCTTGAACTGGGACAGGCTCACCCCCTCCAGGCGGATGGAGGAGTCCGGGGCCAGCGTGATGATCGTGTCGCCGCCGTCGGCGGTGGCGCGGGCGAGGACGTCCGCGCTGGTCTTGATGTCGGAAAAAGCGGTGAGATCGAGCGTGTCCTTCTCGCCGCGCATGTTGCCGTAGAAGTCCGCGATGACATCCCAGCCGTCGCCCGGACGGAAGACGAAGATATCGTTTCCGCCATTCCCGACCATGTAGTCGTTGCCGCGCCCGCCGATGATGATGTCGTTGACCTGATAGTAGGTGGCGTAGGCATTACGCCCGGATATATAATCACCCTCGTCGGAGCCGTTGATATAAGGAAGGCCGGCCTTCAGATTATTGATGATCACTTTCGTTTCCTCTTATATTTGCTTCGTGGGGATCGTCATGGACGATGCGGTGTGAGCCGCGCCCGACTACCGGAGCTTGAGGATCGACTGCGGTTGCATTCTTTTCAAAAGCGTATCGGACTTACCGTGGAGCGTATTGGGGCGCACGGCACGTTCTGGTGGTGGTCATGCTTTTGTCGGAGGGGCGTTCCGAAAGATGCCGGAACATTCTCTCTCCACCTGCGACAGGCCCCTGCGGCCTCGTCACACCAACCGGCCGACTCCCAATTTGCCGATGGCCGGCCATTCCAGCGCGGGATGGTCGGCAAGCCGGTCGAGCAGACGGTCGAACAGGTCCCAGATCGCCGCGTCGTGGACGCGGTGGTGGGTCAGCAGGCCTATGGGCTCGGCGGGATTGCGCCGGCCCTCGCGGCGGTCGCGAAGTTCGCGGCACAGCAGGTCGAGCAGGGCGTCGAGCGGCACGGCGGAGCGGCTGCCGCGCCAGTCGATCAGGTCGAGGTGGGTGTTGATCCAGGCGATGCCGTCATGGGGCGCTGGCGACGGGCCGAAGGCCGAGACGGCGCGGTAGCCGGATGCCGACAGGCAGGCCGGCATGTCGGCGGCCATGCGGTTCCAGGGCGGGACGAACAGCGGCAGCAGGCGGTCGCCGAACAGGCCGCGCAGGGTGGACAGGCCGCGCCCGGCCTCGGCCTGCCGGATTTCGGGCGAGCGCTCGGGGCCGAACTCGCACTTCTTCCGGCCGGGGGCGGCATGGTCGGTGTGGGACCAGCCATGGACCAGCGGGGTTACGCCTGCATGGTTGGCGATGGCTTCGGTGAGCGACGGTTCGGCATCCGCCGGGATGACGGCGAGGCCGAGCGGGATGCCGGCCTGGGCGCAGCGGGTCAGCAATCCGTCGAGTTGCGGGCTGGCGGCGACCGCATCGTCGTCGCGCAGCCACAGGGGGCAGCGGCGGCCGAGGCCGGTCCAGCGCGCCAGCTCGTCTTCTACGGCGGTCCAGTTTGTCATGATGTCTTCTCTGCCAGCAGGGCTTCGACGATCTCGACGCTGCGCGCCGCACCGGCCAGCGAAGCGGGGCTGAGCGGCGGGATGCGGGCGCCCAGCACGGACTGCAAGGCTCGGGCGAGGCTGTCGGGGGTGAGGTCGGCCTCGCGCAGGGTGGCGATGCCGGGCTGGCGGGCCAGGATGGCGGCGCGGATGGTCTGCTCGACCTCCTTGCCGTCCTCGAAGGGGCAGAAGACGCTGGGCACGCCGGCCGTCAGGCAGTCGAGCGCGGTGTTGTAGCCGCAGCGGCCGACGCTGGCCGATGCCCGGCCCAGCAGGGCGCGGAAGTCGGGGCGCACCGGCTCCACCAGCAGCCGGTCAGGCGGGGCCATGGCGCGCAGCCGGTCGGCCAGCGCCGCGTCGCCCTTCGCCACCAAGAGGCGCCAGCGCTGCGGCAGAGCGCCGGAGGCGGCGCAAAGCGCTGCGGCCTCGAAGACCGGGCGGCCGACCGGACCGCCGCCGGCGGTGACCAGGATTTCGCCCTGCCCGTCCGTTCCGTCGTCAGGGACGGGCGGCGGAGGCACGACGAAGCCGGTGTAGCGCAGCAGCGGCATCATCGCTCGCGTCAGCGGCCAGCTGTCCTCCAGCGGGATCAGGGCGGGATCGGAATGGACCAGCACGCCGTCATAGAGGCGCAGCAGGCGGGCTTCGGTCTCGGCCACCCGCTTGAGCTTGGAGGGCGGGGCCAGGATGTCGCGGACCGAGGCCAGCGTCAGCGGTGGCTGCTGCAGGGCGCGGGCGCGCTCCAGCAGGGCGTCGAACTCGGCGGCCAGCGCGCGGCGGCCGAAGGGGAAGAGTTCGGTGATCAGCACGTCGGGGCGGAGGCTGTCGAGCAGGCCGGTCAGCATCGCCCGCCGGGCGGCGAACAGGCCGGCATCGGCGGGGGTGCCGTCGGCGCCCAGCAGGGTGGCGAAGTCGGCGCCGTCGCTCGCCAGCGAGGGCAACTGGTGCAGGGTGGCGGTGCCGATTTCGAGATGGGGGGCGGGACGGCCGCCGCTGGCGACATCGACGCGCCAGCCGCGGGCGGTGAAGGCCTCGGCCAGGGCCAGCGCGCGGCTGAGATGGCCGGTGCCGAGCAGATGGGTGACGGCGATCAGCAGCCTCATGACAGGCGTTCCCCCTCCGCGGGCCCGGCCGGGCGGAGCGTGCCGTCGGCGGCGAGACTCATGGCGTAGAGGCGGTTGCGCTTGACCGGCACCGGCGGCGGACCGCGGAAGTCCCAGCCCCAGGCGAGCGCCAGCGCGACGCGCATCACGCCGATGTGGGTGACGACGAGGTGGGGGGGGGGGTGGTCCCTGGGGGGCAACCGCCCCTCCCCCCCCCGGGGGGGGGGGGGGGCCGCGCCGGAGGCGGGGGGGCGGTGCCTTTTACCCGCTTGCAGTGCCCCGCAAGAAGGCGGGGGCGG
>NZ_WHOS01000070.1 GCF_013340935.1 Azospirillum melinis | reverse complement strand
AGATGTGTCTAGGCGAGCGGCGCCAGGATGCCACGCAGCGGGAAGTCGCTTACCTCCGGCGTCACCGCCCCGGCGTCGAGCTTGGAAATGTCGAGCAGCGCCGACAGCAGATCCTCCACCGACGCCAGCGCGAGGTCGATGTTGTCCACCAGCTCCGCATTGGCGGCCGGCTGTTCCAGATCGGCCAGCGCCGAGACGAACAGCCGGGCGGCATTCAGGGGCTGCAACAGGTCGTGGCTGGCAGCCGCGATGAAGCGGGTCTTGGACAGGTTGGCCTGATCGGCCTGGGATTTCGCCTGCTGCAACTGGTCGTTCAGCATCATCAGGGCGGACTTCTCCGCCTGTTCGGATTCGCGGCGCCGCTCTTCTTCGCGCTTGATGACGGTGATGTCGGTGTAGACGCCGACGATGCCGCCGTCCCGGGTGCGCCGCTCGTTCACCTGGATCCAGCGTCCGTCGGACAGCCGGTTCAGGAAGACGCCCTTCAAATCGTGGCGATGCTCCATCCGCTCGCGCAGCCAGACGTCCGGCGGCGGCTCGCTGACCGCACCGGCGGCGGCGACCATCGCCACCAGATCGTTGAAGCGGATGCCGGCCTGGATGCGGCCAGCCACCGACGGCCAGTAGGACAGGTATTTGCGATTGCACAGCACCAGCCGGTCGGCGGAATCGAACAGGGCGAACCCCTCGTTCACCGACTCGATCGCCTCGAACAGGCGGGTGCGCATGGTGTCCGCCAGTTCCTTGGCGCGGGCGAGGTCGCGGTTGCTGTCCTCCAGCTTGTGCAGGGCACGTTCCAGCTCCAGCGTGCGCTCGCGGATCTTCTGTTCCAGCACGATGGCGGTCTGGAACAGCGAAAAGGCGCCGCCCTGGAAATCCATCGACCGCTCGACGCGGTCCATCAGCACCTTGTTGATGCGCTGGAGCTTGGCGTTTTCCCGCTCCAGCTCGGCGATGCGGTCGGCTGGGTCGAGTGTCCAGTTGCGGGTCTGCATGCCGGCCATGGCTTAACGCCCTCCGATGGCGACGCCCGTGAAGGTCTGGTTGACGTGCATGCCGTTCACCTGCTCGCCATAGGCACAGAACCCGACGACGCGGTGGCGGGCCAGCCGGTCGGACATCACGGCGTTCAGCTGCCGCTGCTCCATCTCCAGCCGGCGCAGGATGCAGTCGCAGCCGAGGATCAGGTCGGGGGCGCCGACCTCCGCCTCGATGCCCTCGATCAGCCCGTCAAAGTTGGACACCGGATCGACACCCTCCGCCACCGTCAGCACGATGCCCTCGTCGATGGCGCAGAAGAAGGTCAGGCTCTCGTCGTCGTTCACCTTCTGGATCGAGCGGACATGATACTGGCCGCCGACCCGCACCACGACCGGGTGGGAAGCGAAGATCATCGGGGTCAGCGGCTCCCCCTCCAGCCCGACCAGCCGGGCATATTCGCGGCCCGCCGGCTCGGCATTGATCTCATGGACGATGCGGTGCTGCGGATCGGCGCCGGTGACCACCATTTTGCGGTCGGAGCTGACGAAATGCTGGGTGCGGAAAACGGTGAAGGGCCGCGTCGTGGTGAACAGCGCCACCACCGCGCCATTTGGATGGAAGGCACCCTCGTGCAGGACGAAGGTGCGCTCGAAATGCAGGTCGTCGCCGGCCGAGGCGCCGAACAGCGGGATGTCGATCAGCGCGTTGTGCAGGGCGCTGACCACCGTCTCCTCGCTCATCGACAGGCCATCGATCAGCAGCATGGCGAAGCTGCGGGCATCCTCGCCCAGCGGCACCGGCCGGGTTCCCATCGCGCGGTCGCGGCGCGACAGCAACGACCGCGCGATGGCGGTGCTGTCGGCGATCTCGAAGCGGTCGACATGGTCGACCAGCGCGGTGACGATGCAGAAATCCTCGGTCGGGAAACCCACCGCCACCAGGGCGTTGGTGGTGTAGCCGCCGGGGCCGATCTCCCCCGCCGTGGTGCAGCCGATCACCGGCACCATGCCGAACTGCCCCGCCAGCGCGTCGGCCAGCGCCTCGCGGTCATAGCTTGGGGCGCAGAAGACGACCACCAGCTCCAGCGCCGCCTCGCCCAGCCCGGCGCGCAACTCCCGCGCCGCCTCATCCGGGCGTTCGGCATGGGTGACGGCGCGCGGCATGCCGTCGCCGGACGCGGGTCTCACCGGGCCATGTACAGTAGGACCGTCTGCGGAGATCTCCTGTGCGGACATCGCTGCCCCTGCCGCCTCCCTCCCGGTCTGCGGTTGCGATCCGGCAAGGGTACTCCAGGGATGGCGGCGGGCAAGACCAATCCGCGGACCGGTGAAGGAGGACATGATGCGGAGCGGCTCCTAAACAGTCTCGGCCGGTTGCGGATCCGGCAGCCCGGTCAGTTCCTCGTCGGTGAACAGGCGGGCCCTGGCGGTGAAGCGGACGCCGTCCGGCGCCTCGATTGAGAATCCGCCGCCGCGCGCCTGGATAACGTCCAGGATGACCTGGGTGTTGCGCCACCATTGGAAGGTATCGTCGGACATGCAGAAGGGCGCACCGGCGACCGTTCCCAGGCACAGGTCGCGACCGCCCATCCGGAACTCCCCCTTCGGCAGGCAGAGCGGTGCCGAGCCGTCGCAGCAGCCGCCCGACAGGTGCAGCATCAGCGGCCCGTGCTTCGCGGCAAGCCGGTCCAGCAGGGCGACGGCCTCGGGGGTCGCGATGACGCGGTCAGTCGGCGTTGTGGCGGTCATGGTGGTCCTTTATCACGAAACCACACGGAGAAAGAAAAAAGGCCGGGGGACACGCCCCCGGCCCAGGTTTGCCCGATAGGGAGGAGCAGGGCTCAGAAGAAGCCGAGCGCTTTCGGGCTGTAGCTGACCAGCAGGTTCTTGGTCTGCTGGTAGTGGTCGAGCATCATCTTGTGCGTCTCGCGGCCGATGCCGGACTTCTTGTACCCGCCGAAGGCGGCGTGCGCCGGGTACAGGTGGTAGCAGTTGGTCCAGACGCGGCCGGCCTGGATGCCGCGGCCCATGCGGAAGGCGCGGTTGCCGTCACGGCTCCACACGCCGGCGCCCAGGCCGAACTCGCTGTCGTTGGCGATGGCCAGCGCCTCTTCCTCGGTCTCGAAGGTCGTCACGGCGACGACCGGGCCGAAGATCTCCTCCTGGAAGATGCGCATCTTGTTGTGGCCTTCCAGGATGGTCGGCTGCACGTAGTAGCCGCCTTCCAGTTCGCCGCCCAGATGGGCGCGCTCGCCGCCGATCAGGACCTTGGCGCCCTCGGCCTTGCCGATCTCGATGTAGGAGAGGATCTTCTCCAGCTGCTCCTGCGAGGCCTGGGCGCCGATCATGGTGCCGCCGTCCAGCGGATGGCCCTGGGCGATCTTGGCGACGCGCTCGACCGCCAGCTTGATGAAGCGGTCGTAGATCGACTTCTGGATGAGGACGCGGCTCGGGCAGGTGCAGACCTCGCCCTGGTTCAGCGCGAACATCGCGAAGCCTTCCAGCGCCTTGTCGAGGAACTCGTCATCGGCGGCCATCACGTCTTCGAAGAAGATGTTCGGCGACTTGCCGCCCAGCTCGACGGTCGACGGGATGATGTTCTCGGAGGCGTATTGCAGGATCAGGCGGCCGGTCGAGGTCTCACCGGTGAAGGCGATTTTCGAGATGCGCTTGTTGGTGGCGAGCGGCTTGCCGGCCTCGATGCCGAAGCCGTTGACGATGTTCAGCACGCCGGGCGGCAGCAGGTCGCCGATGATCTCGGCCAGCACCATGATCGCCATCGGGGTCTGCTCGGCCGGCTTCAGCACGATGCAGTTGCCGGCGGCCAGCGCCGGAGCCAGCTTCCAGGCGGCCATCAGCAGCGGGAAGTTCCAGGGGATGATCTGGCCGACGACGCCCAGCGGCTCATGGAAATGGTAGGCGTAGGTGGTGTGGTCGATCTCGGCGATCGAGCCTTCCTGGGCGCGGATGCAGCCGGCGTAGTAGCGGAAATGGTCGATGGCCAGCGGAACGTCGGCGGCGCGGGTCTCGCGGATCGGCTTGCCGTTGTCCAGCGTCTCGGCCAGCGCGATGACCTCCAGCCGCTCTTCCATGCGGTCGGCGATCTTCAGCAGGATGTTCGAGCGCTCGGTGGGCGAGGTGCGGCCCCAGGCATCCTTGGCGGCGTGGGCGGCGTCGAGCGCCAGCTCCACGTCGGCGGCCTGGGAACGGGCGATCTCGCACAGCGGCTTTCCAGTGATCGGGGTGAGATTGGTGAAGTATTGGCCATCCACCGGCGCAACCCACTGGCCACCGATATAGTTGTCGTAGCGGGGGCGGAGCGCGATCTGCTTCTGGAGCGTGTCGAGAGCCTGGTGGAGCATTTTGGCCGTTCCTCTCAGTGTGGTGAACCGGTCAGGTCTCCGGTCCAGCGCGTTTGTCGAGGGCCATTCAGCCACTCTGAGAGGGAGGGGGTAAATTGTACTATGGAAGGAGACGGTCGGCGGGTGGGATTGTTCGTGTCCCACCCTATGGGCGCATCCTTACGGCGCTTCACTCCGCCGGCTGGCGACCCTCGACATAGCCTTTGCGCAGCTGCTCCTGATACCAGCGGCGGTGATGCTCCATCGCCCAGTTCTCGTCGACCTCGCCGCAGCCCATGGCGTCGAAGGCGCCCTCCATGCCGATGGTGCCGATGTAGATATGGCCGATCACCGCGGCGATCAGGCCCGCCGCCAGCAGGCCGTGGATGACGTGCATGATCTGCATGCCGCCGATCCCGGTGAAGGCGAACGGCACCATCAGCAGATAGCCGGTGGCTGCCATGCCCATGCCGCCCAGCACGATGCTCCAGAACACCATCTTCTGCCCGGCGTTGAAGCGCCCGGCCTCGGGATGGCTGTCGCCGGCCTTGGAGAAGAGCCCGCCCGCCGTCCTGATCCAGACCCAGTCGGCCTTTTCCGGGATGTTGTCACGCAGCCACAAGGCCAGGATCATCAGCAGCCCGACGACGAAGGGCACGCTGACGAAGTTGTGGATCGACTTGGCATATTCCGCCAGGGGCGTGAAGGCCTGATGGCCGATCAGCGGGATCAGCAGCGGCCGGCCGAAGGTCAGGATCACCCCGGTCAGCGCCATGATCAGGAAGCTGACCGCCGTTGTCCAATGGGCGAAACGGTCCAGTCCGTTGAAACGCAGGACCAGCCGGCCCGATCGGCCGGCATGGATACGGATGGTGCCGCGGTAGAGGAAGAAGATCGCCAGAACCGTCGTCATGCCGATGGCGAGCCCGCCGATCGCCAGCCGCAGCGTGTGGGTGCGCCACTCCCGCCACTCCCGGCCTTCCGGCTGGACCAGAACCGCCAGCTTTTCGTCCGGGATGCTGACGCGGCCGATCATCTTGTCGTCCTGCGGCACGTAGAGCGGCACCTGCTCCTTGGTGGTCGGCGAGTTCTGGCCGGGCACCTGGGTGAGCTGCGCTTGTGCGAAAGTCGGAGCGGCCAGACTCTGGACGGCCAGCAGGGCAATCAGCAGCAGGGCGTGCAGGGGGAGTCTGGTGGGGCGCATGGTGGTCTCCCGGTAAGGTCTTTCTTGTGGAGGCGCTCACGCCCCGCCCGTGCTCGGCCCGCCCGGTGTGAAGGGGGAGCCGCGGTCGTTGCGGCCATAGGCGGTCGACCAGCCCGGCGCGCCCGAGCCGTAGCCCCGGCGCAGCGAGCGTTCCTGATAGATGTCGGCCAGCACCGCGCCGTCGCCGCCCATCAGCGCGCGGGTGGAGCACATCTCGGCGCAGAGCGGCAGCTTGCCCTCGGCCAGCCGGTTGGCGCCGTATTTCTGGTATTCCTCGACGCTGCCGTCCGGCTCGGGTCCACCGGCGCAGAAGGTGCACTTGTCCATCTTGCCGCGGCTGCCGAAATCGGTGGTGCGCGGGTATTGCGGCGCGCCGAACGGGCAGGCGTAGAAGCAGTAGCCGCAGCCGATGCACAGATCCTTGCTGTGCAGCACCACCCCATCGGCAGTTTGCAGGAAACAGTCGACCGGGCAGACCGCGGCGCAGGGCGGGTCGTTGCAATGCATGCAGGCCATCGAGATCGACCGCTCGCCCGGCTTGCCGTCGTTCAGCGTGACCAGCCGGCGGCGGTTGATGCCCCAGGGGACTTCATGCTCGTTCTTGCAGGCGGTGACGCAGGCGTTGCATTCGATGCAGCGTTCGGCGTCGCACAGGAACTTCATCCGGGCCATTGTTCTGTTCAGCTCCCGTACGTCACGCCGGCTCGACCCGGCAGAGGGTGACCTTGGTTTCCTGCATGAAGGTGACGGGGTCGTAGCCGTAGGTCGTCACCCCGTTCACCGGCTCGCCCAGCACGATGGGGTCGGTGTTGGGCGGGTAGTTGCCGCGCAGGCTGTCGCCCTGCCAGAAGCCGGAGAAGTGGAACGGCATGAACACCGTGCCGCCGCCGACGCGGTCGGTCACCAGCGCCTTGACCTTGGCCTTGCTGCCGTCCTCCGGCCCATAGACCCAGACCCAGGCGCCGTCCCTGATGTTCAGCCGCTCGGCGTCCTTGGTGTTGATCTCCGCGAACATCGACTGCTGCAGCTCAGCCAGCCAGGGGTTGGACCGTGTCTCCTCGCCGCCGCCCTCATATTCGACCAGCCGGCCGGAGGTCAGCACCATGGGGAAGCGCTGGCGCAGGTCGCTGTCCGCCACCTTGAACTGGAGCGAGCGGGCAAGCTGGACCAGACGGAAGTCGCGCCGGTCCTCGATGGCCGGATAGGCCTTCACCAGTTCGGGGCGCGGGGAATAGATCGGCTCGCGGTGGACCGGCACCGGGTCGGGCAGGTTCCAGGCGACGGCACGCGCCTTGGCGTTGCCGTGCGGCACGCAGCCATGCTTCAGCGCCACGCGGATGATGCCCATCGACAGGTCGGTCTGCCAGCTGACATTGTCCACCTCGGCCCCGCCGCCGCCGATGGCCTGGATGACGCGCATCTCATCGGGCGTCAGATCCTTGTCCCAGCCCAGCTTCTTCAGCACGGCCATGGTAAATTCGGGATAGCCGTCCTCGATCTCCGACCCCTTGGAATAGGAGCCGTCGGCCAGCAGCGAGACGCCGTTGCGCTCCACCCCGAAGCGGGCGCGGAAGACGCCGCCGCCGTCCATCACATGTTTGGAGGTGTCGTAGAGCACCGCCGATCCCGGATGCCTGATCTCCGGATGGCCCCAGCTCGGCCAGGGCAGGCCATAATAATCGCCGGCGCAGGGGCCGGAGGCCGCACGCATGGTGATCTTGTCGAAGTCGGCCTGATGCTTCATGTGCATCTTCAGCCGTTCCGGCGACTGGCCGGTGGCGCCGATGGACAGGCAGCTGCGGTTCATCTCGCGCAGGATGTCCTCCGGCACCGGCCGGTCCTTCTCCACCGTGATGTGCTTGAACATCTCGTCGGCGAAGCCCAGCTTGCGCGCCAGCAGATAGATGATGGTGTAGTCGTCCTTCGATTCGAAGATCGGCTCCACCACCTTCTCCCCCCACTGCATCGAGCGGTTGGAGCAGGTGCGCGACCCGTCCGTTTCGAACTGGGTGCAGGCCGGCAGGATGTAGGTGCCGTTGCGCCGCTCCTTGATCGCGGCGAAGGTGGTCGGGTGCGGGTCGGCGATGACCAGCAGGCTGAGCTTCTCCAGACCCTTCACCATCTCCGGCATGCGGGTGACGGTGTTGCCGCCATGGCCAAAGCACATCATGGCGCGCAAGGGGCTGGGCTGGTCGATCTCGCCGGGCTTGGCCAGCACGGCATCGAACCAGCGCGTGGTCGGGATGCCCTTGGCCTCCATCAGGTCCTTGGTGGCGAAGCGGCCCTTCAGATAGTCGTACTCGACGTCCCAGGCGCGGGCGAAATGCTTCCACGCCCCTTCCGCCAGCCCGTAATAGGCGGGCAGCGTGCTGACATCGAGGCCGAAGTCGGTGGCGCCCTGCACGTTGCAGTGGCCGCGGTAGATGTTGGCGCCGCCGCCGGCCACGCCGATGTTGCCCAGCGCCAGCTGAAGGATCGACAGGGCGCGGACGTTGGCGGTGCCGACCGTGTGCTGGGTGACGCCCATGCACCAGATCACGGTGCTGGGCTTGTTCTTCGCCAGCGCCTCCGCCACGCGGCGAAGCTGGGAACCGGGGGCGCCGGTCACCCGCTCCACCTCCTCAGGAGTCCACTTCTTCACCTCAGCGCGGATCTCGTCCATGCCGTAGACGCGCTGGCGGATGTACTCCTTGTCCTCCCAGCCGTTTTCGAAGATGTGCCACAGCAGGCCCCAGGCGACCGGGATGTCGGTGCCGGGACGGATGCGGACATACTCGGTGGCATGAGCGGCGGTGCGGGTGAAGCGCGGGTCGATGACGATGAAGGGGGCGCGGTTGTGCTCCTTGCCGCGCAGCATGTGCTGCATCGACACCGGATGCGCCTCGGCCGGATTGCCGCCGACGATCACCAGCGCCTTGGAGTTCTGGATGTCGTTGTAGCTGTTGGTCATGGCGCCGTAGCCCCACGTGTTCGCCACGCCGGCGACCGTGGTGGAGTGGCAGATGCGCGCCTGATGATCGACGTTGTTGGTGCCCCAGAAGGCCGCCAGCTTGCGGTAGAGATAGGCGCCCTCGTTGGAGAATTTGGCCGAACCGAGCCAGAAAACCGCGTCCGGCCCCGACGCCTTGCGGATGTCCATCAGCTGGTTGCCGATCTCCTCGATTGCCTGGTCCCAGCCGATGCGCTGCCAGACGCCGTCCACCAGCTTGAGCGGGTATTTGACGCGGCGGGTGCCCTTGGTCAGTTCGCGCACCGAGGCGCCCTTGGCGCAGTGGGTGCCCTGGTTGATCGGGCTCTCCCAACCCGGCTCCTGCCCGACCCAGACGCCGTTCTGCACCTCGGCGATCACCGTGCAGCCGACCGAGCAGTGGGTGCAGACGTTCTTGCGCGTCACCACCTCGACATTCGGCAGGATGGGACCGGCCTCCGCCTTGCGGATCATGGCACCCGGCAGCGCGCCGACGGCGGCGATGCCGCCCGCGGCAAGGCCGGAGCGGCGCAGGAACCCGCGGCGGCTGACGCCCGATTCCAGACTGTCGGCCAGGGCGGCGACCAGACCGGACCGTTTTCCGCCTGCCGTTTTCGCCGAGCTGCGTTTGACCAGCATGGACACCCTCCGGATCGCCCTTAGAGGCGGTTCAGCGCGTAGAAGCGCTTGACGTGTTCGGTTTCGCGGTAGCGGGCCTTCACCTGCTCCTGCGGCGATTCCATCGCCTGCGCTTCGTCCCCAGCCGGCAGGACAGCCGCCGCCGCTGCGCCGGCAGCCCCCAGGCCCAGCGTCTTCAGGATGTCGCGGCGTTGCAGGGGATTGAGTGCGGGGCCGTTGCGAGGCGGGTCTTGCGGCGTCTTCATGCGTCGGCTCCCTCCATCTGGTCGATCTGTCTGTTCAGGGCCTCCTGCTCGATTTCCAGGAACAGGCGGCCGATGGTGCCGACCGGGCGGTAGAGGCTGGCCGCCTGCGCTCCCTCCAGATCCCGGAAGAAGCGCCCGGCCCAGGGCGTCAGGTGGCTGTCCAGCATGTGGCGCTGCACCGCCGGGTCGGCCCCCTCGCGAATCAGAACCGCCATCACGTCGCAGAGTGCGGCGATGTGGTCCTCCGGCTCCGACACGCCGGGCGCGCGCTCCAGCCCCAAAGCCTGGAGGTCGGCGCGCAGGGCCGACAGCGGCCGGTCGGTCAGGAAGCCGGTGCGGTAGTAGGAGGCATATGGGACCAGCTCGCCCTGGACGACGCCGATGAACAGCGCGTTGAACTCGCGCTCCGCCGCCTGTGGATCGGTGGCGCTGGCCCGGGCGGCCAGATCGCCGAAGGCCCGGCCGAGCGGCGTCGTGTCGCCGGTGAGACCGCCCAGCAGAGCCAGCAGATCGGCGCCCGGCGGGGCGGCCAGCGTCAGCGCCAGCAGCCGGTAGACGTCGGCACGCAAGTCCTCCGCGCCGCTTTCCGGATCGTGAACCGTCATCACACTCCCGCAAGCCCTGTTCGAGGCCATGGCAGGCCCGAACCGTAACAACGGCCGGCGCGGGCAAAGGTTGCCTTACCCGGTCGGGGCTACCCTGCCGGGATCATCCGTTTTCCCACCTGCCCTGCGCTCTGCCCGCGGCGTCACTTCTGCGGATTGCCGCCCTGCTGGCTGTCGGGCTGCGGGCGGCCGGAGAAGTTGCGGTGTGCGACAGACGATTCCTCCCCCACCCGCGCGCCAACCGACGCGAAGGTTTCGTCGGCGCTGCGGGCGAACAGGCTCGGCAGCACCGCCCAGGCGCCGCCTGCCAGGACGACGATGGCGCAGAGCGCGGCGAGGAAGGCTCTCATCGGTGATTCTCCAGACAGCGCTTACCGGGGGAAAAGCCGCGCTGCCGGCCTTTCCCGCCATCGCACAACGCCGTTCGCGCCAGATTGTTTCCGCTCCGCCTTTTCTTCTTGATATGCTCTAATAGAGCACATATTGTTTTGCTCAGAACGAGCATAGAGCGGAGCATCCGATGCCCGAGGTCGCCGAACTCGCCTACACCCCTGCCGTCGCCGCGGCGACCGCGCCGATCTACGACCGCATGAAGCGTGTCGTGCCGGCCATCGAATGGCCATTCCACGCCCCGCTGGTCCACGCCATCAACGAGCTGAAGCGCGAGCGCAACGCCGTCATCCTGGCGCACAACTACCAGACGCCGGAGATCTTCCACGGCGTGGCCGACATCGTCGGCGACAGTCTGGCGCTGGCCGCCAAGGCGACCGAGACCGATGCCGACGTGATCGTGCTGGCCGGCGTGCATTTCATGGCGGAGACGGCGAAGCTGCTCAATCCGGCCAAGACGGTGCTGATCCCCAGCCGCAATGCCGGCTGCTCGCTGGCCGACAGCATCACCGCCGCCGATGTCCGCCTGCTGCGCGAGGCGCATCCCGGCGTGCCGGTGGTGGCCTATGTCAACACCTCGGCCGAGGTGAAGGCGGAGGTCGACATCTGCTGCACCTCGGGCAACGCGGTGGAGGTGGTGGAATCGCTGGGCGTCGACCGGGTGATCTTCCTGCCCGACGAGTATCTGGCGAAGTATGTCGCCACCCAGACCAAGGTCGAGATCATCGCCTGGAAGGGCCATTGCGAGGTGCATGAGCGCTTCACCGGCGCCGAGATCGAGGATTTCCGCCGCCGCTTCGACCGGCTGACCGTGATCGCCCACCCCGAATGCCCGCCCGACGTGCTGGAGGCCGCCGATTTCGTCGGCTCTACCGCCCGCATGATCGACTTCGTCGGCACCGAGAAGCCGCCGCGGGTGCTGATGGTCACCGAATGCTCGATGAGCGACAACGTCGCCGCCGCCTCGCCCGAGACGGAGTTCGTGCGGCCCTGCAACCTGTGCCCGCACATGAAGACGGTGACGCTGTCGAGCATCCTGGACTCGCTGCGGACCCTGGAGCCGCGCGTCGAGATCCCGGACGCGCTGGCCGTCCGCGCCCGCCGCTCCGTGGAGCGCATGCTGGCGGTGAAGCCGAAGTGAGTGCGTAGAAAAGCCCTTTCCTCAGGGAGAGGGAGCTTGAGGAGTCCCCCATGACCTCCAGCACGCCTTACGATGTCCGCGATGCCGAGGTGATCGTCGTCGGCTCCGGCCTTGCCGGGATGACCGCGGCGCTGCAGCTGGCGCCGCGCGCGGTCACGCTGATCACCAAGACCGCCGGCCTCCCCGGCGGCTCCAGCCTGTATGCACAGGGCGGCATCGCCGCCGCCGTCGGCCCCGGCGACCGGCCGGAGGACCATGCCGCCGACACCGTCGCCGCCGGGGCCGGTCTGGTCGATGCGGCGATGGCGGCGCTGCTGACCCGCGACGGCGCCGCCCAGGTCCGCCGCCTGCTCGACGACGGCCTGCCCTTCGACCGTGCGCCCGACGGCTCGCCGCTGCTGGGCCGGGAAGCCGCGCATGGCGCGGCGCGCATCGTCCATGCCGGCGGCGACGCCACCGGCCGCACCCTGGTCACCGCCCTGGCGGACCGCCTGCGCGCCACCCCGTCGGTGCGGGTGGAGACCGACGCCTTCGCCGTCGATCTCGTGCTGCGCAACGGCCGGGTCTGCGGCCTGCTGGCCTGCCATGGGCAGGGCTGGGTGCTGCACCGGGCGCCGCGCGTGATCCTGGCAACCGGCGGCATCGGCGCCGCCTTTGCCCGCACCACCAACCCGGCGGAGGCCACCGGCGACGGGCTCGCCATCGCCGCGCGGGCCGGCGCCACTCTCGCCGACCTGGAGTTCGTCCAGTTCCACCCGACGGCGCTGGCCGTCGATGCCGACCCGGTGCCGCTGCTGACCGAGGCGTTGCGCGGAGCAGGGGCGCTTCTGCTCGACCGTCAGGGCCGCCGCTTCATGCCGGACGAGCATCCGCTGGCGGAGCTGGCGCCGCGCGACGTGGTCGCCCGCGCCATCGGCCGGCGCGTCGCAGCGGGTGAGCCGGTGTTCCTCGACCTGCGTCCGGCACTGGCCGCCAAGCCCGGCGGCTTCCCCACCGTCCTGGCGCTCTGCGCCGAGCATGGGCTGGACCCCGTCGCCGAGCCGATGCCGGTGGCGCCGGCCGCCCACTACCATATGGGCGGGGTGGTCACCGACGCCGACGGCCGCACCAGCCTGGACGGGCTGTGGGCCTGCGGCGAGGTCGCCTGCACCGGCGTCCACGGTGCCAACCGGCTGGCGAGCAATTCCCTGCTGGAGGCGCTGGTGTTCGGCGCCCGCGTCGCCCGCGATGTGGCGGACCGTCCCCTGTCGCCTCTGCCGCCCTTCGCCCTGCCCCGCCCGCCGACGGTCGCCGCCGATGTCGGCCATGCCCTGCTCGACGCCATCGGGACGGAGGCGCGGACGGCGCTCTATGACGGAGCCGGTCTGGTCCGCAACGGGCTGGGGCTGCTGGCAGCCCGGCGCAAGCTCGACCGGCTGGCGGCGGCGCTGGACATGCTCCGCTGCGAGGACGGCGATAGCGAAAATGACCTCCAGGCCCCGCCCGAAATCGTCCGCCAGTGGGGCGAGGCGCGCAACCGGCTGCTGGTCGGCCGTCTGGTGGTCCATGCCGCGCTGGCGCGGGAGGAAAGCCGCGGCGCCCATTGCCGCAGCGACCATCCCCTGCCGAACCCCGCCTCCCTCTCCCGCACCCTGACCCTCAGCGAACTGGCCGGCACCGCCGGCCACCTGCCCGGAGACGCCGCATGCTGCATCCTCTGACCGTCGAGCCCATCGTCCGCGCCGCCCTTGCGGAGGATCTGGGCCGGGCCGGCGACATCACCACCGACAGCATCATCCCGGCCGACGCGGTGGCGACCGCCCGCATCGCCGCCCGCAAAGATGGCCGCGTCGCCGGGCTGGAGGCGGCGCTGATCGCCTTCCGCCTGCTCGACCCCGGTATTTCGGTGACGGTGGAGCGCACCGACGGCGACGACGTGCCCCCCGGCGGCACCATCGCCACCCTGACCGGCAAGGCCCGCGCCCTGCTGACGGCGGAGCGTACGGCGCTGAACCTGATGGGCCGGCTGTCCGGCATCGCCACCGCCACCCGCGCCCTGGTGCGCGAGGTGGAGGGCACGAAGACCCGCATCGTCTGCACCCGCAAGACCACCCCCGGCCTGCGCGTTCTGGAGAAGCATGCGGTCAAGCTGGGCGGCGGCTTCAACCACCGCTTCGGGCTGGATGACGCGGTGCTGATCAAGGACAACCACATCGCCGTCGCCGGCGGCGTACGCCCGGCGGTGGAGCGCGTCCGCGCCGCCATCGGCCACATGGTGAAGGTGGAGGTCGAGGTCGACACGCTCGACCAGCTCGACGAACTGCTGGGCCTGCCGGTCGATGTCGTGCTGCTCGACAACATGGACCCGGACACGCTGCGCCGCGCCGTGCGGATGGTGGACGGTCGCCTGCTGACCGAGGCATCGGGCAACGTCACGCTCGCCACCGTCCGCGCCATCGCCGAGACCGGCGTCGACATGATCAGCTGCGGCTGGCTGACCCACAGCGCCCCGAACCTGGATCTGGGGCTGGATATGTGACGAAAAAATCAAAAAGGCCCTTCTCAAACCGGGAGAAGGGGCTTTTTGGTCTGCGGCGCTTACGCCGCCAGCTTCTCGACCTTGCCGTCAAGACCCATCAGCAGCAGTTCGACCTCGAGGTCCGGGTGGCGCTCCTTGACCATTGCCCTCAGCTTGCTCAAGTACTGGCCGTGCACCTCGGCTTCCTTCGCCGGGTCGGGCGACAGGTCCATGCCGAGAAAGACCTTGTAGGCGCCACAGTCGCGGTGATCCATGACGATCAGGCGCTTGATGTGGTGCAGTTCCTTGGCGACGGCGACATGGTCCCAGAAGGCGTCGCCCCAAGCCGGCTTCTTGTCGGTCAGCGCGCCCAGGCTGGCGCCGGCCAGGATGACGTGGTCGTAGTTCGCCTGCATGTTGCGGGCATTCATATAGCCGGCGACATGGCCCATCAGGCGATAGTCCATGCAGGACAGCAGAAGGGTATCGACGCTGCCGGCCCGGGCCGGGCGGCTCATCATCATCGGCGCCATCAACGTCACGCCGGCGCCCAATGTCGCCAGCTTCAGGAACCCGCGGCGCGAGCTGTGTTCGCCCTGGCAGCAGCCATGGTGATGACCGGTCGAGTGATCCATCTTGCCCTCCAACACGCCTCGAACCCATATCGAGGTTTCACGCGCAATGGTGGCAGCGTATTGTTAAAAATTTCAATATAGGGTCTACCACCATATGGAAAAGCAATAAAAATTCATCCCTGTGGCATTTTTCGGATAGCACGCTCCACAACCCAACTCCGTTCCCCGCCGGAATGAAAACGGGCCGCCCGGTGAGGGGCGGCCCGTTTCTGTGCATGGACGTTCCTGGTCGTCAGCGTTCGGCCGTCACCCGCCGCGCGTGCTGCTGGGCGCCGGTGTTCCTGCCGACCCGACGGTGCTGGAGGCCGGCGGCGGCGACGCGCTCGCGCTGTGGTTGGGCGAACAGTCCGCGTTGGCGATCCCCGCCGTCAGGAGAGTGGCGAGACCGAACAATGCGGCGACGACCGGACTGGCTCCATGAGACATTGGATCACCTCCTTTCTGAAACGTTGCGACCTCCAACAGATTGACACAGTACGGCGCTCGGTCAATGGCCGAATCGAACATTGGCGATGCCGTCTCCCAATGGAACAGGTCCGGATTCCAAACCTGAGTGCCGTTATCGGGTTTCCAGCAGCCCGCTCATCGTCGCGAACAGTTCCGACTTCGCTTCGAAACCGACGCCGGGCAGATCGGGCAGCCGCACGCGGCCATCCTCGACTGCGATACCGTCGGCAAAACCGCAGAAGGGCTTGAAGACGTCCGGGTAGGATTCGTTTCCGCCCAGATGCAGGCCGGCGGCGATGTTCAAAGACATCTGGTGCCCGCCATGCGGAACCACCCGCCGGCTGGACCAACCATTGTCCTTCAGCATGTCCAGCGTGCGCAGATATTCCACCAGCCCATAGCTCAAGGCACAGTCGAACTGCAGCCAGTCGCGGTCGGGCCGCATGCCGCCATGGCGGATCAGGTTGCGGGCGTCCTGGTGGGAGAACAGGTTCTCGCCCGTCGCCATCGGCCGGTCGTAATGGCTGGCGAGTTCGGCCTGCAACGCATAGTCCAGCGGGTCGCCGGCCTCCTCGTACCAGAACAGGCCGTAGGGCTTCAGCGCCTCGGCATATCTGATCGCGGTGGCGAGGTCGAAGCGGCCGTTGGCATCGACGCACAAATTCTCGCCCGACCCGACCACTTCCAGCACCGCGTCGATCCGGCGGAGATCCTCTTCCAGCGGGGCGCCGCCGATCTTCATCTTCACGACCTTGTAGCCGCGGTCGCGGTAGCTGCGCATCTCGTCCTGAAGCGCCGTCACATCCTTGCCGGGATAGTAATAGCCTCCGGCGGCATAGACCCAGACACTGTCGTCGGCCACCCCGCCGCGGAAACGGTCGGCCAGCAGGCGGTAGAGCGGCACGCCGGCGATCTTCGCCACGGCATCCCACACCGCCATGTCGATGGTGCCGACGGCGACGGAGCGCTCGCCATGGCCGCCCGGCTTCTCGTTGGTCATCAGCCGCGCCCAGATGCGGAACGGGTCGAGGTTCTCGCCCGTGTCGTCGAGCAGGCTGTCGGGCGCCGCCGACATCAGCCGGGGGATGAAGCGCTCGCGCAGCAGCCCGCCCGCGGCATAACGGCCGTTCGAATTGAAGCCGTAGCCGATCACCGGCTTGCCGTCGCGCACCACGTCGGTGACCACCGCGACGACGCTGCACGTCATCTGGCTGAAATCGATGAAGGCGTTGGCGATGTCGGACTTGATGCCGGCGGTCTGCTCGCGGATTTCGACGATGCGCATGGCGGTTCCCCTTGCAGCGTGGTGGCGCGTTTCGTGCCGGCACTGTAGGGATGTTGCGGGCCGCCGGGCCAATGCCAAGGTCGGAACGCATCATGCGGGTTCGGCATAGGGTGGCCTACAGGCACCGGGCCGGCCCGGCAGACGTGACGAAGATTGGGCGATGGAACTCTCCTGGCTCGACGATTTCCTGGCGCTGGTGGATTGCGGCAACTTCTCCCGCGCCGCCGACATGCGCCACCTGACCCAACCGGCTTTCAGCCGCCGCATCCGCGCGCTGGAGGATTGGGCCGGCACCCCGCTGTTCGACCGCAGCGCCCAGCCGGTGACCCTGACGGAAGCTGGGCGCCGCTTCCGCCCTTTCGCCGACGAGACCGTGCGCCGCCTGCTGCAAGGCCGGGAAGAGGCCCGGCTCGCCGCCCAGTCGGAGGCGGCGACCCTGCGCTTCGCCGCCACCCATGCGCTGTCGCTGACCTTCTTCCCGTCCTGGCTGCGGGCGCTGGAAGCCCGCGCAAGGCTGGGCGCCATCACCCTGTCGTCGGACAGCCTGGAGGCCTGCGAGCGGCTGATGCTGGCAGGCCAGGCGCAGTTCCTGCTCTGCCACGCCCATCCGGCGGCAGCCGGCCGGCTGGATGCGGAGTCCTTCCGCTCCGTCGTCGTCGGCGGCGACCGGCTGCTGGCGGTGACCGCCCCCGATGCCGGCGGCCGGCCGCGCCATCTGCTGGCGGACGGTCAGGACACGACGCTGCCGCATTTGTCCTACAGCCGCGAATCCGGCATGGGCCGCATCCTGGAGGCGGTGCGGGCGGCGCAGCCGCTGCCCACCGCGCTCGACACCGTCTTCACCTCCCACCTTGCCGCGGTTCTGCGCACGCTGGCGCGCGACGGGCGCGGCGTGGCCTGGTTGCCGGAAAGCCTGATCGCCGAGGATCTGGCGCGCGGCACCCTGCTGCGCGCCGGTGTGCCGTCCGGCGACGAGCGCTGGACCGTGCCGGTGCAGATCCGGCTGGTCCGCCCGCGCGCGCGCCAGAGCAAGGCGGCCGAAAGCTTCTGGACGCTGGCCGTCGAAGCCGCCCTGTGGCGGAACGCCGAGTCGCCGCCGGAACCCGCAGCGCAGGTTGCCGGAGCGGAATCGACAGCCGAAAAAGAGTTGTGACCCTTTGCTCCCAAGCCACTTTGATCGTTGACATTCCCAACAAAGCTTCTCCACTGAAGCGATTTCGCTGGCGCTAACCCTTCCGATCGGGCAAAATTTGCCTAGTTGGGTTGAGAAGCGTCGCGTCAGCGACCGGAGGAACGATCATGGGCGTCAGCAGCATTGGCGGCATCGGCGGCTATCAGCAGCAGCCATACGTCACCCCGCTCAGCAGCGGCCCGGCCGCGGCGCAGCGGTCGACCTCGCCCGTCGAATCCGCACAGGAAGACCAGACCGAGCGCACCCGCCGCCAGCAGGAGGCGCAGACGGCCCAGAGCGGATCGAGCGGCGGCAACACCACCGCCACCCGCGGCCAGAATCTGAACATCACGGTCTGATCCGTACCGGATCGTGCGGCAGGGCCTGTGCGGCAAGGTCGGTTAAGGAGACCATCGAGGGGCGGCGCCTGCCAAGGGGCTGTCCCAGGGGCAACGCCTGGAAAGCGGGCAAGAAGCGCGGGAGGCAGCGATGGAGATCCGTGGCGTTTCCAGCTCGACGGCAGTCCGCCCGACAGCTTTCCAGCCGACGGAAGCCGGCACCGCTTCCCCGTCGACATCAACCGGGAGCACCGGCAACACGGCCTCCGGCGAGACGGAAAAATCCTCCGGCGCCGGCTTCATCAGCCCCTTCCTGCGCTATGATCAGGGCGCGCGGGTGGCCGTGCTGTATTTCCGCGACTTCGACACCGGCGAAACCCAGGACCAGATCCCGTCCCAGCGCGTGGTCGAGGAATACCGCCGCACCGCCAACCGGCTGTCCCAGGAGGATGAGCGGAAAGCGGCTGTGGCGAAGAGCGGCTCGGACGGATCAGCCGGCAACACGGGGAGTTCGTCCGGCAGCGGCTATGGCGCGGCGGCGGGCGGGTCCGGGTCAGGCGGCACGACGACCGGCACAGCGGCCAGCACGTCGATTGGTGTGTCCTTCGCCAGCGCTCCCAGCAGCAGCGGGACGGCGGCGGGGTCCACCGCCGCGGCACCGGCGGCCGGCGGCTTCACACCGGCCGCGACGGGCGGATACAGCGGCGGGTCGCCGGGCGGATTGGTTTCGATGACCGTCTGAAGACCTTGACCGGGCAGCTTTGAACCGGGCAGCGCGTCCGATTGCCCGCCCATAAGCCTCACCCCCCGGTCGCCTCCTCCTCCGCCTGCCGGCGCCTGAACCCCACCAGCGCGGTTTCGTCCAGCATGGCGGCCTCCTTGCGCTTCTGCTTGTCGCGCTCACGCTTCAGCCGTTCTTCCTCGGCCAGTTCGTAGCGCTTCAGTTCCTGGAAGGCTTCGGCCATCTCGTCGGTGGCGATGTTGATCTGGATCTCCACCTGCCCCAGCGATTCGCCCAGCTTGCGGCCGCGCTCCATCGCCGCCTGGGCGAAGTTGGAATAGGTGAAGGAAACCGAAAAGTCGTCGCGCACCGTTTCCTGCTCGTGCACGATCTCCTGCTTCACCTTCTCGATCTCGTTGCGCAGCCGGTCGGCCAGCGTGTGGAGTTCCGCCAGGACGCGACGCTTCTCGTCCAGTTGCAGCTTTTGCAGGCGGATGATCGTCTTCAGGCTCATTGCGGCCACTGCACCCCAAAGATTTCAGCGAGCATGGCGTAGCTGGTCTCCAGATCGGTGGCCTCGCGCTTGCTCTGCTTCAAAAAGGCTTCCAATGCCGGCTGGAAGTGGATCGCCTCGTCCACCTGCGGGTCGGTGCCGCGGCGGTAGGCGCCCAGCCGGATCATCTCCGCCATGTTGTCGTAGGACGACAGCAGGCGCCGGGCATGGCCGACCAGCTCGTTCTCGTTCGCCGTGTTGCAGCCGGGCATGGTGCGCGACACGCTGCGCAGGATGTTGATGGCGGGATAGCGCCCGCGCTCGCCGATCTGGCGCTCCATCACGATATGGCCGTCCAGGATGCCGCGCACGGCGTCGGCGATCGGCTCGTTGTGGTCGTCGCCGTCCACCAGAACGGTGAACAGGCCGGTGATGGTGCCCGACCCGACCACGCCCGGACCGGCGCGCTCCAGCAGGCGCGGCAGCTCGGCGAAGACGGTCGGCGGATAGCCCTTGGTCGTCGGCGGTTCGCCGGCCGACAGGCCGATCTCGCGCTGGGCCATGGCGAAGCGGGTGACGCTGTCCATCATGCACAGCACGTCGCGGCCCTGGTCGCGGAAATGCTCGGCAACCGCCAGCGTCATGTAGGCTGCCTGCTTGCGCATCAGCGGCGCCTCGTCCGAGGTGGCGCAGACGACGACGCTGCGGGCCAGACCCTCCTCGCCCAGATCCTCGGTGATGAATTCCTGCAATTCGCGCCCGCGTTCGCCGATCAGGCCGATCACCGCGACCTCTGCGGCGGAGAAGCGCGCCAGCATCGACATGACCGACGATTTGCCGACGCCCGATCCGGCGAAGATGCCCATGCGCTGGCCGCGGCAGCAGGTGAGGAAGGCGTTGATGGCGCGGATGCCCAGATCCAGCTTCTCCCCCACGCGGGCCCGCGAATGGGCGTTGGGCGGCGTGTTGCGGATCGGCGTGCCCTGCGGCCCCTTGGGCAGCGGTCCCTTACCGTCCACCGGTTCGCCCAGCGCGTTGACGACACGGCCGAGCCAGGCATCGGTCGGAAAGATCCGCGCCTGATCGCCCGCCACCAGCGCACGGCAGCCCAGCCCCACGCCGTCCAGCGCACCGAAGGGCATGGCGAGCGCCCTGCCCTGGCGGAAGCCCACCACCTCGCACGGGACCTGACGGCGGTCGCGCGTCTCGACGATGCAGCGGCCACCGACCGACAGTTCCTTCTCGATCCCGCCGACCTCGACCATCAGGCCGGACACGGCGGTGACGCGGCCGTACCGGCTGGAGTCCGGGATCCGGTCGATGTCGCGGATCAACTCATCGATATCGAACGTCATGGATCGGATACCGGCGTTTCCTGGGAAAGCGGTCCCAAGACGGGACGCGCTCCTATTAAGTGGTAGCTCTGTGGACGAAGGCGACGTTAACCACCATGATCGCATCTTGCGATGGAAGGATTAACGTTGTGTAAGCGCTTGGCACTGGCGTTAAGCTGAATCGTCTGTTAACTTGTGTAAACGGGATGGTTGAAATCGGTCATCAAGGATCGGGGACCATTTCCGGGGTCGGGTAGCGAAAGCGCGCCATCAAACGTCGGGATATCGCCATGAGGGTTCTGCTGGTTGAAGACGATTCCTCCGTCGCCAAAAGCATCGAGCTGATGCTGAACACGGAAGGTTTCATCGTCGATTCTACCGACCTGGGTGAGGACGGACTCGAGATCGGCAAGCTCTACGATTACGACATCATCATTCTCGACCTGATGCTGCCGGACATCGACGGTTACGAGGTTCTTCGCCGCCTGCGCGCCGCGCGCGTGACCACCCCGATCCTGATCCTGTCCGGCCTGACCGAAATGGACAACAAGATCAAGGGGCTGGGGTTCGGCGCCGACGATTACCTGACCAAGCCGTTCGACAAGCGCGAACTTATCGCCCGCATCCAGGCCATCGTCCGCCGGTCGAAGGGCCATTCCGACAGCATCATCCGCACCGGCCGCCTGACCGTAAACCTCGACACCCGCACGGTGGAGGTCGACCAGTCGCCGCTGCACCTGACCGGCAAGGAATACGGCATCCTGGAGCTGTTGAGCCTGCGCAAGGGCACGACGCTGACCAAGGAGATGTTCCTGAACCATCTCTATGGCGGGATGGACGAGCCGGAACTGAAGATCATCGACGTCTTCGTCTGCAAGCTGCGCAAGAAGCTGGCCGCCGCCACCCAGGGCGACAACTACATCGAAACGGTGTGGGGCCGCGGTTATGTGCTGCGCGACCCGCACGAGGAAATCGTCGAAGGCAATCCCCCGCCCCCGCCGCGCGTGCCGCAACAGCAGGCCGCCGGCTGACCCGTCGGCGCTTCCACTTTTCTTTTGTCCGCCTCTCCACGCTCGGCCGTCTTTCACCTTGAAAGCCGGACCGGGCGTTCCCATACTTGGTGGGTCATTCTGCTTCGGACTGCGGGGCTTTCAAACGCCCCCACGCTCAGCCCCTCTTTTTTCGCCATCGCAAAATTCGATCGCGAGCACCTGGGGGCCGCCAATCCCACACCCAGTCTGATGCGCCGCACCGGTGGTGTGGCGCCCTTTGCGTTATGGGAGACAGACATGCCCGTCGGCACCGTCAAATGGTTCAACAGCACCAAGGGCTTCGGTTTCATTCAGCCGGAAAGCGGCGGCCCGGATGTGTTCGTTCACATCTCCGCTGTCGAACGCGCCGGGCTGCGCAGCCTGGTCGATGGCCAGAAGATTTCCTACGAGGAGCAGCGCGATCCGAAGCGTGGCAAGACCTCGGCGGAAAATCTGAAGGCGGTCTGACCGCCTGACCGCCGACCTGCGGAAAAAGGGGCATCGGGAAACCGGTGCCCTTTTTCCGTGTTGCACAAGTCCCTGTCGCCCAGATGCAGGGCTCTGGCCAGAGGAGATCCGCGATGGCTTTCAAACCGAACTACAACCAGCAGCGGGCCGAGCGCAACCGGGCCAAGGAACAGAAGAAGCAGGAAAAGCTTCAGCGTCGCGAGGAAGGCGTCGCCGCCCGCCGCGCCGGCGATCCGGACGGGACGGAGACGCAGGACGAGTCCCTGGCGACCGACACCGATGCCGAGACCAAAACCGACACCAACAATGCCTGAACGGACGGCCGCAGGCGCGGCCGACCGCGACCATACGGAGGACAGGCCATGGCCCGTCAGAAGAAACAGCCCGTCGACAACGCCTTCGCGCTTTTCGACGTGATTTACCAGGACGGTGCGCGCACCTCGAACCGCAAGGTGCCGACCGCCGACATCGATCAGTTCGACCGCGAGAATTCCATCCGCACCTTCATCGAAGCGCAGGACCGCAAGATCGCCGAAATGTCCGGCAATCCGCGCGGCCCGATCAAGTCGATCACGCCGTCGGCCTGATTTTTCACCGATCCGAGTGGGGGCGGCTCACCCGCCCCCGTCGCTCCCGAAGCCGCCGCTCCTGAGGCCCCTTACGCCACCTTGGCGCCGGCGGCGGAGAAGCCGCCCAGGCTGTAGAGGCCGCGCTGGCCTTCCACCGGCTTGAACTTGTCGGTGATGCCCAGCACCGTTTCAGCACCGCCGAGATACAGAACGCCGTCCTGCGGCATCTGGCGGGAAATGGATTCCAGAACCTTCGCCTTGGTCGGTTGGTCGAAATAGATCAGCACGTTGCGGCAGAAGACGATGTCGAACTGTCCCAGCGCCGACAAATCGCCCAGCAGGTTCCATTCGCGGAACGACGCCATCTGGCGCAGCTGCTGGCTGATCTGCCACTTGTCGCCGTTCTGCTTGAAATGCTTCACCAGCATGGTGATCGGCAGGCCGCGCTGCACCTCGAACTGGGTGTAGATGCCGGCCTTCGCCCGCTCCACCATTTCCGCCGAGATGTCGGTGCCGACGATCTCGATGCGCCAGCCGGCCAGCTTCGCCGCCTCGTCGTTCAGGATCATCGACAGCGAATAGGCTTCCTGGCCCGACGAGCAGGCGGCCGACCAGATGCGCAAGGACCGCTTGGCCGCCCGCGCCTCCATCAGCTTGGGCAGCACCAGCTGGCGGAACTGGTCGAAAGGCTTCTGGTCGCGGAAGAAGGACGACTCGTTGGTCGTCATCGCCTCCGTGATGTCGCGCAGCAGCGCCTCGTCCTTGCGGGTGCGGACGGTGGTCGCCAGCTCCTCAAGCCCCTTCATGTTCCACTTGCGCGCCACCGGCATCAGCCGGGATTCGAGCAGATACGCCTTGTCGCGGGTGAGGACCAGGCCGGAACGCTGCTTGAGCAGCGTGGAGAACATGTCGAAATCTTCGACTCTCATGCTGCCCTCGAAGCGAGCTTGCGGATGTGGGGACCGATTTCCTTGAGCGGCAGGATGGCGTTGCAGATGCCGGCTTGCGCCACGGCACCGGGCATGCCCCAGACCACGCTCGATGCCTCGTCCTGGGCGATCAGTGTGCCGCCGCCATTGACCACGTCGGTGCAGCCCTTCAGCCCGTCCTGCCCCATGCCGGTCAGGATGCAGGCCAGGATCTTGCGGCCGCCGAAGGCCTTCAGGATCGACCGCATCATCGGGTCGACCGCCGGGCGGCAGAAATTCTCCGGCGGATCCTTGCTCAGCGCGATCACGTTGGCGCCGCCGCGCTGGGTCACCAGCATATGGAAGTCGCCGGGAGCGATGTAGCAGCGGTTCTGCACGATCGGCTCGCCGTCCTTGGCCTCGCGCGCATCGATCCCGCATTGGCGGGTGATGTGCTCGGCCAGGATGGTGGTGAAGGTCGCCGGCATGTGCTGGGTGATCAGGATCGGCTGGCTGACGCCGGCCTTCAGGTGCGACAGCACCTCGAACAGCGCCTGCGGTCCGCCGGTGGAACTGCCGATGGCGATCACGTCCGGCTTGGTCGCGATGGCGCCGGCCGGAGTCGGCCGGGTGACGATCGGCCCGACCTCGCGCTTCAGCAGCCCAAGCGGAGCCGCCGGGGTCAGCGGGCGGATCTCACCGCGGGAGCGCGATCCGGCGCGCCGGGCGGCGGCGCCCAGCGCCTTGACCTTGGCGACCAGCTCGCGCTTGAAGTCCTCCGCCCCGCCGATCTCGCGGGTGGAGGTCGGCTTCGGGATGTAGTCGGCCGCACCGGCCGACAGGCAGCGGATCGACACGTCGGCCCCGCGCAGCGTCAGCGTGGAGGCCATGATGATCTTCACCTGCGGCGCCACCGCCAGCAGCTTCGGGATGGCGGTCAGCCCGTCCATCACCGGCATCTCGATGTCCAGCACGATGACATCGATGGAATTGCGCTGCAGCGAATTGACCGCCATCTGGCCGTCGCCGACGGAGGTGACGACGCGGATGTCCGGGTCCCCTTCCAGCGCGCGGGTCAGCAGGCCGCGGATGACGGCGGAGTCGTCCACCACCATGACCCGGACGGGATCCGGGTTGGCCGGTCGCGCGGTGGTGAGGGGGCCTCTGCCAAAACTGTCCGACATAACGGCGATTCGCCTTTCAACTCGACTGGTTCAACGCTGGCTCTCCTGACATCCCCTCCGGGGTCACAGAAGGCCGACCTGCGCGAACTTGGTCTGGATGATGTCGCTGTCGAAGGGCTTCATGATGTACTCGTTGGCCCCGGCGGACAGCGCCTCCTGGATGTGGGCAAGATCGTTCTCGGTCGTGCAGAACACCACCTTGGGCTGTTCGCCCCCGCTCATCTTGCGCAGCCGGCGCAGGAATTCGATCCCGGTCATCACCGGCATGTTCCAGTCCAGCAGGATGGCGTCCGGCATCTGCGCCGCGCAGGCTTCCATCGCCTGCTTGCCGTCCTCCGCCTCCGAGCA
This sequence comes from Azospirillum melinis, assembly GCF_013340935.1. Taxonomy (GTDB): domain Bacteria; phylum Pseudomonadota; class Alphaproteobacteria; order Azospirillales; family Azospirillaceae; genus Azospirillum; species Azospirillum melinis. The sequence continues at coordinate 11,329 of NZ_WHOS01000070.1, read as the reverse complement.
GGCGAAATTCAGCTCTTCCAGGATCTTGCGCGCGACCTTGCGGACAACGCGGCTGTCATCGACCACCAGGCAGGATTTCATTGCGGCAGGGCCTCAGGTCATCTGTTCGTCGGCAAAAGCCGGCCGGCCGGTGCGGCGCCCTCCCCCCGGGGACAGGGCGCCGCAAACCGTCAGGCCGTCTCGATGGTTGTGAAGTTGAGCAGACGAGGCACGTCCAGCACAACCATCAACTGACCGTTCAGCCTATAAATTCCGGTCGATACCTCACGCCAGCGCGGATCCAGCGTCGCCGGGTTGCGTTCGAAATCCTCCTTGGTCAGGCTGAGCACCTCGCCGACCGAATCGACCATCAGGCTGTACAGCTCGCCGCGCAGGTCGACGACGATCGACATGCCGGGCTTGTCCTTCGGACGGCCGGTCAGGCCGAGCCGCAGGCGGACGTCGATGGCGGTGACGATGCGGCCGCGCAGGTTCAGCGATCCGGCGACCTCCGGCGGGGCCAGCGGGATGCGGGTGATCCGCTGATGGCCCAGCACGTCCTGCACCTGAAGGACCGGGATGCCGAACATCTGGTCGGCGATCGTCATGGTCACATAGTCCTGGTTGCCGGAGACGACGAGATCGTCGCCCTTCGACTTGCGGACGGTGGACGGCAGCTTGGCGTTGCTCATGCGGCACCTTTCTGGTCGGTCAGCGTCTGCTGCAGCGCGAAGAGCAGCGCGTCACGGTCGAACTTGGCGACATAGTCGTTGAAACCGGCGATCCGGCCGCGGTCGAGATCGCGGGCGCTGGCGTGGCTGGACAGCGCCACCATCGGAACGCGCTGCCAACGGCTGCCATGGCGCACCGCCTCGGCGAAGTCGAAGCCGCTCATGCCCGGCATCTCGATGTCGGAGACGATGACGTCGAAGTCCTCGCCCGCCTCGCAGAGCGCCAGCGCGTCGCCGGCATTCTCCACCGCCGTCACGTCGTAGCCGGCGACCGACAGCAGCGGCGTCAGCAGGTTGCGGAAGAAGGGGCTGTCGTCCACCAGCAGCACGCGCTGGAGCTTCTCCTCCTCGAACCCCTCCTGGGTGGAGGAGCCGAACCAGTCCTTGTAGGCCTGGGTCAGGAAGAAGCCGGCGTCGATCACCTCGGTCGCCTTGCCGGCGATGATGGCCGACCCCATCAGGCCGGGACGCTCCGCGGCCAGCTGGACGTTCAGCTTCTCCTCCACGATGTCGACGATCTCGTCGACGATCAGGCCCATCGAGCGGTCTCCGTCGGCGAAGACCAGCACCGGCTGGCGGCCTTCGTTGGCGACGACGAAGTTCGGGTCGATCGGGACCAGGGGCATCAGCTTGCCGCGGTACTGGACCACGGGCAGGCCGTTCGACAGCTCGACCGTGGCGAGATCGACGTCCTCCAGGCGGGCGACCAGCGACAGCGGCACCGCCTTGGGCGCACCCTCGCCGGCGCGGAACAGCAGAAGCGCCATCTTGTCCTCCTGGCGCTGGGTCTGGACCGCGGTGGTCTCCTTGCCCGCGGCCTCGCCCATCGCCATCTCGCCGGTGGCCGACGCGATGCCGTTGGGGTCCAGGATCATGATGACCGAGCCGTCGCCCAGGATCGTGTTGCCCGAGAACATCTCGATGTGGCGCAGGATCGGCGCCACCGGCTTCACGACGATTTCCTCGGTGTCGAACACGCGGTCGACCATGATGCCGAAGGTGTAGGTACCGACCTGGGTGACGACGATGAAGGTCTCTTCCTCGGTCTTCTTGGCGCCCTCGCTGTCGTCCAGCCGGAGCAGCTGCTGGAGCGAGACCAGCGGCAGCAGGCGGTTGCGCAGCCGCAGGACCGGGGTGCCCTTCAGACGCTCGATGGTGTGCTCGCTGTCGGCGGCGGCGCGCACCAGCTCGACCACGCTGATCTGCGGGATGGCGAAGCGCTCGCCGGCGCATTCCACGATCAGGGCCGAGACGATGGCCAGCGTCAGCGGGATCTTGATGACGAAGGTCGACCCCTTGCCCTGGGCCGACTTGATCTCGATCGTGCCGCCGATCTTCTCGATGTTGGTCTTCACCACGTCCATGCCGACGCCGCGGCCCGACACATTGGTGACCTTGGCGGCGGTGGAGAAGCCCGGCTTCATGATGAACTGGATGATCTGCTGGTCGGTCATCGAGGCCAGCTCGCCTTCCGACGCCATCCCGTTCTGGATCGCCTTCTGCTTGATCCGGTCGATGGCAAGGCCCTTACCGTCGTCCTGGATCTCGATGATGATGTGGCCGCCCTCGTGATAGGCGTTCAGCGTGATGCGGCCGGTCTCGGTCTTGCCGGCCTTCACGCGCTCCGCCGGGATCTCCAGCCCATGGTCGGCGCTGTTGCGCACCATGTGGGTCAACGGATCCTTGATCAGCTCCAGGACCTGGCGGTCCAGCTCGGTGTCGGCGCCGAGCATCTGGAGGTCGATCTTCTTGTTCAGTTCGTGCGCCAGATCGCGCACCAGACGCGGCAGCTTGGCCCAGGCGTTGCCGATGGGCTGCATGCGCGTCTTCATGACGCCTTCCTGCAGCTCCGACGTCACGTGGTTCAGGCGCTGCAGCGGTGCGGCGAACTCGCTCTCCTTCTGCGACCGCAGGATCTGCAGCAGCTGGTTGCGGGTCAGCACCAGCTCCGACACCATGGTCATCAGGTTTTCGAGCAGGTCGACGTTCACGCGGATGGTCTGGGCGGCGACCGCCGATTCCTTGGTCGCGGCCTCGGCACCGGCATCGGCGGCACCGGCGTTGCCGCCGCCCGAGGCACCCGCCATCGGGGCGACCGGCGCCGGCACCTTGGCGGCGGCCGGCTCGGCATCGGGCACGACGAGGTCGTGCGACTGGGCGGGCTCCTCGGCCGGCTCCGGCGGCCGGGGCGGGACCGCCCAGCTTGCCTTCGGCGCACAGGTTCAGCCGCTCGATCAGCGGCAGGTCGTCGCCGGGCGGTTCCGCCTCGGTCGCTTCCAGCACCGCCAGCAGGCTCTTGATGGTGTCCAGAGCCTGCAGGATCAGCGAAACGGCTTCCGGGTTGATCGTCAGTTCGCCGTCACGGAACTTGCCCAGCACGTTCTCCGACGCGTGCGCCACCTTTTCCAGGCGGGGCAGGCCGAGGAAGCCGCAGGTTCCCTTGATGGTGTGGACGAGCCGGAAGATGTTCGACAGCAGTTCCGGATTGTTGGGATTCTGCTCCAACCTGACCAGCTCGACGTCGAGCACCGAGAGGTTTTCGTTGGTCTCCGTCAGAAATTCGGACAGCAGATCATCCATGTCGCATTCCCCAGGCCCAATGTTTATGGTCCGCGCCGGCCTGCGGCTCGAACGGGCAGCATCGAAAGGCTGCCGGTTGCGCTCCAGTCCAGGTAGGGTGGGAGCCTGTCAAACACTGATTAAGAGAACCTTACCTCTTCCGATAGGGAGTCTTCCGGGGGCTGCTACCGGTAGGATCGGGGTTCCTTTGTCACAGCTTCCATTGTCACAGGGAGGATCGATGAGCGACGCCGAAATCGCCCAATCCGTGCGCGAAGCCGTGGAACGGCTCAACGCCGCGCTGGCGGAGGCCGCGCGCCACAATCTGGCGATCACGCTGCGCACCACGGCACACCAGACCACCGGCGGGGTGGAGCAGGTCGTGGTGGAGCCGCGGATTTTCAAACAGCTGTAGACACGGCCGGAAGAGCGGCCGGACGCCTCACCACTCGGCGGTGAGGACCAGCCGTTCGCTGCTTTCGGTGGCGACGGCGATGCGGAAGCCGTCGCTCTCGGCCAGCCGGCCGGCCAGATAGGCGTGGATGGTGCGGGGGCTCAGCGCCTCGGCCGTCGCTGTACCGGCCAGAGCCGCCGCGGTCTCCGGTTTGAGGGTGCCCGGCCGGCCGGCGGCGGTCACGGTGATGCGGCCCGCCGTCTCGTCGCCGTCGGCGGCGACGGAGACCAGACCGCCATGGGTCAGCGCCTCGTCCGCCAGCATCACCAGATTCAGCACCAGCTTGACCACGCCGCGACGCTGGGCGGTCATGTCGTGCGGCACCCGGTCCGGCCAGTCCAGCCGTGTGCGTCCGCCCTCCACATAGCCGGCGGCGGCGGCGCGGGCGTCGCCGAAGCCCTTCTGGTCGCGCCCCGCCACCCCATAGGCCAGCCGGAACACCCGCAGCCGGCGGTCTGCCTGGCCGGAGGAATGGTCGATCAGCTTCACCGCCTCGCCCAGGAAGCCCCCGACGGCCGGCCCGCCATCCTCGTCCTCCTGCATCTCCTCGATCAGTTCCAGCCCGTTGCGGATGGCGCCGACCGGGCTGACCAGATCGTGGCAGAGCTTCGACGCCAGCAGCTCCAGAACGCGGATGTCGACGCTGACGGGGAGGGAGGACGATTCGGTCACGAGGCAGACTCCGGAAAAAAGGAACGGCGACGGCGTGGTGCCGGAGATTCTATACTTTCCCGGCGCCGCCGCACAGGCGGTCGCATTTCCTATGTACAATAGTTCGATGGATGGGACCCGACATGGACGATTCGCTGGTGCCCGGCGCCTGGGTGCGCCACCCGGACCAGCCCGACTGGGGGCTGGGACAGGTGCAGTCGGCCATCCGCAACCGCATCACCGTCAATTTCGAGCATGCCGGCAAGGTGCTGATCGACAGCGACGTCATCTCGCTGACGCTGGTCGATCCCGACGAGATCTAAGCGGCTTCGGCCGGGTCTCCGGCGTCCGGGAAAGCGCGGATTGCGCCGCCGCGGCCGCTTTGCTTTTATGCGACCGAAGTCGCGCATATGTCAGGGAGCAATGGAATGAAGGCAATGATCCTCGGCTTCGCCGCCGCGGCGGTGATCGCGCTGGGCACGGCTGCGGTGCTGAACATGACGGGCAACTCGACTGCGGAGCGCTATTCCAGCACGTCCGTCCGCCTTTAAGGGAACATGCGCCCACCTTATTCCACGGAAAGGCGACTTCCGGCCGCTTCCCGCACGGTGTAGGATTGCACAATCCTTGACCGGACATGGCGGGCCGTCGCTTGATCTCGCGTCTCAAAGGGGGAATGGGTGCATTCGGTGTGGCGCTGATCCTGGGCCTCAACGCCCTGGTCGGTTACGACCTGCTGCACCAGCGCGAGGAGACGCTGGCCCGGGCGCGGGAGGACAGCGCCGCGATGGCGCTGGTTCTGGAGCAGCATGCCACCGACAGCCTGTCCGGCGTGGCGAAAATCCTGGCCGGAGTCGTCGAGGTTCTGGCCGTGCGCGCCGACGCCTGGGAGCGCGGCGACGCCGATGTCTTCGCCCTGCTGCGGCGTCAAGCGACCCTGTCGCCGCTGATCCGCGCCATCCTGGTGGTGTCGGCCGACGGCAAGCTGATCCACGACACCCAGACCCTGGAGCCGGCCGGCATCGACCTGTCGGACCGCGATTACCTGATGGCGCACCGCGACAGGCTGGTTCCCGGCGGTGCCAATGCGGTCTTCGTCGGCAACCCGGTGCGCGGCCGCACCTCCAACACCTGGTTCATCAGCATGAGCCGGCGGCTCGAGGCGCCGGACGGCCGCTTCGCCGGCGTGCTGGTCGCGGTGATGGAACCGATGGCCTTCCGCAGCTTCTACCAGACGCTTCCCCTCTCCGGCGACGCGGTGGTCACGCTCTATCACGCCGACGGGCCGGTGATCGCCCGCTTCCCCGACCATGACAGCCACATCGGCCTTTCCGCCCACCATCTGCCGCTCTTCACCACCCTGCTGAAGCAGGCGCGGGCGGGCACCGAACTGCTGGACAGCGCCGGCGACGGGCCGCGCCGGATCCTGAGCTATCGCGCATCGGCCGAGATGCCGCTGGCGGTGACCGTCTCGTCGTCGCGTGACGCGGTGCTGGTGCCCTGGTGGTCGAAGGCGATGACGCTGGCGGTGGCCGATCTTGCCGGGACGCTGGTGCTGGCGGCGATGACGCTCGCCCTGCTGTGCGAGGCGGGGCGGCGGGAACGGGCGATGGCCGATCTCCAGGACAGCGAACGGGCGCTGCGCGACAGCCAGCAGCGGCTGATCCAGGACATCGCCGCCCGCCACCGGATCGAGGCGGAACTGATCGCCGCCAAGCAGGTCTCCGACGCCGCCAACCGGGCCAAGACCCAGTTCCTGGCCAACATGAGCCACGAGCTGCGCACCCCGCTGAACGCCGTCATCGGCTTCGCCGAGGCGCTGGAAAGCGGCATCTTCGGCCAGATGTCGGCCAAGCAGACCGAATATGTCGGCGACATCCGCAAGTCCGGCCAGCATCTGCTGAGCCTGATCAACGACATCCTCGACACCACCAAGATCGAGTCGGGCAAATATGTGCTGCATCAGGAGGATCTGCCGGTCGACGACCTGATCGGCGAATGCCTGCGTCAGATGGGGCCGCTGGCGGTGGAAAAGGGCGTGACCCTCACGGCGGCGCTGCCCGGCTCCCTGCCCATCCTCCATGCCGATGCCCGTGCCGTGCGCCAGATCCTGCTGAACCTGCTGTCCAACGCGGTGAAGTTCACCCCGCCCGGCGGGCGGATCGTCGTCGAGGCCGACCGGGTGGCGCGCAGCCTGCGCCTGCGGGTCAGCGACACCGGCATCGGCATCCCCGCCATCGAACTGGACCAGGTGATGGAGCCCTTCCATCAGGTCGACAACTCCCACACCCGCCGCTATGCCGGGACCGGGTTGGGGCTGCCGCTGGTCAAGTCGCTGGTCGAGTTGCAGGACGGCCGTTTCGTGCTGTCGAGCGTGCTGGGCCGGGGCACCACCGCCACCGTCCTGTTCCCGCCCTCCCGGCTGCGCAACCGGTCGGAGCCCCTGCGGGCGCTGAAGCGGGCACAGCCCGCTCCGGTGTGAGGCGGGGCGGTCTCACCCCCGCCGGGGGGACTTGCCGAGGATGACCAGGGCGATGCCGCCCAGCACGGCGACCGACGACACCGCCAGGACCGGCGTGATCCGTTCCCCCAGCGCCAGCACCGCAACGAGCGCGGTGATGACCGGAACGCTCAGCTGGACGGAGGCGGCGCGGGCGGCGGTCAAGGCCGGCAGCGCCGCATACCAGATGGAATAGCCGACGCCCGACGCCAGCGCCCCCGACAGCACCGCATAGACCAGCCCGCCCTGGTCCCAGCGCAGGCCGCCGCCGGACAGCGGCGCCGCCAGCGCCACCAGCAGCGCCAGAACCGCCGCCATCGGTGCGGCGCGCAGGAAATTGCCGGCGGTGGTGGCGATGGGGTCGCGGCTGGCCCGCCCCAGCAGGGAATAGATCCCCCAGGCCGCCCCGGCCACCACCATCAGCAGCGCCCCCAGCGGGTCCGGCGCCGACAGGCCGGGCGCCAGCAGCAAGGCCAGCCCGCCGAGCGCCAGCGCCAGCCCGCCCCATTGCAGCGGCTCCAGCCGTTCGCCGCGATACAGCCCGACCAGGATCATGGTGGCCTGCACCGCTCCGAACAGCAGCAGCGCCCCGGTCCCCGCGGTCATGGTCAGATAGGCGAAGGAAAAGGCGGCGGCATAGGCCAGCAGCGCCGCCGCTCCGCGCCAGCTGCCGGCGCCCGCCTTTGCGTGCCCGGTCGCCCGGGCGATCAGCCACAGGCTGGCCGCACCGGAGGCGATGCGCACCAGGGTGAAGCCGGCCGGGTCGATGGCGGTCTGGGTCAGCGCCAGCCGGCACAGGATGGAGTTGGCGGCGAAGGCCAGCATCGCCAGCAGGGTCAGCAGCGTCGCCCGCCCGGCAGTGGGCACCGCCGGCGCCGGAACGGCACCCGTCTTATCGCTCGCCACCACGATTGTTTCCCTTGCAACCAGACCCGCCCAGCTAGCCGCAGGGCGGCAGCCCTGTCAAATGCCCAGCCTTGCCGGCCACGTCCGACTTTGGCCCGTCCTACTTCGGTTGGACCGTGGAGGTCACGAGGAGGGACCGTGCAGGGCGAACATCAGCAGATAGGTGCGCTGGAGCGAGCTGAAATTGTTGTCGGATATCAGATAGACCAGCGTTTCCCCCGCCGGCCCCGGCCGGGTGGCGATGCCTTCGAAATTGTCGTTCACCAGCGGAGCCTCCAGACGCCCGAGTTCCTCGCCGTCCACCACCGCACCGGCGGTCAACTGGCGCGCCGCCACCCGCACCAGCCGCGACGACCAACCGCCCAGCAGCGACACCCGGCGTTCCAGCACCAGCACGCCGCCGTCCGGCAGCGGGGCGACGGAGGTCGGGCGGTAGCGCGGCGCTGTCCGGTAGATGAAGGGCTGCCAGTCGGCGGCGCTCGCCGGCACGCCGTCCCTGGACGAGCCCATGCGGGTTATCCAGGCGCGGCGGTCCTGATGGCCGTCGTCCTTGCCCTCCTCGATGGTCAGCAGCCGGCCGTCGGGAAGCAGGGTCAGCGACTCCAGCCCGCCATTCTCCGGCGTGCTGTCCATGCCCGGCGGCATCGGGATCGGCGTCGGCGTGCCCTCCGGCCCCCGATCGCCGCCATCGCCGCCTTTGTAGTGCAGGATGCGGTGGTCGCGCTCCAGCGACACCAGCCAGCCGCCGTCGGGCAGCCGCGTCAAATCCTCGGCATCGGTGCGGCGCTTGCGATGGGAAATCCCCTCCTCAACCGTCAAGGGACGGGCATGAACCTCCGACAGGCCGGCAAGCCGGCCCTCGGCATCGGTCTGCAACCGGCCGTCGACCACCAGCCCGGTGTCGCCGATGGCGACGAAACGGTCGCCGGCCGGATCGACCCAAAGGCCGGACAGCCCGCCGACCTGCTCTCCTCCGGCAATATCCAGGCCGCCGAGGAAGCGCAACGGCCCGACCGCGACCTTGTCCGGCCGCCCGCGGTCGAGCGGTACGGTGGAGGCGGTGACGGAGAGGGGGCCGGAATTGGAGTCGGAGTCGCGACCGGAACCGACCACGGCGGCACAGCCACCGGACAGGGCAACCAGCAGCAGGCTCCAGGTCAGGCATTTGCGTATCGTCATCGTGCCACTGTTGCCAGTGCAACCGAGGGATACAATCTTTCTTTCGGCTTTCTTTTGGACGCCGCTTCGGACATACGGCAGGATGCAGCGTGAGCGTTACGCCACCTCTCTCATAACGGCCCGGTCATACCGGCTAGGCGCGGCGGGTTACTCCCTCAGAACCGGTGGGGCCGGCCGGACAAGCGCTTAGATTGACGAATGTTTTCGACGATCCTTACCCGTGACGATCGAGCTGAGCCCGTCCCCATGCCGATGCTTCCGCGGTCGCAGACCGCCTATTCTCCTCCGGACCAGACCGGCGACGGCATCGCGTCAGGCGTGTCCGGCCTGTCTCCGGCCGACCGGCTGACGGCGCGCATCCAGGAGTTGGAAGCCGAGCTGCGGGAGTTGCAGCATCGCGCCAAGAACAGTCTGCAACTGGTCATCAGCCTGCTGAAGCTGCAGGCCGGCCGCATCCGCGATCCCGACGCCCGCGCCGCCTACGAGCAGACCATGGTCCGCATCGAGGCGCTGGCGATCCTCTACCGCCAGCTGCATGAGAGCGGCGCCGGCACCCATGTCGATCTCGGCCGCTATGTCACTGCACTCTGCGAAGCGGTGCGGGAAGGCACGCCGGGCGCCTTGTCGCGCGTGCCGGTGACCGTCAATTCCGACCCGATCCAGATCGGCCTGTACGAGGCGATGCCGCTGGGCCTGATCATCGCGGAACTGGTGACGAGCTGCCTGCACCATGCCTTCCCCGACGACGGCTGGATCCGCATCACCGTGCGCCAGCAGGGCGGCAGCGGCCGCGCCCGCCTGACGGTGGAGGACAACGGCCGCGCCCTGCCCGCCGGTTTCGACACCACCGCCGAGGACGGGCTGATGCTGGCCGAGGCGCTGGCCGGCCAGCTCGGCGACACACTGTCCACCGACAGCGACGCCGCCGGCACCACGGCCAGCGTCAGCTTCCCGGTCTGATCGGGGTCCGGATCGCCGTCATTCCCGCGAAGGCGGGAATCCAGTCAATGCGCGTGCCCGTCACCGTCATGGTGCTCATGGGGATGCGCCGGTTCCGCCGCCGGCTCCAGCGTGCCGGCGAACCAGCCTTGGATCGCCCGCACCGGGTCGGTCTCCGTCGTCGTCACCGGCTCGATGCCGCGGCGCTTCATGTGGGCGACGAAGCCGGCGCCCGACGATCCGGTGATCACCACCCGCACCGCATCGATGGGATGGGGCCGGCCGTCGCCGCAGAGATGCAGCACCTCCTCCTCCCCCAGCTCGATCCGCCCGGTCTCCACCGGGGCGGTGCCGGCATCGGCCTCATAGACCAGAAAGCGGCGGGTGCGGCCGCCATGGGTGGCGATGGTGGCAAAATCCTTGGTGCCGATGGCGATCTTCATGCTCTGCGGTCCCCTCGAAGGCGGTGCCCGACGACGGCGCAGTCCTGCCACGCCCGGCACCCACCCGCACTGAGCGAGGTCAATCGTGCGGCTCCAGGGCCCCGGAAAACCTCCGCCGGCGTCATTTTTCGACCGTGGGCGTGGCCTGGGTGGCTGCAATTCCCATCGGCTTTCACCAAATGGCGAGGGGTGGGGAAGGATTGGCCTTCCCACATGTTATGACCCAGGACAGCCACCCGATCGGACGCCATGTACGCCCACTCGCCCCAGCCGCTTCCGTCAGCCGGATCGACGCCTGACATCGCCGGATCGGCCGGTGTGCTGCGGCCGATCCTGCAACCGGGGCAGACCTGCTGGCGGGTGGAGGACACCGCAAGGCTCGGCGTGATCGTCGATGCGGAGGATTACTTCGCGCTGGCCAAGGCCGCCATGCGGCGCGCCCGGCGCAGCATCTACATGACCGCCTGGGATTTCGACGCCCGCATCCGCCTGATGCCGCAGACCCGCCGGCCGCGCCGGCCCGACCGGCTGGGCACGCTGCTGAACTGGCTGGCGACCACCCGGCCCGACCTGCACATCCATGTGCTGAAGTGGGACTATGCCGAGCTGTTCGACCTCGCCCGCTGGTCGCACCCCTTCATGCTGCGCAACTGGCTGACCCACCGGCGCCTGCAATACCGGCTGGACAGCGACCACCCGACCGGCGCCTGCCATCACCAGAAGATGCTGGTGATCGATGACCGGGTCGCCTTCTGCGGCGGGCTGGACATCACCGCCAACCGCTGGGACACCCGCGCCCACCACGCCCATGACCCGCGGCGGCGCCAGCCCGACGGCAAGCCCTACGAGCCGTTCCACGACGTGATGATGGCGGTGGACGGCGACGCCGCCCGTGCGTTGGGCGAGATGTTCCGCGATCGCTGGGCGCGCGCCACCGGCGAGACGCTGAAACCCCCTGCTCCCGCCCCCGGCCGGCCGGGGGCGGGAG
>NZ_WHOS01000006.1 GCF_013340935.1 Azospirillum melinis | reverse complement strand
TCTGGCGCACGGTGCATTCGCCCTTCGGCCAGGTGCTGAAGGCGATCCGCGAGAACGAGCCGCGCGCGGTGTCGCTCGGCTACCGCACCGACCGCTACAAGCTGGTCGCCTTCGTGCTGTCGGCCTCTCTGGCAGGCCTTGCCGGCGGGACCAAGGCTTTGGTGTTCCAGCTCGCCAGCCTGACCGACGTGACGTGGCAGATGTCGGGCGAGGTGGTGCTGATGACGCTCCTGGGCGGCATGGGCACTTTGTTCGGGCCGGTGGTGGGTGCCGGGCTGGTGGTGACCTTGGAAAGCTACCTCGCCTCCACCAGCCTGCCGGTGCCGGTGGTGATCGGCTGCATCTTCGTCGTCTGCGTCCTGCTCTTCCGCCGCGGCATCGTTGGCGAACTGCTGCACCGGCTCAAAAGTAGGGCAAAATGAACGGGTGGTGGGCGACGTTGGCGCAAAGAAGCCGGGGCGTTGGTGGTCGGGAGGGATGCATCCAGTCATAGGGGCTTGGATGGCCAGGGTCTTCGACTTGGGCCATGGCGTCAGTATGTCGGGCAAAGGCAAACCGGTGATTACCGGACAGCCAGCCGGTCTGCCGTGCCACGCTCAGCGCGTCACGGTGCTGTACCGACCATATCCGGATGGGCGTCCCCGGTTCGGCCCGCATCGCCGCGAGAACACGCGAGCGGGTAATAGGTTTTAGCAACTGATCCTCCTAGGATACGCGGTTCCTGTCGGGGCCGTGCGCCGTCGTGAGACTACGGTGCGCGAGCCTTTTGCACACAAATCTTCGCTGGCTGGCACCGCGTCGGTGCTGGTGGAGCTCGACCTCGGAAGCCTCGGCAAGGCGAGGGCAGGGAAGGGGGCTTGTGAGCTTAGCTGGGGAGATATCACCGATTGGGCTGAAGGCCTGTTTGCCATCTTCGTGCGCGACCAAGTGGACGAACGCTGTGAGCAGCAGCACATGCGGCTGCGGCTGACCTTTCCCGGCCGCAGCTATCTGGCGCTGACGCTCCGGCGGCGACCGGACGATGTCCTCCGGCTGCATCTTCTGGCCGAGCAGGCCGCAGCCCACCTCCAACATGAGGTGGTCCCCGTTCCCCGGACAGTTTTGCGGCTGAAATAAGCTTGGTTCAGGTCCGTGTCATGCCGCCAATCTGATCCCAGTCCTGATCCCAGCCGGGGCGCCCTGGTGGGCTTCGGCCGGGGTTCGGCCGCCGAGCGCCGAGTGCGGTCGGTCGGCGTTGTAATACTCGATCCACTGGCCGATTCCGGCCCGCGCCTCGCTGCCAACTCGAAGGCATGGAGGTAGACACACTCGTACTTCAGCGATCGCCAGAGCCGTTCGATGAACACGTTGTCCATCCAGCGGCCCCGCCCGTCCATCGACACCCGAATGCCGGCCGTGGTCAAGAGACGGGTGAAGCGCGGGCTGGTGAACTGGCTGCCCTGATCGGTGTTGAAGATCTCCGGGCGGCCGTGACGCGCCATCGCCTCCTCCACCGCCTCCAGGCAGAACTCGACGTCCATGGTGTTCGACAGTCGCCAGGCCAGCACCCGGCGTGTCGCCCAGTCCATCACGGCGACCAAGTACAGGAAGCCGCGGCGCATGGGAATGTATGTGATATCAGCGCACCACACCTGGTTCGGACGGTCGATGACCATGTCCCGCAGCAAGTACGGCCAGATTTTGTGCTCGGGATGAGGCACCGTCGTCTTTGGACGCTGGTAGACCGCCTGCAAGCCCATCCGCAGCATCAGGCGGCGGACCCGCTTGCGGTTGACCTGCTGCCCTTGGCGCCGGAGATGACGGGTCATCTGCCGGCTGCCGTACCAGGGCGTTTCCAGAAACTGCGCGTCGATCCGCCGCATCAGCTCCAGGTTCTCGGCCGGCTCGCCCTTCACCGGCTCGTAATAGCTGGAGCGGCTGAGCGACACCAGCGCGCACTGTCGCGTGATCGACAGGCGCGGATGCTCCGGCTCGATCGTCTCCCGCCTCCGGCCGACGCTCATCGACCGGAGGCCTTGCGCAAAAAATCGCGTTCCACGACCAACTGGCCGATCATGGCGTGAAGCTTTTCCACCTCGCCCTGATGGCTGGCCTCAGCAGCCTTCGCCTTGCCGGAAAACACCCCGGCCATCCCCTCCATCGCCTGCTTCTTCCAGGCGTTGATCAGCGTCTGGTGCACCCCGTGCTTAGCCACGAGCTGCGACACCGTCAGCTCGCCCCGAAGCGCCTCCAGCGCCACCTTCGCCTTGAAATCCGCCGAATACCGCTTCCGTTTCCCCGTCATCGGGTCCGTCCTTCCTGATGGGCGAACCAAGCTTATCCAACTGTCCGGGGAACGGGGACCACCTCACACCGGCATCCCCTTAGCACGTTGTACACTCTGTTTGCCCGCTGGACCCGGCTCGGGCTGTGGCGCCGGCTGCTCGACCGGCTGCGCCGGACGTGGCGTCTGGCCTGCGGCGATACCGCGGAACCGAGCGCGGTGGTGATTGACAGCCGGACCTGCCCCTCGGCCCCGAGTTGCTTCGCGCGCGGCGCGAACGGGGGTAAGAAGATTCGCGGGGTGAAGATCAGCATCGCCGTCGAGAAGTACGGGATCCCGCTGGCGATCGACGCCACGTCCGCCAACGTGCATGACACCAAGGGGATCGTGCCCGTGCTGCGCCAACTCGCCGGACGGGGGTTCCAAGGACCAGCGATTGGCGATCTCGGCTATCGCGGCGAGCGCCTGGCCAAGACCGGAGCGGCGCTCGGCATCAGCATCCAGCCGATCGCCCGCGGTCGCGACGGCGTGTTCATCCCGACCGAAATCTCCTGGGTCGTTGAGCGCTCATTCAGCTGGATCACCCGCTACCGGCGATTGAACACCATTGTCGAGCGGACGAAGGAGCACCTCGTCGCCTTTGTACAGATCGCCTTCGTCTCCATCCTCTCCCGACGCCTGCGCCGGATCGACACCAAAGCCGCCAGCGCGTGACCTCCACGAACAGCTTCTCAGGGCAGCAGCGCCGATGAGTTCAATTTTACGCGATCCGATTCAACTGTCGAGCGACCTCCAACGGGCGATGATCCGGATCAACTCGGTAAAACTATATGGCTTCTGAAGCACCGGCTTGTCCTTGTCGCCCTCCCGAAGGCCGTCCAGCCCGTAGCCGGTGGCGAAAAGAAAAGGGATGCCGCGCTCGCTCAGGATATCCGCCACCGGAAAGACCTTTTGCCCTGCGATGTTGACATCGAGGATCGCGCCGTCCGTCGCGGCGCTTTGCGCCAGCGCGATCGCCTTGTCCAGATAGACCGCTGGGCCGATCACCTCGCAGCCGAGAGTCTTCAGCGCACGTTCGAGCGCCATACCCACCAACACCTCGTCCTCCACGATGAGCAGGCGCAGTCCCTGCACGTCGGATTGCGTTTTGGCTGACGTCGTCATGAGGTCGATATCCGATCCAGTGGCAATTCCATCACGCACCGCACCCCCTGCCGCCGGAAATCGAGGTGAACGGTGCCGTCGAGTTCGCGCGCCAAGCCGCACTCGATCAGGAGGGATCCGAAACCCTGCCGGCGGGGCGTCTCGACCGGTGGACCCTCCATCTCGCGCCATTCCAGGCATAGGCGCCGGTCCGCCGACTTCTTCCGCTCCCAGGTGACGGCAACCTTCCCCGAGGGGACCGAAAGGGCTCCGTACTTGGCGGCATTGGTCGCCAGTTCGTGGAAGGCCAGCCCGAGCGTCACCGCCGCCTTAGGGCTGACGGAAACGTCGTCGCCATCAACGCTGAAGCGGTCTTTCCGCGCGCCTCCGTGCGGTGCCAACTCCAATAGCACCACGTCGTGAAGGTTGACGTCCTGCCAGACGTTGCGGGTGAGGAGATTGTGCGTTTTCGATAGCGCCATCAGACGCTCAATGAAGCCCTTCTGAAAATCGTCCAGGCTGTTGGAATATTGGAAGGTCTGCATGGCCATCGCTTGCACAATGGCCAAGGTGTTCTTCACACGGTGATTGAGTTCGTCGATCAGAAGCTTCTGACGCTTCTCCGCGCGTTCCCGCTCCTCCAGGCCGTCTAGGAACGCATTGAGACCGCGTGTCAACTCTGCGATTTCATCGTCGCCATGGGCCGGGAGGCGGGTCCGCAGGCTGTTCCGGCCCTCCCGCAGCCGCTGAAACTGTCCGGTAACGCGCCGGATCGGATCCACCACCCCTCGTGAATAGGACAGGGCGGCCAAGCCGACCACAACCAAGCAGGCCAACCCCACCAAGGCCGTCGCCTTGCCGATCCCTGCGGCCTGTGCCTTCATAACGGCAAGGGGCACGGCACCAACCACCAGCCAGCCCGACGGCTGAGACCGCATAAATCTCACCAGATGCGGAGCGCCGTTAAAATTGCCGATGGTCTGCCCGCCGTCTCCCTCCAGAAGGTCCACAAGCGCATTGTCCGCAGCCGTCCCGATCCGGCTCCGATCGGCATCGTAGACCAGGCGGCCCATTCCGTCGACAATGGACAGGCGGATGCCGGCGTCACTGCCCGGGTTGAATTGATCGTACAGGTGATCGGCGTCATAGTTGACGATCAGCACAGCGATATGGACCTGCTGCAAGGTGGCCTTGTCGATTGCCGTGATGGCTTTCGCGGCGGAGATCACCTTTTTCTTATGGGAATTCCCGTTGACGTTGTCGATGATTCCGGCCCAATGGACCGGGCGCTCGCTCCGCGCGGCCGCCTCCCTCAACTCAGTCAGGATCGGGTTCCGCAGATTGCCGACATCCAGCGTGTCCCCGACATGATAGTGGGTATCGTCGGCCGAGAAGATGTCGATGGAGACGAGGCCGCTGGTGTTCTGATAGCCGTTGAGAATGTAGCCGATGCGTGCCTGTGTGGCCAGCCGCGTGTAGTTGTCGGCTGCCGCGTACGGAGTGGTGAGGGCGCTGATGATCGCTTCCACGCTGGAGATGTTGGCGATCAGGCTTTCGATCTGCTCCGTCTGCAAATCGAGGAGGTGCTGACGCTCACGTACAAGTTGCGTCAGGTAACGTCCGGCGTCGGTTTGCAGGGCGGAACGGGCAATCTCGAACGACGCGAATCCCAACCCGAGCAACGGCAGTATGCTCAGGACCATCAGATACGCCACAAAGCGGTGGCTCAGGTTGGGCTTGAAGGTGCGCATCGGATGCATTGCGTCAGTTCGGCAAGGTTGCGGCCGGGGCTGTTTTCTTTTGGGATCAATGGGCATCGAGAGTTCTAATGGTGATCGGGCGGGTCTCCAGGATGGTTTCCGGGGGCAGGCGTTCACCATTCAGCGCCCGCACGGCGTAGGCTACGCCAAGGAAGCCCTGCTGTTCCGCCTGCTGGTCGATGCTGACCGAAAGGGTTCCGGCTCTGATCGCCTGTTTGGCTTCGTCGAGACCGTCATACCCCGCCACCTTGACCGAGGCGATGTGTCCGGTTTCCAGATGGTGCAGGGCGCCGAGCGCCATCATGTCGTTGGCGCAGAAGAGGATCCTGATGCCGGGATGGCGGCTGAACAGGGACTGCGCCACTTGAAAGGCTTCGTCGATTTTCCAGTTCGCCGGCTCGCTGGCGACGACGGTGATGTTGGGGTTCTCTTCAAATGCCTGAAGGGCGCCGCGTCGGCGCGCCTCGGCGTTGGCCGCGTTCCGGAAGCCCTCGATGATGGCAGCCTCGGTCGGCTCCTTCACGTATTGGACGAGTTCCTTGGCCGCCGCGTACGCCGCCTTGGTATTGTCGACAGTGATAACGGGGACATCGACAAGGCCTTGCTTGCGCGAAAAGTTGGGATCGAGCGGGTTGTCGACATTTATGACGACGATACCCAGTTCCTGCGTCTTCCGAAGCACAGGGACAAGGCCATAGGAGTCGCTGGGGGCAATCACCAGAGCGTCCACTTGGGAACGGGTCAACTGGTCGACAATGGCGATCTGCTGCTCGACGGAGGTCTCCTGGGCAGCAGTTCTGACCAGTAGTTCCACCCCGAATTCCGTCTCGGCGCGTCGTGCGCCCTTTTCCATCGCGACGAAGAATGGGCTGGTCAATGTCTTCATGACCAGCGCCACGCGCGGGCGATGGGGGGGCCGGGCGGCAGTGGCGGCCTGCGCAGACTGCAGTTCGGCGCGCCAGCCCGGGCCCATGACATAGACATAGAGACCTACGCCCAAAAGGGATAGGGCGACGAGAAGCAGTGACGTTCGCCAGATTCTCCGGTTCAGCCAAGACATCGTCGCCCCCTTCCTGAGTGAGCGATGAACTGTTGGTAAATTATGTCATGATGGGCAACAGGAAGTCACGCATTAGTGAGCAGATTTCTCCTCGCTTTTTGATTGCATAAAGAAACAGCATGTCTCTCCTTAAATTTTCTGAAGGCGGAGGCTGGGGAGATCGTCTCAAACTTGGGGGAGAATGGTAAAAGGCGCTGGGAAGTCGACTGATCGGGGCGCAATGCAGTGGAGGATCATGGTGGAGGTGACGAGTGAAGACGGCGCGGTGACTCTTGACGCCGACGCTCAATTCCGACGAACATCCGCTTCGCCGGGAGAGCGTCGTGTGCTTCTTCAGTTGAGGCTGAGGCGGACGGTTACCCGGAGCCGTGGATCAACCGTAGGATGCCCTGGGTCAGCGGATCGTCCCGGCAGCTCATGCCCAGGATGATGTCGAAATGGTTGCGTCCGAAGACTTCGACGAAGCCGGTCGGATTCCCCTGGCGCTCAAGCGCTGCCCGGTAGAGTGCCGTCTGCCGCTTGAACTCGCCGGTGTCACTGGGGGCATAGCTCAGGCCGCGTAATCACTTCTGTCCACCAGGCATTCCTGGTTATACCGCACCCGCCACCATTACTGGCGCCGACAAATTGACGGTGCCGCTGCAAAAGAGCCGGTTGCTCCAATCAGCTCCTTCTATGACCTGATAGTGCCGATAAATCGTTTCACCTCAGTGTCCAGCACATTGACATGTCCTGCCATCTCGTTCGTCGCACCGAGAGCCCTGGTTGTCAGACTATTCGATTCGTGGCAGGCGTCGCTGGCCCGTTGACTAGTCGCCAGGGCGCTGGTCGTTTCCATAGCGGCGGCTGCGACATTGCGGGCGATCTCCTGAGTAGCGGCGCTCTGTTCCTCCACTGCTGCGGCGATGGCGCTCGATATCCCATAAACCTGGTCGACGGTGCGGCTGATGTCGACGATCATAAGGACCGCCGCCTCCGTTCTGGTCTGAATGGCAGCAACATGCTGGCCGATGTCGTCGGTGGCCCGGGCTGTCTGGCTGGCCAGGGCCTTTACTTCGCCGGCAACGACGCTGAATCCTCGTCCGGCTTCGCCAGCCCGTGCTGCTTCGATCGTGGCATTCAGGGCGAGAAGATGGGTCTGCTTGGCGATGGCGTTGATCAACTCGACGACCGAACTGATCCGCCTGGCAGTTTCATTCAGGCCGACAATCATACCGTTGGTGCGCTTCACGTCGGCAACAGCCCGCTCTGTGACCCCTGACGAATGGTGGACCTGCCGCGCGATCTCGGTGATGGACGCCAACAACTGCTCCGACGCCGCAGCGATGCTGTTGACATTGACCATCGCCTGACGCGAGGCCGCCGCAGCCTCTCCAGCATCCTCCGACGCCCCACGGGCGCCGTGCGACAGACCGTCGACCGTCGTTTGCAGTTTCCCCATCACCAGACGCGTTTGTTCGACCACGGATTTGACATTCACTTCGAAGGCATCGGCCAGTTCCAGTTGGATGCGCCTGCGCTCCTCACTGGCGTGCCGGCGCTCGGCGTCGACCCGCGACTGAAGAGCGCGCATTTCCAGGGCGCCGGCGCGAAGCACGGCCAGTGCCGCGGCCATGTCGCCGATCTCGTCACGGCTGGCGTGCGGCGGTTCGATTTCCAGATTACCTTCGGCCAAAGCGCGCATCGTCGAGGAAAGCGCGGCCAAGCGATGGATGATGTGCCGCCGTACGTAGACGAACACGATCAGCGCAGCGATCAGAGTACCGACTGCAATCGCGGCGAGCAGAATTTTACGGGAATCGGCGACTGACGTCGTGATCTTCCTTGCCGATTCTGTGATTTGACCCTTGATGCCGGCCTCGACCGTATTCACGACGGCAGTCAGTTCGCCGGCGATCTCGCGGTTCTTGTCCAGCAGCAGCATTCCCCGATTGCTCAGCTTGAGATGCTCGAAGCGCAACGCCGGGATTGACTCATTCCCCCGTCCGAAATCGAGGATTCCCACTGCCTGTTCCGCAACCTCTCCATATTCGCGCCTGTGGTCGGCGAGGCCTTTCGCCGCGTCCTCTGTTGCCTTCATCGCCTTTCCAATCCGCTGGCGGACTTCCGTCAGCCGATCGAAATCCGCCGTCTCTGCCGCTTCTGTGAGCAGATTGCCAAGCACGGTCACGGACGCGGACAGATCAAGCAGCATGCGTTGGACGGCAGGATTTTCGGCCTTAGCCAGCGTTTCGGCGATACTGTCGGAGAAGGCGCTCCGCACGGCATTCATATGGTCGCGCTGCCGGTGCTGCGCCTCCGCCAGCACCAGCCGTGCTGACACCAGCTTGTCGAGCCCCCGCAGGTTCCGCCCCATGGAATCGATCCTGGCAACGATCGCATCCAGTTGTGCCGGATCGACGCCGTCCGCCCGCATCCGGTCTACCAGAGCAGCTGTCGCCTGCAAGTCCTCCGCGCCGGAAATCGCCGCGGCTTGGCGCTCCTTGTCGTTCCGGGCGGCGTTCAAAACGCCGCTGGCCAGTACCACGCCGAGGCTGCTACGGGAAAGTGCCGCCGCCGCGTCGAGCCGCGGAACATGTTCCTCGACGACGATTGCAAACATGGCGGATAGCCGGCTGTTGGACCAAAGCCCAACCATGGCGGATATGACCGTGGTGGCGAGCACCGCTGCGAAGGCAGCCATCAGTTTCCAGTGGATGCCGAACACAGGATGTTTCTTGCGCATAGGCGGGACCATGGACAGCCCTCTTGGAAAACCGGGAAAGGGTATCGACCGGGCCGCCGCTCAGCCGGTGCCGGTTTGGTCTCAAAGCGCGGCGACGACGGCGATTTCGACTGCGTATTCCGGAGAGGCAAGCCGGGATTCGACCGTGGCGCGCGCCGGTTCACAGCCAGGAGCGACCCAACTGTCCCAGACTTCATTCATCGCGCCGAAGCTGGCCATGTTCGACAGCCAGATGGTAGCCGACAGCAGCTTCGTTTTGTCGGTGCCGACCTCAGCCAGCAGTGCATCGATCCTGTCGAGGACGTTACAGGTTTGCTGCGCGACGTCTGCGCCTGGCGCGTCCTCGGCGACTTGGCCAGCGAGGAAGACCGTTCCATTGTGGACGACCGCCTGGCTCATGCGCGGACCGCAGCGGAATCGCTGTATGCTCACGCTTCTTCTCCTATCTGACGGAATTTGGGTTTCCCGACCGTTACGCCGGTGGCCTGGCGGCATTGCGCCGCTGGAACCACTGGATGGTGACGAGCAGAGCAACCGAGAACAGGATGAGGAGGGTCGCGACCGCCGTGATCGTCGGGCTGATTTGCTCGCGCACACCGCTCCACATTTGGCGCGGCAGGGTGCGCTGCTCCGATCCGGTGATGAAAAGGGCCACGACGACTTCGTCGAAAGAGGTCACGAAGGCGAACAGGCTACCCGACGCGACGCCAGGGGCGATGATCGGCAGCATGACGGTGAAGAAGGCGCGGATCGGGTCGGCCCCCAGGCTTGCTGCCGCCCGCATCAGGGTGTGGTCGAAATTGCCCAGGGTCGCGGCCACCGTGATGACGACGAAGGGCGCGCCCAGCGCCGTGTGCGCCAGGATCAGGCCGGTCAGGGAATTGAGCAGTCCGGCCGCGGCAAAGAAGTAGTAGATGCCGACCGCGCTGACCACGATCGGGACGATCATCGGCGAGATCAGTGCCGCCATGATCGCTGCCCGGAACGGACAATTCGGCCGGCTGAGCCCGAGTGCGGCCAGAGTCCCCAGAACCGACGACAGGATGGTCGAGGCAATGGCGACAACGATGCTGTTCTTCAATGCCAGCCGCCACACGGCCGATTGGAAGAACTCTTCATACCATTGCAGGGAAAATCCCGGCATCGGATAGGTGAAGAACGGTTCTGCGTTAAAGGACAGCGGCATGATCGCCAGGATCGGCGCCACCAGGAACAGCAGGACCAGCGCGCAGAAGAGCCGTAGCGCGATGGTGAAGGGGCTTAGGCCCCAGAGCAGGGGTCCGCGCATCACCCGATCCTCAGTCGGTCGAGGCCGACGAGCCGGCTGTACACGGCATACAGAACCAGAACGAGGCCCAGCAGGATCCCGCTCAGCGCCGCGGCCATGCCCCAGGGCACCGTCAAGTTCTCGGCAGCAGCGAAGACCGGCGTCACGGTTTGGCCGGTGACGTCCGGTGGATGGAGTGATTACGCGGCCAGGGGCGCGCCGGCCACCTCAGCCCAGGCGGCGAAGGCCTGGGCGCGGGCGGCTCGGAACTCGGAGGCGGTGAGGTGATCGCGGCGGAGGTGGACGAGGTTGTTGATCGGGTCGTGGATGGATAGGAAGCGCTGGACTTGGCGCGGTGACTTGAAGCGTTTCATCTGCCGCTCCCGTCGTCGGGTCGGCTGGTGCGAATTCTCAGCTCGGTTGTTCAGGCCTTTGTGCTGACGGTGCTCGCACCGGAGCTTCAAGTCCTTCTTGACCGCGGCGTAGGATTTCAACTTATCTGTGATCATCACACGCGGCGCTCGGCCCTGCTTCTTGAGCAGTTTGCGCAGCAGGCGCTTGGCCGCCTTCTTGTCGCGTCGGCTCTGAACGAGCACGTCGAGGACGAAGCCGTCCTGGTCCACCGCGCGCCAGAGATAGTGCTTCTTGCTGGCGATGCTGATGGCGACCTCATCCAAATGCCACTTGTCGCCGTGGGCAAGGCGGCGCTGGCGGATCCGGCTGGCAACCTCGCGGCCGAACTTCAGGCCCCACTGGCGCACGGTCTCATGGCTGACCGTGATGCCGCGCAGCGCCAGCATCTCCTCGACCATGCGCAAGCTGAGCGGAAAGCGGAAGTACAGGTACACCGCGTAGCTGATCACTGCGGCGGGGAACCGGTAGCCGGCGTACATCGGGTCGGGGCGCGTTATCATGCCGGCCCTATACTGTCATCCCGGCCAGCGCACCAGCCCTGAACTTGACGGTGCCTCCTACACGACCCTGGCGCCACTTTGGTTTCACCGAGTTGGTCTGAAAAACGGAATCACGATCTGAGCGCCCGTCCTTCCACGACAGAAAAGACACAGACCCATACAGCCGGGCATACTCGCTCTGGTGGCCAATCTCCTTCTTGCTTCAGGCGATGCCACGGCAAAGCTTCTCACCACACGGTATCCCGTGTCCCAGGTCATCACGATGCAGGTGGCTTTCGCGTTCATCCCTGTCGTTGTGATGTTCGCGAGGAGGTCTATACGGCCACAGATCCGCCGGCCAGCCCTGGTGCTGATGCGAGGCCTGTTTGCAGGCGTCGGTACCCTCTGCAGCTTTTCCGCTTTTTCAGTCCTTCCTCTTCCCGACGTCTACGCGATCATCTTTTCCGCCCCGATTGTCGTCACACTTTTTTCCGCGGTGTTCCTCCACGAGAAGGTCGGCCGATACCGCTTCGGCGCAGTTTTGGTGGGGTTTGCCGGCATTCTGGTCATGGTCGAGCCGGGGGCGACACGGCTAGGCCTGGGTCACGCTGCTGCCTTCGGGGCGATGTTGACCACAGCGGCTGCCATTCTGATCATGCGGCAAGCGCGCCATGAGGATGCAAACCTCATGGTGGCAGCCGTAATGCTCGGCCTGCTGCTGGTGAGCTTGCCCGGGTGTCTTGCTGTCGGCCGTGCACCGTCGCTGCCAGATGTTGGATTGGCAGCATTGTCTGGCCTGATCATGGGATCGGGTAACTTCTTAATCTTGGCCGCTGTGCGCCGAGCTCCCGCCTCCCTGATCGCACCGACGCAGTACACGATGCTCATGTGGGCTTTGCTCTATGGAGTTATCTTGTTCGGTAACCCTGTCCGACTGAATGTCGTCGCCGGCGCCGCTTTGGTGATCGCCGCGAGCTTGTTCACCTTGCGCCGCGAACGTGTAAGAGCGACTTTGGCGCACAAATCGGCGTGAGGACAGAGTCCACCGTCGGGCAGCAGTGATCAGGCACTCTTGCGCGAGGTAGGCGGCCCAGTTCTCGACGCGGTAGCGGGCGCGCGGGATCTTGTGATGGCGGCTCTCGTTCACTTTGTACGGCATCGCGGACTCGGCTTTAGAGGGGCCGCTTTCCTACCCCGCTATCCTGCAGCCAACCTCCCGCCGATTTATGCGCCAACATCGCCGCCTTCGGTATCGTCCTAAGGAATTGCCCCCTGCGTCGCAGGACTGCACTTTCCTGTTGAGGGTGCAAAGAAAGGGCTCCCCCATGCGAACGATCAAAAGCAGCGGCTCCGGCTTGCGCATTGCCCAGGTCGCACCCCTTTACGAAGCGGTGCCTCCGCGGCTGTACGGCGGAACGGAGCGGATGGTTTCCTATCTGACCGAAGAACTGGTCCGGCAGGGGCACGACGTGACGCTGTTCGCCTCGGCGGACTCGCGCACCACGGCGCGCCTGTCCCCCTGCTGCCGACAGGCCACGCGGCTCGACTCCACCGTCCGGGATCCGATCATCCATCACCTCCTGATGCTGGAGCATGTTCGCCAGCAACGCGACGCATTCGACCTGATCCACTTCCACACCGACTACCTGCACATGCCCCTGTTCCGGGATTGCGCCGGCCGCACCGTGACGACGCTGCACGGCCGGCTCGACCTGCCGGACCTGCAGCCGTTCTACAGGGAGTTCGACGACATACCGCTGGTGTCCATCTCCGATCACCAGCGCGCACCAATGCCACCGGTGCGCTGGCTCCGCACGGTGCACCACGGCATTCCCGCCGATCTGCTCCGCCCCCGGTTCGCACCGGGCGGCTATCTGGCCTTCCTCGGCCGCATCGCCGCCGAAAAGCAACCGGACCACGCCATCGAAATCGCCAAGCGCGCCGGCCTGCCTCTGAAAATCGCCGCAAAGGTGGACAAGGCTGACAATCAATATTTCCGGGACACCATCGAACCGCTGCTGGATCACCTGCTCGTCGACTTCATCGGCGAGATCGGTGAAGACCAGAAGAGCGACTTCCTCGGCAACGCGGCGGCGTTGCTGTTTCCGATCGACTGGCCCGAACCGTTCGGGCTGGTGATGATCGAAGCGATGGCGGCCGGGACTCCGGTCATCGCGTATCCCCGCGGCTCGGTGCCGGAGGTGATCGAGGACGGCGTCACGGGCTTCATTGCCGACGGCATCGACGCCGCGGTCGACGCCGTGCGCCGCCTGGGCGAAATCGACCGGCGCGGCGTCCGCCACCGCTTCGAGACGCGCTTCACCGCCGCCCGCATGGCCACGGATTATCTTACCCTCTACCGCCACCTGCTCGATGGTCATGACTCTTTGGTCGAGGTCGATGCCGCGTGACGAGGACCTACCATCATGGGCGTGGCCGCAACCCCGACGGGCTCGCGACCGAAGCACCGCCCTGACCTCCATCGCCCCCCATACGCCGCCTTGAGACGGGAGCACCGCCATGGACGATCGGATTTCGAACGACGAACCCGACCCTGTGCCCGAGTTCTACATTCCGGCCACGACCTCGCTGGCGGAACTGGAACCGCGCACCCTCAAGCACGGCGACAGCTTTGCGGTGTTCGATCATTACGGCGACGTCCTGCGCTCCGACCGCAGCCCGCAGGGCCTCTTTCACCGCGACACTCGTTACCTCTCGCGGCTGGAAGTGCGCATCGGCGGCAAGCGCCCGCTTCTGCTGAGTTCCACGGTCGATGACGAGAATGTGCTCATGTCCGTCGACCTTACCAACCCCGACGTCTTCGACGGGCGTCAAATCGACCTACCCCGCGACAGCATCCACCTGCTGCGCAGCAAGTTCCTGTGGATGGGCCACAGCTACGAGCGCTTCGCCTTCCGGAACTTCGACACCAAAGCGCATGAGATGACGGTGGAGATCCACTTTGGCGCCGATTTCGCCGACCTGTTCGAGGCGCGCGGGCAGCGGCGCGCGAAGCGCGGCAGAAGCCACCAGCCCGTCGTCAGTGCCGGGCGCGTGGTTCTGGCCTATGATGGACTGGACAACGAAACGCGGGTCACCACCGTGCGGTTCGACCCGGAACCGGAATTTCTGACCGGTACCGCCGCACGCTTCCGCGTCGCGTTGGCGCCGGGGCAGCGCAGCGTGGTGCTGATGGCGGTCACCTGCGCGGCGCAGCCGGCGCACGCGTTCAGCGGCGAGCGCTATTTCTTCCGCCTGCGCCAGGCGCGCCGGGCGGTGCGAGCGGCAAAGCTGCGGACCGCCTCGGCCACGACGGCCAACGCCTTGCTCAACGAGGCGCTGGAACGTGCCCAGGCCGACCTCGCCATGCTGATGACCGACACCGACGAGGGTCCATACCCTTACGCCGGCATCCCATGGTTCAGCACCATGTTCGGGCGCGACGCCATCATCACCGCCCACATGATGCTGTGGGCCGACCCGACGGTTGCCCGTGGCGTGCTCATGGCGCTCGCCGCGCGGCAGGCCACCGCCGAGGATCCCCTGCGCGACGCCGAGCCCGGCAAGATTCTGCACGAAACCCGCGGCGGCGAGATGGCGAACCTCCGCGAGGTACCCTTCGGCCTGTATTACGGCAGCGTCGATTCCACGCCGCTGTTCGTGATGCTGGCCGGCGCCTATTTCGAGCGCACCTTCGATATGCCGACGATCCGCGCGCTGTGGCCGCACATCGAGGCGGCGGTGACCTGGATCGACACCTACGGCGACCGTGACGGCGACGGCTTCGTCGAATACGGCCGCAGGACGGAAGAAGGGCTCGCCAACCAGGGATGGAAGGACAGTCACGATTCGATCTTCCATGCCGACGGCACGCTGGCGCAAGCCCCCATCGCGCTGTGCGAGGTGCAGGGCTACGTCTACGCCGCCAAGCGGGCGGCCGCGCGGTTGGCGCGGGCGATGGACATGGGCCCGAGGGCGGATGCCCTCGACGATCAGGCGGCCGAACTGGCCTTCGCCTTCGATCAAGCCTTCTGGTGCGACGACATCGGCACCTACGCGCTGGCGCTGGATGGGGAGAAGCGCCCGTGCCGGGTCCGCAGTTCCAACGCCGGGCATGCGCTGTTCAGCGGCATCGCCGACCCGGACAAGGCGGCGCAGGTCGCGGCCACCCTGATGAGCGGCGATTCCTTTTCCGGCTGGGGGATCCGCACCATTCCCCAGGGCGAGAGCCGCTACAACCCCATGTCCTACCACAACGGCTCCATCTGGCCGCACGACAACGGGCTGATTGCCCTGGGATTGGCCCGCTATGGGTTGAAGGAACCGGTCCTGCGCCTGTTCGGTGGCCTGTTCGACGCGAGCCCGTACATGGAACTGCGCCGGCTGCCGGAACTGTTCTGCGGCTTTTCGCGGCGGGCGGGCAAGGGGCCGACCCTCTATCCGGTCGCCTGCGCGCCGCAGGCCTGGGCCAGCGCCACGCTGTTCGCCCTGCTGCAGGCGTCGCTCGGCATCGCGTTCGATCCTGCAGGCAGGGAAATCCGCTTCGACGAGCCGCGTCTGCCGTCGTTCCTCGATGCCGTGGTGTTGAGGGGCCTGTCGCTCGGCCCGGCCTGCGCGGACGTGTCGTTCTGCCGGCACGGCGCGCAGGTTGCGGTTTCTGTACTCAAGCGGACCGGAAATCTCCGGATCATCACCACCATCTGAAGGCGCGGCATCAGGTTGATGCACGGATGGGGTCGCTGTCGTAGGCAGCGGCCCCGCCTCCGTTTAGGTTTCTGACCGTGCCCTGCAAAGCGAACGCCGCCCGCCGACACCACATCGCGCGACCGAAGCGGCGCGTGACCAATTGGGCCGCTTATGATAAGGCCTTGCGTCAGCGCGGCAGCCTGACCGTCTGGGTGAGCGACGAGGCGATCGAGCAGTGGAAGGCGGCGCCCCGCACCACACAGGGTGGGCAGCCCCACTACTCGGACCTGGCGATCACCACGGCCCTGATGTTGAGGGCGGTGTTCCGTCTGGCGCTGCGCCAGACCGAGGGGCTGCTTGCCCCGATCCTCCACCTGCTCGGGCCTGATCTGCCGGTGCCCGACCATTCCACCATCGCCCGTCGCGCCCGGACGGTGACGCTGCCGTCAGTGCCGCGCTCGAGCGGCGGGCCTATCCACCTGCTGGTGGACAGCACCGGGCTGAAGCCGTGTGGGCCGGGGGAATGGCTGATCGAGAAGCACGGCACCAGGAAGCGGCGGTCCTGGCACACTCTGCACATCGGGATGGACGCCGGTACGAGCCGGATCGTCGCGGCCACGTTGACCGAGTGCGGCGTCTACGCATCCGTCTACGAGCGCCATCCCAAGGCCGCGGTGATGGCGCCACCGCGCAGCGATGCCGTGCGACCGCTCCCAGCCAACGCGACCGTCACATCCAGATGATTGCGCAGGCGGGTCGGATGGCGTGGCAGCGGGCCAGCGGCTACAACAAGCGCGCCGGTGTGGAGAGCCAAATGGTGCGCTGGAAGGGCGTCCTCGGCGGGGCGCTGCGCTTCCATACCGATCAGGCGCAGGCCACCGAGGTCGCCATCGGCGTCGCGGTCCTCAACCGCATGCTCGACCTTGGACGCCCGAATTCCGTCCGCGTCGCTTGATCACCAGCGGGGCTGGGGTAATCTCTTGCCCCGATCACCTCGCTGCAACACGCCGGCGTCGAACTGGTCGCGGACTTTCCGCCGAGCGGCGGCGGCCAGCTCCCGCTCCAGCGTCTCTGCCCGGTGCGCGGCGGTGTGGCCGGCCAGGATCCGCTGCCTTGCCCGTTTCCCCATAGCGTCCCGCTCCGCTTCGCCCAGCGTCCGGAGCGCCCGCAGTACATCATCGGACTGTCGGGCCGGAATGATCTCGCGGTCCAGCTCCAGCAGCTCGTCGAGCCCGTCCCAGACGTCGGAGATGATCGGCGTGGCGCAGGCGGCCGCCTCGAACAGCCGGACGCTGGGGCTATGGCCGGCGCGAACCATGTCCTGACGAGTCACATTCAGCGTGAAGCGGCTGGCCGCGTAGAAGGCGGGATGGCCGGCCGGCGGCACATGGTGCAGCCGTTCGACATTCTCCGGCCAGACAATGTCGTCCGGATATTGCGGGCCAGCGACAACGAAGCGCAGCGACGGCTCCTGCCGGGCAGGTTCCAGCAACAGCCGGTCCAGCGTCGGCTGCCGGTCCGGGCTGTAGGTGCCGAGATAGCTCAGGTCCCAGCGTTTGGCGACTGGGTGGGGCATATAGACGTCGGCATCCACCGAGCAGTAGAGCGCGCGCGCTGCCGGCGACCCGTACCCGCTCATCAGATGGTCCAGAGTCGGACCGCCGGTGAAGGAGAAATAAATGTCGAAGCCGGGGATGAGGGCAGCGGAGAGATACTCCTCGTCGCCGCGCTCCAGCTTCGCCAGAGTCACCGGCGTGTCGATGTCGTAGAAGGCGACGGCGCTGCGCGCCGTCTCCTGTGCCCACCGGCCGACGGCAACGCCTTCGGGCACGTAGGAGCCCACGAGCACGGCATCGGCCGCCGCGACCGTCTCCGCCCAGCGCCGCAAATCCTCCCGGTCCTTGTAGAAGGCCAGCCGGCAATAGCCGGGATCGACGAGATCGCGGTTGTCGGCGTACCAGGGAACGTCGCGCTCCAGGAACAGGATGTCGTGGCCGCGCGCAGCGAAGGCCTTCAGGAGGGCGCGGAAGGTGGTGGCATGGCCGTTGCCCCAGGAGGAGGACAGGCTGAGCCCCAGGACGACGAGCTTCACGCAGCGCTCCTTTCCCGTCTGGCGGCCAGCGCATCGCGCAGCAACGCGTCCACCTCGACGCCGCGCCGGGCGTATGTGTGCTCTGCCAGGACACGGCGCCGCGCGGCCTCCCCGATGGCACGGGCGCGGGCGGGGGTGAGAGCGCGCAGATGGTCGGTCACGTCCTGGCCGTCGCGGGCGACCAGGATCTCCTCGTCCGGCGCGAGGAACAGCTCCACCCCTTCCCAGGCGTCGGTGATCAAGCAGGCCGCGGCCCCGGCGGCCTCGAAGACCCGCGTGGCCGGCGAGAAGCCGACCTCGGCCATGCTGTTGCGTGCGACGTTCAGGACTGCCAGCGCGGAGGCGTTGAAGGCGTTGTGGTCGGCGGTGCCGACATGGCCGACATGGGTGACGTTGGTCGGCAAGCCCTTCGTCTCCCAACCGCTGCCGCCGATGATGTAGCGCCCGTCCGGATTGTGTCCGGCGGGCTCCAGAAAGAAGCGCTCGACCCGGGCCTCGCGGTCGGGCAGCCGGTTGGCGAGGAAGCCGAGGTCGGCGGCGAAGCGCGGCTGGGGCGGAACCGGGTAATGCGTCGCCGGGTCGAGCGCGTTGTAGATCGGTCGGCAGACGCGGGCGCCCATCGCCTGGTAGGCCGTTACCACCGGCGGACCACCGCCGTAGGTGAGGACGGCGTCGAGCTGCGGCAGTCGACGGTGCAGCGGATGGTCCGGTGTCTGCCGCAGCTCGGCCAGCGTGGCGGGCGCGTCGACGTCCCAGTAGAGCCGCAGCGCGCGAGGATTGGCGGCGTCCATGACGCCATTCAGCAGCTCGTCGTCGAAGACGCCCACCCCATTCGCCTTCACCACCACGTCGGCTTCAGCGGCACGGGCGATGACGGTCTGGCAGGCGTCTGGGGTTGCGTCGTAGACGACGACCCGCGCCCAGTCCGGCGGTTCGATGTCGCGATGGTTCTGGCGGTCGAAGGCGTTCGGCTCGTAGAAGGTGACGTCCCAGCCGCGCTTGGCGAGTTCGCTCAGCATGCCGCGGTAGTAGGTCGCCGCGCCGTTCCAGTAGGAAGACAGCAGGCTCGAACCGTAAAATGCCATTTTCATCGGGCAGGCTCCAGGCAGGACGGGGTAGCGGGCGGGCCGGTCAGGGCGGCGGTGATCGCAAGCAGCTCGGCGGCGCGATGGGCGCAGGTGTGGCGGGCTCGGATCGTCTCAAGGCCGCTGCGGACCAACGCCGCACGGAGGTCGGCGTCGTTGGCAACTGCGCGCAGATGCGCGGCCATCTCGGCGCGGTCGCGGGCGAACAGGAAGTCAGTTCCCGGCCGGAACAGCCCCTCGCAGTCGCTCCACGGCGCGCTCAGCAGCGGGATGCCGCAGGCCAGCGCCTCGAACACGCGGATGGTCGGGATGCCGGGTAGGGATTCGACATAGAAGCGGCGTGGCACATGCATGGTCACGCAGTGACGGGCGAAGATGCCGGCCGCGCGGGCGTTGGGCAGCCAGCCCCGGTAGGCGATGCCGTGGCGCTCCAGCAAGGCCAGTGCCGGTTCCGGATAGCGCACGCCGTAGACGTCCAGCGACAGGCCGGCGGCGCGCACGGGCGTGAAGAGGAACGTGTCGAGCTCCTCGGTCCGCTCGCCGTCGCCCCAGTTGCCGATCCACACCGCGCCCTCGCGCGCGGACTCCTCGGCCGGCGGATGGAACAGGCGGATGTCGGCGGCTTCGTGCCACACGAAGACGCGCCCATCCCATCCCCAGCGGCGGTAGACGGCGGCCAGCGTCTCGCCGAAGGCCAGCACGCCGTCGTAGCCGGACAGGTCGAAGGTGGCGATGGCGCCGGGATCGCTGACCGCGCGGTGATGCGTATCGTGGAATAGCAGGGTGAAGGTTCCGCCCTGCCGCCGCGCCCTGCCGACCGCCGCCACCAGCAACGGGTCGTTCCATTCATGGACGAGAACCAGATCGGCGCCGTCGCACAGCGTCGCCGCGTCCGTATCGGGCGCGACGCTGTGCGAGGACAGCTCCGGATAGGCGGCGCGGTAGGCGGCGAGCCCGGCCTCGCCATGATCGGCCAGGAGATTTTGCAGGCTCCACGCCTGTTCCGGTTCGAACACGCGGACCTCGTGGCCAAGCGCGATCAGTTCGCGAAGGACACCGCGCAGGAAATGGGCATTGCCGTGGTTCCAGCAGGACGCCAGCGAATGGGTGAAATAAACGATCTTCAAGCGGCGGTCTCGTTGCGGGCGGGGCGGGATAGGGCGGGTTCAGCGGTGTGAGTGCTCAGGACGGTACGGTAGATGGCGCGCATGCCGCCGACGAAGGGCTCCAGGCCGTAATGTTCGGCCCTCCGCCGCGCCGCGTCGCCGCGGCTTTCGGCCTCCGCCGGATTGTCCAGCAGGCGGCACAACGTGGCGGCGAGTGCGGGGCTGTCCGCCGGATCCACGAAGAGGGCGGCACCGTCCCACAATTCGCGGAAAGTCGGGATGTCCGACAGCACCAGCGCGCAGCCGGCCTGCGCCGCCTCCAACACCGTCAGGCCGAAGGGCTCGTAAAGCGCCATGGATGCGAACACCGGTGACCGGGCCAGCCAACCGGCGACCGACGCCGCATCGAGCCGCCCGAGCGCGCGGGCATGGACCAGCGTCCGACGCTCCCCGGACGGGCTTGCCAGGGGGCCGGCGGCGACCAGCGGAACGCCGAGGCCCGCCGCCGCGTCGAGCGCCGCGACGTTCTTGCCGTCGTCCCACAGGCGCCCGCCGGTGAAGACGGTCCGATCCCGGCGTATCGGCGCCGCGCCATGGACCGGACGGCGGCCGTTATGGACCACGACCGGCGCCGGAAGGCGGTAGACGGCAGCGGTGGCCGCCGCGAAGGCGGCGCTCGGCGCGACCAGCGCGTCGCAGGCCGCGTAGCCGCGCGCCAGCGCCTCGGTGCGCCATTGGAAATCTTCGGGCATGGCGCCGCCGTGCGTGGCGGCCCACCAGGTTGCCAGGCAGGAATGGCAGACCCCGACCACCGGCACCGGAAAGCCGGCGCCCGCCGCCAGAGCCGGACTGTTGAGATGGATGAGATCGACCTTCAGCCGGCGGGCCAGCGCCCCCAACGCTACAGCGCTGTGCCGGACGATGTCCGGTCCGTCGGCCATCCAGTCCAGCGGCAGGCTGGTGTTGATCAGCTCAAGACCGGGAACGGCTTGCGCCGCGTCGACCTGATCCGGTTGCGGGGAGGGGCCGAGAACGGCGAGCGAGACCCGCATGCCGCTTTCCACCAGTTCCCGCGCCAGTTCCAGCGCGTAGGTCCAGACTCCACCCACGCTGTCTGTCGTCATCAGCAGGTGGGTGGGCGTCATCGGCATGCGCAGGCGGTCTCCAACTCCTCCAGGGGCAGCGGTTCGTCCTCCTGGATGTCGCTCAGCCGGTCGAACTGGCCGAGATAATGCTCGTGCGCCCGCTCCCACGCCCGGTCGTCCGGTTCGCCCCACAGCCGGCGGTAGTCCGGCGAGGCGGGGTAGGGGTAGAGCGGCACCGGATCGTTTGCCCAAACGCCGGCCGTCCGCAACCTCTCGCGCCAACGCGCGACGAGGCCGGAGTCGTCTCCAGCCATGGCGATCAGGTTGGCCTGGACGAAGGGGACGCTGCGGCGGGCGTGGATCAGCTGGTCGGCCAACTCGTCGGTGCTCATGCGACATTTCTTGTCCAGCTCCGCCCGGCCTTCCTCGGTAAGACTCTCGACGCCGGCTTCAATCGACACGCAGCCGGCCGCTCCCAGCAGATCCAGCATGTCGGGCTTCCACAGGTCGATGCGCGTTTGCACGCCGAACTCGACCGGCCGATCCACCAGCGCTTCGAGCAAATCGCGCCGCGGCAGGAAGATCTCATCGATAAAATAGAGGTAGCGCACCCCGGCGGTGATCAGCCCGTCGATCTCCTCCAGCAGGATCGCAGTGTCGCGCCGGCGATACTTGTCGCGGAAATCGATCTTGGCGCAGAAGGAACAGCTATAGGGACAGCCGCGCGACGCTTCCAGCTCCGCGCCCGGCCCAGCCGGCTCGGTGCCGTAGCGGTGGTGATGGTGGTGGTGCCGTGCCAGCCATTCGGCGGGCCAGGATAGCGCAGGCAGGTCGGTGAAGCGCCCGGCCTGCGGCCCGCCGGTGAGGACGACGGCCCCGTCGCGGCGGAAGGCCAGACCTGGGACCGAATCCGGCGCGGGGGAGTCGGCGAGTCGCGCCACCACCTCCTCGCATTCGCCGCGGACCGCCACGTCCACGTCCAATTTGACCAGCGTCGCGCGGGGCGTGGTCGAACCATGCGGCCCGACCGCGACGGTCAGGCCGCCCCGCTTCCCCAGCGCTAGCACGAAGGCTCGCGGGATCCGCAGCTCCGGCTGGGCGCAGCGCCAGAACAGATAGGTGGGTGCGGTCGTCACCACCGTCATACCGGGCGCGAAGCCGGCCGTCCGTTCGGCAAGCTCAGCGTTTGACAGCCCCATCAACTGGCCATCGAGCATCATCACCTCGTGTCCGGCCCGCTCCAGCAACGCCTTGCTGTAGCCGAGCTCAAGAGGGAGATGCGCTTCCCGGCAGCCGAAGTAGATGCTGTGCCCAAAGTCCCAGGCGGGGTTGACGAGCGCCACACGCATCAGGCCGCCTCCACCGATGCCGACGTCTCGTGCAGGCCGGCGGTGGCCTGCTCCCGCAGCCAGTCGGCCAACGCCGCCACGCCGCGGCGCCAGTCGACCGGCTCGGACAGGCCGAGCGCGCGGCGGACGGCGCGCGTGTCGGAGACGTAGTAGCGCTGGTCTCCCGCCCGCCAGTCGCCGTGGGACACTTCGATCCGGCGGTCCAGCAGATGCTCGATGTGTTCGACAAGCTGGCGCAGGCTAACCGTGTTCGCAACCCCGCCGCCCAGGTTGAAAGCCCGGCCCTTCACCTGCTCGATCCGGTTCCAGGCCGCGGCATAGGCCTCCACCGCGTCGGCAACATAGAGGACGTCGCGCACCTGCCGCCCGTCGCCGTAGATGGTGATCGGCTCGCCCTTCAAGGCTCGGATGAGGAAATGCGCCACCCAGCCCTGGTCCTCGGTGCCCATCTGCCGAGGGCCATAGATACAGCTCATCCGCAAGACGGCGGTCGGCAGGTCGAAGCTGCGGGCGTAGTCCAGCACATACTGGTCGGCGGCACCCTTCGAGCAGCCGTACGGCGTGTGGAAATCGAGCGGTCGCTCCTCCCCTACGCCATGCGTGCGCAGGATGGGGTCGGCCGGGGTATAGGCGTCGTCCAGCAGTTCCAGCGGCACGTCGGCCAGATTGCCGTAAACCTTGTTAGTGCTGGCGAAGACCAGCGGCGTGCGCGCGCCCCGGTGGCGCAGGGCCTCAAGGATGGCCAGAGTTCCCCGGATGTTGACCTCGAAATCCTCGACGGGATCGGCCATGCTGGTCGTCACCGCGACCTGGGCGGCCAGATGGAAGACCGCCTTGGCGTCTTTCGCCGCTTCGCTTAGCGCCGCCTCGTCGCGCAAGTCGGCGACGGCGGCACTGATCCGCGAGGGATGGCGCGCCTTCAGCCAAGCTAGGTTGCGCTCCACGCCCGGCCGCAGCAGCGCGTCGAACACCAGGACGTCATGACCCTCGGACGCCAGCCGGTCGGCCAGGTTGGATCCGATGAAGCCGGCGCCGCCAGTGATGAGGACCGGATTGGACCGACCGCTCATGCCACCAGCCCCCGCGCTTCGAGTTCGCGCCGGGCCTCGGCGACACGGTCCTCGGCCTCCTGCCGGGCAACCCACTCGGCGAGTTCCGCCAGCCCCTCGGAGAAATCCTCCTGCCCTTCGTAGCCAAGCAGCGTGCGCGCTTTCGTCAGGTCGGGGATGTTGTGGCGGATGTCGCCCGCCCGCGCCTTGCCGGTGATCTCCGGGGTCAGGTCGGGACGTCCCATCGAGGCGGCCTGGAGCTGTGCCACCTCTTCCACTGTGCGATCCTCGCCGGAGCCGATGTTGAAGACCTCGCCGTCGGCGGCGCAGTTGTCCAACGCCAGCAGGAAGGCGCGCGCCACGTCGCGGACATGCACGAAGTCACGGCGCTGCCGGCCGTCTTCGAAGATCATCGGCCGCTGGTTGTTGGCAAGTCGCGAGGCGAAGATCGCCAGCACGCCAGTGTAGGGATTCGACAGCGCCTGTCCCGGCCCGTAGGCGTTCCACAGCCGGAGGGCGGCACCCTCCATTCCGTACTGAGCGGTTAGCGTCAGGGTCAGCCGCTCCTGTACGTATTTGCCAATGGCGTAGACCGACTTCAGCGCCGGTCGCTTGGTCTCCGGGGTGCGCACCGGGACCAGCGGACGGCCCTCGGAATCGAGTGGATCCCAGGAGCCGTCGGCGTTGCGGGCGCCGCGCACCACATCCTCCATCAACGTGCCGTCGGCGGTGCGATACAGCCCCTCACCGTAGATGCTCATCGACGAGGCGACGACGACGCGGCGGACCGGACGATCGATCAGGCGTTGGAGCAGCACTGCCGTGCCATGATCGTTCACCGAGGTGTAGCGGTCCACCGCGTACATGCTCTGGCCGACGCCGACCTCGGCAGCGAGGTGGATTACCGCGTCTACCCCCTCCAGTGCCCGACTGACGGCGATTTCGTCGCGCACATCGCCGACCAGCAGTTCGACGTCCGAATCAAGTTCGTCGGGACGGGTCTGCGTGGGGTGGACCTGTGCGATCAGACTGTCGAGGACCCTGACGTGATCGCCGCGGGCGAGCAGCATCTTGGCGACATGACGACCGATGAAGCCTGCTCCACCAGTGACGAGAACGGTTTCTCCCACGAGGCTCTCCCGAAAGTTGCCGATTGTGTCTTGGATGGCTGAGCAATGGATGTCCAGCCGGCGAAAAAGCCACGATGCAGAAAACGCTACGCCGCCGGTGCGCTCGCCGATTTCGCCTGAATTTCAGGATGCAACGCTTCTGCGGGGCAACGATGTCGAACTCTACGATTAACATCATCGTCAAAGTTCCTGCACCCCCCCAAAAGACATGCCCCCTACGGACGGTCTTCCGGCGCATCTTTTTAACAGCTACAAAGATCCGTACTGCGCAGCAACGACAATCCTCATGTAAGGGAGAGCCGGGTGACGGGAAGAACACTTCGGGTAGCAATCGTCGGCCTGGGCAATTGCGCATCATCTTTCGTGCAGGGACTATCCTATTACGCCGATGCTCAGGCCAATGAACCGCCACCTGGGCTGATGACTGTCGATCTCGGCGGCTATCGCGTCGGCGACATCGAGATTTCGGCCGCCTTCGACGTCAACGCCGCCAAGGTCGGGCGGGACGTTTCGGACGCCATCTTCGCGGCTCCGAACAATACGATCCGCTTCGCCACCCCGTCCTGCTCGGGCTTGCGGGTCGAGCGGGGCCCCACCATGGACGGCATCGGCCGATATCTGGCCGGCGACATCGAGGAGTCGGCGGAGCCGCCGGTCGACGTCGCCGAATCGCTGCGCCGTTCCAACACCGACGTCCTGGTCTCTTACCTGCCTGTTGGTTCGCAACGAGCGACCGAGTTCTACGCCGAACAGGCGCTGGAAGCCGGCTGTGCCTTCGTCAACTGCATTCCAGTCTTCATCGCCTCCGACCCCGGCTGGGCGAGGCGGTTCGAACAACGCGGGCTGCCGATCATCGGCGACGACATCAAGAGCCAGGTGGGAGCCACCATTGTCCACCGCATGCTGGCGAACCTGTTCCGCGAGCGCGGCGTCCGTCTCGACCACACCTACCAGCTGAATTTCGGCGGCAACACCGATTTCAAGAACATGCTGGAGCGCGAACGGCTGGAATCGAAGAAGCTGTCGAAGACGCGCGCGGTGACCAGCCAGTTCAATGTGCCGCTTGATGCGGACGACGTCCATGTCGGCCCCAGCGACCATATTCCCTGGCTGACCGACCGGAAATGGGCGCACATCCGGCTGGAGGGCACCAGCTTCGGCGGCGTGCCGCTCAACGTGGAGCTGAAGCTGGAGGTGTGGGACAGTCCGAACTCCGCCGGAATCGTCATCGACGCGGTCCGTTGCGCAAAGCTGGCGCTCGACCGGAAGATCGGCGGGCCGCTGATCGGACCGTCGAGCTACTTCATGAAATCGCCGCCCGAGCAGTTCACCGACCACGAGGCCCGCGAACGCACGCTCCGCTTCATCTCGGGCGAGACATGGCCCATGCCGCGCGACGCGGCGTGACCGACCGCATGGAGACCATCCTGATTCTGATCCGTCACGCCTCGCACGATCGATTGGGGACGGTGCTGTGCGGCCGGATGGCCGGCGTGACGCTGGGCGAGACCGGCCGGCGCGAGGCCGCCCGGCTGGCCCGGTCGCTGGCGGTCCACAGCCTCGCCGCGGTCCTGACCAGCCCGCTGGAACGCGCCGTCGAAACCGCCCTTCCGATTGCCCAGACACAGGGCTTGGCCGTGGCGGTGATGGAGGAGTTGAACGAACTTGATCTCGGCGCCTGGTCTGGGATGCGCTTCGACGCCCTGGCCGGCGATCCCGGCTGGGACCTCTGGAATCGCGCCCGCGGCCATGCTCGGCCTCCCGGCGGTGAAACGATGGTGGAGGCTCAGGTCCGGATCGCCCGCTGTATCGAAGCCCTGCGCCGACGGTATCCGGGACGGAGCGTGGCGCTGGTCAGTCACGGCGACGTCATCAAGGCGGCGCTGACTCATGCGCTGGGCCTTCCGCTGGACTTCCATTCCCGCTTCGAGATCAGTCCTGCTTCCCGTAGCGTGCTGATCGCCGGCGATTGGGGGCTGAAGGTCCAGAGCATCAACGAGGTTGCCGCATGACCCGCCTGACCGCCGATCAGATCCGCGCGCGCGCCGCGGCCCTTGGGGAATGGTTTCACAACATCGACCTGAACGGCGTGAAAACCGCGCCCGATCATTTTCTGCACGATTACCCGAACGTGAAATGGCGGCTGTTCGCCCATGCGGTGCCGGAGGATCTGAGCGGCCGGACCGTCCTCGACATCGGCTGCAACGGCGGCTTCTATTCTATTGAGATGAAGCGGCGGGGCGCCGATCGGGTGGTTGGAATCGATTTCGATGACCGTTATCTGGCGCAGGCCCGCTTCGCCGCCGAGGTGACCGGGCAGGACATCGAGTTCCGCAAGCTGTCGGTCTATGATTTGGCACTGCTTGGCGAACGGTTCGATATCGTCCTGTTCATGGGGGTACTCTACCATCTGCGCCATCCGCTGCTGGCGCTCGACCTGATCCACGAGCATGCCGCCGGGGACCTGATGATCTTCCAGTCCATGCAGCGCGGATCCCAGGAGGTCGAGCCGGTGAACGCCGATTATGACTTCTTCGAGCAGGAGCATTTCGACGCCCCCGGCTATCCGAAGCTGCATTTCATCGAGCATCAATATGCCAGGGATTGGACCAACTGGTGGGCGCCGAATGCCGCCTGCGCCGAGGCGATGCTGCGCAGCGCCGGTTTCCGGATTCTCGAACATCCGGAGCGCGAGGTCTATGTTTGCCGCCGTGTCGAACGGCCGACGGAAGCGGGGGCCGTCTATCCCGCCTCTCCGCCGCACGGCCATGTCAGCGAGGGAAGCCGGGAATGATCGAAGCTGCCAAAATTTGGAACGAGCCCAACAACAAGTCACATTGGGACCCGAAACTTGATCCCGAATGGGATCTGTTCGCCCGCATGACCATCCTCGCCGGGCAGGCGATCCGCGCGGAGAATGCCGCGCTTCCCCGCGTGCTGGGCGGCATCTCGCCCATCGACCCATCCTTCATCCGCCGACTGGACGAGCGCGGCGCGCTGGAGCAGGTGGACGTGGTGGCGGTCCACGGCTTCCCTCTGGACTGGAATCTCTGGCAGATCCAGGAATGGCCGCAGAAGATAGATGAGATCCGCGCCGTCACCGGCAAGCCGGTTTGGGTGACCGAGGCTGGCGTCTCCTCCTTCGGCGCTGAGGAGGTGCAGGCCTGGGGGCTCACCCGCACCGCCGAGCTTCTGATCGGCCACGTCCCGCGCATCCACTGGTACAGCCTCTACGACCTGCCCAGCACCTGGGAGGCGACGACGCGCCACAAGGAGGCGGAAGGCTCCTCCTACTACCGGCACTTCCATATGGGGCTTCTGCGGGCGGACGGGACGCCCAAGCCGGCGCTCGACGCCTATGCGCCCCACGCGGCTCGGATGGGGCTGTGCCAATGGTTCCACTTCGAGGACCACCGGCTGGACGAGGCGGTGGCCTGGATGAAGCGGCTGGGCGTGCGGCACCTGCGCACCGGCCTGTCCTGGGCCGACAGCTTCCGCCCGAACGCGCTCAGCTGGTTCGACCGGCAGATGGAGGCACTGGCCGATTTCGACGTTACCGTCACTTTCTGCTTCACGCCAGAGCATCGCGGGATCGAACCGCACCACACCAGCCCGCCGCAGGTCGCCGAAGAGTTTGCGGAGTTCTGCGGCGCGATGATCCGCCGCTACGCCGGGACCAGCCAAGCGGCGGCTCCGGCTCCCCTGTTGATCGCGGGGTAGCGCGCTGTCCGGCCTCGAGCGGGAAGGCTGGACCGTTCCGCATTTCGACGTCTTCAAGGCGGCGGCCTACCGCTATCTCGCCGGTCGGAGCGATTAGAGCCATGCTGGTCTACGGAGATCACGACCGCAGCGCGGATGCGCGCGCTGTCCTGGCGCGGATGGTCGACGCCTTGGCGGCCGTGCATGCCATGCCCGCCGGCATTGATCGCCACGGCGCGTTGGTGTCGCTGTTCATCGAGGCTTCGGAACTGGCGCAAGGGTTGGCGGACGCCGCGTTCGAGGCGGCGGGCGAGGACGACGACACGCCGGCCAATCGAGCGGCAATGGGGCTGCTGATGGCATTCGCCCGGTCCATCGCATCGTCCTGGGACAGCGGGTTCCGGCACCTCGTTCCCGTCCAGGCGGAGGCGCTGCTCGCGCTGGCGGCCCAACCGCTTCCTGCAGCCGTCCGGATGCGGCAGGCGGAAGGCCACGCCTTCTATGCCGTCTATCCGGAGGCGTATCTGGAGTCGGCGCGTCGCCTGTCGGCGAGCCTGCCGAGGCCTGTGACCGTCATTGGGCTGCGCAGCATCGGCATCGGGCTGGCAGCGATGGCGGCGGTCGGTCTGGGCGCCGGTCAGCCGGTCACGCTTCGGCCGGTCGGTCATCCGTTCCGCCGTGCGTTGTGCGTATCGGCCCGCCTCGGGGCGGCCTTGACAGCGGATCCGGCGGCCTGTTCGGTGGTCGTCGACGAGGGGCCTGGCCTGTCGGGCAGTTCCTTCGGAGCGGTCGCCGACTGGCTGGAGGAGCGGGGTGTTCCGCGCGGCCGCATTGCTTTCCTGCCAAGCCATGACGGCGACCTTGGGCCGGAAGCCTCGCCCGCCCACCGTCGACGCTGGTCCGAGGTCAATCGCTCGGTTGTCCCATTCGACACGCTGTTCCGGTCGGCGGACGGCCGGGTTCCGCCTCTGGAACGTTGGTTCGAGGATCGGGTCGGACCGCCGGTGGCACCGTTACAGTCCCTGTCGGGCGGCGACTGGCGCAGCCTGCTGTATGGCAATCCGGCGGCTTGGCCACCGGTCCATGCACAGCAGGAACGTTGCAAATATCTGCTTCGGACAGAGTCGGGGACTTGGCTGCTGAAATTCGCTGGTCTCGGGCGTGCGGGCGAGGCCAAGCTGGAGCGGGCACGGACGCTTCACCGGGCCGGATTCGTCGCAGAGCCGGTGGCGCTGCGCCACGGCTTTCTTGCCGAGCGCTGGCTGGACGACGCCCGTCCTCTTTGCATCGCGACACCCGAATTGATTACCCATCTGGCCGACTATCTGCTGCTTCGGGCACGGTCCTTTCCGGTGGACGGGGCCGTCGGTGCGGACTTGCCCGCTCTGCTGGCAATGGCTCGCGTCAACCTCACGGAAGCCCTGGGGGAGCCCGCCACCTTGCGGTTGGCGCGATGGACTCCGGATATCCTGGGGAGACTTGGCTCCCGGATACGGCGTATCGTTACCGACAACCGTCTCCATCTGTGGGAATGGCTGCGCTGCTCCGATGGCCGTTTGCTGAAGGCGGATGCGCTCGACCATGCCTATGCACATGACCGTATCGGCTGCCAGGATGTGGCGTGGGACGTGGCAGGCGGCATCGTGGAGTTCGGTCTGTCGGCGGCGGAGGCCACGCAACTGTGCCACGCAGTGGGAAACCGAATGCCGCTCGACCTTCAATTGGTCGATTTCTGCATCGACAGCTACATCGGCTTTCAAATCGGCTACTGGAGCTTTGCGGCGGCCTTCGACGATCGGGCAGTGTCGGCGCTGTCACGGTATCGAGCCGCATGGCGTCGAGCTTGCGATGAAGGCCAAAGTGTTAGGGTCCGGACTCATAACCAGTAGGCGGCGGTTGCGGCGATGTGGACGGCCGCCATGAAGCTGGTGGCGGACCGGTCATACCGGGTGGCGATGCGCCGGAAGTCCTCGAGGCGTCCGAACATATGCTCGATGACGTTGCGGTTCCGGTAGAGGTAGGGTGAGAAGCAGTTTTCCAGTGATTGTTGGCGCGTGGCGGAATGTTGGGCGCAGCACCGGCCTCTTTATGGTTCCTTCCGGTGCTGTCCACCAGCAGGTGGAGCGCTCCGCTGTAGCAGGGCTGTGTGCCCGGCAGCGCCACCGTTCTGGCGCGCCGGGCGATGGTGGAATGGTCCGGCACCGGTAGGTCGAGGCCAAGCGCCGCAGGACGGAGGCGATCAGCCCCTCGGTCTGACGCAACGCCAGTCGGAGCACGGCGCGCAGCATCAAGGCCGTCGTGATCGCCAAGTCGGAGTAGCTGGGCTGTCCGCCCGGCGTGGTCCGCGGCGCCGCCTTCCAATGCGCGATTGCCTCGTCGGAGACCCAGACGGTCAGGCTGCCGCGCAGGCGCAGCGATGCGTCGTACTCGGCCCAGCTCGTCACCTTCCGCTTCGGTCGCGGGATGTGATGGCGACGGGCGGCGTTCGCCTTGTGCGGCGTCGTGGGAAATCCGGCTAACGAAGAACGGCGCCACGACCTACCCCACCGGATCCATCCGTGCAACAACGCGACACGCCGCAACAGAGCCGAAGCACCTGCCGATCCTATGGCGGATCGGTGCGGGGAACGCCGTAATCGGCCAGAATTCGGTCGATGGCGGCACGGTTGCGCTCGACCGCGTCCTCCAACCGGCGGCGCAGGGTGACGTCCTCCTTGCGCAGGCCCATGGAGATGTCGAACATCATCGGCAAAGTCGGGCTGTCGACACCAGGGGTGACCGGCATAATGGTCAGCGGCGCCGGCTGGCGCGCTGCGAAATAGCCGGCCTGCGGCCCCCACACCACCGCGACATCCAATTCCCCATTCACCACTGCCTCAACGATGCGGGCAGTGGGGTTGGGCTTGGTATAGTCGCCGTAGACGAGGTAGCCGCGAACGTTGGTGACGATGCCGCGGCGGCTCAGCGCATGGGCCGGCGGCGCGTTGGAGAAGTCGTCACCGATCATCTGAACGCCGACCTTCAGGCTGCGCAGCCGCGGGTCGTCGAAGCTGCGGATGTCCAGACCGCGGTCGGTTGCGGTGACGAAGACGTAGGTGGAGCGGTAATAGGGCCGGGTGACCGCCAGCATCTCCATCGTCGACGGCACCCCGGCGATGACGTCGCAGAGGCCGGCCTTCAGCGTGTTGCGGATGAAGCCGCGGCGCTGCGCCCACCATGTGTAGCCCACCTTGATCCCCATGTCGTGGGCCAGCAGCTCCATGATCCGGTTCTCGAACCCTTCGCCGCGGTCGTTGCTGTAGGGAAGGTTGTTGGGATCGGCGCAGACGCGCAACGTCTCGGCGGCGGTTGTGGGAGAGGCGAGCAGACAGGCGACCAGCAGGGTTGGCAGGCTCGGGCGGCGCATCACCAGTTGCCCTCCGTCAGGGTGTAGAGATAGGCAGCGATGTCGCGGGCATCGCCATCGGTAACCCCCAGCTTCGGCATGGCGGTGCGCGGGGAGACCGACGGTGGGTCCTGGATCCAGCGCACGAGGTTGTCCGGGTTGTTGGCGAGGACGCCGGCGATATAAATCCGGCTGCCGAACCCGCTCAAGGGCGGGCCGACCAGCCCACGGGCGCGGATGATGCCGGGGATGGTGTGGCAGCTGCCGCAGCCATAGCGCAGCACTGCCTCCTCTCCGGCATGGGGATCGCCGCCGGTGATCTCGGCGGCGCGCCGGTACGCCTTGTTGCCTTCCTGCATCGTCTCCAACGCCACTCCGGCGGCGCCTGAGGCGACGGCCAGTGCGAAAACGACGATGGCGATGCGTCTACTCCGCCCAAAGAACATCGCGGTTCCTCCCTGGGCGACGCCGCGGGCCGTTGAGCCACAGCGCGATCAGCACGAAAGCGGCGCCGGCATGAACCAGTCCGGCCGGAATCCACATCACGATGCCGGCCAGCTGCTGGTCCTCCAGCGGTGACAGGCGGCCCTCTGTCCGGATGGCGTAAGTCGGGTACCAGGGCGTCCCGGCAAGCGTCAGCAGCGCCCCGAGAAGCCCGCTTTGCAGGGCCGTCAGGAACTGGCACAGCGCCCCCAGGCCATAGCCATGCCGTCCGGCGCGCCCGAAGGCCAGCGCCCACCAGAACAGCACCGCCGAGGCAAGGAAACTCATGTGCTGGAGAGCGTGGAGCACCGGCGAATGGACAGCCGCCTCGAACGCTGCGGGGATGTGCCACAGCCACAGCACGGCCGTTTGCAAGGCGGTCGCGGTCAGCGGGCCGGTGACAGGCCGCCAGACGCCGCGGAGCGGCTGCCGCCCCGCCTGCACCAGCCGGCGCCGCACCCCGCCCGGTATCCCCCAGAGCAGCACGCCGAGCGGGCGGGCCAATGCCAGCAGCGGCGCCGCCAGCACCATGATGATTTCATGCTCCACCATATGGGCGGCAAAGGACCGGCCGCCCCACAGATGCAGCGGCGTCGCCAGCGGCAGCGCCAGCAGAAGCCAGCCTCCGGCGAACAGCAGCGTCCGCCGGCCCCCTCCCGGCCGGTGCCGCCGCGCCGCCAGACGCAAAGAGCCAGTCAGGTACAGCATGCCGCTCAGCAGCAGCGGCAGGCCGAGCCAGGGCTCGAAGGCGATGCTTTCGCCGCTGCTGCCATGGGCGAGGGCGGGGGACGGGAGGAGCAGCAGGGCCAGCGCGCCCAATGTCCTCAGCTGGCTCATCATCTGCCGCACCCCCGCAGCATGATCCCGGCCATCGTCTGTCCGGCGATCGCCACCAGGAAGATCAGCACCGCCAGCACGCCCAGCATGGCGAT
The DNA here is from genome assembly GCF_013340935.1 of Azospirillum melinis. Lineage (GTDB taxonomy): Bacteria > Pseudomonadota > Alphaproteobacteria > Azospirillales > Azospirillaceae > Azospirillum > Azospirillum melinis. The sequence continues at coordinate 158,843 of NZ_WHOS01000006.1, read as the reverse complement.
GAAGCGCTGGCTTCCCCGGCCAGGTGCCGCGGCATCGGCCGGTCCGGCGTTGCGCATCGCCCGCCAGGACAGCCAGCCGCCGGCCAGCGCGACCAGCGCGCCGACCACCCCCAACGTCACCACCAGGGACGGGCGGCCCAGCGCGCAGTTCCAGAACACCGTGTTGGAGCCGCCCTGATGCTGGATGAGCCAGCCCAGGGGACCGGCCAGCCAGCCGGCCCAGGCGGTGAGGGGAGTGCTCCGGGCCGCCATCTCAGACCAGCCTCGGCACGACGTAGAGCAGCGCCCAGAGTGGGACCCAGGCGGCCACCACGAAGTTCCAGTAAACGCAGTTGTCGGTGACGTCCGTGAAGCGGCGCGGCTCGACATGTCTGGTGAACATCAGAACCGTCAGGACCAGCGTGTCGCCGACATCGGTGATCAGGTGGGTGGCGTGCAGCCCCAGCAGTAGCCAGACGATGGAGCCATAGGCGTTGTCGTCCCACCGGCAGTTCAGCGCCCCGAATTCGAAGGCGCGAATCACCAGGGTGAGCAGCCCGACCGCCGACATGACCACCAAGCCAATCCGCACCTTCCGCAGATCGTCGGCATGGGCGACCCGGTCGGTCCACAGGTTGGGGATCAGGCTGACCAGCGTCAGGACAAGCTGGAGCGTTCCCCACAGCCAGTCGGGCGGAGCCAGCCCGGGCGGCCAGGTCTCCGTCTGGCCCATCAGGTAGAAGTAAGCGGCGGCGGCCAGCGCGAAACCGGCGCCCTCGATCAGGATGAAGCCCAGCGTGCCCCACCAAGTGAGCGAACGCGGCCCGTGCGCGCTGGTCGGCAGATGGGCGAGGTCGGCGGCGAAGCGGGGGGATTGGTCCATCAGTCGATCACCGGTTCCGGAGTGTCGGGCGGCGATTTCGGCCAGAACCAGCCGATCAGCCCGACCGCCAGCGGAACGGCGCCCCACACCACCGCCCAAGGCGTGAAGATCGAGCCGATGAACAGGACAGTGACCGCCAGCGCCGACAGCAGAGGCCAGATCGACGGCTCCGGTGAGGGTTCCCGAACCTCTGGATCGGCGTCGACCACGCTGGTCAGCAGAAGCTCGCGCTGGTCCACCCGCAGGCCGCAGACGACGGGCAGGCCGTCGGGCTCAGTCCACAGCGCCTCCCGTCCGGTCACCACGGGGATGTGGACGAAATTGTAGCTGGGCGGCGGGGAGGAGGTGGCCCATTCCAGGGTCGACGCCTGCCACGGATTGTCGCCGGCGGCGACGCCGTGCTTCAGGCTGTGCTAGACATTGCCGAGGAAGGTCGCGACACCGGCCGCCAGGATCACTGCACCGGCGCTCGCCAGCAGGTTCGGCCCGTCCCACCCCATCCCCGCCGGATAGCTGTAGACCCGCCGCGGCATGCCGATCAGCCCCAGGATGTGCATCGGGAAGAAGGTCAGGTTGAAGCCGATGAAGAACAGCCAGAAGTTCCAGGCTCCTGCCCGTTCCGACAGCATCCGGCCGGTGAATTTCGGGAACCAGTAATAGACGGCGCCGAACAGCGGGAACACCGCGCCGCCGATCAGCACATAGTGGAAATGGGCGACGACGAAATAGGTGTCATGCGCCTGACTGTCGAGCGGGACCGAGGCCAGCATGATGCCGCTGAGCCCGCCCAGCACGAAAACGACGATGAAGCCGATGACGAACAGCAGCGGCGTGGCGAAGCGCGGCCGTCCGTCCCACAGGGTGGCGATCCAGCAGAAGATCTGGATGCCGCTGGGGATGGCGATGGTCATGCTGGCCGCGGTGTAGAAGCTGTTGCCCAGATGCGGCAGCCCGGTGGCGAACATGTGGTGCACCCACAGCCCGAAGCCGAGGAACCCGGTGGCGAACAGCGCCAGTACCAGCGCGGTGTAGCCGAAGATCGGCCGGCGCGCGAAGGTCGGCAGGATGGAGGAGACGAAGCCGGTCGCCGGCAGGAAGATGATGTAGACCTCCGGATGGCCGAAGAACCAGAACAGGTGCTGCCACAAAAGGGCGTCGCCGCCTTCCGCCGGGTTGAAGAAATGGGTGCCGATCAGCCGGTCCATGATCAGCATGCTGCTGGACACCATCACCGCCGGCATGGCGAACACCACCATGAAGGAGGTGACCAGCTGTCCCCAGACGAACAGCGGGATGCGGTTCAGCGACATGCCGGGTGCGCGCTGCTTGAAGACGGTGACGATGATCTCCACCGAAACGGCAAGCGCCGCCACCTCGGTGAAGGTGATCATCTGCGCCCAGAAATCGACGCGTTTTCCGGGTGAGAACTGGGGTCCCGACAGCGGCACGTAGGCGAACCAGCCGACATCCGGCCCGGCATTCAGGATGAAGGCCACCCACAGCATCACGCCGCCGGCCAGATAGACCCAATAGCTGAAGGCGTTCAGGCGGGGAAAGGCGATGGCGCGGGTGCCAACCATCAGCGGCACCAGGAAGATGGCGAAGGCCTCCATCACCGGCACGGCGAAGAGGAACATCATCGTCGTGCCGTGCATGGTGAAGATCTGGTTGTAGCGGTCGGGCGACAGCAGCGTCCGCTCCGGCCCCGACAGCTGCATCCGCATGGCGAGCGCCAGCAGTCCCGCCAGCAGGAAGAAGACGAAGGCGGTGACGATGTAGCGGCGGCCGACCTGCTTGTGGTCGACGCTGGACAGCCAGCCCCACAGGCCGGGCGGCGTCGCCCAGCTCAGCGACAGGCGGCGATGCGTCTCCGCTTCGCCCAGCGCCGGGCCGTCGCGGCGGATGACGGGCTTTTCGCTGCGGGCGCTCATTTCAGGCTGTCCAGATAGGCGACCACCCCCTGCAGCTGGTCGGGCGACAGGCCGGTGACCGGCATCCGCGTTCCGGGCTTGATGCGCTGCGGGTCGGCGATCCAGCCGGCGAGATTGCCCTTGTTGTAGGGCAGGGTTCCGGCGGCGAGCGACAGGCGGCCGGCGACATGGGTCAGGTCGGGACCGACCCGGCTGGCGGCACTGGTGCCATGGATGGTGTGGCACATCACGCAGGCGGAGCTGAGGAAGACCTGCCGGCCCTGCTCCTGCAATGCGTCGCCGGGCGCGGGCGCGGAGGAGAGCTGGGCGGCGCGCCAGGCGTCGAACCGGTCGCGCGGCATCGCCAGCACATCCAGCGCCATGTTGGCATGCTGAAAGCCGCAGAACTCCGCGCATTGGCCGCGGAAGCGGCCTTCCCGGTCGGCGGTCAGCGTGGTTTCGTTGACGCGGCCGGGGATCAGGTCGGTCTTGCCATGCAGGTTGGGCACCCAGAAGCTGTGGATGACGTCCTGCGACTTCAGCACCACCCGCACCGGCACACCGACCGGCAGGCGGATCTCGTTGGCGGTTTCGAAGCTGCGGCTGGGGACCGGGTCGTTGTACTTGACCTGCCACCACCATTGCTTGGCGGTGACCTCGATCTCCAACTCGGCCCGTCCGGTCAGGCCCAATACGTCGCGGTCGACGGCATAGCTGAGGCCGGTCAGCGTGAGGATGATGACCCCGGTCCCCACCGCCCAGGCGGTCAGCCCACGGGTCAGCCGGCGTTCGATGGGCGGCTCCTTGGCGAAAGCCGGTCCCTGGTGCAGGCGGCCGCGGCGGCGTGGGCGGATTGCTGCGATCAGCAACCCGGCCAGCACCAGCAGGTAAATGACGGTCAGCACGCCGAGGAACAGCCACCACAGGCCGGCGATCCGTCCGGCCTGATGGCCGGCAGGGTCGAGCGCCGACTGCACCCCCTCGCAGCCCGTCAGGAGGACGGTCAGGGCCGCTGCCGTCAAGGCCGCGGTGGCAAGTCCGCCGGCCCTTTTCATTGCCGGCCTTCCAGGTTGGGACCGCCCGGGCTGCTGCCCTTCGGCTCCTCCTTCGGCATGCGCTGTTCGGCCGGCTTGGCGTTCAGGGTGTCGTTGCGCGACGGCGAGGCGGCTTTCGGCGTCTGGCCGCTCAGCGAGCGGACATAGGCGGCGAGTTGCCAGACCTGCTGTTCGGGGATTTTGTTGCGGAAGGAGGGCATGCCGTTGGGCCGCCCCTGGACGATGGTGGCGTAGATGTTGTCCAGCGTGCCGCCGTAAATCCATTTGTCGTCCATCAGCGCCGGGCCGATGCCGCCGCCGCCGTTGGCGTGGCAGGTGTTGCAGTTGAATGAGGTGTAAAGCTGCTTGCCCTGGGAGAGGTGGTAGGCGTTGTTCTCATACTCGCGGTGGCTGGGGCGGGGCGGGGAGGGCTCGCCGGCATAGAGCGAGCCCTGGGTGATGGCGGCCGGACCGCTGTCGCCCACCGGGGCGCCGCGCGGCTCCCGATCCTCGCGGTCGCAGGCCGCCAGCCCCAGGCCTGCCAAGGGGATGGCGAGCAGGGCCGTCCTAACGGCGCTGTGGAAGGGCGAAGACATACAGCATCCCCCCCTTTGTGGTCTTCTGCTTCAGATCGGCGACGGCGTTCGCCCAGCCGGAAGCCGCGGAGGAATCGCGCGGGTCGAGGTCGCCGACCACCACCGCTCCGGCCCAGCCGCCGACCCCCGACAGCACGGCGATGTATTCGCGCCCGTCCGGCCCCCGGTAGGCGATGGGTTGGCCGATGATCCCGGAGCCGGCCTTGAAGCGCCAAAGCTCCTCGCCGGTGCGGGCGTCGAGCGCCTTGAACCAGCCTTCCATGGTTCCGTAGAACAGCAGGTCGCCGGCGGTGGCGAGCGCGCCGCTCCACAGCGGCAAATCTTCCTTCACGCTCCAGGCCTTGGCGCGCTTGAGCGGATCCCAGGCCGACAGCTCGCCGCGGTTGCCGCCGGGACCGGCGAACATCCGCACCTCCGCCCCGATGTAGGGAGTGCCGGCGATGTAGTTGGCCTCCGCACTCTGCCAGTCCATGCAGAGATTCATGTGGGGGATGTAGATCAGGCCGGTGCGCGGCGAAAAGGCGGAGGGGTTCCAGTCCTTCGACCCCGGAGCCGTCGGGCAGATGTCGCGCACGACCTTGCCCATCTTCGGCGCCTTCGCCTCCACCATCGTCAGCTCGCCGGTTTTCAGATCGACGCCGGCAGAGGAGTTGATGGCGGCATAGGGGTCGGCCGACAGCACCTCCCCCGTCGCGCGGTCCAGCACATAGACGTAGCCGTTGCGTTCCGGCCGGACGACGGTCTTGCGCAGCGTGCCGTTCACCGGCAGGTCGAGAAGCAGAAGCTCGTTGACGGCGTCGTGGTCGTACAGGTCGTGGGGGACCACCTGATAGAACCAGCGCGCCTGACCCGTATCGGGGTTGCGGGCGAAGATTCCGCCGGTCCATTTGTTGTCGCCCGGCCGCTGTTCCGGGTTCCACGGGCCGGGGTTGGCGGTGCCGTGATAGATCAGGTTCAGCTCCGGATCGTAGGAAATCCAGCCCCAAACCGTGCCGCCGCCGATGGTCCAGGCATCGGGCGGCCAGCTGGACATGCCGAGGTTGGTGCTCCTCTCCTTGTCGTAGAAGGGCTGGTAGTCCGGGCCGATCAGCACGTCGGCATCAGGGCCGGTGCTGTAAGCCTTCCAGGCGATCTTGCCGGTCGCGGCGTCCAGCGCGGTAAGCCAGCCGCGCACGCCGAATTCGCCTCCCGAATTGCCGACCAGCACCTTTCCCTTCACCACCAGGGGAGCCATGGTCATGGTCTCTCCCTTGTTGATGTCGCCCAGTTGCGTGCGCCACAGCTCGTGGCCGGTTTCCGCCTCGACGGCGATGGTCTGGCTATCCAGCGTGTTGAAGAACAGCCGGCCGTCGGCGAAGGCGGCCCCCCGGTTGACATAATCGCAGCAGGCCACCCCCTGCGCCGAGGCCGCCGGCTTCGGATCGAAGCTCCATTTCACCGGCGCGCCGGGCTTGGTCAGGTCGAGCGCGAACAGACGGTTGGGAAAGGGGGTGACGATGTACATCGTTCCGCCCACCACCAGCGGCGCCGCCTCATGACCGCGGTCGATGCCGGTGGAGAAGGTGAAGGCCACCTGAAGGTCGTGGACATTCGTGGCGTTGATCTGGTCCTGTTCGCTGTAGCGGGTGCTGGCGTAGTTCTTGGCCGGCATCACCCAGTTGCCGTCGTCGGGCGGAGCCGCGGCTGTGGGTGGGGTGGCTTTATCGGAGGGGACCGATGCGGTTGGCACATTGTCGGAGGGCGTGCCGGTCTGTGCCGACGCCGGGCCGGCCATGGCCCCTGCCAGCAACAGTGCGGCCCCTGCGAAACGAGCGATTGCCAACTTGGTCCCCGCTCCGTTTTATGGATTGTTCATTGCTGCAATAACGAAGCGGGAGAGGTCGCGGTTCCGCTAATGCTTAAGGTCAGTACCAAGTTGTATAAGGATTGCGGGTTGGACATTTGCGCGCAACTTGGACTTCTGCCTAAGCCGGGGTTCTGTTGCAGCGGCGTTGTCACGGGAACAGTGGCGGCGCGCCCGTCGCGGCATTATCCTGCTCAGATGCTGAACCGCGCCGGGTTTCCCGGAGGCCCCGTTTCTTGAGCGACTGTGTTGCAGGTCAAGCGGTTTTCCATGGCGAGGCTGTCTTGATGATGGCGTTCAGGATGGTGAGGAGATGGCGCATGCAAGCGACGAGGGCGACCTTCTTGGGACGCCCTGTTGCCACGATCCTGGTGTAATGGGCCTTGATGACGGGGTTCCAGCGGACCGCCGAGAGCGCAGCCATGTAGAGGGCGTTGCGCACAGCGGTGCGGCCACCGGCGATGGCTCTATGGCCACGCATCTGGCCGGAATCGCGGTTGACGGGCGCGACGCCGACCAAGGCGGCGATACGCCGGCGGTCAAGGCGGCCGAGTTCGGGTAGATCAGCGATCAACGTGCGCGCGGTGATGCCGCCGAAGCCGGGGACTGAGGTCAGCAGGTCGTCGGCAGCTCGCCAGACGGGGGAGCCACGCACGCTGTCGTCGATGTCCTTGTCCAACTCGACCAGTTGAGCCTCCAAGGTTTTCCGGGTGGCCTCGATGGTGCGGCGGACCCGTGGGCTGCGGGCCTGACGCAGGCGGTTGGCTTCCATGCCGATCATCTCGACCACTTGCCGACGCCGCGCCACCAACTCGGCCAGCACCTGGCTCTCGGCGTCGGCGATCGGGCGCGGTTCGGGGCGGATGCGTTCGGCGAACAGGGCGATGATCTGGGCATCGAGCGCGTCGGTTTTGGCGAGCCGCCCAGTGGCGCGGGCGAAATCGCGGATCTGACGCGGATTAACGACGGCCAGGGGCAGACCAGCGCCCGCCAGGACGGCGGCGACGGTCACTTCGAAGCCGCCCGTCGCTTCAAGCACGATCAGGGTGGGGGCACGCGTGCGCAACTCGGTGACGAGGTGATCCAGGCCTTCGCCGTTGCGCGCAACGGCGAAGGCCTGCCCTGCGGGCAGAATGTGTACGTCGAGACGGTCCTTCGAGACGTCAATGCCGACGAAGCTTGGCGAAGAAGGCTGTTCGATGACCCGTCCTTGCGAATGCGGGCTCACCTTGCGGCCCGAGCGACTGTTCGGGTTCCGGATGGAACCGGCGGACGGGGCACCGTGCTCAAGAACGGGCTCGATCACCCGAGAGATCAAGAACGGGCTCGATCACCCGAGAGATGGGCGGGCTCCCGTCCGCCGCCAGCCTCGCCGGTGTCGTGTCAGCGGGCAAGGGAGAGATACAAGAGGATGGGGTCATCATGACGAAACAGGCATCCCCCAAATACGCCCCTGAAGTGCGCGAGCGCGTGGTGCGGATGGTGTTCGATCACGCCGAGGAGCACGCGTCGCAGTGGGCGGCGATTAGTTCGATTGCGGCGAAGATCGGCTGCACGGCGGAGACGTTGCGGAACTGGGTCCGCCAGGCCGAGCGTGACCAGGGCAAACGACCCGGCCCAACGACGGACGAGCAGGAGCGGATCAAGGCGCTGGAGCGCGAGGTCCGGGAACTGCGCCAGGCGAACGAGATCCTACGCAAGGCGTCGGCGTATTTCGCCCAGGCGGAGCTCGACCGCCCGTTTCGGAAATGATCGCCTTCATCGACGCGCACTGCGCCGTCCACGGGGGCGAGCCGATCTGCCGAGTGCTGCCGATCGCCCCGTCGACCTACTACGCCCATGCCGCCCGGACGGCCGATCCGGCCAAGGCGCCGGCCCGCTCGCGAAGCGACGCCGAGCTGAGTGTGGTTATCCGACGGGTCTGGGAGGAAAACTTCCAGGTCTACGGGGTACGGAAGGTCTGGCGGCAGTTGCGGCGGGAGGGCCTCGACGTGGCACGCTGCACAGTGGCTCGCCTGATGCGGCGCATGGGGCTGTGGGGCGTCACGCGGGGCAAGGCAGTGCGGACGACGAGCAGCGACCAGGCGGCTCCCTGTCCGCTCGACCGGGTGAACCGCCAGTTCCAGGCGCCCCGCCCGAATGCCTTGTGGGTGGCCGATTTCACGTACGTGGCCACGTGGCAGGGCTTCGTCTACGTGGCCTTCGTCATCGTTCGGCTTGCGGAAATGCACCATGCTGTTAGGGCTCTTTCGTGCCTCGATCCTCGTGCGCCAGCCGCCCAAGAAAGGGTGCCCGTCCCAACGGATGGCATTGAAGTCGTAGATCGATCCGTCAGGACGTATGGTTGCAGCGCTAAAGATGGGAAAGCTGGGAAGGAATAGTGCTGACGCTCGGATCGACCGGGGACGTCAGCCCATCGCGCGCCTTGCGGGCTTCCGCGAGGATCCAGCCGCGGAAAGCCTGTGTCCGGGGATCGTCCAGCCGGCTTTCGTGGATCAGCAGGTAATATTCGCCGGCGCTGCGCACCTCGGATGGCAGTGGCATCGCCAGTTCGGCGCGACGGTCGTACTGCGCCAGCAGGATGTCGGGCACGATGGCGATCCCGCGGCCCTGGCGGGCGGCGTCCAGCGACATGAAGAAATGGCCGAATTCCAGCTCGCCGCCGGTTCCGGCCACGGCTTGTCCACCGGTCGCCCTCAGCCAGTCCGGCCAGGCGTGCCGGCGGCTGGAGGTGTGGATCAGCGGCAGGCGCACCACCGGCCGGCCGTCCTCCAGCACCGCCTCGCCCGCAAGCTCCGGCGCGCAGGCCGGGCGGAGGATGTCGGGGAACAGCTCGTCGGCCTGCACGCCGTCCCAACTCGTCACCATGTCCAGGTCGATGCGCGGCTGTCCGCGCTCGTAGCGGCGGCCCGGAATGCGGCCGACCCGGATCGCGATGTCGGCCTCGTGCGCCAGCAGGTTCGACGGCTCGATCGACGAGATGATCCGCACCTCGACGCCGGGGTTGGCCTGGGTGAACAGATGCAGGCGCGGCATCAGCCACAGCGACGCGATGGTCGGCAGGATCGAGATGGTCAGCGTGCGCATCGTCCGCGACCGGCCGATCCGCTGCGCTGCACGCTCCAGCTCGCTCAAGCTATCGCGGACGGTGCGGGCGAAATCCTCCCCCTCCGGCGTCAGTTCGATGCGCCGGGTCATGCGGCGGAACAGCTGGCAGTCCAGCGCCAGTTCGAGGTCGCGCACCTGCCGGCTGATCGCGCCCTGGGTCAGGTGAAGCTCGTCGGCCGCCAGCGTGAAGGAGAGGTGCCGCGCGGCGGCGTCGAACCCGCGCAGGGTGTTGAGCGGCGGCAGCGGTCGTTTCGGCATCGGCATGGCCTCCTATGGATGAGCCTAGGTCATGCATAGGGGCCGAACAAGTCGTTTGTGAGGTCCGGTGTCCTCCGGCACGCTTCCTGTCACTGAACCGTCAGAGTTCAAAAGAAACAGGGTAAGCGCGAGGGTTACCGTGACACGAACAGCCATGACACGACAGACAAGGGGCGATCCCGCTAAGATTTGGACGCTCGAAGTCAGCGGCATTGCCAAGAATTACGGGGCGACCTGCGCACTCCGCAACGCTTCGTTGCGGCTGCGGCCGGGAAAGGTCCATGCGCTTCTTGGCGAGAACGGTGCCGGCAAGAGCACGCTGGTGAAGATCGTCGTCGGCGCGATCCAACCCGACCGTGGGCGGATCGCGCTGAACGGTGTTCCGACCCGCTTCGCCGGGGTGGGCCGAGCGATTGCCGCCGGGGTGATCCCGATCTACCAGCATCTCAGCCTGTTCCCCCATCTGTCGGTGCTGGAGAACCTGTCGGCCTTTGCCATCGCAGGCGCCACGGGTCTGCGCGCCCGGCCGGCCCTGGTGCCGCGCGCCACGGCGCGGGCCTGGCTGGACGCGGTCGGCCTCGGCTGCGACCTCGACCTGCCGGTCGAGCGGCTGTCGGTCGGCGAGCGCCAGCTGGTGGAGATCGCCCGCGGGCTGGGGCAGCGCTGCACCCTGCTGGTGCTGGACGAGCCGACCGCCGCCCTGACCCATGACGAGACCGACCGGCTGTTCGGCGTGGTCCGCCGCCTGTGCGCGGAGGGCACCGCCATCCTTTTCATCAGCCACAAGTTCGACGAGATCGAGGCACTGGCCGACGACGTCACCGTCCTGCGCGACGGCGTCGCGGTGATCGACGCCGAGCCGCTGGCCTCGCTGAGCCGCGCCGAGCTGGTCCGCGCCATGCTGGGCGATACGGTGGAGACCGGCGACCGCGCGTTGCCGCAGCCGGGGGCCCCGGTGTTGACCGCTACCGGGCTGCGGCTGGGGCCGACGGACGCTCCGGCCGACATCACCGTGCGGGCCGGCGAGATCGTCGGGCTGGCCGGGCTGGTCGGCTCCGGCGCCCTGGAGCTGGCGGCGGCGCTGGCAGGAGCCCGGCCGGTCGCCGCCGGCACGCTCGCGGTGCGGGGGGAGGCGCTGCCGCCGGGCGACCGCGTGCGGGCTGTCGCCGCCGGGGTCGGCTACGTTCCCGCAGACCGCCATGCCGAGGGGCTGTTCGGTCCGCTGGCGGCGCTCCAGAACGCGTCTTCCTCGACCGTCGCGCTGTTCTCGCGCGGCGGGCTGCTGCGGCCAGGCGGCGAGGCGGCAGCGCTGATGCCCTGGCTGCGCCGGCTGGACCTGCACCCGTTCCAGCCGGAGCGTCCGGCCGCCGGATTCAGCGGTGGCAACCAGCAGAAGCTGCTGCTGTCGCGCAATCTGGCAGTGCCGGACCTGCAGGTTCTGGTGGTGCTGGAGCCGACGCGCGGCGTCGATATCGCCGCCCGGGAAACCATCCACGACGCGCTGGTCGAGGCCGCCGGCCGGGGCGTCGCCGTCGTCGTCGCCTCCAGCGACCTCGACGAGGTCATGGCTCTGTCGCACCGCATCCTGGTCGTGCGGCATGGCAGCCTCGATGGCGAGCTGCCGCGCGGCACCGGCCGCGCCGCCCTGATGGACCGGCTGGCCGGACGGAGGGCGGCATGATGGCCCTGACCGGCGCCCGGCCGCGCCGCTTCTCCGGCCGTTTCAACCCGCCCGCCGCCGTCTGGGTCGTCCTGCTGCTGTTCTGTGTCTTTGCCTTGGCGGTGCCGCGCTTCGCCAGCGTCGGCAATCTGGAGAATCTGCTGCGGGTCGGTTCCATCCTCGGCATCGCCGCCTGCGGCCAGACCATCGTGCTGATCCTCGGCGGGATCGAGTTCTCCTTCGGGGCGTCGGCGGCGCTGGCCAGCGTTGTAACGGTGCTGGCCCTGCCGTCCGCCGGGGTGACGGGCGGCTTCGCTGCCGGCGCGGCGTCGGTGCTGCTGGTCGGTCTTGTCAACGGCACGCTGGTCGCGCGCTTTTCCCTGCCGCCATTCCTCGTCACGCTCGGCATGCTGATGGTGGCCGGCGGCGGGGCGGCGGTTCTGGCCGGCGGCCTGCCGATCGACGCACCGCCGAGCGACGCCTTCTCCTGGCCGGCGCGCGGCCGGATCGCCGGCATCCCGGTGCCGATCCTGGCGGCGGCGGCAAGCTTTGCCCTGCTGCACCTGCTGCTCGCCCACACCCGCGCCGGCCGGCTCTGGTACCTCGTCGGTGCCAACGGCACGGCGGCGCGGCTGTCCGGCATCACGGTGTGGCGGTCGGTGCTGGCGGGCTATCTGCTGGCCGGCGCCTTCTGCGCGCTTGCCGCCGTCATCCTGACCAGCCGGGTCGCCTCCGGCCAGCCCGGCCTAGCGCCCAACCTGCCCTTCGAGACCATTGCGGCCTGCGCCGTCGGCGGCATCCCGCTGGCAGGCGGGCAGGGCAGGGCGGTGCAGACTCTGTGCGGCGTGCTGGTCATCGCCATGCTGAACAACGCGGTGGTGCTGCTGAACCTGCCCGTCGCCTATCAGCAGTTGATGATCGCCGCCGTGATCCTCGGCGCGGTGATGCTCCAGCAGGCGCCCCGGCTGCTCCTGCTGCTGCCGGTCCGGCCCGCCCGCCAGCCAGAGGAGGACCGGTCATGAGCGCCCGTCTCCTGCGCCGCTCCGCCGATGGCCTGCGCGCCGCCGGCTCCACGCTTCCCATCCCCTTCCGGGTCGCGCCGCTCTGCCTGATCCTGGCGGTGGCGGTGTTCGCGGCCACCACGCCGCGCTTCCTCAGCCTGGGCAACGCCGCCAACATCGGGGCGCAGGTCTGGGTTCTCGCCCTGCTCGCCATCGGACAGATGTTCGTGCTGGCGACCCGGGGCTTCGACATCTCGGTCGGTGCCGTCGCCGCCCTGTCCAGCGTCTGCGCGGCGATGGCCTGCAATGGCTGGGGACTGCCCGGACTGGCCGCCGGGGCGCTGGCCGGGCTGATCTGCGGGCTGGTCAACGGTGCGCTGGTCGGCACGCTCGGCCTCCAGCCGGTGGTCGCCACTCTGGGCAGCCTGATCGCGGTGCGCGGCCTGTCGCTGCTGATCACCGGCGACGGGCAGGTGGTGCCGCTCGACGCGGCCGGCGCGGTGACCCGCCTCGGTTTCGAGCCGATGCCGGTCCTGCCCGCCGCCAGCTGGGCGGCGCTGGTCCTGGCGGTCGGAGCCGCCCTGCTGGTCGGCCGCAGCCTCGCCGGCCGGCGCATCCTGATGGCCGGGTCTAACCCCGAGGCGGTGGCGCTGGTGGGCGTCGACACCCGGCGCGTCCAGCTCTGGGCCTATGGCCTGTGCGGTCTGTTCGCCGGCCTCGCCGGGGTGCTGATGACGGTCCGCGCCGGCTCCGGCCTGCCGACCGAGGGGGCGGGGATGGAGCTTCAGGCCATCGCCGCCGCGGTCATCGGCGGGACCGCGCTCAGCGGCGGCATCGCCAGCGTGGCCGCCGTCGTGATCGGGGCCGCCTTCATCCAGGTGCTGCTGACCGGCCTCAACCTCCAGGGCGTCTCGCCCTTCGTCGCTCAGATCGCCGTTGGGGTGGTCATCATCGCCTCCGGCCTTCTCGAAACGCTTCTGCGCTCTCTGCCGTCCTTCCACTCCCAATCAAGGACACGGACATGACCCGCTCACCGATCCGCTTCGCCGGAAGCCTCGCCGCCCTGCTGCTGCTCTCCACCGCGCCGGCCCTGGCGCAGGACAAGGCCATCGGCTTCGCCATCCCCAACCTCGCCTCGTCCTTCTGGATCTCCGCCGTCTACGGGGCGGAGCAGGAGGCCAAGGCTGCCGGCGTCACGCTGGTCAAGCTCAACGCCGGCGGCGACGCCAACAGCAGCCAGCAGATCGCCCAGATCCAGGATCTGGCCCAGCGCGGCGTCGCCGCCATCATCGTCGGCGCCACCAACGGCGACGCGGTCCGGGCGGTGGTGGAGCAGGCGGTCGGCCGCGGCATCCCGGTGGTCGGCATCTCCTCGCCGCCCAACAGCGACCGGCTCAGCGCGACGGTCAGCGCCGACCATTACGACATGGGCCGCCTTCAGGCACGCTGCCTGGCCCAGGCCATCGGCGGCAAGGGCGAGGTGGCGATGATGGCCGGGCCGACCGGGCAGGCCTGGTCCGACCTGCGGGCCAAGGGCTTCCGCGAGACGCTGGCGAAGGAGGCGCCGGGGGTGACGGTCGTCGCCGAATCCCGGCTGGCCGACAACCGCAACGCCGCCCTCACCACGGCGGAGGACTGGACCCAGCGCTTCCCCGACCTGAAGGGCGTCTATGCCGCCACCGACGACATGGCGGCCGGCGTGGTCGCCGCGATGAAGGCGGCCGGCCGCATGCCGGCGGTGCGGGTCTCCGCCTCCAACTTCAGCCCGACGGCGCAGCAGCTGCTGAAGGACCGCGAGCTGGCCTGCACCTCCATCCAGCAGGTGGTGGCGCAGGGCCGCGCCGCCTTTACCCAGGCGCTGGCCGCCGCCGCGAAGAAGCCGGTCGAGGCCAAGGTCGTGCTGCCGGCGCTGCTCGTCACCTCTGACACGCTGGGCGAGGTCGATCTAAGCTCGGTCGTCGCCCCGGCCGACTACCGGCCCTGACCATATCGAACCGAAGGCAGGACAAGCGATGCTTCCCTCCCACAACCGCTTTCCCTATTCCGCCATCACCGACCGTCCCGACTTCTCCTGGCCGGGCGGCAAGCGGCTGGCCGTCTATGTGGCGCTCTGCGTCGAGCATTTCCCCTATGGCAGCGGCCTGGGGCTGCCCTATTCGCCGGGGCTGAGCCATCCCAACAGCTACAATTGGGCGTGGCGGGAATACGGCAACCGGGTCGGCGGCTGGCGGCTGATCGACCTGTTCGACGCCCACCGCCTGCCGCTGACAGTGCTGCTCAACACCGAATGCTACGAGCATTGCCCGGAACTGGTCGCGGCGCTGCGGCAGCGCGGCGACGAGATCGTCGCCCATGGCCGCACCAACGGCGAACACCAGAACGGCATGGGCCTGGAGGAGGAGCGCCGCCTGATCGCCGAGGCGACCGAGGCCATCCGCCGCCACGAGGGCAAGCCCCCCGCCGGCTGGATGAGCCCCGGCGCCCACCCCAGCGCCAACACCGAGGATCTGCTGGCCGAGGCCGGCTACCGCTACACGCTGGACTGGCCGATGGACGACCAGCCGGTGTGGATGCGGACCACCGGCGGGCCGCTGCTGAGCGTGCCCTATCCGCATGAGGTGAACGACGTGCCGATGGTCGTCCTGCATGACGGCACGGCGCCGGCCTTCGCCGACATGGCCATCGACAATTTCGACGAGATGCTGTGCCAGTCGAAGGACCAGCCGCTCGCCTACGGCATCACCATCCACAGCTTCATTGTCGGCCAGCCCTTCCGCATCAAGCAGTTCCGCCGGGTGCTGGAGCATCTCGACGCCCATCGCGACGAGGTCTGGTTCGCCACCGCCGGCCAGATCGCCGACCACTTCGCCGGTCTGATGCCACCGCCGGCCTATACCGGTCCCTGACCCGTTCCTGACGCCGGCCCTCCGTTAGGGCCGGCTCCTATCCGAAAGGTTCCATCATGACTGAGACGCCCCTTGGGCTGTCCCAAACCCCGGCGCACGCCCGCGCTCTGCCCCCGCTGCGGGTCGCCGTCGCCGGCCTCGGCGCCGTCGGCCTGAAGATCGTCGAGGCGCTCGACGAGGGGCTCGACGGCTGCGTCCTGACCGCCGTCTCGGCTCGCGACAAGGCGGCGGCGGCGGACCGCCTGTCCGCTCTGACCCGCCCGGTGCCGGTGGTGGACATCGCCGAGTTGGAGCCACTCGCCGACCTCGTCGTCGAATGCGCCCCCGCAGCCCTGCTTCCGGCCATTGTCGAGCCCTTCCTCCGCGCCGGCAAAACGGCGGTCGTGCTCAGCTCCGGCGCCCTGCTGGCCAACGAGGGGTTGATTACCATCGCCCGTGCCCATGGCGGGCAGATCGTCGTGCCGACCGGGGCGCTGCTCGGCCTCGACGCGGTGACGGCGGCGGCGGAGGGGGAGATCCGCGCCGTGCGCATGGTGACCCGCAAGCCGGTGCGCGGTCTGGTCGGCGCCCCCTATCTGGTCGAGAACGGCATCGCCATCGAGGACATCACCGGCCCGCTGCGCATCTTCCACGGCACCCCGCGCGAGGCGGCGGTCGGTTTCCCCGCCAACCTGAACGTCGCGGTGGCGCTGTCGCTGGCCGGCATCGGCCCCGACCGCACGACGCTGGAGATCTGGGCCGACCCGGCGCTGGAGCGCAACACCCACCGCATCGAGGTCGAGGCGGACTCGGCGACCTTCACCATGGCGATCGAGAACATCCCGACCGACAACCCGAAGACCGGCCGCATCACCGCCCTGTCGGTGCTGGCCTATCTGCGCAAGCTGCGCGCGCCGCTGCGCGTCGGGTCCTGAACGCCGCTTTCAGCAAGAAACGAAAAACAGAAGGGGGATTCGTCATGGATCTCGGACTTTCCGGCCGCACCGCGCTGGTGCTGGGCGCCGGGGGCGGGCTCGGCCGCGCCATCGCCCTGGGTCTGGCGCGCGAAGGCGCCAACCTCGTCATCGCCGACCGCGACGCGCCGTCGCTCGCCGCCACCAGCGCCATCCTCGCCGAAACTGTTGGCTCCGAATCCGCCGTGCCCTGCCTCCCCATCGTCTGGGACCTGGGCGACGCGGCCGCCATCGACCGCAACGTCGCCCTGGCCGAGGAGCGGTTCGGCGGAATCGACATCCTGGTCAACAACACCGGCGGCCCGCCGCCGTCGCCGGCCAGCGGCGTCGACCCGAGGATCTGGTCGGCGCAGTTCGAGGCGATGGTGCTGTCGGTCATCCGCATCACCGACCGGGTGCTGCCCGGCATGCGGAAGCGCCGCTGGGGCCGGATCGTCACCAGCGCCTCGTCGGGCGTCGTGGCGCCGATCCCCAACCTTGCGCTGTCCAACGCGTTGCGCCTGTCGCTGGTCGGCTGGTCCAAGTCGCTGGCCCGCGAGGTGGCGGCCGACGGCGTGACCGTCAACGTCGTCCTGCCCGGCCGCATCGCCACCGACCGCATCCGCTTCCTCGACGAGAGCAAGGCGGCTCGCGAGAACCGGCCGGTCGCCGAAATCGTCGCCGAGAGCACCGCCGCCATCCCGATGGCCCGCTACGGCGAGCCCCGCGAGTACGCCGACGCCGTCGCCTTCCTGGCCAGCGAGCGCGCCGCCTACGTCACCGGCTCCACCCTGCGGGTGGACGGCGGCTACATCCCCAGCATCTGACAGTCTGAAGGATCCCCAGCATGAGCAGCAGCACCGACACGGTCCTCACCGCCGCGCAGCGCGAGGACATCCGCACCCGCTTCCTGGCCGTCGACACCTCCAACGTCGCCGACGTGCTCGACGTGATGGGCTGGCCCGACCAGGGTCTGGCGGCGGAATTCATGCCCTATCCCGCCACCGCCGGGCGGCTGGCCGGCTGGGCCTACACCATCCGCGGCCAGATGACGCCCTATCCGCTGGGCGGCGACGCCGACAAGATGGCGGCATGCCAGGGGCTGTCGCCCGGTGAGGTTTCGGTGTGGAGCGGCGATGGCGACGGCATCTGCTATTTCGGCGAGCTGATCGCCATCGGCATGAAGGAGCGCGGCAGCACCGGCGCGCTGGTCGACGGCGGTATCCGCGACGTGCGCTGGCTCGGCCATCACGGCTTCCCGGTCTACGCCCGCTATCGCACGCCGGTGCAGTCGATCGGCCGCTGGAAGGTCAACGCGTGGCAGGTTCCGGTCTTCCTGCGCGGGGCCACGGTGGAGCGCGTGCGGATCGAGCCGGGCGACTTCATCCTGGCCGACGAGGACGGTGCGCTCGCCATTCCTGCGGCCATCGTTCCGAAGGTGCTGGCGGAGTCCGAGTCGCTGACCGCGACCGAGATCCGCATCCGCGAGGAGCTGTCGAACGGCTTGACCCTGGCGCAGGCGCTGGAGCGCTACGGCCACGTCTGACACCCCGCCGGACGGCTCTGTTTCCGCCTGCCGGAGATGGGGCCGTTCCGGGAGTGCCACCGCAGTCGCCGCCATCCTCCACACCGCGACACCAGTGTTGAAAGGGCCTCAGCATGACCGCTGCGTCTTCCCACGACCCTGCCGAGGCCGTCGCGGCCGCCCTGGCCGCGGCGCGCGCCAGCCGGCTGAACGCCTTCATCGAGCTGTTCCCCGATGCGGAGGAGCAGGCGCGGGCGCTGCCGGCGGTTTCGGCGGACCGTCCGCGGCCGGCTCTCTGGGGGCTGCCCTTCGCTCACAAGGACGTTTTCGTCACCGCCGGGCGGCAGCCGACGGTGGGGGTCGGGCATGGCTACCGCTGGAGTGGAGAGCGGACCAGCGTGGCGCTCGACCGTCTGGCGGCGGCGGGAGCCATCGCCATCGGGGCGCTGAACCTCGACCCGCATTGCTATGCCGCCACCGGGCTGAATCCCTATTTCGGGCGGGTGCTGAACCCGCTGGATGCGCGGTTCGCCGTCGGCGGGTCGTCGAGCGGATCGGCGGCGGCGGTCGCCGCCGGCATCGTGCCCTTCGCGCTCGGCACCGACACCGGCGGGTCGGTTCGCATCCCGGCCGCCCTGTGCGGCGTTTTCGGCTTCAAACCGACTGCCGGCGTCGTCGGCGATCCCGGCATCGCGCCGCTGTCGCCATCGCAGGACGTCATCGGCATCATCGCCCGAGATCCCGCCCTGCTGCGCGCCGTGTTCGCGGTGCTGCGCGATCCGGTTCCCTTGGAGCGACGTGATCCGGGTGCCGGTCCTCTGCGTGTCGGCTTGCCGGCGCAATGGCTCCGGACCGGGGTGGAGCCGGAGGTCGCCACGGTCATCCAGTCCGTCCTTCGCCGGATGACCGAGGGCGGAGCGGTGGCGGCCGAGGTCGCCCTGCCGTCGCTCGATGCGCTGAGCGCCTGCGCCGGGACCATCACTTCGTTCGAGGCGTCGGCCTTGCATCGGACGGCGCTGGCCGAGCGCCCGGACCAGTATCCGGCGGCGGTGCGGCGGCGTCTTATCGCGGCGGCCGAGGTGGGGTGCGACGCCTACGAGCAGGCATTGCGTGATCGCGAAGCCCATCGGGCGGCGGTGCTCGAAGGCGCTTTCGCAGCGGCGGACGTCCTGCTCTGTCCGGTGATCGGGGGGCCGGCTCCGCGTCTGGACGGTGTCGACGACGACGACGTGACCATTGCCGGCGCCACCACCCTGGCCTTCCTGCGCTTCAACCGCCCTTTCAGCCTGCTCGGCCTGCCGGCGCTGGCGCTGCCGGCCGGGCACGACCGCAACGGGATGCCGGTGGGGGTCCAGATCGTCGGGCGGCCGGGCGCGGACGATCTGGTCCTGGCCATCGCTGACCGGTTCGGCGGGGCATCGGGCCGTCCCGCCTGACCGTCGCGACGGCGGTTACCCCACCTTGGCGGCCATCGCCTCGATTTCCACCAGCCAGCCCGGCTCCACCAGCCCGGCCACCTGCACGCGGGTGCGCACCGGAATGTTCGGGGTTTCGGTGGTGCCGAAAGCCTCCGCGTAGGCGCGGGAAAAGCCCTGGAAATCGGCATGCCCGCCAATCCGCGCATCGCCGACCAGGAAGGCCTGAACCTTGACCACGTCGTTCAGGCCATAGCCGCGCCGTTCCAGCGTAGCCTTCAACTCCGCCAGGATGTTGCGGGTCTGGACCTCCGTGTCACCATAGGCCTCGGCTCGGTCGCTCGGAACGGAGCTGTCGATGACCGGCGGCGTCAGCCCGCTCAGCATCAGGAATTCGGTACCATCGACCGGCACCCGCACCGATTCCAGAAATTGGGTCCGGTAGGGCGAGGACTCATCCAGTGCGTAGCGTTCAATTCCTTTTGCCAAGGCCATTCCTCCAAGTGTCGATGCTGAAAACGGTGGGCCAAACCTCCGCATCCGGTCAGTTCCCGACAAACGATTTATCCGGCCTCCATGCATGAGAAGGACTCATGCATCCCGATTCCAGTGGCGGGCCGCCGCAGCATGGTGCGCTCCCGCAAGCCTGGTAACGCCCCGCGACGGCTCAGCCGGCAGCTTGAATGAAAGAGTTGGCAAAGTTGCGCCAGGTCCGCTCACCGTGCATGAAGGTTCTGGCCTTTTCGGCCCGAACCCGTGCGGCCGCGCTGTCGGTATAGATGCTCTCCAACTGTTCGATCATCTCGTCCACAGCGGATTCGCCCCAGCCGCGGCGTGAGCCGGTGGGGTCGACGACTGGAGCCTGGTTGCGGAGAGCCAGGCAATTGTCCTCATGGATCAGGTCGAGATGCCCGGTGTTGGCCGACAGGATCACCGGCACACCGCAGGCCATCGCCTCCATGGCGACAAGGTTGGTTGCGCCCTCGCAGCGGTTGGGGAAAACGGCGGCGTGACAATCGGCCATGATCGCCGCGATCCGATGCCTCGGGAGGAAGCCCATGTCGACGAAGCCCTCCGGAGGCACGCCATGCGCCATCGCCCATTCTACGATCCGCAGCTTGCCGTTTTCGCCGATCATCGGGGGTACGGGCGTCAACGGGGATTCGGCGATCGTTTTGGAGGTCTGCGGCCAGTGATTGTGCCACGCGGTGACCAGCAGCGCTTCGGGATGGCGCTGGTGGAAATGGCGGAAGGCGGCCAACACGATGTCCTGGCCCTTGCGGAACTCCAGCTTGCCCCCGGAGAAGATGACGAAGCGGTCACCGAACCGGCCGGTGGGAGGCAGCGCAGGAAGCTCACCCGGATCGATGCCCTGGAAAGCGCAGCCGACATCCGGGATTCCCTGCTCCAGAAGCAAATCCCGGTTGTAGGTCGAATGCACCACGAGCTTGTCATAGCTGCGCGCACGCTCCAGCGTGGCGGCGTCGAACCGGCTGTCCTCGAAGGCGATCACGCCGACATTGCGGCTGCCGCGGAAGCGCGCGGATGTCGGCCCCTCGGTGAAACCGTTTGCCAGCGCATGCAGCAGCGTCCAGCCTTCGATGACCACCACCCTGTCCCGGATCTGACCGGCGATGGCGCCGATGCGCTCATAGCCGGCAAGCAGGGCCGTCACTCTTTCCCTGTTCTCCGGCCGCAGGGTGGCCAGCAGCGGCCGTTCCAGCAACAGCGGCGGGCGGCCCTGGTCCAACAGGCAAAGCGCCGTATGCACGCCGACCAGACCCCAGCCATGAATTTCCGAAAGCTGCCAAGTCAAGGCAATGTTCTTTTCCACGCACAGCCTTTCGACGCACGGTGCAAATGCCGGTTGACCTTCCCGGTGGGGACTGGTGCTATGCAGCAGGAAATGCCGGCATCCGGCCAGCCCGCTATTTAGCGCCGGCCCATCTCGACCTTCAAGGCATGACCGTCAAGATCGCATTCATAGACCCGACGGGAGGCGATTATACTCCCGAGACGCCACGTCAGCGACCGCTCGGCGGGTCGCAATCGGCGCTCTGCTACCTGACCGAGGCGCTGGCCGCCGCCGGCCATGCGGTTACCGTGGTCAACGGCACGCGCGCGGCCGTCACCGTGCGCGGGGTGCGCTGCCTGCCCATCGCTTCGATCCGCCTCGAGGATCTGTGCGACTTTCACGTCTTGGTGTTCCTGAACGGGTGCGACCGGGAGTTTCTGCTGCGTCTGCGCGCCAAGCTGGGCGGCGGGTGCAAACTGATCCTTTGGACGCAGCACGCTGTCGACCAGCCGGCCGTGGCCAATCTGGCCGCCGCCGACCTGCGCGACTGCCTGGACGGCATCGCCTTCGTCAGCCGATGGCAGATGGACGGGTATCTGAACGCCTTCCCTCTCGATCCGGCCGGCTGCCGGGTGATGCGCAATGGGATCGCTCCGGCCTTCGCCAACCTGTTCGGGCCGGACGAGGACATCCTGGCGGCGAAGCCCTGGCCGCCGATTCTGACCTACACCAGCACGCCGTTCCGTGGTCTCGACGTGCTGCTCGACAGCTTTTCGCTGATCCGGGCGGCGATTCCGGGAACCCGACTGCGCGTGTGCTCGAGCCTGGAAGTCTATCAGGTCTCCGCCGGGCAGGACCCCTTCACCGCCCTGTACCAGCGCTGTCGCGAGACCGAAGGGGTGGAGTATCTCGGCGGCCTCGGCCAGGTGGAATTGGCGGGAGCGATGCGGGAGGCGACCTGCCTTGCCTATCTCAACCGCTTCGCCGAGACCTCCTGCATCGCCGTGCTGGAGGCGCTGGCAGCCGGCTGCCTCGTGGTGTCGAGCCAGCTGGGCGCCCTGCCGGAAAGCGGTGCCGGGTTCGCACGCCTCATACCGGTGCCGGAAGATCCGCAGGAGCACGCGCGGCGCTATGCCGAGGCGGCGGTGGCCGGCCTGCGGGAATTGCGGGACGATCCTACCGGCGTCGGCCGGCGGCTCCGTGCCCAGGTCGGGCACGCGAATGCCGGGACGATCTGGGAGGTGCGGGCGCGGGGCTGGATGGACTGGTTCAAGGAATTGCTGACGCCGGCTTCCCTGGCGCCCGTTTCAGCAGGGGGCGCCACGGCGATCACCACCAAGATCGTCTCTGCCCAACAGCAACTCATGGAGGCCTTGGGCGCCCATCTGAACTCGGGAGGCGACCAGCGGGTGGCCGACCCGGTCTGGCGTGCGGAGGCGCGCCGGATGATCGAGCTGGTGGAACGTTCGCTGCACCTCGATCACAACGATGAGGAGGCGCGCACCGGCGTCTGGTCTGCTCTGCGGGGCTATGACGCCTGGTTGGCCTACCAGACGGCGCTGTCCGAATTGCCGCCGCCGTCTCCGCCGCCGCCCGGCGGGCGACGGATCTTCGACTGCTTCCAGTTCTACAACGAACTGGATCTGCTGGAGGTCCGGTTGGCGGAACTCTACCCGGTGGTGGACCGCTTCGTCCTGGTCGAGGCGACCTATACCCATGCCGGCGCGGCCAAGCCGCTGTATTACGCCGACAACCGGGCGCGCTTCGCAGCCTATGCGGACAAGATCGTCCACATCGTCGTCGCCGAGGACCCGGGCGGCTTCGCCTGGAACCGCGAGGCATACCAGAGGGACGCGATCCTCCGCGGCCTGGGGGACTGTCGGCCCAGCGACATGATCCTCATTTCCGACGCCGACGAGATCCTGCGCGCGCCGGTCGTCGAGCGTCTGCGTTGGGATGCGGACGAGGGCGCAGGCAGTGGAGCAGGCACGGGCACCACGCTTCTCGCTCCGCATCTCGACATCTTCCTCTATTTCCTCGACCTCAAGGCACCCGACCCGTGGATTTCGGTGGCGGCCGCCCCCTGGGAGCTGATCCGCCGCATCGGTGCGAACCGCGCCCGCTATCTGGCCAAGCAGGGGATCGGGCGGGTTATCCCGGATGCCGGGTGGCATTTCACCTGGATGGGGGGGGCCGCTCGTTTCCGCGCAAAGCTGGAGGCTTTCGCCCACCGTGAGATGATGGCCGGCTTCGACCGCAATCCGCAGGCCAACCAAGCCCGGCTCGAGCGTTTCTACGCCACCGGCCGCTTCGACGACGGTGTCTTGCCCGGCATTTGGACGGGCCTTCGCCGCGTGCCCATTGACGGGCGCTATCCGGCGCGCATCCGGGAAACGCTTGCCCGCTTCCGCCATCTCGGCTGGATCGCCCCGCAGGCGGAACCGGCGCCGGAGACCCTGATCGAGAACGGCTGGGCGCGGGAGAGGGAGGGGGACGGCACGGCGGCCGAGGCGCTCTGGCGCCGGGCCGCAGCCCTCGATCCAACCCACATCGAAGCCTTCCACGCGCTTGCCGAGCGGCTGCTCGCCCGGGACGCGACAGCTGAGGCGCTCCAACCCCTGCGCTGCTGCACCCGGTTGGACCCCGAGGGGAGCTTCCACCTTTTCAAGCTCGCCCGCAGCCTGCTGCTGCTTCGCCGGTACGAGGCGGGAGCGGCGGTCCTGATGGACCTTATCCGCCGCGAGCCTGAGGAGTATCGCGCCTACGGCAACCTCGCGGTCGCGTTGAAAAATCTCGGCCTTCACGAACGGGCGGTGGCGGTCGGTCATCGCGCGCTGGCGCTGATGCCGGCAGATGCCGGCCTGCTGAACAATCTGGGCCTCGCTCTGTCGATGCGGGTCGGAGGGGACGAGGCGGCGTTCGGCGCCCTGTCGCGTGCGATGGTCCTGGAGCCGGACCATGCCGAGCCGCTGATGAACCGCGCCCTGGTCCTGCGCAGCCTGCACCGGTTGGACGAAGCGGAGACCGCGTGCCGCCGCCTCGTCGCGCAGCGACCCGAGGACCCCGGAGCCCACACGCTCCTGGCAACCTGTCTGCTGATGCGGGGCGATCTGGCGCCGGGGTTCCGCGCCTATGAGTGGCGCACCCGGCTGACCGATGGGCAGGTGGAGGCGCGCGGCCTGCCGACGCCGCCATGGGACGGCGGCGCTCTCGACGGGCAACGTATCCTTCTGCACGACGAGCAGGGGCTCGGCGACGCGATTCAGTTCGCCCGCTACGCGCCGCTGCTTGCGCGGCGCGGCGCCCATGTGATCGTGCAATGCCAGGACGCGCTGGTACGGCTCCTCGCCACGTTGCCGGGCGTGACGACGGTGGTCGGGCATTCCGCGCCGACACCGCAGCATGATGGTCATGCGGCCCTGATGAGCCTGCCGCATCTCCTTGGCACGACCCTCGCCACGGTTCCGGCGGAGGTGCCTTACCTTGCCGCCGAACCCGCCCTCGTCGGGATGTGGCGCGACCGGCTGGGGTCGGCGCGGGCGGGACTGCGCGTCGGGCTGGTCTGGGCCGGCAACGCGGGCCTTCCCAACGATGCGAAGCGCTCGCCGGGTCTGAAGCCTCTGCTGCCGCTCCTCGACCTTCCCGGCATTGCCTTCGTCTCTCTTCAGAAGGGCAGCGGCCGGGCGGATCTGGAGCAGCTGGGCGGCCGGCTTCCCGCAGGCTTCCACGATGTCGGCGACGGGTTGGACGACCTCGCCGATACCGCGGCTGTGGTGGCGCAACTCGATCTGGTCATCTCCGTGGACAGCGCGGTCGCCCATCTTGCCGGGGCGCTGGGGCGGCCGGTCTGGACCATCGTGCGCGCGGAATCCGAGTGGCGATGGATGCTGGAGCGGACCGACAGTCCCTGGTATCCGACCATGCGGCTGTTCCGGCAGGCGCGCGCGGGTGACTGGAGCGACGTCGTGGCCGCATTGTGCGCCGCTCTGCAGCGGGCGGTCAGGGAACCCTGGCGGTGAGGGCGCCCTGCGCGGTGCGCCGCCCGACCTCGTCGTGAAGAGCCGCGCGGACGCTTGCAAAGACGGGCGCCCAGTCCAGTTCCGGGCCCTGGCGGAACAGACGCATCGACGGATACCAGGGCGTGCGCTCGCCGGTGAAGCCATAGATCCAGTAAGGGACGTACTGCACGAGGTTCCAGATGGGAGTGCCGAGCGAGCCGGCCAGATGCGCCACGGCGCTGTCCGTCATGACGACCAGATCCAGCCGCTCGATCATCGCCGCAGTGTCGGCGAAATCCTCGAGATGGGGGCCGAGCGACACCACCAGCCGGCCCGCCGGGCCGAGCGCGTCCAGTTCGGCCTCCTGAGGTCCCTTCTGAAGGCTGTAAAGCCGCACACCCGGAATTTCGGCGAGGCCCAGAAACGGCGTCAGCGTCGTGGCGCGCCACGCATTGTCGGCGAAGCTGGACCGGCCCGCCCAGACGATACCGACGCGCAGCGTTCCCGGTTCCCGGTCCCCCAGCAGCCGCGCCGCTTTCTCCCGGGCGTCCGCCGGGATGGTGAGCGCCACCGGGGGCGGCACGCTGGCGAGCGTCGTGCCGAACAGCATCGGCAGGGTCATTTGCGACACCTCGACATCGCAGTCCGGCGTGGGCGCTCCCCACGGTCTCCACTCATCAGGGGCGAGGCCGGACAACACCCGCCGCAATTCCGGATGGCATTCGTAGATCGGCCGACCGCCGGCCTGCCTGACCATCGGCAGATAGCGGGCCACCAGCAGGGAATCGCCGAAGCCCTGCTCGGCCGTCACGAAGACGCGGCGCCCGTCCAAGGGCTGCCCGTTCCATGATGGCGCCGAAGGGGTGCGCGCGAGATAGGAGGGAATCTGCTTTCGCGCCTCGTAATCGTCGAAGCCGTGCACATAGTCGCCGATCTGCAGCCGCGTCAGCGCCCGTTCCCACCGCAGCAGCGCCGTCGGTCCGCCGTTTTCAGTGACCGCGCGGTCTATTGCAGCCAGGGCTTCGGCATACCGCCCCGCCTTGCGCAGCGCGACCGCGCGGTTGAACAGAACCGTCCGGTCGCGGGGGGCGAGTCGGACGGCCTCCTCCTGCGCCGCGACCCCTTCGGCAAGGCGTCCGGCTTCGGTCAGCGCATTGCCGAGGTTGCTCCAGATGCCCCCCTTCCCGGGCGCGTGTTCAAGGCCGCGGCGGTGGCAGGCGATGGCCTCCGCCAGTTTTCCGGCGCGGCGCAGGGACATGCCAAGGATGCTCCACGCCTCCGCATTGGAAGGATCGGCGTCGAGCGCCGCCTCCGCGGCCTTGCGGAGGTTGTCGTCGTCACCGGGCGCCTTATCGGCGTCATCCGTTTCGATCATGGCTTGAAGGCCGAGGGGGCCGGCGTTAAATTCATGTGCGATGCAACCATTGGGGCGGTAAACCCTGCATCATAGCACCCGCCACCACCGGCATGAAGGTCGTAGGCTTTTGCGAAGGGCGACGCGGGCAGGCGAGGATACGGTCATCGTGCAGGCTGTGACCGGCTGATGGCAGACGATCCGGGTTCGGTGAAAACGCACAGGCGGACGCTGGCTGGAGATCCGGCGGATGCTCTGCCCTGGCAGCATTTGGCGGTGGAAGCCTGCCGGGCCGGGAACAGGCGGCAGGCCTTGTCGCTGTTCGTCCGGGCCGCCCGGCTGCACGGAGACGGTACGGTTCTGGAACAGCAGATCGACGGGGTGATCACCCCCGCGCTCAACCAGGCCGTGACGCTGATGCAGAGCGGACGGGTCGACGAGGCGGCTGCGGTCATCGAACCCTTGGCCGAAATCATCGCCCCGCGCGGGGACTTCGCCCATGTTCTCGGCGTTCTGCGCTTCGTTCAGGGACGAGACGACGAAGCCGCCCATTTCCATGCGGCGTCCCGGATGCCGGACAATGGCCTTGGCGCCGCACTGGCCGGCATCGCCCGTCACCGTGCCGATTACGACTTCATCGGCACGGTGGTGATTCCCGTTTACCGGATGGAGGACACCATAGAGCGGGCGCTCGACAGCGTCCTTGCGGCGGTCCGCCACCACCGGGCAGCGTCCGGCGACGCAGAAGCGAAGGTCCATGTCTGCGTCGTCGACGACGCCTCACCGGACGACACCGTGTCGCGGGCGCTGCGATGGGCGCGGGTTCATCCGGAACAGAGCGTCGCGATCATCGCCAACAACCGGAACCGGGGTGCGGGGCGGGCACGCAATGCGGGTGCCGCCGCCGCGATGGGGCGCTATCTATGGTTCCTCGATGCCGACGATTATTACCTGGAGCGGCACCTCTTTCTGACGATCCGGGCCCTGGACGAGGCGCCCGAGGCCGGCTTCGTTCGAACCGGCATGCTGTTCGACGGGATCGACGCCGAAGTCACCCAGGATTGGCGGCAGGCGTCGGAAAACTGCTATCCCGGCAATCTCTGTGTCCGGCGCGACTGTCACGACCGGATCGGCGGCTTTCCGGAGGAAGCGCCTTTCTACCCGGCGGTCGCCGACGACGTGGCCTACAGCCGCGCCCTGCATAGCCGGTTCGGCGGCCTGAAGATCTTCGACAAGACCGTTCACTACACGATGCGGCCGGGCAACGCGCTGGAGCGGCAACGGGCCGAGATGACCGGCGGCCCCCCGTCGGCGGAGCGCGGGAAGCCGGACAGCCGCTTCGTGGCAATCGAACTGTTGACCCGGCGTCGCCTTTACAGCTTGGCGGGCAACCCGATGGCCGGGCCGGAGGCGCCTCCGGCACCGCAGACGGACGCCGCCGTCTGGCTGGAGACGGGGAAGGAGCTGATCCGCGACCAGAGGCCGGAGCCTGCCGTTGCAGCACTGGTCCGGGCCGCGGCTCTCGATCCGTCCAATGCGGCGGTCTGGTTCGAGCTGGGGCTGGCGGCCAACACGCTCAGGCGCGATGCCCTGGCGCTCCGCGGGTTCCAGGCGGTGGCGAGCCTTCACCCGGATGCCGGGGCGGCGCGCTTCAACCTCGCTTCGCTGAGGTTCGAGCAGGGGATTCTCGATCCGGCAGCCCGCCATCTGCGGGAGGCGCTGGCTCTCCGGCCGGAGCATGGCGGTACCCTGTTCCTGTTGGGGCGCACCGAAAGGCGGCGGGGGCAGGCGGGGATCGCGCACAGGCTTCTCGGATGGGCCGTGCGGGTTGAACCGGACCTGGGAGAGATCCGTGCCGAGCGGGCTGAGGTGGCCCTCGGCCTCGGCCGTCCGGAGGACGCAGCGGAGCTTGCGCGGCGTGCGCTGGCACTCGCACCGGGCCTGTTCGACGGCCACACCGCCCTTGCCGGCGCCCTGGAGGCGCTCGGCCGGCCGGATGCGGCGCTTCCAGGCTGGGAGCGCGCGATCCGCTGCAACCCGGGCCGGGGCGGGGCATTCACCGGGCGTGCCGTCAATCGGCTCACCCGGCGCTATGGACCGCCGCCCGTTCCGGCGTCGAGGGCGGGGACGGGGCGCCGGCTCGCCTCGACCTCGCTCGGTTGGCATGGGCGGTTCGGCAACCAGCTTCTGCAATACGGGGTCCTGCGCCTGTACGCCGCGCGGCACGGTCTTACCCTGGAAGTGCCGCCCTGGCCGGGCAGACATCTCTATGGGCTGGACGATCCGATGCCCGGTCCGGCCTTGCTCCGCTTGCCGGAACGGCAGGTCGAGGCCAGCGTCATGGCCTCGCTCAGTGGTGTGGAGAGCGGCGTGGAGGACGAGGTGCTGGCCGACCGCGACGTCACCGCCTATTTCTGCGGCGACACCGGCTTCCTGGCACCGCATCGGGAAACCTTCCGCGGCTTCTTCACGCCGGGTCCGCTCATCCGGCCCTGGACGGATGCGCTGACCGCCCGCCTGCGCGGGGCCGGCCATACCGTGGTGGCCGTGCACATCCGGCGCGGCGACTTCGGCTGGGGGCCTTTCTGGATGGCCCCTGAAAGCTGGTACCTCCATTGGCTGGACGCGGTCTGGCCCGGCCTCGACCGGCCGGTCCTCTACGTCGCGACCGACGACCCGCGCTGCCTCTCCGCCTTCGCCGCCTACCGGCCGCTCTCCGCCCGGGATGTGGCGGAACCGATCCCCGGCGCGGAGTTCCTCACCGATTTCCATGTGCTGTGCGAGGCCGATCTGGTGGCGGTGTCCAACAGCAGCTTCTCCTTCGTGGCGACCATGCTGAACCGGCGCGCCCGAAGCGTCGTCCGTCCCGACAAGGCCCAGCAGGCGCTGGTTCCCTATTCCCCCTGGTCCAGTCCGGTCCTGCTGTGACGATGGATGACGGTCGCCCCGACGGGCTTCTGCAAGCCGCAATCGCCCATCATGCCGCCGGTCGCGCGGAAGAGGCGGAAATCGCCTACCGGGCGGTGCTGGCCGCCCGGCCCGGCCATCCCGGCGCCCTGCATCTGCTGGGGGTGCTCGCGCTTCATCATGGCCGGCCGGCCGTCGCAGCCCAGCTCATCGGGGAATCCATCCGCCGAGACCCCGGCAACCCCGCCAGCTTTTCCAGCCTTGCCGGCGCCCTGCGTCAACTGGGCCAACCCGGCAAGGCGCGGGCGGGCGCATGCCTGGCACTCGCGCTCGACCCCTGCCTGCCCGACGGCCTCGGCACCCTTGCCGACATTCTGGCCGAACTGGGCGAGCATGGTGCCGCTGCGGATGTGCTCGGGCGGATGCTGGTGCTCAGCCCGTGGTCGACGGAGACGAGGCTCAAGCATGCCCATGCGCTCCTCCATGCCGGCCGGAACGAGGAGGCGGTCGAGACGCTGATGACGCTTCTCGGCATGACGCCTTTGTCGGTGGCGGGATACACCAACCTGGGCGTGGCGCTGCGCCGGCTCGGGCGGGTGGAGGAGGCGATGGCCGCCTACCGCAGCGCGCTGGGGTTCTCTTCCGGCGAGCCGGGAACCCTCAACAACCTTGGCATCACGTATCAGGACCTGGGCCGCTACGAAGAAGCCGCCGCCTGCTTCCGCCGCTCCATCGCGGTGCAGCCGGACGGCGCCCACGCCCATCTCAATCTCGGCCTCGTCGCCCGTGACGAGATGCGGGTGGACGAGTCGATCGCCCTGACACGCCGCGCCGCCATCCTGGAACCGGCTCTGGCCGAGGCGCACACCGCGCTGAGTCACGGTCTTCTGATCAAGGGGGAGTTCCGCGAAGGATTCGCGGAGTATGAATGGCGGTCCCGCATGCCGGATTTCCCCTCGCCCCGCCGTGACTTCGCCTCGCCGGTCTGGGACGGATCGCCTCTCGCAGGACGAACCCTGTTGGTTCACGACGAGCAGGGGGTGGGGGACACGATCATGTTCGCGCGCTACGCCGCGCTGCTCCAGACGCACGGCGCGCGAGTATTCCTGGACTGCAACGGGCAACTCGTCCGGCTGCTTTCGTCGATGCCGGGGATCGCCGGCGTTGTTCCCCGTTACGACCCGCCGCCGCCGCACGACGTCCATGTGGCCCTGGCGAGCCTGCCTCACATGCTGCGCGCCACCCTCTACACCATTCCGGCACCGTTCGCCTATCTGCGGGCGGAACCCGATCTGGTGGAGAGCTGGCGAGCGCGCCTCGGTCCAAAAATCGGTCTCCGCGTCGGGTTGGTCTGGGCCGGCAATCCGGGGTTCAAGGGCGACGGGCTGCGCTCCCCCGGTCTGGCGGCCTTCCGGCCTCTGCTCGATCTGCCGGGGGTTTCGGTCTTCGGGCTTCAGAAGGGAGCCGGGAGGCGCGATCTGGATCGGTGCGGGCCGTTGCCCGCCGGCTTCGTCGATCTCGGCGCGGACATCGCCGACTTCGCCGACACGGCGGCGATCATGGAGAACCTGGATCTGATCGTCAGCTCCTGCACCGGGCCGGCCCATCTCGCCGGGGCGCTCGGGCGGCCGGTGTGGACCGTGCTGCCCTTCGCTCCGGACTGGCGGTGGCTGGAGCATGGCGTCTGCACCCCCTGGTATCCGACCATGCGCCTGTTCCGGCAGGAGCGGCGCGGCGATTGGAGCGCGGTCGTGTCACGACTGTGCGCGATGCTGGAAAGCCTGGGCGGCTGAGGCTGCGGGGTCCAGGGCCGGGTCGTCGGTCATCGGACTCAGGACAGCTCGACCGTGAAGGCTTCCGGCGGCAGGCCGGCGGCGTGGCGGTCCCACATGGTCTGGAAGGCGCGTTCGAGATGCCGCGTGAAGCGCGGGCTGTCGAACAGGGGGGCCGTACTGCGGCCGGCCTCCAACCGGTGGCGAAAGCCGGTGAGCGTCGCCGGCTGTCCGGCCAGCTGCACCGCCCGTTCCTCGTACTCCGCGAAGGAGCCAGTGACCGTCTCCGGCAGGCCGGCGGCGTGCAGCAGGCTGGCCGCCACGCTGGAGGCGAAGGTTCCGCCATGCAATGTGAGGACGGGCGCCCCCATCCACAGGGCGTCGGAGGTGGTGGTGTGCCCGGTGTAGGGAAAGCTGTCGAGCGCCAGATCGGCGAGCCGGTAGCGGGCGAGATGCTCGGCCTGCGGACGGGGAGCGGCGAAGACCAGCCGCCCCGGCTCGACGCCATGGCGCGCCGCCTCCGCCCGCAGGTTGGCGGTGGCGTCGCTTCCCGCGTCCAGCAGCCAGAGCGTGCTGGCCGGAACGCGGCGCAGGATGCGCATCCACAGGGCGAACAGGTCGGGGGCGATCTTGAAGGCGGCGTGGAAGGCGCAGAAGACGATGCCTTCGGCTGGCAGGCCACAGGCCGCGCGCGTCGGCGTCGGGGCGTCGGTTGGCCGGCGGCGGTCGTTGACCTGATAGCTGTCGGGCATACGGACCAGCCGCTCGCGGTAGAAGGGCTGGTGCTCGGGCGGCGTGACGATGCGGTCGCCGATGGCATAGTCCAGCAGTTCCGCGCCCAAGGGTCCCGGATAGCCCAGATAGGCCACCTGGATGGGCGCCAGACGCCGCGCCAGCAGCGTCAGCCGGACGTTCTGGGTATAGCCCTTGAGGTCCACCAGGATGTGGATGCCGTCCTCGGCGCAGAGCGCCGCGACCGTGCCGGGATCGGCCTGCCGCAGGTCGCGGAAGCGGTCGAAGCCGGCTTCCAGCCGCCGCCGCATCGGGCTCCCGTCATCCTCGCCGTAGGAATAGCCGAAGATGGAAAAGCGCGCGCGGTCATGCAGTTCGAAAAGCTCCGCCGTCAGGCGGGCGGTGGCGTGGTCGTGGAAGTCGGCGGAGAGATAGGCGATGTTCAGCCGTCCCCCCGGCGGCAGGGCGCGCCGCGGGGCCGCGGCCGGCGAGACCGGCCCGACGGCCTCACGGTGGAAGCGGCGGGCCGCGCGGTCCTGCTGGGCCGGGCTGGTCCCGATGAGCAGGCTCAGCAGCGGCAGCACCACTCCCCGGTCGCGGTCGATGACGTCCAGCAGCCGGCGACAGGTCTCCTCGTGGGTTCGCCAGTCGCAGATGGACAGGCTCGCGAACAGGCGGTCGCACAGCAATTCGGTCCGCTCCGGGGCAAGCCGGTGGGCGTGGTCGTAGCCCTGGGCGGCTTGAGCCAGCCGCTTGGCCGCCCGCATGCTGTGGGCGCTCTCGCGCCATGCCTCCGCCGAGTCCGGCTGGAGCGCCAGCGCCCGCCGATGGGCCTCCAGCGCCTCGCCGCCGCGCCGTTCGTCCCGGAACAGGGTGCCGAGCCGGGTGAAGAGCAGGGCGTCCGGCTGAAGGCGGAGCGCCCGCCGGATCAGGGCCGCGGCGAGGCGGGGGCGGGCATGGCGTTCCAGAAGGGCGAGGTTGCTGAAGGCGTCCGCCAGATCCGGCTGCAAGGCGACGGCGAGGGCGAAATGCCGCCGCGAGTCCTCCTGCCGTCCCAGGGAGAAATCCACCACGCCCAGCAGGAATGCCGCCGCCGTCTGGTCGGGCGACGCGGTGAGGATCGCGCGGCAGAGCCTGCCGCAGTCCTCCGGCTTTCCCTGGCGGTAGAGGGCGAAAGCCCGGCCCAGGGCCTCCTCCACCCTGGCATGCGGCGTTCCGGGGGGCGGCTCATGACTGAGCGGGCGGGTGACCGTGCCGCCCTCGGGCGTGGAGAGGGTGTGGGGGTCCTGCTTGCGGGGCAGGGGGTAGCCGGCCAGATGCAGAATGCCGAGCGGGGCGTGGGGAAGTTCCGGCTCCAGCAGCATCCGGCCGTCCGCGGAACCGAAGGGGGTGGCGCGGAAACAGATCCAATTGCAGCGCGCCGGCAACTGGCTGAACGGCAGCCCGCCGGTGCGCAGGGCGAGGTTCAACGCGACCTGTTCGCTGACGAAAAGCACGGTCCGGCGCAGCGAGTCCGCCAGCAGGCGCGCCCAGAGCGCCCAGTGCGGCGCGTCGCGGCGCGCGGCGAACACCCCGGAATTCAGCAGCGGGTAGGCGAAGAGCCGGCGGGCCGTGTCCTCGTCGAAGCAGGCCTTGTACCAGTCATGAAGGTGATGGGCGTAAGGCGCGCCGTCGTGGAAGGGCGTATAGGCGCGGTCGAGTTCCGGCACGATGGCGAAGCCGGTCGCCGCCGCGCCCGCCAGCAGCAGTTCGATGGCCGACCAATCCTGCACCCAGCAGTCGGCGTCCAGCCACAGGATGATGGCGGCGTCGGGAACATGGTTCGGGAGATGGGGGCGCGACACCATCGCCTTGAAATACTCCGGCATCGGCCGGTCGAAGGGATGGTCCCAACCGGGGACTGTCAGCCGCGCCCCTTCGCCGGTCAGCCAGCGCCGATCCTCCGCCCCAAGCCCGAGATCGAGGACGGTGATGGGAACCCCGGCCCCTTGCGGAAAGGCGCGGATCGAGCGGACGAGCCCCTGGAGCAGCGGGAAATAGGCGGCATCGCCGGCCGTCGCAATCGCGAAGGGATGCACCGGTCAGCTCCCGGCCGGCGTTCCTCTCCCGAGGCGGGGGAGGCACGGCACAGGAGTGAAATCCCTGAGGCGGGAACCGGCGGTCCGTTCCATTCGTTCCCTCCTTCCATCGATCCGGGGGCGACCCTGCATCATCGGCCAGGTCTTGGCAATCCTCCGGGCGGCTTGCCACGCCGATGCGTTCCATCCCATGTTCCCTTCTCCCCGGGCTCACGGCACCGGTTTTATGCACCCGGTTTTATGTTCGTCCGAGGTCTCGGTCACACTCTGCCCGAATGCGATGGTGCCCAGCAGGCAGCGGGGCTCCGCCCGCTCCGGCCGGACTTGCAGGATCGAGCGGCAGAGATCGGCCGCCTCCTCGGCGCGGCCGGCCTGATGGAACGCGACCGCCCGGTCCAGGGCCTGGGCGAGCGTGATGGCGCCTTGCGGCGGAGCGGCTTCCGTCCGACAATGGTTGGCATTGGCCGCCGGCCCGCCGACAGGGTTTTTCCGGATGGCGCTTTTTTGGTGGCGTCCGTGAGAGGGACAGTCGTGGGCGAGGAAGGTTTTCTTCTTTTTTTCAACCGGGGACTGCTGAGCGTAGAGAGATCCGAGTTGCCGGAGGCGGCGGCGAGCTTCCGGGCCGCCGCAGCCCTGCGGCCGGAGCATCCGGTGGTCTGGTTCCTGCTGGGGGTGACCCTGCGGACGATGGGGCGTGCGGAAGAGGCTGCGGCGGCGCTGCACGTGGCGTTCCGCCTGCGGCCTGGGCATCACGACACGCTCTTCCATCTCGCCTCTGTTCATTTGGAACGGCGGCGGCCGGATTGGGCCTTGCCGGCCCTGCGCCGCCTGATCGCGCTGCGGCCAGGCCACGAGGGCGCGGCCTTCGCGCTGGGCAGCGCGCTGATGGCGCTCGACGACCCTGAGGAGGCGGAGCGCGCCTTCCGGCTGGCTGCGCTGCTGCAACCCGATGGGGCGGCGGTGAACAACAATGTCGGCGCGGCGATCATGGCGCAACGGCGGCCCCGGGCGGCGCTGGGACATTTCCGGCGCGCCGTCAGGATCGATCCGTCCTGGCCCGAGCATCGCAAGAATCTGGGCGTTGCCCAGCTCATGCGCGGCGAGCTGGAGGAGGGTTTCCGCGACTATGAATGGCGCACCGGCCAGGCGGTCTGGCAATGGAACCGGAGCTTTCCGGGCAAGCCGGTCTGGAACGGCGGTCCGCTGGCCGGCCGGACCATCCTGGTCCATTACGAACAGGGGCTGGGCGACAGTGTGCAATTCGTCCGCTATTTCCCGCTGCTGAAGGCCAGGGGTGCACGGACCGTGTTCGAGTGCCAGCCGCCGCTCAAACAACTGCTCGCCACCGCCCCCGGCATCGACGTGCTGGTGGCGCGGGGAGAGACGCTGCCGGATTTCGATTGCTACCTGTCCCTGATGAGCCTGCCGCACCGCTGCCGCACCGTGGTGGACACTATCCCCCGCGACATTCCCTATCTGCGGACCGATCCGGAGCAGGCGGCCTTCTGGCGCGAGCGGGTGCTCGGGCACGCACGGCCGGGCGAGCTCCGGGTCGGCGTCCAGTGGCGCGCCGACGGCGGCGACCGGTCCATCCCGCTGGACCGTTTCGAAGCGCTGTCGCGTGTTCCCGGCGTGCGGCTCTTCAGCCTGCAACAGGCTGTCGGGTTGGACGAGCTGGAGCGGCTGGGCACGCGGTTCGGGATCGTCGACCTGCCGGGCCGGCGGGCCGGGGCGGAGGGGTTCCTTGACACCGCGGCGCTCGCGAAAGCCATGGATCTCGTGGTCGCCTGCGATTCCGTGGTTGCGCATGTCGCCGGGGCGCTGGGCAAGCCGGTGTTCCTGGCGCTGCCCTGGCTTGGCAACTGGCGCTGGATGAAGCATCCCGATTGCACGCCCTGGTATCCGGCGCACCGGCTGTTCCGTATGGCGAGCCCCAACGACTGGCACGGGGTCATGCTGCGGGTGGCCGAAGCCGTGGCGGATGAGGTTCGACGTGCCCGATCTTGAGTCTGCCGTCGCGCTCTATGAGGCAGGCCGCCATGTGGAGGCCGCCGTGGCCTGCCTTGCCCTGCTGGAGGCGGGAGTGCGCGACGCCGACATCCTCAACCTGCTGGGAGCGTCGCTGGTCTCGACCGGCAACGTCGATACGGCAGTGGGACCGCTGGAGGAAGCGGTGCGGATCAACCCTGCGCATGTTGCCGCCCGATGCAATCTGGCGCTTCTGCGGCAGCAGCGGCGCGACTGGGCAGCGGCGGAAAGGCATTTCGACGTGCTCGCCTTGCTGGATCCGGCCTTCCGGCTCGGCCAGGAGCGTCTCGGCTCCGTGCGGCAGGAACGCGGCGATCTGGATGGGGCGGTCCGTGCCCTGACGCGGGCGGTCCGTCTCGACCCCCGGTCCGGGTTGGCGTGGTTCAACCTCGCCTCGGTGCGGATGCTGGCCGGCCTGTTCGAGGAGGCCATCGCCGGGTTTCGCCACGCCATCGCCGAGGATCCCGCCGGCGCCCTCGCCCATGTTCAACTCGGCGAGATGCTGTTGCGGCTGGAAGAGGTCGATGCGGCGGCGGAGGCCTTCCGGCGCGGGCTGAGGCTCGATCCGGCCGCTCCGAACGCGGCGGACGGGCTGGCCCGTTGCGGGCGCTATCGGATCATGACCGGCACCACGGGAACGCAGGCCGGCGGAGTGGCAATCCGCGGCCCCTTCGAGAGTGCCACGGGTTACGGCTATTTCTGCCAGTGCCTCATCCGGACGCTGTGGGCGCGGCGGGTGCCGTTGGAGGTGGTTGGAATCAAAGGGCAGGAATCCTGGCCGGGAGGCCGGCTCGACCGGCCCGTGCCGGCGCGGGCGATGGTGAACTGCCTCATTCCGCTGGCGGTGGAGCGAGTGCCGGGCCGTGCGGCCGTGACCTTTTCCATGTTCGAGGGGACGCGCATTCCGCCGGCATGGCGGCGGATGAGCGAGCGCAGCGACCTGATCGTGGTGCCGACAGAATCCTCGCGCCTGGCCTGGGCGGAGCAGGGCTTCCCCGAGGACCGCCTGCGCGTCTGCCCGCTCGGCGTCGATCCGGCGGGGCCGGGGAGCATCCCGGTCCTGGTCGCCTCCGGCGGGCGGCAGGTGTCGAGCTACCGGCACCGCTTCCTCAACGTCTCGGACTTCAACCCGCGCAAGAACATCGACGGGCTGCTGCGGGTCTGGCTGCGCGCCACCGCGTCCGCCGACGAGGCCGTGCTCATCCTGAAGCTCGGCCGGAGCTTCGGTCCGGGCTTGCGGACCCAGCTCGGTGAGCTGGTGCGGGCGGCGGAGCAGGCCGTGGGCCGGCGGCTGGCGGAGGCCGCGCCGGTGGTGTTGATCGACCGGCTGCTGTCCGACGAGGAGATGAAGGGGCTTCACCGCGCCGCCACCCATTACTGGA
The DNA here is from genome assembly GCF_013340935.1 of Azospirillum melinis. Lineage (GTDB taxonomy): Bacteria > Pseudomonadota > Alphaproteobacteria > Azospirillales > Azospirillaceae > Azospirillum > Azospirillum melinis. Next base: position 121,747 of record NZ_WHOS01000006.1, on the reverse strand, counting down.
GCCTGTCGCATGGGGAGGGCTGGGACCTGCCCATGGCCACGGCCGGAGCCATGGGGCTGGGGCTGATCGCGCCCGCCCACTCCGCCTATCTCGCCTACCTGGACGAGGGAACCGCGCGCCTGATCCCGTCCTCCGTCGCTCCCGCCCGCGTGCCGGGGCAGGAGGGGTTCCACCCGCCCTTCCATGGGCTGGACTGGTGGGTGCCGGACGAGGAGGCCGCCGCCGCAATCCTGAGGGGCATCATCCGGGGCGGGGACTGCCTGCCGTCCGCCCGTGACCGTCTGCTGGAGCGCTTCACCTGGGAGCGCTCGGCCGACAGGCTGCTGGCCATCCTCGACGAGGCGGGGCTGCGCTGATGGGAACGGAAGGGATCTTCGCCGCCGCGCTGGCCGAGCATGAGGCCGGCCGCCCCGAGGCGGCGCAGGCCGGCTACCGCGCCGTGCTCGCGCGGGAGCCCGGCCATCCGCAGGCCAACAACAACCTGGGCATCCTGCTGCGCCGGGCGCGGCGCTGGGAGGAGGCCGCCGCCTGTCTCCGCAAGGCGGTGGCGGGGTGGCCGGAGGATTCGGGCGTGCGGAGCAACCTTGCCTGCACGCTCGGCGACCAGGGACGCGTCGCCGAGGCGACGGCCACCCTGCGCGTCGCGCTCGCGCTCAGCCCGGAGGCCCCCGGCTCCTGGTTCAACGCCGGAAACCTTCTCAAGTCGGCGCGCAACCCCGAGGGCGCCAAGGCGGCCTACCGGAGGGCGATCCGCCTCGATCCGGACATGGGCGAGGCGCTGAGCAATCTCGGCGATTCCCAACGCGAGGAAGGGGCGCTGACGCAAGCGGTGGACAGCTACCTGGCGGCGATCCGGGCACGGCCCGATCTGCCGCAGCCCTTCGTCAACCTGGGGGAGGCGCTGAAGGACCAGGGGCGCATCACGGAGGCGATCGGAATTCTCCAGAAGGGGTTGGAGCGTCACCCCGACATGGTGCTGATGCGCTCCAACCTGCTGCTGGCCCTCCATTACTCGCCCTGGATTCCGCCCGGGGTCATCGCCCGCGCGCATGCGCACTGGAACGAACGCCACGCACGGCCGCTTTTCGACGGCGCGAAGCGCTTCGCCAACGACCGCGATCCGGACCGGCGGCTGCGGGTCGGCTATGTCTCTCCGGATTTCTGCCATCACGCCTGCGCCCATTTCATCGAGCCGCTGCTGCGCGGGCATGATCGCGGCGCGGTGGAGGTCCTCTGCTACGCGACCGAGCGGCGGCGGGACGGCATGACCTTGCGGATGGAGGCGCTGGCCGACGGCTGGCGGTCGCTGGCCGATCTCGACGACGCGGCGGCGGCGGCGCTGGTGGAGCGGGACCGCGTCGATCTGCTGATCGACCTCGCCGGCCACACGGCGGGCGGGCGGCCGCTGCTGTTTGCGCGTCGGCCGGCGCCGGTGCAGGTCACATGGCTCGGCTATCCCGACACGACCGGGATGCCGGCGGTGGACTGCCGGCTGACCGACGCCGTCGCGGACACGCCGGGCGAAAGCGACGGCTGGCACGCCGAGCGGCTGGTGCGGCTGCCGCGCGGCTTCCTCGCCTTCCAGCCGCCCGCCGACGCCGGCCCGGTCGCGGACCTGCCGGCGCTCGCCAACGGTTTCGTCACCTTCGGCTCCTTCAACAGCCTGGCCAAAATGACCCCGGAGGTGGTGCGGGTGTGGTCCGCCCTTCTGGCGCGGGTGCCATCGGCCCGGCTGCTGCTGAAGAGTCCCGGCTTCGAGGATTCTGCGGTGCGGAACGCCGTACACCGGGATTTCGCCCGCCGGGGCGCGCGTCCCGAACGGATCGAGCTTTTGATGCCGACCGAGTCCGTCGCCGATCATCTGCGGGCCTATGGCCGGCTGGACGTGGCGCTCGATCCCTTTCCCTACAACGGCACGACCACGACCTGCGAGGCGCTGTGGATGGGGGTTCCGGTCGTCACGCTCGCCGGCCGGCATCACGTGGCGCGGGTGGGCGCCAGTCTGCTGGCCGGCTGCGGGCTGGATGAACTGATCGGGCGGGACGAGGCCGGCTATGTCGAGGCGGCCGCGGCGCTGGCCGGGGACCTCGTGCGGCTCTCCGGTCTGCGCCGTGGCATGCGGACGCGGCTGGAGAGTTCGGCGCTTCTCGATCACCATGGCTTCGCGCGGTCGGTGGAAGAGGCTTATCGGGCCATGTGGCGCGGTTGGACGTCGGGCGGTCGCGCCTGAGCGTGGCAAGCAGGCGTCGGAGCGGCCGGCTCTCCGATGCGCGTCCTCCTGCCATGCCTTCCTGGTTCCTGAGAACGGACATCGCCGTTCGGCCCGCTGCCCAGCCCGCCCTGGGCGTCACCGCCATCAGGCACTCAATACTCGAACTCGATAAAGGAAGTTAAGGTCCCATTGAGCTCAATAAAAAGCTTGCGAATATTTTCTTCTATTTATTCTCTTCATTAATGTCTGGAAATAATTTTAAAATTAGACATAGTTAAAAATTCATTAATTTTACGCCGTCACAAATTGATTGATTTCGCTTTTGGACTTCCTTGACGGAGCCCTTTTAAGTGGTTTTGGTCTGCCACTCTTCGAAGCGATCGCCTCCTGGTTGCTGCGATGGGTGGAGCTTCAGCGTGCGATGCATGTCCTTGGGCCATGGTCGCCAAGCTTCCCGCCGGGAAGCCACTTGAGCGGGGATTGGTTATGGGTGCCGGTGAGACTCTGACCCTGGTTGCGGGAGCCACGGACTACATCTTCAGCAGTGGAGATGTCTGGTCCGGCATCAAGGGACTCGGCACGCGCGGCGTCGTGCTGAGGTCGTCGGGAAGCACCCTCGCGGTCACCAACCTCGACCACATCACCGGTGGCACGAGCCTCAGCAACAAAGACGTTGTCACGTTGGCGGGTGCGGGCGGCAACACCATCACCGTACGAGCGCTGGAGACGCTGATCGGCAGTGGCGGCTACGACCGGGTCATGGGCGCCTCGACCGGCACGTCCATGGCGGTGGAGTCGATCGAAACCTTCGTCGGCGCCAGCACCGGCACCAACCTGATCGTCCTGACGAGCACCGCCGGCAACACGATGTCGGTGGCCTATCTGAAATCGATTGTCGGCAGCGCCGGCAAGGACGTCATCAGTTTCGGTGCCGACGGCCAAGTGGGAACCACCACCACCGTAACGGCGGTCGAGACGCTGATCGGTACCTCGGGCCTGGATATGGTCGCGACCATCGGGAGCGGCAGCAACACCGTCCAGGTCAGAAACATCGAGGTGTTTCTCGGCAACGGCAACGGCAGCTACAATGACACCGTCATGCTCGGTAGCATGGGCAGCACCATTGGTGTGGCCTTCCTCGAGACGGTGATCGGCAGCAGTGCCCGCGACGTCGTCACGATGGCCTTTCAGACCGGCACGGCCAACCTGAAATCGGGCGGCGGCACCACCGCCGTGTCGATGGTCGACGTCATCGTCGGTGGAACCGGCTCCAAGACCGCTGCCATCCTGCTGGATGTCGGTACCACCATCACGGTCGCCAGCCTCAACACGCTGATCGGCGGCAGCGGCAACGACGTCGTCAATATGACGTTCCGGGATGGGACGCCGATCGTCGGCGAGACTCCCATCGCCTGGGACACGACCGGCTACACCATGCAGGTGCATGCGCTGGAGACGGTGATCGGCACCACCGGCGAAGACGCTCTCGTGTCGCTCTACAACGCCGACAGTACGATGAGCGTCTCGGGGATCGAGACGATCATCGGAAAGGGAGGCACTGAAACGGTGCTGCTGGGCAACGGCGGCAGCACGGTCAAGGTCTCCTCCCTGGAGACGCTGATCGGCGGCGCCGGCAACGACGTCGTGTCCGTAACCGGGGTCAGCGCCAACAACGGCATGACCATGATGGTGTCGTCGGTCGAGACCTTGATCGGCGGCGCCGGCAACGACGTGGTGTGGCTTACCGAAACCGCCGGCACCGTCTATGTGTCCAGGATCGATACCGTCTTCGTGGGCGGTCAGGCCATGGACATCGGCAACGCCGACCGTTTCCTGGTCTTTCCGGTCGCGGTGACCGCGCCCTCGGCCCCCGCTCTCAGCCCCGGATCGGACAGCGGCACGCCGGGCGACGCCAAGACGAACGCGACCCTGCCGACCCTGACCGGCACGGCCGCAGCGGGCAGCGTCGTCAATCTCTACGGCAACGGGACCACGCTGCTGGGCAGCGGAACCGCCGACGGGGCAGGGCAGTGGGCGGTCACGGCGACCACGGCGCTCGCCGACGGCACCTGGACGATCACGGCGAAGACCGTCTCCTCCGGCATGGAGAGCGCGGCGTCGGCCGAGTTTCTGCTGACCATCGACGCGACCGCGCCGACCGCGCCGACCCTGGCCTTCACGCCGGGATCGGACAGCGGCCGCTCCTCCGCCGACGGTGTCACCAACGTCACGACGCCGACCGTGACGGGCACCGCCGAGGCGGGCAGCACGGTCACCCTGTATCTCGACGGGGTGAGCGTCGGAACGACGACCGCCAGCGGCGTCGGTGCCTGGTCGATCACCAACTCCGCGGTTTCCCAAGGCGGTCACACCCTGACCGCCCGCGCGGTGGACACGGCCGGCAACACGAGCACCGTCTCGGCCGGCCTCGCGCTCACGGTGGACACCACGGTGGCGGCCCCGACCGGCTTGGCCCTGGCGACGGCGAGCGATACCGGGATCCTGGGCGACAACCTCACCGCCATCAACACCCCGGTCATCGGCGGCACGGCGGAGGCCAATGCCGTCGTAAGCCTGTACAAGGACTCCACCACCCTTCTCGGCAATGCGACCGCCGACGGAAGCGGCATCTGGCGGATGACGCTGGGCGCGCTGGGCGACGGCGCGCATACCCTCGCCGCGCGCGCGGTCGATCTGGCGGGCAACAGCAGCACCGCCTCAAGTCCGTTCGTCGTCACCATCGACACCACGCCGCCGGCCGCTCCCTCCGCCCCGTCGCTGACGGCGGCGTCGGACAGCGGCAGTTCCTCCTCGGACCGGCTGACGAACGTCAGGACGCCGACCTTCACCGGCACGGCCGAGGCGAACAGCGTCATCGATCTTCTGGTCTCCGGCAGCGTGGTGGGAACGGGCACCGCCGACGGTTCCGGTGCCTGGACCGTGACCGCAGGCAGCCCCCTCGCGGACGGCAGCTGGTCCTTCTCCACCCGCTCGCGCGATGCGGCCGGTAACACGCGGGACGGCGTGGGGAGCCTGGCCGTGACCATCGACACCACGGCGGACGCGCCGGGCGGTCTGAAGCTGACCGCCGCCACCGACACCGGCCGCAGCACGACCGACGGCCTCACCAACCTCGTCTCGCCCACCGTCGCCGGCACGGCGGCTGCCGGCAGCACCGTGACGCTCTACGACGGCGCCGTGGCGCTCGGCGCCGCGACGGCCAACGGCCAGGGCAACTGGGAAATCGCCACCAGCGGCCTCGCCGTTGGCGCCCACACGCTGACGGCCAGGGCCGTCGATGCCGCGGGCAACACCAGCCTTCCCTCCGCCGCCTTCACCGTCACGGTGGACACCAGCGCATCCGCCCCGACCGGCTTGGCCCTGGCGGCGGCGTCGGACACCGGCGTCACCGGCGATTCGAGGACGAACCTCACGACGCCCTCGGTCACCGGGACGGCAGAGGCGTCCAGCATCGTCCTTCTCTACGAAGGCAACACCCTGCTCGGCCAAGCCACGGCGGGGGCCGACGGCAGCTGGACGGTCGCCTCGTCCGCGCTGACCGGCGACATCCACACCCTGACCGCCCGCGCCGTCGATCCGGCCGGCAACACCTCCGCCGCGAGCGGCGGCCTTGTCGTCAACATCGACCTGACGGCGCCGAACGCTCCGGGCGGACTCCTGCTGAACTCCGACAGCGGCACGCCGAACGACAACCGGACCCGAATCCCCACGCCGGTGATCACGGGCACGGCCGAGGCCGGCAGCACCGTGCGGCTGTATGAGGGCAACGTCCTGCTCGGGACGGGCACGGCGGACCTCGCCACCGGCGCCTGGACGGTCATCTCCGCCAGCCTGGGGGATGGGGCTCACACGCTGACCGCGCGGGCGGTGGACACCGCCGGCAACACCGGCGCCGCGTCCGCCGCCCTCGCCATCACGATCGACCAGATCTCGGCGACGCCGGGCGCCCTGGCGCTGAGCAGCTCCACCAACAGCGGCAGTCAGGCCGACGTCCTGACCAACGCGCTGGCCCCCACCATCACCGGTACGGCCGAAGCCGGCGCCACGGTCACGCTCTATGGCGGCGGTTCGAGCGCCAGCGCGACGGCCGACGGTTCCGGCCACTGGTCCGCCACGATCACCGGCCTCGGCGAGGGCGACCACACCCTGACCGCCAGCGCCGTGGACGTGGCCGGCAACACCAGCCAGCTGTCCACCGGTCTGGTCATCAGCATCGACCGCACCGGGCCGGGATTGTCGGTACCGACGGCAGACACCGCCGGGCCTTCGGGTCAGTTCACCCCGATCCTGTCGGGCACTGCCGAGGCCAACAGCGTCGTCACCCTGTATGACGGCTCCGCCGTCGGGGCGGCGGTGCTCGGGGTCGTGACGGTCGGCAACAGCGGCCTGTGGTCGATCACCACGCCGGAACTCGGCGGCGGCACCTACACGATGACCGCGCGCGCGCTGGACGCGGCCGGCAACGAAACCGTCACGACCACGCCGCTTTCGGTGACCGGGCGCATCGGCGTGCCCGGCGGCCTCCAGCTCGCCTCCGATTCCGGCGTGCCCAACGACGGGATCACCAACGTGGTCTCGCCGATCCTGACGGGAACCGCGCTTGCGGGCGCGACGGTCTCCCTCTACAGCGGCCTGACGCTGATCGGCACCGGCACGGCCGATGGCAGCGGTGTGTGGACCGTCGCCTCGACCGGCACGTTGGCGACCGGAAGCGCGCACACGCTTTATGCCAAGATCGATGCCTATGGGACGGTCCTCACCTCCGCGGGCCTGACGGTCACCATCGACACGACGGCGCCCGATCAACCGGGCGCGCTGGCGCTGCAGGCCGGATCGGACAGCGGCTCGGTCGACACCGACCGCATCACCAACCTCGACGCGGTCACCGTCACCGGCACCGCCGAGGCGCGCAGCGTCGTCACCCTGTATGGCAACGACGGGACCACGGCGCTCGGCACGGCCACCGCCTCCGACGGCGGGATATGGTCGCTCAGCACGGGCTCGCTGGCGGCGGGCGTCCACACGCTCACCGCCCGCGCGGTGGACATCGCCGGCAACACCGGCGCCGCCTCCGGCGGCCTTGTCGTCACCATCGACCGCACCGCCGACGCCCCGACCGGCCTCGCCCTGGCGACGGGATCCGACACGGGCCTGGCGGGCGACGCGATCACCGGCGTCCTGGCCCCGACCATCACCGGAACGGCGGAGGCCAACGGCACCGTCTCGCTGTACAACGGCGCCAACCTCGTCGGCACCGCCACCGTGGACGGCAGCGGCAACTGGTCGGTGACCACCTCCGCGCTCGGCAACGGCACGCACAGCCTGACCGCGCGCGTCGTGGACGTCGTCGGCAACACCAGCAATGCCTCCTCGGCCTTCGTGGTCACCGTCGACACGACGGCGCCCGACGCGCCGGGCGGGCTGTCGACCGATCCGGCCGACGACAGCGGCGTCCGCGACAACGTCACCAACATCCGGACGCAGACCGTCACCGGAACGGCGGAGGTCGGGGCCACCGTCGTCCTGTACGACGGCGCCACCGCGCTGGGCACGCAGGTTGCGACGGGCGGGGTCTGGACCATCGGGACGGGCACGCTGGCCGAGGGCGGACACACGCTGACGGCGCGGGCCATCGACGCGGCCGGCAACACGGGTGCCGCCTCCGCGGCGCTGACCGTCACCATCGACCTGTCCACCCCGGCTCCGAGCGCCATGGCCCTGACCGGGGCGTCGGACACCGGCTACAGCGCCACGGACCGCATCACCAACGCCACGACGTTGTCGCTGACCGGCTCCGCCGAGGCGAACAGCACTGTCACGCTCTATGACGGCTTGGCCGGCAGCCTGACGCCACTGGCGACGCTGCTCGCGGACGGCAACGGCGCCTGGTCCTACACCGGGACCGCGTTCGCCGAGGGCACGCACACCCTAACCGCCACCGCGGTGGACCCCAGCGGCAACACGTCGAGCGGCGCCGGAACGCTGGTGGTGACGGTCGACCTGACCGTCGACGCGCCCGGTGCGCCGGCGCTGGCCCCCGCGTCGGACACCGGGGTGTCGGGCGACGGGAAGACCCGCCTGCTCGCGCCCACCTTCACCGGCACGGTGGAGAGCGGCGCGGTGGTGTCGCTGTACGACGGCGGCAATTTCGTCGGCATGGGCACGGCCAATGGCACCGGCGTCTATTCCATCGAGACGCCGTTGAGCAACGGGTCGCACACCATCACGGCGCGCGTCGTCGATGCCGCCGGCAACAACACGGCCGCCGCTTCGGCCCCGCTGGTCATCACCATCGACGCCGTCGCCCCGGATGCGCCGTCCGCGCCGGTGCTGGACCCGGCCTCGGACAGCAGCACGCCGGGCGATCTCCTCACATCGGTCGCCACGCCGACCGTGACCGGCACGGCGGAGGCGCTCAGCACCGTCCATCTCTACAGCGGCGGCATCAGCGTCGGAACGGCCACCGCCGACGGAACGGGCGCCTGGACGATCACCGCCGGCAGCCTCGCCGACGGCGTGAACACGCTGACCGTCCGCTCCGTGGACGACGCCGGCAACACCAGCAGCGCCTCGGCTTCGCTTCTGCTGACCATCGACACCACGCCCCCGACCCCGGGCGGCCTGGCCCTGACGGCGGCCACCGACAGCGGCCGCGTCAACAACGATGCCGTCACGTCGGTGACGGCGCCGGTCATCACCGGCACCGCCCAGGCCGGCAGCATCGTCACGCTCTACGATGCCCACGGAAACACCCTGCTGGGCAGCGCGACGGTGGACAGCCTCGGCCAATGGTCGGTCGCCAGCCCGACGCTGACCGAGGGGCTGCACACGCTGTCGGCCCACGCCGTGGATCCGGCCGGCAACACGGCGGTCGTGGCGGCGGCCCTGATCGTCAACGTCGACCTCACCGTCCTGCCGTCGTCGGCGCCCAGCCTGACCGCCGGTTCCGACAGCGGCATCGCCAACGACCAGCTCACCAACGACACCACGCCCACGGTGAGCGGAAGCGCCGAGGCATACAGCGTCATCACCCTCTACGCCGGCACCGCGCTCGTCGGCACGGGAACCGCCGACGGTTCGGGGAACTGGACGGTGACCACGGGGACGCTCATCAGCGGCACCCACACGCTGACCGCCCGCGTCACCGATCTGGCCGGCAACAGCACCGCCGCGGCATCCGCTCCGCTGATCGTCACCATCGACACCGAGAATCTCACGATGTCGAACCTGGCCCTGGCGGCCGGGAACGACACCGGGGTGTCCGACACCGACGGGCTGACCAAGCTTGCCACGCCGACGATTGTCGGCACGGCGGAGAGCTTCAGCGTCGTCACCCTGTATGAAGGCAACGTCAGCGTCGGCTCGGCGACGGCGGACGCGACCGGTGCCTTCTCCCTCACCACGAACTCCCTGTCGCAGGGCAACCATTCCCTGACGGCGCTCAGCGTCGACCGGGCCGGCAACACCTCCACGGTGTCGAGCAGCCTCCTCCTGTCGGTCGACCTGTCCACCCCGCAGCCCAGCCTGCTCATGGCCGTTGCGTCCGACAGCGGCATTTCGAACAGCGACCATCTCACCAACAACACTGTCCTGCCGCTGAGCGGCACGGCCGAGGCGGGCAGCACCGTCGTCCTGTACGACGGCGCGACCGCGTTCGGCACGGTCGTTGCCGACAGCCTCGGCGGCTGGTCGCTGCTGTCACCCTCGCTGGCGGCGGGCAACCACAGCCTGACCGCCGAGGCGACCGACCTCGCCGGGAACCGCTCGACCTCCGCGGCTCTCGTCGTCACCATCGACACGGTTGCGGCGGTGCCCTCGCTGGCCCTGTCGGCCGCAAGCGACACCGGGGTCACCGGCGATTGGACGACGAACGACTCCACGCCCGATTTCACGGGCACGACGGAGGCCGGCGGGTTCGTCTCGCTTTACGAAGGCAGCACGCTGCGCGGAACGACGACCGCCGACGGCGCCGGCCTGTGGACCATCACCAGCAGCCAGATGGGCAACGGTCCGCACACCCTGACCGCGCGCGGCATGGACGCCGCCGGCAACACCAGCGTCCTGTCCTCGGCGGTGGTGATCACCATCGATACGGTCGTGCCGAACGCGCCGACCGGCATCACGCTCGCGACCAGCTCCGACAGCGGGACGTCGAACACCGACCGCCTCACCAACGTCGCGACCCCGACGCTGTCCGGCTCGGCCGAGGCGGGCAGCACGGTCGTCCTCTACAGCGGCACCACGGCCGTCGGCACGGCGACCGCCGGCGGCGGCGGGGGCTGGACCATCACCGCCGCGTCGCTGGCCGACGGCGTGAACACGCTGACGGTGAAGGCAACCGACGCCGCCGGCAACACCAGCGCCGCCAGTTCGCCGCTGAACGTCACCATCGACACCGTCCAGGCGGCGCCCGGCACGCCGGTGCTGGGCGCCGCCTACGACAGCGGAAGCTCCAGCACGGACGGCATCACCAGGATCGTCAACCCGACGATCACCGGCACCGGCGAAGCGGGCAGCGTCGTCACCCTTTACGACGGCAGCGTGAGCTACGGCTCCACCACCGTGAACGGGCTGGGCGTCTGGTCGATTGCCACCGGCACCCTGGTTCCGGGCACCCACACCCTCACCGCCCGTGCGGTCGACGGCGCCGGCAACAGTTCGGTGGCCTCCGCCGGGCTGGTCATCACCATCGACACCTCCGCGGCGGCGCCGGGGACCCCGTCGCTCGTCGTCGACAGCGGCGCCTCCAACACCGACCGGCTGATCAACACCGGTTCGCCGACCCTCACCGGCACGGCCGAGGCGAACGGCCTCGTCCGGCTCTATGACGGCGCCAGCCTCGTCGGATCCGGCACGGCCGACGGGTCGGGCGTCTGGACCATCGCCGCCAGCGGGCTCGGTGCGGGTGCGCACACGCTGTCAGCCCGGATGGTCGACGTCGCCGGCAACACCAGCGATCCGTCCGCGGCGCTGACCATCACCGTGGACACCACGGCGCCCGCCGCGCCGGGAACCCCGTCGCTCAGCGCCGGCTCGAACAGCGGCTCCACGGCCGACCGCATCACCTCGGTCTCCGCCCCGACCCTCACCGGCACGGCCGAGGCGAACAGCCTCGTCACGCTGTATGACGGCACGACCAGTCTCGGCACCGTGACGGCCAACGGCAGCGGTGCCTGGTCGATCACCACCCCGTCGCTGACCGACGGGACGCACACGCTGTCCGCGGTCGCGCTCGACCTGGCCGGCAACACCAGCGCCGCCTCCGCGGCGCTGACGGTCACAATCGACACCACGGCGGCGGCCCCGACGGGGCTTGCCCTGGCTGCCGCCTCCGATACCGGACTCGTGGGCGACAACCTGACCTCCGCCACCACCCCGACGATCACCGGGCGGGCGGAGGCGGGGAGCGTCGTCACCCTGCTGGAAGGATCGACGGTGCTCGGCACCGGCACCGCCGACAGCACGGGCGCCTGGTCGATCACCAGCTCCGTCCTGGCGGGCGGCACCGGAACGGCGCATTCGCTGTTCGCCACGATTGTCGATGTGGCGGGCAACACCAGTTCCGCCTCCGCTTCGCTGAACTTCACCATCGACACCGAGCCGGACGCGGTCTCGATTGCGCTTACCCCGTCGTCGGACACCGGCTCATCCAACAGCGACCGGATCACCTCCGACACCATGCCGACGCTCAGCGGCATCGTGGGAACGGACACGCTCGGCGCCGGCCGGATCGTCACGATCACGAGCGCGTTCAACGGGGGAACCGCCCAGGCCATCGGGACGGTGGTGGCGGACGCCATGACCGGCGCCTGGAGCTTCACGCCGTCGAGTTCTCTGGCCGCGGGTGTCTACAACTTCGGAATTTCCTCGTTCGACAATGCGGGGAACGCGGGCGTCAACGGCCTCACGGTGACCATCGATCTCACCGCCGACACACCCGGCGGGCTGGCCCTCGCCACCGGATCGGACAGCGGCCGCGACACGGCGGACAACAGGACGAACGTCACCGCACCGGTCATCACCGGCACCGCCGAAGCCGGCAGCATTGTCACGCTCTACGACAACGCCGTCTCCGTCGGGACGGTCACGGCAAGCGGGCTTGGCACCTGGTCCTTCACCACGCCGACGCTGGCCGACGGTGCCCACGCCTTCACGGCCAGGGCTGTGGACGTCACCGACAACACCAGCGGCCTCTCCGCCGCGCTGGTCGTCACCGTCGACACGCAGGCCGCCGCGCCAAGCGGCCTCGTCCTGGCGACCGACTCCGGCAGCAGCGCAACCGACCGCCTGACCAACGTCGCGTCGCCGACGATCCGCGGCACGGCCGAAGCCTCCAACGTCGTCATGCTGTACGACGGCTCGGCCCTGGTCGGCATGTCGACCGCCGGTCTCGACGGCAACTGGACGGTACAGGCGATTGGCCTGGCGGACGGTGAGCGCACCCTGACGGCGACGACCATCGACCAGTTCGGCAACACCAGCGCCGCCTCGGCCGTCCTGCTCGTCACCATCGACACCGCGGCACCCCAGCCCTCGTCCATCGCCTTGGCGGCGGGCTCCAACAGCGGCTCGACCGCCGACCTCGTGACCAACAGCACGACGCCGGTCCTGACCGGGACGGCGGAGCCGGGCAGCGTGGTCATGCTGTATGACGGCGCCACCCTTCTGAACAGTTCGACCTCCGACGGCGCCGGCGCCTGGACCATGAGTTCGGCGTCGCTGAGCGAGGGCACGCACAGCCTGACCGTCATTTCCCGTGATGTGGCGGGCAACACCGGCGCAGCCTCGGCTCCGCTCGTCATCACCATCGATCTCACCTCGGCCACGCCGACGGGGCTGGGCCTCGGCACCGGCTCCGACAGCGGTGCGCTGGGGAACGACCGCATCACGAATGTCGCCACGCCCACGGTCCTGGGCGTCGCCGAGGCGAACAGCATCGTCACGCTGCACGACGACGTCAGCGGCGTGAACATCGGCACGGCCACCGCCGACGGGGCCGGCGTCTGGTCCATCGACGTGGCGTCGACGCTCTCCAGCGGCACGCATTCGCTGACCGCGACCGCCGTCGATGTGGCGGGCAACACCAGCGCCGCCGGTGTGCTCATCGTCACCATCGACACGGCGGCGGACGTTCCGACCACGCCGGTTCTGACGGCGGGCTCCGACCTCGGCAGCTCGAACAGCGACCGGCTGACCTCCGACAGCACGCCGACGGTGAGCGGAAGCGCCGAGGCCAACAGCGTCATCACCCTGTATGACGGCAGCGTCTTCGTCGGGCTGGGAACCGCCGGCGGCGACGGCCGCTGGTCGGTGACGGCCGGCGCTTTGACGGAGGGCGCGCACACGCTCACCGTGCGGGCAACGGATTTGGCCGGGAACACCAGCAACGCCTCCGGCGAGCTGATCGTGACCATCGACCTGACGACGGCCGTCCGCTCGATCATGCGGGTGAGCGGAAGCGCGGGCGCCAACAGCGTCGTTCAGCTCTATGAGGGCGTGAACCCCGCCGGGGAGGGCATCACCTTCTTCGGGTCGGCGACGGCCGACGGCAACGGCCTGTGGACCCTGCTGGCAAGCGACCTGGGCGTGGCCGACTATACCTTGACGGCGGTGGCGCCCGGCGCGAACAGCAACACCGCGGGGCCGTCCGCTCCGCTGGTGACCATCGATGTCGTGACGCCGGTCCGCTCGATGCTGCTGGCCCAGGCGTCCGACACCGGCAGCGGGCGCGACGATCTGCTGACCAACGACACCACGCCGACGCTCATCGGCATGGTCGAGGCGGACAGCGTGGTCACGCTGTACGACGGCAACGTCGCGGTGGGCACCACGACGGCCGACGGCAACGGCGCCTGGACGATCACCTCGACGACGCTGAACTCCGGCTTGCGTCAGCTTTCGGTCACGACGGTCGATCGCGCCGGGAATACGGCCACCTCCGCCTCGGGGCTGGCGGTGACGATCGACACGACCGCGCCATCGGCACCCGCCACCCCGGTGCTGAGTGACGACAGCAACAGCGGCCGTCTCAACAACCTCGTGACCAACGTCCGGCAACCGGTGCTGACCGGCAATGCCGAGGCGAACGCGCACATCCTGCTGTACGCCAACGGCGCGCTGGTCGGCGAGACCGACGCGGATGGGTCCGGGAACTGGTCGGGTGGCACCTCGACGCTGAGCCTCGGCGCCCAGACCATGACCGTCAGGGCCGTGGACGCGGCCGGCAACACCTCGTCGGCAAGCAGTGGCCTGACGCTGACCATCACGCCGGAAAGCACCGCCCCGACGGATCTCGGGTTGGCTCCGGCCTCCGACAGCGGCGTCCAGGCCGACCGGCTGACCAACGTCCGCACCCCGACCATCACGGGATCGGCGGTGGCGAACAGCGTGGTGACGCTGTACGACTTCATCACCGTCGTCGGGACGGGGACTGCGGACGGAAGCGGCCGCTGGTCGATCACGGCCGGAAGCCTGAGCGGGTCGAGCTACACCTTCACCGCCACCGCCACGGACCCCGACGGGGTCGAATCGCCGCTGTCGGCGCCCTTCATCTTCAGCATCGACACCACGGCGCCCACGGCGCCGGGCAATCTGGACCTCGCCAACGACGACGATACCCTGACGAACAACGCCACGCCGCCGATCACCGGTACCGCGGAGGCGGGCAGCACGGTGCTGTTGTATGACGGCGCCCTTCTCGTCGGCTCGGCGACGGTGGACGGCAGCGGCCTGTGGACGGTCAGCCCGTCTTCGGCGCTGTCCGATGCCGCCCACAGCCTGACCGTGCGTGCGGTCGATGCCGCCGGCAACACCTCGGCGGCGTCCAGCGCGCTGATCGTGACCGTCGACACCGTCGCGGCGGCTCCCGGCGCCCTCGACCTGACGACGGACAGCGGTGCCAGCAGCACCGACAACCTGACCAACATCGCCACGCCGACCATCGTCGGCACGGCGGAGGCCGGCAACAGGGTCGTGCTGTACGATGGCGGAAGCGCCGTCGGGACGGCCACGGCCGGGGGCGGCGGGCTTTGGACAATCGGGGCCTCCTCCCTGTCCGATGCGGTGCACACGCTCACCGCCAGGGCCTTCGATGCGGCCGGCAACACCTCGGCGGCGTCCAGCGGGCTGATCGTCACCATCGACACCGCCGTGGCGGCCCCGACCGGTCTCGGCCTTGCCACCGGCGCCGGCACGTTGACCAACACCGGCACGCCGACGATCACCGGCACCGCCGAGGCGGGCAGCACCATCACCCTGTACGAGGGGGCCTCCTCCCTCGGGACGGCCACGGCCGACGCGACGACCGGGGTTTGGAGCCTGTCGGCGGCCTCGCTGAGCGAGGGAGTCCACACGCTGAGCGCCATGGCCGTCGATCTGGCCGGCAACAGCTCGTCCGCATCCAGCGGGTTCGCCGTGACCATCGACACGGTGGCGCCGACGCTCCTGGCGGCGCTCTCCGTCAACGGGAGCCTGCTGACCCTGACCTTTGCCGAGGCGGTGAGCCTCGCCGCGGCTCCCCATCAGACCACCGGCATGAGCGTGACGGTCGACGGCACGCCCCGCGCCATCACCGCGGTCTCGGGTACGGGCAGCGACACCCTGACCCTGACGCTCGCGTCCGCCGTGTCTCACGGGCAGACCGTGACCTTCAGCTACGATCCAGCCCTGTCGGGCAGTGCCTTGTCTGATCAGGCGGGCAATGAGATGGCCAGCCTCGTCGGGCAGGCCATCGTCAATGCCACTCCTTCGCCCCCGCCGCCCACGACGACGGTCGTGATCGACGGCGTGCCGACGACGATGACGACGGGCACCGACGGCATGGGCCGTCCGACGGAGTCCGTGGTGATCGCCCCGGTCGCGGAGAACCGGACCGATACGGACAGCAAGACCAGCCTGGCGGACGTGCCGCTGGCCGGAACCACGGTCGCCCCGGTGCTGGTGGCCAGCCTGCCGACCGGCGTGGGCATGACCTCGACCGGCACCACCTCCGGACTGACCCTGGGCGAGCTGGCCAACTCCTTCTCCAGCCAGCTGGGCACCTTGGGCATCGTCGCGCCGACGACCGCGACCGTGCCCAACGCCGGACTCACCCAGTCGCTGCCGTTCACCAGCACGGTGACGCTGCGGCATGTCACGCCCACCGTCGCGACGGGGCAGGCCCCGGCCACGCCGATCACCATCACCGGTTCGGCTCCGGCCGGTCAGGCCTCGGCAGTGCTGCTGGACGCGCGCCAGCTTCCGGCCGGGACGGTGGTGAACCTCGACAACGTGGACTACGCCGTCATCACCGGCGCGGTCACGGTCGGCGGCGGCGCCGGCTCGAACGTGGCGATCGGCGACAGCGCCAACCAGACCATCATCCTGGGCGCCGAGGACGATACGCTGCGCGGCGGCGGTGGCGACGACGTGATCGGCAGCCGGGAGGGCCGCGATCTGCTCTATGGCGACGACGGAAACGACACGGTGTTCGGCGGGCTCGGCTACGACCGTCTGTCGGGCGGCGCCGGCGACGATCTGCTGCGCGGCGACGAAGGCGTCGACGCCGTGCGGGTGGAGGCGAACTTCGCCGATGTGCTGATCGCCCACGGCGCCTATGGCGCGCTGACGATGGCCAGCGCCACGCTTGGCGTCGACCGGCTGGAAAGCGTGGAGATCCTGCGGTTCAACGACCGTGTGGTCCTGGTCAACGCCCCCACGGGCATCATCAGCGACACCGGTGCCTCGCAGATCAGCGAGACGCTGTACCTCGCCCGCAATGCCGATGTGGCGCAGGCGGTAGCGCGCGGCGAGTTCGCCAGCGGCATGGACCACTATCGGCAGCACGGTGCAGCCGAAGGACGGCTGCAACCGGTGGCGCTGGACGAGGCCTTCTACCTGTCCCAGAACGAGGATGTCGCCAAGGCGGTCGCCGCCGGGCTGTTCACCAGCGGCCTCCAGCATTACCTGCTCAAGGGCGAAAAGGAGGGACGCGATCCCAACGCGCTGTTCGACACGGCCTGGTATCTGCAACACAACGCCGACGTCGCCGCCGCCCTTCAGGCCGGCACCATCGACAGCGCCTATGACCATTACGAGGCCTTCGGTTGGAAAGAGGGGCGGACGCCGTCGGCCTGGATCGACACCGGTGCCTATCTGGCGGCCAACCCGGATGTCGCGGCGGCGAAGGTGGACCCGATGGCCCATTATCTGAACTTCGGCGTCCGCGAGGGGCGGACGATCACCGCCGCGGACAGCGGCCTGTGGCTGAGCTGAGGCCGGTCGGGGCAGGAGGACGGGGCGGGGCGGTGTTCCGCCCCGCCAGCCCCGCCACGGGCGTGCCGAAGCGCCTGGAAACCGGCGGGAGCGTCACGCAGGCGGGGTGATCATGCGGCCAACTGACGCAGGGCGTCCGCGACGCGCCTGATGACGGTCGTCCAGTCGCCCGGCGCGGTCTGGCGGAAAAGCCGCATCGTCGGGTACCAGGGCGTGTCGTCGCGGTCCTGAAGCCAGCGCCAGCATCCGTCGTAGCGCGACATGACCCAGACGGGCTTGCCCAGCGCGCCGACGAGATGGGCGACCGAGGTGTCGACGGTGATCACCAGATCGAGGCGCATCACCAGGGCCGCCGTGTCCGCAAAATCGGTGATGGCCCCCATCGGATCGTGGATGTCCATCCCCGCCGGCGGTTCGGCGAGCTGCGTCGCCGGCCCCCCCATCTGCAGGTTCACGAAGCGCAGGTCCGGCACCTCGGCCAATGGCGCCAGGTCGTGCAGGCTCATGCTGCGCCGCCGGTCTGTCAGGTTCGCGCGCAGCAGGCCCAGCCGGGGGTCTCCCGACCACACCAACCCAACCCGCAGCCCGGCGCCCGGCAGGGGCTGGCCCAACCATTTGCCGATCGCCTCGGCGGGCGGGTAAAGGTAGGGAATGCCGCCGGGGATCGTGCCCAGCTCGGTGCCGAGCAGCCGCGGCAGGCTCATCAGCGGACAGTGGAACTCCGGCTTCGGGAAGGGGTCCGTCAGCGCATGGACCGCAGCCACGCCGGGCATGCCGGCGACCAGCCGCTTCAGCGACGGCTGGACCGCCAGCACCACGCGTCCGCCCCGCGCCGCCACCAGCGGGGCGTAGCGGACGAAATGAAGGGTGTCGCCGTGTCCCTGCTCGGCATGCAGCAGGATGGTGGCGCCGTTCAGCGGCTCGCCCTGCCAGGCCCGCAACTGCCCGTTCACCGTCGGGAGCTGGCCGGTTTCCCAGCGGGCCTCGTAATGGTCCCAGCCCTCCTTGAGCCGGCCGGCTTTGAGCAGGGCCAGCGACAGATTGAAGCGGGCGTCGGGGTGCTTCGGTTCGGCGGCCAGCGTCCGGTTGAACAGGCGCTCGGCCTCGTCCAGTTGGCCGAGGTCGAGGTTGACGATGCCGAGATTGTTCAGCGCCGAGACATGCGACGGGTTGATCCGCAGGGCTTGCCGGCACAGCGTCGCCGCCTCGGCGAAATCATCGCCGTTCCGGGCCTGGGACCGCTGGACATAGCCGAGGTTGGCGTAGGGATCGGGATGGTCCGGCTTGAGCGCCACGGATCGGCGGCAGAAGCGGACGGCACCCTGGCCGTCGTTCAACTCCCATACGGCGCTGGCGAGGTTGTTCCACGCCCCCGGATGATCGGGGGACAGGCGCAGGGCCCGGCGATAGGCGGCCGCGGCCTGCGCATGGTTCTTTTCCCGCGAGGCGGTGGCGCCGAGGTTGACGTAGGCCTGGACCGTTGCCGGTTCCAGCGCCACTGCCGCCCGATAGGCGGTGCGCGCGTCGGCCAGCCGTCCCGAAAGCAGGCGGTGATCGGCAACGGCCAGGAGTTCGCTTGCCTTGGCCGGGCGGAGGCGGCAGAAGCGCTCGAGCAGGACCGACGCATCGTCGCCCGGCAGGGGCTGCCTGTGCAGGTTGGCCAGCGCTTCCGGGTAGGCCGGATTGAGCGTGAGCGCCAAGCGGTACTGTTCCCGCGCCTTGTCCGGCCGGCCGAGTGCGCGGAAGGCTTCACCAAGGCTGTTGCGGTAGTAGGCCTGAGCTCTGTCGACCACGAGCGCCCGCCGCAGCCAGCGGCTGGCCACCTCCGCCGCCCCGGTCTGCAACGCTGTCACGCCAAGCAGGTGAAGGACGTCGCTATGCGACGGTTCGGCGGACAGAATGGCCCGGTACAGAGTGCCGGCGGCAGCATCCCCTGCCTTATGCCGGGCAACCGCGGAGGCGAGCATCGACCTCACGTCGGGCAGTGTGGCCGCTGGGCCTTTCCCGACCTCAGGTTTGGCCAGCTGGCCCATGTCCTCACCCTCATCCTCGTGGCGTCAGCAAGTCTTTGGAAATACATAGCGCTTTCCGACGCCAAGGGCAGCATCGTTCAGGTCCTGAAACCGGCTTGGAGCAGGTGGACGGGGCATTTCCATGCGAATTCAAGCAGCCCACAGCGAACTCGATGCCCGAGGACTGCCTCACGCCGCAACAGTCCCGGCTTGGCAACCCGTCTTGACATGCGCCTGCACGGGCTCTTGTCGCCGCGAGGCGGAGCCCGCCGCACTGGAGAGGTCTTTCCGGCGAGCCGGTCGAAGTGGCGCGTTATCCGGGCAGCGCCCTCTGGGATCGGATCGCGTCGCCTTCGCCACGCGGATCGTGGGCTCCGTACAGGGTGTCTGCATCGGTGAGCCTGATGGCTCCCGCCTGGCCGAAGATCGGCGACAGGGCTGGAAGGGGCGCCACCTCATGCCCCAGAGTGGCAAGGGTCTCCATCGCGGCCCCGCCAAGGGACGCTTCGATCTTGAGGCTGTCGCGGCTGTCGGAGAATGTCTTGCCCAGAAGGAAGCGGGGCTGGGCGAGCGCCTCCTCGGGCGTCATGCCGTGATCGATCATGCCGCTGAGCAGCACGGACAGGGTCTGCGGCTGGCCGTCCGCACCCTGGGTGCCGTAGAGAAGGTGAGGGTTCCCATCCTTGAGGGCGATGCCGGGATTGAGGGTATAGAAGGGGCGCTTGCCCGGCTCGATCCCGTTGCGGTCGCCGGGAACGGTGGAGAATGCCGCGCCACGGTTCTGCCAGAGGATGCCGGTGTCGCCGATCAGGACACCGCTGCCCCAGTCGAAATAGGTGCTTTGCAGGACGCTGGCACAGCGTCCCTGTTCGTCGGCCGCGGCGAAATAGACCGTATCGCCATGCTGGTAGGGATGGGGCCAGGGGAGCGCGTGCGCCGGCTCGATGGCGGCGGCCTTGGCGGCCAGACGCTGCGGATCGAGGAAATCCCAGGGAGGCGGTTCGGCACAGTCCGGATCGGCGATCCGCGGCCGGTCCAGGAAAGCCTGCTTCACCGCTTCGACCAGCAGATGGTAACGGAGCGGGCTGGTGGGGGACAGGGCCGCCAGATCGAAGTGGGAGAGGATGCCCATGATCGCCAGCGTGGATAGCCCCTGCGTCGGCGCCGGTGGCGCCAGCAGGGTCAACCCGCGATAGTCCAGGCTTGCGGGGGCCTCGTCCCGCGTCCGTGTTGCGGCCAGATCGACGGCGCCGAGAGGGGAGCCGGCAGCGGCAAGCCCTTCTGCCAGCTGCTCGGCCAGCCGCCCGTCATAGAAGGACCGGTAACCGTCCTCCGCCAGCAGGGAGAGGCTGCGGGCGAGGCCGGGCTGCTTGAAGAGGGCGCCGGGGGCCGCGTTGAAATGGTCCGCGAAGCCTCCCCAGTGCGGGATCTCGTCGCGGCGGAAATCGAACCAGAACTGTTGCGAGCGGCTCGGGACATAGCCGTCCCGGGCCAGGGCGATGGCGGGGGCGAGAAGGTCGGCGAAGGCCTGTGTGCCACCCCAGCGATCCGCGCTGTAGGCCAGCGCATGACCCCAGCTGTCGACCGCGCAGGCCGAGGTGACGGTCGAGGCCGGTCCACGCAGAGGGATGGCAGCGTCATAGGCGGGCAGGGTCTCCGCCGCCTGTCCGATGCCGAGGAGGCAGCGTTGCCCTCCCTGCCGGTCCGCCACCAGCCAGACGGCGTCGCCGCCGATCCCGCAGAAATGTGGCATGACGACGGACAGGCAGGCGGCGATGGCGACCGCCGCTTCGATGGCGGTGCCGCCCTTCGCCAGAACGGCGGCTCCGGCGTCGGAGGCCAGGGGATGCGGACTGGTGACCATTCCGGGCCGGGCGACGTTCATCTCTTTCCCCCTCTGGTGGAACCCGGTCGTCGGTCCGGCCGGGCCTGTTCCCTGCTGTCAGTTGGTCTTGTAGGCGAGCTTGCGGTCGGCCGGCGGCGGCAGGAACTGGCGGGTGAAGATCTGGTCCGGCTTGGGCGTGGCGGTCAGCTGATAGCCTTCGACCACGATGCCGATGGAGCGGGCGAGGCGGGCGTCGTCCACATCGCCGAGGCCGAGCCTGTCGACTTCCGGCGAAACGATGAGATGCTCATAGGAGAAGATCATGCGGGCGCGCTCAAGCTCCTCCTTGGCCAGATTGTCGTAGGCCAGGACCGCCTTCAGCCCGGCGGCAGGATCCCCGCCGATCTCGACCGCCGCCTTGTTGACCGCGCGGACGAGGCCGGTGACGGCGGCCGGGTTCTCCCGGATCAGCTTCTGGGAAACCATCATGCCGTTGGAATAGAGGTCGAGGCCGAAATCGCCGAACAGCAGCCAGTTGTAGTCCTTGGCCGGATCCTGGCGGTTGTTGATCAGGTTGAACCAGCTGGTGATGTTGAAGACCAGGGCGCCGTCGATGTCGCCCTTGATCAGCATTGGCTCCTGCAGGTTCGGCCCCATGTTCTCGATGGCGACCTTGGTCATGTCGACCTTGTTGAGCGTGCCGAGCACGGTCACGAGGCGGGTGGTCGGGGTGCCCTGGGCGCCGCCCAGCTTCTTGCCGACGAGATCGGCGGGCGTCGCTATGTTGGTCGCCTTCTTTGAGACGATGGCGAAGGGCGGCTTGTTCCAGAGTTGATAGACCATGACCGGCACGTCGCCGGGACGGGTCGCCGCATTCTGGATGATCGCGTTGATGTCGCCGAAGCCGGCGTCGTAGGCGCCCGACATGATGCGGGTCACGGTGGCCGCCGACCCTTCACCCTGGTCGATGGTGACGTTCAGCCCCTCCGCCTTGAAATAGCCCTTCTGCAAGGCCAGCAGGAACGGCGCGTCGGAGCCCTGGGTCTTCCAGCCGAGCGTGAACTTGATGTTGGTGTCGGCCGACGCCGTTCCGCCCAGGCAAAGGCCGAGCGCAAGCGTCGCGAGAAGCTTTTTCAACATGGGGAGGCTCCGTTTCGGAAGGATGGATCAGGCGGAGGCAAAGCCCTGCCGGCGGGTGGCCCAGCCGGTGACGCGCGCCTCGACCAGCGAGAAGGCGACGTAGAGCAGGATGCCGAGGGCGGCGAGCAGGAAGAGGCCGGCGAAGACCAGCGGCACGTCGAAGTTGGAGGAGGCCGTCATCATCACGTTGCCGATGCCCTTGTTGGAGGCGACGGTTTCGGACAGCACGCTGCCGACGAAGGCGAAGGTGACGGCGATCTTCAGCGAGGCGAAGAAGAAGGGCATGGTGCGGGGCAGGCCGACATTCCACAGGATGTCGAGCCTGCTGGCCCCGAGCGACTTCAACACGTCCTCCAGTTCCGGTTCGGTGGTGGCGAGGCCGGTCGCGATGTTGACGACGATGGGGAAGAAGCACATCGCGAGCGCCGTGAGGATGGCCGGCGTCGCGCCCGATCCGAACCACAGCACGAAGATCGGCACCACCGCGACCTTGGGGATCGAGGAAAAGCCGATCAGCAGCGGATAGACCGTGTCGTAGGCGGTGCGCGAGACGCCGATGGCCGCCCCGATGACCACCCCGACGGTGACGCCCAGGACGAAGCCGATCATCGTGGTCCACAGGGTCTGCATCACATGGGGCAGGAGGATGCCGAAGCGCGCGGCCAGCGTTGCGAAGACCTGGGTCGGGCGTGGCAGGACCAGGTCGGAGACCTGGAGGACGAGGCAGAGGATTTCCCAGGCCGCGAAGAAGCCGAGGATGAGGAGGGCGGCCCAGAGGCGGCGGCGCAGGTCGTAGCTCACGGCTCAGGCTCCCTGGATTGCGGCATCGCTGCGCGCATCGATGATGAGGTCGCGCAGGCGCTGGTTGAGGGCGACGAAATCGGCGTCGAAGGTCATGTCGACCGTGCGCGGCCGGGGGAAATCGACGGCGCTGTCGTCGATGATGCGGCCGGGGCGGGCGCTCATCACGCAGATGCGCGAGGCGAGGAAACCGGCTTCCTTCAGATCGTGGGTGATCAGCAGGACGGTGGGTTTGCGCTTCAGCCACAGGGATTGCATCGTTCCCCACAGCTCCTCGCGGGTGAACTGGTCGAGCGCGCCGAACGGCTCGTCGAGCAGCAGCAGGCTCGGTTCATGGATGAGGGCGCGGCACAGGTTCGCGCGTTGCAGCATCCCGCCCGACAGCTGCCAGGGGTAATGGTTGGCGAACTTGTCGAGCCCGACATCGGCCAGCAGGGCATGCACCCGGTCGCGGAACTCCGTCCTGCGCTTGGCGCGATAGTCGGAGCGGAAGGGCCGCACGATCTTCAGCGGCAGCATGACGTTCCGCTCGATGGTGAGCCAGGGCAGCATGGTCGGATTCTGGAAGGCCATGCCGATGCGCAGCGCCTTGGCCCCCACCTCGCGCCCGCCGACGATGACGGCCCCCCGCGTCGGGTTCAGCAGGCCGGCCGTCAGCCGCAGGATCGTCGATTTCCCGCAGCCCGACGGTCCGACCAGGGCGACGAATTCGCCTGCCGCGATCCGAAGGTTGGTTTCCTGCAAGGCTGCGACCGTCTTGCCCGGCTTGCCGAACGAAACGGCGGCCTGCGAAAGCTCGACGGCGATGGAGGGGGCGATAGACGGGTGGCCTTGCGGGATGGCGTGGGATCGGGACATGCGGCGTACCTCGTGGCGGATCGGTGAAACTGTATGCAACGGGTGCGCCAGTTTCCCTGAAAAGCCAAGCTCTGCGCAGGAGAAGCCGAAAGCTGGACGGGCAAAAGTGCATACATATTTTGTATGCACTGATTTTATGCAAGCGAGCGACGCCGCTGCATTCAAATGCGGCACTTGGCGAGTTGCATTCCCAACCGGCCTCGCTTATGGAAGGCGGAGCAGGCGGGGGCGGTGATGGCCGAGGAAAAACGCGAGCAAAAGCGTTCAGGGAAAACCGGTGGCGACCGTGTCGCGGCGATCTGCACGGCCTTGCGGCGCGCGATCATCGAGCGGGCGCTGTCGCCGGGAGACCGGCTGCCCGAGGATTCGCTGGGCGAACGCTTTGGCGTCAGCCGGACCATCGCCCGCAGCGCGCTCGGTCAGCTGGCGGCGGAGGGGCTTGTCGACCTGCGCCGCAACCGCATCGCCGTGGTCGCTGTGCCGTCCTTCGAGGATGCGCGCGACATCTTCGACATCCGGGTCGATCTGGAGCGTCAGGTCGTCCGCCATCTGGCCGGCAAGCTGACCGAGGCCCAGGTCAAGCAGCTGACGGCGATCGTCGAGGCCGAACATCAGGCTCGCCATTGCGCGGAGGGGATTTCGATCCGCCTTGCGACGGAGTTCCATGTCCGGCTGGCGGAAATGACCGGCAAGCCCGTCCTGATCCGCTATGTGACGGAGATCTGTTACCGTGCCGGCCTGTCGCTGGCGGTCTTCAGCCGGCCCCATTCATCGGAATGCGCAGTGAATGAGCATCTGGAACTGATCGAGGCGATCCGCACCGGCCCCGCCGACAAGGCCTGCGCTCTGATGGACGAGCATCTGGAGGCCGTGGCCTCGCGGGCGCTGTTGCAAAGCTCGGGCGCCCGGAGCCGCGACCTCATGGACATCCTGGCGCCTTACACCGAATAAGAACGCCAGGACCGGCGGTTGGCAGGCTTAAATCAACGGGCGCAGGAGGGATCGAGGATCCATTCGGCGCTGTCGTTCCAGACATCGGTTTCGACGATCAACCCGTCCCGCACCACGAAACGGTCGACATAGCGGTTGTTGTCGAAGGGCGTGCCGTCCGGCCAGGCGCCATACAGGTAGCCCAGGCTGTAGACGATGGTTTCCGTCTCGCCCGGCACCACGTCATAGCGTTCGATCCGCTTCTTCACCCATTTGTAGCGGGCGGCGTTGAAGCCGGTCGGCCCGCTGGGGGTGTCGAAAACGCGATGCCCGGTGAAGCGGCATATGAAGCCCGGCGCCACGTATGTGGCCGCGCGCACCGGATCGGGGGCCATCGACGCCTCCAGATAATCCTTCACCGCCTGCAGATCGCGTTCAGTCGTCTCACTCATCTGGACCTCCGTAAGTGTCGGTATATTGGTATCAAAAGTGCATACGATTTTCGCATGCAAACGACACGCCGGATTTCGAGATGCCGCAGACCCACAGTTTCGATCTTCTCCTGCGCAATGCCCGCCTGAGGGGAGGGCAGGGCTTGCAGGACATCGCGGTCAGGCAGGGACGGATCGCCGCCATCGGCCCCGACCTGACCGGCACCGCCGCCCTGGAAGAGGATGCCGGCGGGCGCCTTGTCCTGCCGGGGCTGGTGGATACCCACATCCATCTCGACAAATCCTGCCTGCTCTGTCGCTGCCGCGATGCCGGCGGCGGGCTGAAGGGGGCGATTGCCGCCGTCTCCGGGTTGAAGCGGGCGTTTACGGTCGAGGATGTCTACCAGCGCGGCGCCCGTACCCTGGAACGCGCGATCACCCAGGGCACCATGCATATGCGGGCGCATGTGGAACTCGATCCGCTGGTCGGCCTGCGCAGTTTCGAGGCAATGATGCGGCTCAAGCGCGACTATGCCTTCGCCATCGACCTGTCGGTCTGCGTCTTCCCGCAGGAAGGGATGACCCACGACCCGGCGGTCGAGCAGTTGCTCGCCCGGGCGCTGGCGGAGGGGGCCGATCTGCTGGGCGGCTGTCCCTACACCGATGCCGACCCGTCCTTGCAGATGGAGCGGATCTTCGCCCTGGCGGTGGCACATGACGTCGATCTCGATTTCCACCTGGATTTCGATCTCGATCCCACTTGGTCGCATCTGGAGGAAATCTGCCGGCGGACGGTGGCGGCGGGCTGGCAGGGGCGGGTCGCCGTCGGCCATGCCACCAAGCTTGCGGCCATCGACGATGCGGCGCTGGAGCGGATGATCGCGCTCCTGGCCGAAGCCGGCGTGGGGGTGACGGCCCTGCCGTCGACGGATCTCTATCTCAATGGGCGCGATCAGACGCACCGGGCGCCGCGCGGGGTGGCGCCGGTCCATCTGCTGGCGGACGGCGGCGTCACCGTCTCGGTCGCGACCAACAATGTCCTGAATCCCTTTACGCCCTTCGGCGACGGTTCGCTGATCCGGATGGGCAACCTCTATGCGAACCTCATGCATCTGGGGCCCGAACGGTTCGGCGATTGCCTCGACATGGTCTCGACCACGGCTGCCCGGCTGATGCGCATTGCCGATTACGGCATCGCGGTCGGCGGACAGGCGGACCTGATCGTGCTCGACGCCGACGACGAAGCCGACGCCTTCGGCGGAATCGCCACGCCCCTGATGGGGTTCAAGCGCGGCCGCAAGAGCTTCGTCAGACCCGCCGCGACGCTGGTGAGATAGCAGCCGGTTTCCCGCGGCGGCGGGCGCTTGCGAGGCCGATGGCCGCACAGAACACGACGCCTGCGGCCAGGCTGGTGTGGCCGCTGAACATGACGAGGCCGAGGCCCCAGCCCTGCCAGTCCAGCAGGACGCCCAGCGCCAACAGCATGACGCCCGTTCCCGCGACCCGCAGAAGGCGCGTCGCGGCCGGCGACAGCGGACGGCCGAACAGGTCGTGCTGCTGGCGCTCCGTCGCCAGGGCCAGCGCCGCGAAGGCGGCAAGGCAGAGCACGAAAGACAGCAGATGCATCATGAGCGCCCCTCCTCCAGCGCGCCGCCGATAACGCCGCCCCGCCCCTTGGCGGGCACCGTCCGCGGTTTCGGCCGATGGCGGGCGGTGCGCAGCGCCAGAACGGCGTGGAGCGCCGCCAGTGACAGGCACATCAAATCCATGCCGGCGAACACCCAGTCGGCCTCGGTCACGCTGTGCCACAGCGGCCGGTCCGTCGTGACGGCGTTCAGCACCGGCAGAAGCGCCAGCAGCGCCGCCGCCGCCCACAGCTGTTCGATCCAGGCCGTCCTGGCCGGGCGCAGCACGGCATGCGCCAGCGTCAGCGCCCAGACCGCGAAGAACAGGTGGATCTCCCAGGCCCCCCGCTCCGCCAGTCCCGCCGGCAGCAGGCGGTTGCCCCAGAGGAAGGCCGTCATGGCGACCGACAGCCCGGCGATGCTGGCGATGTTCAGCCGCTCGACGATGCGGAAGCCGATATGGGGCTGCTCGGGATCGGCCAGCTTCTGGCGGCGCTTCACCGTCCACATCACCAGACCGGTGCCGACCATCGCCGTGCCCATCAGGCTGACGAGGAAATACAGCCAGCGCGTCACCGTGTCGCTGAACCGTCCCAGATGCAGGGCATACAGCACGCCGCGCGTCTCCGCCGCCGCACCCACCCCCTCGCGGGTCTCCAGCAGCCGGCCGGTCGGGCCGTCGAACAGCATGTATTGTGGGCTCATCGAGACGCGGCCGGCCTCGCCGCGCGCGACCGCCACGCGGGCGGTGCTGTCGCCGGAATTGGTGGCGGTGACGCGGCCGACAGCGTCCTGGCCCCAGCGCTCCTGCGCTTGGCGCACCATGTCGGCGACGGAGGCGAGCGGGGCTGCCTGTCCGCTGGGCTTGCCCGGCTGGATGAAGGCATTCAACTCGGCGCTCAGCTGCTGGCGCTCGGCCGGCGTCGTGATCGCCGTCCGCTCGCCCCAGGGCATGTAGAGCGCCATCAGCGTGACCAGCCCGGTGTAGGTGATCATGGCGTGGAAGGGCAGGCCGAACACCGACAGTGCGTTGTGCGCGTCGAGCCACGACCGCTGTCCCTTGCCGCCGCGGAAGGTGAAGAAATCGATGAAGATCTTCTTGTGGGTGATGACGCCGCTGACGATGGCGACCAGCATGAACATCGCCGCCGCCCCGGCGATCCACCGTCCCCACAGCACCGGCATGTAGTGGAACTGGAAATGGAAGCGATAGAAGAAATCGCCGCCCAGCGTTTCGCGCGCGGTGACCTTCCCGCCGGTGGCGGGATCGAACGCGGCCTCTCCGAAGGCGCGGCGGCCTCCCTCCGCACCTGCCGTGCGCCAGAACGCGTAGACGCTGTTGGTGCGCCCGTCCGGCAGGCGCATGCTCCATTGCGGGCTGCCCGGCGCGATGGCGCCCAGTTCGTCGGCGACGCGCTGGGCAACCAGCGCCGGATCGGGCAGTTCCGCCTGATGCGCCAGTTCCGGCCGCATCCATTGCGACAGCTCGTCCTTGAAGTAGGACACCGTCCCGGTCAGGAACATGGCGTACAGGATCCAGCCCATCAGCAGGCCGGCCCAGATGTGCAGGCCCGACATGCTCTGGCGGATGCCGCGGCCGGCGGGACGCTGTTCCCTTTCCCGCTTTACGTTGTCCGTCTTCACAGGCCCTCTCCCCCTTACCAGACCGACCAGGCCGCCAGCAGCAGCGGGGCCGCCGCCGCCAGCAGGCCGGCCCAGGCCCGCAGCGCACTGCGCGCCGCGAAGACCCAGACCACCGCCGCCGCATAGATCGCGAAGCTCGCCAGCATGCCGGTGAGCACGGCCTGCGGCTTGCTCATCGGCAATGCCAGCGCCGCGACGCTGCCGAGCGCCGCCAGCGCGTAACCGCCGAACAGCGCCGCGACGATGCGCGAGGCGACCGGTGCTGCGCGGCGGACAGGGCCGATCAGCGACATCATTGGTGCGGTGCTGCCGCCGGGCCGGCGGGAAGCGGCGCCAGCCCGTCGCCATGGACGTAGGTCGCCGTGGTGGCGTAGCTCACGGCGTCATAGCGTTCCGGACCCTTGGCGCCCGGACGCTCGCCGGGGCTGCGGTCGGTCAGGCTGGCCTCGGCGACATAGGTGCCCTTCCATGGCAGGTCGAAGCTGACGACACCCTGGTCGTCGGTGTAGCCCTCCTTGGCCCAGCCGGACTGCGTCACCAGCGACACCTTGGTCTTCGACTTGGGCTGTCCCTTGAAGAACAGCTTGAAGCGACCCGGCTCGCCGGCGGGCACCAGATCCAGGGGCAGCTTCGGCTGCTGCTCGGTAAAGCCGGTGATCAGGCGCGCCGACGGGTGGTACCAGTTGGCGGTCTCCTTCCCGTTCTCCTTGCCCGGATAGAGCGGATAGAGCGGGTCGTCGGCGACGATGGTCTCGCCGTCGCCGGCCTTGAAGGGCAGGGCGAAGCCGGTGGCGGTCTTGGCGGCCTCCGCCGCGTGGTCACCCTTGGCCGAGACCAGGGTGGCGGCCGGCTTGACGAACTTGTCGAGCAGGCCGGGCGACGCCTCGCGCAGATTGTCGCCGAACTCGCCGAAGCGGATCACCGCATTCTGGCCGTCGGGCTGTTCGATCCAGATCTGGTGGGCGTTGGCGGGTGCCGCGAGGCCCAGCAGGGCGACGATGGCGATGGACAGTCTGGTCATGATCACTCCGGCTGGATCGGGGGTGGGGATCAGAAATCGGCGGAGGCGGACAGCAGCACCGTGCGCGGCGCGCCGACGGTCACGTAGGTGCCGGTGGTCAGCCAGTAGTTCTTGTCGAACAGGTTCTCGACGTTGGCGCGGAAGGTGACCGGCGTGCCGACGATTGTGGTGGCATAGCGCGCGCCGATGTCGAAGCGGGTCCAGCCGTCGAAGCGCAGGGTGTTGGCGTCGGTCAGGTAGGAGCCCGAGGTGTAGATCACCCGCCCGTTGAGGGCGAGGCCCTGCACCCAGGGGGTTTCCCAGTCCAGCCCGGCCGACAGCGTCTTGTCCGGCACGCCCGCGGCGTCGTTGCCCTGCACCGAGGCGACGGCGGTGCGCGTCAGCTTCGGGTCCATGAAGGCGGCGCTGGCCATGCCGCGCAGGCCGGGCAGGATCTCGCCATAGACCGACAGCTCCAGGCCGCGGTTGCGCTGCTCGCCGTCATAGGCCAGCTCGTTGGCCGCGTTGCGGATCGAGTTCGGCTTGGTCAGCTGGAAGACCGCCGCCGTGGTGGTGATCGTCCCCCAGTCGACCTTGACGCCGGCCTCATACTGCTTCGACTTGAAGGGGGCCAGAACCGCGCCGGTGTTGGCGTAACCGGCACCGACCACCGTGCCGCGCGTCAGCCCCTCGGCATAGTTGGCGTAGAGCGAGACGTTGGACAGCGGCTTGACGACGAAGCCGGCCAGCGGCGAGGTCGCGCTGGCATCGTAGGTGCCGGTCTGGGCGCCGGTGGCGGTGCTGAAGCTGTCGACATGGACCTTCTGGCGGCGGGCGCCCAGCGTCAGCATCACCCGGTCGTCCAGCACCGACAGCGTGTCGGCGACCGCGACGCTGGTCAGCGTGGTTTCCGTCGACTTGCGCGCCGAGGTGCGGGCGGCGGTGACGGCCGGCAGCGGCACCGGGTTGTAGATGTTCGACAGGGCGGATCCGGCCGACTGGATGTAGGCGTTGCCCTCGTCGCGCTTGAAGCCGGTGTAGCCGACATTCAGCTGATGGTGGACCGGGCCGGTCGCGAAGCGCCAGCGGGCGCCCGCAGTGCCGCTGACCGTGCGGGAATAGGAATCGTAATAGGCGTTGCGGACCGTGAAGTTGCCGAGCGCGTTCACCGCGGTGGTCGAGCTGGGGAAGGTCTGGTCGTTCTCGCCCTTGCGGTAGCCGATGCCGGCATAGGCGGTCAGGCTGTCCGTCAGGTCGACCTCGATGTTGGAGGCGACGGTGACGTCCTTCTGCACCAGAACCGTGCCGGGATACCAGTTGCTGCGCGCGTCGGGCGGGGAGGGGATGGCGGTGGTGGCGGGCAGGATGCTGATCTGCGGCCGGAAATTGTCGGTGTCGTCGCGCTGGCTGATGGCGTCCATCGACCAGCGCAGCCGCTCGCCGCGGTAATCGACCGCCAGGGCTCCCAGGCCGGAGCGGAGGTTGCCGCCGTCGACCGACGCCTCGCCGTTGCGCATCAGCCCGTTGAAGCGGACGCCCCATTCCTTGTTCTCGCCGAACCGGCGGCCGACATCCAGATGCACGCCGAGATTGGCGTCGCTCATGTAGGTGGTGGTAACGCGGGTCAGCGGCTCTTCCCCGGCGCGTTTGCTGAGGATGTTGATGCCGCCGCCGATGCTGCCGCCAGGAGAAATGCCGTTGACCAGCGCGCCGGGGCCCTTCAGCAGCTCGATCCGCTCGACGATCTGCGCCGGCACCCGGTTGGACGACACCAGGCCGTACATGCCGTTGAAGCCGACATCGCCGGACCCGACGGCATAGCCGCGGATCTGGAAGGTGTCGTCGAAGCCGTTGCTGCCGGTGGTCAGCCGGACGGAGGCGTCGTTGATCAGCGTGTCCGCCGCGGTGCGGGCCTGCTGGTTCTCGATCAGGTCGGAAGTGTAGTTGACCGTGCTGAAGGGCGTGTCCATGACGTCGCCGCTGCCGAGCAGGCCGACCGACCCGCCGCGCGCGACCTGCCCACCGGCATAGGGCTGCGCCAGACCGCCGGTCATCAGTCCGGCGTTGGCCGTCACCTGAAGGGCCGGCAGGGTCGTGCTGTCCGGGGAAGAAGCCGGGGCCGCGGCGTTCTGAGCGACGACGGCGTAACCTGACGCCATGCGCACGATTCCATGGCCGCTGCCGGCCAGCAGGCGGTGCAGGCCGTCCTCCACCGTGGTGGCGCCCTTCAGGCCGGGCGAGGTCTTGCCCCGGACCATCGCCGGATCCGCCTGGACCGTCACGCCCGCCTGCGCGGCGAAGCGGCTCAGCGCCTCGCCCAGCGGCCCGGCGGGAATGTCGGCGTTGACGGTGGCCGCCGCCGTCTGGGCATGGGCCGCGGGGGCCGGGAAAGCCCCACCCGCCAGGACCGCGGCGGTGAGCCCGGCAGCGACGGCCGCCGGGCGCAGGCCGGACCTGCGGGCGTCAGGCGCGGCCGAGCGCTCGCCACACGCAGTGGTCGTGCGACGGGCGTCCGCCGTGCTGCGAACTAGTTTCATAGTATCGGTTCCCCTGCCTGACGATGGTTGCAGCACGACATCGACGACCGGCACGGTTCCCCCCAAGCCAGTCAAACGTGCGACTTATATAAGAGAATGCGTATCACTCGCATCGATAATGCGAATCGTTCGCACTATAGTCATCGAATCTTGGCCGGTGCAACAGATGTTTGGCTCGATTGGATTTTTCCGGGGAACCGGGAGCGGGCTATCGCAATGCGCGCACCGTCCTGCCGCCGCAGGTGGCGGGCGCAGCGCCCCGCACCGCCCATCGCGGCTTTACAGCGCCGGCCCAATGTTCTTATCTCCGCAGCATGGATCGTCGCAGGCTCCAGTTCTTTGTCGCGCTCTGCGAGGAGCTGCATTTCCACCGTGCCGCCGCGCGGTGCCACATCACGCAGCCTGCCCTCAGCCAGCAGTTGCGGCAGCTGGAGGACGAGCTTCAGGTCCAGCTGGTCCACCGCAACAAGCGGCGGGTTTCCCTGACGAGGGCCGGCGAGTCCTTCCTGGGCGAGGCCCGGAAGATTCTGAACCAGATGGATCGGGCCACACAGCTCGCGCGCCAGACCGACCGCGGCGAGATCGGGCAATTGTCGGTCGGCATGACCGCGCCGGCGCTCTACATCGTGTTTCCCGAGATCATGCACCGGTTCCGCACAGCCTTGCCCAATTTCGGCGTGAACGTGCATGTCATGACGACATCCGAGCAGGAGGAGGCCCTGAGGGCAGGGGCCATTGATGTCGGCATCTTCCATCCGCCGCTCGACGACCAGTCCCTGTCGTCGCACCTCATCGCGCGCATCCGCTTCAACGTCGTGCTGTCGGACCGCAACCCGCTGGCGGAGCGGCCCCGCCTGCGGCTGGAGGAGTTGTCCAGGCAGCGCTTCATCATCTTCCCGCGCGTGATCGGTCCGCGCCTGTACGACGAGATCATCAGCCTGTGCCAGCAGGCGGGGTTCAGCCCGGAACTGATCCTCGAAGCCTCGCCGGCCCAATCGATCATCGCGCTGGCCGCCGCCGACTTCGGCATCGGCCTCATCGCGTCGGACCTTCAGCAGTTCGCGCGGCCGGGTGTCGTCTACCGGCCGCTGGACGGGCCGGCTCCCTACCTGACGCTCGGGGTCGCCTACCAGAGCGACGACACATCCCCGGCGATCCAGACATTCCTCGACGTCGCCGCGACCGTGGGCGAACTGGTCTCCTGAGCCAAAGACCTCCGGCACTAACACTGCCAACCCATGTCAGTGAAAACTTTTCCTTATCAACCGATCATTTTTAAAAGTTGGACCTACTCAGTTCGTTGGCCCTATCGTTTGCGTAACGGAGGATCAAGCCAATGAAAGTCTTCATGATTGGGGAAGCCGCCAATCACAAGGACAAGCTCGGCGCTTACCTGACGACACCCTGCGAGATCATTCCCCTTCCCCGTGAGGCAGCCCACTCGCCCGACTTCGATTCCGCGATCACCACGGACGACGTGGTCGTGTCTTTGCGCTTCTCCCGGAACGATGGGTCCGTTCCGGATTTTCGACTTCTGCATGTGCCGGGGGCCGGATTGGACGGCGTCGACATGGCCTCCCTGCCGTCCGGCGCCAGCCTGTGCAACGTCTTCGAACATGAGATCCCCATCGCCGAATTCGTCATGGCGGCGATGCTGAACTGGGAAATCCGTCCCGACGCCCTGCGCGGCTCCTTCGCCACCGACACCTGGTCCGACGTCTACCGGGCGCGCGTGCCGCATGGCGAGATTCACGGCCTGACCCTGGGGCTGATCGGCTTCGGCCGCATCGGGCGGACGATTGCCCGGCGGGCGGCGGCCTTCGGCATGCGCATCCTCGCCGTTGATCAATTCGCTGCCGATTCCGATGGTCTGGCCGAGGCGATCCTGCCGCCGGACCGCCTGCCGGAGATGCTGGCGCAGTCGGATTTCGTGGTGATCGCCTGCCCGCTGACCGATGAAACACGCGGGCTGATCGGAGCGGCCGAACTCGCCGCCATGAAGCCGACCGGCGTGCTGATCAACGTATCGCGCGCGCCCATCGCCGACGAGGAGGCGCTGTACGACGCCCTGCAACGCCGGACCATCGGCGGTGCGGTGCTCGACGTCTGGTACGGCTATCCGGCCGGGGCGGACGACCGGGTGGCGCCTGCGCGCTTCCGCTTCGAGGATTTGCCGAACGCGGTCTGCACCCCGCATTCCTCGGCCTGGACCACCCGGCTGCCCGAACGCCGCTACGCCTTCATCGCCCGGAACATCGACCGGCTGATTGCCGGCGAACCGCTGCTGAACCTTGTGCGGGCGCCTGCTCCGGCAGTGCGACCCGTCCTCCAGAACACGAGCTTCCCATGATCCGAGACACCGAGGACCTCGCCCGCCGCAGCGCCGGCGTGCCGATCAAGATCACCGGCGTGAAGACCTTCGTCGTCAACGCCGAGATGCGCAACTGGATCTTCGTCAAGGTGCTGACCGACCAGCCCGGCCTGTACGGCTGGGGCGA
Source organism: Azospirillum melinis (assembly GCF_013340935.1). GTDB lineage: Bacteria > Pseudomonadota > Alphaproteobacteria > Azospirillales > Azospirillaceae > Azospirillum > Azospirillum melinis. The sequence goes on along the minus strand of NZ_WHOS01000006.1, from coordinate 86,961 downwards.
GGCCAGCCTGAACTGGAAGACGCGGGCCGTCACCGGCGCCGTCGAGGATCTGGAGCCGACCGTGCTGGGCCGCGACCCGCGCGACATCGAGCAGTGCGTCCGCGCGATGAACAAGTTCAGCTATTACAAGCTGGGCATGGTCGGCGTGACGGCGATCAGCGGCATCGAGCACGCGCTGTGGGACATCTTCGGCAAGAGCGTCGGCCTGCCGGTGTGGCGCCTGCTGGGCGGCAAGGTCCGCGACCGCGTGCGCGTCTACACCCATCTCGGCCTCGGCGAGATGAAGTCGGTGTACGAGACCTTCGATGTCGGCTCGCTGAAGGAGCGCGCCGCCGCGGTGACGGAGAAGGGCTACGACGCGCTGAAGGTGGTGTTCATCCCCTACGGCGCCCACAGCGCCCCGGTCCCGGCCCAGCGCCATGTCGGCAAGATGATGCAGGCGCTGCGCGACACGGTGGGCGACGGCGTCGACATCATGATCGACTTCCACGGCCGCCCCGGCTCCATCGCCGCGGCCATGGGCTACATTCGCGAACTGGAGCCCTACCGGCCGATGTTCTGCGAGGAGCCCGTCCAGCCCGGCGACACCGAGGCGCTGCGCCGCATCGCCGAGCAGGCCGACTGCCCCATCGCGTCGGGCGAGCGGCTGGTGGGCTTGAGGGAATTCATGCCGGTGTTCGCCCAGAAGGCGGTGCACATCGCCCAGCCCGACCTGAACCACACCGGCGGCCTGCTGGAGGGGAAGCGGATCGCGGCACTGGCGGAGGCGGAGCTGATCGGCATCGCGCCCCACAATCCCAACGGCCCGCTGGCCGGCGTCGCCGCCCTGCATTTCGACATCTCCACCCCGAACTTCGTCATCCAGGAGGAGATGAGCGGTGCGGTGCCCTGGTACGACGACGTCGTGCAGACGCCGATCCGCCGCACCGGCAGCCATTGGGACGTGCCGGACGTTCCCGGCTTCGGCATCGAGGTGAACGAGGTTGAGGCGGCCAAGCATCCGTTCAAGCCGGAGGTGATGCACACGACCTCCGCCGTGCTGGACGACGGCACCATCGTCGATTGGTAAGCCGTAATCGGTAAGGCGCTGCCTGCCTGCTTCATCGGACGGGTTTCATCGGACGGATTTCCATCATGAGAGAATTCAGCACCCCGGGCGACGTGTTCAACGCGCTGCCGTCGCGGGTCGTTTTCGGGGCGGGCGCGGTCGACCGCATCGACGGGGAAGTGGAGCGGCTGGGGGCCAAACGTGCGCTCGTCGTGTCCACACCCGGCCGCAGCGCCATGGGCGGGCGGGTTGCCGACCGCCTCGGCAGCCGCTGCATCGGCATCCTGCCGGAAGCAATTTCCCAGGTGCCCATCGAGCTGGCCATCCGCGGCCGGGCCAAGGCACGCGAGATGGGCGCCGACTGTCTGGTCAGCGTCGGCGGCGGTGCCTCCATCGGTCTGGGCAAGGCCATCGCGCTGGACCTCGGGCTGCCGATCGTCGCCGTGCCGACCACCTATTCCGGCTCCGAGATGACCGGCTTCTGCGGGATCACCATCGACGGCGTCAAACGGATGCACCAGAGCCTGCGCATGCTGGCCGGCACCGTCGTCTACGATCCCTCCCTGACGCTCGGGCTGCCGGTGGACGTCAGCATGGCCAGCGCCATGAACGCGCTCGCCCACTGTGTCGACGCCATCTACACCCCGACCATCAGCCCGGTGATCGTGCCGGCGGCGATGGAGGGCGCGCGGGCGATCATGGACGCGCTGCCGCGGGTGGCCGCCCGTCCGGACGATGGCGACGCGCGCGCCGACCTGCTCTACGGCGCCCACCTCGCCGGTGCGGCGCTGGCCGGCGGCTTCGCCCTCCAGCATGGCGTCGCCCATGTGCTGGGCGGCACCTACGGCGTGTCGCACGGATTGTCCCATGCGCTGGTGCTGCCCCATGTCGCAGCCTACAATGCACCCTTCGCCCCCCAGGCGATGGACCGGCTTGCCGCCGCCATGGGGGTGGAGGATGTCGGCGCCGCCATCTTCGATGTGATGGAAACGGTCGGCCTGCCGACGCGCCTGACGGAGGTCGGCTTCTCCGCCGACCGGATCGCGGAGGCCGCCCGCATCACCGTCGAGACCGACAACCGCTACAACCCCGGACCGGTGACCGAGGAGGCCGTGCGCGGCATCCTCGCCGCGGCGGTGGAGGGGCGTCGTCCGGGTTCGCATCCGGGCCGGTAGAGGCCGAACCGGACGAGAAAACGCAAAAAGGGAGGGAACCACCATGACGATCAAGCCCACCATGACGATCAAGCGCAGACAGTTTCTGGCCGCCACCGCGGCGGGCGCCCTGGCCGTCCCCTTGGCAGCACCCTTCATTTCGAAGGCGCATGCCGCGGAGTTCGCCTGGAAGTTCGGCCACGGCTTCCCCGCCAGCCACCCGCTGCACGTCCGCGCCGTCGAGGCCGCCGAGCGGATCCGCAAGGAGACCAACGGCAAGGTCGACATCGCCGTCTTCCCCAACAGCCAGCTCGGCGGCGACAGCGACCTGCTGGCGCAGGTCCGCTCCGGCGGCATCGAGTTCTTCAGCACCGGCGGGCTGATCCTGTCCACCCTGGTCCCGGTGGCCTCGATCAACGGCATGGGCTTCGCGTTCAAGGATTACGACGCGGTCTGGAAGGCGATGGACGGCCAGCTCGGCGGCGTGATCCGCAAGGGCTTCGACAAGGCCGGCCTCCACGCCTTCGAGCGCATCTGGGACAACGGCTTCCGTCAGATCACCACCGCCACCAAGCCGATCACCGGGCCGGCCGACCTCGCGGCCTTCAAGATCCGCGTCCCGGTCAGCCCGGTCTATGTGTCGCTGTTCAAGGGGCTGGGCGCATCGCCGACCAGCATCAACCTGGGCGAGGTCTATGCCGCACTCCAGACCGGCGTGGTCGATGGTCAGGAGAACCCGCTGGTGGTCGCCGACACCGCCAAATTCTACGAGGTGCAAAAATTCTGCTCGATCACCAACCATGTCTGGGACGGGTCCTGGATCGTCACCAACGGCCGGTCCTGGCGCGGGCTGCCCGAGGATCTGCGCCAGATCGTCAGCCGCAACCTGAATGACGGTGCGCAGCAGCAGCGCCAGGACATCGCCAGCCTGAACGAGGCGCTGCAGAACTCGCTTTCGCAGAAGGGGCTGACCTTCAACAAGGTCGATCCGGTGCCGTTTCGGGAGGTTCTGCGCAAGTCCGGCTTCTACGGCGAATGGAAGGCCAAATACGGCGAGGAGGCCTGGAGCGCCCTGGAAAGCTCGGTGGGGGCCCTGACATGACGACGGTGGTGGATCACAAATCCACCGCCGGTCCATCCGACGGCGCCGGCACGTGGCTGGCGCAGGTCGACCGGCTTCTGGGCTGGGTGTCGGAACTGCCGGTGGCGCTTCTGGTGGCGGCGGAGGTGGTGATCCTCTTCACCGGCATCGTCGCCCGCTACGTGCTCCACGCGCCGATCACCTGGTCGGACGAGCTGGCCTCGATCCTGTTCCTGTGGCTGGCGATGTTGGGGGCCGTCGTCGCCTTCCGCCGCGGCGAGCATATGCGGATGACCGCCTTCGTCAGCTGGGCGTCGCCCCGCGCGCGGGCGTTCCTCGACGTCTTCGCGGTGGCGGCGGCGCTCTGCTTCCTGCTGCTGGTCATCATGCCGGCCGGTGAATTCGCCTGGGAGGAGCTGGAGATCACCACCCCGGCCTTGCAGATCTCGAACATGTGGCGCGCGGCGGCCCTGCCGACCGGCCTCGGGCTGATGATCGCGACGGCGCTGGTCCGGCTGGCACGGGTGGGCGACCTCCGGCTGGTGGCGGGCGCCCTGGCGGCGGTGGCGGCCATCGCGGCACTGTTCACGGTCCTCCAGCCGGTGCTGGCCGATCTCGGCAAGCTCAACCTGCTGGTCTTCTTCGTGGTCGTGGTGGCGGGGTCCGTGTTCGCGGGCGTGCCCATCGCCTTCGCCTTCGGGCTGTCGAGCTTCGGCTATCTCGCCCTGACCACGAAGGTGCCGCTGCTGGTCGTCATCGGCCGGATGGATGAGGGCATGTCGCACCTGATCCTGCTGTCGGTGCCGCTGTTCGTCTTCCTCGGTCTGCTGATCGAGATGACCGGAATGGCCCGCGCCATGGTGGCGGTGCTGGCCAACCTGCTCGGCCATGTGCGCGGCGGCCTGTCCTATGTGCTGATCGGTGCCATGTATCTCGTCTCCGGCATTTCCGGTTCGAAGGCCGCCGACATGGCAGCGGTCGCCCCGGTGCTGTTCCCGGAAATGAAGAACCGCGGCGCCAAGCCGGGCGATCTGGTGGCGCTGCTGGCCGCGACCGGCGCGCAGACCGAGACCATTCCGCCCAGCATCGTGCTGATCACCATCGGCTCGGTCACCGGCGTTTCCATCGCCGCACTCTTCACCGGCGGCCTGCTGCCTGGTCTGCTGCTGGCGGTGATGCTGTGTCTGGTCGTGCGGCACCGCTACCGCAACGAAGACCTGTCGGGGGTGCGCCGGCCGACCGGCGGCGAGCTGGGCAAAAGCCTGGTGGTGGCGCTGCCTGCGCTCGCCCTGCCTTTCGTGATCCGCACCGCGGTGATCGAGGGTGTTGCCACGGCGACCGAGGTGTCGACCATCGGCATCGTCTATGCCGTCGCCGTCGGGCTTCTGGTCTATCGCCGCTTCGACTGGCGGCGGGTGGTCCCGATGCTGGTCGAGACCGCGGCCCTGTCGGGGGCGATCCTGTTCATCATCGGCACCGCGACGGGGATGGCCTGGTGCCTGACGCGCTCGGGCTTCTCGACCGATCTGGCCCATTTCATGGCCAGCCTGCCGGGAGGCTCCTTCACCTTCCTTGCGGTGTCCATCGTCGCCTTCATCGTCCTGGGCAGCGTTCTGGAAGGCATCCCCGCCATCGTGCTGTTCGGCCCGCTGCTGTTCCCCATCGCCCGCGAAATGGGCGTGCATGAGGTGCAGTATGCGATGGTGGTGATCCTCGCCATGGGCCTGGGCCTGTTCGCCCCGCCCTTCGGCGTCGGCTTCTACGTCGCCTCGGCCATCGGACGGGTCAACCCGGACGAGGGCATGCGCCCGATCATGGGCTATCTGGCGGCGCTGCTGGCCGGGCTGGCGCTGGTCGCGGCCATTCCCTGGATCTCGACCGGCTTCCTGTAACCCGTATCGTCCGGTCTCTCGGCGACTTGAACAAGCCGGCTCCGGTTCACTCCGGGGCCGGCTTCGTCTTTTCGGGACCGGTCAGCGCTGCGAGACCGATCCGGCCGCCGCCACCACCAGCGGGGCGAAGCGCTCCTCCATCTCCTCCGGCGTGAAGCGCGCGCGCGATACGGCGATGTTCAGCGCACCCACCGGCACGCCGCCCGATCCGGTGATGGCCGCCGCGACCGACAGGTCGCCGTGATAGAATTCCTCGAACGCGGTGGCATAGCCGCTCACCGCCGATTTCGCGATCTTGGCCAGCAGCTCGTCGCGCTTCCAGGTGGTGGTGGGCGTATAGGGCTTCAAATCCATCCGGTCGACCAGCGCCGCCGCCTCCGCCGCCGGCAGGCGCGACAGGATGGCGATCCCCGGCGCGGTGCAATAGGCCGGCATCCGCGTGCCGACGATGACGTCGGTGTTCAGCACATGCCGGCTCATGAAACGCGACACGAAGACGATCTCCGTCCCGTCCATCATGGTCAGGTTGATCGTCTCTTCCGTCGTCTTGCTGAGATGCATCAGATAGGGCATCGCGCGCTGCAGCATCGCATTGCTGTGCAGATAGTGATGCGCGATGTCCAGGCTGCGGACGGTCAGCTCGAAGCGCTTGGTGACCGGATCCTTCCGCAGATAGCCCAGCTTTTCCAGCGTGTAGGTGAAGCGCTGCGCCGCGCTCTTGTCCATGCCGACGGCGGCGGCGACCTGGGTCAGGCTCATGGACGGCCGCGAGGAATCGAAGGCGTGCAGCACGCGGAACGCCTTGTCCACCGACATCACCATCAGCGGATCGCCGGCCCGGCCCTCGGAACCGGTGTTTTCGGCGGTGACGGTGCCGGCATCGATGTCCGTGCCGGCGGGAACGCCCGTCTTGGGCGCTGGGGAGGCGGATCGGCGCGGTGCCATGTCGGTCGGTCCTGACTGTGCGCGGTGAGAGATACCGTTGACAGCGTACCGAAAGCAAGCCAAGCTAATCAATACAAAGTATTGCATTTCAATACACCGCTTCGCGATCACCCTTCGATCCCTCATTCCCGCGGGAGGGTTTCGGCGGCCGGCACCACTTGGCCGGACCGGCCCCCCGCATCGACAGGAGCGCATCCGTGACCGACTTCATCCTCACCGAGACCCGCGGCCCGGTCGGCATCATCACGCTGAACCGTCCCAACGTGCTGAATGCCTGGAACAAGGCGATGCGTGACGATCTGGTCGTCGCCTTCGACCGCATGGAGGCCGACGAGTCCATCCGGGCGATCATCCTGACCGGCGCCGGCGACCGCGCCTTCGGTGCGGGCCAGGATCTGAACGAAACCAAGAGCTTCGATGCCGACCGCGCCGAGGAGTGGGTGGCGGAGTGGGAGCGGCTCTACGACCGCATGCGCAGCCTGTCGAAGGCGCTGGTGGTGGCGCTGAACGGCGTTGCCGCCGGCTCCGCCTTCCAGGTGGCGCTGCTGGGCGACCTGCGCGTCGGCCATCCCGGTGTGCGCATGGGCCAGCCGGAGATCAATTCCGGCATCGCCAGCACCACCGGTCCCTGGATCATGAAGGAGATGATCGGGCTGGCCCGGACCATGGACCTGACCCTGACCGGCCGCCTGATGGACGCGGAGGAATGCCACGCCATCGGTCTGATCAACCGCATCGTTCCGCAGGACCGCGTGATGGCCGAAGCGCTCGAACTGGCCGGCGAACTGGCCGCCAAGCCGCCGGTTGCCATGCGCCTCGACAAGCAGCGCTTCCGCGAGATGACCGAGGCCGGGTTCCGCGACTGTCTGGCCGCCGGCGTGCGCATCCAGCGGGAAGCCTACGCGTCGGGCGAGCCGGCCCGCATGATGGAGGAATTCCTGGCCAAGCGCGCCGCGCGCAAGACGGCAGCCTGACCGGCCGTTTCGGCCCGTCTTTTAAAAGCGGGACGGTTCGCCGCCGTCCCACCCCACCCGACAGCTCCTCCATCAACCGGACGATTGCCAAGATCCGGCCAGCGAACAGGGAATAAGACAATGGGACAGAATGACGGTTTCTCCATCGACCGCCGCGGCCTGCTCTCCACCGCGCTGAAAGGTGCGGCGGGCACCGCCGTTGCGGCGGCCCTTCCGCCGGTCCTGGCGGCCGGGATGAGCAGCCCGGCGCTGGCGCAGACCTCTCAGATCACCGTGGCCGATCCGGGCGGCCCCTACAGCCCGGCCTTCCGCAAGGCGTTCTACGACCCGTTCGAGAAGGCCACCGGCATCAAGGTCGTCAATGTCGCCCGCGAGGCCGAACCGACCGCCCAGTTCAAGGCAATCGTCGAAACCAGATCCTACAGCTGGGACGTCTGCACGCTGACGCTGTCGGCGCGTGACATCCTGACCCGCCAGAACCTGCTGGAACCGCTGGATTTCGCCGCCGCCGACGCGCCGGGCCTGATGCCCGATGCGCTGACCGGCCAGTGGATGGGAACGGACGTCTATTCGACCATCCTCGGCTACCGGACCGACAAGTTCGCATCCAACCCGCCGCAGAGCTGGGCCGATTTCTGGAATGTCGAGAAGTTCCCCGGCCGCCGGTCGCTGCGCAAGAACCCCATCGACACGCTGGAGCAGGCGCTGCTCGCCGACGGCGTGCCGCTGGACAAGCTCTACCCGCTCGACGTCGACCGCGCCTACAAGAGCCTGGACCGCATCCGCCCGCACATCGCCGCCTGGTGGACCGGCGGCGCCCAGTCGACCCAGCTGATCCAGAGCGGTGAGGTCGACATGATCGCCCTGTGGAACGCCCGCGCCCAGGCCGCCATCGACGGCGGCGCGCCGGTGAAGATCTCGTGGAACCAGGGGCTCTATTCCATCGAGGGATGGGGCATCCCGCGCGGCAACCCGCGCGCCGACGCCGCGCGCAAGTTCATCAAGTTCTGCGCCGATCCGCAGCGCCAGTCGGTCTTCACCGAGGTGCTGGCCTACGGTCCGACCAACCTCAAGGCCTATGACGACATCCCGAAGGAGCGGGCGCAGGCCCTGCCCACCTTCCCCGAGAATCTCAAGACCATGACCATCGCCCGCGAGGATTGGTGGGGCGCCAACCGCTCCAAGATGAGCGAACGCTTCAACGCCTGGATCCTCGGCTGACGACCATCACAGGAGACCCGCCGCCATGCTCCCCTCCCACGGAACGGCCCCTCCCGCCTGCAAGCTCCTGGTCGATGGCCTCACCAAGAGCTACGGGTCCGTCGTCGCCCTCCAGCCCACCCGGCTGGAGGTCCCGGCGGGCGAATTCCTGACCCTGCTGGGCCCCTCCGGTTCGGGCAAGACCACGCTGTTGCAGATGATCTGCGGGCTGGTGGAGCCGAACGGCGGGCGCATCCTGATCGATGGTCGCGACGAAACCCGCACGCCCGTCCACAAGCGCGACATCGGGCTGGTCTTCCAGCATTACGCCCTGTTCCCCCACCTGACGGTGGCGGAGAACATCGGCTTTCCCCTGCGCATGCGCGGGATCCCGGGCGCCGATGTCGACCGGCGGGTCCGGGAGGCGCTGGAGATGGTCCATCTCGGCCATCTCGGCGACCGCTTCCCCAAGGAGCTGTCGGGCGGCCAGCAGCAGCGGGTGGCGCTGGCCCGCTGCTTCGTCTACCAGCCCTCGGTCATCCTGATGGACGAACCGCTGGGGGCGCTCGACAAGAAACTGCGCGAGCACATGCAGTACGAGATCAAGCGGCTGCACCGCGAGACCGGCGCCACCATCATCTATGTCACCCATGACCAGGAGGAAGCCCTGGCCATGTCCGACCGCATCTGCCTGATGAACCACGCGCGCATCGAGCAGATCGGCACCCCGCACGACATCTATGCCCGGCCGAAGACCGCCTTCGCCGCCGACTTCATCGGCGTGTCGAACATCTTCCGCGGCCGGCTCCAGCGCGACGAGGGTGGGGCGCCGATCCTGGTGACCGGCGGCGGGCGGTTCCGCCTGTCGCCCGCCACCGCCACCGCCAGTGCCGCGGCCGGCCAGGGCGAGGCGTCGCTGATCGTCCGGCCCGAACAGCTCGACCTCGACGGCGAGGGCGACAACGAGGTGTCGGGCCAGGTGGTCGACACCGTCTATGCCGGCTCGGAAACCCGCGTGTTGGTGGCGCTCGGCGACCAGTCCACCATCACCGTCCGGCTGCGGCGCGGCATGTCGCCGCCGCCGCTTGGCGACCATGTCGCCGTGCGCTGGCGCAGCGACGCCGGGGTGCTGGTGTCATGAGCGCCGTTCTCCTGCACGGCGCCGACGAGGGCGGTCTGCGGCAGCGCCTGCGCTTCGGACCGCTCTGGCTGGCGGCACCCGGCATCGCCTTCCTCGCCGTCTTCTTCCTCTATCCGGTCCTGCGGCTGCTCGGCCTCAGCGTGCAGGACGCCGACACCGGCGCCTGGACGGGGGAGCATTACGCCCGCATCGTCGACACCGGCGTCTATTTCCGCGTGCTGATGGGCACCTTCCGCATCGCCGGGCTGACGGCGCTGTTCTCGCTTCTGCTGGGCTATCCGCTGGCCTATTGGCTGGCGCAGCTTCCGGAGCGCAAGCGCGGCGTGATGATTCTGGCGGTGATGGTGCCGTTCTGGACCAGCTATCTGGTGAAGACCTTCGCCTGGATGGTGATCCTGGGCCGCACCGGCGTCATCGGCGGCATCCTGGCTGCCGGCGGCCTGCCGCAGCCGGAGATGCTGCACAACGAGTTCGGCGTGATGATCGGCATGGTGCACGCCATGCTGCCGCTGGCCGTGCTGACCATGCTGCCGGTGATGACCGGCATCGACCGCCGGCTGGTCCAGGCGGCGGAAACGCTGGGGGCCGCACCCGGCCATGCCTTCTGGCTCGTCTATTTCCAGCTGTCGCTGCCGGGCATCGCCGCGGCGGGGCTGCTGACCTTCATCTCCTCGCTGGGCTTCTTCATCGTTCCCGCATTGCTGGGCGGACCGCAGCAGACCATGCTGGCGCAACTGATCATCGCCCAGATCCAGGAGATGCTGAACTGGGCCTTCGCCGGGGCGCTGGCCACCTTCATGCTGGCGGCGGCGCTGGTCACCTGCTGGGTCTATGACCGCATCTTCGGCCTGTCCACTTTGTCCGGCGAGGGATCCCGGCGCAAAAAAGGCGGCGGCCGCATGCGCAGGGCCGGGCAGGGCATCCTGTCGGCGCTGGCGGCGCTGACGGCAATGGCCGCGCGGGTGACGGCACCGGTGCTGGGCGAGCGTGGCCGTGACCGGCTGCCGGCGGTCTATTCGACGCTGGTGCTGGTCTTCCTGGTGGCGCCGGCCATCGTGGTGGTGCCGATCGCCTTCACCAGCTCGCCCTTCCTCGACTTCCCGCCGCCGGGCTACAGCCTGAAATGGTTCGAGGTCTATTTCGGATCGGACCTGTGGCTGGGCGCCACGCTGCGCTCCTTCGGCGTCGCCTTCGCCACCGCCATCCTGGCGACCCTGATCGCCGGGCTGGCGGCCCTGGCGCTGGCCCGCTCGACCTCGCGCTGGCGCGGTGCCATCTTCGCCCTGTTCCTGGCGCCGATGATCGTTCCGCGCATCGTCATCGCGGTCGGCCTGTTCTATCTGTTTGCCCAGATCGGGCTGGTCGCCACCGACCTCGGCCTCGTCATCGGCCATACGGTGCTGGCGCTGCCCTTCGCCTTCGTCGCCATCGCCGCGGTGGTCAAGGGGCACGACTGGCGGCTGGACCAGGCGGCGGCGACGCTCGGCGCCAACCGGGTGCAGACGCTGATGCGGGTCACGGTTCCGCTGATCCGTGGCGGTCTGGTCGCCGCCTTCCTGTTCGCCTTCATCACCTCCTTCGACGAGCTGACGGTGGCCATCTTCGTCAGCGGTGGGGTCAAGACCACGCTGCCCAAGCAGATGTGGGACGACATGATCCTGCAGCTGAACCCGACCCTGGCCGCGGTTTCGGTCGTCGTCTTCCTCATCGTCATGGCGCTTCTGCTGATCGCCGAACGGCTGCGCCGGTCCGGCCGCTGAGCGGCAGACCTGAGCCGCCGTCCATTCATCCCGAGATTTTCCGAGCCGAGAGTCCCGACCATGTCCGATTTCTCCACCGGGTTCGCCGGCCTGCTGACCCAGGCCGCGCGGACCGACGGCGAGCGTCTGTTCGCCCGCTACAACGGTGCCCCGCTGACCGCCGGCACCCTCGACCGCCAGTCCGATAGCATGGCGGCGGAGCTGCGGCGGATGGGTCTGGTCCCCGGCGACCGCGTGGCGCTGATGCTGCGCAACAGCCCGGCGGTGCTGTCCACCCTGTTCGGCATCGCCAAGGCCGAGCTGGTGTGGGTCCCGATCAACGCCCAGCAGCGCGGCGACGGGCTGCGCTACATCCTGGACCATTCCGAACCGGCGGCCGTACTGGCCGACGCCGACCTCGTGGCGACCATCGCGGAGTGCGGCGCCGACCTGTCGGGCAAGCCGCTGATCGTGGCCGGCGCCGACGAGGCCTCTTCGCTTCTGCGGCTGGAGCCGATGCTGGACAGCGGTGCCGCGTTCGAGGGGACGCTCCCCGGACCGGACGACCTCTTCGCCATCATGTACACGTCGGGCACCACCGGCCGGCCGAAGGGCGCGCTGGTCACCCACCGCATGATGCGTCTGGCGGGCGAGGCGGTGGCCCGCGTGTCGGCGGCCCGCGACGGCGACGTTCTGTTCGTCTGGGAGCCGCTCTATCACATCGGCGGCGCGCAGATGATCGTGCTGCCGCTGATCCGTGCGGTGTCGCTGGCGATGGTTGACCGCTTCAGCGCCAGCCGCTTCTGGGATCAGGTCCGCGACTATGGCGCCACCCACATCCATTATCTCGGCGGCATCCTGCAAATCCTGCTGAAGCAGCCGCCGGACCCGCGCGACCGCGACCATCCGGTGCGCATTGCCTGGGGCGGCGGCTGTCCCAAGGAGACCTGGACGCCGTTCCAGGAGCGGTTCGGCGTCGAGATCCGCGAATGCTACGGCATGACAGAGGCGTCGAGCATCACCACCTGCAACGACGAGGGGACCGTCGGCGCGGTGGGGCGGCCGATGCCCTGGTTCACCGTTGAGCTGCTGGACGAGGCCGGCAAGCCGGTCGCCCGCGGCGAGCGCGGCGAGATCGTGGTGCGCACCGACACGCCCGGCGCCCTGTTCGCCGGCTATTTCCGCAATCCGGAGGCGACGGCGAAGGCGCTCCGCGATGGCGCGCTGCACACCGGCGACCTCGGCTCCCTGCTGCCGGACGGCACGCTGCTGTTCCACGGCCGCATGACCGACAGCATGCGCTGCAAGGGTGAGAACGTTTCCGCCTGGGAGATCGAGCACATCGCCGCCACCCATCCCGCCATCGAGGATTGCGCCGTCATCGGCGTGCAGGCGGACATCGGCGAGCAGGACATCAAGCTGTTCGTCAAGCCCCGGCAGGGCGCCACCGTGGACATCCCGGCGCTGTCCGACTGGCTCGGCCGCCAGCTGGCGCCCTACCAGAACCCGCGCTACATCGCCCTGGTGGAGGGGTTCGAGCGCACGCCCAGCCAGCGCATCATGAAGCACCGCCTGTCGCCCGCCGTGAATGACAGCTGGGACCGTCAGGCGGCGCGCTGAGGTCGCCCGGCATCGTCTTCAGCTCTGCCTACAATGGACAAAGCCGGCTGTGAGACACAGCCGGCTTTGCCCTTCGCCAGGAATGGGATCGCCTTGGTGCGAGGCCCGTGCCCTCAGCGGGTCAGGCGCGGCTCCGGCAGGCCCTGGACGCCGGGGTCGAACATCAGGACCCGGCCGCCGTGCGGATCCTCGGCCAGATCGGCCGGTCCGCGGCTGAGCGAGGTGACCAGCATCGTGCGCAAGCCGTCGCCGCCGAAGGCGCACATGGTCGGCTTGCGCATCGGCACCTCGATCCGGCGGTCGAGGTCGCCGCGCGGGGTGAAGCGCTTGATGCAGCCTTCGTCGAGGCAGCAGATCCAATAGCAGCCGTCGGTATCGACCGCCGCACCGTCCGGCCGCCCGACCATCGCCCGCATGTCGACGAAGGGACGCCGGTTGCCGGCGGTGCCGGCCTCCGGATCGTAATCCCAGGCCCAGACCATCCGCACGTCGCGGTGGGTGTCGGACGCGTAGAGCGTGCGGCCGTCCGGGCTGAAGGCGGAGCCGTTGGGGATGACGAAGCCGGTCAGCCCGGTCTCCACCAGCCCCTCGGCGCGGGTGTAGCGGTACCACGCGCCGGACGGGTCGCCCTTGGCGATGTCCATCACCATGGCGGACACCCACAGCCGCCCCTGCCGGTCGCAGCGCCCGTCGTTGAAGCGCATGCCCTCCGTCGGGAAGGGGCTGTCGGCGAGGCGGCTGAGCACCGCTTCACCCCCCGCTTCGGGCAGGTCGGCATCGAAGAGGCCGGTCTGGCAGGCGACGACCGCACCGCCGTCCGGCCGCAGCACGAGGCTGCCGACCGGCTCCGGCAGCGTCCAGTCGCGCCGCACACCGCTGGACATGTCCAGCCGGTGGATGCGGCGGCCCGGAATGTCGATCCAGGTCCAGCTGCGGCGGTCGGCATCCCAGACGGGATTCTCGCCGGTGCCGTTGCGCAGGTCCGGTTCGATGACGGCGTCGAGGCCGATGGTGGTGACGGCGGTCACTTGGACGCTTCCAACGGTCCGGCCGCAGCACCCCCCGATGCACCGGCCCGGTCGGCCCGCCAGCGCTTCACCAGCGGCAGCAGCATCGTCAGGATGGCGACGGTCAGCAGAACCGCGGTGATCGGCCGGGTGTAGAGGAAGTCGTAGCTGCCGCCCGAGAGCGACAGCGCGCGGCGGAAGTTGGCCTCGGCCATCGGTCCCATGATCAGCGCCAGCACCACCGGCGAGGCCGGGAAGTCCCACTTCTGCATGAAGTAGCCGGCGACGCCGGCGGCCAGCATGATGCCGATGTCGAACAGGCTGTTGTTGATGGCATAGGTGCCGACCACGCAGAGCGCCAGGATGACCGGCGTCAGCACCGACTTCGGCATTTGCAGGATGCGGCCCATGAAGCGCAGCGAGCCCAGACCCAGCACCAGCATGCCGACATAGCAGAAGATCATGCCGGCGAAGAGGGTGAAGACCAGATCGCCATGTTCCTTGAACAGCAGCGGACCCGGCTGCAGCCCCTGGAGCGTCAGCGCGCCCAGCATCACCGCGGTCACCGCGTCGCCGGGGATGCCCAGCGTCAGCATGGTCAGCAGCGCACCGCCGGTGCAGCCGTTGGCGCCGGCCTCGCAGGCGGCGACGCCGCCCAACTCACCCTTGCCGTAATTCTCCGGCGTCTTGCTGAAGCGCCGCGCCTCGTTGTAGGCGACGTAGGCGGCGATGTCGGAGCCGGCACCGGGAATGATGCCGATGACGATGCCGAGAATCGAGGAGCGCGACACCACGCCGAGCAGCGACTTGTAGGTCGCCCAGGGCGGGATGATGCGGCCGAGCGCTGCCGCCATGCCGAGGCGGACCTTCGGGTCCTCCATCGACTTGAAGGCTTCGGCGGCGGCGAACAGCCCGATCATCACCGGGATGAAGGGGACGTTGAACAGCTCGGTGTAGCCGCCGGTGAAGCGCGGGAAGCCGCCCATCGGGTCCATCCCGACGGTGGCGATCAGCAGGCCGAGGAAGCCGGCGATCAGCCCCTTCACCACCGATTTGCCGGAGATGCTGGCGATGATGCTCAGCCCGAAGACGGCGAGCGCGAAGCTTTCCGACGCGCTGAACTCCAGGGCAAAGCCGGCGAGAACCGGCGCCAGGAAGATCAGCACGAGGATGCTGGCCATGCCGCCGAGGAAGGACGACAGGGTGGCGGTGCCGAGAGCCACGCCGGCCATGCCCTTCTTGGTCAGCTCGAAACCGTCCATCGCGGTGGCGGCGGCGGCCGGGGTGCCGGGGATCTTCAGCAGGATGGCGGTTACCGAGCCGCCATAGACGCCGCCGAAGAAGACGCCGGAGATCATCAGCAGGCCGGACACCGGGTCCATGCCGAAGGTGAAGGGCAGCAGGATGGCGACGCCCATCGTCGCGGTCAGGCCGGGAAGGGCGCCGATGACGATGCCGAGAGCCACGCCCACCAGGGACAGCAGCAGCGCCATCGGGTTGGCGGCCAGCGTCGCGACGCCGTTCATCAGCATGCCGAGTTCATGCATGGCGGCGCTCCTTCGTAGGCGTGAGGCGGGATGACAGGCTCATTCGAACAGGCTCCCGACCGGCAGTGGCACCTGGAGGGCGCTCTGGAAGGTGAAATAGATCACGGCGGTCACGACGACGGCGATCACCGGGTTCCACAGCGGGCTGCGCTGCCCCATCAGC
Organism: Azospirillum melinis; assembly: GCF_013340935.1. Classification (GTDB taxonomy): domain Bacteria; phylum Pseudomonadota; class Alphaproteobacteria; order Azospirillales; family Azospirillaceae; genus Azospirillum; species Azospirillum melinis. The sequence goes on along the minus strand of NZ_WHOS01000006.1, from coordinate 71,450 downwards.
CACATCAGGGCTGCCATGTAGACCACCGTGGCGACGGCGTAGCCGACATACTCCATGGCGTACAGGCAGGCCGCGGTGGCGAGGATGCCCAGCGCCACCCCGGCATAACCGGCGACACCGACCGGCGGAGTGTCGTCGGCGATGGTCGGCATGCGCAGCGTGTTGGCGATCAGGATCAGGCACAGCACGATCAGCACGGAGGCGTGGATGATCGGGAACCGGGCCGGGCCGACGTCGGCGGCCAGCATGGTCTTGGGGAAATCGCCGGTCGAGGCGATGGCGGCGGCGGCCACCGCGATCAGCACGACCGCGATGACGAGATTGGCGATCTTGGTGGAGAGGGGCGCGCCGGCCCCGCCGCCCTGGACAGGTGCGTTGCTCATCAGTCGGACTCCTCGGAAACGGAACGCCGGGCCGGCGGCTCGCCGCCGCCGGCCCGGCGCGTTTCCGTGTTACTTGGCCATGCCGAGCTTGGTCATCAGATCCTTGAAGAAGGCGTTGTCCTTCTGCATGGCGGCGCCGAACTCCGGACCGTCGGCATAGGCCCAGGTCAGGTTCATCTTGGCGAGCTGCTCACGGAAGGCCGGCTCCTCGGCCGCCGCCTTGCTGGCCTTGCGCAGGGTCTCGACGACCGGCGCCGGGGTCTTCTTCGGCACCACGATGCCGCGCCAGGTGGCGACCGACAGGTCGATGCCCTTCTCCTTCAGGGTGGGCACGTCGGGGAAGGCCTTGGAGCGCTCGTCGGCCATCACCGCCAGCATGCGGAGCTGGCCGCCGGCCACCTGGCTCGACACCTCGGCCGGGCTGACCGACACCGCCTCGATGTGGCCGCCCAGCAGGGAGGTCACGGCCGGGTTGGCGCCGTCGAACGGGATGTGGTTGAAGGTCAGGCCGGTCTTGTTCTGCAGGGCCTCGGCGGCGAGGTGCCAGATGGCGCCGGTGCCGGAGTTGCCGATGCGGACCTTGCCGGGGTTCGCCTTGGCGTCGGCCAGGAACTCCTCGATGGTCTTCCAGGGCGCGTCGGCCTTGACGGTGATGGCGCTCGGCTCGGCGTTCAGTCGGGCGATCGGGGTGAAGTCGTCGACCGAGAAGCGGGCGACGCCCATGTGCGGCAGCAGGGTGATCTCCACCGTGCCCATGCCCACCTTGTAGCCGTCGGCGCGGGCGGCCATGATCTCGGTCAGGCCGACGGCGCCGCCGCCGCCGGTCTTGTTGACGACGCCCATCGCCTGCGGCAGGTGCTTCTTGGTAGCGTCGGCATAGGCGCGGGCGACCAGATCGGTGCCGCCGCCGGCGGCATAGGGAACGATCAGCTCGACCGGCTTGGTCGGGTATTCGGCGGCCTGCGCGCCGGCAATCAGGCTGGCCGTGGCCAGGACGCCGACGACGGCGCCGGTCAGAAGGCGATAGCCCTTCATAAACGTTCTCCCTCGAATTTTGCTTGGTGGGGTACGGAAAGAAACAGCGGGTCAGCGCGGATTGAGCGCCGTCCAGGACGCGACGAAGGCCTCGGCCCGCTCGGCGATCTGTGCTGCGGTCATGCCCGGCTTGTAGAGCGCCGATCCCAGCCCGAAGCCGGCGACGCCGACCTCAAGGAAGGGGGCCATGGTGTCGGGGGCGATGCCGCCCACCGGCAACAGCCGGGTGCCGGCCGGCAGCACGGTGCGGATCGCCTTGACGATTGTCGGATTGATCTGCTCGGCCGGGAACAGCTTCAGCGCGTCGGCGCCGGCCGCCAGTGCGGCGAAGGCCTCGGTCGCCGTGGCGACGCCGGGAACGCAGGCCAGCCCGGCGGCCTTGGCGGCCCGGATCACCGCGGTGTCGGCATGCGGCATCACCACCAGATCGGCGCCGATCTCCTTGAGGCGGGCGACCTGCGCCACCTCCAGCACGGTGCCGGCGCCAACCAGCGCGTCCTGCGGCAGGATGCGGCGGATGGCGGCGATGCTGTCGAACGGGTCCGGCGAGTTCAGCGGCACCTCGATCAGCCGGAAGCCGCGGTCGTAGAGGGCGCGGGCGGCATCCTCGCATTCGACGGGCTTCAGGCCGCGCAGGATGGCGACCAGCGGCAGGGCGGCGAAGGCGGCGTCGAGCCGGGCCTTCAGGCCGTCTTTGGGCAGGCTTTCATCAGACATGAGTGTCCTTTCCGGCCGGCGGCGCGATCAGGCCGGCGGCTATGGCGAACTGGAACAGCCCCTTGGGCGCGGTGTTCTCGAGCCGGGCAGTGGGCTCGATGCCCAGCAGGGCCAGGCCCTGGACGTAGCGGCGGCACAGCATGCCGTCGCCGATCAGCAGCAGCGGCCGGCCGCTGCCCAGCGCCGCCCCCATCCGAGTGAGGCCGGAGACCATCTCGTGCCCGATCAGCAGGCCGGACAGGAAATCCTTCAGCAGTTCCGGCGCCATGCGGCGGGTGATGCCGAGCGTGCGCGCGGCGAAGATCTGGTGCGACAGGTCGCCCGGCCCGCTGGCCTGCGCCGCCCGCACGCCGTCGGCGAAGGCCGCGTCGCGGGCGTCTGCATCGGCCCGTGCCTCAATATCGGCGTCCGCTGGCATCAAACGGCCGAGGATCGAGTGCTTGGTCAGCACGGCGAACAGCTCGCCGGTCATGTAGGTGGCGAAACGGGTCATCCGCCCGTCCTCGATCTGCACCCATTTGGAATGGGTGCCCGGCAGCACCATGCAGGCTTGGTGCGCCCAGTCGGGGCGGTCGGCCAGCACGCCGGCGATCTGGATCTCCTCGCCGCGCAGGATGTCGGGCGGTGCGTCGGGCGGGGCGTAGGTGACGCCGGGGGCGATCAGGATGCGGACGCCGGCGGCGCTGTCCACCGCGATGGCTTGCCCGGCCAGCGTGCCGGTGTCGGCGGGGCAGGCGACATAGGGCGCTTCGGCCCAGCCCTGGGCGCTGCCGACCATGCCGCCGGCCACCACCGGGACGCCCGGATTGCCGGCCAGCCAGTCGCCGCACAGCCCGGCGAAGGCCTGCTCGAAGCCGGGCAGGCCGGGCTGCGGCAGATTCTGGATGCCGTGCGCGTTGGCTCGCTGCTCCAGCACCGTGCCGGCGCTGTCCATGAGGAATCCGCGCAGACTGGAGGTGCCCCAGTCCAGCGCGATCAGGGCCGCCCCGTCGCGCTTCCGTCCTGTTTCCATCCCAATTCCTTCGATATCGCGTCGGCGGCCGCGCGGACGATCGGTCCGAGTTCAGCCATCCGTTCGTCCGGCATGTAGGGCACCGCGCTCGCCACGCTGATGGCGGCGACCACTTGGTTGCTGATGTCGCGCACCGGCGCGCCGACGCAGCGGACGCCGATCTCGTTCTCTTCGAGGTCGAGCACCCAGTCCCGCCGCAGGAAGCCCGCCATCAGCTTTTCGTATTTCGGCCAGGGCAGCGGTCCGGGCCGTCCGCCCACCGTGTCCGGCGCCGTCGCCACTGCGTCGTGCAGCTGGCGCCAGCGCGACGGCGGCATCCCCAGCATCAGCGCCTTGCCGATGCCGGTCGAGGCCAGCGGCATGCGCAGGCCGACGCGCGAGCGCATCTCCAGCCCACGCGTGCTCGGAATCTTGTCGAGATAGAAGACCTCGTCGCCGTCGACCACGCCGAGATGGACGGTGTCGCCGGTGCGCTGGGCCAGCGCCTCGATGTGGGGCCGGGCCAGCGCCACCAGCGGCCGCTGCTCCAGCGCCCTCATGCCGAGTTCAATCAGCTTCGGTCCCAGCAGATAGCCCTTGTAGGGGACATGGTGCAGGTACCCCTCCGCCACCAGGCTGTTCAGCATGCGGTGGACGGTGCTGCGCGGCGTGTTCAGACGGGCCGCGATTCCCTTCACCTCGGTCGTGCCGGTCGCCACGCACTCGATCGCCGCCAGCCCGCGGAGCAGGGTTTGCGTTCCGGCGGCCTGCCGCCTTTCGGGCGTGGCCGGGTCGATTACGTCAACGGGCTGGGTCATGGGATCGGTTCTGGTGGGCATTCGTGTCGCCTCGGTGACGGGACCTTAGTGGCCGCGTTGTATGTTGTCAAATCCAACATAGATAGTGCCATATAGTGAGACATTTATAAAGAAGGCAATATGACGTGCTGATGTAGCCATTCTTGACCAGACTGCTCTTCGCCCCTACCATCCGGGCAATATTGAGAACTGCGTCTCAATATTTGGGACAGTAAGTGTGTCGGGTGCGGACCGTACCGCGCTCCGCGGTTTTCAACGATGGCAAGGAAAGGCTCACGCATGTTCGGTGATCTGAAAGGCCGGCGCGTTCTGGTGACGGGGTCGACCCAGGGAATCGGTCTGGCAGCGGTCGAGGCGTTCGCCCGCCATGGCGCGCTGGTCGGCATGAACGGCCGCAAGGCGCCGGCCGACCTCGACTCCACGCTGGCCCGGCTGAACGCGCTGGACGGCGAGGTCGCCTTCCTGCCCGGCGACGTGTCGTCCAGCGAGGGGGCCAGGCGTCTGGTCGAGGATTTCGTCGCCCGCTTCGGCGGCATCGACGTGCTGATCAACAATGCGGGCGGTCTGGTCGCGCGCAAGCCGCTGGAGGAGATCGACGACGCGTTCTTCGACGCGGTGACCGACCTGAACGCGCGCTCCGCCCTGATGGTCACCAAATACGCGCTGCCGCACCTGAAGGAATCCGCCAGCCGGAGCGGCACCACCGCGTCGGTGATCCTGGTCGGCTCGGTCGCCGGCTACACCGGCGGCGGCCCCGGCGCCGGGCTGTATGGTGCTGCGAAGGCTTGGCTGCACAACATCCAGAAGAACTGGGTGGTCTTCCACACGAAGGACGGCATCCGCTTCAACACGGTGTCGCCCGGCACCTTCGACACCGCCTTCCACGCCGACAAGGACACGGACACCAAGGCCCGCATCGGCGCCGGCTTCCCGATGGGCCGCTTCGGCAAGCCGGAGGAATGCGCGCCGACCTTCCTGTTCTTCGCCTCGCACGCCTGCAGCGGCTACATCACCGGACAGATCCTCGACGTGAACGGCGGCCAGTACATGCCCTGAGCCTGCCTGCCGGCATCCGACCGATCCGCATAGACCCTGAGGCCGCAGTCTGCCTTCGCCTGAACCGAAGGCAGACTGCGGCAAAGCCACATTGTGACGTTCCGCCGCATCGATCAAGCTTGTCCCAGATACGAAGGCCGAGAGGACAGGAGGACGGAGCATGGCCCTGCTGGATCGCGACAACGCCAAAGCCGATGACAAAGGCCCGATGGCCGGCGTGGACCGCCGGCTGCTGGTGGTGGCGCTGTCCCTGGCGCTGCTGACCCTGCTGGCGGTTCTGGACCAGTACCGGCCGACGCCGGGATCGGCGCCGCCGGTGGACTGGCAGCTACCCGGCGTGGAACTGCCGCGGACGGTGCCGATGGCGAAGGCGTCCAGCCCGCGGCCGGACGAGCTGCTGGGGGCCGACTGACGGGGTTTCCGGTCAGCCGACCGGCGGGCTGTTGCTCCCGTCGCCGAGCGGCCGTTCCATCAGCACGCCGTCCAACCAGCGGCCGAACTTGAAGCCCACGGCGGGCAGGATGCCGACAGGACGGAAGCCGCAGGCGCTGTGCAGGCCGATGGAGCCGTGGTTGGCGCTGTCGCCGATTGCCGCAATCATCCGGCGGTAGCCCGCCGCCTCGCACATCTCGATCAGCGGGTCCATCAGCGCCCGGCCGATGCCGCGCCGGCCCATGCCGTCGGCGACATAGACGGAATTCTCCAGCGTGAAGCGGTAGGCGCTGCGGGTGCGGTACAGGCCGGCATAGGCATAGCCGACCAGCCGTCCCTCGCACTCCGCCGCCAGATAGGGCAGCCCGCGCCCAAGGATGTCGGCGCGACGGCGGGCGATCTCCGCCTCGTCCGGCGGAACCTCCTCGAACGAGGCGGTGCCGTGCAGCACATGGTGGGCATAAAGCGCGGTGATGGCGGGAATGTCGGCGTCGGCGGATGCCCGCACGGTGATGGCAGGCCCGGCAATGGAAACCATGTGGATCAGCTCCGGTCAGGACGGTCGGCGGGAAGAAGAAGGGCGCAGACGGTCGCCAACCCGCCGCCGACGCCGAGAAGCGCGAAACCCCAGCCCCAGCCGGCATCCCCTGCGCCGCCGGCCCGGTCCAGCACCAGACCGACCGCCAGCGGCGCCGCACCTCCGGCGCCGAAGCCCAGGATGGAGCGGACGGCGAGCGCCGCACCCAGGCTGCCCGGCTCGACCGATTCGGTCATCGCCGTGGACAGCACGGGAGAGTCGCCCAACGCGGAGAAGCCGTAGAGCGCCGCCACCGCCAGGACCAGGGCCAGCGGCATCCCGTCGATCCAGCCGATGGTGAAGGAGCAGGCGGCCCCCAGCATGCCCATCGCCACCAGCACTGCCCGCCGGCCCAGCCGGTCGGATGCGCGTCCCATCAGCAGCGACGACAGGAAGCCCGAGAGATGGATGGCACCGGCGATCCACAGCCCGCGCCCGCCCGCCCCGTCGCCGCCGGCGCCGGCCAGACTGGCGGTCAGGAAGGCCGGCAGCCACGCCCACATGCCCAGCAGTTCCCAGCAATGGGCGGTGTAGCCGGCGGTCAGCAGGAAGGACCGGCGGTCGGATAGGAAACGGAAGGCGCCGCGCAGCCGCCGCGCTCCCCCGCCCGCCACCAGATTGGGCCGCCGGAGCAGGCCCGGCGTGGCGAGCAGCGCCGCCAGCAGCGGTCCCAGCCCGCAGGCGATGAAGGCCGCCTCGTAGCCGAACCGCTCGGCCAGCCATGCTGCAAGCGCGATGGAGGCGAAATAGCCGAGCGACCCCGCCGCCAGCAGCCAGCCCACCGCAGCACCGCGCCGGTCCGCCGGCACGCCCTGCGCCACCAGCATGATGGATGGGGCATAGGTGCCGCCCTGGGTCAGCCCCATCAGCGCGAACAGCAGCAGTCCGCTTTCCGCCGAGCGGGCGAAGAATGCGAAGGCGATGCCGGTCAGCGCGGTCGCCCAACTGGCACACAGGAAGACGCGCTTGGCGCCCAGGCTGTCGGCGAACCAGGATGAGCCCACCAGCGACAGGGCGTAGCCGACGTTGAAGGCGGTCTGGATCGACCCGGCCTCTCCCGCCGACATGCCCCAGGCCTGCATCGCGGGCACGAGCGCGCCGGCATAGACCATGAAGGACAGCGAGGTGGCGAAACGGCTGGCGCAGAGCAGCACGAACCAGATCGGCCGGGAGGAGGGGGCGGGAGCGGTGATGGCGGCGGTCGTCATGGCCACACCGTCGCGGACCGCCGGAGAAAAGGCAAATTTATTGATTTGATCGAAATCATAAGGAAGACTGTTGGTATGCGCGGCCTGAACCTCGACCAGCTCATCACCTTCGCGACCGTCGTCGAGCATGGCGGCTTCACCGAGGCCGCCGGGCGGCTCGGTCTGACCCAGCCGGCGGTCAGCATGCAGATCCGCAACCTGGAGGAGCGCTTCGGCGTGCGGCTGGTGGAGCGGGTGGGCAAGCGTGCCCTGCCGACCGCGGCCGGTCGCGACCTGCTGCCCTTCATCCGCCGCCTGCGCGAGGAGATGGAGGCGGCAGCGGCCGCCATGGGCCGACACCGCGCCGGGCAGGTCGGGCGCGTGCGCATCGGCACCGGGGCCACCGCCTGCATCTACCGCCTGCCGCCGGTCCTGACCGCCCTGCGCAACGCCCATCCCGGGCTGGAGATCATCGTCGTCACCGGCAACACGCCGGACATCCTGGATGCGGTGGAAGGCGGAACGCTGGATCTCGCGCTGGTCACCCTGCCGGCCGGCCGCCCCGGCCTGTCCATCGAGCCGGTCTGTGCCGAGGAACTGGTCTGCGTCGGCCCCCGCGACGACTTTCATCAGCAGCAGGCTGTCGCCCCGACGGCGCTGGCGGATGAAACCCTGATCCTCTACGAACGCGGCGGAACCATGCGGGCGGTGATCGACGGCTGGTTCATGGCCGGCGGCATCCAGCCGCGCCCATCGATGGAGCTGGGCAATGTGGAGGCGATCAAGAACCTCGTCGCCGCCGGGCTCGGCCGGTCGATCCTGCCGTCGGTCACCGTGGCGGGGCCGCAGGATTGCGACCGGTTCGCAGTACAAGCTCTGACGCCGCCATTGATCCGCACCCTTGGGTTGGTGTTGCGGCGTGACAAAGTGCTCGATGCCGGCGTGCGGGCCATGGTTAAGGCGATCTCCGGTATGCGGTAACGACATCGATTACATTTCGGGATATCGCGATCATCCGGAATATTGCTTTTGGAAGGTTTACAGCGGCTTTGGGCATTGCGCACTCTCGACGGATGAGCGTTTCGTTTTTCTTTGGGCGCCTATGACCGAACAGCTGTCCGTCCCGAACGAGCCCGCCGATCACCGAACGGGAGCCGGGCCGGATTTGCCTGCCCCACAAGATACGGATCTGCTTGCAAGGGTGGAGAAGCTTGAGCGGGAGAACGCCCGGCTCCAGTCGGCGCTGTCCACCGCCATGTCCACCGCCCACAGCGGCCGCGACGATCTGCTGACGGTCACCGCGTTGAACGAGGATTTGCGCACCGCCTTCGAAGCGCTGGAGCGCAGCCGCACCGCCCATGCCGACAGCGAAAGACGGCTGCGCGCGATTCTCGACAGCGCCATCGGGCACGCCATCCTGACCCTGGCGCCGGACGGCCGGATAACCAGTTGGAACCCCGGCGCCGTCCGCATCCTGGGCTGGACCGAGGAAGAGGTGCTGGGCCAGCCGGTCGACATCCTGTTCCCGCCGGAGGAGGTCGCAGCCGGCGTGCCCGATGCTTTGCGGATCCGCGCGCTCGCCGAAGGCCGCATCCAGGAGGAGCGCCCCATCCGCCACCGGGACGGCTTCTCCGTTTGGGGCGCGCTGACCATCCTGCCGCTCCAGGGCGACGAGGAGGGATTCCTGTGGATCCTGCATGACCGGTCCGACGAGCGGCGGATGGAGGAGGCGATTGCCGACGTGCGCCGGCGTGCGACCGACATCCTTGACAGCATCGACGAGGCGCTGGTGGCGCTGGACGGCGATTACCGCGTGATCTACCAGAACCGCAGCGCCGAGCAGCTCGACCGCCAGTCGCTGTCGGCGATGCGCGGCCGCCGCCTGTGGGAGGTGTGGCCGCAGCTTGCCGGGTCGGACCTGGAGTCGCTGTGCCGCAGGACAATGACGGAGCGGCAGCCGACCAGCATGGAAAAGCGCTTCGATGGCGAAGGCACCACCCTGTGGCTGGAAATCCGCTTTCTGCCGACGGCGGAGGGGGTGGGCTGCTTCTTCCGCGACATCACCATGCGCAAGCGGGCGGAGGAGGAGGCCCGTGCCTCGCACGAGCGGGCGGTGAAGATCCTGGAGAGCATCAGCGACGCCTTCTATGCCGTCGACCATGACTGGCGCTTCACCTACATCAACCGGAAGGCCGAGCAGTTGTGGCGGCGGTCGCGTGAGACTCTGCTCGGCCGCCGCGTCTGGGAAGCCTTCCCCAAGGTGGTGGGCAGCGAAGCCTTCGAGGCGCAGAAGCAGGCGGTGCGCGAAGGGCGCGAGATGACCATCGAGGTTCTCTCCCCCATCCTGGGCGACTGGGTGGAGATCAGCATCTATCCCAACGCCGACGGGCTGTCCGTCTATTTCCGCGACATCACCGCCCGCCGTCAGGCCCAGCAGGCGCTGTTGCAGGCGAAGGAAACGGCGGAGGCCGCCGACCTCGCCAAGGGCAAGTTCCTGGCCGCGGCCAGCCATGACCTGCGCCAGCCGTTGCAGGCGCTGCTGCTGTTCGTCGACGTGCTGAAGCCGCATGTGCAGGGCAGCCAGGGTGCCACCGCGCTGATGCATCTGGGCCGCGGCCTGGACGCGCTGAAGGAGTTGCTGGACAGCCTGCTCGACATGTCGCGGCTCGATGCCGGCGTGGTCCAGCCGAACATCGAGAACGTGTCTGTCGCCCCGCTGTTCGACCACATCGCCGCCTCCTACCGGCCGGTGGCGGCGGCCAAGGGGCTGGAACTGCACGTCCTGTCCTGCAACGCCGCGGCCCGGACCGACCGCACCCTGCTGACCCGCATGGTGCGCAATCTCGTGGAGAACGCCCTGCGCTATACCGAGAACGGGCGGATTGACATCGAATGCCGGCGGGCCGGCGGGCGGTTGCTGATCGAGGTTCGCGACACCGGCATCGGCATCCCGCCCGACCATCTCGAACGCATCTGGGAGGAGTTCCATCAGGTCGGCAACCCGGAGCGCGACCGCAACCGCGGGCTTGGGCTTGGGCTGGCCATCGTGCGGCGGCTGTCGCTGCTGCTGAACCATCCGGTGGACGTCACCTCGAAGCCGGGGCAGGGGACCAGCTTCGTCATCGCCCTGCCGCTCGGCCGCACGGTTGAGACGCCGGTGACCGCGGCGGAGGCGGCGACCGCCGGCCGCGGCCGCTTCGCCGTGGTGGTCGACGACGACGCCATCGTGCTGCTGGGGCTGGAGACGATCTTCCGCGAATGGGGCTATCAGGTGCTGGTCGCCGGCTCCGCCCAGAAGGCGGTGGAGGGGTTGAGCCGCACGGGCCGCCGCCCCGACCTGATCGTCGCCGATTACCGGCTGCGCGAAGGGCGCTACGGCACCGAGGCGGTCGCCCGCATCCGCGCGCTGTACGACGATCCCGGCAGCGCGCCGGTCCCCGGCCTGATCCTGACCGGCGAGACCGGTCCCGAATGCGAACTCGACGCCGCCGCCCATGGGCTGGGCATCATCCACAAGCCGGTGACGCCGCGCCAGCTCAGCCACGCGCTGGGTGAACTGCTGGGGACGCCGTGAAAGGGCGGGGTGCCATCCCCGCCAACCTCACCCCCGCCCGTCCAGAAAGGCGCTCAGCTGCTCGCCCGCCTGGATGACATGGCGCACGACGATGCCGCAGGCGGCGTCCGCATCGCCGGCACGGCAGGCCGCCAGCAGGGCATGATGCTCGTCCTGGGAGCGGGGATGGTAGCCCAGCGCCGAGAACTGGAAGCGCAGATAGCGGTCGGCGGCGGAGAGATGCTGCTCCACCAGCGCCAGCAGGCGCGGCCGGCCGGCGCGGGCATAGAGCGTCATGTGGAAGCGCCGGTTCAGCTCCCCCATGCGGCCGGGATCGGCCTCCGCATCCATCTCCGCGATCAGCTCCGCCGCCAGGGCAAGGTCGTCCGCCGTCAGATGCGGCAGCGACAGCCGCAGGGCCGCCGGCTCCAGCGCCGCCCGGATGGCGCCGATGTCGGCCGAATCCTCCGCCGATATCTCCGCCACCACCGCGCCGCGGTGGGGATGGAACTCCACCAGCGCGCGGGCCTCCAACTGGCGCAGGGCCTCGCGCACCGGCATGCGGCTGACGCCGAAGGCGGCGGCGAGATCCTCCTGGCGCAGCGGGGCGCCGGCCGGAAGAACCCCCTCCAGGATCGCCTCGCGCATCGCCGCCTCGACGAACTCGGTCGCGGTGCGGAAGCGCGGCCGGTTGCGCGCGATCAATACGGCCAGATCGGCAAGGCGCGCATCGGAGGGTCGGGAGTCGGAAGGGCGGGCGTCGGGAAGCTGGGACATGCGGGGGACCTGGGAGGTGAGAAAAAACGCTTGCCTGGATATTGGATCCAATTTACCAGTCGGATCCTCTCCTGTCCATGCATGCGAAAGGACCGGCCATGACCGGCTCGTCATCCGCCGACCAGACCGTTTCCGACGCGCCCACAGCCCCGGGGGGGCGTGGCCTGTCGCCCTCGGCGCTCGCCACCGGCGGTCTGGTGGCGCTGGTCGGCTATGCCAGTTCGGTCGCGGTGGTGATCCAGGGGCTGGCGGCGGTGGGGGCGGACACGGCGCAGATCACCTCCGGGCTGGTGGCCGTCGGCTTTTCCATGGGGCTGTCGGCGATCTGGCTGGCCTGGACGCAGCGCAAGCCGATCAGCGTCGCCTGGACGACGCCGGGCATGGCGTTGCTGGCGGCGACCGGGCCGGTGGCCGGCGGCTTTCCGGCGGCGGTGGGGGCCTTCCTGACGGTCGGCGCGCTCATCATGGTTGCGGGGCTGTGGCGGCCGCTCGGCCGCTGGATCGCGGCGATCCCGAAGCCGCTCGCCAACGGCATGCTGGCCGGGCTTCTGCTGAAACTGTGCCTGGCGCCCTTCATGGCAATCGGGCAGGCACCGGGGCTGGGCCTGCTGGTGCTGGCGACCTGGGCAATCGTCGGTCGCTTCGCCCGGCTCTATGCGGTGCCGGCGGCGGTCGCGGTGGCGCTGGCGGCGATGGCGATGAACCCGCCGGTGTCGGGCGCGCTGCCGGCCGACCCCTGGCCGACGCTGTCGCTGGTCGCCCCGGCCTTCACCTGGGAGGCGCTGGTCGGGCTGGCCCTGCCGCTGTTCGTCGTCACCATGGCGTCGCAGAACATCCCCGGTCTGGCGGTGCTGGCGACCTTCGGCTACACGCCGCGGGTGCCGCCGGCCTTCCTGGCGACCGGCTTTGCCTCGGCCCTGACGGCGCCGCTCGGAGCGCCGACGGTCAATCTGGCGGCGATCACCGCGGCGATGTGCGCCGGCCCCGATGCCGACCCGAGGCCGGAGCGGCGCTGGCAGGCCGCCGTCACCGGCGGTGTCGGCTACATCGTGCTGACGGCGCTGGCGGCGGTCACCGCCACGCTGGTCACCCGCTCGCCGCCGATCCTGATCGAGGCGGTGGCCGGTCTGGCGCTGATCGGTGCCTTCGGCGGCTCTCTGCTGGCGGCGGTCCAGGCGGAGGAGGAGCGCATCCCCGCCCTGGTCACGCTTCTGGTGACCGCGTCCGGCCTGTCCTTCTTCGGGGTCGGATCGGCCTTCTGGGGCCTGCTGTTCGGCGGGGCGATGCATGTGCTGCACCGGTGGCGCCCCGCCGGAGCGTGAGACCGGGTTTGGGAAGTTCGGACTTTCCAAACCCCGGTCTCGCCCGCGACTGCGCGCGCCGTCAGGCGCGAAGCCTGCGTGGCGTATGAACGCAGCGGTCAGAATTTTCTCTGACCGCGTACAGAAAACCTCAGCCCTGCTCGATCAGGTCGGCGCAGGCATTCACCGCGGCGGCGGCGTAGGGGCGGATGCGCGGCGGGATCTGCGACGGGTTGATGCCCGGCCCGAGGATGCCGACGCCGACCGGCTTCATGAACTGGAGCTGCAGGTCGATCAGGCTGCCGATGACCGCATGGCCCATGACGTTGCCATGTTCGGTCTCGCCCCGCTCGATGATGCCCAGCGCGACCGCGCCGGCGACGTCCTCGCGCATCAGCAGGCGCTTGATCGCCAGCGGCTTTTCCATCGAACCGGGAACCCAGACCTCCGCCACGATGCCGAGGCCGCGGCTGGCGGCGACGGTGCGCGCCTCGTCCAGCATCTCTTCCACCTCTTTGCGGTGGAACCGTCCGAGCACGATGCCGATGTTGCTCACCCTCTGCTTCTCCCATGGTCGCGGTGTAACGTCCGCCCAAACTGTCGCGTCGCCGCGCAAAGCGCAAGGGCCGTCGCACGGCTTCCGGACCGGGCCGCACCGGTACGGAGATTTCCGTCCGGCTTTATAAAATTGCCTGGGTAAATCGCGCCGCTTTGCGGTGATGTCCAAGCGTCCGGAAAGCAGACCGGGGACAAAGCTTATGGATAGGCCCACGCTCGACGTGCGGGTTGTTGCCAACTGCGACAGGCCGTCGCATGGCGCTACAATTCAGAACAAATTGGTCGCCGCCGCATTTCTTACGACCATGTAATAATGCAGGTATGGTGCAATTGCGGGGGGCCGGCCAACGGACCCGTAATGGTGCCGGCAGAGTGACCAAGCGAATCCGGAACGGCAATCATGTTGAAAGGTGCGATCGAATACGCGCCGTCGACCTTCGAGGAGCGGGGGGCCGCGGTGGCCTTCACCACGCCGCTGCTGTCCCAGACCCGGGTGCGCCGCGGCGAGCGGTCGAAGCTCGAAGTGCTGATCCCCAGCCTGTCGCAGGGCATGGGCATCTATGTCGTCGCCTGGAAATCAGTGCCGGACATGGTGTCGATGACCATGCACGACCGCTACCTGCACGACCTGATCGTGCGGGAGGAATCCTGCTCCCCTTACGAGATCCGCCGGGCGACGTTGAAGGCGGCACGGCGCGGGCTTGCCGGGCCGAAGGCGGCACAGGCCGCCCGCCGCGCGCTGGACGAGGATGATGAGCAGGGCACCCTCACCCATTACCTGCTGATCCTGTCGATCCTGAAGGCGGTCGGGCTGGAATCGCCGGAGATGCTGAAGGCCGGCATCGACACCGACGAGGGCCAGCGCCTGACCCGGCAGCTGATGACCCGCGCGGCGGAAAGCCTGCGCATGGATGCGACGCTGCTCTATGCCCGGCTGGCCGATATTGCCGCGGTCACGGCACCGGTGGGGCTGGCGCATTCGCCCCGGCCGGGCCGGCTGACCCGCGGGCTGAACGACCTGAAGGACTTCCGCGATGGCATGACCGGCTGGGCCCGCGACGTGCCGGGCGATGCCGCCCCGGTCGCGGAGTTCTGCGCGGAGGTGGCGCAGCACACCATCGGCATCGGCGAGAAGGTGCTGGGCGATTTCCACCGCCGCATCGAGGCCATCGGGCCGCTGATGCGCGACTGGGACGACGCCTTCATCCGCGTCCGCACCCAGGCCGCCCGCATGGCCTGGCTGCTCGACGGCTGGAGCCACATCACCGGGGCGTGGGAGGTGGCGCAGGCCGAGGACCGCCAACAGCAGGCCGCCACCGTCAACGATTTGTTCCGCATTCTGCCGCTGCTGCCGCGCCTGGAATCCAGCCGCGATTTCGTCGAGGATTCCAAGCAGGTCAAGATGGCCCACCGCCGCTCCGTCCGCATGCTGGAGGATTGGCGCACCGGCCAGATGGACATCGACGCCATCCGCCGGATCGAGGCGGTGAAGGCCCGCGCCCCATGAGCGGACCGGCGGACGGACGGGGCGGGGGCGACCGCCTGCCGGGGCTGGAGAGCCGGCTGTTCGACATTCCCGAGGACAAGTTCATCGAGGTGGTCCGCCTGCTGGAGCGGGTGCGCGACCATCCCGACGTGCGCCAGACCTTCACCGCCATCCGCCCGCGGCTGGTCCAGGTGCGCCCGAACCGCCGGCCGACGCTGAAGCGCGTGCTCTGCATGCCGTTCGAGGATGTGCTGGAAAGCTTCAACGGCGTCGACGTGCCGGTGGGCCGCATCGAACGGCGGGTGATCGACCCGGTGTGGCGGCTGGTGACGGAATGCGGCGACCGTGCCCTGATCGACCAGCTCGACCGGCAGGTGCAGGAGACGGCACCCGGCAATCTCAACGCCCTGCGCAACATCGGGCGCCGGCTTTGGCCGATGGCCGCCCAAGCCATTCAGGGGGCCATACGGGGTGTAGCCGGAGGGGCAGGGGAGCCGGACACCGGCCGTCAGGCGCTGTGGCGCGTCCTGCAGGGCGACGAGGAGATGCGGCGGCAGCTGCAGGACGTCGCAGCCTTCCTCGAAATCGGACTGACGGTCGAATCGCTGAAGGACGCGCTGGCCCCGAAGCCGCTGGCGGTGCTGGACGACCTGCATGTGGACGCCATCGAACAGGCGGTCCAGGCGGTGGCGCGGCAATCGGCCGGGCTGGTCTATTACCTGCTGCTGGTCGCCGCCTCGCGCATGGCGAACCCGGCCGACCTGCTGACGGTGCTGAACGATCTGGATTTCGGCAAGGCGCGGCGCGAGCAGCCGGCGATCTTCGCCCAGCTGAGCGGTCTGGTCGTCACCAATCTGGAGGAGCGCTCGGCCCGTCTCGAAGGCAAAGGCTGCGGCACCGGCCACAGCGCCGGGCAGGGCGAAGCCGCCGTCGCCATCGCTCCGGAAGAGGCCATCGCCATTGCCGAACGGCTGGTCGCCAGCATCGACACCACCTCCGCCGCCATGGATGTCCTGGCCGATCCGGCCTATCGCGAGCGGCTGGACGCGGTGAAGGCGACGGTGCGGACCATGGTGGCCGGCACCGTCCTGGACACTGCATCGGCCGGCATCCTGACTGCCGTCCCTGCCCCCGCCGGGAACGGTTGCACCGCCCCGGTGGACGAGGACGCCCAGGCCGCCGCCGAGGACCACGCCCGCGCGCTGCGCCGCTGCGAGGGGCTGGCCGGTGCGCTCGGCCTGCACGAGCCGTTGAAGGACACGCTGGTGTCGATGGAAAAGGGGCTGATGGCGCGGGCCCACGCCCTGCTGGCGGACTATCCCAAGGCGGCCGGCGAACCGGACGATGCCGAGACGGCGGAGATGAACCTGTTCTACGCCCTGCGCCTGCTGGAGCTGGTCGCCGGTCCCGCCAAGGCCGACCGGCTCCGCACCGCCATCATGGCCGCGACGGGAGAATTCGCGGAGGAGTAGGGCGCGCGCCGTTCCCTCACGAGGTCACCCTCACGAGGTCGCCGGCAGGGCGTCCCGCGCCTCGTCCTCCTCGGCATAGCGGCGGGCCAGGACGGCGCAGACCATCAGCTGGATCTGGTGGAACAGCATGACCGGCAGCAGCACCAGCCCGGCGGTGGCGGGGGCGAACAGCACGCCGGCCATCGGCACGCCGCTGACCAGCGACTTCTTCGATCCGCAGAAGACGATCACCGCCTCGTCGGCGCGGGAGAAGCCCAGGCGGCGGCTCAGCAGCGTCGTGCCGACCAGGAAAACCGCCAGGATGGCGCAGTCGATCACCACCACCATGCCCAGTGCGGCCGGCGGCACCTGATGCCACAGCCCGTTCACCACCGCCTCGCTGAAGGCGAGATAGACGACCAGCAGGATCGAACCGCGGTCGGTGAAGCGCAGCATCGTCTTGTGCCGGGCCGCCCAGGCGCCGATCCAGCGCCGCAGCAGCTGGCCGGCGACGAAGGGCAGCAGCAACTGCGCCGCGATGGTCTGCAAGGTGTCGAGCGACAGCGCCGATCCCTGCACCTTCAGGAACAGCGCCACCAGCAGCGGCGTCATCAGGATGCCGGAGATGTTGGACAGGGTGGAACTGCACACCGCTGCCGCCACGTTGCCCCGCGCCATCGAGGTGAAGGCGATGGAGGACTGCACGGTGGAGGGCAGCAGGCAGAGGAACTGCACGCCGATGGCGACGGCCGGTGGCAGCAGGCTGTGCGGCAGCGTTTCCACCACCGCCCAGCCGATCAGCGGGAAGGCGGCGAAGGTCAGGCTGAAGATCAGCAGATGCAGGCGCCAGTGCGCCATGCCCGCCACCACCTCTTCCCGCGGCAGGCGGGCGCCGTGCAGGAAGAACAGCAGCGCGATGGCCGCCTCCGCCAGCCAGTGCACGCCCTGGGCGAACTGTCCCTGCACCGGAAGCACGGTCGCCAGCCCGACGGTCGCCACCAGGGCCATGGTGAAGCCGTCCATGTTGGGCCGAGGCACGCGGATCATTCGTTGGTCCCCCAAATCGATATCACTGGCCGGATATAACGCGTCGGCTCCCGTAATAATCGCCTTCGCCGTTCTGGAATACAGTATCCAACGTGCATGGCAGCCTTGAATCGACTGGGGAAAATCGGGCTGCCCCCTTGTGGGTTCCACGATGTGGAAAGGCCGCCGCGTCCTCTTGACCGGCCAAACTCCTGACGCTGAACGGCTTTTCGATCCGCTCCGCAACCCCCTTGCCAGCCGCACTGCCATACGGTAACGTATGGTCAAAGAACGGATGATTTCCCAGGGGAGCGATACGTCCATGCTGTCCAACCAGTACCCGAGCCTGAATTTCGACCTCGGTGAGTCGGCCGACATGCTGCGCGATTCGGTGCGGAGCTTCGCCGCCAACGAGATCGCCCCCCGTGCCGCCGAGATCGACCGCAGCAACGAGTTTCCGAACGAGCTGTGGCGCAAGATGGGCGACCTCGGCATCCTCGGCGTGACGGTGGAGGAGGAGTATGGCGGCGCCGGCATGGGCTATCTGGAACATGTCGTGGCGATGGAGGAGGTGTCCCGCGCGTCGGCCTCGGTGGGCCTCAGCTACGGCGCCCACTCCAACCTCTGCGTCAACCAGATCCGCAAGAACGGCACGGAGGAGCAGAAGCGCCGCTACCTGCCCAAACTGATTTCCGGCGAGCATATCGGTGCCCTGGCGATGTCGGAGCCGAACGCCGGGTCCGACGTGGTGTCGATGAAGCTGCGGGCCGAGAAGAAGGGCGACCGTTACGTCCTGAATGGCACCAAGATGTGGATCACCAACGGCCCCGACGCCGACACGCTGGTGATCTACGCCAAGACCGACATCAATGCCGGCCCGCGCGGGATGACCGCCTTCCTGGTCGAGAAGGGCTTCAAGGGCTTCTCGGTGGCGCAGAAGCTGGACAAGCTGGGCATGCGCGGTTCCAACACCGGCGAACTGGTGTTCGAGGATTGCGAGGTGCCGGAAGAGAACATCCTGGGCGGCGTCGGCCGCGGCGTTAACGTGCTGATGTCCGGCCTGGATTACGAGCGCGCGGTGCTGTCCGGCGGCCCGCTCGGGATCATGCAGGCCTGCATGGACGTGGTGATCCCCTATGTCCACGACCGCAAGCAGTTCGGCCAGTCCATCGGCGAGTTCCAGCTGATGCAGGGCAAGATCGCCGACATGTACACGATCATGAACGCCGCCAAGGCTTATGTGTACGCCGTTGCCAAGGCCTGCGACCGGGGCGAGACCACCCGCAAGGACGCTGCCGCCGCCATCCTGTTCTCTGCCGAAAAGGCGACCTGGATGGCGCTGGAGGCCATTCAAACGCTGGGGGGCAACGGCTACATCAATGAGTATCCGACCGGCCGCCTGCTACGCGACGCCAAGCTCTACGAGATCGGCGCCGGCACCAGCGAGATCCGCCGCATGCTGATCGGACGCGAACTGTTCAAAGAAACGGCCTGAAGGCCGGGAGACCGCGCAAAGCGGTTCGGCAAAGCACAGAGAGCATCGAGGGAAAGGGACCGACCACCATGACCGACAGCATCGTCATCGCCGCCGCCGTCCGCACGCCGATGGGCGGCTTCCAGGGCGACCTCATGGGCCTGACCGGCCCGCAGCTGGGCGCCGTTGCCATCCAGGCGGCGCTGGAGCGCTCGGGCCTCGCCGCGGACGCGGTGGACGAGGTGTTCATGGGCAACGTGCTGTCGGCCGGTCTGGGGCAGGCCCCGGCGCGCCAGGCCGCGCTGGGCGCCGGGCTGCCGAAGGGCGTCGGCTGCACCACCATCTCCAAGGTCTGCGGCTCCGGCATGCGGGCGGTGATGTTCGCCCATGACGTGATCAAGGCCGGCTCGGCCAAGGTCGTGGTGGCCGGTGGCATGGAGAGCATGTCGAACGCTCCTTACCTGCTCGACCGCGCTCGTGCCGGCTACCGCATGGGGCATGGCAAGGTGCTGGACCACATGTTCTTCGACGGTCTGGAGGACGCCTACGAGAAGGGCCGCCTGATGGGCACCTTCGCCGAGGAATGCGCCAGCAGCTACAGCTTCACCCGCGAGGCGCAGGACAACTACGCCATCGAGAGTCTGAACCGCGCCCGCAAGGCGGTGGAGGACGGCTCCTTCAAGGCGGAGATCGCGCCGGTCCTGGTCAAGGGCCGCAAGGGTGACGTGCTGGTCGACACCGACGAGCAGCCGGGCAAGGGCGATCCGAAGAAGATCCCGACGCTGAAGCCGGCCTTCGCCAAGGACGGTACGGTGACGGCGGCGAACGCCTCGTCGATCTCCGACGGCGGTGCGGCGCTGGTCGTCACCACCCGCAGCGAGGCCGACCGTCGCGGCCTGCGCGTGATCGCCGAGATCAAGGGCCATTCCAACCACGCCCAGCAGCCGGCGCTGTTCACCACCGCGCCGGTGGGCGCGATGCAGAAGCTGTTCGAGAAGGTGGGCTGGTCGGCCCGCGACGTCGATCTGTTCGAGATCAACGAGGCGTTCGCGGTCGTCACCATGGCGGCGATGCGGGATCTGGACCTGCCGCATGACAAGGTGAACGTCCATGGCGGCGCCTGCGCGCTCGGCCACCCCATCGGCGCCTCGGGTGCCCGCATCCTCGTCACGCTGCTGGCCGCACTGGAAAAGTACGACCTGAAGCGCGGCGTGGCCAGCTTGTGCATCGGCGGCGGCGAGGCGACGGCCATCGCGGTGGAGCGGGTGTAAAGCACTCCCGCCCGTACCCCCTCTCCCCCGGGGAGAGGGGACCATAAAAATATGGGAGGAGCAGCATGCACCTGACCGAAGAACAGACCATGGTCCGCGACATGGCCCGCGCCTTCGCGCAGGACCGGCTCGCGCCGACCGCCGCCGAGCGCGACCGCAGCGGCGCTTTCCCCAAGGTTGAACTCGCCGAGATGGGTGAACTCGGCCTGATGGGCATGCTGGTGCCGGAGGAGTTCGGCGGCGCCGCCACCGACCATGTCGCCTACGCGCTTGCCATCGAGGAGATCGCCGCCGGCGACGGCGCCGTCTCCACCATCATGAGCGTCCATAATTCGGTCGGCTGCATGCCGATCCTGAAGTTCGGCACGGATGCCCAGAAGGACCGCTTCCTGAAGCCGATGGCGCGTGGCGAAATGCTTGGCGCTTTCTGCCTGACCGAGCCGCAGGCCGGGTCCGACGCCTCGGCGATCAAGACCCGCGCCCGGCGCGACGGCGATCACTGGGTGCTGAACGGCACCAAGCAGTTCATCACCTCCGGCTCGCAGGCCGATGTCGCCATCGTCTTCGCGGTGACCGATCCGGCGGCCGGCAAGAAGGGCCTCAGCGCCTTCATCGTGCCGACCGGCACGCCGGGCTATCAGGTGGCGCGGACCGAGGAGAAGCTGGGCCAGCACTGCTCCGACACCTGCCAGATCGTCTTCGAGGACTGCCGGGTTCCTGCCGAGCTGATGCTCGGGGCCGAAGGCGCCGGCTACAGGGTGGCTCTGGCCAATCTGGAAGGCGGGCGCATCGGCATCGCGTCCCAGTCGGTCGGCATGGCGCGCGCCGCACTCGACCATGCCATCCGCTATGCCCAGGAGCGCCAGAGCATGGGCGTGCCGATCGTCCAGCATCAGGCCATCGCCTTCCGCCTCGCCGACATGGCGACGCGGGTGGAGGCGGCGCGGCAGATGGTGCTGCATGCGGCATCCTTGCGCGATGCCGGGGTGCCCTGCATGAAGGAAGCGGCAATGGCCAAGCTGTTCGCCTCGGAAATGGCGGAGAAGGTCTGCTCCGACGCCATCCAGATTCATGGCGGCTATGGCTACCTCAACGATTTCCCGGTCGAGCGCATCTATCGCGACGTCCGGGTCTGCCAGATCTACGAGGGCACCAGCGACATCCAGCGGCTGGTCATCAGCCGCGCCCTTGTCCAGTAACCAGCCCAGTAATCAAGACCGCCAAACCGGGAGGAAGACGGCATGACCGTCCTGAAGAGCGCCCTGAATGCGCGCTCCGCCGAGTTCCAGGCCAACGCCGACGCCATGCAGGCCCTGGTCGACGATCTGCGCCGGAAGGTCGCCGCCATCCAGCAGGGCGGCGGGGCGAAGGCGCGCGACAAGCACCTCGCCCGCGGCAAGCTGCTGCCGCGCGAGCGCATCCGCCAGCTGCTCGACGTCGGCTCGCCCTTCCTTGAGCTGTCGCAGCTGGCCGCCGACGGCGTCTATGCCGAGGACATCCCGTCGGCCGGCATCATCGCCGGCATCGGCAGCGTCGCCGGGCAGGAATGCATGATCGTCGCCAACGACGCGACGGTGAAGGGCGGCACCTATTACCCGCTGACGGTCAAGAAGCACCTGCGCGCGCAGGAGATCGCCCAGCAGAACAACCTGCCCTGCATCTATCTGGTGGATTCGGGCGGCGCCAACCTGCCGAACCAGGACGAGGTCTTCCCCGACCGCGATCATTTCGGCCGCATCTTCTACAACCAGGCCAACATGTCGGCCGAGGGCATCCCGCAGATCGCTGTGGTGATGGGAAGCTGCACCGCCGGCGGCGCCTATGTTCCGGCGATGTCGGACGAGGCGATCATCGTCCGCAACCAGGGCACCATCTTCCTCGGCGGCCCGCCGCTGGTGAAGGCGGCGACCGGTGAGGTGGTGTCGGCCGAGGATCTCGGCGGGGCCGACGTGCATTCCCGCACCTCGGGCGTCACCGACCATTACGCGATGAACGACGCCCACGCCCTGGCGATGGCGCGGCGCGTGGTGTCAAACCTGAACCGTGCCAAGCACATCGACCTCGACCTGCGCGAGCCGGAGGAACCGGCCTTCGACCCGCGCGAGCTGTACGGCGTCATCCCCAGCGACGCCCGCAAGCCCTTCGACGTGCGCGAGGTGATCGCGCGCGTGGTCGACGGCTCCCGCTTCGACGAGTTCAAGCCGCTCTATGGCACGACGCTGGTGACGGGCTTCGCCCACATCTTCGGCTATCCCGTCGGCATCATCGCCAACAACGGCATTCTGTTCAGCGAATCCGCCCTGAAGGGCGCCCATTTCGTCGAGCTGTGCTGCCAGCGCCGCATCCCGCTGGTGTTCCTGCAGAACATCACCGGCTTCATGGTCGGCCGCAAATACGAGGCCGGCGGCATCGCCAAGGACGGCGCCAAGCTGGTCACCGCGGTCGCCTGCGCCAAGGTGCCGAAATTCACCGTCATCATCGGTGGCAGCTATGGCGCCGGCAATTACGGCATGTGCGGCCGCGCCTACAGCCCGCGCTTCATGTGGATGTGGCCGAACGCCCGCATCTCGGTCATGGGCGGCGAGCAGGCCGCCGGCGTGCTGGCTCAGGTCAAGCGCGACGCCATGGAAGCCCAGGGCAAGCCCTGGTCGGCCGAGGACGAGGAGGCGCTGAAGGCGCCGATCCGCGCCCAGTTCGAACGCGAGAGCCACGCCTATTACGCCAGTGCCCGGCTGTGGGACGACGGCATCATCGACCCGGCCGACACCCGCATGGTGCTGGGCCTCGGCCTGTCGGCCTCGCTGAACGCCCCGGTGCCGAAGACGCCCTTCGGCGTCTTCCGGATGTGAGGGGGGCGACCATGAGCGACATTTTGCCAAACGATATTCTGGTCGAGCTTGCCGACACCGGCGTCGCCACCGTCACTATGAACCGTGGCGACGTTCACAATGCCTTCAACGAACAGGTCATCGCCGACCTGACATCCGCCTTCCGGCGGGTGGGCGAGGATCCGGCGGTGCGCGTCGTCCTGCTGCGCGGGGTGGGCAAGAGCTTCTCGGCCGGGGCGGATTTGTCCTGGATGAAGAAGATGGCCGGCTACTCCCGCGAGGAGAATCTGGCCGACGCCATGGGCCTCGCCACCATGCTGCGCACGCTGGACGAATGCCCGAAGCCCACGGTCGCCGTGGTGCAGGGGCCGGCCTTCGGCGGCGGCGTCGGGCTGGTTTCGGCCTGCGACATTGCCATCGGCGTCGAGACCGCGACCTTCGCCCTGTCGGAGGTTCGGCTGGGCATCATCCCCGCCGCCATCAGCCCCTATGTCATCGCCGCCATCGGCGAGCGCGCCTGCCGGCGCTATTTCCTGACCGGCGAGCGCTTCAGCGCGGCGGAGGCCCACCGCATCGGCCTGCTGCATGAGCTGACTGATGCCGACGGGCTGGAGCAGGCGGTGGCGAAGACGGTGAAGAACCTGATGGACAGCGCCCCCACGGCGGTCACCGCCGCCAAGGAGCTGATCCGCGCCGTCGCCCGCCGGCCGCTGACCGACGACGTGGTGCGCGACACGGCGGAGCGCATCGCCCGCCAGCGCGCCAGCGCCGAAGGCAAGGAGGGCGTCGGCGCCTTCCTCGACAAACGCACCCCGTCCTGGCGGAGCTGATCAACATGTTCGACAAGATCCTGATCGCCAACCGTGGCGAAATCGCCTGCCGGGTCATCCGCACCGCCCGCCGCCTGGGCATCAAGACCGTCGCGATCCATTCGGAGGCCGACGCCAAGGCCATGCATGTCCAGATGGCCGACGAGGCCGTCTGCATCGGCCCGGCCCCGGTCGGCGAAAGCTATCTGCGCGGCGACGTCATCCTCGACGTGGCGAAGCGCACGGGCGCCCAGGCCATCCATCCCGGCTACGGTTTCCTGTCGGAGAATGCCGGCTTCGCCGCAGCTTGCGCGGAGGCCGGCGTCGTCTTCATCGGTCCGCCGATCGAGGCGATCCGCGTCATGGGCTCCAAGGCGGAATCCAAGCGGCTGATGGCGAACGCCGACGTGCCGCTGGTCCCGGGCTATCACGGCACCGACCAGGACTTCGCCACCCTGTCGGCGGAGGCCGAACGGATCGGCTATCCGGTGCTGGTCAAGGCGTCGGCCGGCGGCGGCGGCAAGGGCATGCGCGTGGTGCGCGCCGCCAACGAACTGGCCGACGCGGTGGCCGGCGCCCAGCGCGAGGCCAAGGCGGCGTTCGGCGACGACAGCCTGCTGCTGGAGAAGTATCTCGGCCGGCCACGCCATGTCGAAATCCAGGTCTTCTGCGACACCCACGGCAACGGCGTCTATCTGTTCGAGCGCGACTGCTCGGTGCAGCGCCGCCACCAGAAGGTGATCGAGGAGGCGCCGGCCCCCAATCTCCCCGACGACCTCCGCCGCCGCATGGGCGAGGCCGCGGTGGCCGCAGCCAAGGCGGTGAACTATGTCGGCGCCGGCACCGTCGAGTTCCTCTATGAGGATGGCGGCTTCTACTTCATCGAGATGAACACCCGTTTGCAGGTGGAGCATCCGGTGACGGAGAAGATCACTGGCCTCGATCTGGTCGAGTGGCAGCTGCGCGTCGCCGCTGGCGCCGAACTGCCGCTGCGCCAAGAGCAGCTGACCCGCCGGGGCCATGCCTTCGAGGCGCGGTTGTACGCCGAGGATCCGCAGCGCGACTTCCTGCCCGCCATCGGCAGGCTGGTCCGCCTGCGCCCGCCGGCCGAGAACGACCATGTCCGCGTCGACACCGGTGTCCGCGAGGGCGATTCGGTGACGATGTATTACGACCCGATGATCGCCAAGCTGATCGTCTGGGACGAGGACCGCGACAGCGCCCTGCGCCGCCTGCGGGTGGCGCTCGCCGAGTACGAGGTGGTGGGCGTCACCACCAACGTCGCCTTCCTCGGCGCCATCGCCGGCCATCCGGCTTTCAAGGCGGTGGAGATCGACACCGGCTTCATCGAGCGCCACCGCGCCGATCTTCTGCCGCCGCCGGCCCCGGTGGCCGACAAGGCGTTGGCCGCCGCCGCCCTGTCGGTGCTGCTGACGCGCCGGGAGGAAGCGCAGGCCGCCCTGCGGGCCCGCTCAGACCGCTATTCCCCGTGGCTGCTCGCCAATGGCTGGCGGCTGAACGAGGAGAACCATTACGACCTGCGCCTGATGGACGGCGAGACGGCGCGCGAGGTGACGCTGCATTTCCGGGCCGATGGGTATGAGATCGCGGTGGATGGAGGCAAGGCGATGCCGGTGACCGGCGTCAGCCTCGCCGACGGCCTGCTGACGGCGACGCTGGACGGAATGCGCACCCGCGCCACCGTGGTGCGGCAGGGGCTCGACATCACCGTCCTGATCGACGGTGCGGTGTCCCGCCTGACGCTGGACGACCCCAGCGCCCGCGCGGCGGAGCAGGAGGGCGGGTCCGGCCGTCTGACCGCGCCGATGCCGGGCACCGTCGTCCGCGTGCTGGTCGAGCCGGGCCAGAGCGTCGAGGCCGGCGCGCCGCTGATGCTGCTGGAAGCCATGAAGATGGAGCACACCATCAAGGCCCCGGCGGCGGGCACCGTCAGCGCGGTGAATTTCGCGGCGGGCGATCAGGTGTCGGAAGGCGTCGACCTGCTGGTTCTCGACATCGCGGAGGCCTGACGATGCAGCTGCCGAAATTCGTCCGCATGGTGGAGGTCGGCCCGCGCGACGGCCTCCAGAACGAAAAATCCATGGTGCCGACCGCGGTGAAGGTGGAACTGGTCAACCGCCTGTCCGACGCCGGCCTGGGCGTGGTGGAGGCCGCCAGCTTCGTCTCGCCCAAATGGGTGCCGCAGATGGGCGACAGCGCCGAGGTACTGGCCGGCATCGCCCGCAAGCCCGGTGTGCGCTATGCCGCCCTCACCCCCAACCTGAAGGGGCTGGAGGGGGCGCTGGCGGCCAGGGCCGACGAGGTGGCGGTGTTCGGTGCCGCCTCGGAGAGCTTCAGCCAAAAGAACATCAACTGTTCCATCGCCGAGAGCCTGGACCGCTTCGCCCCCGTGATGGAGCAGGCCAAGGCGGCCGGCGTGCCGGTCCGCGGCTACGTCTCCTGCGTGCTCGGCTGCCCCTATGAGGGGGAGATCGCGCCGAAGGCGGTGGCCGACGTGGCGGAACGCCTGTTCGCCATGGGCTGCTACGAGATCTCGCTCGGCGACACCATCGGCACCGGCACCCCGACCAAGGCGCAAGCGATGATCGCCGCGGTGGCGGAGCGGGTGCCGGTCGACAAGATCGCCGTCCACTTCCACGACACCTATGGGCAGGCGCTGGCCAACATCCTGGCGGCCCTGCAGATGGGGGTGGCGGTGGTCGACAGCTCGGTCGCGGGCCTGGGCGGCTGCCCCTATGCCAAGGGGGCCAGCGGCAACGTGGCGAGCGAGGATGTGCTCTACATGCTGAACGGCCTCGGCATCGAGACCGGGGTCGATCTGGACAGGCTGATCGCGGCCGGGGCGTTCATCAGCGACGCCATCGGCCGCCCCACCGCATCGAAGGTGGCCCGCGCTCGTGGTTGTGCGTGAGGGACCCTTCGGCAACGAAGGGCCGCGCTTCCGAAAGGGGCGTGGCCCTTTCGTATTTTGGGGTAAAGTAATGCATATGCATGTTGAAAATTCCACTGCGGGAAATTAGCAGTTTCTGCGTCGCGTGCGAAAATCGGTGATAATGGACTCAATGAATACCATGGCATTACTCATGCCGAGTCGGTCGTGTTTTCTGTTGAGTCCTCGTTGCGCAAGGAATTTGGTCATCAACCCTGCGGATAGCTTCCGCCGAATGACGCGATTTATGCATTCAGTCTTGAAGATTTGAGGTGATATCGGGAAGGCTTTGACGGCGTAAAAATATCTGTCCCACGGTCGAATTTCTCGTTTTTGGGGAATTCGTCGGCGGGGATGGTATGGCATCGTCTGTGATGGGTGGGGAAGGCGCGTCAAGGTCGCATTTTGATGCCTATACCGGTCCTGGCGCTGACCGCAAGGGCATTCCCGCCGATGAAGCGGCACACCAATCCCCCGAAGCCTTCATCAAATATTGGAGCGACAAGGGTGGGTCGGAGCGTGCCAACTACCAGAAATTCATCAACCAGCTCTGCGCCCTGATCGGTACGGCGGAGCCGGAAGCCTCTTCGGAACGGGACGCGCTCAACAACTACGTCTATGAGAAAAGAGTTCGCGCGCTCGATCTGGAGGGCGACGACGGGCGGAACAACTATCTCGACTGCTACAAACGGGATTGCTTCGTTCTGGAGGCCAAGCAGTCGCGCAAGCGCCAGCGCGGCGGGCAGGAGGGGAGCGACCTGTTCGGCGGGCTGCCCCACAGCTCCCCGCCCGCCGGGGCACGGCCGTCCTGGGACCGGCTGATGCGGCAGGCGCGCGCCCAGGCCGAACGCTATGCCAAGGCGCTGCCGACCGACCACGGTTGGCCGCCTTTCCTGATCGTCATCGATGTCGGGCATGTGATCGAGACCTATGCCGACTTCACCGGGCTGGGCAAGGCCTACATGCCCTTTCCCGACAGCCGGTCGCACCGGATCAGGCTGGCGGATCTTGCCGATCCGGAGATACGGGCGCGGCTGAAGGCGATCTGGGAAGCCCCCAAAAGCCTCGATCCCAGCGCCCGGCGGGCCGAGGTGACGCGGGACATCGCGCAACGTCTCGCCCGGCTGGCCCAGAGCCTGGAAAAGCGCTACGAACCGAAAGCGGTGGCGCTGTTCCTGATGCGCTGCCTGTTCACCGCCTTCGCGCAGAATGTCGGGCTGCTGCCGGAGGGCGCCTTCACCGGCGTGCTGAACGACGCCCGGCCGAACCCGCAATTCCTGCCGCGCTATCTGGAGCCCTTCTGGCGTAGCATGGATAGGGGCAGCGACCATGACACCACCATCCGCGCCCGTGTCCGCCATTTCAACGGCGGACTGTTCCGGGAAGCCGAGGCGCTGGCGCTCGAGGAACAGGAGATCGGCGAACTGATCGCCGCCTGTTCACGCGACTGGAGGAATGTGGAGCCGGCGATCTTCGGCACCCTGCTGGAAAACGCGCTGAGCAAGCGCGAGCGCAGCCAGTACGGCGCGTTCTTCACGCCGCGCGCCTATGTGGAAAGGCTTGTGGTGCCTGCCGTCATCGAACCGCTGATGGCGGAGTGGCGGAACGCACAGGTGATCGCCGAGAACGCGCGGCAAAAGAAGGATCATGCGCAGGCGATCAAGCAGATCAAGGATTTCCACCAAGCCCTCTGTTCCGTGAAAATACTGGACCCGGCCTGCGGGAGTGGAAATTTCCTCTATGTTGCGCTGGAGAAGATGAAGGCGCTGGAAGGGGAGGTCATCGCGACGCTGGAGGAAATCGGCGGCGGGACACAGGCCAATCTCGATCTCGCCGGGCACACCGTCGGACCGCACCAGCTTCTTGGGCTGGAGAAGAATCCCCGCGCCGTGCCGATCGCCGAACTGGTGATCTGGATCGGTCATCTGCAATGCCACCTGCGCCAGCGCGGGCCGGAAAGCCTGAGCGAGCCGATCCTCCACTCCTACGACAACATCCGGCAATGCGACGCGGTGCTGAGCTGGGACCGGGTGGAGCCGATGCTGGACGATGCCGGACAACCGCGGGTGAAGTGGGACGGCGTCAGCTGGAGGACCGACCCCTTCACCGGCCAGGAGGTGCCGGACGAAAGCCGGACGGTTCCGCTGCAACGCCATGTCGGCGCCAAGCCCGCGGACTGGCCGCAGGCCGACTACATCGTCGGCAACCCGCCCTTCATCGCCGGCAAGGACCTGCGCGCTGAACTGGGCGACGGCTATGCCGAGGCGCTGTGGAAGGCCTATCCGCACATGCCCGGCGGTGCCGATTTCGTCACCTACTGGTGGGACAAGGCGGCCGATCTGGTGCGCAAGGGAGCGGCCCGGCGCTTCGGCTTCATCACAACCAACAGCATCACCCAGACCTTCAGCCGCCGGGTCATCCAACGCCATCTGGACGCGAAGACGCCGCTGCATCTGACCTTCGCCATCCCGGACCACCCCTGGGCGGACGGACAGGGCGCAGCGGCGGTGCGCGTGGCGATGACGGTGGGTGCACCCGTCGAGCATGACGAGCGAACCGGCTTGTTGAAGACGGTGGTGCATGAGGGACAGGCACCGGACCGGGATGGGGCGGTGCCGGTGGTGCTTGACCTGCGGCGAGGGCGCATACACGCGAACCTGACCACCGGAGCGGACGTGGCGGCGGCGAAAGCGCTCAAGGCAAATGACGGGCTGTCCTCTCCCGGCGTCAAGTTGCATGGGTCGGGTTTTCTCGTAACCCCGGCACAGGCGCGTGCGCTCGGCTTGGGGCGGATCGCCGGATTGGAGGAGAGGATACGCGAATATCGTAATGGCCGTGATCTGACCGCACGCTCTCGTGGGTTGATGGTGATCGACCTGTTCAGCATGACGGAAATCGAGGTCAGGCAGAAGTATCCCGATGTTTATCAGTGGTTGTTGGATCGCGTGAAGCCGGAGAGGGATAACAATAATAGAAAGTCATATAGAGAGAATTGGTGGATATTTGGCGAGCCGAGGACGGAACTGCGAAGTGCGATTAACGGTATCGATAGATACATCGCAACCGTTGAAACGAGTCGGCATAGAGTATTCCAATATTTGCCGTCAAATATGGTGCCTGATAACAAGCTCGTTCTAATTTTCTCTAATGAAGCTTACATCCTTGGGATGCTATCGAGCAGAACCCATTGCACATGGTCAATATCTACCGGAGGTTGGCTCGGGCAGGGTAACGACCCCGTGTATGTGAAAACCCGCTGCTTCGACACCTTCCCCTTCCCCAATGCCACGCCGCATCAGAAGCGCGTGATTGGCCAGCTTGCAGAGGAACTCGATGCCCATCGCAAGCGGGTGCTGACCGAGCATCCCGACCGGCTGACGCTGACCGAGCTTTACAATGTGCTGGAGAAACGGCGGAGCCGGGAGGAACTGACTGCGCGCGAGATGGAGGTCTACCAGCTGGGGCAGGTCGGTGTGATGCTGGACCTCCACTGCCGGATCGACCATGCGGTTGCCGACGCCTATGGCTGGCCCGCCGATCTGGAGGATGCGCGGATTCTGGAAAATCTCGTGGCGCTGAACGCCGAGCGCCACCGCGAGGAATGCGAAGGCGTCGTCCGCTGGCTGCGGCCGGACTACCAGAACCCGAAGGGGCAGGGTGCCGCTGTCCAGATCGCGGCGACGCTCGACATCGCGGCGGACACGGCGAAGCGGATCGTCTGGCCGAAGGCGCCGACCGAACAGGTCCATAGCCTGATGGCGGCGCTGAGCCGCTGCGGCCGTGCCGTCGAAGCCGAAAGCCTCGCCCGCCAGTTCAAGGGCGCCAAGTCGCCGCGGGTCAGGGAACTGCTCGACATCCTGGTGTCGGTCGGCCATGCCCGGCAGATCAACAATCTCTATGCGCCTTGACCGGAACCGTCGCGGTCGGTCGCCTCCCCCATCGTCCGGATATGCGGCATCCTAAATTGTACGTGCTACAAACTTGACGCTGCCGCCCGGCCGGCTCATCATGATCTTCGTGATGGATGGTGCCGAAAACGCATTGTTCCCACGACGCCGACCGGCCTGACGGCCGGCCGGAACCACGGCTGGAGTTCCAGTGGCAACGACCCACGGCCGCTTTACGCGCGCCGCTCCATGACCTGTTGCCCGTCCGGCTGAACGGCGGCGGAGCCATACCCGGGTGGCTCCGCCGCCGATTGTTTTTGTGCAGATTGTTTTTGGGCAATCGCCACGGTCCGGACCTGTTCCGGCCATCCTCCCGCCTCATTTCTGTCACGTCCTGTCGCCCCGCACATCTTTAACGAAGCGGCTGGCGAGCAATGGATTTGACCGGTTTTCATACCACTTTTGAGCAAAGAGCTATGCGATGCCATGCCAGATCGCTCGAAAATCAAACGAAACTTCAAAAAATATTGGTGGGTTTTCGCAAAATGGGGGTAAGGGCTGTGGCTTTAACGCGCCATTAACCAGACTGGATTGAGTTTAGGGACATCAGACGCGGCCAACTCCAACCAGCACGCGAAGTTGACTTCCAGGCTAGATGGAAATGGTTCGTCCCGTGTTAATGCCGTTATGTCCGTTCCTCCTGGATTTGAAAGGCCCGCCCCCATGACCGTGCCGGCAGTCCTCCGCGATGTGGCGCAGTTTGGCGCCTACGCCGCCGGCCGGGGCCGACATGCGGGCCTGCTGGTCGCGGTCCTGCTGCTGGCCGGCTGCCCGGCCAACACGGCCGGGCCGGGATGGGGCGGGGCGGACATGACGTCGGCCAACCCGAACGCCCGCGCGGCAACCCCGCCGGTGCCCAGGCAGAAGCCGGCCCGCAAGGTGCCCGACGCCGCCGCGCTGGCCCCGGCCCTGCCGATGCCGCAGCCCGGCCCGCCGGTCACCACCGGCGATCTGGCGATGGCCCAGGCTGCCGCCCAGTCATCCACCCAGGCCTCCACCCAGCTGGCGGCCATCGCACCCGATACCACCCCCCAGGCGGCGAACGCCGCTGCGGTGCCGACGATGGCGCCGGCCATGGGGGGCATGTCCACCCCACCCGCAACCCCCAACGCCGACCCCGACAGCCTTGTCGGGCTGGACGAAGTCCAGACTCTCAAACTCCTGGGGTCCCCCGTTGCACGGGAAGAGGCGCCTCCCGCCAAGATCTGGCGGTATGCCAAGGGCGATTGTACCCTCAAGGTCTTCTTCTTCATGGATATGACCTCGTCCCAGGACTTCCGCGCCCTCTCCTACGACATGAAGAGCAGCCAAAATGTCCCTGACGCCGACCACCGATGCTTCGCACAACTCCTCGCTCAAGCTGACGCAGGGCGCCCTGTCCGCCCCGGGTTTCAGTAAGCCGGAGTCGAACAAGGGAATGTCCGCGATGACCGATCCGACCATTGCCCGCATCGCTCTGGTGGACGACGACGATCTGTTCCGTGAGTCGCTCAGCCTCAACCTCGGCGACGAGGGCTACGAGGTCATCACCTTCGACCGCGGCGAACCGGCGCTCGATTTCTTCGCCGAGGGCGGGGCGGTCGACATCGTCCTCCTGGACTGGCGCATGCCCAAGCTGGACGGCATCGACGTGCTGCGCCAGATGCGCGCCCGCGGCATCGCCACGCCGGTCATCTTCCTGACCGTGCTGTCCGACCAGATTTATGAAGAGGCGGCGCTGGCCGGCGGCGCGCTGGACTTCGTGGAGAAGTCGCGCAGCCTGTCGATCCTGCTGAAGCGCATGCGCCTGATCCTGGACGGCATCAAGGGCGACGGCGCCAAGGGCTCGGAGGACGGGGAAGCCGGCGGCAACGCCACCAGCCACCGCCTGGGCGAGCTGGAACTGCGCCTGGACAACAGCCGCGCCTTCTGGAAGGGCAAGCGCATCGACCTGACGCTGACCGAGTTCAACATCGTCAAGCTGATGTCGACCCGCCCGGAAGAGGACGTCTCCTACCGCGAGATCTACGACCTCGTCCACGGCAAGGGCTTCGTCGCCGGCTATGGCCCGTCGGGCTACCGCGCCAACGTCCGTGCCTTCATCAAGCGCATCCGTCAGAAGTTCCGCTCGGTCGACGCCGGCTTCGCCTGCATCGAGAACTATCCGGGCTTCGGCTACCGCTGGGGCAAGGGTGAGAACGCGGCCAACCAGGGCCGTGACGAGGATGGTATGGGCGAGGATATGCTGATCGATGGCGCTGCTGCCGATTGACCTTGCGATGCGGGCGCCCCGACGGGCGTCCGCCCGCCTGCTCTGGCTCTGGCGCTCGATGGCGAGCCGCCTGCTGCTGCTCACCCTCGTATTCGTCGCGGTGCCGGTTCTGCTCTACGACCAGTTCCAGCGGGCCGACGAGGCGTCGCAGCAGCTTCTGCTGAAAAGCGCCCAGCGCCAGGGCGAACTGATCGCCCGCGCGCTGGAGCCCGAATTGCTGGGCGTCGACCGCACGGCCCTTCCCAGCCTGAGCATCGCCCTTGCCCGCTACGGCGACGACCGCACGCGGCTGAAGCTGCTGGTGCGCCCGCGGGTGGCGGCCAGCGCGTCCGGCGCCAAGGCCGGGCCGGAACCCTTCTTCTACGTCGCCGCGGCGCCCAGCCTGTCGACCGCCGACATCGACGCCGAACGGCGCCTCCTGCTCGAACAGGGCGTGCTGGACCGTCTGGGGTCGAGCTGCGCCGGCAATTCGACGCTGGCGATGCGCGTCCCCCATGCCGAAGGCGGGGAGGAGGTGCTGTCCTCCATCACCCCGATCAAGACCAGCTTCGGCTGCTGGGCGCTGGTGACCAGCCACGCGACCGAAGCCTACATCTCCTCCTCCATCGGCCGCCCCTACTGGAGCACGCCGGCGGTGCAGGCTGCCGCGGCGATCTATCTGGCGATGGCCGCCCTGGTGCTGGCCGTACTGGCCGGCATCTGGCGCAACCTGAACCGCTTCGGCGATCTGGCCCGCCGCATCGTCGGCGGCGAGGACGTGCCCGACCAGGAGAGCGGCAATGCCTCCTTCGCCGCCCGCAACACCGTGCCGGAACTGGCCGGCGTGGCGGAGGATTTCGACCGGCTGGTCTCCACTTTGCGCGACAGTGCCCAGTCGCTTCGCCGCGCGGCGGAGGACAACGCCCACGCCTTCAAGACGCCCATCGCCGTGATCCGCCAGTCGGTGGAACCGCTGCGCCGCGCCCTGCCGGCGGAAAACGCCCGCAGCCAGCGCGCCCTGACGATGATCGAGAAGTCCTTGGACAAGCTGGACGGCCTCGTGTCCTTCGCCCGCCGGATGGACGAGGCGGCGGCCGACCTGCTGGCCCCGGCACGGCGCCGCGTCGACCTGTCGTCGCTGGTGGAACGGATGGCCGGCGGCTACACCGGGTTGCTGGCCGAACGCCGCCTGCACATGCGTTCGCGCATCGATGCCGGGCTGGTGGTGCGGGCCAGCGAGGAGACGCTGGAGACCATCGTCGAGAATCTGGTGGAGAACGCCGTCAGCTTCTCGCCCGCCGACGGGACGGTCAGCGTCCGCCTGACCCGCGTCGGATCCTGCACCGAGCTTGTGGTGGACGACGAGGGGCCGGGCGTCGATCCCGCCAATCTGGAACGCATCTTCGAGCGCTACTTCTCCCACCGCGAGCCCGGCCGCGGCATGCCGGAGGACGAGGCGGCGGCGCATCAGGCCGGGGCGGCGCATTTCGGCATCGGCCTGTGGATCGTCCGGCGCAACATCGAAGCCTTCGGCGGCCGTGTCCGTGCCGAAAACCGTCCGACCGGCGGCCTGCGCATGACGGTGACCCTGCCGCTGGCGGCCTGACGCCATCCGCCGGCGGCAAACAGGCTTCGGAGCCGCATCGCTCCAACCGCTGCGGCTATGGTCCGGCATGGCTTGGCCCCAATTTTTCCGCTAGGATCGGGGCCGCCAGCCGAACAGCATTCCGAGCCGCCGATGGACCGCAGCCTCGATTCCACCGACATCAAGATCCTGCGCGAGTTGCAGGACGACGGACGTCTCAGCAATGTGGAACTGGCCCGCCGCATCAACCTCAGCCCGGCCGCCTGCCTGGAGCGGGTGAAACGCCTGCAATCCGAGGGCATCATCCAGCGCTATGTCGCGCTGCTCGACCCGCATCGGCTGGAAGCGGGGATGCTGGTCTTCGTCGAGGTGGTGCTGGACCGCACGACGCCTGACAATTTCGACGACTTCAAGGCCACCGTCCTGCGCATGCCGCAGATCATGGAGTGCCACATGGTGGCGGGCGGCTTCGATTATCTGGTCAAGGCCCGTGTGCGCGACATGAACGAATACCGCCTGTTCCTGGGCGAGCTGCTGTCCACCGCCCGCGGCGTGCGGGAAACCCACACCTACGCCGTGATGGAAGAGGTGAAGAGCGTCACCGCGATCCCGCTCGACGGGCTGTCCAACGGGCCTTTGCGCGGCTGAACGGTGAGACAATATAGCTTTTTCGAAATTGCATAATACTTTGGGGCCGGTCCGCTTTTCCGGAGGCATTTTGCAACGAGCGATGCCAGCCGATTTCGCGTTGCCGTTGCGCCCGAATGCGGAGTTTGTTCGTTTACCGACAAAATGATGCGGCATGCCGCTTGCAGCGCAAGCTCCGGTCCTGGAGGCCGACCGATGCTTTCATGCTGCTGCTATCGGTTCGCCACCATGCCCGACCGACTTGTTCGAGGCTATGGCTGGAGCGGAACCGCGTCATGCGCGTCAATACACCGATCACCGACCGAGAAGTTCATCTGACCGACGGGATTCCGCTGGTGTCGCGCACCGACACCGGCGGTCGCATCACCTTTGTGAACCAGGCTTTCGTCGAGATCAGCGGTTTTGACGAGCACGAGCTGATCGGCGCCCCGCACAACATCGTCCGCCACCCCGACATGCCGAAGGAGGCCTTCGCCGACCTGTGGGCGACGGCGAAGGCGGGGCGGCCCTGGGAAGGGCTGGTGAAGAACCGCACCAAGAGCGGCGATTTCTATTGGGTGCGCGCCAACGTCACGCCGGTGATGGAGGACGGCGCCATCACCGGCTTCATCTCCATCCGCTCCAAGCCGTCTCGGGACGAGATCGCGGCGGCCGACAGGCTGTATGCGGAGATGCGCGACAACCGTGCGGCTGTGGAACTCCGTGGTGGTGGGCTGTACCGGAAGGGGCCGCGTCGCTGGCTGGATTCTGCATGGACGAGCATGACCGGGCGGCTGCTCGGTGCTTTCGTTCTGCTGATCGCGGCGATGATCTTCGTGGGTGGCTTGGGGCTGGAGGGCATGTCGGCATCGAACGACGCCCTGACGCGCGTGTACAGCCAACGTCTGGCTGCCGCCAGGATCAGCAACGATATCCTGACCCGTATGGCGGACAACCGGCAGATCATAACCAGCCTGATCATTGAGGTGCGGGATGGCGCCCAACCGGCAGCGATCAAGGATCTGCTGTCCCGGATCGAAGGCAACATCGCCGCCATCACGGCGGTCTGGGCCGAATACAGCGCCTTGCCGAAACTGCCCGAAGAACGGGTGTTGGCCGACCGCTTCTTCGAACTGCGCACGAAATACGTGAAGGACGGGCTGCGGCCGACGATGGAGCACATCAAGGACGGCGATTCGCTTGCGGTCGAACGGGATGTCCGGACGGTCGTCACGCCGCTGTTCGCAACGGCCTTCGAAGCGAACCGTGACCTGCTGAACTTCCAGATGAAAAGCGCCGGGCAAGAGGTTTCGGAGGCGCAGAGTGACTTCTCTGTTCGGTTCATGGAGACGGCGGCAATCGTTTCCGCTCTGGCGGTCGCGTCCGGGCTGATCTCCTGGGGGCTGCTTCTGACCTTCCGGAGGCCGTTGAAATCTTTCGAAAGGACGTTCGCCCGCATTTCCAGTGGGGATTTCGTCAGCCCGGCTGAAGCCATCGGCGTGCCGGAATTCCGGCGCGTGGCGTCGGAGCTGAACGCGATGAAGGCGAAGCTGGCCTACGGCATCCACGAGAAGCACGAGACCGAGCTGCGCCAGAAGGCGCTGACCCGCCAAGCCCTGCTGGAAACCTGCAAATCCATCGAAGGCGACCTGGACTCCACCTGGATGGGCGTGGAACTGGCGAGCCGGCGGGCGGGCGACGGCATCGAGCATCTGATGGAGGCGCTCGGCGTTGTGCGCGAGAACACCGTGGTGGTGTCGGCCGCGTCGGAGCAGGCCAGTTCCAACGCCCAATCGGTTGCCGCCGCGACGGAGGAACTGAATTCCTCCGGGCGTGAGATCGCCCGGCAGGCGGCGCGCTCCAGCGAGGTGGCACGGCGTGCGGTGGACAGCGCCCGCGGCTCCGCTTCCGCCATCGGCCGGATGGAGATCGCGACGGAGGAGATCGCCAAGGTCGCCACCCTCATCAACGAGATCGCCGGCCAGACCAACCTGCTGGCGCTCAACGCCACCATCGAAGCCGCCAGGGCGGGGGAGGCCGGCAAGGGCTTCGCCGTCGTCGCCAGCGAGGTCAAGCAGCTCGCCAACCAGACCTCGCGTGCGACCGAGGACATCGCCCGCCAGATCGACCAGCTGAAGCATGCGGTCGGCGGCAGTGTTTCGGCCATTCAGACCGTCATCTCGGTGATCGAAGAGATCGACGAGGCGGCCACCGCCACCGCCGCCGCGGTGGAGGAGCAGTCCGCCGCCAATGCCGAGATCGGGCGCAGCGCCACCAACTCCGCCGGCGGCGCTTCCCAGGTGTCGGGTAGCGTGCTGCAAATCCGCGACCAGACCGACGAGATCACCAGCATCGCCACCGACGTCAGCCGCCGCATGACCGACACCCAGGGCGCGGTGGCCGACCTGAAGCGCCGGCTGGTCATCGCGCTGCGCCAGTCGGTGGCGGGCGACCGCCGCGTTTCCAACCGCATCCCGTGCGAGGAGCCGATCGCCATGACCGTGGCGGGCGACCGCCGCACCGTCACCATGCTCGACCTGTCGCTGGACGGGCTGCTGATCGACAGCAAGGGGCTGCCGGAGTTTGCCGAGCAGACACAGGTGACCGTGACCTTGCGCGATGTCGGCGATTTGCCGGCCATCGTCGCCGGAACCAGCGATCTGGGCCTGCATCTGGCGTTGGACGACCTGTCGGACGATCAGAACAGCCGTCTGGAAAGCGCCTACAACGCGATGGTCGAGGCCGATTCCGCCATCATCGCCACCGCACAGGATGCTGCGGCGGCGCTGGGCAAGGCGCTGGAGGGCGCGCTTGCCAGCGGCAGCATCGGCGAGGACGCACTGTTCTCGACAGAGCTGTCCAGCATTCCCGGCACGGAGCCGGAACAGTGCCTCGCCCCCTTTACCGACCTGACCGACCGCCTGTTCCCGGCGATCCAGGAGCCGATCCTGGCCTCCAACCCGCGCTTCCAGTTCTGTGCGGCCGTCAACGCCGTCGGCTATCTGCCGACCCACAACAGCCGTTATTCCGACCCGCAGCGGCCGGGCGACGCGGTCTGGAACGCCGCCCACTGCCGCAACCGCCGTGTCTTCGCCGACCGCTCCGGCCTTGCCGCGGCGCGCAACACCCGGTCGTTCCTGTTGCAGGCCTACCGCCGCGACATGGGCGGCGGCCAGATGGTCCGCCTGAAGGAGGTCGATGCGCCGATCATGGTGCGCGGCCGCCACTGGGGCAATCTGCGGCTGGCCTACATGCCGTGACCGCTCAGGATTGCGGCTGCGCCGCCGGTACCAGCACGTCGGCGCAGATCGCCCGCACCACCTCGGCCCGGTCGGCCGCGGCGCCGGGGGCGAGCAGGCCCTGGCCGAAGGCGAAGGCGTAGAACAGGTAGGCGCGGGCGAAGGCCTGGTCGGCGGGCAGCCCGAGCGCCACGAACAGGCCGGCAACGCTGTGCAGGCGTTCGCGGTCGACCTCGGCGATAACGCTTTCCGCCTCCGGCGCGCGCCGGGCCCAGTCGCGCACCGCTAATTCGATCGCCATGCCGCGCGGCTTGTTGCCGCCATAGAGCGCCAGCAGGTCGCGCAGCTGCTGCGCCGGTTCCCGCCCGTCCAGCCGGGTCTGCTCCTTGATCGCGGCGATGCGGCCCAGCTTCCAGCTGTCCAGCAGGGCGCCCATCAGGTCGGTGCGGTCGCGGAAATGCCAGTAGAAGCTGCCCTTGGTGACCTTCAGGGCCTTCGCCAGCACCTCCACCCGCACCTTGTCGACGCCGCCTTCGGCCAGCGCCGCGAAGGCGGCGGCCAGCCAGGATTCGCGGTTCTTCGTCTTGGATTCCATACCCGTCCTTCGCGCTCTTCCCATTGCCGCAGCCGCAGTCCCGAACGCGTTCTATACCCGAAAAGGGTGGTCCGTGACTATTCGCCCTGCTGCATCTGGATCGCGTCGGACGCCCGGCCGCGGTAATGGATGTTGCCGTCGCCGTCCAGGAAGGCCCGGTCGCCGGTCAGGTAATAGCGCCGGCCGTGGCGGAATCGCTGGGCGGTGCGGTCCGGGTTGTTGGCGTAGGATTCGAACCAGAACAGCGGGGAGTGGTCGACGTCGATGGCGATCTCGCCGGCGCCGCCCACCGGCGCCTCGCGCCCGTCGGGATCGAGGATGACGACGCGGAAGCCCGGCATCGGCCGGCCGAGCGAGCCGCTTGCCGGCTGGACCGCATCGGCGCCGTCCGGTCCTTCGGACTCGTGGCGGCCGATGCCGTCGGGATCGTACCGGTTCACGATGAAGATGCCGGTCTCGCGCTGGCCATACTGGTCGAGCAGGGGGACCTTCACCGTCCGGTTGGCCCAGGCGATCAGGTCGGGCGGCAGCGGCTCGCCCACCACCGACAGGATGCGCAGCGCGGTTTGATGCGACACGCCGGGATCGGCACCGTGCCAGGCGCGGATCTGCGACGGGGCGGCGGTCAGGTTGGTGACGCCGAACTTGGTCAGCATGCGGTAACCCTGCCGCACGTCGTAGGGCCCGTCGCAGAATATCGTCGTCCGTCCCAGCAGCAGCGGTCCGACCAGCCCGTAATAGGCGCCATAGGCCCAGCCGGGATCGGCCATGTTCCAGTAGATGTCGTCGTCGCGCAGGTCGAGGCCGATGCGCATGTACTGTTCGATCCCCGACAGCGCCTTGACCGGCAGCGAGACGCCGAGCGGCGTCGGCTCGGATTCCGAGGTATAGATCAGGGCGAATGCGTCGCCCTCGCGGTAGCGCGCCACCTCGCCCAGCGGGGCGGCCTCGTGCAGCGACGACCAGAAGGGCACGGCGTCGGGACCGAAGGCCTCGTCGCCCTCCACCGTCACCACCGGGCGGGTGTTGTCGCGCGGCACCTTGCGGCGCAGGAAGCCGTTGGTGACGATGGCCCGTGCGTCGCTGTCGGCCAGC
This sequence comes from Azospirillum melinis, assembly GCF_013340935.1. Taxonomy (GTDB): domain Bacteria; phylum Pseudomonadota; class Alphaproteobacteria; order Azospirillales; family Azospirillaceae; genus Azospirillum; species Azospirillum melinis. Next base: position 31,452 of record NZ_WHOS01000006.1, on the reverse strand, counting down.
CGGTAGGCGACGGCCGAGGCGGTGTAGGTGGTGAACAGCGGCATGTAGACGCCGCCAAGCCGCCAGATCGCCAGCGCGGTGATCAGCAGTTCCGGCCCCTTCGGCAGCAGCACAGCCACCCGGTCGCCCACCCCGACCCCCATGCTGGCCAGCACGGTGGCGAAGCGCGCCGAATCGCGGGCCAGCCGGGCGAAGCTCAGCTCCGTCGTCTGTCCGGCGACGCTTTCATGCAGCAGCGCCGCCCGCGCGCCATCGGCGGCGCGGACATGGCGGTCGCACAGCAGCGTCGCCAGCGCGATGGACTCGCCGCGGTATTCCGGCCGCAGGAAGGCCGACGGCCTCACCATTAGGATGGGCGGCGAGGGCTGCACGGCCACCGGTGCTGCGGCCTCCGGCGGCTGGGGCGGGGCGGGGGGAGGCGACGGTGCCGGCGGACGGTGCCGCAGGGCCGCCAGATCGCCCAGCGCCACCAGATCGGGACCCAGGTGATAGCGCTTGCTGCGGCCGTCCTGCTCGACCAGCCCGTCGCGCGCCAGCGCCATCAGCAGCCGGTGTGCGGTGGCCTTCGACAGCCCGACCCCGGTCATCAAATCGGCCAGCCGCGCGCCGTCGGTTTCGGCGTCGGCGACCGCGCGCAGCAGCGCGATGGCGCGCTCCAGGCTTTGGGTGCCGCCCGCCGCACTGGGAGCGGTTGCAGAAGCCGCCAAGGGAGGGACGATGTCAGCGTTACTGTTCATGAGGTCCATCATATGGACCGTTCGATCGCCAATCGCAACAAAAAACATGCACTGGCGGAATGTCAGTGTTGAAAACAGACCGCAGCCCGGTATATAGTGCGGAAGTTGCTCATGAAACGGTCCACAATATGGACCCCGCCGGCCGCCAAAGAGCCGGATCGTGACCCGAAGAAGCGGTACCAACAGCAACGGAGGAGGAAATGTCCGGCGCGCCCGTCGCACCACACCCCGGCCCTGGCCAAAATTCCCCTGGCCAAAAGTCGCCCACCACCCAGGCGGAGACCATCTTCGAGGCTCGGGGCGTCAATCTGCGCTTCGGGGGCGTCCATGCGCTGACCGACGTCAGTTTCGGCATCCGTAAGGGCGAGTTGTTCTCGATCATCGGTCCCAACGGGGCCGGCAAGACCTCGATGGTCAACTGCATCTCCGGCCGCTACCGTCCGACCGACGGCAAGGTCTATTTCAAGGGCCGCGACGTGACGGGGATGACCCCGAACCACCGCGCCGCCCTCGGCATCGGCCGCACCTTCCAGAACCTTGCGCTGTTCGGGCACATGACCGTGCTCGACAACATCATGGTCGGCCGCCACCACCTGCTGAAGAACAACTTCCTGACCGGGTCGCTCTACTGGCTGACCGGCGCCAGGAAGGAGGAGCTGTCCCACCGCCGCGAGGTGGAGGAGATCATCGACTTCCTCGAAATCCAGCATGTGCGCAAGGCGACCGCCGGCACGCTGTCCTACGGCCTGCGCAAGCGGGTGGAACTGGCCCGCGCCATCGCGCTGAAGCCGGACCTGATCCTGCTGGACGAGCCGATGGCCGGCATGAACCTGGAAGAGAAGGAGGACATGGCCCGCTACATCGTCGACCTCAACGAGGAATTCGGCATGACCGTGGTCATGATCGAACATGACATGGGCGTGGTCATGGACATCTCGCACCGGGTGATGGTGCTGGAATTCGGCAAGAAGATCGCCGAAGGCAAGCCGGAGGAGGTCCTCGCCGATCCCCGCGTCCGCCGAGCCTATCTGGGCGAGGACGAGGAGGAGGAGGCGCCTGTCGCCGCCATTCCTCCGGCCCGCAAGGAGGTTGCGTGATGTCGAACCTCACTTTGCCCGATCTGGCCGTCAATGACACCCTGCCGAAGCTGCTGGCCCTGCACGCCCGCGAGCATGGCAACGACATTGCCATGCGCGAGAAGGATTTCGGCATCTGGCGCACCTTCACCTGGAGCCAGGTCCATGCCCGTGTCCGCGCCTTTGCGCTGGGCATGACCAAGCTCGGCGTCGTGCCGGGCGAGGTCGTCGGGCTTCTTGGCGACAACCGTCCCGACTGGGTGATGGGCGAGATCGCCACCCATGCGGTGCGCGGCTACAGCCTGGGCATCTACCGCGACGCGCTGGACGAGGAGGTCGCCTACCTCATCACCTATGCCGATGTGAAGGTGGTGTTCGCCGAGGACGAGGAGCAGGTCGACAAGCTGCTGAACCTCGCCGAGCGGCTGCCGACGCTGCAGCACATCATCTATTCCGACCCGCGCGGCATGCGCAAATACCACGACCCCCGCCTGATGCCGGTCACCGATCTGGTGGCGATGGGCGAGGAACTGCATGCGCAGCAGCCGGACCTCTACGACCGCATGGTCGCGGCGACCAGGGGTGAGGAGGTCGCCATCCTCTGCACCACCTCGGGCACCACCTCCAATCCGAAGATGGCGATGCTGCCGGCGGGCCGGCTGATCCGTCATGTCGCCAGCTACCTGTCCGCCGATCCCAAGGGGCCGGAGGACGATTACGTCTCCGTCCTGCCGCTGTCCTGGATCATGGAACAGGTCTATGCGGTCGGCATGGGCATGGTGTCGCGGATGCGCGTGAACTTCGTCGAGGAAGCCGAGACGATGATGCACGACTTCCGCGAGATCGGGCCGAGCTTCGTGCTGTTCGCCCCGCGCCTGTGGGAGCAGATCGCCGCCGACGTGCGCGCCCGCATGATGGACGCCTCCCCCTTCAAGCAGAAGATGTTCGAGCTTGGCATGAAGCTGGGGCTGGAGGCTCTGGCGAAGGGGCAGCGCTCGGCGATGGCCGACGCGATCCTGTTCAAGGCGCTGCGCGACCGGCTGGGCTTCACCAACCTGAAATCGGCGGCGACCGGCGGTGCCGCGCTCGGCCCCGACACCTTCAAGTTCTTCCAGGCGCTGGGCGTGCCGCTGCGCCAGATCTACGGCCAGACCGAGACGATGGGCGCCTACACCGTCCATCGCGGCACCGACGTGGATTTCGACACGGTCGGCGTGCCGTTCGACGGCGGCATCGAGGTGAAGGTGATCGAGCCCGACCACAATGGCGTCGGCGAGATCGTTACCCGCCACCCCAACATGTTCGCCGGCTATTACCGGAACGAGAAAGCGACCGTCGCCGACATGCGCGACGGCTGGATGCACACGGGTGACGCCGGCTTCTTCGACAAGAAGGGTCATCTGGTCATCATCGACCGCATCAAGGACATCGCCACCACCGCCCAGGGCGACCGCTTCAGCCCGCAATACATCGAGAACAAGCTGAAATTCAGCCCCTATGTGGCCGAAGCGGTGATCCTGGGCGACAAGCGAGACTATCTGTCGGCGATCATCTGCATCCGCTTCCCCATCGTGTCGAAGTGGGCGGAGAAGAACCGCATCGCGTTTACGACCTACTCCGACCTGTCGTCCAAGCAGGAGGTCTACGACCTGCTGCGGGCGGAGGTGGAGCGGGTGAACCAGACGCTGCCGGAATACCAGCGGATTTCCAAGTTCCTGCTTCTCTACAAGGAGCTGGACGCCGACGACGGCGAGCTGACCCGCACCCGCAAGGTGCGCCGCGGCGTCATCGCCGAGAAGTACGGCACCATCATCGACAGCATCTATGCCGGCCAGCCGAAGATCGACGTGGACACCACCATCGCCTTCCAGGACGGCACCAAGCAGCGCATCCGCACCACCCTGACCGTCATCGACCTGGCTCCCGCCGCCGCCAAGGCGCCGCGGCAACCGGTCGCGGCGTGAGGAGAGCGCGATGCACACCGTCAATCACACCCTCTCCCGTCCCGGGAGAGGGAAGGGGCCCATGCGCAGCATGGGAAGGGTGAGGGGGCCGGCAAGAGGCAAGCACCCTGATCCTTGGATCACCCCTCACCCGACCGCTTCGCGGTCCCCCTCTCCCGGGGCGGGAGAGGGACAGAACGAGGCCACGCCATGACCCTTCTGTTTCAGCTTCTCGTCAACGGCCTGATCGTCGGCGCGCTGTATGGCGTGGTCGCCATGTCCTTCGTGCTGATCTACAAGGCCAGCCGCATCGTCAACTTCGCGCAGGGCGAATTCCTGCTGATCGGCGCCTGGACCTGCTGGTGGCTGCTGACCCACTGGCAGCTGCCTTTCTGGATCGGCTTCCCGATCACGCTGGCCTTCATGCTGGCCTTCGGCGTCATCCTGCAGATCGTCGTGCTGCGGCCGATGATCGGCGAACCGATCATCTCCGTCATCATGGTGACGATCGGCCTGTCCATCGTCTTCCAGGCGGCGATGAAGTGGATGTTCGGCGTCTTCGCCAAGCCCTTCCCGCAGATCTTCGCCAGCCCCACCGTCAACCTGTTCGGGCTGGAGGTGCAGACCGTCTACGTCATGTCGCTGTTGATCTCGATCCTGATCATGGCGGGCTTCGGCTGGTTCTTCAAATACTCGCGGGTCGGTCTCGCCATGCGGGCCACCGCCTTCGACCAGCAGGTGGCGCAGTCGCTGGGCATCTCGGTCCGCCACATGTTCGCGATGAGCTGGGCGATCTCCGCCATGGTGTCGGCGGTGGCCGGCGTCACGGTGGGCGTGGTCAACGGCGTGTCGTCGGCCCTGTCCTTCTTCGGCATCAAGGTGTTCCCGGCGGTGATCCTCGGCGGCCTCGACAGCGTCATCGGCGCCGTGGTCGGCGGGCTGATCGTCGGCGTGCTGGAGAATCTGGCGCACTACCTGGACAGCCAGTGGCTGAACTGGGGCAACATGTACGAGATCGCCCCCTTCTACGTCCTGATCGCCATCCTGATGATCAAGCCCTACGGCCTGTTCGGCACCAAAGACATCGAGCGCGTGTGAGGCCCCCATGGCATCCGTCAGCATCATCCCGAGCGGCGATTACAAGACGTCCTACGGGTCCGACACCACCATCTTCCCAACCAAAACCAGCCGCAACTTCGCGATCCTGGGCGTGGTCCTGCTGCTGGCCTGCCCGGCCTTCATGGACCGCTACTGGCTCAGCCTGCTGATCCAGATCGGCTATCTCGGCATCGCGGCGCTCGGCCTCAACATCCTGGTCGGCTTCACCGGCCAGATCTCCATCGGTCACTCCGCCTTCTTCGGCTTCGGCGCCTTCGCGTCGGCCTGGCTCAGCAACAGCCTGGGCGTCCCGGTGGCGCTGGCGATCCCGCTGGCGGGCGTCGTCACCACGCTGGTCGGGCTGCTGTTCGGCATGCCGGCGGCGCGGCTGAAGGGTCTGTATCTTGCCATCGCCACCCTGGCGGCGCAGTACATCCTGCAGGACTTCTTCGCGCGGGCCGACTGGTTCACCGGCGGCACCGCCGGCACCATCGCCGAGCCGCTGACCATCTTCGGCTTCGCCTTCGACACCGACGAGCGCTTCTTCTACGTGGCGCTGGTGGCCCTGGTGGTGATGTACATCCTCGCCACCAACCTGATGCGGACCCGCGACGGCCGTGCCCTGGTGGCGGTGCGCGACCATTATCTCTCCGCCGAGATCATGGGCATCAACCTGACGAAGTACCGGACGATGTCCTTCGGCATCTCCGCCTTCTATGCCGGCATCGGCGGCGCCCTCTATGCCCACTACCTCCAGTTCGTGTCGGTGGAGGGCTTCACCATCCTCTTCTCGATCCAGTTCCTGGGCATGATCATCATCGGCGGTCTGGGCTCGATCATGGGCACGCTGATGGGCACCGCCTTCATGGTCTTCCTGCCCGAAGCGATGCAGGCGCTGACCAAGCTGGTGAGCGGCACCGCGCTCGATACCGCGCTGAACCTGAAGGACAACATCGCCTTCCTGCGCGAGATGTCGATCGGCCTCGTCATCATCCTGTTCCTGGTGTTCGAGCCCGACGGGCTGGCCCACCGCTGGAAGCAGATCAAGGCCTACTGGAAGCTCTATCCCTTCTCGCACTGATGCGTACGCTTTTGCCGATCAACAAACAGAACAGAATGGGGAGTCAACGCACCATGTCGATCAAGACCGCGCTCTTCGCCACTTCGGCCGTTACTGGGGCCCTCCTGCTGGCGACCTCGGCCACGGCCTATGCCGACATCCCGGTCGGCCATCTGGCGGACCAGTCCGGCGCCACGTCGGACGTCGGCGTGCCCTATGCGCAGGGCGTCGCGGACGCGCTGGCCTACATCAATTCCAAGGGTGGCATCAACGGTACCAAGCTGGCGGTCGACACCGTCGATTACGGCTATCAGGCGCCGCGCGCCATCAGCCAGTACAAGAAATGGTCGTCGGGCAGCGACAAGATCGCGGCTCTCCAGGGCTGGGGCACCGCCGACACCGAGGCGCTGACCGGCTTCGTCGGCAAGGACGAGATCCCGGCCTATTCGGGCTCCTATTCCGGTCACCTGACCGACCCGACCGGCAAGGGTCCGCACGGCTCCAAGCCGGCGCCCTACAACTTCTTCTACGGTCCCTCCTATTCCGACGCGCTGCGCGGCATGCTGATGTGGGCGGCGGAGGACTGGAAGAAGCAGGGTGGCCAGGGCAAGCCGAAATACGTCCACATGGGCGCCAACCACCCCTATCCCAACGCGCCCAAGGATGCCGGCGAGCAGCTGGCCAAGGAGCTGGGCTTCGACGTGCTGCCGGCCGTGCAGTTCGCCCTGACCCCCGGCGACTACACCGCCCAGTGCCTGACCCTGAAGGAAGCCGGCGCCAACTACGCCTATCTCGGCAACACCGCCGGCTCCAACATCTCGGTGCTGAAGGCCTGCCAGACGGTCGGTGCCAAGGTCCAGTTCATGGGCAACGTCTGGGGCATGGACGAGAACGCCGCCAAGGCCGCCGGTTCGGCCGCCAACGGCGTTGTGTTCCCGATGCGCACCGCGGTCACCTGGAACGCCGAAGTGCCGGGTATGAAGACGCTGAAGGACATCTCCAAGATCTCCGACGCGTCGGGCAACGCCTATCGTCCGGTGCATTACATGGCCGGCGTCTGCACCGCCTTCTACATGAAGGAAGCGATGGACTGGGCGTCGAAGAACGGCGGCGTTACCGGCCCGAACATCCGCAAGGCGATGTACCAGAAGAAGGACTGGGTCCCGGCCGGGCTTGAAGGCGTCTGCGTGCCGTCGACCTGGGCCGAGAACGACCACCGCGGCATGACGGCGGTCAACATCTACCGCGCCCAGGTGACCGGCGACACCGGCGCCGGCGTGGACGATCTGGTCAAGGCCGGCACCATCAAGCTGGAGAAGCTGACCACCGTCGACGTTCCGCGCAAGCCGGAATGGCTGGGCTGGTAAGCCGATAAGCACGCGGCGCCTCCGCCTCCTCTCCGGCGGGGGCGCCCCCAATCTTTACGAACAGTTCAGGTGCCGCATGCTGAACACCGCCACGGCCGCTTCGACCAACGCTCCAGTCGCACCGCCGGTCACGGCCGCGAAGAAGCTGATGCTGTCCGTCAACAACATCGAGGTCGTCTACAACGACGTGATCCTCGTGCTCCGCGGCCTCAGCCTGGAGGTGCCGGAGGGCGAGATCGTGGCCCTGCTGGGCGCCAACGGCGCCGGCAAATCGACGACGCTGAAGGCGATTTCCGGCCTGTTGAAGACCGAGGACGGCGAGGTCACCCGCGGCGACATCACCTTCAATGGCGAGCGCATCAACGGCATCGATCCCGACCAGATCGTCCGCAAGGGCATCTTCCAGGTGATGGAGGGCCGGCGCATCATCGCCGACATGACCTGCCTGGAGAATCTGCGCCTGGGCGCCTACACCCGCCGCGACAATGGGGTGAAGGACGACCTGGACATGGTCTTCAGCTATTTCCCCCGGCTGAAGGAGCGCACCGGCCTCGCCGGCTACCTGTCCGGCGGCGAGCAGCAGATGCTGGCCATCGGCCGCGCGATGATGGCCCGGCCGAAGCTGATCCTCATGGACGAGCCGAGCATGGGCCTGTCGCCGCTGATGGTGAAGGAGGTGTTCAGCATCGTCCAGCAGATCAACAAGGACCTTGGCGTCACCATCCTGCTGGTGGAGCAGAACGCCCGCATGGCCCTCCAGGCCGCGACCCGCGGCTACATCATGGAGAACGGCAAGGTCGTGCTGGACGGTACTGCGGAAGAGCTGCGCAACAACGAGGACGTGAAGGAATTCTACCTCGGCGGCGGCAATGAAGAGCGCAAGAGCTTCAAGAACCTGAAGAGCTTCAAGCGCCGCAAGCGCTGGATTTGAGGGGAGTGGCGAGGCGTCGGCGTGCCGATGCCCCACCGCCGATGCCCGCCACCTGATCGGCCGACCCCTGAACGGACGAACGACCATGACCGATTTCTACGACGACCTCGAAACCCGTTCCTCCGACCGGCGCGAGGCCGAGCAGTTCGCGGCATTGCCTGCCCATCTGCACCATGCCAAGGACGCGGCCCCCTATTTCCGCCAGATGCTGGCCGGGATCGACCCGGCGTCGATCCATGACCGCAATGCGTTGGCCACCCTGCCGGTGACGCGGAAATCCGACCTGATCGCGTTGCAGCAGGCCCACCCGCCCTTCGGCGGACTGGCGGCGGTGGAGATCGGCCGGTTGGCCCGCGTCTTCGCCTCTCCCGGCCCGATCCACGATCCCGAACCGCATGGCGTCGATCCCTGGCGCAGCGCCCGTGCGCTGTTCGCCGCCGGTTTCCGCGCCGGCGACCTCGCCCACAACTGCTTCGCCTATCACCTGACCCCCGCCGGCTCGATGTTCGAGACGGGTGCGCATGCCCTCGGCTGCGCCGTCATCCCCGCCGGCACCGGCAACACCGAGATGCAGGCCCAGGTGGTCGCCAGCCTGAAGCCGCGCGGTTATATCGGCACGCCCGACTTCCTGAAGATCATCCTGGAGAAGGGCGACGCGCTGGGGCTGGATGTCTCCTCCATCCGCATCGCCGCCGTGTCGGGCGGGCCCTATCTGCCCGACGCCCGCGCCTTCTACGAGGCGCGCGGGTTGGACGTCTACCAGAGCTACGGCACCGCCGATCTCGGCATCGTCGCCTACGAAACCCCGGCGCGCTCCGGTCTGGTGGTGAACGAGGGCTGCATCGTCGAAATCGTCCGTCCCGGCACCGGCGACCCGGTTCCAGACGGCGAGGTCGGAGAGGTGGTGGTGACCATCTTCAACCCGGCCTATCCGCTGATCCGCTTCGGCACCGGCGACCTGTCGGCGGTGCTGCCGGGCGCCAGCCCCTGCGGCCGGACCAACATGCGGCTGAAGGGCTGGATGGGCCGCGCCGACCAGACCACCAAGGTCAAGGGCATGTTCGTCCACCCGAGCCAGGTCGCCGAGGTGCTGCGCCGCCATCCCCAGATCGCCCGCGCCCGTCTGGTCGTCGGCCGCCAGGACGCCAGCGACACCATGACCCTGCGCTGCGAGGCGGAGGAGAGCGGAGAGGGTCTCGCCGCCGCCATCCGCGAGACTTTGGCGTCGGTGACGAAGCTGAAGGGCGCGGTGGAGTTCGTGGCGCCGGCAAGCCTGCCCAACGACGGCAAGGTGATCGACGACACGCGGGGGTGATATGTTGCGGCGGGGGACCGCCGCAACCGTCCATCTTCCTACCTCAGCACTCCGCATCCGCCTGCGGCATCAGCTCATACTGCGGCTTGTAGCCCGGCTGCGCGCGGATGCGGTCGGCCCAGGCCTTGACGTTCGGATAGTCCTTCTCCTCGATCCCGGATTCGCTCAGCAGGTCGATCCAGGGGAGGGCGAAGATGTCGGCGATGGTCAGGCGCTCGCTCTGGATGTAGCTGTGGCCGGCCAGATGCTGGTCGAACAGCGTCAACCCGCTGGCCGCCGCGCCGTCGAGCCAGGGCAGGGCGTTGGCATCGCCGTTGAACTTGCGCACGGCGCGGGCGCGTTGGACCGGCAGCAGCACGTCGGCCAGCCAGCTCAGCCATTCGGCGAGGCGCAGTTTCTCGGCCTCGTCGCGGCCGCCGAACTGGCCGGTCTGTTCGGCCAGATAGGTCAGGATCACGCTGGATTCCGAGATCGAATGGTCGCCGTGGACCAGCGTCGGCACCCGGCCGAAGCGGTTGATCACCTGATACTCCGGCGACTTCTGCTGACCGGCGCGCAGATCGAGATGACGGTACTGGAAGGGGATTCCGGCCAGCCGGAAGAACAGCGCGATGCGGGTCGCGGGCTGGGAATTCACGTTGCCGTAGAGGATGAAGGGCGCGGTCACGATCTCTGTCTCCCTGATTTGCCGGCCCGCACGGGTCGGGACCGGTGTTGCCGGGAGGATGGCCTCAACCGCCCCGGCCACGCCAGCGGAAAGCGCGGGCGGGCTCACCCAAGGGTGCACTCAAGCCATCCGCCGGATTGCCAGCCCCGACGCGGCGATGCGGAACCCGCCGTCCTCCGTCTGCTCCACCGCGTCGCCGCTGTCCAGGCGATAGCTCTTGCCCTCCGGTACCCAGCCGGCGGGGCCGCGGAAGGTCACCATCTGGATGTAGCTGGTCGTCTCGACCACCGCATGGACGCTGCCATCCTCGGCCGTCGCCTCGAAACGGTCCGTCTCCATGTCCTGACGCATCGGCATCGGCCTGCTTCCTTCCGCTGTCCACGCCCTGTCCGCCTCTTACCGCGGCGCCCCATAGCCTGCCATGGCGATGCGCCGGCAAGGCATAAGTTTAATTTGGGTCTTCCGCGAGGAAAGCTCGTTTGCCGGCCCGCGGCGGGATTTCTATCGTCCGGCCATCGCAACGATGCAGAGGGAGGTTGGAATGATCGGACGGCGGGGTTTCCTGGCGGCGACGGGTGGGGTTCTGCTGCTGTCGGCGGCCGGGGTGCAGGCTGCGGAAACCGGCAAGAACAAAGGCGGGAAGGCCACGGGAAGCGATGCGTTCGCTGCGCGCATGACCGAGCTGGAGGGGCGCACCGGCGGCCGTCTGGGCGTCGCGGTGCTCGACAGCGCAAACGGCCGGCTGCATGGCTGGCGCGGGGACGAGCGGTTCCCGATGTGCAGCACCTTCAAATTTCTTTTGGCTGCCGCCGTCCTGAAGACGGTGGACCAGGGCAAGGACCGGCTGGACCGGCGGATTCCGGTGACCAAGGCCGATCTGGTCCCTTACGCACCCTTCTCGGAGACCCGGCTCAACGGCACGCCGCCGACGGTGGCCGAACTGTGCGAGGCGGCGATGACGCTCAGCGACAATGTCGCGGCGAACCTGCTGCTGCCCGGCGTCGGCAACCCGGGCGGCCTCACCGCCTTCCTGCGCGGCATCGGCGACAAGACCACGCGGCTTGACCGCAACGAGCCGACGCTGAATACCGCCATTCCCGGCGACCCGCGCGACACCACCACGCCGGCCGCCATGGTGCGCAGCATGGAGCGGCTGCTTGTCAGCGACGTGCTGCGGCCGGAGTCCCGCAAGCAGCTGACCGACTGGATGGTCGCCAACAAGACCGGCGACAAGCGTCTGCGCGCCGGGCTGCCGGCCGGCTGGCGGGTCGGCGACAAGACGGGGACCGGCACCAACGGCACCGCCAACGACATCGCCATCCTGTGGCCGGAGGGCCGCGCGCCGCTGCTGGTCGCCAGCTATCTGACCCACACCGCCGAAGGCTTCAAGCAGCAGGATGCGATCCATGCCGAGGTGGCACGGGCGGTGGCAGGCATGATCGGCTGAGCCAGAGCTGGAGGGGAGGCTCAGAGAGGGGAGGTGGGGTGCGGATGCGGCGGCACCGCCCCCGCCCATCTGACGATGGAACGGACGGCGTTCAGGGCGTTCACATTGTCCTGAATGTGGAAATGCCGCCGGAGCTCAACGACGGCCGCCCATTCGCCGCTTTCGTGAAACGCCCTCTGGATTGCGGCGGCTTCATTCTCGCTGACGCTGAACATTCCAACCTCATGGCCGACCCGGCGACCCTCGGCATGGATCATGCCCTGACGGAGTGTCCGGTTGCAAGTCCGGCAGTGGGCGCGTCGCCTGATCAGGCATTTTCCATTTCGGCGTCCGGCTCCATGCCGCCGGACTCGTCGAAGTAATCGCCGGCCACGTCCGGTCCCCATTCCTGGACCAGCGCCACCTTCTTCTGCTTCAGCACCTCGACCCGCTTTTCGGCGCGGCTGACCTCCATGCCGGCGACCAGCGGCGGGATGCCGTAGTAGATGCCCCAGCCGACGGCGGCGGCACTGTACATCACCAGCCAGGCCAGCGGGTCGGCGAGGATCTTGGCAACGGCGCCGAGAGTGTGCTGGTGCTTCCACAAATCGATGGCGAAGGGCATGCAGCCGCAGAAATTCAGCCCGCCGACGGTGATCGGCGCCGATTTGTCGGGATCGCGGTCAACGACATAGGCGACGATGGTCGGGATCATGCCGATGCCGAACAGGATGGTGGTCGGGTGCACGATCAGTGCCGCCGGCACGATCAGCAGGATCAGCGTGAGGGCGCCGCCTTTTTTCTTCTTCTTGCGCGCCATGGCAATCCCCCGTTATCCGGTCAGAAGGCGAGAAACAGGATGATGCCGGCGACCAGCAGGGTCGACAGCAGGCTGGACACGATGGCGGCGACCTGCCGGCCCGACGTCTCGATGATGGAATTGCGGTCGGCGATGGTATGGCGGATCTTGTCCATCTCGGCGTCGGCCTCGCGGTAGGCGATCTGCGCCGCTTCGAACTCCAGCCGGTCGCGGCGCAGCGCGTCCGGATCGTCGACCACCTTCAGCAGTTCGGTCAGCCGGCCGTTGTGGGCGGCGGTGTCCGCCATCTTGCGGACCTCCTGCTGCTGCGGCCGGTTGTGGAAGCGGCGGAAGGCCGGGTCGAGCATCGCCACCACCCAACTGGCCAGATGGGTCAGCCCATCGACGCCGGTGCGGGCCTGGATGTCCGACAGGATGGTCAGCATGGCGATGATGCGCCGCATCGGCTCCACCCCGCTGCCGAGCTGGGTGAACAGCAGCTCGTCCCCGCGCTTGTGGCGGGCGCCGAGGAAAGCGGCGATCTGCCGGTCGATGGGGTCCTTGTGCCGTTCGCCCCCCGCGGCGATCCAGTCCAGCGCCCGCAGCAGCTCGGCCGGGGTGGTGGGCAGCTGCTTTGCGACCAGACCGCTCATGCAGGGCATGGTCGGGTTCATCTCGTACAACACGCGCTCCACCCCCAGCCCGTGGCTGGAGCGGTCGAGGAAGCCGCGCAACTGGTCGAAACTCTGCACCAGCGGCACGAATTCCGGCTTGAAGTCGGTCTGGACGTTGACCCAGAACATAGGCAGCTGGTTGGCGAGCACCTCCGCCACCGCCTGGGGGGATTCGCCGCGCATGAAGGCGTCGGCCAGCATGGTGGCGATGCCGTCCGGCATCATCGCCCGGCCGCGGTAGCGGATCGGGGCGGCGGGGTCGAGCGCGATGCAGACGCGGGCCACCAGCCGGTCGCCCTGTGTGCCGCCCTTGCCGCTGGAGGCGGTCTGGATGGCGCTGCCCACCGCTTCCGCCCGCACATCGTCGCCCATCGACCGGCGCAGCCACTTGTCCAGTTCGCCGCTTTCGATGACGGAGGCGGCGGCTGGGGCATGGCGGGCGAAGGCGCGGGCCAGCGTGCGGCAATGCCAGTATTCCGACCCCTGGAATTCCAGCGGACGGGCTGCGCGGCGGGAAATCTGCGGCTGCTTCGGGCTGAGCCGGCGGCCGGCCACCCACAGATCGAGGTCGTTCAGGGTCCAGCGCTGCTTGGGGTCGTCGACCAGCAGGCCGCGCACCACCTCGTTGATCGCCAGCGGCAGCCGTTGCTGCTGGACCAGCGCCGGGTAGGACCCACGCTCCATCTTCGCCTGCAGCACCGCCTCGTCGTCCAGGCCGGCCAGCGGGTTGCGGCCGAGCGCCAGGATCAGCAGGGTAACGCCCAGCGAATAGAGGTCATCGGCCATGGTGCCGGTGCCGCGCCCGGCCGGGTTGGCCATGCCGCGCTCGATGGTTTCCAGCAGCACCGGCTGGCCGTAGCCGGGCTGGGTCGACACGCAGTCGCCCAGCATCAGAGCGCCGGACGCGAGATCGCGGTAGAACAGGTTGGTCGGTCGGATCGCGCCGTGGACGACGCCGCGGCTCGACAGCTCCTTCAGCGCCGAAACCAGCGGGTGAACGATCTGTCGGGTCAGCTGGTCTTCCGGCATCGGATCCAGCGTGTCGGTCAGCGACCCCATCAGCCGCTTGCCGCCCGGCCGTTCGAACACCAGACAGAAGCGCCGCCCGCGATCCTGCGGCCAGTCCACCAGCCCCCAGTCGAGCAGCCGCATGTGGGTGGCGTTGTCGAGGCTGCCGACGGTGGAGCAGATGTCCATCCGCGGCAGGATCGAGCCATGGCAGATGATGGCGAAGGGTTCGATCCGCTTTTCGCGCAGCGCCTTGGCGGTGAAGGCGTTTCCGCCGACGGCGTTCAGCAGCGGGATCGGCGCGCCCGGCTGGATCTCGTAGCGTTCGGCGAGTTTGACCGGTTCGGCGTTCGCCATCGCTGCCGTGGCGGCTCCCATCGTACCTGTCTGGGCGTCGGATGGCATGAACGGCGGATCCCCGGGGCGTGCGAATGTGCGCAGGCCTTAGGTGGCGTGAAAAGGGCAAACAAACCCTTAACGTGCGCGTGCGTAACACTATCGGATTGGACGGAAAAGGAAAACCCCCGCCGGGATGGGCGGGGGTTTTCCGTACGGATAAGCGCGGGTGAAGCCGCTCGGCTTCGCCTTACCCGTTCTTGACCGCGACGTAGGAGCCGGGCGCGTCTTCCAGGGCGGGCAGGGCGCCGTCGCCGGGCTGGCGGGCGGGAACCTTGCCGTTGGCATACTGGCCGACCCACTTGTTCCATTCCGGCCACCAGGAGCCGGGGGTCTGGGTCGCCTTCTCCAGCCACTCGTCAGAGGTCTTGGCCAGCTTGTCGCTGGTCCAGTAGCAGTATTTGTTGGCCGCCGGCGGGTTGACGACGCCGGCGATGTGGCCGGACGCACCCAGCACGAACTTGACCGGGCCGCTGAACAGCTGAGCACCGCTGTAGGTGCTCTTCCACGGCGCAATGTGGTCTTCGCGGGCCGACAGGAACAGCGCCGGCACCTTGACCTTGCCGAGGTCGATCGGAACGCCCTTCAGCGTCACCGCGCCCGGCTGCGCCAGCATGTTCTTCTGGTACATGTTGCGCAGGTAGAAGCTGTGCATCGCCGCCGGCATGCGGGTGCTGTCGCTGTTCCAGTACAGCAGGTCGAAGGGGAAGGGATCCTTGCCCAGCAGGTAGTTGTTGACGACGAACGACCAGATCAGGTCGTTGGCGCGCAGCATGTTGAAGGTGGTCGCCATCTTGGCGCCGTCGAGATAGCCCTGCTCGGCCATCTGCCCTTCGATGAAGGTCAGCTGCTCCTCGTCGATGAAGATTGACAGTTCGCCGGCCTCGGCGAAGTCCAGCATGGTGGTGAAGAAGGTTGCGGACTTGATGCGGTCGTCCTTCTTGACCGCCATGTAGGCCAGCGTGGAGGCCAGCAGCGTGCCGCCCAGGCAATAGCCGATGGCGTTGACATCCCGTTCGCCGGTCGCCTTCTCGATGGCGTCCAGCGCCGCCAGCGGGCCTTCGACCATGTAGTCCTCGAAGCCCTTGGCCGCCAGCGTCTCGTCCGGGTTGACCCAGGACAGGACGAAGACGGTGTGGCCCTGGTCGACCGCCCACTTGATGAAGCTGTTCTTCTCGCGCAGGTCGAGGATGTAGAACTTGTTGATCCAGGGCGGCACGATCATCAGCGGACGCTTGTTCACGTCCGGCGTGGTCGGGGTGTACTGGATCAGCTGCATCAGGCTGGTCTGGAAGACGACTTTGCCCGGCGTGACCGCGATGTTCTTGCCCAGTTGGAAGGCATCGTAGTCGGTCATGGAGATGCGCAGCTCGCCCTTGCCGCGCTCCAGATCCTTCAGCAGATGCTCCAGACCCTTGACCAGATTCTCGCCACCGCTCTCGATGGTCGCGCGCAGCACCTCCGGGTTCGTCATGACGAAGTTGGAGGGCGCCATCGCGTCGACGAACTGGCGGGTATAGAAATCGACCTTTTTGGCGGTGTGGTCGTCCAGCCCCTCGACCTGATTGACGGTCGACTGCATCCACCGGGCGCTCAGCAGGTAGGACTGCTTGATGAAGTCGAACAGCGTGTTCTCGTCCCAGGCAGCATCCTTGAAGCGGCGGTCGTCCTTGGCGGGCGCGATGACCGGCTGGGTTTCCTGCCCGAAGAAGCGCTGGGTGGTGCGCTGCCACAGGGTCAGGTAGTCCTGCCACAGCGACATCTGCGCCTGCATCAGCTTGGCCGGGTCGGCCATCATGCGGGTGGTCATCTCAAGGAAGGCATGACCGACGCCCATCGGGTCCGGGCTCTTCGGGCCGGCGCCGTCGGCGGCCTGACGGGCGAGGAACTCGGAGACCAGCCGCTGGCTCTGCTCGGCGATGCGGGTCATCGCCCGCGACATTTCGACCGGATCGGGCAGCTTGACGTCGGGCACCTGGGGGGAAGCCGGGTTGGAAGCCTGAGGGGGGGCCTTGGTCTCGGCCATGAGCACGGTCCTTCTTCTTTGGGCGGGTGTCGCGTCGTCTCGGTCACGTCGCCTGTGTCACCTTGGGTCCGCTGGATCGGGCTTGCGCCAGATTGGGCTTTGGGCCTTGCGGACGGACGGCTATACAGGCTTGCAGGCGATGATCTTCAGGAAGCGGTGTCTGGCGGGCGGTCTCCGGGGGCGGTCTGCACCATGTCGCTGTGGGTGGCGTCGCTGTGGGTTGCGTGCGGCGGTCCGGCTTTATGGTGCGGTGCAGGAGAAATCCGAAACCTCTCATACACCGCAGATGTGAACATTTCATTTCAAGGATCGTCGCACAAGTGTGGCGTATCGGCCAGACACGGGGAAGGATGATGGTGACGGGCAGTCAGGGTAACGGTCGGGGTATCGCGGCGGCCGGGCAGGCGTTCAGCCTGCTAATCGTAGCGATACCAATGGTTTTCGGGCTGTCGGCCTGCAGCGACCGCATGCTCGACACCGGCCCGCTGGGGGCCATCACCGGCGAGCCTTCGCCGGTCAGCGACAATTCGTCGCCCATCCGCAGCATGACCGGGGAGCGGAGCGAGTACCCCAACCTGGGCACGGTTCCGCCACGCCCGACCGACCTGACCACCGAGGCGCAGCGGCAGCAGGCGATGGACCGTCTGGCCCAGGACCGCGCGGCATCCCGCCGCACCCGTGAGCAGACGGAGGCGATCCAGGTGCCGGAGCCGCTGCCCACCCCGATGGCGGTTCCGCCGAAGCCGGACCTGCGGCCCGGCAGGAGCTGAGCTTTCCGGACAAAGAAAAAGCCCCCGGCCGGACGGTCGGGGGCTTTTGTCTGCATATGGGCTACTGGGGGTGAGGGGCTGCCTCACCCTCTGCTCGTCACTCCTGGATGAACGCCTTCACATAGGACTGGCGCAGCGGCTGGATCAGGTAGTCCAGCGGGGTGCGGGCGGACAGCACGATGCGGGCCTCCACCGGCATGCCGGCCTTGATCTTCATGTGGCGGACTTCGTGGCTGTCGGCATCCTTCAGGCGGATGCGGGCCAGGTAATATTCCTGGCGGGTCGCGTTGTCGGTCAGGCGGTCGGCCGACACGTAGGACACGGTGCCGTCGATGGTGCCGACGACGCGGCTGTCATAGGCGGTCAGCTGCACCTTCACCGGCAGATCGACGGCCATCGACTTGATGTCCTTCGGCTGGATGCGGACCTCGGCCAGCAGGGCCTTGTCGTCGGGGACGATGTCCAGCACCGGCTCGTTGGCGGTGATGCTGCCGCCGACGGCCGGGTGGCCGTACATCACGACGTTGCCGGCGTCCGGCGCCTTGACGGTGCGGTTGTCCAGGCGATTCTTGGCGTCGCGGATCTGCTCGGCCAGCTTCTGGGCGTCGCCGCGGGCCTTGTCCAGCTCGACCAGCACCTTCTCGCGGAAGTCGCTGCGGCGGCGGACCAGATCGCCCTGGGCATCGACGGCCTGCTGGCGCGACTGCGACATGCGGGCTTCCAGCTCATGGTCCTGGGCGTGGAGCTGCGCGTTCTCCTTCTGCGCCGCCACCAGCTTGGTGCGGGTGGAGTTGCCGCGGTCCAGCAGGCCCTGGGTGATCTGGATGTCCTCGTCCGACAGCTTGATCTCGCGGGCCAGGAAGGCGCGCTGCTTCTCCAGGCTCTGCACCTCGTCGCCCAGCGTGGCGATGCGGTCCTTGGTCAGCTTGGCTTCGGTGTCGAGCTGGGTGCGGCGGACCTGGAACAGCTTCTCCTGGTTCAGCATGGCGTTCTCGACCGCCGGCTCCTTGGCACGGCGGGCGGCGAGAGCGTCGGGCCATTCGATGGCCGGCTTCTCGAACAGCTCGGCCGACAGGCGCGCTTCGGAGGCCAGCGTGTCGAACAGGGCGGCGTTCAGCATCTCGAGCCGGGTCTGCGCCTCGGTGCTGTCCAGCCGCATCAGGACCTGGCCGGCCTCGACCCGGTCGCCCTCATTGACCATGATGGCGCTGATCACGCCGCCTTCGGTGTTCTTCACCACCTTGCGGCCGGTCTCCGGCGCCAGCGAGCCCGAAGCGCTGATCGCGCTGTGCAGGGGGGCCACCGCCGCCCAGCCGGTCATGCCGCCGAAGCCGACCGCCAGGACCAGGAAGCCGCCCAGCAGCAGGCCGCGGGCATTGGTTTCCGGCATCGCCGCCCGCAGCGCATGGATCGAGGTGATGGTCGCCGTCTTGCGCGACGGCTTGCCGGCGGGGGTCTCGGGGCCGTTGTCGGAAGAAAGCGGGGCGGGGAAGGTCGTGGTCATCGTGGTCATGGGACTTCCTTGGCTCTGTCGGGTCTGGCGTCAGCCGGATGGTCGGTCTTGGAGGCGGTGCCGGCGGTCAGCCGGCGGCCCCTGCCGTGGCGGCGGCCGGACCCTGAGGGCCGAGATTGCGCAGACGGGCGAGGTTGACGGCGCCGGGCTGGGCCTGCTGCTGCTCCGGACGCGGCAGCTCCATCGCCATGCCGTTCTTCAGGACATAGGTGTGGTCGGACATATCGACGAAGATCGGGGCGTGGGTCATGACGATGGTGGTCGCCCCGCGCTCCTTGCTGGCCGCGACGAAGGCGCGGACCGCCTTGATGCCGAGCTCGTCCAGGCCGGCGGTCGGCTCGTCCAGCACCAGAAGCGGCGGCTGGCCGAAGGCGGCGCGGGCAAGGCCGATCAGGCGGGCAGTGGCGCCGGTGATCGGGGACAGCGGGTCGTTGACCTCGGTCTCGTAGCCCATGGGGAGGCTTTCGATCCACTCATGGATACCGACGGCCTTGGTAGCCTCTTCCACCTGTTCGCGGGTGGCGGTGGTGAAGCGGGCGATGTTGTCGGCGATGCTGCCGGGCAGGAGATCGACCTGCTGCGGCAGGTAGCCGATGCCCTGGTCGGGGCTGTCGGGGGTCAGGGTGGCGACGGACAGGCCGCCGAGCCGCACCGTGCCGGCCGACGGAAGGGCGACACCGGCCAGCAGGCGGGCCAGCACCGACTTGCCCGACCGGTTGGGGCCGGCGATGCAGACGGTCTCGCCGGGCTCGACCGACAGGGTGACGCTGCGCAGGATCGGCTTCTGGTCGCGGGGGGAGACGAACAGCAGGTTCTCGACGGTCAGGCGCTCGCTCTCGACGGGCACGGAGGGACGCTCCGGCTCACGCGACAGGCGCTTCAGCAGCGGCAGCAGGCGGCGGACGGCCTGGGCGGAGCGGACCAGCCCGCCCCAGGCGCCGGCGGTCTGCTCGATCGGGGCAAGGCCGCGGCCGACCAGCATCGAGGTGGCGATCATGCCGCCGAAGGACAGGTGCTGCTCGATCACCAGCCAGGCGCCGATGCCCGTCACGGCGATCTGCAGGACCATGCGGACCCACTTGGTGGCGGCGCCGATGGCGGCGCTGCGCTCATAGCCCTGGCCCTGCATGGCGCTGGCGGTCAGGAAGTCGCGGTTGACGGCGTCCAGCGAGGCGTTGCCCATGCGCAGGCCGCGCACGGTGTCGGAACGGGAGGCCAGCGCTTCGAACAGCTTCTGGGCGCGGCCGGCCGGCAGCTTGCTCTCGTCGTTGATGTCCTTGACGGCCACATAGCCGATCCAGCCCATCACCGCCATGATCAGCATCGACACGACCAGCACCAGCGCCAGCATCGGGTGGATGACGTAGATGCCGATGACGTAGAGCGGAGCCCAGGGCAGGTCCATCAGCGCCGGCAGGGAGGGGCGCGAGAAGGCGCCCTTCAGCTCGATCAGGTCGGCGAGCGGGCCGTTGTCCGGACGGCCGCGGCCGGCGGCGTCCAGCGCGTCGGCGGTCAGCCGGCGGCGCCACCGCACCTCCAGCGCGTTGCCGGCACGGGCCAGCAGGCGCGAGCGCACCATCTCCAGAAGACCGCTCAGCGTCAGCGCCATCACGACGATGACCGTCAGCATGGCCAGGGTATCGTAATTGCCGGACGGGATGGCGCGGCTGAAGACCTGAAGCGAATAAAGCGGCATGGCCAGCATCAGCGCGTTGATGGTGGCGCTGAAGATAAATGTACTAACAAGTATCCTGGTGAAATAACCGCGATTGAATGAAGCTTCCGGCTTATCATTGCCGGGCTGTCGCATAGAGTTGGACTTGGTCGAAACAGGCATAAAACAGCCCTCCAATTGTCACCGGTCGGCGCAGTGCCCACTGGATGCAGGCGAGATCAGAGAACGCGATCTTGGTAAATGGGACCTTAACATTCGGGGACGTCACAGGATTGCCACCGGATGCCACCACTTTTGCGCAGAATTACCTCGGTTTTGTTTGTTCCTTCGGGGGTGGCTTGGTGCCGATGCTTGGCGGAAGGGGCATGACCTATGGCCGGTTGGAGGGGGCAGGCATTACCGCTATCGTGCCCCGGCGGCGGTTCCCGGCGGCGGTTCTGCCGGTCCACCCCAACCACAGCCGGAGATGACGATGGAAGGGCGCAAGGTCCCCTCGGTGGTGTTCAAGACCCGCGTGCGCGACGAGAGCGTCGGCGGACCCAACCCGTTCCGTTGGCAGGACGTGCGGAGCGACGAGCTGTTCAAGGGCAAGCGGGTGGTGGTGTTCTCCCTGCCCGGCGCCTTCACGCCGACCTGCTCCAACGAGCAGTGCCCGGCCTTCGAGCGTCTCCATGACGACTTCAAGGCTCTGGGCATCGACGAGGTCTATTGCATCAGCGTCAACGATGCCTTCGTCATGTACCAGTGGGGCAAGAGCCTGAACCTGAAGAAGGTGAAGCTGATCCCCGACGGGTCGGGCCATTTCACCCGCCGCATGGGCATGCTGATCAACAAGGACAGCCTGGGCTTCGGCTTCCGCTCCTGGCGCTATGCCATGGTCGTGAAGGACGGTGTCGTCGAAAAGTGGTTCGAGGAGCCGGGCATCAACGATGAGGGCGAGAACGGCGATCCCTACGGCGAATCCTCGCCGGAGAACGTGCTCGCTTTCCTGCGGAGCTGAGGGCCCGATTCGGCGCACGGCCGGGCCGGCCGCCGGGACGATTCCGGACTGACGGCACAAGGCCGGCGGAGCGGCGGCTCCGCCGGCCTTTTCCATGGCTGACTGACGCCACGCCGGCACCTGCCACCGGGGTTGGGTTGTGCATGGTCGAGCATATGCGTGCATCGGAAATCACTTAAGGCTTTTTGTTAGACATTCCCTTTTCTCTTGCTACCTTCCGCAGAGGTTATAGCGGGTGAGGTGCAGCAAGTGGCAGAAAATCAGCCGCTCCGGTGTTTTCTGGTTGCATGTTTCATGGCAGTGCTGGCGCTGGCGTTGCCCTTCGGCGCCGCTCCGGCCAGTGCCGATGCAACCACGCCGCCGCTCGCTCCGCACAATGTGGTGCTTGCCAAGAGTTCGGTATCGGGGCTTGCGGCCGGCGCCTTCATGGCGCTCCAGTTCCACGTCGCCCATTCGGGCGAGATGGCCGGCGTCGGTCTGGTGGCCGGCGGTCCCTATCTCTGCGCAGCCGAGAATCCACTCCTGGCGGCGGCCTGCATGCAGGGCAATCCGCTCTGGCCGCGCGGCCAGCCGCTGTACGAGGCGGCCCAGCCGCTGGCGGCGGCCGGGGCCATCGACCCGCTCGACCGGCTGGCGCAGGCACAGGTCTACCTGTTCAGCGGCCGCGCCGACATGGTGGTGAACCGCAAGGCGGTGGAGGAGGCCGAAGCCTTCTATCGCGCCGCCCATGTGCCGGCGAACCAACTGCGGGTGGAAACCGGGCTGGATGCCGGCAACGGCTTCATTGCGCCGGGCGGGGTCAACGACTGCAACGCCAACCGCAGCCCTTATGTCAACGCCTGCGGTGATTATGACCAGGCCGGCCGGATCCTGTCGCACATCTATGGCGGGTTGAACCCGCCGGCTCCCGACATGCCGGCGGCCATTTCTTTCGACCAGACGCCGTTCGGTGATCCGGACCGCACGGGGCTGTCCTCCGCCGGCTATGTCTATGTGCCGCCCGCCTGCGGGCGCGGAGCGGCCTGCGCCGTGCACATCGTCTTTCACGGATGCCGCCAGTCCGTGGCCGAGGTCGGCGATGCCGTGACCACCGGCGCCGGCTTCAACCGCTGGGCGGCCAACAACAATCTGATCGTGCTCTACCCGCAGCTGTCACCGCGCAATTCCGCGGACCCGATTGCCTGCTGGGACTGGGTCGGCAGGACCGGGATGGAATACGCGACGAAGGACGGGGCGCAGATCGCCGCTGTCCACGCAATGTTGACAACCCTTGCAGGGCAAAGGTGACCCTTTTCATGACCATTTCAAACAAAGCGATTCTCAAGACCGCGTTTGCGGCGCTCCTCGTCCTGGCGCCGCTTCCCGTGGCTGCCCAAAGCGCTGCTCAGATCAGGCTGTCGGACCTGAAGCTGAAGATCGACCCGGCCCAGACCACGGTGTCGGGCATTTCCTCCGGCGCCTATATGGCCGGGCAGTTCCAGGTCGCCTATTCGGGGCTGGTCAAGGCGGCCGGGCTCGTCGCCGGCGGTCCCTACGACTGTGCCGAAGTGTCGACGGGCGGCGTCGCCACGGCAATCGTGGCGCTGAAGCGCTGCATGGACGTGGCGATGGGTGCCCCCGATGTCGATGCCCTGGTCGCGAACGCCAAGGCGCGCGAGAAGGCGAAGGAGATCGACCCGCTGTCCAACATGGCACTGTCGAAGATCTACCTGTTCAACGGCGATGGCGACGTGACGGTGAAGCGGCCGGTCGCCGATGCGACCGACCAGTTCTACCGGGCGCTGGGGGTGGCGGAGGCCAACCTCTCCTATGTGAAGCTGCCGAAGGCGGCCCATGCCTACATCACCGACGGCTACGGTGCGGCCTGCGACTTCATCCCGAATGAGGGTGAGAAGAGCGAATACATCAACAACTGCCAGTACGATCAGGCGGGCGCCATCGTCCGCTTCTTTTATGCCGACGCCAGGACCCCGAACGCCCCCGCCGCGGCCCGTCAGCCGCAGCTGTTCAACCAGGCGCCCTTCGTCGGCGACACCAGCCGCAGCGGCATGGCCAAGACCGGCTACGTCTATGTTCCGGAAGCCTGCGAGGGCGGCCAGCAGACCTGCCGCATCCATGTCGCCTTCCACGGCTGCCAGATGGCGTCGAACCTGATTGGCGATCATTTCGCCGTGAATGCCGGCTACAACCGCTGGGCCGACGTCAACAACATCGTCGTGCTGTATCCGCAGATCGACGGCGCCGCCAAGCCGACCTCCAATCCCAAGGCCTGCTGGGACTGGTTCGGCTACACCGGCTACGATTTCGCCCGCAAGAGCGGTTTCCAGATGGCCGCGGTGCGCAAGATGATCGGCGCGCTCGCCGGAGAGTGACCGTCCGTTCTGCATAAAAAAAAGCCCCTCTCCGGCGGACCGGAGAGGGGCTTTTCCTTAACCCTGGGCGATCAGGCCTTCAGGATGCCGCGGCCGGCGAAGCGGGCTGCGACGCCGAGCTGCTCCTCGATGCGGATCAGCTGGTTGTACTTGGCCAGACGGTCCGAACGGCTGAGCGAGCCGGTCTTGATCTGGCCGCAGTTGGTGGCGACCGCCAGATCGGCGATGGTGCTGTCCTCGGTCTCGCCCGAGCGGTGCGACAGGACGGCGGTGTAGCCGGCCTTGTGCGCCATGTCGACCGCCTCCAGCGTCTCCGACAGCGTGCCGATCTGGTTCACCTTCACCAGGATCGAGTTGGCGACACCTTGGCGGATGCCCTGGGCCAGACGCTTGGGGTTGGTGACGAACAGATCGTCGCCGACCAGCTGCACCTTGCTGCCGATGGCGTCGGTCAGCGCCTTCCAGCCCTCCCAATCGTCTTCCGCCATGCCGTCCTCGATCGAGATGATCGGGTAGCGGCCGGCCAGATCGGCCCAGTAGGCGACCATCTGTTCCGGCGACAGCGACTTGCCTTCGCCGGCCAGCTCATACTTGCCGTTCTTGAAGAACTCGGTCGAAGCGGCGTCGAGCGCCAGCATGACGTCGTCGCCCGGCTTGTAGCCGGCGGCCTCGATGGCCTTCATGACGAAGCCGAGCGCCTCGTCGGTCGACCCGATGTTGGGGGCGAAGCCGCCCTCGTCGCCGACATTGGTGTTGTGGCCGGCGTCCTTCAGCTTCTTCTTCAGCGACTGGAAGATCTCGGAACCCATGCGGATGGCGTCGGCGCCGGTCTCGGCGCCCACCGGCATGATCATGAATTCCTGGATGTCGATGGGGTTGTCGGCATGGGCGCCGCCGTTGATGATGTTCATCATCGGCACCGGCAGCAGCGAGGCGAAGGCGCCGCCGACATAGCGGTAGAGCGGCAGGCCGGCATCCTCGGCGGCGGCGCGGGCGACCGCCAGCGACACGCCCAGGATGGCGTTGGCGCCGAGACGGCTCTTGTTCTCGGTGCCGTCCAGGTCGATCATCGCAAGGTCGATGCCGCGCTGGTCGTCGGCGTCCAGGCCGGCGAGCGCGTCATAGATCTCACCGTTGACGGATTCGACCGCCTTCAGCACGCCCTTGCCGCCGAAGCGGGACTTGTCGCCGTCGCGCAGCTCGACCGCCTCATGGGCGCCGGTGGAGGCGCCCGACGGCACCGCGGCGCGGCCGAAGGCGCCGCTGTCCAGCGCAACGTCGACTTCGACGGTCGGGTTGCCGCGGCTGTCCAGGATTTCGCGGGCGTGAATCTCGGTGATGACGCTCATGATCGGTCGATCCTTCGAGGAATGGCAGCCGCGTTGTCTCGCAGGCCGCGTTTTAAGGCGCGCAGGCTTGATAGCCCCGACGTCCGGGCGATGCAATATCTGCTTCGGCTTACAACCCCGCGCGGAGGCGCGGACTCAAGCCGGAAATCAGAGAAATCCCTCCACCATCGCGGCGAATTCGGCCGGGCGTTCGGCGTGCAGCCAGTGCCCGACGCCGTCGATCATGCGGATTTCCGCCTTGGGGAAGTGGCGGTGGATGGCGTCGTGATGCTCCGGCCGGATGTAGTCCGACGCGCCGCCGCCGATGAACAGCGCCGGCCCGTCATAGCGGGCGCCGGCGAAATCGGGGAAGCCGATCAGTCCGGCCATGTTCGCGCCGATGGAATCGAGATTGATCCGCCAGGAGAAGACACCGTTCTCCAGCACCAGATTTTGCATCAGGAAGGAGCGCAGCGGCGCCTCCGGCACGGCATCGACCAGCTGCGCCTCCACCTCCGGCCGGCGCGTGGCCCCCTCCAGCTTCGCGGCCTTCATCGCGGCGACGAAGGGAGCGTGGGTGTGGGTGTAGGCGACCGGGGCGATGTCGGCGACCACCAGCCTTTCCACCCGCTCCGGATGGGCCAGCGCCAGCGCCATGGCGGTCTTGCCGCCCATCGAATGGCCGACGATGGTGGCGCGGGCGAAGCCGCGGTCGTCGAGGAAGCGCAGCACGTCGGCCGCCATCTCCGGATAGCTCATGCCCTCGGCCCAGGGCGCGCCGCCATGGTTGCGCAGGTCCAGCGCATAGACCCGCCGCGATTCGCCGAAGCGGCGGGCCAGGGTCTGCCAGTTGCGGGCCGAGCCGAACAGGCCGTGCAGGACCAGCATCGGCGTTCCGCCATTGGCTTCGCCGGCTTCCAGATAGGTCAGGGGGAGGGCTTGCTGCTGCGGCATGTTGGGGGCCTTCGACCGATTGGGTGACTTGAGATGCGTTCTGGACGAATGCGGGTCGCGATCCTATGACGAACGCGGCCGCATCGCTAGGATGCCGCCGGGCATCATCCGCATCACAGAAGCGACCCTGCCATCGTGTTCCGTCATATCCTGTCCGTCGGCGGCCTGACCCTGGCCAGCCGGGTGCTCGGTTTCCTGCGCGACGTGCTGACCGCGGCGCTGCTCGGCGCCGGTCCGGTCGCCGACGCCTTTTTCGTCGCCTTCCGGCTGCCGAACCATTTCCGCGCCCTGTTCGCCGAGGGCGCCTTCAACTCCGCCTTCGTGCCGCTGTTCTCGGGCAAGCTGGTGCAGGACGGAGCAGCATCCGCCCGCCGCTTCGCCGACGAGGTGATGACCCTGCTGGTCATCGTGCAGCTGGTGCTGCTGTTGGCGGTGCTGGCCTTCATGCCGCAATTCATGACGGTCTTCGCCCCCGGATTCGCCGACGAGCCGGAGAAGTTCCGGCTCGCCGTTCTGTTCACCAGCATCACCTTCCCCTATCTGCTGCTGATCTCGCTGGTGTCGCTCTATGGCGGCGTGCTGAACAGCATGAGCCGCTTCGGCTCGGCCGCCGCCGCACCGATCCTGATGAATCTGTGCCTGATCGCGGCGCTGGTGATCGGCACGCCGCTGATGCCGACGGCCGGACATGCACTGTCCTGGGGCGTGCTGGCGTCGGGTGTCGCGCAGTTTCTCTATCTGGCCTGGGACGCAAGGCGGGCCGACATGACCCTGCGGCCGGTAATGCCGCGCCTGTCGCCCGACGTGAAGCGCTTCCTGGCGGTTCTGGGGCCGGCGGCACTGGGGTCCGGCCTGACGCAGATCAGCCTGTTCGCGGACACGCTGATCGCCTCGGCCCTGCCGACCGGGGCGGTGTCCTACCTTTATTATGCGGACCGGCTGAACCAGCTGCCGCTGGGGGTGATCGGCATTGCCGTCGGAACCGTTCTGCTTCCGGAAATGTCCAAGCGGATCAAGAGCGGCGACGAGGCTGGCGCGGTCGACAGCCAGAATCGCGCCATCGAGCTGTCGCTGGTGCTGACCCTGCCGGCCGCCATCGCCTTCCTGGTGGCGGGTACGCCGATCCTGTCGGTGCTGTTCCAGCGTGGCGCCTTCGGCCCGTCGGATGCCGCCGCTTCGGCGCTTACTTTGCAAGCTTACGCGCTGGGCCTGCCGGCCTTCGTGGTGATCCGCAGCCTCGTCAACGGCTTCTACGCCCGCCACGACACCGCGACGCCGGTGCGGGTGGCGCTGGCGGCGGTCGGCATCAATGTGGCACTGAAGCTGGCGCTGATGGGGCCGCTGGCCCAGGTCGGGCTGGCGGTCGCCACCTCCGTCGGTGCCTGGGTCAATGCCGGGCTTCTGGCGCTGCTGCTGCACCGCCGCGGCCTGTTCCGGGCGGATGCGCGGTTGACCCGCAACCTGCCGCGCATGGCAATCGCCGCCGTCGCCATGGCCGTCGCCCTGTGGCTGGCGACCGCGCGGCTCGCCCCCTGGCTGGGTGCCGCAGGCGTGGTGGAGCGGCTGGGCGGCCTGCTGGTGCTGGCGGCGGTCGGGCTGGCGGTCTATGCCGTGGCCGCCGTGCTGCTGGGGCTGGTGCGGCGCAGCGACCTCGGCCGTCTGCGCCGCCGCCGGGCGAAGGCGTAGATCAGCCCTCGGTCTGCAAAGGCCGCTCCGGATCGGCGCTCCATTCCGACATCGAGCCGTCATAGAGCCGCACACCGGGTATACCGGCGATCTCGCTGAGCGCGAACCAGGACACCGAGGCGAGGTGGCCGGTGTTGCAGAAGGTGATGGGCTGGTCGCGCAAGGGCAGGCCGGCTTGGTCGGCCATCGCCTTCACCGCGTCGGGTGTGGCGAAGCGGTGTTCAGCCGCGGAGAAGAGCGGGGCGATGTCCAAATTGACGGCCCCCGGGATGGTGCCGGGCGCGCGGGCCTGCGGGCTCTTGGCCTTGCCGGCGAACTGCTCGGCCGACCGCGCATCGTGCAGCGGTGTGCCGCCGGCCTTCACGGCGGCCTCGACATCCTCCACGGTCGCGCGCAGGCCGGCGCGCGGATGGGTGGCGAAGCCGGTCGGCTTGCGCACCGCCGGCTCGGGCGTCACCGGTCCGCCGGCGGCGACCCAGGCGGCGAAGCCGCCGTCCAGCACCGACACCGCATCGTGGCCCAGCATCTTGAAGGTCCAGTAGACGCGGGTGGCGTTGCCCATGTCCGAGGCGTTGGCGCCGGCCGCCACCAGCACCACATGGTCGCCGTTGCCGATCCCCAGGCCGCCGATCAGCCCCGCCAGAACCCCCGGTTCCGGCAGCATTCCGGCCCCGCCACCGACCACAGTCCGCCAGCCGGCCGTTGCGTAGTCGGAATGAACCGATCTCGGAACGAAGCCGCCGGCGGGCGGGGTTCGCACGTCGAGGACGACGATACCGGGGCTGTCGAGCCGGCTTTTCAGCCAGGAAGCGTCCACAAGCGGGGAAATGCTGCTGTCGGTCATCAGGGTGAACCCGGTTCCGGTTGGTCGGTTGCCTTACCCCGCCGTGATCGTTGCTCAGTCGCAACGGATTGCCCGGCAGGCCGGCGGATGCCCGCCGCGGCGGGCAGGCTGCCAGTATGGGCGAAGCAGTGTGGGCGAAGCGCCGGTGCGGGAAAAGCCCAATCTTGTCGCAATCCCGGCCGGTCGGTGGCGTTGCCGGCTAACCCGTCCGGGGTGTAGGATGTCCCGTTCGTATAGGAAGGCGCCCCTTTCCGGCGCGGGAGCTTGGACATCCATGGCCAACATCGACGACCTGCTCGGCGCGCCCGATCCCAACGACGGCGACGCCTCGTCCTTCGCCATCGGCGACGCGCCGGTGGAGATCAAGGTCGTCATCGGCACCGCCATGCTCCGCGTCCGCGACCTCTTGAAGCTGGGCCGCGGCGCCGTCGTGGAACTCGACCGCCATCTGAAGGACCCGACCGACGTTTATGTCGAGGGCGTGCTGGTCGCCCGTGGCGAGGTTGCGATCATCGACGACAAGATCGGCGTCACCCTGACCGACTTCATCAAGTCCAGCCGCGAATGGAAGCGCTGACAGCATCCTTTTCCCGTTGCGGCGCCTTCCCTTTATCGATGCTTCATTCGGTAGCAGCCCCGCTTGCGCTGGCGTCTTGACGGCGGGCGATGACTTCTGGTGTCGTTGTGTCCGGTCGTGGGAAATGCCGTCGTCGACGGCGTCGCCGGCCCGGAGAGCGAAGCCATGCCCCACACCGCCGTCTCCCCCTGCCTGCCGCGCCACGTCTCCAATCCCCATGCCGACCATGAGCGGGCCTACGGCCCGTCGGAACGTGCGATCCTCAGCCGTGCCGCCTTCGAGGAGGCGATGGCGGAGATCGGCGCCTGGCCCGGCTATACACCCACCCCGCTGCGCTCCCTTCCCGGGCTGGCGCGGGAGGCCGGAATCGACCGCCTCTGGTACAAGGACGAAAGCGCCCGCTTCGCGCTCGGCAGCTTCAAGGCCCTGGGCGGCGCGTACGCCGTGCTGCGGCTGCTGGCGCGGGAGGTGACGGCGCGGGTGCCGGGCGTGCCGGTGACAGCGCTTGATCTTGTCGTCGGCCGCTATGCCAAGGTGACGCGGACGCTGACCGTCACCACCGCCACCGACGGCAACCATGGCCGCTCGGTCGCCTGGGGCGCACAGGTGTTCGGCTGCAATTGCGTGGTGTATGTGCCCGCCGCCTGTACGCCCGGCCGCCGCGCCGCCATCGAGGCGTACGGGGCGCGGGTGGTGGTGGTGGACGGGCCGTACGACGATGCGGTGCGCCGTGCCGCTGCCGACGCGGCGGAGCAGGGCTGGTTCGTCGTCTCCGACACCTCCTACACCGGCTATATGGATGTGCCGCGCGACGTGATGCAGGGCTACACCGTGATGGTGGAGGAGGCGATCTCACAGCTTCCCGCCAGCGAACGGCCTACCCACGTCTTCGTGCAGGGCGGCGTCGGCGCGCTGCCCGCCGCGGTCTGCGGTCATCTGTGGGAAAGCTGGGGGCGCCAGCGCCCGCGCTTCGTGGTGGTCGAGCCGCACAGTGCCGACTGCCTGTACCAGAGCGCCGTCGCCGGCCGGCCGATGCGGGCGCAGGGCGACCTCGACACGGTGATGGCCGGGCTTGCCTGTGGCGAGGTCTCGCTGCTGGCCTGGGCGATCCTGGAACGCGGCGCCGACGATTTCCTGACGATCCCCGACGAGGGGGCGGTCACCGCCATGCGCAAGCTGGCGGACGGTGGGCAGGGCGGCCGTCCGGTGGTGGGCGGTGAATCGGGCGTCGCCGGGCTGGCCGGGCTGCTCTGCGCCGCTGCGCACGAGGAGGTGAGGCTGGCGCTTGGCTTGGTTCCCGATGCGCGGGTGCTGGTGTTCGGGACCGAGGGGGCGACCGACCCGGAGGTCTATGAGCGGATCGTCGGCCGTTCGCCGGAGGCGGTCGCCGACGGGCTGCTCAGCGCAGCAGGTCGGTGACGATGTTGGCGCCGTCGGCGGTCAGCCGGTCGGCGGTTTCGCGATGGTCGCGGGCGCCGGAGAAGCCGCCCTCGGCCTTCACCCGCTCGATCCAGCTCTGCGAGGCGCCGAGCGACACCAGCCGTTCGACCATCATCTGGGTGGAGCGCAGGGTCATCCGGCCATTCTCCGCCATGCGCGGGGCATGCACCATGAATTCCGCCCGCGGGGCGGCGTAGCGCGGATAGCCGGCCAGATAGAGGCCGACGCACATGCTTTCGCAGGACTCGCCGTCGCGCACCCGGGTGGCAACCGGCCGTCCGCCCTTGCGCTCGGCCAGGACGGCGTCGATCATCCGGTAGCCCGCGGCGGTGAAGCCGCCGGGGCTGGACAGCTCAATCACCAGCGGACGGCGGGCCGGCAGGGCGTGCAGGGCGTCGATGAAGCTGCGTTCGGCTCCTGGCGTGATGATGCCGTCCAGCCGCAGCACGGTGACGTCGCCCTGGTCGTTGCGGGACATCGCCGCATCGGGAAATTCAGAAGACGGGGCCGCGGGCACCGGATTGACGGTGACGGGGCCGATGGCGGCCGGGGCGGAGCCGGCCGGATTGAGCGACAGGCCGTCCGGCTGGGTCGCGGCATGGCCGAATGCGGCACCCGCGATCAGCAGGGCACCCAGACCGGCGGCGAACCCGACCTTCCGCAGCAGCTTCCGCACCGACATCGCAACCCTCCCGCGCTCGACCCACCCAGCGTGGCGGTCAAAGCTTGCCCGAGTGTTAACGGCATGTCTGTGGCGGGCCACACAATGG
>NZ_WHOS01000069.1 GCF_013340935.1 Azospirillum melinis | reverse complement strand
TTGCGCATCTCCCACACCGCGGCGACCTCCCGCTCGCCCCGCGCGACCGTGAAGCCGCGCCGGCCGGCGCGGCTTCACGGTCGCGCGGGGCGAGCGGGAGGTCGCCGCGGTGTGGGAGATGCGCAAGAAGGCGGTCGGTCTGCTCGGCCGGACGCAGGGCGACAAGCGGCCGATCCCCTTCGTGGAGGACACGGCGGTTCCGCCGGAACGGCTTGCCGACTACATCGCCGAGTTCCGCGCCGCGCTCGATGCGCGCGGCCTGGATTACGGCATGTTCGGCCATGTCGACGCCGGCGTGCTGCACGTCCGCCCCGCCATCGACCTGAAGGACCCGGCGCAGGAAGGACTGATCCGCGAGGTCACCGAGGAGGTGGTCCGCCTCACCCGCAAATACGGCGGCCTGCTGTGGGGCGAGCATGGCAAGGGGGTGCGGTCGGAGTTCTCGCCGGCCGTCTTCGGCCCGCTCTATCCCGCCTTGCAGGAGATCAAGGCCGCCTTCGACCCGCGCAACCAGCTCAATCCCGGCAAGATCGCCACGCCCGGTTCGGGCGACCTGCTGACCGTCGACGGGGTGCCCTTGCGCGGTGCCCACGACCGCGCAATCCCGGCCGACGTCCGGGCGGCCTACGACGAGTCCCTGCACTGCAACGGCAACGGCGCCTGCTTCAACTGGAACCCGGACGACGCGATGTGCCCGTCCTACAAGGCGACGCGCGACCGCCGGCATTCGCCGAAGGGGCGCGCCGCGTTGCTGCGGGATTGGCTGCGGCAACTGGCGGCGGAGGGCACCGACCCGGTGGCGGAGGCGCGCCGGCTGCGGCGCGGGTCCGGCTGGGCGTCCTTTCCGCGGCGGCTGCGCAACAGCCTGGCGCGGCGGCGCGGCGAGCCGGACGCCTCCCACGCGGTGAAGGAGGCGATGGACGGCTGCCTCGCCTGCAAATCCTGCGTCGGCCAATGCCCGATCAAGGTGGACATCCCGGCCTCGCGCGCCAAGTTCCTGGAACTCTACCACGGCCGTTACCTGCGCCCGCTGCGCGACCATGTCGTCGGCTCGATCGAACGGATGGCGCCGCTGATGATGCAGATGCCGGGGCTGTGCAACGCCGTGGTCGGCAGCGCCCTGGGGCGGGCCGGGCTGCGGGCGGTCGGGCTCGCGGCGACGCCGACGCTGTCGGGGCTGAATCTGGCGCGGGAACTGGACCTCCGGGGCGTGAGGGTGGCGACGCCGGCGGCCCTGGACGCCCTCGATGCGGCGGACCGCGCCCGCAGCGTGGTCGTGGTCCAGGACGCCTTCACCAGCGCCTACGAGACCCGCCTCGTCCTCGACCTGCTCGACCTCATCGCCGGGCTCGGCTTCCGCCCGTGGCTGGCGCCGTACCGCCCGAACGGAAAGCCGCTGCACGTCCATGGCTTCCTCGGCCGGTTCGAGCGGGTGGCCCGCACCAACGCGGCCATGCTGCGGGAGCTGTCCGCCACCGGGGCGACCCTGGTCGGCCTCGATCCCCCGATGACGCTGACCTACCGCGCGGAATACGCCGGCGCCCTGGACCGGAGCGAGCTGCCGAGCGTGCTCCTCGTCCAGGAATGGCTCGGCCGGCATCTCGACGCCCTGCCGACGGCAGCGGAGCCGGCCGACTACCGGCTGCTCCCGCACTGCACCGAGCGGACGACCGCCGCCGCGAGCCTGCCGGGGTGGCAGGCGGCCTTCGCACGCTGCGGCCTCGGCCTGAGCGTCCTGCCGTCCGGCTGCTGCGGCATGGCCGGCACCTACGGGCACGAGGCGGAGCACCGCGCCACCTCCGAGCGCATCTACGGCCAGAGCTGGGCGAAGCATGTCGAGGAGGCCGGAGCCACCGGCCGGCTGCTGGCAACCGGCTATTCCTGCCGCTCGCAGGCGATGCTGGTCAGCGGCGTCCGGCTGCCGCACCCCGTGCAGATCCTGCTGCGCCATCTCGGCGCCGCGGCCTGAGCGGACCGGTTTGTAGAATTACGTTCTGTTTTTAATGCGGTGGCCCCGGCCCGCAAGTCCGTCACCGACGGATGGCGCTCCGACACCCACATTCCCGACAACACGAAAGGGAGGAACGCGACATGACCGCTGAAGCCGCCGGGTCCGACAGCCTGGAACGGGCAACGATGCGCAAGGTGATCCTGCGCCTCGTCCCCTTCCTGATGCTCTGCTATTTCTTCAACCTGCTCGACCGTTCCAACATCGGCGTCGCCTCGCTGCAGATGCGGCCGCACCTCGGTCTCACCGCCGCCGCCTACGGCCTCGGCGCCAGCCTGTTCTTCTTCGGTTATTTCCTGTTCGAGGTGCCCAGCAACCTGATGCTGCAGCGCTACGGCGCCCGGCGCTGGATCGCGCGCATCATGGTCTCCTGGGGGATCATGTGCGTGCTGATGGCCCTGACCCAGGGGCCGCTGACCTTCTACGTGCTGCGTTTCCTGCTGGGCGTCGCCGAGGCCGGCTTCTTCCCCGGCATCGTCCTGTTCTCGACCTACTGGTTCCCGGCCCGCTACCGCGCGCAGATCGTGGCGGCCTTTTCCATGTCCGTCCCGCTGGCCAGCTTCATCGGCTCCCCGATCTCGGCCGGGCTGCTGCACGCGGACGGCGTCCTCGGGTTGCACGGCTGGCAATGGGTGTTCGTCGCGGAGGGCATTCCGACCGTCCTGCTCGGCTTCGCCTGTCTGCTGGTTCTCAAGGATCGTCCCACGGACGCACGCTGGCTGTCGGCGGAGCAGCAGGCGTGGCTCACCCGGACGCTGGAGACCGAGCGGGGGACCAAGCGCACCGTCGGCCACCTGACGCTTGCCCAGCTCGCCCGCAACCCCTACGTCTGGGGCCTGGCGCTGGCCTGCTCCGCCAGTTCGGCAGCGAGCTCCAGCCTGTCGGTCTGGCAGCCCCAGCTCATCAAGAGCTTCGGCCTGACCAATTTCGAGACCGGCCTGGTCAACTCGATCCCCTACGGCATCGCCGCAGCGCTGATGATGTTCTGGGGCATGCATTCCGACCGCACGGGGGAGCGCCGCTGGCACACGGCCCTGCCGCTGATGGTCATCTCCGCCGGGGTCATCGGCGTGTTCTTCGCCGCCGACTCACTGGCGCTGACCGTCGTGCTGCTGAGCTGCGTGCTGGCGAGCTACTCCTCCTTCAAGGGTCCCTTCTGGGCCTTCACGTCGGGCACGCTGTCGCCGACGACGGCCGCGGCCGGCATCGCCGGCATCAACGCGGTGTCCAACCTCGTCGGCGGCGGGATGGTGTCCCTGGTGGGCGCGATCCAGGACTCCACCGGAAGCTACGGCGCGGCGCTGCTGCCGATCGCGCTCCTGGCGTTGACCGGCGCTCTTGTCGTCCTCGCCATCGGCGCACAGAAGAACCATACGATCAGCAAGACGCCCGCAGCGGCCGAATGACCTCCCAAACTCCTGGAAAACCGACGGTTCCAGGGTGACGCATTCCCGCGACCCACGCAAAACGGCCGATCCAGGACGCTCCCGAAAAGGCGCTCCTGGATCGGTCGTTTTCCATGCATCCCGTGAAAAGAAAGACGCGGCCTCTTTCCGGAAACGCCGTCCGGCTCAGCCGGCTTGTTCCGTTTGGTTCTTCCGGTTGAGAGGGGTCCGGCGGAGCGAGAATTTCCTGCTGGACGACGCAAGCGGAGTTCCGCCGCACGCTTGCGTCAGCTTTGCAGCCTCGTCGAGCAGCACGCCGCGAATCTCCTGGGCACGCTCCGCCGTAAGCCGGCTCACCGGCCCGGACACTATCAACGCCCCCATCAGCGCCTGACCCATGCCGAAGACCGGCGTCGCAGACGAAGCGGCGTGCGGATCCGTCGCGCCGGAGGTGAACAGCGGGAGCTTCGCATCGGCGCCCGTTCGCGTCGGGCCATCGGCAAACAGGCGCAGGACCTGGGCGGACGCCGATTGATCCATGGGCCGCCTGTCGCCGGGTTGCACGTGCATGCGAATGCGGTTCGAACTTTCCACCCGGAACAGGCAGAGCCGTTCCTCTCCATGACGCACATAGAAGGCAGCGGTTTCCCCTGTCTGCAGGGCGAGCCGCTCCAGCGCGGGCATGACGTGGTCCGCAAGGTTGAAGGCTTGTTGATACGCCATACCGAGCCGCAGCGTTTCCGCGTCCAGTCGATAGCTGCCATCCGGAAGGCGCGCGATCAGGCGATACTGCTGCAACGAGACGGCCAACCGCATGATCGTGCTTTTGACCAGCCCGGTGCGCTCGGCCAGTTCGGCCAAGGTCAGAGAAACGTCACCCCGTCGGAACGCGGTCAGAACCTCGAGGGCCCGTTCGACCGCGGACACTCCGGCCACACCGACAGCCTCATTTTCCTTCGTCTTCGCCATCGCTCCGCCTTCAGCTTGAAGGTTCAATGCCCGAAGACGCATGATTGTGCAATGCCATTTCACTCCAAGCCGTGGAGCGGCATCGAAACGGGACATCACCTCGCCCGCGTTCAACAGGCTGGAGTGAGCAGGCATCGCGAATTGCCCATACGGGTCTTGAGCACGGTCGCCGGCGCACTCCGAGCGGGAGCCGGGCCGATGAGGGCGGTACCGCGCGGCGGTGTCATTTGGCGCTCGGCATCTCGAACAACTTCGGAATCGGCACGCCGGCCCGGATGTTCCGGATCCAGCCTTCCTCCTTGAGCAGGTGGGCTTGCGCGGCCGCCAGCACCGTGGCGGCCTGCTCCAGGGGGACGACGACCACGCCGTCGTCGTTGCCCAGCACGATGTCGCCGGAGCGCACCGGAACCCCCGCCACCGAAATCGTGCCATCGATGATGCCGCCGAAGCCGTGATGCGGCCCGCGCGGCACGACCGACCGGCAGAACATCGTGAAACCGGCCTTGCGCATGTCCGCGACGTCGCGGATGGCACCGTCGATGACGGCGCCCCCCAGCCGGCGATGGATGGCTTCCTCCGCCATGACGCCGCCCCAGACCGCCGTGTCCTCGACACCGCCGGCATCGACCATCACGATCTCGCCCGGCCGGGCGCTGCTGATGAGCGCGCAGATCGGGCCGCAATCCCCGACCATGGTCGTCACCGTCCGGGCTTGGCCGCACAGGACCTGACCATCCGCGATCGGCTTGATCGCGGCGTTCATCACCTGGGTGCGGTTCATGCAATCGGAGGCGACCGCCGGCGGGATCGCCCGCCAAGCGTCGAGTTCCTCGTCGCTCAGGACCCGGAACTGGGTGTCGTGCTGCTGGAAGGCCATGGCTCGTTCCTGATGATGGAGGGCGGGATCCTGCTTAGGAAGCCTTCGCGTCCCAGCCCGGGTTGACGTTGTTCCGCAGCCGTCCCTCGAACAGGAAGTCGAGCAGGATCTCGGCGGAGAAAACGCGCATGTCGCGATAGCCGGCCTCGGAGTAGAAGGCGGCGTGCGGCGTCAGGACGAGACGCCCGGCAAGCCAGGCCTCCTCCGCCTGCCACGCCGCGATCAGCGGCGGCGGCGGCATGGGCGGTTCCTTGGGCAGCACGTCGAGACCGGCGGCGGCGAGATGCCCGCTCTTCAGCGCGTCGTGGACCGCGTCCACGTCGACGAGGCCGCCGCGCGCGATGTTGAGCAGGATGCCGCCGGGCTTCATCGACGCCAGTTCCTGCTTGCCGATGATGTTGCGGGTCTGTTCGGACAAGGGCACGTGCAGGCTGACCACGTCGGAGCGGGACAGCAGTTCCGGCAGGGTCTTGACCCGCTCGATCCCAAGGCCGAGTTCATGGCCCTCCGGGAGATAGGGATCGACGTAGATCACCTTCATGTCGAAGGCGGCGGCCCGGCGCATGACCGCGGTGCCGATGCGTCCCATGCCGATCGCGCCGAAGGTGGCGCCCCGGATGCGGCGCACCACGGGAACGTCCTCGGCCAGGAATCCGGCCACGAGATCGGCCCTCAGCCGCGCCTCGTAGGAGCCGAGCCCGCGCACGAGGTGCAGCAGCATGGCCAGGGCGTGGTCGGCGACCTCCGAGGTGCCGTAATTGGGCACGTTGCAGACCGGAATGCCGCGCGCCCGGCACGCCGCGCTGTCGACGTTGTCGAACCCGACGCCGACCCGCACGATCAGGCGGCATCTGTCGAGCTTCGCGACGACCTCCGGTGTGATCCGCATGCGGTGCCAGACCAGGATCGCGTCGCAGGAGCGCCAAGCCTCGTCCGGGATGGCCGCCGGGTCGGTCTCGTCGAACACGAGGTAGTCCAGCCGGTCTCCCGATACGCCGCGCTCGATGTCGAGGTCGCGGAGATGAACGTCGGGGACCAGGACCTTGAGAGGGTGGGTCATAAGGTTTCCTTGAGGAAAGGGCCGTCACAGGACCTTTTCGAGAAAGGCTTTCAGCCGTGGGTCGGTGGGGTTCTGGAAGAGCGTCCCGGGCGGGCCGTGCTCGACGATCACGCCGCGGTCGGTGAAGAAGACCTCGTCCGCGACCTCCTGGGCGAAGCGCATCTCGTGGGTGACCAGCACGCAGGTCATGCCCTCGCGTGCCAGATCGCGGATGACGTTCAGGACCTCGCTGACCATCTCGGGGTCGAGCGCGGCGGTGACCTCGTCGAACAGGATGACCTTGGGCTGCATGGCGAGCGCGCGGGCGATGGCGACGCGCTGCTGCTGACCGCCGGACAGTTCGCCGGGATAGGCGTCCTGCTTTCCCGTCAGCCGCACCTTGGCGAGCAGGGCGAGCGCCCGCTCGCGCACGGCGGCCGGGTTCTCGCCCAGCACCTGCACCGGCGCCATGGTCAGGTTCTGCAGCACCGTGCGGTGCGGGAACAGGTTGTACTGCTGGAAGACCATGGCGACCTGATGCCGCAGCGGCACCAGCGCCTTGTCGCTCTTCAGCGTCTCGACCGCGAAGGGGCCGACGCGGATCGTTCCCCGGTCGATCGACATCAGACCGTTGATGCAGCGCAGGATCGTCGATTTGCCCGAGCCGGACGGCCCGATGATGCAAACCACGCCGCCGTCGCGGACGGACAGCGACACGCCCCTGAGGACCGTGACGGGGCCGAAGGATTTGTGGACGTCCCGGATCTCGATGAGCGGGGCGGATTGCTGGGAATGCCGGTGATGGGTCATTGGCGAACTCGCACCCGTTGCTCCAGCCACCGCGTCAGGATGGCTATCGGGAAACAGAAGAGGAAGAAGAGGAACAGCACGTAGAGATAGATTGCCGTCGCGTAATGCGCGCCGTCGCTGGCGATGACGGTGCGGGCGACCGAGAGGATGTCGTTGGCGCCCGTCACCACGACCAGGCTGGTGCCGATGAACAGCATGGCGTAGGTCGTCATCAGGTTCGGGGTCATGAACTGGATCGCCTGGGGCACCACCACCCGGCGCAGGATCTGCAGCCGGCGATAGCCCAGCGAGCGGGCCGATTCCCATTGGCCGGTCGGAACCGCCTCCACGCCGCCGCGGAACACCTCGGCGATGTTGGCCGTCACCGGCAGCGCCAGCCCGATGATCGCCTTGATCACGGGCGAGAACGAGAAGATGGTCCCGAACGCCTCGATCTCGAACGGCAGCAGATAGAGCATCGCGTAGAGCACGACGAGCCAGGGCGAGTTCCTGAGCACGTTCATGAGCAGGACCGACGGGGCCCGGACCAGGAGGGATTGGGAGATCATCCCGATGCCGAGCGCGGTGCCGGCGACGGCGGCGATCATCATCGCCCAGATGCTGATGACGATGTTGGCGGCGAAGCCGCCCTCGAACCGGCTGAAGTCCGGGGAGCCGCTCAGCAGCAGCGGTGTCCGCGCGGCGAGCGCCTGGAGGACGCGTCCGGTCTCCGCGCCGTAGACGGTGACGAGAAGCGCCGCGAGGACCAGCGTGACACCGGCGGTGCCCAGCGCGAAGAGCTTGAGTTCCGCGTTCATGGCCGTCACGACCCGTAGCCGGGGATGCGGAAGGCGGCGGCGATCCGGCGCACCACCAGCACGGCGATGCTGGCGATCACGAGGTAGATGATCCAGATCAGCAGCATGACCTCCAGGTTGCGGAAGGTTTCCAGCATGATCTGCGTCGCGCCGTACATGATGTCCGCCACGGCCACGAGCACGGCCTGGGACGAGGTCTTGATCAGGCTGACGATGTTGCTGGTCATGGGCGGGATGCTCATCCTGAGGCCGATGGGCAGTTCGACGTGGCGGAAGGTCTGCAGCCGCGAATACCCGAGCGAGCGGGCGCCCTCGACGGTCTGGGCGGGCACGGCGAGCAGCCCTGAGCGGATGATCTCGACGGCGATCGCGCCGTTGTAGAGGCCGAGCGAGAGCACCACGCAGGTGAAGCCGGTGAACAGCGGGATCCGTCCGCCCGTCACCGGATCGGTGAGCGTCAGGCCGATCTCCGACAGCATGAAGTACAGGAAGAACAGCTGGACGAGCGGCGGCGTGTTGCGGAACAGTTCGACGAAGATCGTGACCGGCGATTGCAGGAACCGCACCTTCAGGTGAAGAAGGGCGGCGCCGGCGATGCCGATGACGAACATCAGGACCATGCCCAGCAGGCTGAGCAGGATCGTCGTGCCGACGCCGCGCAGCAACCATGTCTGATAGAGGGGATCGAACAGCCAACTGAAATCGAGCGTCATGCCGGAATCCTCACGGTCTGACGTTTGACGGGTTTGCGCATGCGTTCAGCCCCGGCCGTTGCGGATGAGCGGAACCGCGTCGAACTCGTCGAGCCGGTTGATGCCCAGCAGCGCCATGGTCCGGGCGATCTCGTCCTTCATCAGGGACAGGGCGTGCTCCACGCCGACCCGGTCGCCGGCCGCCGCCGCCAGCAGGAACGGCCGCCCGACGAAAACCAGTTGGGCGCCCAGCTTGACCGCCTTCAGGACGTCGCTGCCACGCCGGACGCCGCCGTCGAACATCACGGTCAAGCGGTCGACCTGATCGGCGATGCGCTCCAGCAGGTCGAGCGAGCCTTGGGCGCAGTCGATCTGCCGGCCACCATGGTTGGAGACGATGACGCCGTCGACGCCGATCTTTTCCGCCATCCGCGCGTCCGGGGCGGACATCACCCCCTTGAGGACGAGCTTGCCCTTCCAGCGCTGCCGAAGCCGCTCGATGTGCGTCCAGGACAGGCTCGACCGCCGGCCGATGTCGCGGACGAGCGTCCGGGAGAACACCGGCGGACCCCGCTCCGCGTCCATGTTCTCGAAATGCGGCGCGTTGCGCGTCAGCAGGCTGCGCAGAAGCACGCGCCACAGCCAGACCGGCCGCGTCACCCCCTGCCACGCCAGATCGGCGGTCGGCCGCACCGGCGAGCGGAAGCCGTGGCGCGCGGCGAGCTCGTGCTGGCCATGCACCGCAGTATCGACGGTCACCACCAGCGTGTCGAAGCCGGCGCGCTCCACCCGCTCGACCAGCGGAAGGATGCGCGCCTCGTCGCCGGGAATATAGGCCTGGAACCAGCTCGTCGCGCCGGCCTGGCGCACCTCCTCCAACCGGGTCAGCGAGGCCCCGCTCAGGATGAACGGAAGCTTCGCCCGCGCCGCCTCCTGGGCGAAGAGCACGTCGCAATCCGGCGCCACCAGCCGGCTGAAGCCCATGGGCGCGATGCCGAACGGGCTGGCGTAATCGACCCCGAAGATGCGGGTCGTGGCGTCGGTCCGGGAGACGTCGACGAGAACGTTCGGGATGAAGGACCGCTCGGCGAAGCTTTGCAGGTTCCGGCGATGTGTCGCGCCGTCCTCGGCGTGGCCGGAGACGTATTTGAAGATCGCCCGCGGCAGCCTCCGTTCCGCCATCGGCTCGAAGTCGTTCAGGCACAGGGCCTGCTCCACGACCCGTGGCGTTCGCCGCGACGTGACCTCGATCTTGTGCATGCTGTCTTTCCGATCATGCGGACGAGCCGGCCGCGGTGGAGGGCCTCAGTTCGCCGCGGCGGCCTTCACCTTCGCGTCGGCGGCCCGCTTGGTCACGTAGTCGCTGACGCCGAGCTTGTACTTCTTCTCGCCCTCGACCATCAGCCCCGACGCCTCGGCCCGGATGATGGCCTTGTTGACGGCGTTCAGGAAGGCGGGTTCGTTCTTGCGGACGCCGCCGCCGATGGGGATGTAGTCGAAGGTGTCGAGCGCGATCTTGTACTTGTCGCTCCAGCCCTCCTCGGCCACCTTCATGTGAAGGTTCGGGCCATCATACGCAATCGCGTCGCACCGGTTGTCCTGGAAGGCCTTGTAGATCTCCGAGGTTCCGGTGAACAGGACCAGATCGGCGCCGTATTTCTCGATCAGCGTCCGGTTGTAGACGTTGCCCTGGCTTCCACAGAGCTTGCGACCCTTGACGTCTTCCCAGGATTTATACTCAGCGCTCTTCGGCGTCAGCAGCACCATTCCGGCCATCAGGTAGTATTCCGCCGTGTAGTCGATGATCTTCTCGCGCTCGGCCGTCTTGCCCAGCGTCGCGAAGATCACGTCGATGCGCCCGGCGTTCAGCAGCTCGATGCGGTTCGAGGCCACGACCGGAACCAGCTCGATGGCGGTCTCCGAGCCGAACATGTCCTTGGCGACGGCGCGCGCGAGATCGATCTCGAAGCCGGTCAGTTCGCCCTTCTGGTCGAGGAAGCCGAAGGGAACGTAATCGTTCCGGATGCCGGCGATCAGCTTGCCGCGCTGCTTGACGCGGTCGAGCTGATCGGCCTTTGCCTCGGCGCAAAAGACGAGGCTGGTCGCCAGCAGGGAGAGGAGGGCAAGCGGCTTGGCGAAACGAGGCGTCATGAAGATCCCCTTTTGCTTGAGCGCACGAAAAATCGATGGGATCGGCGCTTCGGAGCCTATGATCGCGTTGTCTTTCATAATGTCATAATAGATAATTTGCCCCTGAGAATAAGCTGAACTTATGGCTGAGTCCGATGAACGTCCGACAGATCGAGGCCTTCCAGGCAGTCATGGCAAGTGGCAGCGTGACGCGTGCGGGGGAGCGGCTGAGCATCTCGCAGCCCGCCGTCAGCCAGCTGATCGCGCAATTCGAACGGAGCTGCGGCTTCCGCTTGTTCAACCGCCAGGGCAGCAAGATCACGCCGACCCGCGAGGCCGAAGCGCTCTACAACGAGGTCCAGCGCATGTTCATCGGCGTCGGCCAGATCGCGCGGGTGGCGACGGCGCTGCGCGACCAGAACTGGGGATCCGTCAGCGTCGGCGCCTTCCCGGCGATTGCCCGGCGGGTGCTGCCAGAGATCGTGTGGAGCTTCTGCGAGGCGCATCCCGACACGCGCTTCCGTCTGGAAAGCATGCGCTCACGCAGCCTGATCGACGCGGTCGCGGCCCAGCATGTGGATTTCGGCCTGAGCATCCTGCCGGGCGACCGTCCCGAGGTGGTCAGCGCGCATCTGCACCGCCTGCGCGGGGTCTGCATCCTGCCGGCCGGGCATCCTCTGGCCGAGCGGCACACCATCCACGCCCACGACCTCGCGAACGAGGATTTCATCTCGCTCGGTCCGCAGGATCATTCGCGCTTCATGATCGACCGCGTGTTCGACGAACTCAAGGTGCCCCGGCGCAGCCGCATCGAGGCCGGCCAATCGGAGACGGCCTTTTCCTTCGTCGCGGCCAAGGCCGGTGTCGCTGTGGTCGACCCGATCAGCGCCTTCAACAACGACGATACGCGCATCGCCGTCCGCCGGTTCGAGCCGACCGTCGAATTCGACATCTGGCTGATCCGGCCGAAAGCGGCGCGCTCGTTCAATCTGGTGGACAGCTTCGTCTCGTTCACGCTGGAGCGGCTGGCGGTGTTCGCCTCGACCCTCAACGCGGCCTGACGGCCGCCCCGGGGACCGCGACCTGCACCCCCGCTGGTCGCGGTCCGGGACCGGCTGCTGGAGGAGACCGCGCCGGACCGGTGGCGGACCCTCATTCCCCACCGGAGTGGGCTGGCTTACGGCGCCGGACGGGCGCCGCGTTCGAAACAGGGTTCGCACCCCTCCATCGAGGCGAACAATCGGCGGCGGTCAGCCCACCGGGACGGCGATGAGCATCAGCGGGACATGATGCTGGCAGCCGTACATGTCGCCATCCCCGGACGAACCCTGGGCGCGCGGGCGCCTGATGGTGATCTTGATCGCGTTGGCCATGTCGATCTCGAAGAAGGACGACACCTGCGAGACGTCGATGCCGTAGGCTCTGGCGACCGACTCCGCGCTGATCGCACCGGTCGCGCGAACGGCCTCGTAGCGATCCTTGTCCTTGAACAGGATGTCGAAGGTGATCCGGTAGGGGCCCGCATTCTTGCTGCGGACGATGTCGGCCAGATCCTTGAGCGGGCGCGTGTTCATCTCAGAGATCCTCGTAGCGGACAGGGAACAGCTCGGTCGGGGTGTCGACCTTCATCAGGTGGTAGGCGCTGAACTCGTAGACCGGTCCCAGATCCAGGTCCGAAGGGGAATAGGGGAAGGCGAGGTTGCCGGATGTGTTGATGATGCCCGGGTAATGGTAATGCAGCATCGCGCCGCTGATCTGGTGGCACGCCGCATGGGCCAGTTCCTGGTCGGCGGCCGTCACCTCGATCACGAGGCCGATTTCGCGCTGGGGCGCCGTTTCCGGCTCCAGTTCCTTCATCACGCCGTTGCCGCCGTAGACGTGGAAGGCCACGGCGACCGGCGCCGGGGCGAAGTAGTCCAGGGCCTTCCGGCGGACGTCGTCCAGGATCGCGTCGAGCGCCCGGATCGTGGTCGGGCAGCGGATGCCGGCGATGGCGATGGAGCGGTAGCCGGCAAGCCTGGCCCCTTCGAGCTTCACGTAGTAATCGGTCGTTTCCGTCAATTTGGCGCCGCGCACACGGACCTGACGCTCCCCGACCTGCTCGAACGAGCAGCCGGACAGGTCGATCTCGTGGCCGGGGCCGGATTGCTTGAAGGGGTTCTCGCGTTCGTACAGCGAATGGGCGGCGACGGACTTGACCGAGGCGCGCCTCGCCGTGCTGCCGGGCTCCAGCAGGAAGCTGTCCTCCTCCACCGTGCCGAGCATCACGTCCATGGCGAAGGGCTCGGCCGAGAAGGCTCCGCATTCGAGGATCTTCCCCATATGGATCGCCAGCGCCGGATCGGCCCCGCGCCAGATCGGGAAGGCGGCGATCACCGAATCG
Source organism: Azospirillum melinis (assembly GCF_013340935.1). Taxonomy (GTDB): domain Bacteria; phylum Pseudomonadota; class Alphaproteobacteria; order Azospirillales; family Azospirillaceae; genus Azospirillum; species Azospirillum melinis. The sequence goes on along the minus strand of NZ_WHOS01000069.1, from coordinate 24,213 downwards.
TCGCAGGCCCGGCCGGCGATGACGACGTCCGCGCCGCCGTCGAGCGCTTCGCAGATCGGCTCGTGCCCCATCTGCGCGACCAGCGTCACCGTTTCGTCCAGAAGCTCCGCGGTCAGTGGGGTGCCGGCTTCGAAATCGACGATCTCGCCCGCCGCGACCGCCCGTTTGGCCCGCTCGATCGGGATGTCCGAGCGGATGGTCGCGAGCCTGAAGTTCAGGCCCTGCTCCTGGGCGATCTCGCGGACCAGCCGGGCCGTCCGCTCGACCTGGACGCCCGACCCGGCACCGCCGACGCTGCCGACGATGACCGGGATGCCGGCCGCGCGGCCGGCGCGGATGAGCGCGGTCAGTTCCCGCTTGATGCTGACGTCCGACACCAGCGGCTTGCCGGAGCCGAGGTAATGCGGTCCCGGATCGGTCGATCCGGCGTCCACCGCAATGACAGCCGGTCCCAGCGACATGCCGCGGGCCAAAGCGTCGTCGCCGAAACCGTATCCTAGCGTCCCCGTCGGGGTGAGCACTGTAATCGCGGCCATCAACCACCTCGAATCGTCAAGGAAGGGGGGATCGGGCAGGCACTGCACTCCTGCCGGCGATCCGGTTGCTCCGCTGGAATTGAGGGCTCGGGCGCTGGTCGGGTCAAATCGCTTGTCGCGGCTCAGCCATAACCAGGAGATATGCCTGCCGCGGTGCCTATTCGGGCGCGCCGATCAGCGTCGCAAGCTCCGCGATCCTGGCCGTCAGTTGGGTGCGGACATGCGCGATCAGTGCCTGCGAACCCAGCGAGATGTCGCGGAAGCTCGGCGTGACGACCCAGATGTCGTAGGTCACCAGCGGCCGGAAGGGGCGCACGACAAGCTGGGACGGGGCGAAATCGACCGTGCTCAACGGGTCCACGATGGCGACGCCGACTCCGGCGGCCACGAAGGAGCAGCAGGCTTCGGTCAACTGCGCCTTCAGGACGATGTCGCGTGCGGCGCCGCATTCGGAAAAGGCCTGATCGACCTTGAGCTGGGCCCGGTCCTCCTCGGCCATCGCGACGAACCGCTCGCCATGCAGGTCCCCGGCTTCGATCACCGGGCGACCGGCCAGCCTGTGACCGGCCGGCAGGATGCAGACCGCGTCCATCGAGCACAGCCTGTCGAAACGGACGCCGGGGCGCTCGGACGCAACCATGCCGAAGCCGACATCGACCCCCTGCGAGGCGACCCGGTCGACGAGAAGCCAGGAATTGCGGCTCGACAGCGTCACCCGCAGTCCCGGCTTCGACCGCAGGAAGTCCGCCAGGATCGGCGGCAGGACGCGGGTCGCGAGCGACGGAAAGGCGACGATCTCGATCTCGCCATAGTTGAACTGCCGGATGGCGCGGGCTCGCGCCGACACGGAATCGATGCCGAGAAAGACCCGTTCGACCTCGGAGTACAGCATCTCGCCTTCAGCGGTCGGAATGACGCCGTTCTTCTGCCGATGGAACAGGGAGAAGCCGCAGGAACGCTCCAGCAGCAGGATCAGCTTGCTCACCGCAGGCTGGGACAGATGCAGCTTTTCGGCCGCCCGCGTGAAGCTTCCCAGTTCGACGATGGCCTTGAACGCTTCGAGCTGCCGGATGTTCATAACCAGAGGTTATCGTGGATCGCCGAGCGGCACGAGCGTCCCTTTGGGTAGCGTCGAGCGGTTGTTCCGGTGCCCCGTAGGGCACCATGGGGCCTTGTTGCACCAAGGCCTTCGGTTGCGGCATTCGGGGTGTCGCGGTTGAAGGAGACGCGGACCACGCCCGGCGGGCAGCGCATCCATTTCCTCCAGAGTGGAGGTGATCCTCCACGTCAGCCCCACGGTTACAAGCAGGATGGCGCGGGGGCTGACGGAACCGCCGGGTCCCACTCTCAACCGCCTCATACAGGCCGCCTGCTTCCCGGCATAATGCGCAAAGTCCAGCTTAGGTTTTCGCTGGATTGAGCAGCACCCAGAGCCTGGCGACCCTGCCATCGACGACTTCCGCCACATCGCTTCCCGTAACCACAAGCGGGCCATCGGCCGGACCCGCCTTCCATGACAGCGATCCGAGACCGTGATGGCCTACGGCGTCGCCCTCCGGCTGGAAACGAAACGCAGGTCCGAACCGCTCCAGGAGAGCACCCGCGCCCTCCGAAATGACCGCTCGTCCCCTTACGATGTTCGTCGGTTCGTACATGATCGGCTCGGCCACGAAGAGTCCTGCGATGGCTGCGGCGGCTTTGTGCTTCCCCTTGCTGGAGCGGCCTGCCAGCCGCCGTGGGACGGTTCAGAGTTTCACCAGAGAAGGCCCCGGCGGATGAACCGCTCGGGGCCGAGGCCGTGGGCCGAAGTCGGTGAGGAATAAGGCGTAACCCGGTGTTCAGCGCTGGCGGACGAAGGCGCCCTGGCTGGCGGAGTTGCCGATTCCGGCGGAGAGGTTCTGCACGTTTGCGAGGTTCGGGGCGGCGAACGGCGTCCGGCCGCCGGAGCGCTGGAGCACCGTCACGCCCTGCATCGCCGAGTTGCCGATGCCGGCCGCGGTGTTCGACACGTTGGCGGCCGAGCCGCCGGGGAACAACCCGCCGCTGCGCTGGCCGACCAGCACACCCTGGCTGGCGGTGTTGCCGATACCGGCGGCGAGGTTCGAGACGTTCGCCGTGTTCGGACCGCCGAACAGCCCGCCGCTGCGCTGCATCGTCGTGACGCTCTGGGTGGCGCCGTTGCCGATGCCGGCAGCGGTGTTCGACAGGTTGGACACATTCTGCGCCATGGCGGGGGCGGCGAGCAGGGCCAGGGTGGCGAAGCCGGCGAGCAGGGAGGTGCGGATCATGGTGTGGTCTCCTGGGTGGGGCCGGTGCTGCGCATCCGGCGGGTTGTCTCGATGACATGACCCTAGCCGACCCCGCCTGCCGCCGATGTGAGCCGGACCACAACCGGCCGCATCTTTCACCACGCTCCAGAACTCCAGAGGGCTTCGCTGCAAAGTTGGCCGGCAGGCGCGAGGCGATGGTTACGGGCATCGCCGCCGACGCAATGCGTTCTGGAGTTCGAGATGCTGGCTAAGGTCTTGTCGACCCCCCAACTGGTCGGCCGCGGGCAGCGCCACTGCCAGCGTAGCCGCTTCCCGATTTCCGGCGCGTACCTCTGTGCCCAGCGGTAAATAGTCGGGTGACCGACCGTGACGCCGCGCTCGGCCATCATCACGCCGGCTGTCCGCCTTGCGCTCCCTCGCCGGAATTGACGCGAGATCCGGCGGACTCTGTTTTCCGCCGATACGGCGGACGAAACGACAGTGTCGGTCATCTGCCGTCCGATGGCTGGGGATCGTTCGCCGCGCTGAAATATTGTGACTCGTCGAAGGTCCGGATGAGTCGCGTCAATGCGGGAGACAGCCGTGGTCGGTCGCGGACGATCAGTTGTACCCGACTGCTTTGCAGAATGGAGTTGGCAATTGGGCGGGCGATCAGACGGCCGTCCGCCAACTCCGTTGCCGCCGCCTGTGCAGAAAGGAAGGTCAACCCCAGACCCGCCTCGGCATAATGCTTCATCGGCATGACGGTGTTGGAAACGAAACTCGGCCGCAACTCGACGCACTCGTCGTCCGCTGCCGACTGGATCAGCGTACGCAGCCCAGTCCCCGGAGCTGCCAGAGCCAACGGGTATTTCTGAAGCAGGGCAAGGGTCAGCGGCGCCTCGATCCTGGAGCAGGGATGGTCGGGGGCCATGAGGGCACAGATCGGGTGGGCGCGCTGGCTGACGACATGAATGGCCGAACTTGTCGGCGGCGACAGGGCCAATCCCAGATCGCAGCGATCCTCGGCAAGCGCCCGCACCGTCTCGCTGGTGCCCCCGACCTCGACGGTGACCTCGACCCCTGGAAACTCGCCGCAGAAGCGCCCGACCACCAGCCTCATGACGGTGTCTACGAACCCGTCGCCCACCATCAGGTGAAGGCGGCCGCGCTTCAAACCCTCAATTTCCAAGAGCTGGGTTCGCAGCGTATCGTTGCCGGCGACGCGATCCCGGCAATAGGCAAGGACGAGCTCGGCCGCTTCCGTCGGGACCACGCCGCGGCCGCGCCGCTCCAGCAGGCTCACCCCCAGATCGGCTTCCAGGGCGGCGACCTGTCGGCTGACGACGGACGGCTCCACGTTGCAGGCGTCGGCCGCACCGCGGACCGATCCCGCCCTCAGAACCTCCATGAAGTAGGACAGTTGACGGCTGCTGGGTCCGAGCGGCATCGGCACTGACTTTCGTTGCCTCAATCGCAACGTATCACAGCGTATTTTATCATTGTTGGCAACAGCTGGCAGAGGAATGCTGGTTGCAAGAACAATAGGTACCCGACAGGAGGTCTTCTTGAACGCGCACGTGAGCACAATCGCCGGATCGATGGATCCGGCGGCGACCGACCGGGAGAAGGCGCGTATCTTTAAAAAGGTGGGCATGCGGATCCTGCCGCTGCTGATCCTGTCCTATGGGCTGGCCTATCTGGACCGCGTCAATATCAGCTTCGCCAAGCTGCAGATGCAGAGCGATCTGGGCTTTTCGGAAGCGGCATACGGGTTCGGCGCCGGCATCTTCTTTCTCGGCTACGTGCTGTTCGAGGTTCCAAGCAACCTCCTGCTCGCCCGGATCGGAGCGCGACGGACGATGAGCCGGATCATGGTGCTGTGGGGGCTGGCCTCGGCCGCGATGATCTTTGTCCATGACGAGCGGACCTTCTACATCCTGCGCTTCCTGCTCGGCATTTTCGAAGCCGGCTTCGGACCGGGCCTGCTCTATTACCTGACCCTGTGGTACGGGCGGACTCATCGTGGACAGGTGATGGCGACGGTGCTCCTGGCGAGCCCGGTCGCCGGGGTCGTCGGCGGTCCGCTGTCCACCGCGATCATGGCCGGGCTGAACGGAGCGCTGGGGCTCGCGGGGTGGCAATGGCTGTTCCTTGTCGAGGGACTTCCCTGCGTCGCCCTCGGCGTCTTGCTGTTCCTGGTGCTGTGCGACGGTCCCGAACAGGCTCCGTGGCTCACCGAGGCCGAGCGCGCCCTGATCAGGGCTGACCTTGCGGAGGAATCCGGCGGACAACGGCACGACGGCTTTTCCCGGGCGCTGCGCGACCCGCGCATCTATGCTCTGGCATTCTCCTATTTCTGCATGATCGCAGGGCTTTACGCCGTCAGCTTCTGGCTGCCTACGCTTCTGCGGTCCGGAGGCATCTCCGAGACGTTCACAATCGGGCTTCTCTCGGCGCTGCCTTATGTGGTTGCCGTGGCGACCATGCAACTGGTCGCCCGTCGCTCCGATCGCAGCGGCGACCGCTATGGCTACAGCATTGCAGGCTGTTTCATCGGTGCGGCGGGTCTGGCGGCTACCGGTGCAGCGCTCGGCAATGTGCCGGTGTCGCTTGCCGCCCTGGTCGTGGCAACGGCCGCCATCTATTCGGCCTATACGGTCTTCTGGACGATTCCGGCGGATCTGCTCCGCGGCACGGCGGCGGCGGGCGGCATCGCGCTCATCAACAGCATCGGACTGCTTGGCGGCTTCATCAGTCCGACGGTGATCGGCACGATCCGCGACGCGACCGGGTCCCTGCAAGGCGGGCTCGCGGCAATCGCCTTGGCGCTGGCGGCCGGCGGCGTGGTGCTGATCCTGCTGCGGCGGCGGCAGGCCGTTCCCGCCTGATCGGCCGGCCCCTCCATTTCGATCCATCCCTTGAGAAAACCATCCATCCCTGGAAAAACGATGAAGCCACTGCGCGTCTTCTCCGGTTCCCTGGCGACGGAGACCAACACCTTCGGTCCGATGCCGACCGGTGTATCGAGCTTCCACGAGCGGGCGTTCTTTCCCGCCGGACAGCATCCCGATGCAATGCAGATGCACAGCGGCCCATTGTGGGCTGCCCGCAAGCTGGGGCGCGAGCGCGGCTGGCACCTGTCCGAAGGTCTGGTCGCGGCTGCCGTCCCCAACGGGCTGGTGACGAAGGCCGCCTATGAACAGTTGCGCAATACGCTGCTCGACGACCTTCGGGCGGCCCTGCCGGTCGACATGGTTCTGATCGGGCTGCATGGCGCGATGGCGGCGGATGGCTATGACGATTGCGAAGGCGATCTGCTCACCCGGATCCGGACGATGACCGGGCCGGACGCCGTCGTCGGGGCCACGCTCGATCCCCACACCCATCTGAGCGATGCGATGGTCGGCAACGCCGATCTGCTGATCTGCTGGAAGGAATATCCCCACACGGACATCGCGGAGCGTGCGCTGGAACTGGTGGAGCGCTGCGCGGAACTGGCCGAGGGGCGTCTGCGTCTGCACCCGGCCGTCGCCGACACCGGCATGATCGGTCTGCTCCACACCACCCAGGAGCCTGCCCGCGGTTTCGTCGACCGGGTGAAGGCCATGGAGGGCCGGGACGGGATCGTCTCGATCTCGATTGTCCACGGCTTCGCATGGGGCGATACGGCCGATATGGGCACCAAGATCCTCATCTACGGCGACGCCGATGAGGATCGCGACGGCACCCGCGCCGCATCCGTCGCCGACGCCCTGGCCAAGGACCTGTTCGCGCTGCGGGACCGGCTTGCCAGCCCCATGCCGACAATCGATCAGGCCATCGATCTGGCCCTCGCCACGCCCGGTCCGGTGGTGCTGGGCGACGGCAGCGACAATGCCGGCGGCGGTGCTCCGAGCGATTCCACCTTCATCCTCCGGCGGCTGATGCAGAGGGGCGTCGGAAATGTCTGCCTCGGCCCCCTCTGGGACATGGTCGCCGTCCGCATCGCCTTCGACGCCGGTGCCGGCGCGAGGATTCCGCTGCGCATCGGCGGCAAGATCGGTCCGCTGTCGGGCGATCCGGTGGACGGGATCTGGGAGGTGAAGGCGCTCAAGCGCGACATGACGATGACGGGGCTTGCCGGCACGCCCGCGAAGCTCGGCGACTGCGCGCTGGTCGCCTGCGACGGCATCGACGTTGTGCTGACGAGCTTCCGCTGCCAAGCCTTCGGCCTCGACCTGTTTACCCAGCTCGGCTGCGACCCGGCGGACCGGCGGATCGTGGTCGTCAAGTCGTCGCAGCACTTCCGCTCGGCTTTCGCGGCAATCGCCTCGCGGATCGTCATGGTCGATGCCCCGGGCGTCGTCACCCGGGATATCACGACGCTGCCCTTCCGGAAGATCAGGCGGCCGAAATGGCCATTCGACGCAGCCGCGGAGCGTCCGTCGTGAAGAAAGTCGATGTCCTCGTCGTCGGTGCCGGCGTCGTCGGTGCCGCAACCGCCTTGCACCTGCAGATGCGCGGACGGTCCGTCGCGCTGGTGGACCGGCGGGGTGCGGCCGGGCGGGAGGCGTCCTATGGCAATGCCGGTCTCATTCAACGCGAGGCGATCTTTCCCTATGCATTCCCCCGCGACATGGCGACGCTTCTGCGCGTCGCCGGCAACCGGGGGAGCGACGTCCATTACCATGCGAACGCCCTGCCTGGGCTCGCTCCGTTCCTGCGGCGCTACTGGCATCACTCACATCCGCTCCGGCACGCGCGGATCGCAAGGGACTATCACAGCCTGATCGCCCGCTGCCTGGAGGAGACCCGCCATCTGGCCGGCATTGCCGAGGCCGGGCATCTGCTGCGCCCGACCGGCTGGCTGAAGATCTTCAGAACCTCCCGCCGGCAGGACGCGGAACTGCAGCAGGCCGAGGAATTGCAGCGCCTTTTCGATGTCCAGGCGAAACCGCTCGACCGGACCCGGCTCGCGTCGCTGGAACCGGACATCGACCCAGGGGTGTTGGGCGGACTTCACTATCCCGAGCCGCTCACGGTGACGGACCCCGGCCAGCTTGTGGATTCCTACCGGATCGCGACGGAGCGGCTTGGCGGACTGTTTCTGACCGGGAACGCCGGCTCGCTCCGGCAGGTCACTGGCGGCTGGTCGGTCGAAACGCAGGACGGTGCGGTCCAGGCGGGTGCCGCCGTCGTCGCCCTGGGCGCCTGGTCCGATCAGGTGACGGCGAGGCTGGGCTATCGCTTTCCACTTGCGGGCAAGCGCGGCTATCACATGCATTATCGATTGCAGGCCGGGGCGCAGCTTGGGCGACCGATCCTCGATGCCGAGCGGGGATATGTCCTCGCTCCGATGCGCCAGGGTGTGCGCCTGACCACCGGTGCCGAGTTTGCCCGACGCGACGCCGAGCCGACACCGGTTCAGATCGACAGGGCTCTGCGGCATGCGCGGCGCCTCGTCCCGTTGGGAGAAGCGTTGGATTCCCGGCCATGGATGGGCATCCGGCCCTGCCTGCCGGACATGCTTCCGATCATCGGCCCCGCTCCACGGCATCGGAACCTGTGGCTCGCCTTTGGGCACGGCCACCAAGGATTGACGCTTGGAGCGATTACCGGTCGTCTGATCGCGGAGTCGATTGTCGGCGACGATCCGGTCGTTGACCTGGAGCCGTTCCGCGCGGATCGCATTGCACTGCGATGATAATGGGGCCAGCAGGTGTCATCGACTTCGCGCCCTGCTCAGTCCTCGTCCTGCCACCTGCGCAGGTCGGTCTGGTCATGGTAGGCCATACGGTCCGGCGTGGTGATGAATTCCATCGTCGTGCCCCAGGGCATGCGGCAGTAGCACACCTTGTTTCCAGGGCCTTTCTCGGTTGCATAGGGAATTGCGCGCGGCGCGGTGAGGGGGGTACCTCCGGCCTTCTCGAAGCGCTCGACCGATGCGTCGATGTCGTCGGTATAGAGAGCGAAGTGCGTGATGCCGAAGTCGCTCGCCCGGATCGGCTGGGCTTGCTCGGGGCCGTGCATTTCGAAGAGCTCGATATCGGGTCCGGTTCCGATCTTGACCATCGCCTGCGCACGCACGACCGTTCCGGGGAAAGCGCCGACGGCCCGCTCGAATTCGGGTCCCTGCCGCGGTGGATCCTGCGGTCCGAAGGATTGGTAGATCACCTGACCGCCAAAGGCTTCCACCAGGAAGGATTTTGCCGCTTCGATGTCGGGCACCGTGATGCCGATGTGATTGACGCCGCGAATGAGGGGTGCAGTCATGACAGTCTCCTTGATTTTGTCGATCCGCCCGGCCCGCGACGGCCCGGGCGCAGAGTTTCAGCTGGCCTTGAGGAAATCGACCAGGGCGGCCGCGACTTCATTGGGCCGCTCATCCGCGACATAGTGGCTGCACCGCGCGATCGAGCCACCTGTCACATTGCCGGCGAACTCCTTCAGCATCGGCACCATCTGCGCACCGAACCGCTGGTCCCCACCCAGACCGAGCACCGGTATCCCGAGGGGGTTCTTCTTGTACTCAAGAGCAGCCGCATGATCGGCGGCGAGGGTGCGATACCATTCCATGCCGCCGCGCGTGCGGCCGGGAAGAGCCATCGCCTTCGCGTAGATCTCGATGTCCGCCGGATTGAAGGTGCCGTGATCGTAGAACCGCTCTGCCATGAAGGTCGAAACATAGTCATATTCACGGCCATGGATCAGGCGCTCGGGCAGATCCCGGTTCATATGGAAGCTGAAGTGCCAGAGCCTCGACGTCGTCGCCTCCCATCCGGTCCAGCCGGGAAGCGGCACGTCCAGGACGGCCAGGTGGGTGACAGCCTCCCGGTAGATGGCGGCCTGCGGCAAGGCGACCATTCCGCCGATGTCATGTCCGCACACGGCGTAGCGGTCATGCCCAAGGGCGATCATGACCTCGTGCGCGTCGCGCGCCATCGTCGCCTTGTCATAACCGTCGAGCGGGCAGTCGGAAAAGCCTGCGCCGCGCAGATCCATCGCCACCACGCTGAAATGCCCGGCCAGCAGCGGCATCACCTTGTGCCATTCCCACCATGTTTCCGGCCAGCCGTGAAGCAGAAGGATCGGCGGGCCCGAGCCCCCCGTGACAGCGTTGATCCTGATGCCGTTCACCGGCACCAACTGCTGGGTAAACCCCTCCAAAGTTGCGATCATGATCGCTTTCCAGTCGGTGTTGACGTTCAAACAGAGCTCGCGGCGAGCGTCAGGGCTGATCGGCGCGTTGTGCCGCGGCGAGCGCGAGGCGCCGTCCGAAGCCGCTTGAGCGGCCGGTGATGAGCCAAGTCTTCATCATGTCCTCTCCGTGTTGCCTTCAGACGGTGCCAGGCTGTCGCCGCCGCGAACCGTCATGTCGGCCATGATCGACCAATCCTTCTTCCCGAAGCCCGCCGAGACAGCTTTGCCGAGCCCCTCGCGGACAGCTTCGAGCATCGGGAGCGTGCGTCCGATCTCGTTGACGGCCTCGGTCGCGAGACGCATGTCCTTGAGCGCGAGCTCGGCTTTGAAACCCGGCTCGAACGACCGTTCCGTGATCTGCGCGCTGTAGCTCTCATAGGCGCGACCCGAGAAAAGGGTGCCCAGGATGAGCTCGAAGAAATCCGCACGGTCGAGGCCGACGCTCTCGGTCAGCACGACACCCTCGGCCATGGCCTCGATGGCCATGGCGATCATCATATTGCAGGCCAGCTTCGCCGTATTCGCCCGAGCGGGGTTCTCCCCCAACTTCCAAACCTTTTTGCCGAGTGAAGCGAGCAGCGGCTCGACCGCTGCAACTGCATCGGCCTTCCCGGCCGCCAGGATGTTGAGCTGGCCACTCGCCGCTACGTTCGGTCGCCCGAGGACCGGTGCGGACACGTAGCCAAGGCCTGCCTCTTCGTGCAGCAGCTCCAGTTCCCGAGCGAAAGCGACCGATATCGTCGAGGTGACGACATGGGTCAGCCCTGGTTGCGCACTTGCCAGCAGGCCGGCATCGAGGATCACCTCCCGAATGGCAGGGTCGTCGGACAGCATCGTGAAGACTGCGTCAGCCTGGAATGCATCCGCCGCGCGCTTGACCAGCTTTACCCCGGGAATGCTTTCCTGTGCGACCTTGCTGCGGTTCCAGGCCCGCACGTCATGGCCTGCCTTCACGAGGTTCAGGGCCATTGCCGAGCCCATATTGCCGAGACCGATGAATCCGATCTGCATGGTCTTTCTCCTGTTGTTCGGATGAGGGCTGTGCGCGGGACCGGACGCAGGCTGCCGGGCGATCGCGAGGCCGAGACCTGCGCCGGCAGATTGGCCAGCATCGGCGCACGCCCTGCCGAGTGCGTAGAAGACACCGCCGATCACGGTGACGCCGGCCGGGGCGCAGACCTGAAGAGATCAGCGGCCCCCCGCAATCGACAGGCACCCCCGTGCCGCTCAGAGCGGCTTCACGATGTTGCGTTGCGGTTTGACGGCGGTGACGATGTCGACGTCAGCCATGACCTGGGCGGTTTCCGGCGACCTGAGCGCCGCCTCCATGGCGGCTTCGTCGCGGAAGTTGACGATTCCGACCGCGATCAGCCCGGCACCATCGCCTTGCGGGAAGAACCCTCCGGCGCTGACCAGCCCATAACGTCCCCAGCTTTCCCGGAAGAGCGGGAGGTGCAGGTTGATCCAGTGGTCGCGGTCGAATGGCGTTTTCTCATCGCCCGCATAGGTCACCAGCATCGTGATCATCGTCGAAGTCCTCATATGCGAGTATCGGGGCGGGCCGCCGCGTTCCGCGACCCCACAGGGAAATCCTCTCTGTTCAGTCCGGACGAGCTTTCCTTGGGTCCCGCAGCCAGGGTCACTGTTCCTTCGCCCAGGCGGCGGCCCGCATGGGTCTGGCGGATCCGCAGCAGGGCCTTTGTCCAGACGATGAGAGCAATCTAGGCATTTAGATTTGTTCCGTAAGTGACATAACTGTACTCTCGGCGTTCATTTTTGTGTGGGTGGGCGCGATGGAATGGAGTGATGTCAGGGTCTTTCTCGCCATCGCGCGATCCGGCACGCTCGGGGCCGCCGCGCGGTCTCTCCAGACAAGCCATCCGACCGTCGGCCGGCGCCTCCGTGCACTTGAGCAGGCGATCGGCCACACGCTCTTCCAGCGAACCGCGGACGGTCTTGTTCTGACCGAAGAGGGCCACGGGATCATCGCGCTGGCGGAGCAGATGGAAGAAAGCGCGCTGGCGATGGAGCGCCGGCTTGCGGGGCAGGAGCAGAATCTCAAGGGCAATCTGCGCATTTCATCCGCGGACTGGTTCGGGGCCTATGTCCTGCCCCCCATCCTGGCGGATTTCTCGAAAGCCCACCCCAACGTCGACATCGAGATCCTGACCGGGACGCGCCTGTTCAACCTCGCCCAGCGGGAGGCCGACGTCGCTTTTCGTATCGTTCCGTTCGACACTGCCGACGTTGTTCAGCGACGGCTCTTCCGCCTTGAGTATGGCGTTTACATCGCGGAGGAGGCGCAGGAGCCGAAATATGGCGATGGGACCGGCTTCCGGCTGATCACCCACGACACGTCCACCGGCCATTTCCCCGACATTGCGTGGCTCATCGAGAGTTTCCCCAACGCGAGACCGGTCCTGCGGTCGAACAACCGCAACGTCCAGGGGCGCATGTGCAGGCAAGGCGTCGGCATCGCCGTCCTGCCCCGCGTGGTCGGCAATCAAATCCCGGGTATCCGCAGACTGGAACTGCCGACGCCGCCGCCGGCGCGAGACATCTGGATGGGATATCACCGGGACCTGAGGCGTCTTCAGCGTCTTCGTGCGTTCATCTCGACCGTATCGGACCATCTCGTGAATGCGACCGCGTGAGCTCGACATCCCGGTAACTCAGTGTGAACCGGAGATGGAGCCGGATCGCCTACCGGACGATCACGGGCGGAAACCGGTGGCCGGCAAACGAGAGCGGCGGCATTCGGTGAGAATGCCGTCACAGCCGCCGCTCCCGCCCTGCCACTGCCTCCTGCCGCTCTCTACGACAGTCCGCCGTCAAGGCCCTCGACAGCCCCGATGTCGCCGTCGAAGGCGCGTGCGAGGCGCTCGGCGGTCACCGGGCCGAGGGTGAAGCCCTGATGCCCGTGGCCGAAGTGGAACCACAGCCCGGCATGCCGCGGCGCCTTGCAGACCAGCGGCAGCATGCCGGGAAGGCAAGGCCGCGTCCCCGACCACGCAGAGTCCTCCACCGCCTTGCCGAACCGGAACAGCGATCTTGCGGCCGCCTCTCCCCGCGCCAGCTGCCCGGGATAGGCCGCTGGCGGCGACCCCACGGACAGCTCCGCCGCCGTGGCGATCCGCAACCCGGCGCGCATGGGGGAAAGGACGACCGAATGGTCGGCCAGAAGCATCGGTCGGCTGGGGCCGTCGTCGCAGCCATAATGGAGATGGTAGCCGCGCTTGCGCACCATCGGCACCCGATACCCCAGCCCCTTCAGCAACGTCGGCGACCAGGGGCCGAGCGCGACGACGGCATGCTCCACCGCTTCACCGGCGACGCGCCAGCCGCGGCCGGACTGAGCCAGCGGGGCTGCGTCCGCCTGGACGATCCTGCCGCCCCGTGTCCGGAAGAGGTCGGCATAAGCGGTGACCAGCTCCCCGGGTGCCACGCAGGTCCAGGGCGCCGTCCAGTGGATGGCGCCGGGCAATGCGGTGCGCAGCGTGGGCTCCGCACGCGCGAGCATGCCCGAATCCGCCGCCTCGAAGTCGATGCCGTATCGGCGCTTGCGCCGTTCCGCGTCGAGCAGGGCCGCGGCCAGTCCGGCGCCGGTCGCGTGAAGCTCCCAGTAGCCACGCGTCCGGATGAGGTCACCGGCTCCCGCTGCCTTGATCAGGGCGTCGTGCCGCGGCACCGCCTCCAGGATCAGCCGGTGCCACAGCGGAATGACCTTGCCCAGCGTGGTTCCAGACGACGACCGCCAATAGGAATACAGCGCCGGAAGCTGGCGCGGCAGCGAAGGCCAGTGAAGCGCGACCGCATTCTTCCAGCCGAGCGCCATCCGGAGCATCGCCAGCGGATTCGCCGGCAGGGCATAGGGTTCGACCACCTCGGCCTGGATGATGCCGGCGTTGCCGTAACTGGTCTCCGATCCCGGCGGCCGCCGGTCGACGACCACGCAGTCATGTCCCCGTTCCTGCAGGGCAAGGGCCGTGCAGATGCCGACCATGCCCGCTCCCAGTATCGCGACCTGCGCCATTCTGCGCCTTCCGTTCCGTGTTTCCGTTGTCGCCGCGCTGGCCTTGCGGGGTGTCCGAGCCCGCCCGCTCATGGCCGGGCACCCTGCTCAGGTGAGCCTGATCGCGTCGAGGGCTGCCTTCGCCCGCTCGATGTCGAACTGCTCCTCCCTGCCGATGAAGACCAGCTGGGCGCCGGGGCCCGGTTGCGCCGACATCGACGGCGACAGGCTCGCCCGTGTGCCGACGAGCTGGAACAGGAACCGCTCCCCCGGCCGTTCGCGGAACGACAGGAAGCCTTTGCCGCGCGCCAGCTGCGCGGCGAATGTCTGGACCGCGCCCTGGAAGGCGGGGAAGGAGACCGGGGTTTCCGACGACCATTCGAGATGCGCGAACCGGTCGTCGGCGAAGCGCGGAGGGCGCGCCCCCTCCGGACCGTCCGCCCGCTCCGGTGGGCTGCCGAAAAGAACGTCGACCGGGATGTCGGCATCCTCCCGGGTGACGAACACGGTCTTCTTCCCCATGGCGCCCAACAATGCCCTGATGCCGAGCACCTCCTTGTCGGCGATGCGGTCCGCCTTGGACAGGACGACGAAGTCGGCGGCATCCAGTTGGGCTCGCCACAGGCCGTCGGAGACGTCATGCTCTTCCGCATCGACGACCGTCACCACGGAATCGAGCCTGACCGCGCCCTGGAGGATCGGGTCGAACAGCGCCTCGGCGATGCCGCGCGGATCGGATACTCCGCTCGCCTCGATCACGATCCCGTCGATACGGGTTCCGTGGGACAGGACGGTGCGCAGCGTCCGCAGCAGATCCCCCTGGAGCGAGCAGCAGATGCAGCCGTTCTTCAGGCCGATGACCGGACGGCCCGAGGCCGACAGTATCGCCTCGTCGATGTTGACCGCGCCGAAGTCGTTCACGATTGCGGCGAAGCTCCGCCCGCCGCTGACGTGCAGGATGCGGTTGATCAGCGTGGTCTTCCCCGACCCCAGCACGCCGGTGACGAGCATCACCGGTACGGGACCGGCGACGGCGTCATGAGTCATCGTTCCGCCTCCCTCCTCTCACCGCGCGGCCCGGCCGCGCCTGCGTGTCCAGCGTCCCGTCGAGGATGACGGGCGTACCTCCCACCAGCACGGCGTCCATCCCGGCCGCATGCGCGGTCATGTCGGCGAAGCTGGCGCGTTCGGCGACGGTCTCGGGATCGAAGACGGCGATGTCGGCATCGCAGCCCTCCTGCAGCCTGGCCTTCCAGCGCATCTGCGGAACGCATCCTTCGATGATCCGCGACGGGATGATGGTGCATTTTTCGATAGCCTCCGTCAGGCCGATCTTCCCGCGCTTGCGGTGGTAGTCGCCGAGAAACCTGCTGAAGGTGCCGGCCGATCTGGGATGGGACGACAGACGCCGCGGCAGCGGCCAGTCCGCGCCGCGGTAGAGCGACCCGTCCGGTTCGACCCAGGGCATCGCGTCGGATGCGATTGCGCCGCCCGGATACAGGACGGACAGGTCGAGCAGGTCCCGATGGGCGTCGTCACGCTCCAGATCCAGGAAATGCCAGGCGACCAGCGCCCCCGGATCGGCCCGCCGGGCGCCGAGCAGGTCGTCCCGGTCGCGCATCTGGTGCCGGTTGTGGATCAGCTCGATGCTGCCGTAGGAGGAGCCGGTCCGCTTCGGGAATTCCGGATCGGCGAAGAAGGCGGCGGAAACGACCGTCGAGCCGGTACCGTAGGGATAGGCTTCGACGGTGATCGGCAATCCCTTTCCCTGCGCGTTCAGAAGCAGCTCCCGGCACCGGCCGATGTCGTGCAGCGAGGTGGAGTTCAGGTGGCAGACATGCATGTGGGCGCCGGTTGCGGCGGCGTAGCCGATCAGCCGGACATAGGCTTCTTCCGAACTCTGCGGATCGGTGTTCGACATGAAGGGGATATGGGTGAAGGTCGGGACGCCGGCCTGTGCCGCGATTCCGCAGACCGCCGTCATCTCCTTGACGCCCGCTCCCGGCGCATAACCGTGCGGGATTCCGATGCCGATGCCGCCCTCGCGCAGGCCGGCCGACAGAATGTCCTGGATTCGGGCGATCTCGTCGGCGGACGCCACCGCGCTCGACCATCCACCCTCATCGTCGGCGCCCTGGCCCATCATTTCCATCGGGTGCAGGTCCGGATCCGGGGCGATGCCGGCCTTGACGGCCTTGCGTGCGAAGATCCAGCCGACCGATACCCCGTGGTTCAGGGCACGCCCTTCGGCCCGCTGCCGGTCGTACCAGGCCGCCACCGGCAGGACCCCGACCTCCAGTTCCAGCGCGGTGGTCACGCCGTCGAACGCCTGCATCCAATCCGCGGCGACCGACTGGCCATGCGCATGGATGTCCACGAAGCCGGGGCACACGACCTTCCCCGAGGCGTCGAGGGTCTTTTCGCCGGACGCCGCCGGGATCGCACCGACCGCGGCGATGGTCCCCGACCTGATGGCGACATCGGCGATCTCGTCCCGTCCGCTTTCGGGATCGATGACACGGCCCCCGTGGATCACCAGATCGTATGCGTCGTTCGACAAGGTCCCGTCACTCCCCGATCCATGCGCCTGCGGCCGGCAGACCGTCGGCTCCCGCGGCACCCCGTCCATCGCAGGAACGGAACGATTATTTTAAAATTGCAAGAACCCGTATCATCAGCTGCGCGCCATACACTCTTTCAGGGAGTTCCCATAAAGACTGAACAGCTCGTGTATTGTCCCGACCCCCAGCTTCGAGTACAGATTCTTGCGGTGGGTCTTCACCGTCGTTCCGGAAATATCCAATCGGAGGCTGATTGACAGGGTCGAGTGGCCGCCGATCAGCAGACCGACGATCTCCTTCTCGCGCGGGCTCAGCCGCTCGATCCTTTGCAGCAGCCTGTGCTCGATGGTGTCGCTCCGGCCGTCGGCCGGCAGACCGGCACGGTGCCAATGGCGGCGGAACACCGAGGTCAGGAAGGGGAGGACGCTTCTCACCCGTCCGGCCTCTTCGTCCGTGAATTGCCGTCCGCTGCGCCTGCGCGTCAGCACCATCAAGGTGCAGGCCTCGCCGGACATCGGCAGGGCGATGCACAGCTCTTCGCCGCCGTCCGGCATACCGTCAGCCCGGCATTCCCTGGCTGGATATCCGAGCTTCCCGGCCGGCTCGCGCGAGGGCTCGCGCAGCAGGTGGACACCCGATCTCACGCCGGCGCGGTACATCCGATCAAATGGATGCCGCGCCGTACCGCCGTCCCGGTGTTCGAAGCCGGTTCCCGAACGGTCCCGGCCGTCGCGGCCGACCAGAACCTGCCGCCGGTCGCCGTCGTACAGGAGCTGGGTGCATTCCTCGAAGGAGATCAATGTGGCGAGGGAGCGGGAGAAGATGCTCGGGAACACCGGATCTTCGATCGCGTCGACAAGGTCCGCCGACGTCTCCGCCCAGGAGGCCAGAAGGCCGTGGTGGGAAACGGTGGAGCCTTGCGCATCTCCATGACACAGCATTTCGCCCTCGTTCCGTAGAGGTCGGGATCGTGTTTTCCGAAACGGCCGCCGCGGCTCCGCCGGCTGGGGCCGGCGGAGAGAGTCCTGTCCGCGCGATGGCCGTGCGGGGATCAGGACATCCGCGCGGCGGCCTGCCGGACCGCCTCCATCCGGCGCGCCCGGAACGGTGCGATCCTTTCGCTCATCGCTGCGAGAACCTCCGCCGGCGCGGTGTCCGGCGAGCCCGCGTCGAACGGCGGGGCGGGATTGTATTCCAGGCGCAACTGCACCATCTCCGCGGTCGCACGGTCGACGAGGGTCGCCACCAAAGTCAGCGCGAAATCGATTCCGGCGGTGACGCCGCCGCCGGTGATGCGGTTGCGGTCGATGCAGACCCGTTCGCGCGACAGCGTCGCCCCGAACAGCGGAAGCGCCTCGACCGCGCTCCAATGGGTGGTCGCGCGATAGCCCTTCAACAGGCCAGCCGCCCCGAGCACCAGCGATCCGGTGCAGACCGAGGTGATGTACCGGGCGCCCTCCGCCTGCTTGCGGAGGAAGCCGAGCACCTCGTCGTCGCCGAGAAGGCCGTCGGTGCCATATCCACCCGGTACGCAGATGACGTCGAGTTGCGGGCAGTCGGCAAACGTCACGGTCGGCGTCATCGCAAGGACGGAATCGCTCGGCACCGGCTCCATGTTTTTCCAGATCAAGTGGACTTCGGCGCCCGGCACACTGGAAAAGACCTGTAATGGACCCGTGAGGTCGAGTTGTGTGACCTGGGGGAAGACCATTAGTCCGATTTGCAACGGTGTTGCCATCGCTTGGCTCCAAATATTCGGCTTGACGACAGAAATCTGCCATGATGGCATCGGGTCAGAAACGGCGTAATTCCCTCCTTTTCGGACGGACGCATGATCGGAGTTCTGATCTATCCGGACTTCCAGCTGCTGGACGCCGCGGGGCCGATATCCGTGTTCGAGATCGCCGGACGCTTTGCCGGCACGGCACCGGCGATCCGGATGTACGCCGTTGAGGCGGGGCCGGTGCGGAGTTCTTCGGGCGTCGAGACATTCGCATACGGGCTGCGGTCGGCCAAACCGGTCACGACCTTGATCGTCGCCGGAGGAGAGGGCGTCGCTGCGGCGGCGGCGTGCAGGACGACGGTCGCCTTTGTACGGCGGCTCGCAAGCCGGGGGGTGCGGATCGCCAGCGTCTGTTCCGGCGCCTATGTCCTGGCCGAAGCCGGGCTGCTCGAAGGCCGGCGCGCCACCACCCACTGGTGCCGCACGCAGGATTTCATGGCACGCTATCCCGAGGTGAAGCTCGAACCGGACAAGATATTCACCCACGACGGCGGAGTGTGGACCTCCGCCGGCATCACCGCCGGGATCGACCTTGCGCTTGCGCTGGTCGCCGAGGATCATGGCGACGCGGTCGCGCAGAAAACCGCACGCCAGCTCGTGCTCTATCACCGCCGCAGCGGCAGGCAGACACAGTTCTCGCCTCTTCTCGAACTGAAGGCCCCGAACGGCCGTTTCGACGCGCTGCTGTCCTGGGCGCGCGAGCATCTCGACCAAGCCCTGACCGTGGAGGATCTTGCCGAACGCGTCGGCATGAGTTCCCGGCATTTCGCCCGCACCTTCATTGCCGAGACCGGTATGACCCCGTCGAAGGCGATCGAGAAGCTGCGGATCGAAGTTGCACGGGCGTGGATCGAGTCCTCCAGCGAGATGATCGAGCGCGTGGCCCAGATCACCGGCTTCGGCGATCCCGAACGGATGCGCCGTGCCTTCATCCGCGCGTACGGCCAAGCACCGCAATCGCTCCGCCGCGCTGCCCGCGAAGCCAAGGCCCCCCCGCCGACCCGGTGACGGTGTCCGGTGCCGAACGAGGCACGGGGCCGCCCGCCATCCTCCCTTGGGAGGATGGCGGGCGACTGCACGCCCGGCCAGAGTAAGAAAGTTAACATAATCTGGCAGGCATTCGGCCGGACCTCCATGGTCGGCGGTGCCGTAACCAGAACAGGGAGCTTGCACGGATTCTTCGCCTTTGAAGGCCGAATACCGGGCCGGGCACCAGGGTGAGCCATGCCATCTTTTCGGTGAGCGTCGGAATAGCCGGCTCGCAAGGAGATCAGGGGCACGGACGTGGCCGGGCGGAAAAATCCATCGCGTCACAGCAATCGCAATGACCGACCAGCGCAGGGACGACGAGAAACATGCACCATCATCGAAGCCGCTTCATCAAGCCCTGGTACCGGTCCGCCATCCGGAAATCGACGACGGCCGCTGCCGCGCTGTCGGCCGTGGCAATCATGACGACCGTTTCGGCGGCGACCGTTTCGGCGGCCGAAATCTCGGACGGCGTGGTGAAAATCGGCATCATCAACGATCAATCGGGAGCCTTGTCCGACATAGCGGGGCCCGGCTCTGTCGTCGCCGCCAAGCTGGCGATCGAGGACTTTCAAAAATTGAAGCCTGACCTGAAGGTCGAACTTGTCATAGCCGACCATCAGAACAAGGCCGACATCGGGTCCCAGGTCGTGCGCCGGTGGATCGACGTCGACGGCGTCGACATGATCGCCGATGTCGGAAACTCCGCCGTCGCTCTGGCGATCCAGTCGGTCGCCCGCGACAAGAACAAGATCGTCATCTATTCGGCGGTCGGAACGACCGAGATCAGCGGCAAGCAGTGTTCGCCGACCGGCATCGCCTGGCTCCACGACAACTACAATCTGGTCGCCGCCCCGATCCGCAGGCTCGTTTCCGAAGGCCAGGACAGCTGGTTCTTCGTGGCGGCCGACTACGCCTTCGGCCGGAACATGGTGTCGGAGTCCCAGCGGATATTGTCCGAGGTCGGCGGAAAATCGGCCGGTGCGATCTTCCATCCGCTCGGTACCGTCGAATACAGTTCCTTCATTCTTCAGGCAAGCAGTTCGCAGGCAAAAGTCGTTGCCTTCGCGAATGCCGGCGACCAGCTCGTCGCCGCGATGAAGCAGTGGAACGAGTTCGGAATGGACAAGAGTTCGCAGAAGGTGGTTGCGGAACTCATGTTCCTGACCGACGTGCACAGCATGGGGCCGGAGATCGCAAAGGGCCTGACGACGGTCACCGCCTGGTACTGGGACCTGAACGACGAGACCAGGGCGTTCGGTCGGCGGTTCTATCAGGTCCGCAGCCGCATGCCGACAGCTCCCCAGGCGGCGGTCTATTCCGCCGTGCTGCATTACCTGAAGTCCGTCGCGGCGGCCGGCACGGATTCGACCGATGCCGTCATGGAAAAAATGAGGTCGATGCCGGTGGACGATTTCTTTGCACGCGGGGCGAGGCTGCGTACGGACAACAAGCTCATTCATGATTTTTATCTTGTCCAGGTCAAGGAGCCGGCCGAGGTGAAGGGCCCCTGGGAATATTACAAGGTGGTCGCAACGATCCCCGCGAGCGAGGCCTACCTGCCGCTGAGCCAGAGCGATTGCCCGCTGGTCGGTACCGCGAGCAGCCAGAAATAAGCGGAGCGACGGTCGCCAGAGGCGGATGCCGGACGGCCGTCGCGACACAGGTCATCGAGTGCCGCCATCGGGATTGTCATGGCCCGATTGCCATGGCCCACCGCCAGCAACAGAAGGACGCCAGAACGCGACCATGAATGGCACCATCATCCTGGAGGCCCGGGGACTTTCGAAGGAGTTCGGCGGCTTCGTCGCGGTTCGCGACGTGAACCTTCAGGTTCGCCGCGGCACCATCCACGCGCTGATCGGCCCGAACGGCGCCGGCAAGAGCACGGTGTTCAACCTGCTGACCAAGTTCCTGATCCCCACCCGCGGCCAGATCCTCTACAAGGGCCGTGACATCACCCGCACCAAGCCGGCCGACATCGCATGCAAGGGGCTGGTCCGCTCCTTCCAGATCTCGGCCGTCTTCCCGCACTTGAGCGTGCTGGAGAATGTCCGCGTCGCGCTCCAGCGGCCGCTTGGCACCAGCTTCCATTTCTGGAAGTCCGAATCGTCGCTCCACGACCTGCACGAGCGGGCGCTGGAGTTGATCGAGGCGGTCAACCTCACTCCCTGGGCCGGTCACACCGCCGCCGAGCTGCCCTATGGCCGCAAGCGCGCGCTGGAGATCGCCACCACGCTCGCGCTCGACCCGGAGGTGATGCTGCTCGACGAGCCGCTGGCCGGCATGGGCCATGAGGACATCGAGGGCACCGCCGCCCTGATCAAGCGCGTCGCCGCCGACCGCACCGTGCTGATGGTGGAGCACAATCTGTCGGTCGTCGCCCACCTGTCGGACACCATCACCGTGCTCCGCCGCGGCGAGATCCTGGCGGAGGGGCCGTACGAGGTCGTCTCCAGGAACCCGCAGGTGATGGAAGCTTATATGGGCACGGGGGGGACCGGACATGCCTGACGGGATGCAGACGAAGACTGCCCAAACGGGGACAGCGATGCTGGAGATCGCCGACCTGCACGGCTTCTACGGCGAGAGCCATGTGCTGCACGGCGTCAGCCTGGAGGTGCGCCAGGGCGAGGTGGTGACGCTGCTGGGCCGCAACGGCGCCGGCAAGACCTCGACCATGCGCGCCATCATGGGGATCATGGGCAAGCGCACCGGCTCGATCCGCTTCCAGGGCACCGAGCTGATCGGCATGGCCCAGCACAGGATCCCGCGACTGGGCATCGGCTATGTGCCGGAGGAGCGCGGCATCTTCTCCTCGCTCAGCGTGGACGAGAACCTGACGCTGCCGCCGGTGGTGAAGGAGGGCGGGATGACGGTCCCGCAGATCCACGAGCTGTTCCCCAACCTGAAGGGTCGCGGCTCGACCCAGGGCACCCGGCTGTCGGGCGGCGAGCAGCAGATGCTGGCCATCGCCCGCATCCTGCGCACCGGCGCCACCCTGATCCTGCTGGACGAGCCGACCGAGGGGCTGGCCCCGGTGATCATCGAGCAGATCGGCGTGGCGGTGCGGGCCTTGAAGCAGCGCGGCTTCACCATCGTGCTGGTCGAGCAGAACTTCCGCTTCGCCGCCACCATCGCCGACCGCCATTACGTGATGGAGGAGGGCCATGTGGTGGACATGATCCCCAACGACCAGCTCCACGCCAACATGGACAAGCTGCACACCTATCTCGGCGTGTAGGCGCTCCAGCCCCCGACATCACCGGCACCGACGCCGCTCCGCCCCTCTTCCAGGGCCGGGGCGGCGAACCGCCGGATCCGTGCCCGATCACGGCAGAGGGACCCACGACGGGACCCGGCCGACAACAAAAACCAAGAGGGAGAGACCTTCCGATGCGCACGCTTCTTCTCGCCGGCACCGCCCTGCTGACGCTCGCCGGGACTGTCGTTCCGGCTTCCGCCCAGGTGTCGGACAACGTCATCCGCATCGGCGTGCTGAACGACCGTTCCGGCATCTACGCCGATCTGGCCGGCGAGGGCTCCGCCATCGCCGCGCGGATGGCGGCGGAGGAGTTCGGCAACAAGGTCGCCGGCGCGCCCGTCGAGATCGTCGTCGCCGATCACCAGAACAAGGCCGACATTGCTGCCTCCAAGGCGCGCGAATGGGTGGATACCGGTGGCGTCGACGTCATCGCCGACGTGCCGAACTCCGCCGCCGCCCTGGCGGTGCAGGGCATCACCAAGGACAAGAAGCGCATCTTCCTGATGTCCGGTCCCGGCGCCACCGCGCTCAGCGGTGCGCAGTGCAGCCCCTACGGCTTCCAGTGGACCTACGACAACTACGCCATGGCTGCCGGAACCGGCCGCGCCCTGTATGAGCAGGGCAAGAAGAAGTGGTTCTTCGTGACCGCCGACTATGCCTTCGGCCAGTCGCTGGAGGAGGAGACCACCAAGATGGTGAAGTCGCTTGGCGGTACCATCTCCGGCTCGGTTCGCCATCCGCTCGGCACGTCGGACTTCTCGTCCTTCCTGTTGCAGGCGCAAGGTTCGGGCGCCGACGTCATCGGGCTGGCGAATGCCGGCGGCGACACGGTCAACGCGGTCAAGCAGGCCGCGGAGTTCGGCATCACCCAGTCGGGCCAGAGCCTGGCCGGCCTGCTGATGTTCATCTCCGACGTGAATGCGCTGGGCCTGCAATCGGCGCAGGGGCTGATGCTGACCACCGGCTTCTATTGGGATGCGGACGAGCAGACCCGCGAGTGGTCGAAAAAGTTCGAGGCGAAGGCCGGCAAGAAGCCGACCATGGTGCAGGCCGGCGTTTATTCGGCGGTGAAGCACTATCTCAAGGCGGTCGAGGCGGCGAAGACCGACGACGCCGACAAGGTGTCGGCGAAGATGCGCGAACTGCCGGTCGAGGACATGTTCGCCAAGAAGGGCAAGATTGCCGCCAACGGCCGTATGTTCCACGACATGTATCTGGCCCAGGTGAAGACCCCGGCCGAGTCGAAGGGGGCCTGGGACTACTACAAAATCGTCAAGACCATCCCGGCTGACACTGCCTTCATGGACCCCAAGCAGAGCGGCTGCCCGCTGGTGAAATAAGGGGTTAAGCCGTCCTCCAATCCCGCCCATTGGGCGGGATTGGAGGACGGCAACCGACGACCATCCAATCCAAAACAAAAAACAACAACCACGAACCGGGAGAGACGCGGACATGGTCAGCCTGCTGGGAGTTCCGCCCCAAGTGCTGTTCGGGCAGCTTCTGCTCGGACTCATCAATGGTTCCTTCTATGCGCTGCTCAGCCTTGGGCTGGCGGTGATCTTCGGCATGTTGAACGTCATCAACTTCGCCCATGGC
>NZ_WHOS01000068.1 GCF_013340935.1 Azospirillum melinis | reverse complement strand
CCCGCCCCTCTCCGCCGCCTTGCCATGCCGGCGCTCACCGCGCTGCTGCTGAGCGCCGCCCCGCTGCACGCCCAGACGGTGCCGCCCGCCGATCCGGCCGGCCGGTGCAGCCCGACCGTCTCGGCGGCGCTCAGCACCTGGGACACCGGAGTCGCGGCGGCGGAGCGGTTCGGCGACAAAGCCGCGGCGGTGGCGCGCGAGAAGGGGCGGGAGTATCTGCTGCCGCTGCTGGGCATCGACCCGAAGGCGGTGCCGCCCGACGCCAAGGGCGGCGGCACGACCGACGATGTCGGCCGCGCGCTGGAGGAGAGCCGCAACGATCCCAAGCGCCGCGCCGACCTCTGCGCCGCCATCACCCGCGCGGCGGACGAGGCGAAAAACTCGGCCGGTGCCGGGCTCGACGCGCTGAAACGGGCCCTGGACAACTGGCAGCTGACGCCGCCCGCCGCTCCGGCGCCCGGCCCGGCCCCCGTCCCTGCTCCGGAGACGCCGAAGCAGGACGGGCTGATCCGGACCTGACCTGACTTCAGATCCGCCGCAGCGGACGCCGGGCGCTCCACACCCCGGCCAGGAAGGGCAGCGCCAGCAGGACCTGCAAGGCTGCCCAACCCAGCGCTTCCCAGTTCGGCCGGGTCCACTCGACCTCGTGCAGCGCCTCCATGAAGGGCAGCTGGCCGTAGATCAGCGATTCGAGCGGCACGAAGCCCTCCGCCACCACGGTCAGCAGCGCCGCCAGCAGCAATCCGAACCCCAGAGCCGACTCGACCGGCAGACGGCGGACGGCGCCGCACAGGCCGCTCGGCCCGCCGTCGGCAAGGGGAACGGCCGGACGGAACAGGCTGGCGATGCCCAGCGCGCCGCGCGTCTCCGCCCCCACCGGCCGGCGGGCGGCGCGGATCAGGCCCAGCGCCGGCAGCGCCACCGCCGGGATCAGCAGGTACGGGTTGGGGAAGTCACGGTAGCGGCCGTCGAAGACGATCAGCAGCGACCAGACCAGCGCCGAGACGCCGAGCGCGACGGCGCTCCACCGCCCCACCCGCTCGGTGCGGGTCAGGGCCGGGCGGGCATGGCGCAGGCCGACCAGCGGCTCGCTGGCCAGACCGCCGCTCGCCAGCGTGCGGTGGGCGGTCAGCAGCACCGCCAGCGCCAGCGCAGCGGTCAGCGCCAGCATCGCCACGGCCAGCGTGGTGTCCTGCCAATAATGCTTGCCATGCTCCGCCAGGAAAGCGGCGCGGACATAGAGGGTCGACAGCGCCTGCGCCAGCAGGATCAGCACCACCCAGCCGGTGCCCGGCACATGGCGGCGCAGCAGCGACAGCCCGCCCAGCAGCACCAGCGCCAGCCCGCTCGACGCCGCGAACAGCCAGGGCCACGCGACATTGCCGACGACCGGCCCGGCCAGCGAGAATTTCGGCGTGCGGTCGGCGTTGTACAGGCCCCAATGGCCGCCGACCGTGCCCTCCAGCTTGGCCTTCCATTCCTGATCGAAGGCTTCGATCACGTTGTAGTCGAAGCCTTCCTGCTCGGCCATGCGGACGAAGGCGTTGACGAACTTCGCCTTGTTGACCAGCCCGGGCACGGCGGCCCCGCGCGAGCGGCCTTGCGTCGGCCAGCCGGTCTCGCCGACCAGGATCGGCTTGCCCGGAAAGCGGTGGGCGATGGTGCGGTAGCTCTGGCGGATGCGCTCGGTCGCCGCCTCGACGCCGGCCGGCACGTCCTCCCAATAGGGCAACAGGTGGATGGTCAGGTAATCGACGTGATCGGCGATCTGCGGGTATTTCAGCCACCACTCCCACACGTCGGCGTAGGACACCGGCTGCTTCACCGCCGCCTTGACGCGGTCGATGTAGCCGGCGACCTGCTCCGGCGTCAGCTCGCGGCGCAGCAGCACCTCGTTGCCGACGATGACGCGGGTGATGATTTCGGGATAGCGGTTGGCGAGGTCGATCAGCGAGGCGATCTCCGCCTCGTTCTTGTCCGTCCGCGAGGACAGCCACGCCCCCATGGTGACCTGCATGCCATGCTTGCGCGCCAGTTCCGGCACCACCTGCAAGCCTTCCAGCGAGGTGTAGGTGCGGATGCCGGCCACCTGCGGCGCGAGGGCGACGATGTCCTCCTCGATCTGGGCGGTGGAGGGCAGGACGCCGGTCAGCGGGCTCTGCCCATCGCGGAAGGGCGCGAAGGACACGCTGCGCAGCTTGCCGCCGGGCGGCGGGTCGAGCGGCACCGGCAGGTTCGGCAGGGACCAGACGGCGAGATTCGCGAGGCCGGCGACGATCATCGCGGCGAGGATGAGGATCAGGCGCATGGGCGGGATGTCTACACCAAAGGCTTGACGGTTTGAACGGTGACCGTCGCACCAACAGGCCGGACGGCGATTTTATTCACGGATGCGGACAGAAAATGGGCGCGCCCCCCAAAGGAGGCGCGCCCAGTCGGTCAAGGATTGAGTGACGTGCCTTCGTCACGGATTGGTAAACCGGCGGACAGGGGAGTTTATTCCGTGGGAAATTGCATCCCCGCCCCCAATTTCACCGCTCGCTTCAGCGTTCGACGAATGCCTTTTCGATGACGAAGCCGCCCGGCTCTCCGTTGGTGCCCATGACGAAGCCGCGCTTTTCCATCATCGCGGTGGTCTCGGCCAGCATCGCCGGGCTGCCGCAGATCATCACGCGGTCCTTCTCGGCATCCAGTTCCGGCAGGCCCAGGTCTTCGTAAATCTTGCCGGTTTCCATCAGTGTGGTCAGGCGGCCCTGGTTGCGGAAGGGCTCGCGCGTCACGGTCGGGTAATAGAGCAGCTTTTCCTTCACCTGCTCGCCGAAGAACTCGTTCTCCGGCAGGCTGTGGTGGATCAGGTCGTCATAGGCCAGTTCCGCCACGGTGCGGGTGCCGTGGGTCAGGATCACCCGGTCGAACTTCTCGTACATCTCCGGATCCTTGATGATGCTGAGGAACGGCGCCAGGCCGGTGCCGGTGCTCAGCAGATACAGGTTCCGTCCGGGAAGCAGGTTGTCGGTGATCAGCGTGCCGGTCGCCTTGCGGTTCACCAGCAGCGTGTCGCCTTCCTTCAGGTGCTGGAGCCGCGAGGTCAGCGGGCCGTCCTGCACCTTGATGCTGAAGAACTCCAGCGTCTCCTCGTAATGCGCGCTGACGAGGCTGTAGGCACGCAGCAGGGGCCGGCCTTCGACCTCCAGCCCGATCATGGTGAACTGCCCCGGCAGGAAGCGGAAGGACGGATCGCGCGTGGTGGTGAAGCTGAACAGCGTGTCGGTCCAGTGGTGAACGGTCAGCACGCGCTCTTTGATCAAGTTGCTCATGGGGGCGTTCCAAAACCTGTCGAGGCCAAGCTCTGTTGGCAATGTTCAATACAGAAGTCCGGGACGCTGCGTTCAGGTGGCCGGCGCGATGACACGAGCGGAGCTGCCGCGACGCAACGGCCGAAACCTATCAACAAACCCGGTCGAAGGCCACGGATTTATACCAGTCAAATGACGGGCTTTCCGGCAAACAACACGAATTCCGCCGTACAACATTGATCCCGGTCAATTCACGACTTACTCGGCGCTGGGCGGCGCGAACAGGTAGGGCGACAGGCCGCGCAAATTCTCATCGACGATAAGCCGATGATTCAGCGGCGGAAACGCCCGTTGCGAGCAGTCCAGCCGCGGGCAGAGCCGGCAATTCACCCCGATCGGGGTCGCCGCATCGGTGTTAGACAGGTCGAACCCGTCCGCATAGGTGACCTGAGCCGCATGCTGGACGTCGCAGCCGAGCGCCACCGCGAATTGCTGCGGCGGGCTGCGGTGGCCGCCGCCAGCCTTCACCACCGTGCGGGCGATGGAGAAATAGGCGGTGCCGTCCGGCATCTCCGCCATCTGGCTGTGGATCTTGCCCGGCGTGCGGAAGGCTTCATAGACGATCCAGCGCGGGCAGCCACCGCCGAAGCGGGCGAAATGGAAGCCGGCGCCGGAGAAGCGCTTCGACACGTTGCCGGCGCTGTCCACCCGCATGAAGAAGAAGGGCACGCCCTTGGCCCCCGACCGGTGCAGGGTGGTCAGCCGGTGGCAGACCTGCTCGAAGGAGGCGTCGAAGCGCCGCCGCAGGATCTCGATGTCGTAGCGCAGCTGGGTCGCCGCCTCATGGAAGCGGGCGTAGGGCATCAGCACCGCCGCGGCGAAATAGTTCGCCAGCCCGATCCGGGTCAGCCGCCGCGCCTCGTCGTCCGACAGATTGGCGGCGTCGACGATGCCGTTCAGCAGGTCGCGGTGCCGCAGCAGCGCGATCTGGCAGGCGAGCTGAAAGGTGCGGCCCGACGGCGCCAGCATCTCCGACAGCAGGATGCGCCGGCTGTGGCGGTCGAAGCGGCGCACTGCATAGCCCATCACCTCCGACGGCAGCAGGCGGACGCGGACGCTGTGCTGGGTGTTCAGCCAGTCGACCAGCCCGCGATAAAGGTCGCCGCGCTCCAGCTTGCCGTCCTGCCACAGGCTTTCCGCCGCCGCCTCCAGTTCCGGGAAATGGTTGGAATGGGTCTGGAACAGGTCGCGCACCTCGTCCTGCGGGAAGCCGGTGGCCTGCACCAGATGCAGCTTCTCGCGGTCGGCCACCCGCTCCGCCAGGGCCTGGAGATCGTCGCGCGCCCCGCGGAAGCCGCGATAGAGCGCCACCACCGCCTGCCCCAGCGTCGGCGCCACCGCCGCCAGCTCGCGGAAATCCTGGTTCTTGATGTCCGATCCGTCGAACAGCTGGTCGGCGAACACCTCGCGCAGGCCGGCCACCAGCCGGCTTTCCTCGTCCTCGGCGAAGGCCTGGAGATCGACGCCGAACTGCTGGCCCAGCTTCAGCAGCAGCGGCACCGTGACCGGGCGCTGGTTGTGCTCGATCAGGTTCAGATAGCTGGGGGAGATGCCGAGCTGGTCAGCCATCTGCGCCTGGGTCAGGCCCTGGTCGCGGCGCAGGCGGCGCACCTTCGGACCCAGCATCGCCTTCTTTTCCATGGTCGCCAAAACCAGCCCCCTCGACGGATCGCGAACTTTACAAGATTTACGGATTTACAGGATTGTGAATATGGCAGTTTACAAACGGACCTTTTTACAAACAAGGGCTTATTGCAACGCACTCGGGCCGGGTTTAAGTCTTGGTTCACGGCCGCGCTGTAAAGCGCAAGCGGCCCCGAAGACACCGGACGGCAGAGCAAGGCGGGAGGAAACGCCACTGTCCGCAACCGGATGCCGGGACCGACAAAAGGCCCGCCCCGAGACCCCAGTTCCGCCCCGATCGACCGGGCGCACCGGACATAAGGAACCTGACCCATGTCGCTCGATGAAAAGACCAAGACCGCCATCCACGCCGCCCGTTACGAGGGCATCCGCCGCGACTACACCATGGACGACGTCAAGCGTCTGAGCGGCTCGGTCAAGATCGAGTACACGCTGGCCGAGCTGGGTGCCCGCCGCCTGTGGGAGCTGCTGAACACCGAGCCCTACATCAACACCCTGGGCGCTCTGACCGGCAACCAGGCGATGCAGGCGGTCAAGGCCGGCCTGAAGGCCATCTACCTGTCGGGCTGGCAGGTCGCCGGCGATGCCAACACGGCCGGCCAGATGTACCCGGACCAGAGCCTGTATCCGGTGAACTCGGTCCCGGCGGTGGTCGAGCGCATCAACAACACCTTCAAGCGCGCCGACGAGATCCAGACCTCCGAGGGCAAGGGCGACACCTACTGGTTCGCGCCGATCATCGCCGACGCCGAGGCCGGCTTCGGCGGCCCGCTGAACGCCTTCGAGCTGATGAAGGCCATGATCAAGGCCGGTGCCGCCGGCGTGCACTGGGAAGACCAGCTGGCTTCGGAGAAAAAGTGCGGCCACCTCGGCGGCAAGGTTCTGATCCCGACGCAGCAGCACATCCGCACGCTGAACGCCGCCCGTCTGGCCGCCGACGTCTGCGGCACCTCGACCCTGGTGATCGCCCGCACCGACGCGGAGTCGGCGCAGCTCATCACCTCGGACATCGACGAGCGTGACCATCCCTTCATCGATTTCGACAGCGGCCGCACCACCGAGGGCTTCTTCCGCCTGAAGAAGGGCATGGGCGTCGATCACTGCATCGCCCGCGGCCTGTCCTACGCGCCGTATTCGGACCTGATGTGGTGGGAGACCTCCAAGCCGAACCTGGACGAAGCCCGCCGCTTCGCCGAGGCCGTGCACAAGCAGTTCCCGGGCAAGATGCTGGCCTACAACTGCTCGCCGTCCTTCAACTGGAAGGCCAACCTGGACGACGCCACCATCGCCAAGTACCAGCGCGAGCTGGGCGCCATGGGCTACAAGTTCCAGTTCGTCACGCTGGCCGGCTTCCACAGCCTGAACTACTCGGCCTTCACCCTGGCCAAGGGCTATGCCGAGCGCGGCATGGCCGCCTACTCCGAACTGCAGCAGGCCGAGTTCGCGGCCGAGAAGGACGGCTACACCGCCACCAAGCACCAGCGCGAAGTCGGCACCGGCTACTTCGACGCGGTCGCCACGGCGATCTCCGGCGGCACCTCCTCGACCACCGCGTACAAGGACTCCACCGAGGCTGACCAGTTCCATTGATCGCAGGTTCCGATCATTGGGATTGGTCCGTGATCCAGTGTGCGAGCTGGATCTTTTCGAACGGCTGATGCTTTGACTTGCCGACGGCCGGGGGCCTTCCCCCCGGCCGCTTTTTTTTGGCGTCGACACAGCCGGCATCCGGTTCATCCAGGATAATACTTCGGGGAAGCCACGCCCCCATGGTATGGCAGCCCTGCACCGCATCAACCGGTGGTACAGGCCGGTTGGCCCGAAAGTCTTGAACTGGGCTGGAAAATGCGGCGGAATCCACCGGTTACGGCGGAATCCGGGGTGCCGCATCCTTGGGTGCGCCGCGGAATCCCTTGTTGACTTGGGGCCTCATCGGGACCAATTAAGTCCCCATGCTGAAAACAAACCGATCCGGGACGTAAAGGTCCCACACGCCGGCACCCGACCTCGGGGTCCCGGCGGGCGGAACTGGCCGCCGCGCATCCTCATGCGCGGCGATGACCGTTTCCCGACCGCCTCCCCTGCTTCGGCGAGCCCCCGGCGGGTTCTCCCCTGGCCGACATGCCATCGGAGATGCTCCGGCGTTCTATTGGTGAAACGATGAAAGGACAAGACAGTATGGATCAAACGCTCGCAGGAAAGTCCATCGCCATCCTCGTCTCCAACGGCTTCGAAGAAGCGGAGATGACCGAGCCGCAACGCGCCCTGATCAAGACCGGCGCCACGCTGCGTACGATCTCGACCGAGACGGGTCTGGTCAACGGCTGGCACGGCAAGTCCTGGGGCCATTACTTCCCGGTGGACAAGCATCTGAGCGAGGCGCTCGGCGCCGACTTCGACATGCTGCTGCTGCCGGGCGGTGAGCGCAGCGTGGCGAAGCTGCAGCAGTCGGCCCACACCCGCCGCATCGTCGGCCACTTCCTGGATGCCGGCAAGCCGATCGCCGCCATCGACCAGGGCATCCAGCTGCTGGCGATCCCCGGCAAGCTGCGCGGCCGCCTGCTGGCCGCCCCGGAAGCCTACCGCGCCGACCTGACCGCCGCCGGCGGCAAGATCAGCGACGAGGCTCTGGTCGTCGACGACATCACGGTCTCGGCGCTGGGCCAGGACCAGCTGAACGAGTTCGTCGAAGCCGTGGTGAAGCTGTTCACCGAGCTGGGTTCCGTTCGCAAGGCCGCCTGATCTCCATCCTCAGCCGGTCCCGAAACGGCCGCCGCACCATCCGGGTGCGGCGGCCGTTTCGTTTTCGGGCTTCCTTTACGCCCCATTCAAATCGCCCCCTGTGACCATTGTCCGACACCCCGGATTTCCGACGAATTCACTCACCTTCCGCGTTGATAATTTTAAACATTCGGATTAGTAAGATTGAGGGTCGAACAATACCTTCGGATGGATAGGCGTCTTGCCGGAGGTTTGGCGGGGATGCGGGCAAAATGGCTAAAATTCGAGCATTCGGACAGTTGACCATCCGTGCCAAGATCATCGTCGCGGTGCTGGGCACTGTGGTGATGGCCGGCGCCTTCGGGATTTTCACGCTCAGCCGGCTTGAAATCCTAAACAATGCTGCAGAAACAATGCGCAGCCGTTCGCTGCCGGCGACCCAGCTGGCCGGTCAACTGACCTCCGCCGCGCAGAGCCACCGCATCGCCGAAGCCGCCTATGCGCTCGCCACCAACGAGATGCAGGTGAACCAGGCGGAAAAGGGCTGGACCGACGCGGTGACCGAGGTTGCGTCGCGCCGTCAGGCCGCCGGTGCCCGTTTCACCGGCGGCGAGGGTGCCGCCCGTCTGGCCGCCTTCGACGAGGCCTGGACCGCCTATGCCGCCGCTGCCGACCGCGTGCGCGGCCAGGCCCGCGACGGCAACGCCCAGTCCGCCGTCAGCGTCTTCAAGCGCCCCAGCGCCGTCGCCTTCGCCCGCGTGCAGGAGGCGCTCGACGCGCTGGTGGACAGCACGATGGCCGATGCCGGCGCCGTCGCCGACCAGGGGGCGGCGGTCTACAGCAGCGCCCACGGCATGGTGCTGGGCGGGGTGACGCTGTGCACCCTGCTGGCGCTGGGCTTCGGCGCCGTGCTGGTGCGCGGCATTTCCCGCCCGATCCTCGATGTCGCCGGTTCGCTGGAGCGGCTGGCCGCCCGCGACTTCACCGCCACCTTCGAAGAAGGCCGCCGCGACGAGATCGGCCGCATGGCGACCGCCGCCCGCGTCTTCCGCGACACCATGCTCGACACCGAACGCCTCCAGCAGGAGCAGGAACGGCTGAAGACCGCCGCCGCCGAGGAGCGCCGGCGCGAGCTGCGCACGCTCGCCGACGGCTTCGAGGCAACGGTGAAGCGGCTGGTCGAAGCGCTGTCGACCTCCACCGCCGAGATGGCCGCCGCCTCATCCGCGATGGCCGAGGGCGCCGCCGAGACGGCGCGCCACTCCGACGCGGTGTCGTCGGCCGCCGGCCGCGCCTCGGCCAATGTCGACAGCGTCGCCGCCGCCACCGCCGAACTGTCGGCCAGCTTCGCCGGCATCGCCCGTCTGGTCGCCGATTCCGCCGGCATCGCCGCCGACGCCACCCGCGACGCCGAGCGCAGCACCACGGTGATGGGCAGCCTCGCCGAGGCGGCGGAGGAGATCGGCAAGGTGGTGGACATGATTTCCGGCATCGCCGGCCAGACCAACCTGCTGGCGCTGAACGCCACCATCGAGGCTGCCCGCGCCGGCGAGGCCGGCAAGGGCTTCGCCGTGGTGGCGAGCGAGGTGAAGCAGCTTGCCGGCCAGACGGCAAAGGCGACCGCCGAGATCCAGGCGCGCATCGCCGAAATCCAGAGCGCATCGGGCACCGCGGTCGACACCATCGGTGCGGTGACCCGCACCATCGCCCGCCTGAACGAGATCGCTGGCGAGGTCGCCGCCGCGGTCGAACAGCAGACCGCCGCGGTGGGCGAGATCGCCACCAACATCCAGGACGCCGCCGACGGCACCCGCGCCGTCTCCGACAACATCGCCGCCGTCACCTCCGCCGCCGCGTCCGCCGAACGGGCCAGCGGCGTGATGGTGCGCTCGGTGGACACGGTGCAGGACGATGCCGGGCGGATGCGCCAGGAGGTCGACGGGTTCCTCGGGGCGTTGCGGGCGTCTTAATCGGAAGGCTGAGAACTCCGGGGATTTCCCTCTCCCCGGAGCGGAGAGGGCGTTTAAGCCTGCTTGGCGTCGATGATTCCCCGGCGCACCGCGCGGGTCTTGGTGAAGTGGTCCTGCAGCTGCTCCCCCTCTCCCCAGCGGATGGCGCGCTGCAAGGCCGTCAGATCCTCGGTGAAGCGCTGGAGGATTTCCAGCACCGCCTCGCGGTTGTTCAGGAACACGTCGCGCCACATCACCGGGTCGCTGGCGGCGATGCGGGTGAAGTCGCGGAAGCCGCCGGCCGAGAATTTGATGACCTCGGACTTGGTGTCCTCCTCCAGGTCCGACGCGGTGCCAACGATGGTGTAGGCGATCAGGTGCGGCAGGTGCGAGGTGATGGCCAGCACACGGTCGTGGTGGCTGGCCTCCATGACCTCGACGGTGGAGCCGACGCGGCGCCACAGCTCGGTCACCCGCTCCAGCGCATGGCGGTCGGCGCCGGGCGGCGGGGTCAGGATGCACCAGCGGCCCTGGAACAGCGTGGCGAATCCCGCCTCCGGCCCCGAATGCTCGGTGCCCGCCACCGGATGGCCGGGGATCAGATGGACACCGTCGGGCAGATGCGGCCCGACGTCGCGCAGGGTCGCCTGCTTGACCGAGCCGACGTCGGTGACGATGGTCCCGCGCTTCAGGAGCGGCCCGATGGCCTCGGCCACCGCGGCATAGCTGCCGACCGGGGTCGACAGCACCACCAGATCGGCGCCGGCCAGCGCCGCCGCCGGGTCGGTGGAGGCCTCCGCCACGATGCCCAGCTCCAGCGCCTTGGCGCAGGCATCGGCGTTGCGGTCGGTGCAGACCACCTGCCGCGCGATCCCATATTCCGCCAGCGCCCGTGCCAGGGAGGAGCCGATCAGACCGATGCCGATGATGGCGACGCGGTCGAACAGGGGGCCGGGGGCGGAAACGGAAGCGGTGGCGGTGGTGGACATGACGTTGGGTGTCCCGAAAGCGGAGTGAACGGGCGAAAAACCGTCCCGTTTAAACCACCTCGCACCCGCGGGACCAAGCGAATCTTTCGCCGCCGCTCCGTCAGCCGTCCTTCGCCGTCATCTCCGCCCTGAGCGCTTCGGCCAGCCGCTGGAAGGTTTCCTTCCGCCCCGATGTGCGGCGCCAGGCCAGCGCGATCCGCCGTCCCGGACGGTCGCCCGCCAGCGGGCGCACCGCCAGATCGAGCCCGCGCAGGATGCCGGAATCGACCGCCATCTGCGGCAGCAGCGTCACCCCCAGCCCGTTCGCCACCATCTGTACCAGCGTGTGCAGGCTGGTGCCCTGGAAGGCGGTGTTGTGCGGCGTGGCGTCCAGCGCGCAGGCCGCCATGGCATGGTCGCGCAGACAATGCCCGTCCTCCAGCAGCAGCAGATCCTCCGACGGGACCGCCACCGGCTGCGCCGGGTCGCCGACGCCCAGCCGGTGGCCGGTGGGGCAGACGAAGGAGAAGCGGTCCTCCGCGATGTCCTCCGTCTCCAGGTCGCCCATCGGGTAGGGCAAGGCCAGCAGCGCCGCGTCCAGCTTGCCGGCGTTCAGCTGCTCCAGCAGCCGCGCCGTCTGGTCCTCGCGCAGATAGAGCCGCAGCCGCGGGAAGGTCTCGCGCAGGGCCGGCATCACGCGGGGGATCAGGAAGGGGCCGATGGTCGGAATCACCCCCAGATGGAGCGCGCCCGACATCGGGTCGGCGGCGGAGCGGGTGATGTCCACCAGTTCTTCCGCCCCCTTCAGAAGCTGCCGCGCCCGCTCCGCGATCTCGCGGCCGAGCGGTGTCGGCAGCACGGAGCGGCGCGTGCGCTCCACCAGCGTGGCGCCCAGCAGATCCTCCAGCTCCTGCAAGCCGGCGCTCAGCGTCGACTGGCTGACGAGGCAGGCCTCCGCCGCCTGCCCGAAATGGCAGCGGTCGACGACGGCGACGAGGTAGCGGAGCTGGCGCAGGGTGGGGAGCGGTTTCATGCCCGGTTATGTAATCGGATTTATCGATCAGTTCAATTGGTATTTTCTACTTCTCTTGATCACAGATTTCCCGTATTCCTCCACGGGTCAACGGGACACAGGGAACATCGCCCCGCTCCCCTGGCCACACGGCAGGCCCCCTTGTTCGACCCGGTGCGCCGCACTAAGTCGGGCATGTCACGGCCACCGGCCGGGGCCAGCGGCGAGGGATTGGGGCGTCAACCAAATCATCGCACCTATCGGAGAACACAAATGTCCTTGATCAACAGTGAGATTAAGCCCTTCAAGGCGACCGCGTACAAGAACGGCAAGTTCATCGACGTGACCGACGCCGACCTGAAGGGCAAGTGGTCGGTCGTGTTCTTCTACCCGGCCGACTTCACCTTCGTCTGCCCGACGGAGCTGGAAGACCTGGCTGACAACTACGCCGAATTCCAGAAGCTGGGCGTCGAGGTCTACAGCGTCTCGACCGACACCCACTTCTGCCACAAGGCCTGGCACGACACCTCGCCGGCCATCGGCAAGATCGGCTACACCATGATCGGCGACCCGACGCTGGCGATCAGCCGCAACTTCGAGGTCCTGATCGAGGAAGTCGGCCTGGCCGACCGCGGCACCTTCGTCGTCGATCCGGACGGCAAGATCCAGATCGTCGAGATCACCGCCGGCGGCGTCGGCCGCGACGCCAAGGAGCTGCTGCGCAAGATCAAGGCCGTGCAGTACGTCGCCGCCCACCCGGGCGAGGTCTGCCCGGCCAAGTGGCAGGAAGGCGAGAAGACCCTCGCCCCGTCGCTCGACCTCGTCGGCAAGATCTAAGGTTTCCTTCGGGAAATCACGGATCGGGGGCCGGTTCCGGCCGGCCCCCACCCCCGCCCCCGACAGAATTGGATGGCGGGATTTAAACGAGTGCCCTTGCCGCCGCAGCCGGCAGCAAGGCAGGTTTTTACCGGCCGGCTTTCAAAAGCCTCCCGGTTCGGGTTCCGTCATCGGTTTCCCCATCCCCGCGAAGGCGGGCATCCAGGCGCGTTTTGTCGCAGTCCTTTCAAAATCTGGATCCCCGCCTGCGCGGGGAGGACGATGACGTTTCAAACTCTTCGCTGTTTCAAAACCAGACCGCCCGCCCGACCGGCTCCCCCGATTCGGGTCACCATTTTCTCCGCCCGGACCGCCGCGACACCACGCAGGCGATCCGCCCCGGACATGAGACGTTGGGAACGAAAGCCATGCTGGACGCCAATCTGAAGACGCAGTTGAAGGCCTATCTGGAGCGCATCACCCACCCGATCACCCTGGTGGCGTCGCTGGACGACGGCGCGAAGTCGCAGGAGATGCTGGGCCTGCTGGAGGACATCGCCTCGCTGTCCGGCAAGATCACGCTGGACCGCAGCGGCGCCGACGCCCGCCGGCCCTCCTTCGCCATCAAGCGCGACGGCAGCGACATCGGCGTCACCTTCGCCGGCCTGCCGATGGGGCACGAGTTCAATTCGCTGGTGCTGGCCCTGCTCCAGGTCGGCGGCCATCCGTCGAAGGAGTCGGAGGAGCTGCTGGAGCAGATCCGCACCCTCGACGGCGATTTCCGCTTCGAGACCTATTTCTCGCTGTCCTGCCAGAACTGCCCGGACGTGGTCCAGGCCCTGAACCTGATGAGCGCGCTGAACCCGCGGATCAAGCATGTCGCCATCGACGGCGCGCTGTTCCAGCAGGAGGTCGAGCAGCGTCAGGTGATGGCCGTCCCCACTGTCTTCCTGAACGGCGAGCCCTTCGCCCAGGGCCGGATGGACGTGGCGCAGATCGTCGCCAAGCTCGACACCGGCGCCGTCGCCCGCGCCGCCGAGAAGATCAAGGCCAAGGCCCCGTTCGAGGTGCTGGTGATCGGCGGCGGCCCCGCCGGTGCCGCTGCCGCCATCTACGCCGCCCGCAAGGGCATCCGCACCGGCGTGGCGGCCGAGCGGTTCGGCGGTCAGGTGCTCGACACCATGGCGATCGAGAACTTCATCTCGGTCTCCCACACCGAGGGTCCGAAGCTGGCCGCGGCGCTGGAACAGCACGTCAAGGACTATGAGGTCGACGTGATGAACCTGCAGACCGCCACCGCCCTGGTGCCGGCCACCCAGGAAGGCGGCCTGATCGAGGTGAAGCTGGCGAGCGGCGCCTCGCTGAAGTCCCGCACGGTGGTGCTGTCGACCGGCGCCCGCTGGCGCTCGATGAACGTCCCGGGCGAGGCGGAATACCGCAACAAGGGTGTCGCCTACTGCCCGCACTGCGACGGTCCGCTGTTCAAGGGCAAGCGCGTGGCGGTGATCGGCGGCGGCAACTCCGGCGTGGAGGCGGCCATCGACCTCGCCGGCATCGTCTCGCACGTCACGCTGATCGAGTTCGACAGCCAGCTGCGTGCCGACGCGGTGTTGCAGCGCAAGCTGCACAGCCTGTCCAACGTCACCGTCCTGCTGTCGGCCCAGACCACCGAGGTGCATGGCGACGGCAACAAGGTGGTCGGCCTGTCCTACAAGGAGCGCAACAGCGGCGAGCTGAAGCGGGTCGATCTGGAAGGCATCTTCGTCCAGATCGGCCTGGTGCCGAACACCGAATGGCTGAAGGGTACGCTGGCCCTGACCCCGCGCGGCGAGATCGAGGTGGACAACCGCGGCCAGACCTCGCTGCCCGGCGTCTTCGCCGCCGGCGACGCGACGACGGTGCCGTTCAAGCAGATCGTCATCGCCATGGGCGAGGGTGCCAAGGCCGGGCTGGCCGCCTTCGACCACCTGATCCGCACCGTGCCGGCCGAGGAACCCGCCCGCGAGTCCATCGCGGCGGAGTGACCGGTCCGGGATGAAAAAAGCCGGCGGTCCCGCAAGGGGCCGCCGGCTTTTTGTCGTTCGATAAGTGAAGCCTCTACTTCTTCACCGCCGCCTTTTCCTTGTCCACCGCATCCAGGATCCGCTGCAAGGCCTCGGTGCTCAGGGCCGAGTCCATCGTCAGGCTGTCGCCGAACTTGCGCAGCGCGCCGACGACGCGGCGGCGCGCAACGAACTCGTCGTCGCCCTGCTCGAACGGCTCGACCACCGGACCCTTGTAATAGCTGCCACGGAAGCTCCACTGGCGGCGGCCGTCGGCACGCCACTCGCTGCCGTCGGACAGCACCATGCAGCGCCCCCCTTCGGTGTAACGCTCCACCGTGGCGATGGATTGCGGAATGGACTGGCCGCTGCGGATGGTCACGCGGTCGCCGACGCGGAAGCTGGCGGCAGTGAACATGCTGTCTCCCAAATGGCACCTGCTGAATGGCGCCGGCCCTCTCAACCGGAGCGCAGCGCCGCAAAATTCCCGAAGACGCTGTTTTCCACCAGTTGCGCTCCTGAATCCAGCGCCATGTCCCGCCAAGTGGCCGAACGCGGCGATGGGTTCAAGGCGAAACACCCGGCTTCGCGCCGAGTTCACGGGCGAGGCCGATGAAAGCCCTGAGGGCGGCCGAAGGGTTGCGCCGTCCGGGATAGTAGAGACAGAGCCCGGCACGGACCGGGGTCCAGTCATCGAGCACGCGGACGAGACGGCCCGCCTCGATGTCGGTGCGCACGTCCTGCTCCATGAAGAAGCCGAGGCCGATGCCTTCCAGGACGGCGGCCCGTGCGAGACTGGCCTCGTCCAGGGTGATAGGTCCGCGCACGTCGATCTGCGTCGCCTGCCCGTCCCTCTCGAATTGCCAGCGATAAAGGGCCCCATTCGGCAGGCGGACACGGATGCAGGGGTGGTTGAACAGGTCAGGCGGGACGCGGGGTTTCTCACGCTTCCCGAAATATGCCGGCGAACCGACGACGGCAAATCGCTGCGGGCGGCCCAGGGAAACCGCGATCATGTCGCTGGGCACGAGGTCGGCCACCCGCACGCCGAGATCGAACCCTTCGGCGACGATGTCCACCAGCCGCCCCTCGGTGACGAGATCGACATGCACCTGTGGATGTCGGCGGAGGAACTCCAGCACGAGCGGCGAGAGGATTTCGCGGGCCGCCATGGCGAACGCATTGATGCGAAGCGTGCCCGACGGCGTCGTCTGCTGCGACCGCACGGCTTCCAAAGCGCCGTGGACGTCCTGCAAGGCCGGACCGACCTGCTCGACGAACAGCCGGCCGGCATCGGTGAGCGACACGCTCCGCGTCGTCCGGTTGAACAGACGGACGCCGAGTTCCGCCTCGAGCTTCCTGACGGCGTTGCTGAGCGCGGTCGTGGACATGCCGAGATCGAGTGCCGCGGCACGGAACGACCCCCTGCGCGCAATGGCGAAAACGGCGTCGAGATCGTTCAGTTCAGCCCGCGTCATTGTCCCGCAAAGCGAAATTCCACATCCCGTTTTATCCCGATTATCGAAACCGATGTCCACGCTCATCTTGGAAAGGACCGAAGACACCCCGATCAGGAGACAGCACGATGACTCTTCCCCCACCGATCCTGGCCTACATCGATGCTGACCGGAGGTGCGACGGCGCGGCCCTGATCGCCGCCTTCGCGCCCGACGCC
Organism: Azospirillum melinis; assembly: GCF_013340935.1. Lineage (GTDB taxonomy): Bacteria > Pseudomonadota > Alphaproteobacteria > Azospirillales > Azospirillaceae > Azospirillum > Azospirillum melinis. Next base: position 21,722 of record NZ_WHOS01000068.1, on the reverse strand, counting down.
GTCGTCAGGGACGAAGGGGGGTCCCATGCCGGCCACGAAGCCATCGATGCGTGGTGGCGCGCCGCGAAGGCCAAGTACGCCCATGTGATCGAACCGCTCGAAATGTCCGAGACGGACGGTGTTGCAAAAGTCATTGCAAGGGTTTCCGGCCAGTTCCCCGGCAGTCCTGCCACGCTGGTCTTCGCGTTCCGGATCGAGAACGGCCGGATTGCCGGACTGGAGATCGCCCCATGACCGGGTTCGTCAGCCTTGAAGGCAAGCGGGCGCTCGTCACCTCCGGCACGCGCGGAGCCGGCGCGGCCACCGTTGCCCTATTCCGCGAGCTCGGCGCCCGGGTGCTGACCGCCGCCCGTTCCCGGCCCGACACGCTGGGCGGGGAGATGTTCGTCGGCGCCGACCTCACCACTGCGGAGGGGTGCGCCACGCTCGCCGCTGCGGTGCGCGAGCGACTGGGCGGAGTCGACGTCATCGTCCACATGCTGGGCGGCTCATCCGCCCCGGCCGGCGGCTACGCGGCGTTGGGCGACGCGGAATGGACCAGGGAACTCGATCTCAACCTGATGCCCGCCGTCAGGATCGACCGCGAACTCGTGCCGGCGATGGTGGCACAGGGCCGCGGCGTGGTCATCCACGTGACATCCATACAGCGCCAGCTGCCGCTTCCGGACGCGACGACGGCCTACGCCGCCGCGAAGGCCGCGCTCTCGACCTACAGCAAGAGTCTCTCCAAGGAGGTCTCGCCCAAGGGCGTGCGCGTGGTGCGCGTGTCCCCCGGCTGGATCGAGACGGAGGCGGCGGTGCGGCTGGCCGAGCGGCTCGCGCAGGAGGCCGGCACCGATTACGAAGGTGGCAAGCGGATCATCATGGACTCACTCGGCGGCATTCCGATCGGCCGGCCATCCAAGCCGGAGGACGTCGCGAACCTGATTGCTTTCCTCGCTTCCGACCGTGCCGGAACGATCACCGGCACGGAATATGTCATCGACGGCGGCACCATCCCCACCGCGTGAGCCCCGTGTGCTCTAGCAGTGTGCGCTCTATAGGCTGAAACCCGCCACCACCGGCGCATGGTAGCTGACCGGCGACGGCTCGTCGGCGTGCTCGACCTCGTCGGTGAGATCCTCGTTGTGGATCGCCACGTCGCGCATCCGCTCGGTCAGCCGCGGCGAGGCCAGCAGATGGTCGAGCAGCACCGGTGTGCCGCCATGCAGCACGGTGTAGCGCCGCTCCTCCGGGATCGCCTGCTCCAGCGGCTCCAGCACGCGGTTGGCCAGCTCGGCGTTGCCGGTGAAGTCGGGCCCGGCGCGGATGATGCGGACGGCGGTCTGCTCCAGGTCGGCGTTGCAGTCGCCGGCCACCAGGATCAGCGCGTCGGGATCGGCGTCGAACAGCCGGTCCACCGCCATCCGCGTCTCCAGCGCCTGCCCCGCCCGCTTGATCGAGGCGAGATAGAAGCCCTCCGCCCAGCCGGCCGCCGTCTTCCAGATCTGGGCGCCGGCCTTCTGCCCCGGCACCGGCGCGGCGATGGGCGCCCGCAGATGCAGGTCGAACACATGCAGGATGCGGCCGTCCGGCATCTCGATTTCGGCATGGAGGACCGGCCGGTCCCAGCCGACCTCCGTCTCCCCCTCCGCCGCCGGATCGGCGGTGGCGAGCCGCACGCGGGCCGGCGGCACCAGATGGTGGCGCAGCAGCCGTGCCGCCCGGATCGGCCAGCGGCTGACGATCACCGGGTTGTGGCGGTCGGCCGGCGACGCGGCGTCGCCCGCGGTGACGTGATAGCCGGCATAGCGCGTGTCCTCCAGCAGCCGGGTCAGCGCACGCAGGATGCGCGGCTCGCTCTTCACCGGATGCTGGGCGTCGACCTCCTGAAGGCAGAGGATGTCGGCCTCCAGCCGTTCCAGCTGCGGGCGCAGCGTGGCGATCCGCGCCTCGAAGGGCGGCTCGTCGGCATCGTCGTCCAGGTTTTCCAGGTTGAAGGTGGCGATCCGGAACAGCGTGTCGGCCATGAAGGGCTCCGCGGAAGAACGGCGGGGTGGGAGCGCGCGGCGAGCGGGCGCGCCCCCGGTCGAGCCTATCAGAACAGCTCGACGTCGCCTTCGATCCGCGTCCGGCCCAGATGCTCCATATAGGACGACTCGTTGCGGGCGATCTCGTGCAGCGTCTCGCCGCCGATCAGCCGGCGCTGGCTGCGGCCCGTGGTGGGGAAGAAGCGCACGGCGCGCGGGGTGGCGCCGCCGACGTCCCAGCTGACGGTGGGGATGCCCTCCGTCGCCAGATACTCCATGACGAAATCGACGTTGCGCTGGCCGATGTTGGCGGTGCGCAGGGTGTTCAGGTTGACGTTGGCGCCGCCGAACAGCTTGGCGCGCAGCCGGTCGCGCCGGCCGGTGACGGCCAGCAGCCGGTTGATCAGATGCTCCATCGCCGTGGCGCCATAGCGCGACGACAGCGACAGCGTGTCGCTTCCGGCGTCGGGCAGCAGGAAATGGTTCATGCCGCCGATCTCCGCCACCGGATCGTACAGGCAGGCGGCGACGCAGGAGCCCAGCGTGGTGGTGATGACGACGTTCGGGTCGTCGGTGACGACGCAGCCGCCGACGACGATGTTGACCACCTCCGCCCCCAGCCGGCGGTCGTGATAGCGGTTGGCGGCCACATCCTGACGTTCCAGCCGGCGGCGCAGGACGTTGCGCGCGGGTGAGGTGGCGGAACGGTCTGTCATCATCGGGGCCGGGGCTCTCGCTGCTGGTTGCCGACGCATATGGTCCGGATGAGCCCGCGATCAATCGACGCAGGCGCTGCTTTTCTCAAATCGACTCCGCATCGAATCGACTTTGATCTGCATTTTACCGGTTTGGCTATCCTCTGTCCTATGACCTATCTCAGTCAATAGGAGAGAACCCAGCGCCCCAGCATCTCGTCCTGCACCTTGCGGGCGGCGGCGGCCCAGCCGCGCGCCTCCGCCGGAATGGCGGTCACCCGGCGGTCGAGTGCGGCGTCCAGCGCCGCCCGGCGTGCCGGGTCGGCGATGAACAGGACGAAGCCCAGCCGCCGGCCGCTGGCTACCGTCAGCAGCCCCGCCAGCCCCTTCACATAGGCCAGCGTGCCCGTCTTGGCATGGACGCCCGACGGCAGCGCCTTGCCGTCCTCCTCCCCGGGCAGAAGCTCCCACAAAGCGGGCCCGCCGGCCCGCAGCAGCGCCGCCATCTGCCGCGGCGTGGTGCGCGACCCGGTGCCGAGCCCCGAATGGTTGGCGAGCCGCAGCCCGCGCCAGCCAGCCGCCACCTGCCCGGCCGCCTGCCCGCCCTTCTCCATCGGCTGCCGCGTCAGCCAGCCCTGCAACAGTGCCGCCGAACGGTCCAGCGTCGCGGCCGCCGGGTCCAGCCGCTTCGAGGCCGCCAGCCCGATTACCTCCGCCGACAGATTGTTGGAATGGCGCAGCAGCCCGCGCGCCAGCTCGTTCAGCGGCAGGCTGTCCAGCGCCGCCAGCACCGGTGCCCCGGACGGCGCCCGGCCGACCCCGGGCAGCGGCAGGCCGATGCCGGCATCGCCGGCCAGCCGGCGGAACAGTGTGGCGGCGGCCAGCCCCGGCCGCGCCACCGGCACCCAGGCACCCCCCGCCTCCCCGGCGGCGGGCGGCGCCATCAGCCAGCGGTCGGCGCCGTCCGGCAGCAGCGGAAACCCCCTGGTCCCGGCCATTGGCCGCACGGCAACGCTGTCCAGCGGCAGGCGCCCGGCATCGGCGACCGTCAGCACCTCCGGCCCGGCGCCGCCGCGCCGCCAGTTCAGCAGGGCGCGGTTGTAGTTCAGCGACAGCGCCCCGACCCCGGTGTTGTAGGGTGCCGCCCAGGGTTGCCCGGCATCGATCTCCGCCAGATCGGGCAGCAATGCCGTGTCGTACAGGAACCGTCCCTCCACCCGGCGCAGCCCGGCGGCGGCCAGCCCGCCCAGCAGTTGCACCAGCCCCTCCGTCGCCAGCGCCGGGTCGCCGCCGCCTTGCAGGATCAGATCGCCGCGCAGCACCCCGCCCGTCAGCGGTCCCGTCGCCAGCAGCCGCGTGGTGAAGCGATGGTCCGGCCCCAGCAGGGCCAGCGCCGCCGCCACCGTCGGCAGCTTCGCCACCGACGCCGGGATGAAGGGGGTGTCCGCTGCCCGCGACTCGAGCACGGTGCCGCTGTCCGGCTCGAACAGGAGATAACCGACTGCAGAACTTTCTAAACCATTGGTGGTGGACGCCAAAACCGGCAGCGGGCCCAGCGCCGCCGGCAGGCCCAGCGATCCCAGCAGGCCAAGGAAAGGCCGGCGGCCCAACATCAGGCGGGGATCGGGCCGGCGATCTGGCCGGTTATCGGGTCGGCTACCGGAGTGACGGATTGCGGTCACGGTTCGGGTCTTTCCGCTTCTGATGGAAGCTTTCATAAAGTATTTTGGGAAAAAATCGCCGGGAATCGCGAACGGGGACGTAGCCGGGCGGCAGTCGGAAAAGAGCGGTCCGACACGGGCAGGCCGGGACGGCAGGCCAAAGGGGGACGGTATGGCGATGTCCAAGCGGCGCGAAGCGCGCTTCGAGGTGGTGGTCGAACAGGGCGGCAAGCCCAACATCGACGGCGTCTTCGAAGACGAGAAGTCGGCGACGGAACGCGCCAATTTCCTGCTGCGCCTTGCGAAGTTCCCGGTGGTGCGCGTGGTGAAGGTCACCGGCACCGGGCGGGAAGAAACCATCTTCCAGAAAAGTTCCTCCGGCGGCACCAAGCTGACGACCATCTCGCCCATCGAGACGGCCAACCTTTGCACCGACGTGTTGCAGGTTTTCTCCTTCGACAGCCGGATGACCCTGCTGCGGCTGCTGCGCGGTTACTGGGACGACCAGGGCGTCATTCCGTCGGAGCAGCTTCACCGCTACTATCCGTTGCGCTACTTCGAACGTGAGGCTCTGCTGTTCAACCCGGCGGTCAGCCGGCTCGCCACCATCCAGGCGCCGATGCTGGGGGTAAAGCCGCATGAGCGCTACGACCAGATCACCCGCCTGTTCACGGCGCTAAAGGAGTTCGCGCAGAAATCCGACACGCTCGCCCCCTTCGACCAGGCGCTGATGCGCGGTGGGATTTCCGGCCTGCTGCTGGCCGCCGTCGACCGTCCGGTGGAGGAGCGCGACCGCATCGTCACCCACGCCTTCGGCACCCTGCTGGAGCCGCACCGGGAGTGGGGGGCCAAGCTGACCGCCGTCCTGCGCCTCCACCAGGAGGGCGATGGCGAGAACACCCGGCTGGTGGACGAGTTCTCAGCGGAGATCGTCGACGGGCGGGAGCCGATCCGCGCCCTGATCGGCTATGCGCCCGATCTCGCCTCCGCCCTGCTGGCGCTGCTGGCGGCGCTGCGCGGCGATCTGGACGACCGGCTGCCCCACACCGAACCGCTGCTGGCGCTGTCGAACGCGCTGGCGTCCGACGGAACCGGCTTCGGCTTCGCCCGCACGCGCGAGGCGCTGCTGCACCGCATCCGCGGCGGGCTGGACGGTCTGACGCCGCTGACCCGCAGCGGGGCGGCCAGCGACGCCCGCGCCTTCTCATCCATCGTCGACGGCATGATCGCCTTCGACGGCTATATGGGCGGTCCGGCCATGGCCGAGTCGCTGACCCGCCGCGGCAAGACCGTGTGGGCCACCGGCGGCACCGACCTGCCCTTCGAGGAAACGATGACGCGGCTGGCCGGCCGCTTCAACACGGCGGCGGGGCGGCTCGGCTATCTGCTCGACCTCGGCGCCAGCCCTTATGGCCACAAGAAGATCAGCACCGTCATCCAGCGCGTCGCCGACGAATTCAACCGGGTGAAGTCCGCGGCGGAGCTGGCCGCTCCTGGCGCCTCGCTCCAGGAGGTGCGCGAAGGGCTGGGCCGCCGCCTGCGCGCCGCCGGCATCCCGCGGGCGCTGGCCGACGGGCTGATCGCCAAGATCGCCGCCATCCCCGACGACCAGCGCGTGTCGATGACCGGCATCGGCGTGGTGACGGGCATGCGGACCGGAGCCGTGCCGCATGCCCGGCCGACGGACATGACGGTCGACATGCAGGCCCCGCCGGCGCCGGCGCTGCGCCTGACGCTCAGCTACCAGGGCCGGACGGTGGCGGTGCCCGATGCGGGGGCCGATCTGGTGATCGGGCGCGGGGCGGACTGCGGCATCATGCTGGACCACGCCTCCGCCTCGCGCCGCCATGCCCTGGTCCGGCTGCGCGACGGCATCTTCACGCTGGAGGATCTCAGCCGCAACGGCACCCGTCTGGTGCCGCAGGCCGGCGAGCAGCGCCTGCTGAAGATGGGCGACGTGGCGCCGCTGTCCGGCCGGGGGGAGATCGTCATCGGCTCCCTCGACCTCGGCGAGCATCCGGCGCGCATCGCCTGGAGCGTGGCCGGGGGGCGCTGACTTTCCGGCGATGCCGGGAATTCAGTCCCCGGCGCAGGCCTCGGCCAGCCGGGACGCGGCCGCCCGGCTGGCAGTCGCCCGGTCGTCCAGCAGCGCCACCGCCCACACCGCAAGACCGCACAGCGCCAGCGCCGCACCGACCCAGCCGGTGGAGGTCCAGCCCCAGCCGGCGGCAATCGCCATACCGCCCAGCCAGGGGCCGAGCGCATTGGCGGCGTTGAAGGCGCTGTGGTTCAGCGCGGCGGCCAGCGTCTGCGCATCCTCCGCCACATCCATCAGCCGGGCCTGCAGGGGCGTGCCGAGACCGCCGCCGCAGCCGATCATGAAGACGACGATGGAGACCAGCCAGACATTGCCGGCGGCGAAGGGATAGAGCGCCAGCGACCCGGCGCTCCACAGCAGGACGATGGCGACGGTCGGCATCAGGGCGCGGTCGGCGGCCCAGGCGCTGACCAGCGTGCCGACGGTCATGCCGGACCCGAACACCGCCAGCACGACCGGCACCATCGCCGGCGACACCTGCGTCACCTCCATCAGGGTGGAGGCGACATAGGTGTAGACCGCGAACATGCCGCCGAAGCCGATGGCGCCGATGCCCAGCGTCAGCCAGACCTGCCGGCGCTTCAGGGCGCCCAGTTCGCGCAGCGGGCTGGCATTGGGGTGCGGCCGGTCGTTGGGGGCGAAGATCCAGACCAGCGCCACGGTCAGCAGGGCCAGCAGCCCGACCACGCCGAATCCCCAGCGCCAGCCCAGCACCTGCCCGATCCAGTTCGCCATCGGCACGCCGATGACGGTTGCCACCGTCAGCCCCAGCATGGTCCGCGCCACCGCCTGCGCCCGGCGCTGCGGCGGCACCAGCGAGGCGGCGACCAGGGCGGCGACGCCGAAATAGGCGCCGTGCGGCAGCCCGCTCATGAAACGGAAGGCCAGCATCCAGCCATAGGAGGGGGAAAAGGCGCTGGCCACGTTGGCGGCGGCGAAGACCGCCATCAGCCCGATCAGCAGGGTCCGCCGCGCCACCCGCGCCGCCAGCACCGCGATCACCGGCGCGCCCACCACAACGCCCAGCGCATAGGCGCTGATGACATGGCCGGCGGTCGGCTCGTCGATGCCCAACCCGCTGGCGAAGTAGGGCAGCAGGCTCATCGTCGCGAATTCGGTCGTCCCGATGGCGAATCCACCCATGGCGAGCGCCAGCAGCACCAGGCCGGGATGGGCCGAGGCCAGCTGTGCCTCGGCACGCAGGTCGCCGTGATGGCCGGCAGACGCCATTGTCGTTTCTCCGCTGTCGCGCTGGGTCAAGGAAGACGAAGCCCGGCGGCAGGGGAATCGAAAGCAACCGGGGCAGGGTCAGGATATTTGCCTACCCCCCGCTGAGGCAATCCGCCGCAGGCCGTTAATTCCGCAGGTGCGAAATGACCGGTGGGCATGGCTTATGCCCCCTCCCCAGGGGAGAAAGGGCTTTCACGCACCTTTACAGCAGGTCCTTGAACAGCGGCATCTCCGCCGCCTTGTCCCGCTTGCGCGCCTTCTTCGGCTTGTCCTTCGCCGTTTCTGGCTGCTCCAGCGGCAACTCCGGCGCTGCCATTGGCATCGGCGGTTCGGCAGCGGGCGGTTCGGCAGCCGGCGGCTTGGCTGTGGACGGCTTGGCGGCGCGCGGTTTGGCGGCAGGCGGTTCGGTGGCGGGTTCCACGGGAACCGGCGGCGCGGGCTCCGGTGCGACGACGACCGCCGGCTCCGCCGACGGTACGGGCGGCGGCACGGCCGGCTCGACTTGCGGTTCCACCGGGGTCACCACCTCGGGCGGCAAACCGGGGGCCATCTCGGGTGCCGCCTCGGCCTCGGGCTTCGCCTTCTTCTTCCGGGACGGCCGGCGCGGCGGGATGCCGACGCCTTCCTTGGCGCGCTGCTTGGCCTGGTCGCGGGCCTGCGCCTCCGGGGCAGCGGGGTCCTCGGTCAGCCATTTGCGGCGCTTGATGACCTCGTTCACCCGGCCCTGGTTCACCCCCAGCTGGAAGGCGATCTCCTGCTGGGTCATGTTGGTGGTCTCGTGCAGGTGCAGGATCTCGGTCGCCAGCTCCGGAGTCATCTTGCGCCCGGTCAGGCGGCGCGCCGGCCGGACGGAACGCTGGGAGCGGTCGCGCGCCCGCAGGGACTCCAGGATCTCCAGCGCGGCCGTGTTGCCCGACGCCTTCAATGCGTCCTCGAATTCCTTCAGCGTCGCCATAATCCCTCTCCTGCTTTCCCCTGCCGGTCCCCGCAGCAACCGGCAAGATCACAGATAGTTCTTCCGATGGCGACGGAAAAGCCGCGATCGGAGTCGGTGCAGATGCCGCATCAGGCGGGAAAATGCAATTCGATCCGCGTACCGGTGCCGCCGCCGGGGCCATTTGCGGGGCCATGGCTCAGCCGGCCGGACAGCTGGGCGGCCAGGCTCTGGATGATCTTCCAGCCCAGGCTGGACAGTTGCTGCACGTCGAAGCCGTCCGGCAGACCGACCCCATCGTCCATCACCAGCAGACGCAGCTGGCCGGGCTGGTCCGGCAGCTTGGTCAGCTCGATGGTGACGGTGCCGCCACCGTCGCGCCCGGCGAAAGCGTGCTTCAGGCTGTTGGTCAGCGCCTCGACGATCAGCATGGCCAGCGCCAGCAGCCGTTCGGGCGACCGCGGTGCCGCCTGCACGGTCACGCGGCAGGTGACGCCGGACATGCCGGCCGCCGCCAGCATGTCCCGGCACAGCCCGTCGATGTGGCTGCCGAAATCGTCGCCGGAACGCGGATCGTGCAGGCGCCGGTGCACCCGCGCCATGGTGTCGAGCCGCCGCCCCGCCTCCTCCAGCGCCGCCACCGCAGCCTCCGGCGACCGGTCGATCGACCGCCGTTGCAAATCCAGTAGGGCGGAAACGAACTGCATGTTGTTGGCGACGCGGTGCTGCAACTCGTGGAACATGGTGGTCTGCGCTTCCAGCAGGGAGGCGGTGCGGCCGCGCTCCTCCTGCAGCCGGGCCAGCGTCACCTGCATGCCGTGGATCAGCGCGATGTCCACCGCGACCACCACCGCATAGAAGGCCAGCGCCACCCCGACCGACGCATCGAGACCGAAGGAATGGTAGGGCGGAATGAAGAAATACCACGCCGCCAGTCCGGACAGCACCGCGGTCACCACCGCCGGCCCCCGACCGGCCATGAAGGTGGTCACGATCACCGCCGGAAAGAAGGTGAGATAGGGAAAGCCGGTGGGCAGGGTGCCGTCGGCAGCCTGTCGCACCAGCAGTGCGGCGGCGAAGATCAGCAGCGCTGCGCCGTAGCGCGGCACCGGACCGTGCCGCAGCAGCGAAAAACGCGCAACCCACTGCCAGACCGGCCGATCGGACCCCATTCCTCCCATGACTCCCAGAGCGACACCCGGAACTCCCGGCGCACACATATGACCGGCACCCATCGCTTGTAAGGGCATGGGGAAGCCCGTGCACGTTAAATATCGGCCGGCAGCCGTGACCATCGGCGGGCGAAGCCCGGCCATCGGCTTCGCCGTGCACGCGGCCCATCTGTCCAAAGCTGTTCACATCTTCGCCACATCCGTTCATGACGGGCGGGCACTTTGTTCAATCCACGGAGCGATTGTGGCGGCATGCGGCGGCCGGAGCCCTCTGCCCCGGCGTCCATTGAACCACAAGGCTGAAGGAGCCCCGCCCCGTGAAGTCCCATCTGAGCGCACTCGCCATCGCGGCCACCCTGTCCGTCTCCGCCATTGCCCTCTCTGGTACCGCCCAGGCCGGCGCCACCTTCGACGGCGTGAAGCAGAAGGGCTACGTCCAGTGCGGCGTCAACCTGGGCCTGTACGGCTTCTCCTCGCCCGACGACAAGGGCAAGTGGTCGGGCCTCGACGTCGACATGTGCCGCGCCGTCGCCGCCGCCATGTTCGGCGATGCCGAAAAGGTGAAGTACACCCCGCTGTCGGCGCAGCAGCGCCTGCCGGCGCTCCAGTCCGGCGAGATCGACCTGCTGGCCCGCAACACCACCCGCACCCTGACCCGCGACACCGCCAACGGCCTGAACTTCGCCCCGACCAACTATTTCGACGGCCAGGGCTTCATGGTGTCGGCCAAGCTCGGGCTGAAGAGCGCCAAGCAGCTGAACGGCGCCACCGTCTGCGTCCTGCCCGGCACCACGACCGAGCAGAACGTGTCGGACTACTTCCGCGCCAACAAGATGACCTTCAAGCCGGTCGTCATCGAGAAGAACGAGGAGCTGAACAAGGCCTTCTTCGCCGGCCGCTGCGACGCCCTGACCTCCGACGCCTCCCAGCTGGCCGCCATCCGCGCCGCCGAGGTGCAGAACCCCAACGACTACGTCATCCTGCCCGAGCTGATCTCCAAGGAGCCGCTGTCCCCGGCCGTGCGCCAGGGCGACGAGGAGTGGATGAACCTGGTCACCTGGGCCTTCTACGCCATGGTCCAGGCCGAGGAGAAGGGCCTGACCTCGGAGACCGTCGACGCCGCCATGACCTCGCCCGATCCGGACGTGAAGCGGCTGCTGGGCGTCACCGCCGGCAACGGCAAGGCGCTGGGCGTCGAGGAGAACTGGGCCTACGCCATCATCAAGCAGGTCGGCAACTACGCCCAGAGCTATGAGCGCAACGTCGGCTCGGGCTCCAAGCTGAAGATGCCGCGCGGCCAGAACGCCCTCTACACCGAAGGCGGCCTGATGTACGCCCCGCCGATGAAGTAAGGGCGCCCTCCCTCTCTTCCCCTTCCGGGGGAAGAGAGGGCCTTTCACCCCCGCACGGAGCAACACCATGACAAACCCGGTCCAGGCGCTGAATTCCGCGCGCGTGCGGGGGTGGCTGTATCAGGCTCTGTTCCTGGCCTGCGCCCTCGCCGTCGCCTGGTATCTCGTTTCCAACACGCTGACCAACCTCGCCACCCGCGGCGTCGCCACCGGTTTCGGCTTCCTGCACCGCGAGGCCGGATTCGAGATCGGCGAGAGCCTGCTGCCCTATTCCGCCTCCGACACCTATCTGACGGCCCTGGTGGTCGGCCTCCTGAACACGCTGGCGGTGTCGGCCGCCGGCGTCGTGCTGGCGACCGTGCTGGGCGTGCTGATCGGCATCGGGCGGTTGTCGTCCAACTGGATGGTGAACCGCTTCGCCACCCTGTATGTCGAGACGGTCCGCAACGTGCCGCTGCTGCTGCAGCTGGTGGTCTGGTACACGATCCTGAACCGGCTCCCCAGCCCGCGCGAGGCGCTGGAGGTGCTGCCGGGCATCTTCCTCAGCAACCGCGGCATGAAGTTCCCGGTCCTGGTGGAACATGCCGGCCATGGCTGGATCCTGCTGGCGCTGGTCGCCGGCATCGCCGCCGCCATCGCCGTCGTCCGCTACGGCCGCCGCCGGCGCGAGACCACCGGCAAGCCTTTCCCGACCCTGCCGGCCGTCATCGCCGCCCTGCTGCTGCCGCCGGCCCTGGCCTTCATCGTCACCGGCGCCCCGCTGGCGTTCGACGTGCCGGCACTGGCCGGCTTCAACTTCGAGGGCGGCGGATCGGTCACCCCGGAATTCACGGCACTGCTGATCGGCCTGTCGGTCTACACCGCCGGCTTCATCGCCGAGATCGTGCGCTCCGGCATCCTCGCCGTGCCGCACGGCCAGACCGAGGCCGGGCTGGCGCTGGGCCTGTCGCCGGGCAAGATCCTGCGCCTCGTCATCCTGCCGCAGGCGCTGCGCGTCATCGTTCCGCCGCTGACCAGCCAGTATCTGAACCTGACCAAGAACAGCTCGCTGGCCGTCGCCATCGGCTATCCGGATCTGGTCAGCGTCTCCAACACCTCGGCCAACCAGACCGGTCAGGTGGTGGAGGCGGTGGCGATGATGATGCTCGTCTATCTCATCATCAGCCTTGCGATCTCCGGCTTCATGAACTGGTACAACCGCCGCGTGGCTCTGGTGACCCGATGAGCAAGCACTCCTCCGCCGATCAGGCCCCCATCCCCACCGCTCCCGTTCCACCCGCCCATTGGGCCGCGTCTTACGAGGAGGAGCCGACCCAGGCCTCCGCCCCGCCGCAGCCCAACGGCATGACGGCGCTGAAGCCCTTCGGCTGGGCCAAGGACAATCTGTTCAACACGCCGCTGAACACGGCGCTGACCGTCGCCTGCCTGTTCCTGCTGTGGCTGGTGGTGCCGCCGATGGCCAACTGGCTGCTGCTGAACGCCAGCTGGTCCGGCTCGTCGGAGGCCTGCCGCGAGGCGGCCGGCGCCTGCTGGTCGGTGATCGTGGTCAAGCACCGGCTGATCTTCTTCGGCACCTATCCCTACGACGAGCAGTGGCGCCCCTTCCTGGCCTGCGCCCTGTTCGTGGCGATGCTGGGGGCCAGCGGCGTGCGCGCCTTCTGGCGGCCCTGGCTGGCCGTCGCCTGGACGCTGACCCTAGTCGGCATGGGCGTGCTGATGTGGGGTGGCGTCGCCGGCCTCACCTATGTGCCGAACGACCGCTGGGGCGGGCTGCCGATCACGCTGATGCTGTCGGTCTTCTCCATCGCTCTCGCCTTCCCGCTGTCGATCCTGCTGGCGCTGGGCCGCCAGTCCTCGCTGCCCGCCATCCGCACCTTCTGCGTCGGCTTCATCGAGGCGATGCGCGGCGTGCCGCTGGTCAGCGTGCTGTTCATGGCTTCGGTGATGTTCCCGCTGTTCCTGCCGGAAGGCGTCACGGTCGACAAGCTGCTGCGCGCACTCGCCGGCATGACGCTCTTCACCGCCGCCTATCTGGCCGAGGCCGTGCGCGGCGGATTGCAGGCGATCCCCAAGGGCCAGTACGAGGCCGCCGACGCGCTTGGCCTCAGCTACTGGCAGAAGACGATGCTGATCGTCCTGCCGCAGGCCCTGCGCATCGTCATCCCGCCCATCGTCAACCAGTTCATCAGCGCCTTCAAGGACACCTCGCTGGTCACCATCGTCGGCCTGTACGACCTGCTGACCGCCGCCACCGTGGCGACGACCGACCCCGAATGGCGCCCCTACTTCGCCGAGGTCTATGTCTTCGCCGGGCTGATGTTCTGGATCTTCTGCTTCAGCATGTCGCGCTACAGCCAGTGGCTGGAGCGTCTGGCCAACCGCTACACCCGCCGCTGACCGGCTCTGGAGAACGAAAAATGACCGCCAACGCCATCATCGAACTCCGCAAGGTCGGCAAGTGGTACAACAGCTACCACGCGCTGCGCGACGTCAGCATCACCATCGGCAAGGGCGAGAAGGTCGTCGTCTGCGGCCCGTCCGGCTCGGGCAAGTCGACGATGATCCGCTGCATCAACCGGCTTGAGGCGCACCAGACCGGCCACATCATCGTCGACGGCATCGAGCTGACCGACGACGTCAAGGCGGTGGAGAAGATCCGCCGCAAGGTCGGCATGGTGTTCCAGAACTTCAACCTGTTCCCGCACCTGACGGTGCTCCAGAACCTGACGCTGGCCCCGATCTGGGTCCGCGGCATGGCGAAGTCCGAGATCGAGGAAATCGCCATGATGTACCTGAAGCGGGTTCGCATCCCCGACCAGGCGCACAAGTTCCCCGGCCAGCTGTCCGGCGGCCAGCAGCAGCGCGTTGCCATCGCCCGCGCGCTGTGCATGCGGCCTGAGATCATGCTGTTCGACGAGCCGACCTCCGCCCTCGACCCCGAAATGGTCAAGGAGGTGCTGGACGTCATGACCGAGCTGGCCGGCGAAGGCATGACCATGGTCTGCGTCACCCACGAAATGGGCTTCGCCCGGCAGGTCGCCGACTCTATTGTCTTCATGGCCGAAGGCTCGATCATCGAGAGCGGGTCGCCGGCCGAATTCTTCGAAAACCCGAAAAGCGAGCGCACCCGCCAGTTCCTGGGCCAGATCCTGGAACATTGAGGCGGAGCGGCTGAGAGGCGGACAAGAGGGTCATGGCGGCGACCATTGCCATCACCGACGACGACGCGGTGACGCGCGAGACGCTGAAGTCCTACCTGACGGATGAGGGCTTCGACGTCCTGCTGGCCCGAAGTGCGGAAGAGCTGAAGGATCTGCTGGCGGCGGCGTCGGTGGACGTGGTGCTGCTCGACATCCGGCTGCCGCGCCAGGATGGGCTGACCCTGACCCGCGAGCTGCGCGCGGTGTCGGAGATCGGCATCATCCTGGTCAGCAGCCGGGCGGAGAAGCTGGACCGCATCATCGGGCTGGAGATGGGGGCCGACGACTACATCGCGAAGCCCTTCGAACCGCGCGAGATCCTGGCCCGGGTGCGGAACCTGCTGCGCCGGCTGAAGGCACCGGGCGACCAGCGCGACGACCGCAAGCGCTGCTTTTCCGGCTGGACGCTGTGGCTCGACCGCATGCGCCTGACCGACCCGCAGGGCAACCCGGTGCGGCTGACCGGCGCGGAGTTCGAACTGCTGTCGACCTTCGTCTGCAACCCCGGCCGGGTGATGAACCGCGACTATCTGCTGACGGCGACGACGCGGCGCAAGACGGACGCCACCGACCGCACCATCGACAGCCTCGTCCGCCGCCTGCGCCGCCTGATCGAGACCGATCCCGCCGACCCGAGGCTGATCGTCACCGTCCACGGCACAGGCTACCTGTTCGCCGGCGACGTCACGCAGGACGGATGAACACTCCCTCTCCCGTCCCGGGAGAGGGCAGTCCACCAAACCCCGAGCAAACTCCCCCGTCGCTTCAGTCTCGCGGCGGCCACGCGCTCGGCAAACTGGGCCACGGAAATCGCGAAAATTTTTCGCGCGCTTCCGTGGCCCATTTTTTATGCATCGACGCGGGCAGCCGTCCTCTTCCGAAGTCAATCCACCACATCCGGTTGCTTTTCTTCTTGCCGGATTCCTCCCTGGGAAAGTCATAGACCGCACATCCGCCCAAAAGACCGTCTGCTTCCTTACGCCGTTCATCCCCGCTTGCCTCAAATGCAAACGAAAAGACACGAACTGTTCACAAATGAACGCTAAACCGTTCAAAGGGCCCTGCGACGATATGCGTGTAGCAATCCGTTGAAACCGTTCACTGGCGGCGGGGGTTTGGGCATGACGGCGATCTCGACGAATGCGGGCAGCACCCTGGACGATGGCGGTGCGCGCCACCGCTTCTGGACCCTGCGCCGCGCCATGGTGTCGGTGGTGGGCGTGCTGGTGGCGGCGCTGATCGCCAGCCAGGCCTGGGTGTCGCAGCGTTATACCGACTTCGCGCTGACCACCTTCAACAGCAGCGCGGCGGCCACCCTGCGGGTGCTTGCCAACGACCGCATCCGCAAGAACTACACGGACTGGCTCCAGGGCCACGCCAACGAATGGAGCCGCGACGCCTTCCTGGTCGACAGCATCAACCAGAAGGACCCGGCCAAGACGATGCTGGCGCTGAAGAACATCAACGCGCGGCCCGTGGTGGTCGACCGCGAGGTTCGGCTGGTCTCGGTCGCCGTCTATGACGCCGACATGGCGCGCATCGCCGCCACCGGCGGGGAGCAGGAGAGCGTCGCCACCGTCGCCCCGCTGTTCGAGGCGTTGAAGACCCGCGACATCGCCGACAAGCGCCGCCCGGCCAGCCTGCTGTGGCGCGACGGCCAGGGGCGTCCGCTGTTCAGCATGATCGTCCCCATCGGCGGCTTCCGCGTCCTGGGCTTCCTGGAGGTGGTGACCGATCCCCTGCCCGCCCTGTCCAATCTGGGCGCGGTGCTGGACGCCGACATCCGCATCACCGACGCCAAGGGCGGCGTGCTGTTCGAGGCCAAGGGCGGCGAGCCGTCGGCCCATGCGCAGCTCTCCACCACCACCGTGTCGCTCGGCGGCGACGGCGGTTTGCCCTGGGCGACGGCGGAGATCTCGCGCGACGTGTCGGAATTCGTCGGCGCGACGGAGGCCCTGCGCAACGACGCCCTCAAGATGGTCGCCGCCTTCGCGCTGGCCGTCGCCATCGCCGCCGCCCTGCTCCTGCGCGTCGCCGTCATCGCCAACCTGCGCAAGTTCGCCCGCGCCATGGAGCAGATCGCCGCCGGCGACCTGTCCATCGAGGTTCCCCGCACCGGCCGCGACGAGCTGGCGGTGATGGCCGCCGCGCTCCGCCGCCTGCGCGGCAGCGTCGAGCAGGTGCTGCTGATGAAGCGGATGGTCGACAGCAGCCCGGTGCCCACCGCCCTCCTGCGCACCGACGGTCAGGTCGGGTTCGTCAATCCCGCCGCCCGGAGCTTCTGCGAGGCGCACGGCATCGACCCGGCCGGCCCCGACCTGCTGGCCCAGGGGCCGGACTTCACCGCCGCCTGCACCGACCCCGCCCGCCCGCCGATCCCGCGCCGCACCCTGACGGTGGACGAGACGACGGTGGAGGCCCATGTCGACACCGTGTTCGACGACCAGGGCAACGTGCTGGGCAAGACCCTGTCCTGGACCGATGTGACCGAGCAGATGCGCTCCGCCGCGCTGGCCCGTCAGCTGATGGAGGACGTGCATCAGGTGGCGTCGGGCGTCGCCACCCAGTCGGGCCAGCTGCGCGAGCTGGCCGACGCGCTGCGCCGCGAATCCTCCGGCACCATCGACAGCACGGTCAGCGCCGGCAGCTTCGTCGCCGAGAGCAACCGCAACGCCAACACCTGCAACGACAGCGCCGGGGTGCTGATGGACACCATCGGCACCGTCTCCAGCCTGACGAGCGAGGCGGCCAGCGTGGTCGGCGCCACGCTGGGCGAACTGACCGCCGCCCGCGAGGTGGTCGGCCAGCTGGGCGAGAACACCGAGCAGATCCGCCGCATCGTCGACGTCATCACCAGCATCGCCCACCAGACCAAACTGCTGGCGCTGAACGCCACCATCGAAGCCGCGGCGGCCGGCGTGGCGGGGCGGGGCTTCGCCGTGGTGGCGGCGGAGGTGAAGAAGCTGGCGGAGGAGACCGCCAACGCCACCGTGCAGATCGCCAGTTCGGTCAGCGCCATCAACGGCAGCATCCAGAACACCGTCGGCACCTTCGCCCGCATCTCCGGCTCGGTCGAGCGCATCAGCGAGGTGCAGGGGCTGATCGGCGGCGCGGTGGCCCGCCAGACCGACTCCTCCACCGACATCCGCAACCGCGTCGGCGTGATCGCCGGCAACACCGGCGAGGTGGCGAGCCTGATTGATGGCGTCAGCGCCCAGGCTGCCCGCACCGGCGACATCGCCGCCTCGCTGACCGAAACGGCGAACACGCTGGCCGAGGAAGCGGCTTCGCTGCATAGTCTGCTCGGCACGCTGCGCGCCGGGCAGGCGGCCTGATCCCGCCCGCCGCGGACGGGCGGCGGATGGGACAGGTCTGGAGATGGGTGTCGGGATGCGGTTGGCGTTGCTTCTGCTGCTGGCGCTGGCCTCGCTGGCGCTCGCACCACCGGCCTGGGCCGAGGACGGCGACACGCTGGAGCGCATCCATGGCCGCGGCTTCCTGATCTGCGGCCTGCGCAGCGGCGTCAGCGGCATCTCCTTCTCCGACCCGCAGGGGCATCTCGACGGCTTCCTGGTCGATGTCTGCCGGGTCTTCGCCGCGGCGACGCTCGGCAACGCCCAGGCGATCCGCGTCGTCCGCCTGCCGGAGAAGCCGCAGGAATTCCAGGCGGTGGAGAAGCATGAGGTCGACGTGGCACTGACCACCACGACCTGGACCTTCAGCCGCGAGCTGTCGCACGACATCGAATTCCTGATGCCGCTGCTGCATGACGGCCAGGGCTTCGCCATCCACTCGGACGGCACACCGCCGCCGCCGCTCGACCGGCTGGGCGTCCGCACCGTCTGCGTCAAGACCGCCACCACCACGGTCCGCAATCTGGAGGACCATATCCGCAAGTCGGACCTGCCCTGGACGATCCGCACCTTTCAGACGCTGGACGAGGCGTTGCAGGCCTTCCTCGCCCATGAATGCGACCTGCTGACCACCGACCGCACGGTTCTGGTGACCTCGCTCGCCGGTTACCGTCAGGCGGGGATGGGCATTTACATCTACCCCGACGTGATCTCGCGCGAGCCGCTGACGCCCTACATCGCGCGCGGCGACCGCAACTGGTACGACATCACCCGCTGGGTGCTCCACGCCATCGTGCTGGCCGATGCCAAGGGCGTCACCTCGGCCGACGTCCAGACCGGCCGCATCCCCGACGATCCCGAACTGCACCGCATGCTGGGCCACGCCGGCAGCGTCTCCCGCACCCTCGGCCTGCCCGACGACTGGGCCTTGCAGGTGCTGGCCCAGGTGGGGAACTACGGCGAGATCTTCGACCGCAACCTCGGCACCCCCTACGGCATGGACCGCGGCCAGAACAAGCCCTGGACCCAGGGCGGCCTGCTCTACGCGCCGCCGTTTAGGTAGAGCCGGCAAACATAGCCCTCTCCCGCCCCGGGAGAGGGAGGGACCCGCCAAAGGCGGGAGGGTGAGGGGCAAGGCAAGAATCCAAAGCCGCACGGCCTCTTGGATCACCCCTCACCCTTCCCAAGCTTCGCTTGGGCCACTTCCCTCTCTCGGGGCGGGAGAGGGTGTGTTTTCCCTACGCCGCCAGCGCCACGCCCAGATGCCGCTCCAGCAGCGCCGGATCGGCCTTCGCCTGCGCCGCCGGCCCGGCATGCACCACCCGGCCGCGGTCGAGGAAGACCACGCGCTCGGCGAAGTCCAGCGCGCGGTCGACCTGCTGCTCCACCAGCAGGATGGTCATGTCGAGCCTGGACAGCGCCGCCATCAGCATGTCGCAGATCACCGGCGCCAGCCCCTCCAGCGGCTCGTCCAGCAGCAGCACCGTCGGCTTGCCGAGAAGCGCGCGGGCGACCGACAGCATCTGCTGCTCGCCGCCCGACAGCTCGCCGCCGCCGTTGCGCCGCCGCTCGCCCAGCCGGGGGAACAGCTCGTACGCCTCCTCCAGCGCCGAGCGCGAGCGCCCCTTCAGCCCGGTGACGAGGTTCTCCTCCACCGTCAGCGATTTGAAGATGTCGCGCGTCTGCGGCACATAGCCGAGCCCCGCCGCCGCCCGCGCCGAACTGCTCATCCCGCCGAGCTCCACCCCGTCCAGCCGGATGCTGCCGCCATGGCGGGTGGTCTGGCCGACCAGCGTCGCCAGCGTCGTCGTCTTGCCCACCCCGTTGCGGCCGAGCAAAGCCAGCCGCCCACCGGCCGGCACGGCCAGCGACACGCCGTCGAGGATCAGCGTCTTGCCATAGCCGGCGCGCAGATCCGCAACCTCGAAAGCTCCACGCGGTTCAGTGGGCATGGGCCCGGCTCCCCAGATAGACCTCGCGCACGCGCGGGTCGGCGACGATCTCCCTGGCGGTGCCGCTGCACAGCAGCCGCCCCTGCGCCAGCACGACGATGGTCTTCGCGAAGCGGAACACCAGATCCATGTCGTGCTCGATCATCAGCACCGCCAGATCCTTGGGCAGCCGATCGATGGCGTCGAGGATGCGCTGGCTTTCCGAATGGGGCACACCGGCCGCCGGCTCATCGAGGATCAGCACCTTCGGCTTCATGGCGAGCGCCAGCGCGATCTCCAGAAGCCGCTGCTGCCCGTAGGCCAGCGAGCCGACCGCCGTGTGCGCCGCATGGGTCAGCCCCATGGCATCGAGCAGCCCCGCCACCTCGTCGGCCAGCCCGGCCACCCTGGCGACGTTGGCGAACAGGCGGAAGGTGCGGCGGTCGCGCTGGAGGACGGCCAGTTCCAGATGTTCGCGCACCGTCATCGACTTGAACAGCCGCGCCACCTGGAAGCTGCGGATCAGCCCCAGCCGCACCCGCTCCGCCGCCGGCAGCTTCGTGATGTCGCGGCCGTCCAGCCGGATGGTGCCGGCGCTGGGCGGGATCACCCCGGTGACGAGGTTGACGAAGGTCGTTTTGCCCGCCCCGTTCGGCCCGATCAGGGCGCAGCGGTCGCCGGCGTTCAGCGTCATGGTGATGTCGGACGACACCTGAAGGCCGCCGAAATTCTTGCTCAGCCCCTCGACCTCAAGAAGCTTGGTCATGCCCGGTCCCCTCCCTTTCCAGCCGGCCGGCGCAACAGCCCGCCCAGCCGCTCCACGCCGGACGCGATGCCGCCGGGCAGGAACAGGACGATGCCGATCAGGAACAGGCCGATGAAGGCCATCCAGTGGAAGGGATCGCTGGCGGCCAGGATGTGGTGGATGCCCATGAAGGCCACCGTGCCGATCACAGCACCATAGAGCCGCCCGGTGCCGCCCAGCACCAGCATCACCAGCGCCTCCGCCGACCAGGGGAAGCCGGCGCTGTCCAGCCCGACGATGCCGCTGGTCACCGCGGTCAGGGCGCCGGCCACCCCGGCGAACACCCCGGCCACGCCATAGAGCGCCACCAGATAGGATTTCGGCGACCCGCCGATGGCGGAGATCCGCAAGGGATCCTCCTTCACGCCGCGGCAGGCCAGCCCGAAGGGCGAGCGCACGATCCGCCGCGCCACCAGGAGCCCGGCCACCAGCACCGCCAGCGCGAACAGGTAGGAGGTGCGGCCGAACATGTCGAAGCGGAACAGCCCCAGCACCGGGGCCGGGTCGATGCCCGACAGCCCGTCGCTGCCGCCGGTCCAGTCGCGCGCCTTGTTGGCGACCTCCTGCACGATCTGCCCGACCGCGATGGTCAGCATCAGCAGGGTCAGCCCGCGCGCATGCAGGATCAGGGCGCCGGTCGCCAGCGCGATCAGCCCGCCGGCCAGCCCGCCGACCGCCAGCATGACGAAGGGATCGTTGTTCCAGTTGACCGCGACGATGCCGGCGGCATAGGCGCCGGTGCCGAACATCGCCGCCTGCCCCAGCGTGGCGATCCCGCCATAGCCGAGCACGAGGTCGAGCGACAGCACGAACAGCGCCGAGGCGGCGATGCGGGTCAGCAGCGCCAGATCGTCCGGCAGCAGCCAGAAGGCGGCCAGCCCGACCGCGGCGACCAGCGGAATGCCGATCCAGCCGAGATCGCGGCGGCGCCCGAGCGGAGCAGGCCGGGCCACGGCGCCGGCCTTTCCGTCGCGCTCGGCGACGCTCGTCATGCCGTCCTCCCTTTGAAGAAGCCGTGGGGCCAGCGGAACAGGATCAGGATCAGGGCGGCGTAGAAGAAGAACTCGCCGAAATTCGGGATCAGGTATTTGCCGGCGGTGTCGACGATGCCCAGCGCCAGCGCCGCCGCCGCCGAGCCGAAGATGCTGCCCGCCCCTGTCTCTTAAACACAACTGACGCTGCCGAACAATAGAGAGGGGGGAATATACACAGCAGACGGTATCGACAAAATAACAACATAAGAGAAAACGCAGTACCGTCACGCAAGAAGCAAGATAACGAG
>NZ_WHOS01000067.1 GCF_013340935.1 Azospirillum melinis | reverse complement strand
GAGCCAGGATCAAACTCTCAGGTTCAGATCGCAGCCGAAGCCACGACTGACAGGACCGCCTAGGCGATCTCCTGAAACGTCGATACTGTTACAGTTTCTCTGCTCAAAAGATGCACAGACGATCCTCGATTGTGCCGATCCCCAAAGAGACCCAGCACCACAAGGCCGCAACGGCTACCAACTGCCGCCGCCTGCGCATCCCTTCTCACAACACGGTATAAACTTGTCAAAGAACCCGCCCGATGCAGAAACCGCTGCCCCGCCGAACCCTTGGGGTTCGACTGTCAAGCGCCGGTTTGTCGGGCTTCCCGTTCGCGTGTCGGTCGCTGCCGTTTCGGCGGCGCCGGCGTCGTTCGCGTCGGGAGGCGTCTTATATGCGGCCTCCACCCAACCGCGCAAGAACTTTCTTCACTCCCATGACGATTTTTTTGACCTCCCCGTTTCAGGGCGGGCGCCGGCCGCACTCGTTGGCAAACGTCACCACGCTGAGGGTCGTGGGCGGCAATCCGGTCGCGTATATACGCGACCGCTACCGGGAAGCGTTCGGAGAACGGACCGGACGTTCCCAGCAACAGGAGACATAGCGCGGGGTCAGCCGATGGCCCGCAAATGGCGGACAGGCCGGCCGGGAGACGCCGCCTCGGCAGCCGCGACGATGCCATGCGCGTCGATGCCGTAATGGCGATAGAGGTCGGCGACGGTGCCGGTCTGGCCGAAATGTTCCACACCCAGCGCCCGCGTGCGGTGACCGGCGACCGAACCGAGCCAGCCCAGCGTCGTCGGATGGCCATCGACCACCGTCACCAGCGCACAATGGGGCGGCAGTCCCTCCAGCAGCCGCTCGATATGGCCGCGGGCATGGCCGAGGCCGCGCTCGCGCGCCCGCTGGGCGGCACTCCAGCCGGCATGCAACCGGTCGGCGGAGGTCACCGCCAGCAGCCCGACATCGCGCCGGTCCTCTCCCAGCATGCCAATGGCGGTGATTGCCTCCGGCGCCACCGCCCCGGTGTAGGCGATCACCACCTGGGCGTTCGGCCCCGGCTTGCGCAGCCAATAGGCGCCATCGACGATGTCGCGGGCGAGATCCTCGTCCATCGTCCGGGTCGGCTGCTCCAGCGCACGGGACGACAGGCGGAGATAGACCGAACCGCCGGTCTCGTCGCGCAACCAGTTGCGCTCGCCGGGGGTGCCCTCCCCGTCCCGCTGCATGTAGTCGAAGGCCCAGCGCATCACCACGGCCAGCTCATCGGCGAAGGCCGGCTCGAAATAGGCCAGCCCATCCTGTGCCATGCCGACCAGCGGCGTGGCGATGGACTGGTGCGCCCCACCCTCCGGCGCCAGCGTGATGCCGGAGGGGGTCGCCACCAGCATGAAGCGGGCATCCTGATAACAGGCGTAGTTCAACTGATCGGCACCGCGCATGATGAAGGGGTCGTAGACGGTGCCGATCGGCAGCAGCCGCTCCCCGAACAGGCTGTGCGACAGGCCGAGCGCCGACAGCAGGATGAACAGGTTGGATTCGGCGATGCCCAGTTCCAGATGCTGGCCCTTCGGCGAAAATTCCCAGCTGTAGGTGGAGGGGATGCGCTCCTTCTTGAACAGGTCGGCCAGTTCGCTCTTGGCGAACAGCCCGCGCCGGTTCACCCAGGCACCGAGGTTGGTGGACACGGTGACGTCGGGTGCAGTGGTGACGATGCGCTCGGCCAGCGGCGAGCGCTCCCGCCCGATCTCGTTCAGGATCAGGCCGAAGGCGGCCTGGGTCGACAGGCTCTTCTGCGTCGGCACCGCCAGCGCGGACGGCACGGCGACCGCCGGCGCCTCGTAGCGGCGGCGCCCCTTCTGTGCGAAGGGAACGCGGCGCAGGAAACCCTCCAGGGCGGAGTCCGGCAGCGAGGCTCCCTCGAAGCGGTCCCACTCATGACCCGCGCGGACCTTGTTGGCGGCGCGGAAGCCCTCCATCTGCTCGCGGGTCAGCAGACCGGAATGGTTGTCCTTGTGGCCGGCCAGCGGCAGGCCGAAGCCCTTGACGGTGTAGGCGATGAAGCAGACCGGCCGGTCGTGGGTGCGGGCCCGGGCGAAGGCCTCCAGCAGCGACGGCAGGTCATGGCCACCGAGATTGCCCATCAGCCGGGCCAGTTCCTCGTCGCTGCGGCGCTCGATCAGGCGGGTGACGTCGCCCTGGTCGCCCAGATCGTCCATCAGGCGGCGGCGCCATGCCGCTCCGCCCTGATAGGTCAGGGCCGAATAGAGCTGGTTGGGGCAGGTGTCGATCCACTGGCGCAGCCGCTCGCCGCCCGGCTCCGTAAACGCCTCCTGCATCAGGGTGCCGTATTTCAGGATCACCACATCCCAGCCGAAGGCGCGGAAGATGTTCTCCAGCCGCTCCCACAGCCCTTCGCGGATCACCGCGTCCAGGCTCTGCCGGTTGTAGTCGACGATCCACCAGGTGTTGCGCACGCCATGCTTCCAGCCCTCCTGCAGGGCTTCGAAGATGTTGCCCTCGTCCATCTCGGCGTCGCCGACCAGCGAGACCATGCGGCCTTCCGGCAGGCCGGGCGCCCAGCCCTTGGCCTTCAGGTAATCCTGCACCAGCGAGGCGAAGAGGGTCTGCGCCACCCCCAGCCCGACCGAACCGGTGGAGAAATCGACGTCGTCCACGTCCTTGGTGCGGGACGGGTAGGACTGGGCGCCCTTGTAGCCGCGGAAATTCTCCAGCTTCTCCCGCGTCTGGTTGCCCAGCAGATACTGGATGGCGTGGAAGATCGGGCTGGCGTGGGGCTTCACCGCCACCCGGTCCTCCGGCCGCAGGGCCGAGAAGTAGAGCGCCGTCAGGATGGTCGACATCGAAGCGCTGGAGGCCTGATGGCCGCCGATCTTCATCCCGTCCAGGTTGGGACGGACATGGTTGGCATTGTGGATGGTCCAGGACGCAAGCCAGAGTACCTTGCGCTCCAGCTCTGCCAGGCAGGCGAGATCGGCGGAGGACGGCTGGTTCGCGGTCATGGGTCTGCTCCCAAACGCAGGTTTATGATTGGAGCAGCCTATCATTTGTGATCCGGCAGATGCTTGCGAAGTAGCGCCGGCCGCGGTTGCGCTTTAGCATCAGATGCCAGGATAATATGGGAAACGGCATCTCATGCCAAAACAGCCCCTCGACCGCATCGACCGCAAGATCCTGTCCGCCCTCCAGCAGGACGGCCGGCTGCCCAACAACGAACTGGCGGAGCGGGTGGGCCTGTCGCCCTCCCCCTGCCTGCGCCGGGTCAAGGCGCTGGAGGATGCGGGCGTGATCGCCCGCTATGTGGCGCTGGTCGATCCGGCCTCCGTCGACCTGCCGGTCAACATTTTCGTCAGCGTCAGCCTGGAGCGGCAGGTCGAGGCGCGGCTGGACGGGTTCGAGGCGGCGGTGATGGCGCGGCCGGAGGTGCTGGAATGCTACCTGATGACCGGCGACGCCGATTACCTGCTGCGGGTGGTGGTGCCGGACCTCGCCAGCTATGAGCGGTTCCTGAAGGAGCACCTCACCCGCATCCCCGGCGTCGCCAACATCCGCTCCAGCTTCGCCTTGAAACAGGTGCGCTACCGCACCGCCCTGCCGCTGGAACATCTCGGGGAGTGAGGCCGCATCAGTCCGCCGCCGCCACCGGCTTGGCACGGCTGCCGACCATCGGAACCAGCACCGCCGCGAGCAGGCACAGCGCGCCGGCGGTGGCGAAGGCCGGCAGATAGGTCTGCAGCGCGGTGCGCGACAGGCCGGCGCCGAAGGCCGCGCTGGCGGCACCCAACTGGTGGCCGGCGAAAATCCAGCCGAAGACCAGATTGGCGCGCTCCCGGCCAAAACGCTCCGCGGTCAGGCGCACGGTCGGCGGGACAGTGGCGATCCAGTCCAGCCCATAGAAGACGGCGAAGACCGACAGGCCGTAGAGGGTGAAGTCCGAATAGGGCAGATAGAGCAGCGACAGGCCGCGCAGACCGTAATACCAGACCAGGAGCCAGCGGTTGTCGTAGCGGTCGGACAGCCAGCCCGACCCGACGGTGCCGACGAAGTCGAAGATGCCCATCAGGGCCAGAAGGCCGGCGGCCTGCACCTCCGGCACGCTGAAATCGACGCAGAGCGGGATCAGGTGGGTCTGGATCAGGCCGTTGGTGCTGGCACCGCAGATGAAGAACGTCGCGAACAGCACCCAGAAGGCCCGCGTCCCCGCGGCGTCCCGCAACGCTCCCAGCGCGGCCGACAGGATGGCGCCGGCCGGCACGGCAGGGGCCGCGGCCCCGACCTCGCCGAAGGCGGACAGGCCGAGATCGGCGGGGCGGTCCCGCATCAGCGCCAGCATCGCCAGGGCGGCCACGGCGATGAAACCGCACAGCAGGGCTATGGCGGTGCGCCAGCCATAGGCCTCCGTCAGCATCGACAGCAGCGGCATGAAGACCAGCTGCCCGGTGGCCGAGCTGGCGGTCAGCAGCCCGATCACCAGCCCGCGGCGGGCGACGAACCAGCGGGTGGCGATGGTGGCGCCCAGCACCATGGCGGTCAGGCCGGTGCCGAAGCCGACGACGAACCCCCACAACAGGATCAGCTGCCAGACCTCCCGCATCGCCAGCGAAGCCAGCAGCCCGCCGCCGACCAGAGTCAGCGAGGACAGCACCATGCGGCGGACGCCGAAGCGGTTGATCATCGCGGCGGCGAAGGGGCCCATCAGCCCGAACAGCAGCAGCCGGATCGCCATGGCGGTGGAGATGTCGGCGGTGTCCCAGCCGAACTCCCGCTGGAGCGGCAGCAGCAGGACGCCGGGCGCGCCGACCGCCCCGGCCGACACCAGCATGGACAGGAAGGTGACGGCGACGACGACCCAGGCATAGTGGATGTCGCGCCGGGCCAGGGCGGCGGCGAGAGGGGTGGACAGCATCGGCTAGGGTCTCCGGGGGCTGGCTTGCTATGGGCCCTATTGGTGGAGCCGGTTATTGAGCGGTTACGCCGCCGTCGATGTTGATCGACTGGCCGGTGACGAAGCCGGCGGCATCGGAGCAGAGCCAGAGCACCGCCGCCGCCACCTCCTCCGGACGACCGACGCGGCCGACGGGATGACGCGGTCCCATCACCGCCTCCACCCGCTCCGCGCCGCCGAACGAGCCCTGGGTCATCGGCGTCTGGATGATCGCCGGACAGACGGCGTTGACGCGCACGCCAAAGGACGCGACCTCGATGGCCGCGGTGCGGGTCAGCCCCTCCACCGCCGCCTTGCTGGCGGAATAGGCGGCGTTGCCGGCCATGCCGATCTGCCCCAGCACCGACCCGGTGTTGACGACCGCGCCGCGGCCCTGACGGAGCATGATCGGCAGTTCATGCTTCAGGCAGAGCCAGACGCCCTTCACATTGACGGTCAGCACGCGGTCGAAATCAGCTTCGTCCATGTCGGTGACCGGAGCGACCTGATGGATGCCGGCATTGTTGAAGGCAGCGTCGAGGCGGCCATGGTCGCGCTCGATCCGCTCGAACAGGGCGGCGACCTCCGCTCCATCGGCCACATCGGCGGCCACGAAATGGCCGGAGCCGCCGGCACGGCCGATCAGTTCCACCGTCTCCAGACCCTCCGCCTCGCGCCGGCCGGTGACGATCACGGTTGCCCCCGCTCCGGCAAAGGCCAGCGCCGTCGTCCGCCCGATCCCCGACGTGCCTCCGGTGACCAGGGCGACCCGCCCGCTCATGTCCGTCCCGGTCGTGTTCATCACAACGCTCATGGCCCTCTCCTGTCCTTGCGTCCGGCTTGTGCGCGCCGGCCGGTGCCGGGCGCCATTGATGACGATCATCATCAATTTTCGTTTTGATGATGTCCATAATGAAAACGGCGGGCGAGCCCGGTTTCCCGGAGCCCCAGCCATGCGCCGCCCGAATAGCGCAACGCCGCGATCGACACCACATGTGCGCGGAACGGACGGGAACCGCGGGAACAGGCGGCCACGGGCCGTGAACGCCCACCCATTCGGGAGGCTTATTCTGGTCTTGGTTGCGACACTGCCCAACAGCGGCAACCGGAACTGCGCATGGCATCGTCCACGCCGCAAGTCACCGGTCCGCGGGTCCTTCGGCAGGGCATGTGATGGCCCCGACACAGGGCCCTTCCCTTCGATTCAGTTCCATAAGGATAAGCTTGACCCTTGCCGCACAACGGATCATGAAGGCGCGAACATGCCCGTTCATGTAACTGCATGTATCCGGTGCCGTCGGGTCTTCCACTTTCTTTCGGTTGGGCGAATGTTGCTTTCGCAGCGCTTGGGCAGCCCAAGACTTGTCATCTCCCATCGGTACGGGTGCCGACATGCCGAGCGGCAAGCATTCGTTAACCATAAAGCGCCACAACTTGCGAGCGGCCCATTGCCGCGTTCAGCCGACCGCCGGGACCGTATGCCGATCGGGTCCGTTTGGCGCCACCGCGCTGATTCCTTTTGGAAGGCTGACACAGCGTGACTCTGCTGACTGCGCGGGCCAACGGCCCGACCGATGTTTCCCCGGCCGGTCAATCGACGATCTCCGCTCCGTGGACCGCCACTCCGACGGTCCCGACGCTGAGCGGCCGGGTCGATCCGTCCCTTCTGCGCGACGAACTGCTGTCCGACATCCCACAGGCGACCGCCGCGGCGCATCCGGACCGCACGGCCATCGTCTATGAAGGCCGGCGCGTCACCTATGCCGAGCTGGACGCGCGCGCCAACCGGGTCGCCCACGGCCTGCGGGCGCGCGGGATCGGCCCCGGCTGCTTCGTCGGGCTGTGGATGGCGCGGTCGCTCGACCTGCATGTGGCGCTGCTGGGCATCCTGAAGGCCGGCGCCGCCTATCTGCCCTTCGACGCCGATGCCCCGGCGGAGCGCGTGGCGGTCAGCCTGACCGACTGCGCCGCCCCGGCGATCCTGATCGATCTGGTGACCGGCACCAAGGCGGCGACGCTGGCAGCAAGCGGCGCCGATGTCCAGGTCCTGCGCATCGGCGATGTGCTGAGCGACAGCGAGGAGCCGTTCGACCTGCGGGCCGACGGGGTGACGCCGGACGGCCCGGCCTATGCCATCTACACCTCGGGCTCGACCGGCAAGCCCAAAGGCATCGTCATCAGCCACCGCAACATCTGCCATTACCTGCGCGCCGCCAACAGCGTCTACGGCATCACCGCCGACGACGTGGCGTTCCAGGGCGCCTCGGTGGCCTTCGACCTGTCGCTCGAGGAGATCTTCGTCCCCTATCTGGCCGGCGCCACCCTGTGGGTCGCCAGCCGTCAGGTTCTGGACGAGGCCGACCGGCTGGCCGACGTGCTGACCGAGGCCGGCGTCACCGTGCTGGACACCGTGCCGACGCTGCTGGCGATGCTGCCGAAGGACATTCCCTCGCTGCGCGTCGTCATCCTGGGCGGCGAAGCCTGCCCGCCGGCCGTCGCGTCACGCTGGTGCCGGCCGGGCCGGCGCCTGTTCAACAGCTATGGCCCGACCGAGGCGACCGTCGTCGCCACGGTGGCCGAGGTCCATCCCGACACCCCCGTCACCATCGGTCGCCCGATCCCCAACTACACCTGCTATGTGGTGGACGAGGCATTGCAGCCGGTGGCCCCCGGCACCCAGGGCGAGCTGCTGATCGGCGGACCCGGCGTGGCCCAGGGCTATCTCGGCCGGCCGGAGCTGACGGCGGAGAAGTTCATCGCCAACCCGTTCCGCTCCGGTATGCCAAGCCCACATCCGGATCCGCTGCTCTACCGCTCCGGCGACGCGGTCAGCGTCGATGCCGACGGCAACCTGCGCTTCCATGGCCGCATCGACGATCAGGTGAAGATCCGCGGCTTCCGGCTGGAGCTGGGCGAGATCGAGGCGAAGCTGACCGACTTGGCCGGTGTTGCCCAGGCCACGGTGGTCCTGCGCACCGACAACGGGATGGACCGTCTGGTCGCCTTCCTGGTCGCACAGCCGGGGGCCTCCCTCGACAAGACCGCGCTCCGCGACGCGCTGCGGGCGCAGCTGCCCGCCTACATGGTGCCCGCGCATTACGAACAGGTGGCGGAACTGCCGCGCCTGACCTCCGGCAAGGCCGACCGCAAGACGCTCCAGGCGATGGCCCTGACCGAGGATGCCGGTGCGGGCGAGCAGGAGGAGCCGCGCAGCCCGACCGAGGCGACGCTGCTGGAGGCCGCCCGCCGTGTCTTCCCCGGCCAGTCGATCCCGTTGGAGGCCGACTTCTTCCTCGACCTGGGCGGCCATTCTCTGCTGGCGGCGCGCTTCGTCTCGGCGGTGCGCGAGACCGCCGGGCTGGCCAGCCTGACCCTTCAGGACGTCTATGGCGCCCGCACGCTGCGGGCGATGGCCGAACGGCTCGATTCCAAGGCTCCGGCGGGTCACGGCGCCAAGCCGGCCGACCTGTCCTTCGATCCGCCGCCGCTGGCCCGCCGGCTGCTGTGCGGACTGGCTCAGGCCGCGGCGCTGCCGATCATCCTGGCGCTGATGACGGTGCAGTGGCTGGGCGTGTTCGTCAGCTACATGCTGCTGTCCGGCGAGGATGCCGGAATCCTCGGCGAAATCACCACGATGTTCGGCGTCTACGTCGTCATCAACATCGCCACCGTCGCCATCGCCGTCGCGGCGAAATGGCTGATCATCGGCCGGACCAAGCCGGGCCGCTACCCGCTGTGGGGCGTCTATTATTACCGCTGGTGGCTGGCCCAGCGCTTCATCGCGCTGGTCCACCTGAAATGGTTCCAGGGGTCGCCGGTGATGCGGCTGCTCCTGCGCGCGCTCGGCGCCAGGGTCGGCGCCGATGCGATGATCGGCGAGTTCGAATCCGGCGCCATCGATCTGGTCAGCATCGGCCGCGGCGCCTCGACCGGCGGCAAGGTGAAGATGGCCAATGCCGAGGTGATCGGCAACGAGCTGGTGATCGGCACCATCGAGATCGGCGAGGACGCCTACATCGGCACCTCCTGCGTCATCGGCCACGATGCCGTCGTCGGCAAGAGCACCGAACTGGCCGACCTGACCGCGCTCGCCGCCGGCACCCACACCGGCGACTACGAGCAGTGGGACGGTTCGCCCGCCCGCAAGGTCGGCACCGTCGACCGCGCCGCCCCTCCCGAGGAGCCGCGCGCCGGCATCGTCAAGCGCGCCGCCCAGACGCTGATCTATCTGGTCGCCCTGGTCGGCCTGCCGCCGGTGGCGCTGATCCCGATCTTCCCGGCTTTCTACCTGTTCGACAAGCTCGACGCCTGGATGGGCGGGGTGTTCAAGGTCAACTACCTCTACTACGTTCCCGCCATCGCGTGGCCGACCGCCATGTTCCTGGTGGCCTTCACCGTGCTGCTGATCGCCGCCATGCGCTGGATCGTGCTGCCGAAGGTGGAGGCCGGCTCCTACTCGGTCCACAGCTGGTTCTACGTCCGCAAATGGGTCGTGGCGCTGGCGACCGAGGTGATGCTGGAAACCCTCAGCTCGCTCTACGCCACCGTCTACATGCGGGCCTGGTACCGTCTGATGGGCGCCAAGATCGGCCGCGACGCCGAGATCTCGACCAACCTCGCCGGCCGCTACGATCTGGTGGAGATCGGCGAGAAGTGCTTCATCGCCGACGAGGTCGTGCTGGGCGACGAGGACATCCGCCGCGGCTGGATGCATCTGCAACCGGTGAAGACCGAGGCCCGCGTGTTCGTCGGCAACGACGCCGTGGTGCCGCCGGGCGCCTCCATCCCCACCGGCACGCTGATCGGCATCAAGTCCAAGCCGCCGGCGAATGCCGAGATGCAGGCCGGCGACACCTGGTTCGGCAGCCCGCCGATCAAGCTGCCGGTGCGCCAGAAGTTCGACAACGTGTCGGCCAACTGGACCTTCGAGCCGTCGCGCGCCCGCCGTCTGGGACGCGCCGTGTTCGAGGCGTTCAGCCTGTCGATGCCGTCGATGCTGTTCATCACCTTCGGCACCTTCGCGGTGGAGTTCTTCGCTCCCGCCATCCTCGACCAGCGCTGGGGCGCCTTCGCCTGGCAGTTCCTGGCGGTCAGCGTCGCCATTCCTGCCGCGATGGTGCTGGTGGTGGCGCTGGTGAAGTGGCTGCTGATGGGCCGCTACGCCCCCACCATGAAGCCGATGTGGTCCTGGTGGGCCATGCGGACCGAGGCGGTGGCCGTGCTCTACTGGGGTCTGGCAGGCAAGGTCCTGCTCGACCATCTGCGTGGCACGCCGATGCTGCCCTGGGTGCTGCGCCTGTTCGGCACGAAGTTCGGCCAGGGCGTCTACATGGACACCACCGACATCACGGAGTTCGACTGCGTGTCGGTCGGCGATTATTGCGCCATCAACGCCCTGTCGGCCCTGCAGACCCATCTGTACGAGGACCGCGTGATGAAGGTCGGCCGGGTATCGGTCGGGACCGGCGTCACCGTAGGGGCCGGTGCCACCGTGCTCTATGACACCCATGTCGGCGACTTCGCCCGCCTGGGCCCGCTGACCCTGGTGATGAAGGGTGAGGAAATCCCCGCCCATGGCGACTGGGTCGGCGCCCCGGCCGAGCCCGCCGCTCCTGCCCACGCCGCAGTGACCGGCCGGGTGAAGGCGGCGGCGTAAGCAGCCGGCGTCAGGGACGAGAAGACAAGGCTGGTATTACCATTCCGGTGTACCGGCCTTTTCTTTTGCCTGTCTTCGGCCCTTCATTCATCTGACGACAAACCGTCGCGCGCCCTTCTTCCCGCCGATGGTTGTTTACGTCCCGCAGCGGTGTATAAGGGGGGCCGAGCGCGGCCTGCCCCCTTCGCGCGTCCGGCCGGACCTTGTCCCGCGGAGGCGAATGGCGGCCGTTGGATCGTCATGAAGGAACGCCCCAATGCCCGACGACATCGCCTCAGCCCGCGGCCTGTTTCCGCTCGCCAAGGACGACACGACCTACCGCAAGCTGACCTCGGATCATGTCTCGGTCGTCGAGTTCGACGGCGAGCAGATCCTGAAGGTCGAGCCGGAGGGTCTGCGCCTGCTGGCCGAGGCTGCCTTCTCCGACATCAACCATCTGCTGCGTCCGGGCCATCTGGCCCAGCTCGCCAAGATCCTGGACGATCCGGAGGCGTCGGCCAACGACCGCTTCGTGGCGCTCGACCTGCTGAAGAACGCCAACATCGCCGCCGCCGGCACCCTGCCGATGTGCCAGGACACCGGCACCGCCATCATCATGGGCAAGAAGGGCCGCCGCGTCTGGACCAAGGGCGGCGACGAGACCGCCCTGTCGGAAGGGGCCCGCGACGCCTACCTGAAGCGCAACCTGCGCTACAGCCAGCTGGCGCCGATCTCCATGTATGAGGAGAAGAACACCCGCAACAACCTGCCGGCGCAGATCGACATCTATTCCGAGGGCGAGGACTATTACAAGTTCCTGTTCATGGCCAAGGGCGGCGGGTCGGCCAACAAGACCTTCCTGCATCAGGCCACGCCGTCGGTTCTGGCGCCCGACCGGCTGCTGAAGTTCCTGGAAGACAAGATCCGATATCTCGGCACCTCGGCCTGCCCGCCCTACCACCTCGCCATCGTCATCGGCGGCCTGTCGGCGGAGCAGAACCTGAAGACGGTGAAGCTGGCCTCGGCCCGTTATCTCGACAATCTGCCGACCGAGGGCGGCGAGGATGCGCACGCCTTCCGCGATCTGGCGATGGAGGCGGAGGTCCACAAGCTGACCCAGAACATGGGCATCGGCGCCCAGTTCGGCGGCAAGTATTTCTGCCACGACGTCCGCGTCATCCGCCTGCCTCGCCATGGCGCCTCCATGCCGATCGGCATCGGCGTGTCCTGCTCGGCCGACCGTCAGGCGGTTGGCAAGATCACCAAGGACGGCATCTTCCTGGAACAGCTGGAGACCGATCCGGCCCAGTATCTGCCGGAGATCGGTGACGAGCATCTGTCGGGCGACGTCGTCAAGATCGACCTGAACCAGCCGATGGAGCAGATCCGCGCCACGCTGAGCCAGTACCCGATCCGCACCCGCCTGTCGCTGACCGGTCCGCTGATCGTCGCCCGCGATCTGGCCCATGCCAAGCTGCGTGCCCGCCTGGACGCCGGCGAGCCGCTGCCCGACTATTTCAAGAACCACCCGATCTACTATGCCGGCCCGGCCAAGACGCCGGAAGGCTACGCCTCGGGCTCCTTCGGTCCGACGACGGCGGGCCGCATGGACAGCTTCGTCGACCAGTTCCAGGCGGCCGGCGGCTCCATGGTCATGCTGGCCAAGGGCAACCGCAGCGCGGAAGTGACGGCGGCCTGCAAGCAGCATGGCGGCTTCTATCTCGGCTCCATCGGCGGTGCCGCCGCCCGTCTGGCCCAGGACTGCATCAAGAAGGTGGAGTGCGTCGAGTATCCCGAACTCGGCATGGAAGCCATCTGGCGCATCGAGGTGGAGGACTTCCCCGCCTTCATCATCGTCGACGACAAGGGCAACGACTTCTTCAAGGAGTTGAAGCTCGCCTGATCCGGGCTGACGGGACGTGAAAGGGCGCGGCGCCTTGTAGGAGGCCCCGCGCCCTTTTCCCTGCCCGCTTGCGGGATGGCACCGGGGGCGCCTATCTTCATCGCATTGGGATCGGGCCATCGGAATCGGGAAGGACTTTGCAATGGACGGTGTCTATGACCGGCGTGCGCCGAAGCG
Source organism: Azospirillum melinis (assembly GCF_013340935.1). Taxonomy (GTDB): domain Bacteria; phylum Pseudomonadota; class Alphaproteobacteria; order Azospirillales; family Azospirillaceae; genus Azospirillum; species Azospirillum melinis. The sequence continues at coordinate 26,039 of NZ_WHOS01000067.1, read as the reverse complement.
GGACATCACCTTGTCGCTGGACGAGGACATCCTGCAACGCGCCCAGTCCCTTCCCGGCGACCTGTCGGAACGGGTCGAAAAGATGCTGGCCGACGAGGTGGCGAAAGCGGATCGCGAACGGCGCTTGGATGCGACAATTGCGGCGCTGAACGACTTCGACGCCAGATATGGCTCTTTTGCCGACGAGCATCTCGATCACCTGTAATGGCTCAATTCGACGTACATCGGAACCGAACCGCAGCGCGCTCGGGAATTCCATATCTCGTGATCGTGCAATCGCAACGTTTCGACGCGTCGGGCCGCAGGGTGATCGCACCTTTGCTGCCGGCGGACAGGGTTGAGAGCACGGACCCCTCCTTAACTCCAAAGTTTCTGATCGAAGGCAAGGCAGTCATTCTGAATCCAATTCAGCTTGCCTCTGTTCCGACGGATCAACTCGGCGAGAAGGTCTGCTGCCTCGCCAGCGACAGCGACCGCATCATCGCCGCCATCGACCTTCTGATTTCCCGTGCCTGGGGATGAGTAACCCGTGACACCCGCCCAAATCCAAGACCGCATCCTCTACCGTGACGGGCTGATGCTGATCCTCGACAAGCCCGCCGGGTTGCCGGTCCATGCCGGCCCTGCCGGCGGACCGAACCTGGAGAGGCATTTCGACGCGCTGCGCTTCGGCTTCCCCAAGCCGCCGTCGCTGGCCCACCGTCTGGATCGCGACACGTCAGGCTGCCTGATCCTCGGCCGCCATGCCAAGGCGCTGCGCAAGATCGGCATCCTGTTTCAGAACGGCAAGGTCGATAAGACCTATTGGGCGGTGGTCGCCGGCACGCCGCCGCAGGAGTCCGGGCGGATCGAACTGCCGCTCGCCAAGATTTCCAACAAGACCGGCGGCTGGCGCATCGTCGGTTCGCCCGACGGACAGGCGGCGGTCACCGACTATGTCGTGCGCGGGCAGGCCGATGGGCTGACCTGGCTGGAACTGACGCCGCACACCGGCCGGACCCACCAGATCCGCGTTCATTGCGCGTCCATCGGCTGCCCGCTGGTAGGCGATCCGCAATATGGCGGGCCAGACGGCAAGCCGCTGCACCTGCACTCCCGCGCCATCTCACTGCCGCTCTATCCCAAGCGCGACCCGGTCGGCGCCGTGGCCCCGGTTCCGCCGCACATGCGGGCGGCCTTGGAGGCTTGCGGCTTTACCGAAGCGTCATAGCGTCAACGCCACGCTCTGGCCTTGCTGCGATGCGGCAGGCTGCCCCATGATCGCTGTCGGCATTGGGGCGATCACGGCCCGGGGGACGAGCGCATGATACCGATCGGCACGACGACAGCCCGTTGGATGACCCTGCGCTACGCCCTGGCGCTGACCTTGATCGCGCTGGGCACGCTGGCCGGCTTCGTCATGACGGAGCGCGTGATCGGCCAGCACGAACGCATGCTGGAGGTCGTCAACGTCTCCGGCCGCCAGCGCATGCTGTCGCAGCGGACGGCCCTGCTGGTGGAGCAACTGAAGAGCGCCACCGATCCGGCGGTGCGCGCCGACCTTGCCCAGCGGCTGGACGACGCCACGGGCCTGTTTGAGGCCACCCACCGGCGCCTGAGCGGCCGAGCCGGGCCGGAGGAAGGCCCGCCGCTGGGTCCGCCGCCGCGTGATTTGTTCTTCAGCGGCCCCGACCCGCTCGACCCGGTGGTGACCGGGCATATCGCCGCCTTGCGCCGCGTCATCGCCGCCGCCGCGGCGGGCCGGCCCCCGGCCCCTGCCGAGGCCGACCGCATTACCGCCCAGGCGCTCGGTCCGCTGCTGGACCGGCTGGAGGAGATGGTCGCGCTCTATCAGGAGGAGGGCGAGGCGGGCTTCCAGACCCTGCACCGGCTGGGATTGGCGGTGTTGCTGATCACTCTTCTGATCCTGGCGGTGGAGGCCCTGGCGATCTTCCGGCCGATGACGCGGCAGGTGCGCCGGCAGTTCACCGAAATCCTGCGCATGGCGGAAACCATCGAGCGGGCCAACGCCACGCTGGAACAGCAGGTCCGCGAACGGACGGCCGAACTGCACACCGCCAAGACCGCGGCGGAGCAGGCGCACCGGGCGAAGTCCCGTTTCCTCGCTCATGCCAGCCACGACCTGCAACAGCCCCTGCAGGCCATCGGCATGTTCACCGGCATGCTGGAACGCCAGCCGCAGAGCGCCAAGGCGGCGGCCCTGCTGACCGACCTGAAGGCGGCTCAACGATCGATGCGCGACCTGTTAAACGCCATCCTCGACATCTCCAAGCTGGAATCGGGGGTGGTGTCGCCGAAGCCGGCCGACCTGCCGCTCTCCCCCCTGTTCGACCAGCTCGAGGCCGAGTTTGCCGGACAGGCGGAGGCGAAGGGGCTGCGGCTGCGGGCCATCCCGACCGATGCGGTCGTGCGCAGCGATCCCGCCCTGCTGGAGCGGATCGTCCGCAACCTGATCGCCAACGCCATCCGCTACACCGAGAGCGGCGGCGTGCTGGTCGGCTGCCGCACCCGTGGCGACACGCTGTGGATCGAGGTCTACGACACCGGCCGCGGCATCGCCGAACCCGACCGCCAGCGCATCTTCGAGGAGTTTGTCCAGCTCGACCGCCCCGACCGCGACCGCAGCGAGGGCATCGGCCTCGGCCTCGCCATCGTTGAACGTCTGGCCCGGCTGCTGGGGCATCCGGTGACGGTGCGGTCGGTGGAAGGTCGTGGAACCGTGTTTGCCGTGGGCGTGCCGTTGGCAGGGTGAAATTGTCGCGCCACGGGGAACGATCTGGTGTAAACGCGCTGGATTGTTCGAATTGGCGTCCGGTGCCAAATTCCCCTCCAGACACGGGCACACACCCCAACGGCAAAGGAGGGTTCCACCATGATCACCATTCGCCATCGCGACGAGCGTGGGGTCGCCAACATGGGTTGGCTGAACAGCAACCACAGCTTCTCGTTCGGCCATTATTTCGATCCCGGCCATATGGGCTTCCGCTCCCTGCGGGTCATCAACGAGGATCGGGTGATCCCCGGCGCCGGCTTCCCCACCCATGGGCATGCCAACATGGAGATCGTCTCCTACGTGCTGAACGGCGCGCTCGAGCACAAGGACTCCATCGGCACCGGGTCGGTGATCCGTCCCGGCGAGGTCCAGGTGATGAGCGCCGGCCGCGGCATCCGCCACAGCGAGTACAATGCGTCGGACACCGAACCGGTGCATTTCCTCCAGATCTGGATCCTGCCGGAGGCCAACAATCTGGCGCCCGGCTACCAGCAGGCGGATTTCCCGGCCGAGCAGAAGCGCGGCACGCTGAAGCTGGTCGGGTCGCGGGACGGTCGCGACGGCAGCACCGTCATCCATCAGGATGTCGATCTGTATGCCGCCCTGCTGGACGGCGAGGAAAGCGCCACGCTGCCGCTGCGCCCCGGCCGCCATGCCTGGGTCCAGGTCGCCCGCGGCTGGGTCCATCTGAACGGCACCCTGCTGAAGGCCGGCGACGGCGCAGCGCTGTCGGATGAGGAGGCGGTGACGCTGGACCAGGCGAATGAGGCCGAAGTGCTGGTCTTCGACCTCGCATAAGGTGTCAGGCTTGACATAAAAGCTTGATTTGAACCGGGAACGGGGCGGACGGCACAGTGCCGCCGTCCCGTTCCCGCCGACACCCTGCCGGCGGGCCGAACCCTGGGGTTGGCAATGACCGAGCAGAAAACCTACAATGCCCTGTTTCTCTGCACCCACAATTCGGCACGCAGCATCATGGCGGAATGCCTGATGCGGCGGTGGGGTGCCGGCCGCTTCCACGCGTGGTCGGCCGGCAGCCATCCGTCGGGCCGGATCAACCCGCACACGCTGGCGACGTTGAAGGCCTTCAACCTGCCGACCGATGGCCTGCGCTCCAAAAGCTGGGACGAGTTCTCCCGGCCGGATGCGCCTGCGCTGGATTTCGTCTTCACGGTCTGCGATCAGGCCGCAGGCGAGATGTGCCCGGTGTGGAACGGCACGCCGCTGACCGCCCATTGGGGGGTCGAGGATCCGTCGGCCGCCAGCGGGACGGAGGACCGCATCCGCATGGCCTTCCGCCGCACCTATGTGGAGCTGGAAAGCCGAATCAAGATCTTCGCCAGCCTGCGGGTGGAGCAGCTGGACCGGCTGACCCTGCAAAGCTCGCTGCATGCCATCGGCACTGTCCATGGTGCCTTCGGCACCGGCCGTGGCTCCGATGCGGACGTGATGGCCGACGCCTGAAGCCACATCACAGCACCTGTTTGGGCAGGGACAGCAGCTCCTTCCTGATGCGGTTCAGGCTGGGACGGTTGTCCGGGCCGAAGGCGATGGGGCGGCACAGGTGCATGGCGGTCAGCCCGACCCGCGCGGTCAGCAGGCCGTTGATCACCCCCTGCCCCATCCGGGTGGAAATGGCGGCGGCGAGCGACCCGCCCAGCGCCTCCACCGCCACATGGTGGGCGCTTTCCGCCACCCCGGCGACGGCGATGTTGGCGAGCATCCGGCGCAGGAGCCGCAGCGAGCCGACATAGCCGGGCCGGGCGCCATAGAGTGCGGCGATCTCCCGAACCAACTTCAGGTTGCGCCAGAGAACCACCGCGAAATCCAGCAGCGCCGCCGGGCTCAGCGCGGTGGCGACGGCGGTGTCGCGCGAGGCGCGCAGCACCCGCTGATAGGCGGCGCGGTCGAGCGGGCTCAGCACCTCGCGGTCGAGCAGCCGGACCACCTCATGCTCGTCATGGGCGTCGGTGACATGGTCGCGCACGCGGGCAAGCGCCGGAGCCAGTTCCCGCCGGTCGGCATAGAGCGCCACCAGCGATCCGGCGAAACGGTCGGCCCGGCCGCCGGGGGCGTCCAGCTCAAGCCGGCCGGCCTCGGCCCGCAGCTCCTCGATGCGGCGCAGGCGGCGGAGCGACAGCAGCTCGGTCACCAGCATCGCCAGGGCCGCGATGCCGGCGGTGGCGGCCAGCAAACCGACCAGCACACCGAGAGCGAGGCTGGTGGCGAAGGCGCGGGCCAGCAGGTCGGCGGTGTCGAAGCCCAGCGCCACCAGAACCAGCGCCGCCAGCGCCCCGAACAGCCAGCGCCCGAGCCTGCGCGTGGTCCGCACCGGCGTGGCCGGGGCCGGCAGCAGGTCGGCGGGATCGCCGGAGCCGGTCAGCAGGGCGGTCTCCTCCTCCGCCGGCACCGGTGCTGCGCGGTCGAGCTCCAGCTCCATCGGCGGGATCCATCCCGGCGACGGCTTGCGGGGGGCGGTCTCGCGCTCCGTCACGTCAGATAGTCCCCGAGAAGGAATTGCAGGGCCTGGTCGACGCGGATGTGCGGCAGGCCGCGCGGGTCGCGGCCGAGGTCGTCGGGCGGGCGGAAGGCCAGGAAGTTGTAGGGACGGTCGCGGCCGGGTGGGAAAGCCTCGGCATCCTCCGGGATCTCGCCGGGGAACAGCACGGTCGGACGGTCGCGCCCGACGGGGACGCCGCGGACGCAGCGCAGCTGCCGGCCCTCATGCTCCGTCACCACGCTCTCGGTGCATTTCAGCGCGGCGATGGCCATCGTCTCGACCTGGGCGCCTTCGAAGCGGATCGCGTTGCGGGCATCGCCGACCAGCCGGTCGAGCAACGCCCGCAGCTGGGCATGCTGGTGGGCGGCGATGTGGTCGGCCTTGGTCGCGGCGAACAGCACGCGGTCGATCTTGCTGCCGAACAGCCAGTCGAGCCAGCCCGACGAACCATGACGGAACGGCTCCAGGCTCAATTCCAGCGCCCGCTTCATGTCGGCCATCCCGGCGGGGCCGGCATTCAGCGCGCCCAGCACGTCGATCAGTACGATCTGGCGGTCGAGCCGGGCGAAATGTTCGGCGAAGAAGCGGCGGACGACGTTGGTCTTGTAGGCCTCGTACCGCTCCTCCATGAGTGCCCACAGGCTGCCGCGGCCCCTCGATCCGTTGGGCTGGCCGCCATGCAGGGGACAGAAGGTCAGCAGCGGCGCGTCCTTCATGTCTCCGGGTTCGACGAAGCGGCCGGGCTGGATCAGGCTGAGCAGCGTGTCGGCACGGCGGCAGGCGTGGAGATAGTCGGTGTAGAGCGCTGCCCCACGCCGCGCGGCCTCCTCCTCCGCCGGGGCGGCCGGGTCGATGGTGGCGAGCCAGCCGCGCCAGGAGGCGGACAACTCGTCGCGCGGCGGACGGGCGGCAAGCTCCAGCGTCTGGGTGCTCCATTCCGCGAAGCTCTGGCGCAGCAGCGGCAGGTCGAGCAGCCATTCGCCGGGATAGTCGACGAGGTCGAGATTGAGCGTCGCCATCGGCTGCACGGTGCGCTTCAGCGCCGAATCCGGACGGTAGCGCAAGGAGACGCGCATCTGGCCGATGCCGCGCGTCGGCTCCGGCCAATGGGGGTCGGGGCCGGTCAGGGCTGCGAGATGGCCTTCGAAATCGAAGCGTGGCACGTCGGGATCGGGCTGCGGCCGCAGCCGCGCCGCCTGGAAGCGGCCGGACGAGACGACATCCATGAAGGGCAGCCGCCCGCTCTTCAGCAGATTGTCGACGATGGCGGTGACGAAGACGGTCTTGCCCGCCCGCCGCAGCCCGGTGACGCCAACGCGCACCGTCGATTCCAGGAGAAGCCGGCTGCCGGCGTCGTAGAGGCTGTTCAGGTCGGGAATGCGCACGGGCGGTCGTTCACGTCTGGCCGATGACCGGCCCTATATGGGGTCGGCCGGCAGGGATGCGAGGGGCCGGGACGCAAGGGAGAGCGGGGTGCGACGTTTGGAACAGCGTGGAACAGTTTCCGGGGGTGTGTTCACTGTTCCATCCGGACGGCATCGGCGGGAACCTCCACGGGTGGGCACCGGTGAGAAAGCTACCATGGATGTGGGGACGCGGGTAACGGCGGGATGAAAAACGGCAGGTCAATGTATGCAGGCGGTCGCCCTCTCCCGGGGCGGGAGAGGGAACTTATCCCCCGATATAGTGCGGCATCAGCTTCGCCTGATCGCCGATCCAGACCTCGCAGCGGCTGTCCTGGTTGCGGAAGAAATAGGTCTTGCCGGGCTGGCGGCGGTTCTGCGGATCCACCAGATTGGCGCCGCCGGAAAAGGCCACCCCATAGCGAAAGTCCGGCGTCGCCGCCCAATAGAGCCCGTCGATCTGTTGCAGGAAGGCGCCGCGCTGGCACAGGTGCGACAGGGTGCGGTCGCGCGTGGCGAGGCCGTTCAAGCCGTTGGGCAGCTTGTAGACCGCGCGGCTCTCGGTGCGGCGCAGGCGCGGTTCATGGCCGGGCGGCGGCGGTTCATAGGCGCGGAAGGTCGGACCCAGATGGCCCGGTTGGGTGCGGTCGGTGCGCAGCACCTCCTCGGCCCCGGCAGCGGCCGGCAGCAGCAGGATGGTCAGCAGCAGGGCGGCGAGGCGGCGGGTCATCGCACCGACGGGTTGTTGGCGACGAAGGCGAAATAGGGCAGCCGCCGCACCGCGTCCGCCACCATCAGATAGGCCACGGCGAAGGCCAGCAGCGAGCTGAGGAAATAGCCGTAGCCGTACCAGGGAAAGCCCATCCGGCTGAACAGCAGGGTGAAGCCGGCGTTGGCGGCCAGATAAACCAGCTGCACCGTCAAATTCCGCCCTCGCAGGTCGAAATAGGCCAGGATCACCGTGCAGAACAGGAACAGCACCTGGAAGAAGGCGCCCAGCACGCCGAAGCGGAACATACCGATCTGCTGGTATTGCAGGCCGAGGGCGCCGATGATGCTTGGGGCCAGGAAGATGCAGACGGCGCAGACCGCCCCTTGCAGGATGATCAGGTTGCGGCTGCTGTCGAGCAGGGCGGCGATGATGGCGCGGTGGTTGCGGGCGATCTGGTCGTAGGTCGCGTGCTTCTGGATATCGCGGTAGAAGCCCTGGTAATGCTCGAAGAAGCGGGTCTCGATGTTCACCGTGAACAGGGTCAGCGCCGGCAGCGTCGTCAGATAGGCGATGAACATGGCGCCGTCATAGGCGCTGTAGATCGCCATGGCGCCGGAAACCAGCTCGCGTTCCGGCGCGAACCACATGATCCACTTGTCGGTCCAGACGGCGGCGTTGGCGAACAGCCCGATCAGCGCCAGATCGGCGTATTTGCGGAAATAGCCGAGGAAATCGAACATCCGGCCGACCGGATAGGGATATTCGGCCAGCACCCGCGCGATCAGCCCGAACTGGATCGCCGCCAGCCCGCATGAGAATCCCCAGACCATCCCGGCTGCGCCGAAATAGCCGCCCAGCAGGACCGCACCGGCCAGCCCCACCGCCATGCCCACCCCGAAGGCGACAGTGACCGCCAGATAGTCCTTCAGCGCCGACAGGAAGATCGACACCACCCAAATGCCGCAGACCAGGAAGAAGTTCACCAGCCCGCCCAGCATCAGCGGCAGCGGCAGGCCGCTGAACAGCGGATAGAAGGGTCCGGCGGTCAGCCCGGCGATGGCGTAGGCCAGCCCCAGCGTCGCCAGCAGCATGCCGGGGGCGGCCTCGACCTCCTTGGCATAGATGGCATCGGCGAGATAGCGGGTGGCGACCAGCACCAGCGGCCCGGTGAAGACGACCGAGAAGCAGAAATTGTAGATCACCACGACGCGGAACAGCGTCAGCTCCTCCATCCCCACCAGATCGCGGCCGAACAGCGTGATGCCGGCAAGCGCCAGGATGGTGAACATCCAGGGGCCCGACGTGATGAAGGCGGAATGGGCATAGCCCTGCAACACGCCGAGCAGGTCGTCGCGCCGGGCCAGCCGGCGGAGGGCGAAGCCGATGCCGGCCATCTCAGGCGGCTCCCTTCAGGCCGATGCCGTCATGCTCCGGGGAAAGCCGGGTCGGCATGGCGATGTGCTCGTCATAGATGGCGCGGTAGACGCGGTCGATGGCGACCTTGTCGTAGGACTGGGCGACGCGCCGGGCGATGGCCTGGGCGCAGCGGTCGCGCCACGCGCGGTCGAGCAGCAGGGCGCGCAGCTCCCGCGCGGTGTCGAGCGGGCTGGCCAGAGGCGTCACCGCCCCGCCCGGCCCCAGCGGCGGCACCTCGTCCGGGCGGCCCATCAGCAACTCGGAGCAGGACCCGACATCGGTCGCCACCGTCGGCACGCCCGACGCCCCGGCCTCCAGGATCACCAGCGGCTGCGCCTCGCTGACGCTGGTCAGCGCGATGGCGTCGATCTTGCCCAGCCAGTCGGTCAGTTTGACCCGGCCGGCGAAGATCACCGTCTGCTCCAGCCCCAGATGCTTCACGATGCTGCGGCATTCCTCGACATAGCCGGGATCCTCCTCCAGCGGCCCCAGGATCATCGCCTTCAGGTCGGGGATGTCGTCGCGCAGGATGGCGGCCGCCCGCACATAGGTCTTCACGTCCTTGATCGGCACGACGCGGCCGATCAGGGCGATGGTCGGCGGGCGCGGAGCGGGATCGCGCCGCACCTGGGAATAGCCGGCATAGTCGATGCCGTTGGGAACGATCAGCAGCTTGGCCGGGTCGGCACCCTGGCGGCGCTGGAACTCCTGGTTTCCGCCGTACAGGGTGATGATGCGGTCGCAGGCGTCGTAGCAGGCCTTGGAGTAGCTGGCGAAGGTGTCCAGCCACAGGTCGCGCAGGTCGCGCTTCTTCTTGTCGAGCGCCAGCGAGGTGTCGGCCCCCTCGAACAGCCATTCGGCCATCAGGATCTCGATGCGCCGCTCGTTGGTGTAGATGCCGTGTTCCGTCAGCAGCGCCGGCCGGCCGGTTTCCAGCCGGGCCCGCGCGGCGAACAGCCCGGCATAGCCGGTGGAAACGGCATGATAGACCCCAGCCTGCGGCATCGGCACCAGCAGCGTGGCGAACAGCCCGCTCATCAACGCCCGGCTGCCCCAGAAATATTCGAGGAAGGAGGCGTCCGGCAGGGCGGCCCTGCACATGCGCACCACCATCTGGAAGGCGTCCTCGGAATTCAGCAGTGCCCGCTTGCCGATCCGGCCGCGCCGGGGGGCCAGCAGCCGCAGAACCTCCGCCACCTCGGCCAGCCCGCCCCCCTGTTGCAGGCGGGCCAGCGGCTTCTCCAGCTCCTTCAGCAGCCGGCCGGTGCCGGGCAGCCAGCGCCAGCCGGCGGGCGGGTCCTGGAGATAGACATGGGTCAGGCCGGTGACGTTGGGCGGCAGCTCGTAGGCGAGCTTGCGGGCGCCGCGGTCGGCGACCAGGGCCACGATGTGGAAGGTCAGGTCGGAATGGGAGCGGATCAGGTCATGGGTCCAGGTCGACACGCCGCCGGCGACATAGGGATAGGACCCCTCCATCAGCAGGCAGACATCCGCCCTGGGAGCGTGTGGCGCTTCAGGAAGGGAATTTTGGCGCCTCATGCGGCCAACTCCCGTCCGGCGCTGTCCCTGGCAGCCGTCGCCTCGTCGCGCCAGAGGGCGAAGACGTCGCGCAGCGTGTCGGGAAGCTCCGCCCCGTCGCCCAGCAGGTCGGGTCGCCGGGCGGGCAGCGCCCGCAGATCGGCAAAGCGGCCGAGCCGGAACAGGCTCTCGGCATACCAGAACAGGATGCGGCGGTCGGGCGTGCGGTCGATCATCGGCTCCAGCCTTTCCGCCGCCTCCGCCGCCAGTCCGCAGCGCAGGAGCAGCCGGCCCAGGTCGTGGCGGATGCCGTCGTCATCGGGAGCGAGGTCCAGGCTGCGCCGGTACCCGTCCAGCGCCTTGTCGCGGATCTCCGCCTCACGGTTGGAGTCCAGCAGGCCGCAGAAGGCGTAGTCGTCGAGATGGCGGGCGAGCCCTGCGAGGCTGGCCGCATCGTCGGGGGTCCTGCGCGCGGCGTGGTCAAGCGCCAGCCAGCGCTCGTTGAACTCATGCTCCACCCGCGCGGTGGCGGTGGCGGCCTGGACGCGGACGGACGGGTCGGCATCGGCCAGCCCGGCCTTCAGCGCGGGGGTGAAGGCGGGACGGAAATGGCGGGCGACCAGGGCGATCACCGCCTGCTTCTGCTGCGGCGAGCCGACCGACATCACGTCGGTGAAGGACTCGCCGGCCACCAGATGGGCGTTCTCGCGGCCGGTCACGATCAGCTCGTACAGCTCCTGCGCCGGGCCGGTCTCGCTGTCGGGGAAGAGGGAAAGGTACCAGTCCTGGAAGCCGGTGGCATAGCGGCTGAACAGCGCCAGCAGCGCCGCGGTCATCAGCGTGCAGGCGGCACCCAGCGGCCCCAGCGGAACCATGGTGACCAGCAGCAGACCGGCCAGCCGCAAATCGCGCCCACGCCGCGCCCGGTTGCGCACCCACAGGCCGACCAGGACGCAGAGGAACAGATGCAGCGCCGCGGCGAGCGGAACGGCGAAGGGGATTTCGGCGAGGCCGGGCGCCATTGCCGCGGCATCGAGCAGGCCGGCGGCCAACGCCACCGCGGCCAGTTCGGTAGCACCGGTGGCCGGACGCTCGCCCGCCAGCAGGATGGCCGGATCGGAAAGGTCGGAAGCCGATTGGTTGGAGTCGGGCTCGCTCATCCTGCACCCTCCCCGACCTTTTGCCCGGCCGCACTTTGCCCGGCCGCGGGGACCGGCGGGTCGATGCGGCGGGTGACGAAGCCGATGGGGATATCGGCGAGGCCGGCGGGCAGCGCCTGACGCACCGCGCGTTCCAGCTTCGCCTCCACCTGCCTGGCGCCCTCCAGCGGCGTGCCGGCCAGGACCACGCCGAAGGACGTGCCCTGATGGCCGAAATCGCAGGCGAGGTCGGTGTCGCGCAGGCTGCCGCGCACCGCCTCGCCGATGGCGGCGGCAAGATCGGCGCGCTGGGCCACCGACAGGCGCGACAGGCCGGTCGGGCGGATGGTGATGGCGGTAGTCTCGAAGCCCATGCGGCGGCCGAGAAGGGCGAGGAACTCCGCCTGCCGGCCGATGTAACTGGAGGAATAAAGCGCCTCGTCGGTGAAGACACGCTGTTCGTTGGCGGTGCGGTACCGGCGCGCCTTCGCCATCGCGGTGCCGATCCATTCGCACAGGATGCGGAAATTCTCGATCGTGTTGACGCTGAGGTCGGTGAAGCCCAGGCTTTCGATCTTCACCATGCCCAGCACCTCGCCGGTGTCGGCGCTGATCAGCGGGCCGGCCATCACGCCTTCACCGGCGAGCACGCGCTCGTCGTCGGCCCGGTTGACGCAAAGCTGGCGCTGGCGGGCGATCACGGTCTGGAACAGCGGCGTGCCGCTGTCGAACCAGCGGGCATAGCTGTCGGTCTCGTCGTCCCAGCCCTCGTTCGTCACCGATTCCAGAACGTCGTTGTTCAGCAGGAACAGCGAGAATTTCTCCGGCTTCATGACGGTGCGGACGAGGTCGGCGATGCCCAGCATCACCTCGCCCTCGTCGAGATGGTCGATGGACTTGGCGGCCTGATAGAGGGTGAAGACGGTGCGCAGCTGGCCGGCGACGCGGGTCTCCAGGCTTTCCTTCACCGATTTCAGCGCGCGGTAGGAGCGGGCGATGGCCTCCGCCTCCTGCCGGGCGGTGGCAAGGCCGGCGCGGAGATCCTCGCGTTCGCGCAGCTGGCGCATCCGCAGCTCGCCGAACAGCACGGCGGCGACCAGCCAGAGGATCGGCTCGCGCGTCAGGGTGAAGAGATGGTCGTAGAGATCCTGGCCGATCCCCGCATCGGGCATGTTGCCGAGCCGCAGCGCCGCCGACGCCACCAGCGCCGCCAGCACGCCCTCGTTGGTGCCGTACTGGATCGCCAGCAGCAGGACCGGGATCCAGAAGGGATGCGGCTGCACCCCCTCGAAGCGCAGCCCGGCGCCGAGCCAGCCGTCCAGCCCCAGCGCCACGCCGAAGAACAGCAGCAGTTCCAGCAGGGCGACCGGCCGCAGACCGAGCCAGCGGCGGGGCGAAGCGCTGTCGGCGGGGGATGGGCTCGGCAGGCTGCTCATGCGTGTCGGGGCCTCAGCGGGTGGCGGCGACGACAGGCCGCAGGCTGTCGATCATGCGGGTCGCCACGCGCTGGGCGACGTTGTTGACGCTGTCGCGGCTGAAATAGCCGCGGCCGGCCTCCGACTGGCTGGAGGTCCAGAGGACGGCGCCGTCCGACACCCGCACCAGACGGGCGTTCAGGCCGACCACCGGCTCCTCGCGCAGGCCATGCTGGTAGCCGTATTCCGACACGCTGCCGGCCAGCACCGCATCGACGCCCAGGGTCCGGCCGGCGGCCTGGGCGTCCAGCGGAGCGGCGTCGGGCTGTCCGTCGGCGGAGGCGGTGGCACCGGCAGAAGCGGCGTCGGCGGCCGGCTTGCCGGCGGACAGGCGGCTGCGGACGCGGCCGACCTCCAGCGTGCGGAGGCCCTCGACGCCGTAGAGTTCGGTGGAGACGATGTCGGCGGCGATCTGGCCGGCATTGGGGTGGTTGGTCAGATTCTCGAAGGGCAGGACGGCGACGGTCGAGCCGGCCGGCAGCGCCCCGCCCGGCTGGGCGAAGTCGCGGCTGTTGATCCGGCCGAAGCTGCACCCCGCCAGCACCACCACGGCCGCCAGCAGCGCCGCGCAGGCCCGCATATCCTTGCCCATCTTTCCGGTCCCCGTCAGCCGCATCGCCGCCCCCATTGTCCGTCCACCTTTTTTAACCATAAAGAGTTGACACACCGTCAATAGCGCCAGACCAGGGTGAGGCCGGCGCTGTTCACCGCGCTGGCCGTGCCGCGCGCTGTGGAGCGGGCATGGCTGGCGCGGAACCCCAGTTCCAGATTGTCCGCCGGCTCCCATCCCAGCGAGATGGCCCCCTGGGGTCCGCTGCGGCCCCGCCGGTCGTAGGCGTAGCCGAGCTGGGCGGCGTAGCGGACATAGTCGGTCAGATAATCCTCGACGTTCAGCTGCAGCGCATGGACCTCGCGCGTCGCCGCCGGCAGCGGGATGTAGGGCTGGCCATTCGCGTCCTGCCGCTCCTCGCGGTGCGCCACATATTCGGCGTCCAGCACATAGGCGACGCTGGCAAGCGGGCCGACGGCGTTCAGCGTGTAGCGCAGCGATCCCTCCAGCGTGGCGCTGCGCGCCAGACCGGCCTCGCCGGACAGCCCGTAGCGGTTGTAGCCGGCGCCGAGCGACAGCGCCCAGCGGTCGGACAGCCGGTTCTCGTGCTGGACGAACAGGCGGTCGCGCCGGCCGCCATCGACGATGCCCTCCAGGAAGGCGAAGCTCGGCTCGCTCCAGGCGAAACCGGCGCGGGTTTCGGACTCGTCGCCGCGCCACAGATGGCTGTAGCCGGCACCGAGCGTCTGCGGGGCGGCGTAGAGCGCCAGGGCGGAGCGTTCCAGTTCCGGCCAGTCATGGACCAGCGCCGCCTCCAGCCGGGAGCGGGCGCCATGGAACGGCTCCAGCCGGCCGTCCTCACGGCGGGTGGAATCGACATCGACCTCGCGCCGCTCCAGCGCCCAGGTCAGGCTGGTCGAGCGGCCAAGCTCCTGAACGCCGCTGAAGCGGGCGATGCGCTGCATGTCGGCGCCCCTCACCTTCTGCCAGTCGAGGTCAAGGCGGCTGCGGTCGGCGGTCTCGTGCAGGAGCAGCGCCTTGCCCCGGACCAGCGACGGCTCGTCGGGCGTCAGTTCCAGCGCCGTGTCGTAGGCCATGATCGCGTCGCGCCAGCGGCCAAGCCGCTCCTCCGCCTGGGCCAGCAGGGCGGTTGACTGGGCGTCCTTCGGGTCCTGCGCCAGCAGGTCGCGCAGTAGGGTCCGCGCCGGACGGACGTCGCCGCCCTCCATCAGCGCCAGCGCGCGGAAATAGTCGAGGCGCCGCTGGGCTGCACGGTCGGCGGCCCGGTTGGCAGCCTGCGCCTCGCGGCTGGGAGCCGCGGCGGAGCGGGTCAGGGCGACGCTGAGGCCGGCAGGGTCGGTGGCGACCGCCGCCTCGACACCGGGGCCGAGCACCAGCACGACGCTGTCGTAGCCGTAGAGGATGTTGTCGACCCAGGACTCCAGCCGCTCCGGCACACGGTCGAGCGGGACATCTCCAAGCGGACGGCTGAAGCGCAGGACCAGTTCGCGGCCGTCGCGCTGGGTTTCCGTGGTTACGGTGCCGGACCAGTGCAGGGCGAAGCGGGCGGTGCCGGCCTCGCGCACCGCCTCGACCCTCACCGGTTGGGCCTGTGCGGGGGTGGCGAGGAGGAGGAGGAAAGCGAGGACGAGGCCAATAGCTCCCTCTCCCGCCCCGGGAGAGGGAAGGGGCCCATGCGAAGCATGGGAAGGGTGAGGGGGAATGCAAGGAACCATGCGGTTCAGGATGCTTGAAATGCCCCTCACCCTCCCCGTGCCTTCGGCACGGGTCCCCTCCCTCTCCCGGGGCGGGAGAGGGCATTTCTCGGGAACGGCCCGAAGCCGATCACGGAAGGGCCAGGACACGGCGGGCCTCCGGCAGTCGTCCGTTTTCGATCAGCATCGATGCGTAGTCGGCCTTCAACTGGCGGTCGGCCGGACGGCGCTTGCGCAGGCCCTCGAACAGCGCCACGGCGTCGTCCACCTTGCCCAGCCGGTTCAGCAGGTTCGCCTCCGTCTGGATCGCCGCGTCGCCGCGCGCGGTGCGGGCGCGGAGCTGCGACAGGGCGGTGCGGTAGAAGGGGGTCGCGGCGGTCGGGCGCTTCAGCGCGGTCAGCGCCTCGCCCAGGAAGTAATGCGCCTCGTAATCGTTGGGGCCGGTGGCGACGTAGCGGCGCAGCAGGCGTTCGGCGTCGGCGAGGCGGTTCTCGTCATAGGCCAGCATGCCCAGCTGGCGCAGCGCGTCGGCATCGTCCGGCTTGCGCGCCAGCAGCGCGGTCCAGGCCTGGGAGGCGGCGGCGCGCTGGCCGGTCTGCTCGGCGAGGCGGGCATAGCGGCGCAGCCGGTCCGGGGAGGCCTCTTCGGCCAGGGCGGTACGCACGGCGTCCGCCAGCTCCTTGCCCTTGCCGGCCGCCGCCAGCGCCTCGATGTACGGGGTCTTCAAGGCCGGCTGGGCCGGGGCGGCGCCCTGGGTGGCAAGCCCCGCGATGACCCGGCGTCCGCCGCCATAGTCGGCGAGGCGGTCATACCACGCGGCCTGCTCGGCCGGGGTGCCGGCGGCCTTGGCCCGCGCCTCGATCCAGTCCAGCCCGGACGCCGGCGGGCGCGGTCCCCAGAGATAGGCCAGTTGCCTGAAATCCTCGCTCTGCGGCCCTTGCCCCGCCGCCAGCCGTTGCAGCGCCTGCTCGGCCCCCACCTTGTCGCCGAGCGCCAGCAGCGCCGAAACCGGCTCCCGCCGCCGGTCGGCCGGCAGACGGTCGTCGGTGGCGCGGGCCAGCAGATAGCGGCGCAGATCGGCCTTGCGGCCCAGCTTGGTCAGCGTGTCGCGGTAGAGCGAATCCTCCGCCTCGGCCAGCGGCGCGGCGGCGGCGCGGCCTTGCAGCAGGGCGGCGAGATCGGGCAGCGCATTCGCCTTGGCCGCGGCGTCGGCATAGACGCTCAGCCAGTCCTCGCCGGATCGCGTCCCCCCTTGGCGCTCCGCCCAGGCCCGCAGCAGCGGCAGCGCCGCGCGATAGGCCTTGTGGTCGAGCAGCATGGTGACGATGGCCTTCTGGTCGGCGTCTGAAAGATTTCCCCGCGCCAGCTTGGCGCTCAGGTGGCGGGCCAGCTCCTCCGACCGGCCAGCGCCGTCCAGTGCGGCAATGTAGGCGGCCTCCACCTCGGCACCGCCGCTGTCGAGCAGCGGGGCCAGCAGCGGCAGCGCGTCGGCCGGCTTGCCGGTGGCGGTCAGCGCGCCGGCCAGCGCCAGACGGCTGCGCGCCGAGGGGTCGAGCGCGAAGGCGCGCTGGGCGGCGGCCAGCGCCAGGGCGGCGGCAGGACGGGCGGCGCGCGGGTCGGAAGCGGCGCGTTCGGCGGCGCTGCCGGCGATGTCCTGCAACAGGGCAAGCGGCAGCTTGGGCTGGCCGGCCAGCCAATCGGCGACGGCGGCCGGGTCGCCGGCCTTGGCGGCCAGACGCGCCCAGCCCTGGGCGGCGGCCGGCGATGGCGTGGCCTGCCGCCTTGCGGTGAACCAGGCAAGACCGGCCGGGGCGCGGTCGAAGTCGATGAACAGGGCGGCCATCTCCTCCAGCACTTCCTCCGGCACGGTGCCCGACAGCGGCAGCCGGTCGAAGGCGGCGACCGCGGCGGCACGGCGGCCGGTGCGGTCGAGGATGCGGATGGCGCCCAGCCGGTCGCCGGTCGCCAAACCATCGCCGGCAAGCGCGCGCTCCGCCCACCCCGCGGCGGCGGCAGGGTCGCCGCGGCCGAGCGCGATGTTGGCCGCCAGGATCGGGTAATCGTCGAGGAAGTCTTCCCCCAGCTCGCGGTAGAGGCGGTCGGGGAAGGCCCGGTCGCCGTCGCGAAGGGCGGTTTCCGCCAGCCCGGCCAGGACCCAGTCGGGCACCAGCTGCAGGTCGCGCCCCCTGGTCGCCTCCAGCGCCGCGCGCGGCATGCCGGCATTCACCTCCAGCGCCAGCAGCCGGCCGAACTGCGCGTCCTCCACCGGGCCGGAAAGCGCCGACAGGCGGCTCCGCGCCTGCTCCCGCCGGTCGGTGGCGATCAGCAGGTCGATGTAGGTCAGCTCCAGCGCCAGCACGGGAGCGCGGCCCTCCCCCTGCGGCCCCGTCACCTGAGGCCCTATAACCTGTGGTTCGATCAGCCGCAGCCCGAGATCGGGGCGCGCAGCCGCGGCAAGCTGGCTCGCCAGACCGATCATGTCGGCGACGGTCGGCCGCTCGCCCAGCCAGCGCCGGGCGCGCTCATAGGCCTCGTCCTCGCGGTCGAGGTCGATCAGCAGGCTCATCAGCAGTTCGCGGCTGTCGGGCTGAATGTTGCCGGTGGCGCGGTCGTCGGCGCGGAGCAGCCAGTCCACCGCACCGGCAGGATCGCCGCGCGCGGCCAGCAGCGCCGCCAGCTCCTGCTGGGCCTCGACATCCTCCGGCCGCAGGGTGCAGTAGCGCGCCAGCGCCTCGGCCTTCATCGCCATCCGGTTGCGGAAGCCGGCGGCATAGGCCAGCTCGCGGAACAGGTCGGCGCTGTTGCGCATCTCCGCCAGCGCCTTCAGGTTCTCCAGCCGGTCGCCCGGCCGCTGCGCATCCTGGTAGAGGCGGTCGAGCAGTTCGCGGGCCTCGACCGAGGACGGCTCGGCGGCAAGGAACCCCTCGGTCAGCTCGATGGCGCGCTCGACGTCGCCCTGGGCCAGCGTCAGGCGGGTCAGCGGCATCACCGTGGCGCCGCTGCGGTCGCCGGCGGTATAGCGCTGCTCGTAGGCGTCGCGGGCGCTGTCGTAATCGCGGTCGCGGAATTTCTGCAGGGCAAGCTCGGCGCTGTGCGGAATCAGCAGCAGGCTGGCGCCGATGCCGGCCAGCAGGATCAGCAGGACGACGAGGAGGTTCGCGCGCATGGCCGCCCTACCCCGCCGCGCCGTCGGCCGGACGGAAGCGCAGCAGCAGCGGCGCGATGGCGGACACCGGCACGGTCAGCGCCAGCCGGCCGTCGGCATCCGCGCTGGCGCTGCCCGACCACAGCCGGGTGCCGTTGCGTTCCGCCGTGACGGTCCAGCGGCCGGGCCGCGGCACCTGCCAGACCATGCCGCCCGCACCGTAACCGGTGGCGGCGACGTGGAAGCCGTGATCGTCCGGCGCGAAGGCCGAGAAGGCCCAGCGCCCCTGCACCAGATAGGGCGTGGCGGCCGGCGGGTCGCGGTCGGCGCGCTCGGTCGCGGTCAACGCCACCACCGGCTCCGCCACCGCCGGGTCGAGCGCCACATAGAGGCTGCCCTGGCTGTGGCGCTGGCCAAGCACGCCGCTGGAGCGGGCGAAATCGACCGCGTCGGCGCTGGCATGGTCGAAGCGCAGCGTGTTCAGCGCCCCGCGGTCGCGCACACGCCAGCGCCGCCCGCCTCCCTGGCCGTCCAGCGGCTCGAAGCGGGTGGTGTAATAGCCCTCGGCGATGCGGGCGTAGCTGGAGGCGGCGACCGGCGCCAGCTCCTGCCCCTGTGCGGCGGTCAGCACCGAGACGAGCGCGTTGAGGCTGGCCGGCTTCTGGCCGGTGTACATGTGGTAATAGACGTTGAAGGGCTTCAGCCGCAACGGGCTGCCGGCATGCCGCATGGTGTTGACCAGATTGCGGTAGCCGTAGAAGCGGTTGGTCCACAGATCGGTGTAGGTGTTCTCGTTGCTGCCGGCGGCGTAGATCTGGCGTTCCGCCCCCACCGGCAGGCCGATGGGCGGCAGGCCGGTGATGGACGGGAAATCGGCGTCGAACCGCGCGTCGCCGCCGTTGATGTTGACCCCGCCGGCCTTGCGCACCGCCGCCAGCGCCGCCTCGAAGGGAGAGGTGTCGCCCGACCATTGCACCAGCACCGCCCGCTTGCCGGCGGGAGCCAGCCGGGTGAAATAGTCGAGAGCGCCGCCGATCTCCTGGTCCAGGTCGAAGGGCTGCTGCAAATAGGCGCGCGGCACGGCATAGCGGCCGATGTCCGATACCTCGCCCGCCTCCTCCGCCGCATGGTCGTCACTTTTCCCGGGCTTGCGGCTGCCCTCGCGCTCGAGGAAGGGCGCCTCGGCCTGCCGGCTGTAGTCCTTGAAGAAGGCCCATTGGAAGGGGTGGGTCCAGGTGTGGCTGGACGGCTCGACCTGCGGCAGGGCGAACAGCGCCTTGGCTGCCGCCAGCGAGTCCGGCGTGCCCTTCCAGGTCGGGTCGAGGTCGCCGACGATGGGAGCGACGCTGACCGGCAGGTCGGGGAAGGCTTCGATGGCGGCGGTGCGCACCATGTCGGCGGACAGCACGCGGCGGGCGGCATAGGGCGCCACCTCGGTTACGTTGCGCCAGCCGTCGCCGTCGATGTGGCTGAAATAGAGCCGCCGCCCGGACAATGTGGTGACGTCGGGCTTCGGCAGATCGTCGGTGACGAAGCTGTCGCGGAAGAAGGCGAAGGGATCGACGATCCATTGACGCCGGTTGTATTCGGCGTCGAAATAGCGGCCGTACCCCTCGGTCACCAGTCCGCCGGAGGGGCCGGTGACCACCAGATGGCTGTCGCTGGCCGGATCGTCGCCGCGCCGCATCACCAGATGGGAGGCGAAGCGCTCGTCGGTCTTGCGGAACAGGGGATAGCCGGGCAGCACCCCCGACAGCGGCCGTTCGAAGCCGATCATCGCGTCGGCCAGTGCCGGCTTGGACTTGTAGGTCAGGTCGGAATAGCCGTCGTCGTCGCGCAGACCGAAGCGGGCGAAGAAACGGTTGGTAAGCGCCAGCGGCACCGGCTTGCCGCCGCGCTCCAGCCGCACCCCCGGCTGCCCCAGCACGGCGAAGCGGATGCCGCGATCCATCGCACGGGCCGCCCAGCCGACATAGGCGCCGACATCGGGAAAGGGCTCGCCCGCGAACCAGGTGACGACGCCGCGCAGGTCGGGATAGCGCGACAGGTCGGGCAGACCGTCGGCGACGTTCCAGTAGACCACCGACAATCCCAGATGGTTCAGCGGCAGTTCCGCCATCGTGTGGATGCGGCTGAGGCGGATCGTGCTTTCCTCGCGCAGGTCGACCAGCGCCAGGATGGTGCGCGGCACGGTCTGCTGAGCCGGGGCGGCAACGGTCGTTGAGCCGGCGGCAAGCACGGGAAACGCCGCGTCGGGAAGGAACACGGCGAGCGCCAAGGCTGCCGCCCGGATGCCAGCTTGGAACCGGCCCCTCACCGCGGCGGCTCCGGGATCAGGCGGTCGAGTTCGACCGTCGCGACATAAGGGGAAAAGTCGTTGGCCCGTTGCAGGTCGTAGATCGCCCGCATCCCCGCCGCGTCGGACGGGGTCCAGTAGTCCAGCGTGTGGAGGCCAAGCTGCGGGTTCAGCGCGCCGGCCGCCTTCAGCGCGTCGACCTGGAACCGGTAATCCTCCGCACTCTGGCGATGCGGACGCTTGGCGGCGAAATCCCAGCCGGCATAGACGCTCTCGCCCAGCGCATGGCTCAGCAACGGCGCGGTCTGCGGCAGGATTTCATAGGCGCGGTTCTGCATCAGGCCGATGTCCGGCCAGTTGCGGCGGATGGCCCGCACCAGCGCCGCCGCCGCGTCGGTCATGCCGCTCCAGCGCTTCGGGTCGGTGCGTTCCAGATGCGGCGGGTTGTCGAGCGTGTCGAGGAAGACGCCATGGAAGCCCTCGCGCAGGATGGCGGGGACCAGTTCCTCGACCACCAGCCTGACCCAGCGACGGTCACGCACATCGACATAGAAACTGCCGGGCCAGTTGGGGTTTTCCTGATCCAGGATGCCCCACCCCTTCACCCGGCCGAACCAGGGGCGGTGAGTCTCGACCTCGCCTACGCTCAAATAGCCGAGCAGGGTCTTGCCCCGGTCGGCCAGCGGTTGCAAAGGCGGGTGGGTCCTGCTGTCCAGCACCAGCAGCCGGTAGGGCTGGAAAGCGGCAAGCGGCGCGGCATCGGCGTAATAGACCGCCCAGGGGGCAGCGGGAGCCGGAGCAGCGGGAGCCTGACCGGAGTTTGCAGCCCGCAGAGTCCTGCTGGGCAGCGCCAGCAGCGCCGCACCCGACAAAAGCCCGCCGGCGACCGCGCGCCGCCCGATCAAACCACCGATCACGCCACCCTGCCCCGATCAGTCAGCCGAGTTTTTCGCCCGAACCCGTCAACCAAGCCACGCCAGCGTCTGGCGCAGCCCGTCTTCCAGCGGCGTGTCGCAGCTCATGCCGAAGGCGGCGACCAGACGCGTGGGATCGCCGATGGATGTCCGGATGTCGCCCGGCCGCGCCGGACCGTAGCGCCGGTCGAGCGGCCGGCCCGACAGGTCGGCCAGCACCTCCGCCAGCCGGTTGACCGAGGTCGGACGGCCGGTGCAGACATTGTAGACCGGTGCGCCCGGCTGCGGATGTCCCATCGCAGCAGTCAGGTATCGCACCAGATCCTTTACAAAGATGAAATCCCGCACCTGCTCGCCGTCCCCATTGACGGTGATCGGCTCGCCCCGGGCGATGCGGCCGGCGAAGATGGAGATGACGCCCGAATAGGGCGATTTCGGATCCTGGCGCGGGCCATAGACGTTGAAGAAGCGGAAGCCGGCGGTCGGCACGCCATGCACCCCGTCCGCCACCCGCGCATGCAGCTCGCAGCCCAGCTTGTCGGCGCCATAGGCCGACAGCGGACGGGTCGCCGCATCCTCGGTCAGCGGCATGTTGGGATTGTCGCCGTAGACCGCGGCAGAGGAGGCGTAGATCACCGGAACCGGGCCGGCCGGATTGGCGCGGCGGGCGGCGTCGAACACGGCGATGGTGCCGGACAGGTTGGCGTGGTGGGTCTCCAGCCATGCCTCGCGCGACCGGTCGACCGAAGCGACGGCGGCCAGATGGAAACAGCCGTCCACCCCCTCGCCATCCTCGCCGGCCATCGCCGCCCGAACCGCATCGGCATCGGCCACGTCGCCGACGGTCACAGGCACGCCGTCCGACAGGTTTTCACGCTTGCCGGTGGACAGATCGTCCAGCACCCGGACCTTGTGCCCGGCCGCCAGCAGCCGCTCGATCAGGTGCGAGCCGATGAAGCCGCAACCGCCGGTAACCAGATAACGCGCCATCGCTGCGGCCCCTCCGCTTTTGCGTGTGTTTGACGTGATACGCGGAGTTTGGGACACCGGATTTGAAAAATCTTGAACCGGGTTCAAATCGGCTGCAAAAAAGATCAGGCCGGCAGGAAGCCGGCGACGGAAGCCTGGAATTCCTTGGGCTTGATCGGCTTCGACACATGGCCGTCGAAGCCCGCTTCGGTCAGCCGGCGCTTGTCCGCAGGCGTGGCGAGGTTGGTGACGGCCAGCACCGGGGTGGCGGCCAGGGCCGAGTCGGCGCGGATCTGGCGGATAAGCTCAAGCCCGGACAGGCCCGGCATGACGATATCCATCACCACCAGATCGGGCGCCATGTCGCGCATCAGATCCATCACCGAGGTGGCGTCCGACGCCTCGACGACGGTGAAGCCGCCCTCCTCGAGGCAGCGGACGAAGAGCTTGCGCATCAGCACATTGTCTTCGACAACAAGGATCGTCCGCGTTTTCTCGACCGTGTCCAACATTCCGCCATCCAAGCCTTGTGGCCGAACCCCATGGCGTGAGCGGCATCGCCGGCATCCGGAAGGACGCAGCGCGCGCCCCTGCGCTGCACACGAATGCCATCATCCACGCATGGTTCGCTCTCTATCCCTTTTTGGGTTGCAGGTCAAGCCATGTGCGACTGCGTTCTACCCCAATTGGCGAGTTGTCTCATGGAACTAACGGAGACCTCTTCTCCTTACACGCGCAGCCATAGCATCCACAACGCGCCCAAAACCGGATCGAGCCTGGATCGACAAACCGACTCCATGAGATCCTTTTGTCTGATCTTTGTCCCAATTGCGGGAATCGGCACAGACCCTTTTCAATGGAGCCGCATGATTGAAATGATGCGCGAAACAATTATGCGGCTCGCCGTATCGAAAAGCTCGGCTCACTGCCGGCGGATCAGCCTTTCTTGCCGTTGCCATGCGGCAGGTAGCTCTGGACGAGATCCTTGGCAGTATCCTTCAGCATGTCCCAGACCTCCGGATCGCCCTTGGCCAGCGTCGCCATCATCGCCGCGGCGTTCTTCAGGGTGATGTGCGGCGGCAGGGGCGGGACGTTGGGATCGGTATAGGCCTCGACCAGAACCGGACCGCGGGCCGCCATCGCCTCGTCCCAGACGGCTGCGAGGTCTTCGGGCTTGTCGACGAACAGCCCCTTGAAGCCGAGCAGTTCGGCATAGCGGGCATAGGGGAAATCGGGAAGCTCCTGCGAGGCCTCGAACTTCGGATCGCCATTCTGGGCGCGCATTTCCCAGGTCACCTGGTTGAGGTCGCGGTTGTTCAGCACCAGAACGACGAAGCGCGGGTCGCTCCACTGCTTGCAATATTTCGACAGGGTGATCAGCGCGTTCATGCCGTTCATCTGCATGGCGCCGTCACCGACAATGGCCAGCACCGGACGGTCGGGATGGGCGAACTTGGCCGCCAGGGCGTAGGGCATGCCCGGTCCCATGGTGGCGAGGCCGCCGCACAGCGTCGCCTTCATCCCGCGGCGGATCTTGATGTCGCGGGCATACCAGTTGGTGCCCGACCCGGTGTCGCAGGCGATCACCACGTCATCGGGCAGCCTCGGCGACAGCTCCCAGAAGACGCGCTGCGGGTTCAACGGCGTCGCGTCGTTCATCGCGCGGGCTTCCAGCACTTTCCACCAATCGGCGACGCCCGCCTCGATCCGCTCGCGCCAGGAGCGGTCCTGCTTGCGCTGGAGCAGCGGGATCAGCTCGCGCAGGGTGCCGGCGCTGTCACCGACCAGATTGACCTCCATCGGATAGCGGATGCTCAGCATCTTCGGATCAATGTCGATCTGCACGCCGCGCGCCTGGCCCTCCTTGGGCAGGAACTCCGAATAGGGGAAGCGCGAGCCGATCATCAGCAGCGTGTCGCAGTTCACCATCATCTCATAGCTCGGCCGGGTGCCGAGCAGGCCGATGGAGCCGGTGACGAAGGGCAAATCGTCGGGCAGCGCCGCCTTGCCGAGCAGCGCCTTGGCGACGCCGGCCCCCAGGATGTCGGCGATCTCGATCACCTCGTCGGTGGCGTTCAGCGCGCCGGCACCGACCAGAATCGCCACCTTGGAACCGGCATTCAGCGCATCGGCGGCGCGGCGCAGGTCGGCCTCGGCCGGACGCACCACGGGGGCCGACCAGCCGACACCGGAATGGATGGTGCCGTGGACATGTGCCGGCACCTCGACCGCGTCCATCTCCTGCAGGTCGTTGGGCATGATGATGCAGGTCACCGTGCGCTCGGCCTTGGCGATCCGCACCGCACGGTCGACGATGTGCCGCACCTGGGCCGGAGTCGAGGCCATCTGCACATACTCGCCGGCCACATCCTTGAAGAGGGAGACGAGGTCGACCTCCTGCTGGTACTGGCCGCCCAGCGCGGTCAGCGCCTGCTGGCCGACGATGGCGAGCACCGGCTGATGGTCGAGCTTCGCGTCATACAGCCCGTTCAGCAGATGGATGGCGCCGGGACCGGAGGTGGCGAGGCAGACGCCCATCTCGCCGGTGTATTTGGCGTGCGCCGTCGCCATGAAGGCGGCCAGCTCCTCGTGGCGGGGCTGGATGAACTCGAATTGGTCGCCGGCGCGGGCGAGCGCGCCGACCAGCCCGTTGATGCCGTCGCCGGGATAACCGAAGACCCGCTTCACACCCCACTCGGAGAGCCGCTGCCAGAAGAAGTCACTGACGTTCGGAGCCATTGTCGCCTCTCTTGTCTCTGCTCGGATGTCGCCGCCTTTCCTGTTTCAACTGTGCGCCGCCCCATCGGTTCGCCGGAGGCCGCGGTTTTTTTGCCCGCCCCCCTGTCGGACCGATCCGGCCAGCGGGGCGTTATCCTTTGCAGCAACAGGGAGACAGCGATGGCCGAGGCCAACATCGATGACCGCTCAAGCTTCGAACGGGCTTACGAGCGGCACGCCTTCGAACAGGATGCGGCGGCGAACGCGCGCAGCGACACGACGACCGTCCATGGCGTGACCATCCTGTCCGCTGCCGATGCCGATGGGCGGGTCGAGCTGTCGCGCAGCACCCGGCATGTCGGGGAAGGAAACCCGGAGGGAGACACCGTCTTCGTCGCGGCGTTCCGCGTTCACGACAGCGCCGCCCAGCCTGCCGCCCCCTATTCCGGCTCGGTCGAACCGACCGGGGAGGCGACGGGCGAGGCCGCCGACGACTACCGGAGCTTCATCGATCAGCTGGTGGAAGCCGCGAAAGGGGCGCGGTTCAAGCCGGACATCGGCCGCGGTGAAGAGAGGCTGACCGGCTTCCACGGCGGCTGACGAACAACGAAACGCCCCGGCTCGTTAAAGCCGGGGCGTTTCTGATCTGAGTGAACATGCAAGCATGCGTGCTTTGGCTTTGAGCGTCTCTTGTGCCTGAGCGACCTGGCGGCGACCTACTCTCCCACGTCTTAAGACGCAGTACCATTGGCGCGGAGGCTTTTCACGGCCGAGTTCGGGATGGGATCGGGTGTTT
>NZ_WHOS01000066.1 GCF_013340935.1 Azospirillum melinis | reverse complement strand
GGGGCGACGTGCCCCCGAACGAACCTGTCCCCGCAACCCTCCAGCCCCGTCATGCCGCGCCGTTGGCGCCACCCATCGACGCGCCTTCGGGCAGCCGTTCCAAAGCGCTGATGAATGATCCGGGCTAATCACCAACGATGACTATGCTGTTGCGCTTGAAGTGGGTCGCTAGAGGTTTAGGCCAGCCGGACCCCACCTATGTAAAACGACGCGATCCGTCTGGCTGTATCGACTAGGCCCCCAAGCGTCTAAGCGTGACGCGGACCTCTGCTGCCCGTGCATTTCCCTCAAGACCTGGATAAATTCTGGCGTGCGTAAGCCCCATAGCATCCAGTTCTGACATTGCTGGGAGCAAATCTCTAACAGGAATGCAATACTTTTTTAGAACCACCTCTTCATGCTCAAAATGTGCTACGTAATTTTCGAGCGTATCGTCTGCTGTACGAAGATACGTAAAGCGCCCAAATTGATTTCTTATTCTCTGATTCCAAAGAGCAGGAACCTTCACCAATGCGCAGCCGTGCTCTTCACTCCATACTTTGCTTTCCGAATCCAGCACCCAGACGGCCACGTATTTCTCCAAGTTAATCCCTTGGCGAACATGTCCGCTGAATGCAAAAAATGCGGCAACGTATGGGCTTTCGCTCCAGTCTAAAAGACGAGTAGGCAGCCCATGATGCTGCGCGAGCCCCAGCATCGCCATGTTGTCCCGTCGAAGGGACTCTGGCATTTCCTCAAATTCGCACTCAAGCTTGAACTCTGAAAGGAGACGGTCAGCACTCTCGTTCTTTTCGCTTTTTTTCCCCTCATACCAGCGGTCGAAACTTGTACTCAGCGCCCAAGAATCGGAGCCTTGACCACGAAATAGATACTTTCCTTTTCGAAATAAGCGATCTGAATACTGATCAGATATGACCCTATCCTTAAATTCGCTCCAACTGGAGCAAATTATATTCACTATATTATTTTTAACGCTCGGATCTTTTTCTTCGGCATTTACTAGCATTCCACACTCTCTTATTGCATCAATTTGACAGATAGCTTCACACCTCGCAATAATAGATTTATGCGAGATTGGTATCTATAAAAATCCCAAAATATAGAAGTAGTCAATTGGAGCACTCAAAGAGACGCATGCGTTAAATAGTCGCACCACATCTTCAAGAGAATTTCGTTAACAATCCGGCAGCACAACAGGGGCGATTTATTGTTTTTTGTGTCTTCCATAGAGATTTCGAACTTTTTTGAGAAAAATGAAACTTAAAAATAACGGCAGAAAAGCAAAAGGAATTATATCATTTTACAAATGTAGCCGCCTGTCCGGTGCCCACCACTATCAAGCGGACGGCGCGATCAAGGTCGTCGAGCGTTCGTGCATCTTCGCCTTCCGCCACATCCGCCTCCGCGTCTGCTCATCCTGCACCGAAAGCTCGGGTAGCATAGGAAACGGGGATGTGATGCGCAAACGGGTGGCATCCTGGTTCCGCGAGACGATGAAATGGCGGACCTTCTCGCTGGGTTGCGCCAGCAGGGCTTTCCATTCGAAAACATGCGAACGCTGGTTCGGCTTGGCCGACAGCTCCTCGACGATCTTGTGTGCACGTTCGATCAATTCCGGGTCGCGTCTGATTTCGCGCGCCACCAGACGGTGATAGATCAGCTTGACGCGGTCGTCGGTCGTTTCCATGCCAAACAACAGTTTTCGCCCGGTCAGGATAACCGCCTCAAGCATGGCAAGTCGAAAACATTTGGCTCGCGAGTGGCAACGGTAAACGCCACCCGCCTTCCCGACCAAGCGGCGTTCCCAAATGGAAAGCCCTTGAGCCGGAGGCTTCCGCCCCGGCCCGAGGGTCCCCGTTGCTTGGTGTCGATGTGCGAGAAACCGGCTACTCTGCGGCGGTCTTCTGGCCGACGACGGTCAGCTCCACCGGGGTCCGGTCACTCGCCGGCTCGACATAGGCGCGGCCGTAATAGCTGTCGATCAGGAGCTGCCTGATCTCGGCGACCAGCGGATAGCGCGGGTTGGCGCCGGTGCACTGGTCGTCGAAGGCCGCTTCGGCAATCGCATCGACCCGCGCCAGAAAGGCCGCCTCCGGCACCCCCGCCGCCTGGATCGAGGCCGGGATCTCCAGCGCCCGCTTCAACTCCTCCACCCAAGCAATCAGCTTCTCGACCCGCTCATGGTCGCGGCTGCCGCCCAGCTCCAGATGGCGGGCGATCTGCGCATAGCGCGCCACGCCCTTGGGACGGTCGTACTGGCTGAACGCCGTCTGCTTGGTCGGGATGTCCGCCGCGTTGTAGCGGATCACGTTGGCGATCAGCAGCGCGTTGGCGATGCCGTGCGGGATGTGGAACTCCGCCCCCAGCTTGTGCGCCATCGAATGGCACACGCCCAGGAAGGCGTTGGCAAACGCGATGCCGGCCAGCGTCGCCGCATTGTGAACCAGCTCCCGCGCCTTCGGGTCCTGGCACCCGTTGCGGTAGGCAGACGGCAGGTTCTCCTTCAAGAGCTTCAGCGCCTGCAGGGCCTGCCCGTCGGAATACTCGTTCGCCACCACCGAGACGTAAGCCTCCAGCGCATGGGTCACCGCGTCGATGCCGCCCGCCGCCGTCAGACCCTTGGGCATGTCCATCACCAGGTTGGCGTCGACGATCGCCATGCTCGGCGTCAGCTCGTAATCGGCGATCGGGTACTTCGTCCCGGTGCGCTCGTCGGTCACCACGGCAAACGGCGTCACCTCCGACCCGGTGCCCGACGTGGTCGGCACCGCCACCAGCTGCGCCTTCACGCCGAGCTTGGGGAAGGTGTAGATGCGCTTGCGGATGTCCATGAAGCGCAGCGCCAGATCCTCGAAGGCCACCTCGGGCGCCTCGTACATCACCCAGATGATCTTGGCCGCGTCCATCGGCGAGCCGCCGCCCAGCGCCAGGATCACGTCGGGCTGGAAGGCGTTGGCCAGAGCGACACCCTTGCGCACCACCGCCAGCGTCGGGTCGGCGCTGACCTCGAAGAAGGTTTCGACCTCCAGCCCCAGCGACTTCAGCACGCGGACGCTGTCGGTGACATGGCCGTTCTCGAACAGGAAGCGGTCGGTGACGATCAGGCAGCGCTTCCTGCCGCGCAGTTCCTCCAGCGCGAAGGGCAGGCAGCCGCGGCGGAAATAGATCGACTTGGGCAGCTTGTGCCACAGCATGTTCTCGGCCCGCTTGGCCACCGTCTTCCTGTTGATCAGGTGCTGCGGCCCGACATTCTCCGAGATCGAGTTGCCGCCCCACGAGCCGCAGCCCAGCGTCAGCGAGGGGGCGAGGCGGAAGTTGTAGAGGTCGCCGATGCCGCCATGGGACGACGGCGTGTTGATCAGGATGCGGGCGGTCTTCATCCTGTCGCCGAAATGGCGGATGCGCCCGGCCTGCCGGTCCTGGTCGGTGTAGAGTGCGGAGGTGTGGCCGATGCCGCCGAGCGCCACCAGCGCGGCGGCCTTGTCGCAAGCCTCGGCAAAATCCTTGGCGCGGTAGAGCGCCAGGGTCGGCGACAGCTTCTCGTGGGCGAAGGGTTCGCTGTCGTCCACGTCGGTGACTTCGGCGATCAGCACCTTGGTGGCGAGCGGCACGTTCAGGCCGGCCATGGCGGCGATGGCGTGGGCGGGCTGGCCGACGATGTCGGCATTGAGATGGCCGTCGGTCAGCAGGACCTTGCGCACGGCGTCGGCCTCGCGCGGCGACAGGATGTAGCCGCCATGATGGGCGAAGCGGTCGCGCACGGCGTCATAGACGGCCTCGACCACCACCGCCGACTGTTCGGACGCGCAGACCACGCCATTGTCGAAGGTCTTGGACATCAGGATGGAGGCGACGGCGCGCTTGATGTCGGCGAACTCGTCGATGACGGCGGGGGTGTTGCCGGCGCCGACGCCGATGGCGGGCTTGCCCGAGGAATAGGCGGCCTTGACCATGCCCGGCCCGCCGGTGGCAAGGATCAGGTTGATGTCCGGGTGGTGCATGACGGCGTTGGAGAGCTCCAGCGAGGGCTCGTCGATCCAGCCGATGATGTCGTCGGGGGCGCCGGCCTCGACCGCGGCGGCCAGCACGAGGCGGGCGGCCTCGCAGGTCGATTTGCGGGCGCGGGGGTGGGGGGAGAGCACCAGCCCGTTGCGGGTCTTCAGCGCGATCAGCGCCTTGAAGATGGCGGTGGAGGTCGGGTTGGTGGTGGGGACGATGCCGCAGATCAGGCCGACCGGCTCGGCGATGGTGAGGATGCCGGCGTCGTTGTCCTCGGACAGGACGCCGCAGGTCTTGTCGTCCTTGTACTTGTTGTAGATGTATTCGGCGGCGAAGTGGTTCTTGATGACCTTGTCTTCCATGACGCCCATGCCGGTCTCCGCCACCGCCATCTTGGCGAGCGGGATGCGGGCGTTGGCGGCGGCCAGAGCCGCGCTGCGGAAGATCAGGTCGACCTTCTCCTGCGGATAGTCGGCGAAGCGCGCCTGCGCAGCCTTAACCCGCGCGATCAGGGCGTTCAGGTCGGAAAGGGTCGTGACGGTCATGGTCATCATCCACTTGCTGTCCGCGACCTGTGCGATGACGCCGTCGCGGTGATGTGTGGGAAAGGGCGCCGTTCGGGCGCGCCGCCGCGCTCCGGGACGCTCAAGCGTCCGGCGTGCACGGCCAGAAATTTTGAAGGAATGCGGTGGGGGTCAGAAGCCGCCGGCGAGGTCGGCCAGGGCGTCGCGGTCCAGCAGGTCCAGCTTGCCGCCGACCAGGATGCGGATCAGGCGGCTCGACTTCAGCTTGGTCAGGGTGCGCGACACGGTTTCGGTGGTCAGGCCCAGATGGTCGGCGATGTCGCTGCGGCCCATCGGCAGGTCGATGGTGTGATCGTCACCTTTGCCGCTGCACTTGCGGTCGCTGAGGCGCAGCAGGAAGGTGGCGACCTTCTCGGCGGCGGTCTTGCGGCCGAGCAGAACCATCTGGTCCTGCGCCGCCATCAGCTCCGAGGTGGTGGCCGACAGCAGCTTGCGGGCGAAGGCCGGCTGGGCATCCATCAGGGCGTCAAGCTCCAGGCGCGGAATGCGCTGGATGGTGGTCGCCGTCACGGTTTCGGCGGTGTAGAGATACTGGGCGGCGAAGGCCAGCCCCATCATGTCGCCAGCCTGCAGGAAACCGATGATCTGGCGGCGGCCGTCGGGCAGCATCTTGTAGAGGCGGACCATGCCGCTCATCACCCGGAACACCGAACCGGCGGCATCGCCCTCGGTGAACACCGTGGTCTCACGCTCGTAGACCTTGGCGTGGCCCAGGCTGGCGAGCGGGTCGGCGGGATTGCGTGGCTGGATGGCGGCGCCGACACCTGCGCCCAAGGCGGCGCCCATGCCGGCGTTCGGCGTCATCGCCAGGGCGGAGACCAGGTAACCAGGGACGGCGCGGTTGGCGTGGGCGGCAATGGCGGCGTGCGTGGACATGGTGACCTCGGCCTTGACGGTGCGATGCGGTCCGGTTCGTTCCGGTGTGCATCCGATGGCCCGAAGCTAACTTTCCCCTGTCGCCCTGTGCAGTTCGGTGATGTACCTAAGGAAGTTTGCGTACGTAAGTGTACCTACATATCAGGCGGCGGCCGGCATCAGGCCGTTCAGCATGTCGATCAGCTGGTCCTCGTCGAACGGCTTCTCCAGCACGGCGATGACGCCGGCCTCGCGGGCACGGGCGAAGGTCGCGGGATCGCCGCGTCCGGACACCATGATGACCGGCATGCCGTGCAGGTCGCCGCGATGGCGCTCCAGGAACTCCAGCCCGCTCATCACCGGCATGTGCAGGTCGAGAACGAGGCAGCCCTTGGGGTTTCCGTCGTAACGGTCGAGAAATTCGCGGCAGGACGAGAAGTCCCGCACATCGAAGGAAAAGGCTTCCAGCAGCGCTTTCAGCGAGTCGCGGACCGGCTCATCGTCATCGACGATGTGGACGATACCGGCACCCGGCATCCCGCCCGGCCCGGTGCCGGACTCGTTGCCCGGCTCATTGCCCAGGCGATCCATGACGGCCTCCGAACTTCCATAACAGACAGACAACAGCCCCGACAGTGCGGCGCGTCATGGAAGATAAAAGGAGGCCGGGGGCGCCGATATAAGGAGCAATGCGTATGCGGCGCGCTTTTGATGCAGATCAGCCCCCGCCGGGAACGACACCGGCGGCAATCGCCATGCGGACCAGGGTGGGCAGGCTGTCGGCCTGCATCTTCTCCATCACCCGCGCGCGGTGGATCTCCACGGTGCGCGGGCTGATCGACAGCTCGAACGCGATGACCTTGTTCGACTTTCCGGCAACCAGCCAGCGCAGTACGTCGAGTTCGCGCGGCGTCAGGGCCGACAGGCGGGCCAGCACCTCCGGCGGGGCGGAGGCGGCGGGCGGGGGAGCCGGCTGCTCCGGCGCCGGAGCCGGCGGGGCGGTCTCCACCGTCCGGCTGTCCGCCGCGCGGGCCAGGGCGGAGCGGACGGCGGCGAGCAGCGCCTCCTCCTCGAACGGCTTCTCGACGAAATCGACCGCCCCGGCCTTCATGGCGCGGACGGCGAGCGGCACGTCGCCATGGCCGGTCATCACCACCACCGGGATGGCGTGGCCGTCGCGGGTCAGCCGTTCCTGAACGTCGAGGCCGCTCATCTGCGGCATACGGACATCGACCAGCAGGCAGCCCGGCCGCGACGGGGCGTCGGAGCCGAGGAAGGCGAGCGGGGTGGCGAAGCTTTCCGCCCGGAAACCGGCGCATTCCAGCAGGACCTGGAGGGAATCGCGGATGGCGTCGTCGTCGTCGACGATGAAGACGGTGAGGTCGGCGGGCATGTCGGATACGGCGTCGGGCTTGGCGTCAGCGGGCATCGTCGGCATCCGCTGCGGACAGGGAAGTCGAAAGGGGGACGGTGAAGGCGAAGCTGGCGCCGGTGGATGGCGGTTCGGCGGCCGGCTCCAGCCACAGGCGGCCGCCATGGGCTTCGATGATCGAGCGGCAGATCGACAGCCCCAGCCCCATGCCGCCGCTCTTCGTGGTGACGAAGGGCTGGAACAGCTGGGCGCGCACCGTCTCCGGCACGCCGGGGCCGCTGTCGGTGACGGAGACGCGGCGGAAAGCCTCGTCCGCCGGCTCGGGGCCGGTGCG
The DNA here is from genome assembly GCF_013340935.1 of Azospirillum melinis. Lineage (GTDB taxonomy): Bacteria > Pseudomonadota > Alphaproteobacteria > Azospirillales > Azospirillaceae > Azospirillum > Azospirillum melinis. The sequence goes on along the minus strand of NZ_WHOS01000066.1, from coordinate 33,711 downwards.
GACGGTCAGCACCCGCTGCCCGCCCGGCGCGCCGCCCATCGCTTCGATGGCGTTGCGGACGAGGTTGAGGATCACCTGCTGGACCTGCACCTTGTCGATCAGCACCTGCGGGTCGGCGGGCTCGAAGTCGAAGCGCACATGCAGGCCGCGCTCCTTGGCGCCGACGAGGGCGAGCGCGCTCGCCTCCTCCACCACCTTGTTGAGGGATTCAACGGAGCGGTGGGTCTTGCCCTTCTCGATGAAGCTGCGCAGATGGCGGATGATCTGGCCGGCGCGGGTGGCCTGGGCGCTCGCCTTGTCGACCATGTCCATCGCCTTGGACACCGTTTCCGGGCGTTCCATCAGGCGCTTGGCGGCCTTGGCGTAGTTGATGACGGCGGTCAGCGGCTGGTTCAGCTCGTGGGCCAGCGTCGAGGCCATCTGGCCCATGGCGCTGACCCGGCTGACATGCAGAAGCTCCGACTGGAGTTCCTGCAGGCGCCGCTCGGTGGCCTGCCGCTCGGTCAGGTCGCGGACGAAGCCGGTGAAGCAGCGCCGGCCGGCGAGCAGCACCTCCCCCACTGCCAGTTCCATCGGGAAGACCGATCCGTCGCGCCGCTGGCCCGACACGATTCGGCCGATGCCGATGATGCGGCGCTCCCCCGTCCGCCCGTAGCGCTCCAGATAGCCGTCATGCTGCTCGCGGTAGGGGGACGGCATCAGCATGCTGATGTTGCGCCCGGTCACCTCCGCCGCCGCATAGCCGAACAGCCGTTCGGCCGCCGGGCTGAAGGATTCGATCAGCCCCGTCTCGCCGATGACGATGATCGCTTCCGGCACCGTCTGGAGGATCGAGGCCAGCCGCGCCTCGCGCTCGCGCAGCGCGGTTTCGGCCTGCCGGGATGCCGTCAGGTCGCGGATGATGCCGATATAGACCGGTGGGCCGTCCTGGCCCGCCTCCCCCACCGACAGATCCATCGGGAAGCAGGAGCCGTCCTTGCGCTGGCCGGTCACCTCGCGGCCGATGCCGATGATCCGGCGCTCCCCGGTGCGGTGATAGCGCTCCAGATAGCCGTCATGCTCCTCGCGGTAGGGGGCGGGCATCAGGATGTTGACGTTGCGGCCGACCACCTCCGCCGCGGTCCAGCCGAACAGCCGTTCGCAGGCGGGGTTGAACGAGGTGATCCGACCGCGGTCGTCGATGATGACGACCCCGTCGGGCACGGTGTCCAGCATCGCCTGCAACTGCGACAGAGCACCCAGGTTCTGTTCCCGGTCATCGGCCCGGTTATCATCCCGGCTATCGTCCGCCACGTCCAACCCTCGACCTCTCTTCCTTCGTCGGCAACAGAGTAGTTGAGTGCAACCGTGGGTCAAGGCCGGCGATCGGGGCCGGCGATCAGGGGCCGGCGGAGGCCGGAGCGGAGATGGCGCCGCTCAGCAGGGCGTCCTGCTCCAGATCGTCGACGGCGAGGTTCTTGGCCTTGGCCTCCACCTCGAAATCGGCCCAGGAGAGATGCTCCGCCACCAGCCGGTTGACCGCGTGGTTCCACATGCGCTGGGAGTGCGCGCGCAGATCCCTGGTGGTCAGCCCGCGCGCCGCCAGCGCCGTATAGTCCGGCAGTCTGTCGGCCGGCCAGTCCGCCAGCAGATCCTCGCGTGACACGCTGATGTGGGCGACCGGCCGCACCCCGCGCCAGGAGCCGGCGACCACGGCGATGCGCGGATCGTCGGGGCGCAGATACTCGCCTTGCGTGCGGACCCAATGGTGGTGGAGGTCGAGCACGATGGGCACACTGTCGGCCAGCGGCAGCAGGTCGTCCAGGCCGAAGGACATCTCGTCGTTCTCGACCGTCAGCAAATCGCGCGCATCCTCCGACAGCAGGCCATAACCGCGGCGGAAGCCGGCGATCCCCTCCCCGCGCCCGCCGCCATGGATGTTGACGTGCGCGCCCCGCGGGTGCCAGCCGCCGGTCAGCCCCATCATCCGCAGGATGTCGGCATGGTACTCCAGCTCCGCCACCGCATTGTCGAGGGTGGAGGGGTTGGCGCTGTTCAGCACGCAATACTGGTCCGGGTGCAGCCCGATGCGGATGTCCGCCGCCATCGCCTTGCGGCCGACATGCTCCAGCCCGCTCCGCACCAGCGCCTGGACACCGGGCTGGCGGTAGAGCGGCCGTCCGACCTCGTGCGTGTAGGCCGGCAGCAACCCGCTGTTGACGCGCAGCAGGCGGCGGTAGGCCGGATGCCGGGCGACCTCGTCCAGTTGCAGATGCAGGGACTGGAGGTTGCGGCGCAGGACCTCCGTCAGCTTTTCCTCGGCACGGGCGGGGTTCAGCCTGCTCAACGTCGCGATGGTGACGGTGCCGGGATTCATGCGCCTGGCAAGTCCGGCGTCGCCATCGGGCGGAACATACTGGCAGCACCAGCCGAAACGGGCGGCGGACGGCGGCATCGGAGCGGAGGTGTCGGGCATCGGTCGGCATGATGAAGCGGACGGGCCGCTTAATATGGACCGCGGATCCGGCGCTTCCACCGCAGGCCGATTGCGGCCGGGGTCATCCCATTTGGCCCATGCGGCGCAGCGCTCCCGTCGCCAGTGCCCGCGGCTCCATCGTTCCCCGATCCGTGCCCGGCAGATCTGCGCCCGCCAGATCCGGGGCCGCGTCGGCAAGGGCTTGCAGCCGGTCGGCCAAGGCGCGTTCCGGGGCGCAGAGTTCCTCGCATAGGGCCCGCATCTCGGCGATGGAAGGACGCCATTTCCGGCTGCGGCGCCAGTGGCGGGCGGCGGCGTCGATCACCCAGGCCGGGTATTCCCCAAGATCCTCCGCCCAATCGAGCGCCATCATCCGCTCGACCTCGGGAGACAGACCCTTGGCCGGGAAATGGCTGAGCAGGGTCAGCACGCGGCCGAGCAGATGGTCGCTGTCGGCCGGGGCCAGCACGGTCCCGGACAGATCCTCCAGGGTCTGGCGGGCAAGCGCCGCCTGCGCGGCGGTAACGCCTGCCGGGGGAAACCACTGCTCGATCATGCCGTCGAAGCCATCCTCGCCGAAGCGCGGGCGCCGGTCGGTGCGGCCCTGGGCCAACAGCTCCTGAAGCGGCGGCGGAAGTGCTGCGGTCAGCCGGATCCGGCGCTGGGGCGCAGGCAGGGTCGGGTCGAAGGCGGCGGCCGGCGAGGTTGGAAGGTGGGGCCGCGACAAGGCGGTGACGGTCGCCCTACCGGGGGGGGCGCTTCCGGGTCTTGCGGTCATCGGTCGTCCCTTCATCGCCAAGTGGGAGCGGTGGCGGAGCGCCGGCGCAGTTCATCGGCGGCTGCACTCCAGGCACCGAGGCGCTGTTCGGTGATGGCGGATTGGTGGGCGGATCTGTGGGGGGACTTGCCGGCGGGTGCGGCGAAGGCCGGACTGTTGCCGGAGAGGGGGGGAGCCTTGCCGACGGCGGCGTCCTGCGAAAGCCATGCCCTCCAGGCGGAGGAAACGTCACGGTAGCGGTAGCCATGGGCCCGGCAGCGCAGGATGAAGCCCTCGACATGGCGGCCGAGGTCGATCTCGGCATGACGTGCCCTGGCCCAGGCGAGATCGTCGGCGGTTGGCATCCAGCCTTCCGGAACCTCCTGCGGTCGTGACCGGGGGCCCGCTTCCGTGCCCGCCTGTGTCCCCGTGGGCTCGCCCGAAGCGAGCGAGTCCGGAATCTGTTTGAATTGGACCTGTTCCTGACTCGCCGGCGGACAGGGGATGTGCATGGCGGAGTCATCCCTGTCGGCCGCCGGAACAGGGCGATGTCCGGCGGCGGCATCCCGCGACTCTGTATCCGGCCCGCTGCCGTCCAGCGGGGTGAAGCGCAGGCGGTAGAGGCAGGACAGGCGGGCGCCGTCGCGGCCGCGGCGATGTTCGATGCCGACCAGCCCGAGGTCGCTCAATGCCTGGATGATGCGGTTGACGGTCGGGCGCGACCGTTTGAGCTTGGCGGCCAGCGTCGATTGCGACGGCCAGCACAGGCCGCTGTCGTCGGCGAAGGTGGCGAGCGCCGCCAGGACGGCGAAGCCGTCGGCCTCCAGGCCGGGATGGTCGAGCCACCAGGCGGGAATCCGGCCCCATCGGCGCGTGTCGAGAGGGTGCCCGTCGGATGGGGGCGATGTGGATGGCGACGATTTGGGCGACATGGGGGAAACTCCGCAAGGCATGGGAAACGGCCGGGTGCCAGCGGGTGAGGCTGCCGGACGGCCGATGAACTTGCGGGCAAGGATTCCGCCGGTCGTGCCGGCCGTCGAATCGCGGGCAAATGGGACAGAGTCGCTTGTGTCCCGTTGGCCCGCGATTCTGTCCCAACGGCCCGCGACCCTGTCGCCTTTGCCCGCGGTTCGGTCGGCTTTGGTCGCGCCAGCGCTGCGAATCGGATCCGATCCCGTTTGCCCGCGCTTCGCCGGATTCCCGCCGCCGCTCCCCTGGGCAGGTTGTCCCACTTGCTCGCGGTTCGGCGGGCGGACTGTCGTTGGGCCGAGCTTGCAGGGCGGGTGACGCTGGTCAGCTCTCCCCTGTGGAGCGGAGTATGATATAAGCCATTGTGATTGTTCGATAAAATCCATGGGGACGTGATTGGTCAGGGGGATTTCCCGCGCGCTTTCCCGAGAATCCTCGCCGTGCGTCCCCCTCACCCCCGATCCTCTCCCCGCCTTTCGGCGACGCTGCGCTTCGCCTGTCGGCGCCGTAAGCCAAGCTTGCGGCGTGAGAAGAGGGGATTCGGTCCCATTTGCCCGCGGTTGGACGGTCCGTCGAACGCCCGGCGGCCCGGCTTGTGTCCTGAATGCTCGCGTTTGGCGTCGGCCGCGTCCGGGGCTATCCCATTTGCCCGCGCTTCATCGCCGCGGCGCGGCGGAATCGGCGCTCCGAGTCTATGTCCCGAATGCCCGCGCTTCGTCGTTCCGCCCGCGATTCGCGGCGGCAGGGACCAATCCGGCGGCGTTGGGCAGACGCGGTCCGATCCAACCGCGGGCATTCGGGACACAGGCGCGGCCAATTCCTACACAAGCGCGGTCAAATGGGACACAGGCCTTCGGTGTGAATCCTCCCTGCCGGTTGCCTCCGTCGGACACGAGCCCCTATCGTGACCTGTGGCGAGGAGGGATGAGGCATGAGCAAGGCGAACGCGGTCCAGCTGACTCTGTTCGAGATGGAGGACCGCAGTCAGTCCCATATGATCGCGCTTTACGACACGGCACCGCGATTCGTGTTCGTGTCGAAAGGCCGGGGGACCGAGCCGGAGCTGCCGGCCGCCAACGCGTTCGTCCAGTCGGTCCACAAGGAGTTTCCCTTCAAGGACGCCCTGTTCTCGCTGACCTTGCAGCCCGCCCGCATCTACCGCCCGGCCAAGCCCGGCCCCGGCGAGGATCCGGCGGAAAAACGCATGGTCGAGTATGAGGTGTTCCCGTCGGAGCGCGAGCAGATCGTCGAGCAGGTGGTACGCCGTCTCGCCATGGACCGCTCGCGCCTGTCGCTGATGGGCGACAAGCAGGACCGCGTCCGCGTGCATTTCTCGCTCTACGAAATCCGGCGGGAGCTGCGCGCGGTCAACCGCACCATGGACACGGCGGAGATCCGCGAGGCGCTGGAGATCCTCGCCCGTACCCGGATGATCATCAGCAAGATGCCGGAGAACGGGCGCAAGTCGGCGCGGCCGGTGCTGGAATCCTCGGTCTTCCCCACTCTCTACATCCGCCCGCGCACCGGCGAGGGCGGCGAGGAGGACGAGAACGACACCTATCTGGAGTTCAACGCGCTGGTCGCCTCGGCCATCCGCAACCTGGAATTCAAGCCGATCTCCTACCAGTGGATCATGCGGCTGAAGAGTCCGGTGGCGCGCTGGCTTTATAACCGGTTGTCCATCGAATATGGCGACCTCGACCTCAGCCGCCTGCCGGACGGCGTTCACGATGTGCCGCCGATGACGCTGTCGGCCGACGACATCATCAACAACAGCGGCATGAACGAGTGGAGTCGGCGGCGCGACACGCTGCGCACCGTGACCTCCGCCGTCGATTCGCTGGTCGAGGAAGGCATTCTCGATCAGGTCGAGAAAACGGTGTCGAAGGATGGCCGGCGCATCAACGACATCGAATACATCATGATGCCGAGCCAGAAATTCCTCGATCAAGTCCGCCGCGGCAACGTCGTGCAGGAGGCGAACGCCGCCACCTTCCGCGCCATCGCCGGCAGCGACGAACGCCCCAAGGAGTTCCTGCCCATCTCCCCCGGCCAGAGCGTCGAGCTGCGCCGCCGCCGCGGCACCCTGCTGGGTACGCGCAACGGCCAGGGCGAAGGCTGACACTGTCGAGCGTAAAGCCTGACGCATCAGGCTTTACGCTTGCCCTTGATCGGCCGGCGGGGCCGCAGTTGCGGCCCTTGCCGTCCTGTTCAAGTGACCAAAGACGATTGCGCAGTTACTGGCAAGTCGCCTGATACTTCGGAGTGCTCGTGCCGATGTTGAGGGCATAAGCGTGGCAGGTCTTGGTCCACTTGTTGTCTTTGTAGATTCTGACGGTAATGTGGTAATAGGTTTGGTCGAGCGTCGTGCTGCCGCCCTTGTGCCACCATTTGGTAATGCCAAGGTCGGTCTTCGCGACGCTGTTGTAGCCGTTTTTGATCGAGTCGTCCGCCGATTGCTGCAGCGCCATTTGGACGGTGATCGTCGTATCGGGCGCGGTCAGCGCCAATTGCGTCGCCGTGATCGGAGTGTAATTGTCGCAGTTGGTCTCGGAGGCGCAGACATAAGTCGCCGCCGGCGCCGCGGTAGCGAACAGACCCGACAGGCCGACGGCAAAAGCGAACGCCAGACCAAACCGTTTTTTCATCGCTGAATCCTCCTGCACGTGACCGGGGAGCATGAACGCGCTCACTCGGCCGCGAGGCTGAATCGAATGCGCGTGCGATGGCGACATTAGTTGCGCTTTTAGTTGTTCTCAAGCAAAAGATACTTTTTATGAGGGAATAATGATTTGATGCATACAAGTATAAGTATATAATGCCCTGCGAGGATGGCGCGTACCAAGGCGCGGCATGTGCGGGGCGCCGGGGCGACGTCCGAAGATGCGCGGCGCAGACTCGATCCCCGAAGCGATGTCGCAGAAGGGAGCGTAAGACGGACTTGAGTTCGACGGTCCGAGTCATCCCGAAGCGTCGGCGCATGGCCGGTCGACAACTGCTCTAATCGCTGGCCCCCGGCGCACAACTGCCGGCGGGCCTGCGAACTGGGAGATGAGCGATGCAGACGTCCGATGGACGCAGCGAAAAGGAAAAGATGCTGGCCGGCGATCTCTATGACGCCTCGGCCCCGAAAATCCAGGCGGATCAGGCTGCCGCCAAGGCGTGGATGGTCCGCTACAACGCCGCGCTCGCCCTGCCCCCCGGCGACCGGCGCAAGCTGTTGCTGGAGCGGTTCGCCGCAGTGGGCGAAGGCGCGGTCGTCCGTCCGCCCTTCCATTGCGACTACGGCTACAACATCAGTCTCGGCACCGGGGTGTTCCTCAACTTCAACTGCGTCATTCTGGACGTCGTCGCGGTGACCATCGGCGACAAGACGCAGATCGGGCCGGGCGTCCAGATCCTGACCGCCGACCACCCGCGCGACTTCGCCACCCGCGAGGCCGGGCTGGAGTTCGGGCGGCCCATCCACATCGGCCGCAATGTCTGGATCGGCGGCGCTGCGCTGATCCTGCCCGGCGTCACCATCGGCGACGACGCCATCGTCGGTGCCGGAAGCGTGGTGACGCGCGACGTGCCGGCCGGTGCCACGGTGATGGGAAACCCGGCCAGGGTGCGCTGATCCGCTTTTCGCTTTTTTTCACAAGGGTCTGTTTCTTCGCAAGACGGGGTGCCGCTGCGACCGGCGGTGGCACCCCGTTCCGGCGGTGGATGCCGCGGCCGGATTCGAGCCCTCTCCGCCCGATACGGGTCAGAAGATTACGAAGTAATCCTCCCTTTACCGTAAAACGGGAAACGCCCTCTACGGGATGGTTGTTTTTCTTCGGTTGTCACTTAAAATGAAACGATCCCGAGAGATCGGTAAGATAACAAATAATTCGAAACAATCGACGGCGTAAAACATCGCCGCATGTCTTTCAAAAGTCCCGAATTCGATCCGCCGGCAAGGCGGGTTTTGAGGGATTTTGTCTGGGAGGATGCCACATGCGCGAGACGCGGCCCCGTTTTCTGCGCCGTTTCCTATCCCATGCCGATTTTCTGCATCGCCGCCGCGGACGGGAGGCCGGGCAGTCCTTGCTCCCAGGCTCAGGCAGCATCCGACCCTGCTTCGCCGTCCTGACGGTTCTGGCGCTGCCGATGCAACTTAACGGGGTGGCCGGGCGGCTTGACGGGAGGGGCGCTGCCTTCGGCTCCGGGCCGGGCGGCGGCTGTTGCCTGCTGGTGGCCGGAGAGGGGGCGGGCGAGGATGGTGGGGCCGGCAGCACGCTCGACTCCTGGCTTGTCGTGCGCGAGAAGCCGCATGGCAACAACGCCCGGCAGGTCGACACCGTCGCCACCCATACGACGGTTCTGCCGAAATCGGGCGAGGCAGCGACCGACTGGCGGCTGATGCCCTTCGTCGCCGCCCAGACGTCGGGCGGCGTGCCGGGGCAGCCGATCCCGCTGTCCATCGTCGTCACCTCTCCCTACGGCCAGCCGAACCCGCAGTATGAGGCGGTCACCTTCGTCCTGATCGACAATCTGCCGGACGGTGCCAGCCTGTCGCGGGGCCAGCGGAGCAGCGACGGGGCCTGGAAGGTGCCGCAGGAGGAACTGTCCGACCTGACCCTGAGCGTGCCGCCCGAAACCGCCGCTCCGCTGACTTTGCTCATCACGGCGGTGACCGATCATGGCGGCGGCGTGGTCGCCAGACAGGCGGTGACGCTGGCGGTACCGGTCTCCGACACCGTTGCGGTCGCCGACGACTCTCTCGCCAGCTCTGCCGCCAACACTGCTGCCGACCCTCCGGCGCAGGGGGGCTCGTCGCAGGGAGGCCCGGCGCAGGTCATGGAGGCGGCAAAGCCGGACATGGCGGAACCGGCGGTGTCCGGAAGTTCCTCCCCGCCTGTGCCGCCGGAGCCGCAAGCGCAGGAGCCGCAGCAAAGCGAACCGGCGGTCGCCGAGGCGCCAGCCCCCGCGCCAACGGCCGACCCACCGCCGGCCGAGGTCCCGGCAGCCGTTCAGACGGTTGCCGCCCCTCCGCCGCCGCCGGAGCCGCAGGTCGCCGCCAAGGCCGCTTCCCCGCCGGCCACCGTCGCCGTCGCCGCCGTTCCGGCGGTGGCCGCTCCTCCGCCGGAGCCGCCGCGGGCGGAGAAGCGGGAGGAGGTGGTGCACAAACCGGCCAAGCTGCCGTCCAACATTCCGGAGGCGACGCTGATGAAGCGGGGCGACGACCTGTTCGCCCAGGGCGATCTGGCGGGGGCGCGGCTCTATTACGAGATGGTCGCCGAAACCGGCAATGCGAAGGCCGCCTTTGCGCTCGGCCGGACCCACGACCCGCTGGTGCACGAGCGGCTGCATGTCCGTGGCCTGCCGCCCGATCCGGAGCAGGCCGCCGCATGGTACCGGCGGGCGGTCGCCGCCGGCAGCGGGGATGCCGAACAGCAACTGAAGAAACTGACCGACTGGCTCGCCGGAAAATCGCGATAGCCGGGCGCAGCCATCGAGGGGGGAAAAGCATCATGAAGGCATCTTTTGTCCGCATGCTTGCGGTGGGGGCCTGCATCGCCGGCGGCGTGCTCGGCCTCGCCGGCATGGCGTCGGCCGCCGATCCACGCGGCGTCAATGCCAACAGCGGCACCGTCGGCATCGTGTCGGGCGGGGTCGAGGGGACCTATGTGCGCATCGCCGCCGATCTGGCGTCGGTGCTGGACGACGGCGACACGCTGCGTGTCCTCCCCATGCTGGGCAAGGGCTCGGTTCAGAACCTGAAGGACGTGGTGCTGCTGAAGGGGATCGATGTCGGCATCGTGCAGTCGGACGTGCTGGCCTATGCCAAGCGCGAACGGCTCCTGCCCAACCTCGACCGCCGCATCAAATACATCGCCAAGCTCTACAACGAGGAACTGCACATCCTCGCCGGACCCGACGTGACGCGGATCGAGGATCTGGCCGGCCGCAAGGTCAATGTCGATGTCCAGGGAAGCGGGACCTCGATGACCGCCTCGCTGGTGTTCGACATGCTGGGCATCCGGGTGGAACCGCAGGCGAACGATCAGGCGCTGGCGCTGGAGAAGCTGCGCAAGGGGGAGATCGCGGCGATGGCCTATGTCGCCGGCAAGCCGACCCGGCTGTTCCGCGACCTGAAGGCCGGGGACGGGCTGCATTTCCTGTCGGTCCCGATGAGCGCCGCGCTGCTCGACACCTATCTGCCCTCGCGCCTGACCAGCGCCGACTATGACGGGCTGATCAAGCCCGGCGAGCAGGTCGACACCGTGGCGGTCGGGGCGGTGATGGCGGTCTATGGCTGGGAGCGCGACCTGGAGCGGCACCGCAAGGTCGCCCGCTTCGTCGATGCCTTCTTCAGCAAGTTCGACGAGTTCCTGAAGCCGCCGCGCCATCCGAAATGGAAGGAGGTCAATCTGGCCGCCGACGTTCCCGGCTGGACCCGGTTCGAGCCGGCGGAGCAGTGGCTGCGTCAGGCGTCGGCGGCGAAGGAGCCGCAGACCGCCGCCGCCAGGAAGGAGGAGTTCCGCAGCTTCGTCGAGCAGCGCGGGGTGCCGCCCCAGCAGGCGGAGAAGCTGTTCGAGCAGTTCCTGCTGTGGCAGGCGCGCTCGCCGCAATAGGAGATGGCGTCAGGGGGAAGCCGGGGCCTTCTGCCGGTGGATCGGCGGAAGGCACCCGGTTCAGGTGGGCGTCAGGCCGCCGCCCCCGGTCCGGGAACGGCACCGGGCGGGCATTTGCCGAGGATGATCATCCCCAGCACCTCGTCCTTGCTCACGTCGGCGACGCGGGCGGTGCCGACCAGCTTGCCGTTCTTCATCACATGGATGCGGTCGGCCAGATCGAACACGTCGTGGATGTCGTGGGAGATCAGGAAGATGCCGATCCCCTCCTGCTTCAGCTGCTTCACCAGCTCGCCGACCTGCCGGGTCTCGGCGGGGCCCAACGCTGCGGTCGGTTCGTCCATGATCAGGACGCGCGCGTCGAAATGGATGGCGCGGGCGATGGCGACCGACTGGCGCTGGCCGCCGGACAGCGCCTTCACCGGCTCCTTGAAGCGGCGGAAATGCGGGTTGAGGCGGCCCATCACCTTGCGCGCCTCCGCCTCCATCGCATGGTCGTCGAGCGTGCCCCAGGCGGTCAGCTTCTCGCGGCCGAGGAAGATGTTGGCGGCGGCGTCGACATTGTCGGCCAGAGCCAGCGTCTGGTAGATCGTCTCGATGCCGCAGCGCTTGGCGTCGCGCGGGCTGGCGATGTGCACAGTCTCGCCGTTCACCCGGATCTCGCCATGGTCGGCGGCATAGGCGCCGGACAGGATCTTGATGAGCGTCGATTTGCCGGCCCCGTTGTGGCCGAGCAGCCCGACCACCTCGCCGGGGTAGAGGTCGATGCTGACGCCGTCCACCGCCTTGATGCCGCCGAAGGCGATGGAGACGTCGCGCATCTCCACCAGCGGGGCGGTCGCCGGCTGCGGGATTGCCGTAGCGAGAGCGCTCATTTCAGCCCCCTGCGATAGAGCGTGTCGACATAGACCGCGGCGACCAGAACGAGGCCGACGACGATGTTCTGCATCGGCGCGTCCACCCCCAGCAGCACCATGCCGGATTGCAGCGACTGCATCACCATGGCCCCCAGCATCGCGCCGAGGATGGTGCCGACGCCGCCCGCCATCGAGGTGCCGCCGATGATCGCCGCGGCGATGACGTACAGCTCGTCCAGCGTGCCGTTGGCGTTGGTGGCGGCGTTCAGCCGGGCGGTGGCGATGCAGGCGGACAGGCCGCACAGCGCCCCCATCAGCCCGAACACCATCACCATCACCCGGCGGGTGTTGATGCCCGACAGCTCCGCCGCCTCCGGATTGCCACCGATGGCGAAGACGTAGCGGCCGAAGCGGGTGCGCCGCGACAGGAAGGTCATCGCCACCCCCACCGCCACCGCGATCAGCACCGGGATGGCGAAGCCGTGGGCGACGAAGGGAAGCCCGCCGTCGGTGGAAAGCCCCTGGGCTTCCATCATCCGGCGCACCACCGGGACGGGAAGCGGGTAGCTATTGACCACCAGCACGGCGCCGACGATGGCGGCGGCGACCAGCAGGATCACCACCCCCTCCGCCCACAGCGGCCGGACGGGAAAGCCGAAGCCGGCCCGCCGCCGCCGCGTCACCAGGATGGCGGCGACCGAGAGCAGGACGGCGGCGATGCCGACCATCCAGCTCGGCCCGGCGCCGATGGCGCCCTCGAAGCCGCCGCCCAGCCGTTTGAACAGGCCGTCCATCGGCGCCACCGTCTGGCCGGTGGTGACCCACCATGCCGCCCCGCGCCAGACCAGCAGCCCGCCCAACGTGACGATGAAGGACGACACGCCGAGATAGGCGATGATGGCGCCCTGCACCGCCCCGACCGCCCCGCCGACGGCGACCGCCGCCAGCACCGCCACCACCCAGGTCAGCGGATTGTCGAATCCCCAGATCTCCGGCAAGAGGCGGGCCTGGAGCACGCCGACCACCATGCCGGTGAAGCCCAGGATGGAGCCCACCGACAGGTCGATGTTGCGGGTGACGATGACCAGAACCATGCCCGTCGCCATCACGCCGACGGACGCGGTCTGTACCGACAGGTTCCACAGGTTGCGCGGGGTCAGGAAGGCGCCGCCGGTCAGGATGTCGAAGCCGATCCAGACGATGGCCAGCGCCCCGATCATCCCGACCATGCGGGTGTCCAACTCCAGCGCGCGCAGGGCGTCGCCGATGCCGGCCCGCCGTCCGGCCGGCGCTTCCGCAGGGGGCGCCGGGGACAGGGTGGTGGACGGCTCCGCCATCAGTTGCAGGCCTTGACGCTGCCGGGCTTCACGCCCTGGCAGACCACGTCCTTGGTCACCCAGCCGGCGTCGATCACCTGGCCGAGGTTGTCCTTGGTGATGGCGATGGGGGTGAGGAACAGCGAGGTCATCTTCTGCTTCTTCGGCCCGCCGTCGAAGGTCGTGGCCCCGGAAATGTCGGTCATCTTCTTGCCGCCCGCCAGATCCATGGCGATCTCGGCGGCGCGGCGGCCAAGCTCGCGGGCGTCCTTCCACACCGACACCGTCTGGGTGCCGAGCGCGATGCGGTTCAGCGCCGCCTTGTCGCCGTCCTGGCCCGACACCGGAACGGTCCCGGCCAGCCCCTGCGCCGCCAGTGCTGCGACCGCGCCGCCGGCGGTGCCGTCGTTGGAGGCGACCACGGCATCGACCTTGTTGCCGTTCTTGGTCAGGATCTGCTCCATGTTCTGCTGGGCGATGGCCGGCAGCCACTTGTCGGTGTAGGCCTCGCCGACATTCTTCACGTCGCCGCGGTCCATCGCGGCCTTCAGCACCTCCATCTGGCCGGCGAACAGGAAGTCGGCGTTCGGATCGGTCGAGCTGCCCTTGATGAAGGCGTAGTTGCCCTTGGGCTTCATCGCGAAGACGCTGCGCGCCTGGAGCCGGCCGACCTCCTTGTTGTCGAAGGTGATGTAGAAGGCCGACGGGATTTCGATCAGGCGATCATAGCCGACGACCGGGATGCCCTCCGCTGCCGCCTTCTCAACCGCCGGGCGGATGGCGTCGCTGTCCTGGGCCAGGATGATCAGCGCGTTGGCACCGCGGGAGATCAGCGATTCGATGTCCGACAGCTGCTTGGCCGGCGAGGACTGGGCGTCGGCCGAAAGGTACTTGCCGCCGGCCTTCTCGATCACGGCCTTGATCGCCGCCTCGTCGGTCTTCCAGCGCTCTTCCTGGAAGTTGGACCAGGACACGCCGACGGTGGCGCCTGCGGCGAGTGCCGCCGTCGAGGTCATGGTGGTTGCGGCGGCCAGCGTCAGGAACAGGCCGGCGGCGGTCGCGGTGAGGCGGTGCTTCATCGTGTTTCCTCCCTGTGTGGCCGCGTCGGGTGTGGCGGCCTTGTTGATCGACGAAAGCAGTGGAGCGGGGATCACCTCCCTCTCCCGCGGCGGGAGAGGGCATGTCATGCGTCCCTTCTCAGACGTAGCGGTTGACGATGTTCTCCAGATACTCCTGCCGGCCGGAGCGCGGCTGGGGATTCAGGCCCGAGGTCAGCGCCCGTTCGGCGAGCGTGGCGAGGTCGCGCTTGCCGGACAGGATCGCCTGCCCTTCCGCACCGTCCCAGCCGGCGTAGCGCTCGGCCAGCGGCTTGGTCAGGGCGCCGTCCTCCAGCATCTGCGCCGCCTGCAGCAGGGCGCGGGCGCAGGTGTCGACGCCGCCGATGTGGCCGTGCAGCAGATCCGCCGGGTCGAGCGACTGGCGGCGGATCTTGGCGTCGAAATTCAAGCCGCCGGTGGTGAAGCCGCCGCCCTTCAGGATGTCGTGCATGACCACCGTCAGCTCGCCGACGTCGTTGGCGAACTGGTCGGTGTCCCAGCCCAGCAGCGGGTCGCCGCGGTTCATGTCGAGCGAGCCGAAGATGCCGAGCGCCAGCGCCAGAGCCACCTCGTGCTGGAAGCTGTGGCCGGCGAGGATGGCGTGGTTCTGCTCGATGTTCACCCGCACGTCGGCCAGCAGGTCGTAGCGTTCCAGGAAGCCGTAGACGGTGGCGACGTCGAAGTCGTACTGGTGCTTGGTCGGTTCGCGCGGCTTCGGTTCGATCAGGATCGGGCCGTCGAAGCCGATCCTGTGCTTGTGCTCCACCACCATCGCCAGGAAGCGGCCCATCTGGTCCAGCTCGCGCTTCAGGTCGGTGTTCAGCAGCGTCTCATAGCCCTCGCGGCCGCCCCACATGACATAGTTGGCGCCGCCCAGCGCGTGGGTGGCTTCCAGCGCCGCGCGCACCTGTCCGCAGGCATAGAGGAAGACATCCGGGTCCGGGTTGGTCGCAGCGCCCGCCATGTAGCGGCGGTTGGAGAACAGGTTGGCGGTGCCCCACAGCAGACGGACCTTGGCGGTCTCCATCTTTGTCGCGAACAGCTCGGTGATGGCCTTCAGGTTGTCGACGCTCTCGGCCAGGGAGCCGCCCTCCGGCGCGGCGTCGAGGTCGTGGAAGCAGAAGAAGGGGATGTCGAGCAGGCGGAACATCTCGAAGGCGACATCGGCCTTGGCGCGGGCCGCCGCCATCGGGTCCTGGCCGGGACGCATCCACGGGCGCTGGAAGGTCTCGCCGCCGAACGGGTCGCCGCCCGGCCAGCAGAAGCTGTGCCAGTAGCAGGCGGCCAGCCGCAGATGGTCCTCCATCCGCTTGCCCAGCACCACGCGGTCCTTGTCGTACCAGCGGTAGGACAGCGGGTCGCGGCTGTCCGGCCCGCGATAGGCCACCGGGGACAGGTCGCCGAAGAATGAGGCGGTGCTCAAGACGCGAACTCCTTGGCAAGGGGGTAGAGCCGGCGCCAGCGCAGCCAGGCCTGGCTGTACGCCTCGGCGCGGGCCGGATCGGGGGTGAAGGTCTCAAGACGGCGGGGCTTGCGGCAGACGGTGGCGGGGGCTTCCCCGGTCGCCGCCATGCGGCCGAGATGGGCGGCACCCAGCGCCGCCCCGACCTCGCCGTCCTCGATGCGGTGGATGGTGACGCCGAGCGCGTCGGCGCAGATGCGCGCCCACAGTCCCGAGCGGGAGCCGCCGCCGGCAAGGTCGAAAACTTTGGGGGCGCCCTCTCCCAGCGCGACGAGGTTGTCGCGGGAGGCGAAGGCGACACCCTCCAGCACAGCCTGGACCATCGCGTCTCGCGTGGTCTCCGCCGACAGGCCGGCGAACAGGCCGCGCACGGTGGCGTCGTTGTGCGGGGTGCGCTCGCCCGACAGATAGGGCAGGAAGGCGACCGGCGAGGGGCCGTCCACCGAATCGCCCAGCGGGGCCAGCAGCTCCGCCTCGGGCGCGCCGAGGGTGGAGGCCGCCCAGGCCAGCGAGGCGGCCGACGACAGCATCACGCCCATCTGGTGCCAGACGCCGGGCAGCGCGTGGCAGAAGGCATGGACCGCCATCGCCGGGTTGGGCAGGAAGTGGTCGGTCGTCCGCCACACCACGCCGGAGGTGCCGAGGCTGAGGAAGCCGTCGCCCGGCGCGATGGCGCCGAGCCCGACCGCGCTGGCGGCGCAATCCCCTGCCCCGCCCGCCACCAGCGGCGGGTTGCGCATCCCCCAGCGGCGGGCCAGTTCGGGCGACAGCCGGGCGACGGCGTCGGAGCCTTCGGCCAGATCGGGCATGTGGGCGCGGGTCATCCGGGTGGCGGCGAGCAGGTCGTCCGACCAGTCGCGTCGGGCCACGTCGAGCCACAGCGTGCCGGAGGCGTCCGACATCTCCTCCACCATGGCACCGGTGAAGCGCCAGCGGACATAGGCCTTGGGCAGCAGCACCTTGGCCAGCGCCGCGAACACCTCCGGCTCCTCCTCCGCCACCCACAGCAGCTTGGGCGCGGTGAAGCCGGGCATGGCGATGTTGCCGCTGATGGTGCGCAGTGTCGGGAGCGTTTCCTCCAGCGTGGCGCACTGGCGGTGGGAGCGGCCGTCGTTCCACAGGATGGCGGGACGCAGAACCCGGTTGTCGGACCCCAGCAGAACCGCGCCGTGCATCTGGCCGGAGAAGCCGATGCCGAGCACGGCGGCGAGCGCGTCCGGCTGGCGGTCTGCCAGCTCGTCCACCGCGGCGACGGCGGCGGCGACCCAGTCCTCCGGTTCCTGCTCCGACCACAGGGGATGCGGGCGCGAGACGGTGCAGGGGCGGGACGCGCTGCCGGCGACGGCCCCGTCGGCGTCGGTCAGAACCGCCTTGACGCTCGACGTGCCGATGTCGATCCCGAGAAACATGACTGTCGACCTTCTCCGATGCCCGTTAAGGCGTGTTCCGATGCCCGTCAGGGCAGGTTGTCGCGCAGGATGACCTGGACCCTGATGTGTTCCTGCGCCGCGACGATCTCCTGGCCGGTGACCAGGGCGTGGAGTACCCGGCCCATCGAGCGCACCTCGTGCCCCGGATCCTGGGCGACCAGGGCGGCGAAGCTGCCGTCCAGCAGCATGCGGCGGGTGGCCGGCGTCAGCTCGTGCCCGACGCAGAGGATCTTGCGGACGAGCCCTGCCTCGGCCAGCGCCTCGCCGATGCCGACCGAACCCTCGCCGGTGTTGTAGATCGCCACCAGATCGGGCGTGTCGGCCAGCATGCGGCGAACCAGATCGCGGTTGCGGTCGGGATCGTCGCGGCCCTCCGCCGGCATCAGGCAGGTCAGATGGGGATATTCCTCCGCCAGCACCTGCCCGAAGCCGAAGCGCCGTTCGGCATGGTCGCGCAGGCTGCCCGACCCGGTGATGATGCCGACGGCGCCTCCTGTCTCCCCGTTTCGGGGCGGACCGAGGAAGCGGCCGACCAGCGATCCGGCGGTGCGGCCGGCGGCGATGTTGTCGATGCCGACATAATGCTGGCGGCGCGACGACGGGGCGTCCGACACCAGCGTCACCACCGCCATCCCGCCCTCGACCAGATCGTCGATGGCGGCGCGGATGCGCGGATGGTCGAGCGCCACCAGCGCCACCCCGTCGAAGCGGCCCGGCAGGGCGGCCAGCTGCGCCGCCAGCGTGTCGGCGTCGAACACGTCGGCCTCGACGATCTCCACCCCGATGCGGCGGGCGCGGAACCAGCCGGCCTGGGCGCGGATGTTGTCGGCAATGTCCATCATGAAGCGGTTGCCGCCGCCGGGCAGGATCGCGGCGAAGCGCCAGGAGCGTGCCCGCGCCAGCTCCGCCGCCGCCGCCAGCGGGCGGAAGCCCAGCCGCTGCACCGCCTCGTGCACCTTGCGCGCGGTCTTGGCGCTGACGCCGGGCCGCCCGTTGACCACCCGGTCGGCGGTCGCAAGGCTGACGCCGGCCGCAGCTGCCACGTCACGCAGGGTCAGGGGGCCGTCGCTGGTTTGATTGTTCATGCCGCGAACATATTCCTGCATTTTGAGGTGCGCAACTCAAATCTTGAGCTTCAGCTTGTGCTCTGCCTTTTGGCCGGTTGGCTTTGATGCTGAGAGGTTCGCATGTGCGGAATTTCAGGTGCGTACATCAGAATGCCGCAGGGCGGCGTGCTCATAAGGCTTAGGTGGCGCTCATCGCTCCACCCGACCGGTGGCGGCATTACTCCCCCTGAGGCTCGTTACCTACGATTGCGCTCAAGACCGGGGGACTCTCGGCACTTTAGGCTTGCTCCTCCCTCGTGCCACAGCCAGCAGGGTGGAATGCCGCAGCTGAGAACCCATCAGCAACTGGTCAGCGCCATCGCCAACGCCATCGGCCAGCAGCAGACGGAGGTTCGCGACGTTCTGGCGGCGGTGACGCCCGGCGGGGGGAAATCGCTGCTGCCGGTGATCATGGCGGCGGCGCTGCACAAGGCCGGGCGGATCGACCGGGTCTGCTGGATCGTGCCGCGCGACAGCCTGCGCCAGCAGGCGGAGGAGGCCTTCGTCGATCCGCGCTGGCGCGAGGTGTTGGGACACAACCTTGCCCTGCGCGCGGCGGAGAACGGGCGCGACCTCTGCCGCGGTTTGCAGGGCTACGTCACCACCTATCAGGCGGTGGCCGCAGCACCGGACCTGCATCTGCAGGAGTTCCGCCGCCACCGCTACCTGCTGGCGGTGGACGAGCTGCACCATCTGCCGGCGGTCTTCGACACCGACCGCATGGCGGCGGTGGAGGAGGAAACCGCCTGGAGCCGGTCGATCCTGCCGCTGCTGGAGAATGCGTCGGCCCGTCTGCTGATGAGCGGGACGCTGGAGCGCGCCGACGGCCGGCCGATCCTGTGGCTGCCCTACCGTGCGCCGCAGGGAACGCGGAAGGTGCGGGAGGTCGACTTCAAGGCGCCGGGCTGGGCGGTGGTGGGATATTCGCGGCGGCAGGCGCTGGCGGAGAAGGCGATCCTGCCGGTCACCTTCGGGGCGATGGACGGCACGGCCTCCTGGCTGGATGCGGAGCGGACCAACCGCTGGGTCGATTCCCTGTCCAAGGCGGGGGAGAACACGCGCGACGCCCTGTTCACCGCGCTGCGCACCGGCTTCGCCCAGGCGATGCTGCGGGAAGCCTACCGCTCCTGCCGGGAGCATCGGGCGAAGCGGCGGGCGGAACTGAAGCTGCCGGCGGGTCGCGACGATCCGGGGCTTGGCAAGCTGCTGGTGATCGCCCCCGACCAGGGAACGGCGCGCTTCTATCTGGAGACGCTGCAGGGCTGGATGCCGAAGGCGCAGGCGGGGCGCATGGCGCGGCTCGCCATTTCCGAGTGCCGCGATGCGCAGGAGGTGGTCGCCGCTTTCCGCCTGCGTCCCGAACCGGCGGTGCTGGTGTCCGTCGCCATGGCGTATGAGGGGCTGGACGCGCCGTCGATCACCCATGTCGCCTGCCTGACGCACATCCGCTCCCGCCCCTGGCTGGAGCAGGCCATCGCGCGGGCGACGCGGGTGGACCCGCATGGCGGCCCCTACGACCGGCAGCGGGCGCTGGTCTACCACCCGTCCGACGCGCTGTTCGAACAGTTCCGCACCATGGTGGAGACCCAGCAGGGCACCCGCGCCATGGTGAAGACCCGCAGGCCGCAGCAGGAGCTTCCCTTCGAACGCTCGACGGAGCGGGAACCGGAGATCATTCCGCTGGAATCCAACGCCACGGCGCTGAGCTTCGCGGTGGTGGCGCCGGGGCCGGATTTCGGTGCGCAGGGGCGGGATCCGGGGGAGCTGCCGCTGACGCCGAGTGCGGCGGAGCATCACCTGCGCCAGCGCATCGGGCAATTGGTTGCGGCCCAGGTGATCGAGGACGAGGACAACAACCTCGTCACCGAGGGGCCGACCGGCTACCACATCTACAACGCCGTGCTGAAGCGGCTGATGAAGAAGGCGCGCTCCGAAATGACTCTGTCGGAGCTGGAGGCGACGGTCGGCTGGCTGGAGCGCAACCGGCTGTCGGACCACCGGCACCTGATCCTCGACGATCCGCAATTCACATGGTCGACCCGGCGGCGGGGTCAGGCCATCCCGTATAGCTCCCTCTCCCGCCCCGGGAGAGGGAAGGGGCCCGCCGCGAAGCGGTGGGAAGGGTGAGGGGTTATCCAAAGATCCATGCGGTTCGGGGCCATGCGGTTCGGGATCCTTGCTCTCCCCCTCACCCTCCCCACGCCTTTGGCGTGGGTCCCCTCCCTCTCCCGGGGCGGGAGAGGGCATTTATCGGTCATTCCAACCACGGACAGCGTCCCTCCAGGAGGTCGCGCTCGCGGGTCAGGGCGTCGGCCATGAAGTCGAGGAAGGCGCGGACGCGGCCCATGTGGCGCAGATCCTCGTGGGTCAGCAGCCAGAGCTTCGCGTCGGCCTCCGGCACCGGGTCGCCGACGCGGCGGAAGGCGGGGTCGCGGTCGACCACGCCGCAGGGCAGCAGGCCAAGCCCGATCCCGGCCCGCACCGCCTCCACCGCCCCCGCCACCGAATTGACGCGGTAGCGGACCGAGTCCGCCGGGACCGTCCGCTTCATCCAGTCGGCGAGGTTGGTGTGGTCGAAGGACTCGTCCAGCCCGACCCAGGGGTGGCGGTCGAGATCGCCGCCTTCGCCCGCCTCCTCCAGATAGCCGGCGCCGCCATAGACGGCGAAGGCGAGGCCGGACACCGCGCGGCCGACCAGATTTTCCGGCGGGCTGGTGGTGGCGCGGATCGCCACGTCGGCCTCGCGCCGGGTCAGGCTGAGCGAGGCCTCCGCCGCCACCAGATCGACCCGCAGGTCGGGGTGGCGGCGGCGGAAGGCGGCGATGTGGCGCGGCAGGACGTAGAGCGTCAGGATGTCGACGGTGGTCACGCGCAAGCTGCCGCTGATCCGGGTGTCGCGGCCGGACAGCAGGCGGTTGGCGGCGGCCAGATCCTCCTCCATCTTCTGTGCCACCCGCTGCATCTCGTCGCCCGCCGCGGTCAGCACATAGCCGCCGGGCAGCTTGTCGAACAGGCGTGCGCCCATCGCCTGCTCCAGCGCCGTCACCCGGCGCAGAACCGTGCTGTGGTTCACCCCGAGGACGCGCGCCGCCGCCGACAGCGACCCATGCCGCGCCACCGCCAGCAGATAGCGAAAATCATCCCAATTGCTGCTACCTATCATTTATTCCCGCTCATTCCTGCATATGCTTTTTGCAAATCTCCCGAATTTGCGCTTACCAGAGCACAGGTTAGGGTCCCGACCAAGCGCAACCTGCGCCACCTTATCGAGACCCGGCTTTCCCCCATGTCCGAGCTGCTTCAAGACCCCTTCGTCCAATCCAGCGTGCTGCCGCTGCTGGTCGGCCTGATCCTGGTCGGCGCGCTGCACCTGCTGCGCCGCCCGCTGGCGGCGGCCGGCATCGCCGCCGGCTTCCTGGTCGTCTTCGCGCTGGTGATCGGCCTGCCGGCCCTGCCGCCGCCGTCGAGCATAGGCAAGCTGTTCTGGGCGTCCGCCGCCGGACTGCTGATCGGCGTGGTCGCCGATGTGGCGGGGATCCGCGGCCGGGTCGCTTCGGCCGTGCTGGCGGTCTGGCTGGCCGCGTCGCTGCTGTGGATCGCCCTGCCCGCGCTCGACTCCGCAGCGGCGATCGTCAGCCTTGTCGTCCTGCTCGGCACGGCAGCGTGGGTCGCTTTTGCCCGCGGTTCGGAAACGCAGGAGGGCGAGAGCCCGACGGCGCCGGCCGCCACGCTGCTGGCGCTGGCGCTGGCCGTCGGCGGCACCGCGCTGATCGGCTCCTCGGCCTCCATCGCCCAGATGGCGCTGGCGCTGGCGGCGTCGGCCGGTGGGTTCCTGTTGTGGAACTGGCCGGTGGAGCGCCATGGCTGGGGCCTGTCGGGCCGGGTTGCCACCGGCATCGCCGTCCTGCTGGCCGCCGTGCTGGCCCTGTTCACCCAGACCCAGGCCGCGGTGCTGCTGCTGGCCCTGCCCGCCCTGTTCGCCGGCCATGTCCGCCGCTTCATTCCCCTGGGCGACGGACTGATCGGCCGCGCCGCCTCGTCGGCCGCCGTCACGGTGGTCGCGGTCCTTCCGGCGCTGGTCGCCATCGGCGCGGCCTTCGCGCTGACCGGCGGCGAAGCGTCGCCCTACTGATCCCGCCTTCCTTCCAGTCAATCCTGATTTCCGGAGTTCCGTTCATGAAGAAGACCCTGTTTGCCGCCGCCCTGTTCGTCGCGACGGCGACCGGTGCCGTTGCCCCCGCCTTCGCCGCCCCGGTCAGCTACAAGATCGATCCGGCGCACACGGCGGTCGCCTTCATCGTCAACCACGTTGCCTTCTCCAACGTGATCGGCCGCTTCAACACGGTCGGCGGCGACGTGACCTTCGACAAGGACGCCGTCGAGAAGAGCGTGGTCAACGTCACCATCGACACCGCCAGCGTCGACACCAACCACGCCAAGCGTGACGAGCATCTGCGCTCCCCGGACTTCTTCAATGCGAAGGAGTTCCCGAAGATGACCTTCAAGAGCACGAAGATCGAGAAGACCGGCGACAAGACCGGCAAGCTGCATGGCGACCTGACCATGCTGGGCGTGACCAAGCCGGTGGTGCTGGACATCACCTTCAACAAGGACGGCGTCAGCCCGGCCAGCAAGCTGGAGACCGCCGGCTTCTCCGCCCGCGGCACGGTCAAGCGCACCGAGTTCGGCATGAAGTACGGCGCCCCGGCCATCGGCGACGACATCCAGCTGCTGATCGAGGTCGAAGCGGTCAAGTCCTGATCGCGGGCAGTCTTCGACTGTTGCAGAGTAAGAGGGGCCGGTTCGCCGGCCCCTTCGCATATGTGCCGATTGAACCGGAGGAACCGCGATGCCGCAGCTTGTGAACGGTGTTTGGGAAAAGGGCGACATCGCGGCCAGCGAGATCAAGGGCGGCGCCTTCCACCGCGAGCCGACCCGCTTCCGCGACTGGATCACGCCGGATGGCGCGCCGGATGAGAATGGGCGCCCCACCCTGCCGGCGTCGGCCGGGCGCTATCACCTCTATGTCTCCTACCTGTGTCCCTGGGCCTCGCGCACGCTGATCGTCCGCGCGCTGAAGGGGCTGGAGGGGGTGATCGGCATGTCCGCCGCCGAGCCGGTGCTGGGCGAGGATGGCTGGGTCTATGGCGAGGAGCAGGACGGCGGACCGCGCGTCGGCCGCTTCCGCCACCATTACAGCCTCTATACGGCGAGCGACCCGACCTACACCGGCAAGGTGTCGGTCCCGGTGCTGTGGGACCGGGAGGAAGGCCGCATCGTCAACAACGAGTCGGCGGACATCATCCGCATCCTGAACAGCGCCTTCGATGGGCTGACCGGCAACCGGCTGGACCTCTATCCCAAGCCGCTGCGGCCGGAGATCGACCGCTGGAACGAGCTGGTCTACACGACCGTCAACAACGGCGTGTACCGCTGCGGCTTCGCCAAGTCGCAGGCCAGCTACGACGAGGCGTTCGAGGCGCTGTTCGCCACGCTCGACCGGCTGGAGGAGCGGCTGTCGGCCAGCCGCTATCTGGCGGGGGAGCATCTGACCGAGGCCGACTGGCGCCTGTTCGTGACGCTGGTGCGCTTCGACGCCGCCTATCACGGCGCCTTCAAGTGCAACCTGCGGCGGATCGAGGATTATCCGAACCTGTCGGCCTATCTGCGCGAGCTGTACCAGTGGCCGGGCATCCGCGACACGGTGAAGATCGACGACATCAAGGCCGGCTACTATACCAACCCGGCGATCAACCCGACGCTGATCGTGCCGAAGGGGCCGGCGCTGGATTTCGACCGTCCGCATGACCGCGACCGGCTGCCGGGCAAGGGCATCTGGCAGCGGGCGTGACACGGCAACGGCAGGAAGGGTGGTTTCCATGAGCAGCAGCACATCAGACGGTTCCGGCGAGGTCCTGCGCCTGGCCCCGGCCTCCGGGGTGGCACGGCGGCTGGTCATCCTGCTGCATGGTGTCGGGTCGTCGGGTGCCGACCTGATGCCCCTGGCCCAGGCATGGCGGGGGGCGCTTCCCGACACCGCCTTCGTGGCGCCAAACGCGCCGCAGCCGTTCGACATGGGCAACGGGCATCAGTGGTTCAGCATCGCCGGTGTGACGGAGGAGAATCGTCCCGCCCGCGTCGCCGCCGCCCTGCCGGCGCTGGCCGACCTGATCGAGGCCGAACGGCAGCGGGCAGGTGTCTCCCCCGCCGATGTGGCGCTGGTCGGCTTCAGCCAGGGCAGCATCATGGCGCTGCATCTCGCCATGACCGCCCCGGAGCGCTGTGGGGCGGTCGTCGCCTTCGCCGGCCGCATCGCGGCGCCGGTTCCAACCCCCGACGGGTCGGGCCGGCGTCCGCCGATCCTGATGGTCGGCGGTGCGGCTGACAGCATCATGCCGCCCGCCGTGGTGCAGGCCGCCGCCACGCATTTCCGCTCCGCCGGCTTCGCGGTGGAGGAGCATCTGCTGCGCGGCGTTCCCCACACCATCACCGCCGCCGGTGCGCAGCTCGGCCTAGACTTCCTGCAGCGCGTCCTGCCGTCGGCGTGACCGTCGCGGCCGGGTGAGCAGCACCCCGGCGGTCAGCAGCTGGCCGAGTGTCCAGGCGGTCGCCGCGGCGGTCAGCAGCGTCATCGACGGCCACCGGACCGCCGTCAGGCGGAGAACCGCCGCCAGGGCGATCAGCCCGACGGCGACGGTCGCGGCCGGTGGGAAACGCTCCGGCTCCGCTTCGCGTTGCAGGGTGGTGCGGATCGTCATGGCGCTGGCGAGGATGCCGAGCGCGCCGACCCCCAGCATGTGCCAGCCGGCGGCGGGCGGCAGGCCGGACAACGCCGTGCCGGCGGTCAGCAGCCAGCCGGCGCCGAGGCAGAGATAGCCCAGATGCAGGCTGGCGATCTCCGGCCGGCGCAGCAGCAGATGGGGCTTCCAGCGGGCGAGCCGCAGCAGCGCGCTCGTCCCGGCCATCGCGGCACCCATGGCACCGGCGAGGGGCAGCAGGCCGCTGGTGGCCGACAGCAGGCAGAGGGCGGCCCCGGCGATGCCCATCGCCTCCAGCCTCGGCTGAACCCGGTGCGCGAGGGTGACGCCCTGGCGGCGCAGGGCACCGGCGGTGGCGGCGGGGATGACGCGCCCGCCCATGGCCAGCAGCAGCGTGGCGATCAGCAGCAGGGCGACGGGCTGGCCGTTGCCGGGGACAAGGCCCAGTTCCCCGGCCCAGAACAGCGCCTCGGCACCGAGGAAGGCGCCGATCAGCGGGCCGAACACCGCGTTGTGGCCGCTGCGGCCGGTGCGCAGGAAGGGCAGGCCGGCGACGACGAACAGCAGCAGCGGATAGGCGAAGCAGAGCGGCAGTGCCAGCAGCGGCGGCAGCCCCGGCAGCAAAACCAGCCGGCCGGCGAGCCAGGACAGAAGGGCCACCGCCAGCATAGGACGCGACAGCCGGGTCATCAGGAAGCCGCCGACCACTGCCAGCGCATAGCCCAGCGTCATCTCATGCGCATGTACGGCCGGCGACCAGCCCGCCGGCAGCAGGCCGCCGGCCTGCGCCAGCCACAGCGGGACGGCAAGCGCCGCATAGAGCGCCGCGGCCGGGTACATCGTCCGGTGGGCGCTGGTGACGGCGCCGGAGGCGGCACCTGTAATGGGGGTGGACATGGCGCGGGGTGCTTTCCCTGGGATGCTGCGGCCATTCTGGCGGCATGCCGGATTTCGCGCTTTGACCCGCAACAAACTCGTGCACGAATGGATGGAGATCACGCCCCCCATCACGCACAGCGCGCCAGGACGACCGCCATGCCCCCGCCCCCCGATCCCGCCATCCTGCGCGGCATGCCGCTGTTCGCCGGGCTGGATGCCGAGGCGCTGGCCGAGGCCGTTGCGCTGGCGCGGCCCCGTCTGCATGTCCGCGGCACCGCCGTCTTCAGCCAGGGGGAACCGGCGGCGGCCGGCCATGCGCTGATCGACGGGCGGGTGAAGATCGTGCAGACCGGCCCCGACGGGCAGCAGGTGGTGATGCGCTTCATCGGCCCCGGCGAGATGTTCGGCACGCTGGCGATCTTCACCGACGGGTTCTATCCGGCCGATGCCGTCGCGGTGGCCGATTGCGTCGAGCTGTCCTGGCCGGCCGCCGCGATGACCGAGCTGATGGACCGTCATCCCGCCATCGCCCGCAACGCGCTGTCGATCGTCGGCGGGCGGCTGCGCGAAGTGCAGAACCGCCTGCGCGAGGTGGCGACGGAGCGGGTGGAGCGCCGCATCGCCCACGCCCTGCTGCGTCTGGTGCGCCACGCCGGGCGGCGGGTGGAGGCCGGGGTGGAGATCGACTTCCCGCTGTCCAGGCAGGATGTGGCGGAGATGACCGGCACGACGCTGCACACCGTCAGCCGCACCCTGTCGGCCTGGGAAAGCCAGGGCATCGTCGAGAGCGGCCGGCAGCAGGTGGTGATCCGCAAGCCCCATGCGCTGGTCGCCATCGCCGAGGATCTGCCGTCCTTGCCGCTGCCGGCTGAGCGGAATTGACCGTGATCGGATGCTGGGTCGGCTGAACGCCCGACCCGTTCCGGGGTTTGTGCTGGAGCAAAGAAGGGGGCGGCGATCCGGGCTACAGGGGGACATGGCGATCCTGCCGCTCCCCCACAGACCAGACGGACGACGATGCCGACCATGACCTCTCCCATTGCGCCGACCGCCCCCCACGCCGGGCAGGCCGAACCGGTTCTCGATCTCCGCGCGATCCCGCCCTACCAGCGCCATCAGCTGATCTTCGCGTCGGTGCAGGATCTGACGCCCGGCGACGGTTTCTCGCTGGTCAACGACCATGACCCGCGCCCGCTGCACCACCAGCTGCTCAGCCTGTTCGGCGCCAGCTTCTCCTGGGAGTATCTGCAACAGGGGCCCGAGGTCTGGCAGGTCCGCATTGCCCGGCCCGAGGGGGCGGCGGCGGCCAGCCTGCGCGTGCGCATCGACCGCAACGGCGATGTGGCTGTTGCCGCCGGCGATGCGCGGCTGGGTCCGGACGGCAGCGGCGCCTCGGTCTGCGAGGTGACGGATGTCCCGCCCGGCACGCCGGAGGGGGACGTGCTGGCGCTGTTGCAGGGCGTGATCCCGCCGGCCGGCGTGGTCAGCATCGCCTATGAGCGGCTGCTGGCCCGGCGCAACGGGTCCTGCTGCGGCGGCATGTGCGGCTGAGGATACCGTTCCGCCGATGGCCCGTTTCGCTGATGGGCAGGGTTGCGGCAACCATTTCCGTCCCCGTCCGGTTCTGTGTGCGAGGCATCGCCCCATCGCACACAGCACGCCGGATCAGGAGACAGGCATGGACCGCAAGGACGACACCGTCACGCCGCAGGACCCGCGCACGAAGTATCCGCGCCCGCCCTTCAACGGCCAGTCGCAGCCCTGGCCGGGGCTGGCCCGCGACATGGATCCGCCGCCCGACCATGGCGAGACCAGCTACAAGGGCTCCGGCCGGCTGGCCGGGCGCCGGGCGCTGATCACCGGCGGCGATTCCGGCATGGGCCGGGCCGCCGCCATCGCCTATGCCCGCGAGGGCGCCGACGTCGCCATCAATTATTTCCCGACCGAGGAGCCGGACGCCCAGGACGTCGTCGCCCTGATCGAAGAAGCCGGCCGCAAGGCGGTGGCGATCCCCGGCGACCTGCGCGACGAGGCGTTCTGCAAAAAGCTGGTGGCCGATGCCGTCGCCGGGCTGGGCGGGCTCGACATCGTCGTCTGCAACGCGGCGCGCCAGCAGGCCATCCCGTCGATCCTCGACCTGAGCAGCGAGGAGTTCGACGCGACGATGAAGACCAACATCTACGCCCCCTTCTGGATCATCAAGGCCGCCCTGCCCCACCTGGAGCCGGGATCGGTCATCATCGGCACCACGTCGGAGCAGGCCTACGACCCGACGCCGGACCTCTACGCCTATGCCCAGACCAAGGCGGCGACGATGAACTACGTGAAGTCGCTGGCCAAGCAGCTGGCGGACAAGGGCATCCGCGTCAACGGCGTGGCCCCCGGCCCGATCTGGACCCCCTTGCAGGTCAGCGGCGGCGCCAGCCAGGAGAAGCTGAAGCAGTTCGGCAGCCAGACCCCGTTCGGGCGCCCCGGCCAGCCGGCCGAGCTTGCCAGCATCTATGTCCAGCTCGCGGCGGAGGATGCCAGCTTCACCACCGGCCATGTCTATGGCGCGGCGGGCGGCAGCGGGCAACCGTAAGGAAGGCTCCTTCGGCGGAGGATGGAACGGCGTGGAACGTTTTCCGGCGGATGTTCCACCGCCCGGCCACCCCTCTACCGGCGCCCGGAGAAGGCGTCGGCAGCCCGGCGGCCGACCGGGCCGGGGTTGAGGTTCGGGTACTCCTCGTACTGGTTGACGGTCCAGGGGAAAACGCCCTTCGGACCCTCCGCCTCCGGCTGGGCGACGACGGCGGCGACCATGGCCGGGCTGGGTGGATGGCGCTCGCGCAGGGCGCCGGGGATGTCGTCGTCGAGTTCGGGGACGGTGACGGCGGGCGGGTCCTCCGGGCGGGGCGCCCGCGGCCTGTCCTCGGGCCTCGCCGCCGGTCCCTCCTCCGCCCCCACCTCCCGGCTGTCCAGCGAGGCGGTGCGGGCGCTCCCGAGACCGGGGATGAGGCCGAGCCGTTCGGCCAGCCAGCGCACGGTGGCGGGATCGCCGACGCTCGATCTGCTCGGCCACCAGCACCCGCAGCGAGGACAGGCGCAGTTCGGCCTCGCGGTTCAGCGCCTGCCGCTCCCACCACACCCTGTGACGGAAATCCTGGGAGCCGTAATAGGCGCGCCACAGCGTCGTCCGGCTGCACCCCATGGCGCGGGAGACCTGAAGGAAGCTGTTGCCGCGCGCCAGCATGCCGGCGGCCATGATCCATTGTTCCTCATGGAACTGCGATCCGGGCACCAGCGAGCCTTCGGCAGGCGTCGGCGGCTCTTCGGCCCAGCGGGGGAAGTTGTCACCGGTGAAGCTGCGGGGATCGAGAGGCATGGCGTGGCTCCGCGACTGAGGGGACATTCGCGAAGAGATTATAGGAAATTATTCTCCTGAGGATATTTTTCGCAAAGACGGGTTGGAGATGGTTCTCAGACCCTTCCCGGCAAAATGCCGGGACCGACCGCGCCGGCAAACGCATTGGTTGTTTTCGATAACTTTGCCGCGAGTGTTAACTTGCGAAAGCAAGTATGATTAGAATTGCCCTCGTCAATCGACGCGACGCCGCCTGGGCGCTCACCCGTCAGTCACGAGAATGAGGGTCTCTGATGGCCAGAGTACAGATTCCATCCGTTCCAATATATTTCATGGCCCCGAAATGGGGCAGGGAGCTGGCGGGCGGCGGTGGCGGCACATCCGTCCATGTGATCATGGGGCCCGGCGCCATTGCGTCTTCCAACTACGGCAGCAAGCCGCAGAGAAATTCCCCGCGCTGCATCACCGCTTTGAGAAGAGACCATCCGAAGGTCAAGTGGATCGCCGGCCATCTGTTGAACGACAACATGGGTGGACCGGGGGTGAGCGAAAACCTGACGCCCCTTACCGCAACGACGAACAAGCGCCACAGTGCGGTAGAGTTGAAGGTGAAGGAGCTTCTGATTATTTCCAACCAGTTCTTCAATATCGACAAATCCGAGGTCGAGAAGGCCATTTCGCGGGCCGTCACGGAGAAGGATAAACGGGCGGAACTGGCAAAGCTGTATGTGCATGCGATAGAGATGAAGGTGATCGTCAGCAATACAAAAATGACGATGCCCGTCCTGGACAAAAAGACAGGAAGAACCAAGGATGTGGATGTCAAGGCCCCTCATGCCATCCAGGTCCGTGCGAAGGCCATCAGGTACGATTGTACCGAGGCCGGAAACTGGGTCAGGAGCAAGAGCAGCCCCGATATAACCAAGGCCGTCAACAGGGTGATCAGAAACGAATAGGGACAGTGTCCCGTCGCCTTCGGCGCATGCCCCTTTCACCCCATCATGTCTTCGCCGGACCGCCGGCGGGCGGATGCGGCGGCCCTTGCCCCGGCGGTTTTCGGCGGCGGAGCGATGCAGAGGTCGAACCCGGCCAGCAGGCCGAGGCTGAGGATCGACGTGGCGGCGCTGATGCAGAGGATGGTCATGGGATCGCTCCGTCCGAAAGGGCTGATATCTCGGTGCCATTCAATCGACCGGGGATGGTCGGCGGCGATGGGGCGATCCTGGACGCATCCGGCTTCCGGTGCTGTGAGCGGTGCCACAGCCCGGCTCATTCCGAAGCACGGATCGGGCGGCGCCCGGCAGCTTCGGCGGGTGCTTACCGCCTGCTGGCTTCCTTGTCCTTCTTTGCCTGCTCCTCCTTCGCCCGATCGTGATGCCACTTGATGGCGAAGAACATCCCCGTGCCCAACACGATGATCTTGAACGGGAAGAAGACCAGAGGGAACCAGTCGTACATTTTGAACATCTCCAGAATACGACGCTGTCTTTCGTCAGGGGAAACCGACGGGAGTCGGGTCGGGCGCGGGTCCTTGTCTGCGGGCGGAAGACAGACGGCTGGGTTGGCGTGGCTGTACCGGAGAGGCGGCCACTCCTGTTCGGATGACATTGCATGGCTCTCCTGGAGGAAATCCAAGCAATTAATGCATACAATGCGCAACTGTATGCTCCGTTGAGACCTACAATGTCAACAGATATGCATGCAATGCTCCGTTGAGATTCATACAGTCATCGAAGGCACGGCGGATGGCTCGGCCGGAAAACTGGCCGCTTGGCGCGATCCCCCACCGCAATCCCCCAGCCCAATCCCCTGGCAGGCCCCGGCGGTCCTTCGGGTCGCTGCGCTGAAACACCGCATCGGCCGGGAGGATCGCCGGCTGTACGACCTGAGCGGCCGCTCCGGGTCGGCGAGCGCAGCCTGACGCAAGGGCTTTTTCAAGCTTGAACTTGACCGAGGTCAATGACGTCAGGCGGTTGCCGGCTTTCATGGGCGGCGGAATGACCGATGAGGAGGGAAGCCGCCCATGCGCGATCCCGATGTCGCACAGACTGTTTCCAATTCCCCCGCTGGCGAGCGTGCCCGCCGGTTCGAGACCGGATTGAGCCGGGCCGGGCTGGGGCTGGTGCCCAGGCTGGGGCGGCGGGCCAGCGATGCGTTGCTCGCCCGGCTGCTGCGGCTGCTGGCCGACCGTCATCCGCGCGCCTTCGAGGCCCTGCGCGAGATGCCGGACGCCCGCGTGCTGATCGAGCCGGTGGACGCGCCGGTCGCCCTGCTGATGCGCGTCGGGCCCGAGCTGTCGCTGCATGCCCTGCCCCGTGGAGCGGATGGGGCGGGCGAGGCCGCTGCCGCCGACGCGGTGGTGCGCGGGCCTTATGACAGGCTGCTCGACCTGCTGGAAGGGCGGATCGACGGCGATGCGCTGTTCTTCCGGCGCGAGCTGAGCATTTCCGGCGACACCGCGCTGATCCTCGCGCTGCGCAACACGCTGGACGGCGAGGACGAGATGGATCTGGTGGCCGATGCCGCCTCCATCGCCGGGCCGCTGGCCCGCGCCCTGCCGGTGCTGCGGCGCAATGCCGGGCCGGTGCTGGACCGGATCGACGCGGCGCGCCGGCTGCTGCCGCCGCCGCTGCGCCGCGGGATCGAGCGGCTGGAAGCACGGCTGGAGGCACGGCTCGGCGGGACGGCGGGGACGCCGCCAGGCGGGCTGCCGGGGAAGTTGCCGGGTACGGGGGCGTAGGGGATCATGGACAATTTCGAACTGATCTGCCCGGCGGGGACGCCGGCCGCCTTGCGTGCCGCCGTCGATGCCGGGGCCGATGCCGTCTATCTCGGCTTCCGCGACGAGACCAACGCCCGCAATTTTCCGGGCCTGAACTTCACCCGGCAAGATGTGGCCGACGCGGTGGATTACGCCCATGCGCGCCGGGTCGAGGTCTATGTCGCCATCAACACCTATCCGCAGGCGGGCAATCTCGGCCCCTGGCGGAAGGCGGTGGACGATGCGGCGCGGCTGAAGGTGGATGCCGTCATCCTGGCCGATCCCGGGCTGCTGGACTATGCGGCGAAGCGCCATCCCGACCTGCGCCTGCATCTGTCGGTCCAGGCGTCGGCCGCCAATGTCGAGGCGATCCGGCTGTACCGCGAGGCCTTCGGCGTGCGCCGGGTCGTGCTGCCGCGTGTGCTGACGGTGCCGGAAATCGCCAGGCTGAATGCCGAGATCGACATCGAGACCGAGGTGTTCGTCTTCGGCGGCCTCTGCCCGATGGCGGAGGGGCGCTGTTCGCTGTCCTCCTACGCCACCGGCCTGTCGCCCAACAAGCAGGGGGTCTGTTCGCCGGCCAACCATGTCCGCTACGAGCAGCGGGGCGGGTCGCTGGCTTCGACGCTGGGCGGCTTCACCATCAATGTGTTCGGCGAGGGCGAGCAGGCCGGCTATCCGACGCTGTGCAAGGGTCGCTTCGTCGCTGGGGACGGGCCGGCCTACCTGTTCGAGGAGCCGACCAGCCTCAACGCCATGGATCTGCTGCCGGAGCTGAAGGCGGCCGGGGTGCGGGCGCTGAAGATCGAAGGGCGGCAGCGCGGCAAGGCCTATATCGCCGCGGTGGTCCGCGCCTATCGCGAGGCGCTGGAAACATTCGCCGCCGGCCGGCCGGTGCCGCACATCGATCTGCAGGCGATGGTCGAGGGCGGGACCCAGACCACCGGAGCCTATACGCGCGCGTGGCGGTAAGCCCGGGTGCGCTGAGGAGTTTCAAGGAATGACTGCGTCACTCACTTTGGGGCCGGTGCTGTTCAACTGGCCGGTCGACCGCTGGCGCGACTTCTACGCCCGCATCGCCGACGAGGCGCCGGTGGACACGGTGGTCGTCGGCGAGATCGTCTGCTTCAAGCGGGCGCCCTTCTTCGCCGAGGCGATGGGCGAGGTGATCGAGCGGCTGAGCGCCGCCGGCAAGACGGTGTGGCTCGCCAGCCCGATCCTGGTCGGCAGCGAGCGCGAGCGTTCGGCGATGCGCGATCTGGTGGGGTCGGATGCCGGGCTGCCGGATGGTGGCTTGGTCGAGGCGAACGACATGGGGGCGCTGGCGCTGCTGGCCGGGCGGCCCCATGCGGTCGGGCCGACGATCAACGTCTACAACGAGGCGACGCTGGGCTGGATGGCCGGGCGCGGGGCGGTGGCGGTGTCGCTGCCGGCGGAACTGCCGGCGGCCACCGTCGCCGTGCTGGCGAAGGCCGGGCGGGAGCTGGGGATCGGGACCGAGGTGCAGGTCTGGGGGCGGGCGCCGCTCGCCATCTCGGCCCGCTGCTATCACGCGCGCGCCCATGGGCTGCACAAGGACGGCTGCCAGTTCGTCTGCGGCAACGACCCGGACGGCATGCCGGTGACGACGATGGACGGCCAGCCTTTCCTGACCGTCAACGGCACCCAGACGATGTCGCACGGCTGCCTGTGCCTGGCGGCGGAGATGCCGGCGCTGGTGGCGATGGGGGTGGACCGCTTCCGCCTGTCGCCGCAGGCGATGGACATGGTGCGGGTCGCCGAGGCGTTCCGGGCGGTGCTGGACGGGCGCCGCGACGGGGCGGAGGTCGCCGCCGAGCTGGGCGGGCTGATCGACGCGCCGCTGGTCAACGGCTTCTACCACGACACCGCGGGGGCTCTGCGGGTGGCGTGAGGGGGGT
>NZ_WHOS01000065.1 GCF_013340935.1 Azospirillum melinis | reverse complement strand
CTTCGGGCCCAGCACCCCTCAACCCGCCCCTCAATCCCCTGCTCAGCATCGCCGCGCCGGTGCTGGCGCTCGTCGGCGCCCTGCGCGACCGCAGCCTGACCGATCAGCCCCGCGCCGCCGCCACCGCGGCGCTGGAGCGTTTCGACCGCGCCGCCTCCGCCTCCGGCCTCGACCCGGACGAGATCCGCGCCGCCCGCATCGCGCTGGCCGCCACCCTGGACGACGTCGCCCGTGCCGCCGGCCATGGCGGGGCCGCCGTGGCGGAATCGGGGGCAGGCGTGCGGTTCTTCGACCTGCTCGACGGCATGCTGGGCGACCCGCGCCGCCACCGCCACGCGCTGGAGCTGTTCTACGCCTGCCTGTCGCTTGGCTTCGAAGGCCGGTTCCGCGACCGGCCCGGCGGCGCCCACGACCTTGCCCGCCTGCGCGACGAGCTGTACCGCATCCTGCGCCGCGCCCGCGGCGATGTGGCGGCGGAGCTGTCGCCGGCCTGGACCGGGGTGGCGGAGCCGTTCCGGCCGCCCAACACCCTGTTCGGCAATCCGTTGAGTGCTGTGCCGGGCTGGATCGTCTGGGCGGTGGTGGCGCTGGGCCTGTCCGGCCTCTACGTCCATCTCGCCGGCAGCCTCGACCGGCAGGCCGAGCCGGTGGTCGCCCGCATCGCCGCCTTGCTGCCCGACCGGTCCATCGAGATCGCCCGGCTGGTCCCGCCGCCCCCGCCCACCGCCGGCCCGGCGCTGATCGGCCGCATCACCGGCCAGCTCGCCCCGGAAATCCGCACCGGTGCCGTCGAGGTGCTGGCGGGGGAGGATGGCGCCCTGGTCATCCGCATTCCGGCGGCGGCGATGTTCGCCACCGGCAGCGACGCCGTGAAGGCCCGCCACCGCGCCATCGTCGAGCGGGTCGGCCAGACCCTGGCGGCGGAACCCGGCAGCGTGCTGGTGGTCGCCCACACCGACGACCAGACCCCGCCGGGCGGCCGCCTTCCTGCCGCCCAATCCCTGGCGGCCCAATCCCCGACGGCCCAATCCCCGACGGCCCAATCCCTGACGGCCCAATCCCTGACGGACGCCCGCGCCGAGGCGGTGCGCAAACTGCTGGAGCGCTCGCTGCCGCCCGCCCGCCTGTCGGCCGAGGGCCATGGCGACCAGGAGCCGATTGCGCTGAACGACACGCCGGCCGGGCGCGATGCCAACCGGCGGATCGACATCCGCCTCTATCCGCATTAAGGCGCCCGCCATGGCCGAACCCCGCTCCCCCAAGGCCGGCGCCCGGACGGCGAAGACGGCCGGCAAGGGCCGCAAGCCAGCCGCCGCCATCGCCGCTGCCCCGTCGCCGCACCGCTCCGCCCGCACCCGCTGGGCGACATCGCTGTCGGGGGTGCTGGCGCTGGGGCTGGCCGGCTGGCTGCTGCTGCCGCGTCTGGCTGCAGCCTTCGCTCCGCACCTGCTGCCGACCATCCAGCCGGACTGGAGCGTCCGCCTGCTGCCGCTGGTCCTGGCGCTGGCCGCCTGGATCGCCGTCAACCGCCGCATCGACGCCCGCGAGCGCGCCGCCAACGCCCGCCTGCTGGAGGCGCTGGCCGCCACCCGCGATCCCGAGCTGAAGGCCTCGCTGGAGGAGATCGGCACGGTCCACAAGCGGCTCGACGGCGTGCTGGCCCAGCTGCGCAGGCGCCGGGGCGGGCGCTATCTCTACCAGCTTCCCTGGTATCTGGTGATCGGCGCCCCCGGTTCGGGCAAGACCACGGCGCTGGCCAACACCGGCCTCGCCGCCCTCTCGCCTGACGGCACGGCCGCCCAGCCGCTGGCGGGTCCGTTCGCAGGGTTGGGCGGCACCCGCAACTGCGACTGGTGGTTCACCGACCGCGCCGTGCTGATCGACACCGCCGGCCGCTACACCACCCAGGACAGCCGGCGCGCGGTCGATGGCCGGGTGTGGTCCGGCCTGCTCGACCTCCTGAAGGAGCACCGCCCGCGCCAGCCCGCCAACGGCGTCCTCCTCACCGTCAGCATCCCGGAACTGACCGGTTGGACCGACGCCGAGCGGCGCAACCACGCCATCCTGATCCGGCAGCGCCTGAACGAGCTGCGGGTGCAGCTGGGCGTGCGGCTGCCGGTCTATCTGCTGCTGACCAAGGCCGACCTGCTGGACGGCTTCGCCACCTTCTTCGACCCGCTCGACCGCGAGGCGCGCGGGCAGGTCTGGGGCCTGACCCTGCCGGCGGAAGAGCCGGCACCCGACAGCTCCGGCGGTCCGCTTCCCGTCTTCCGCGCGCTTTATGCCGGGCTGGTGCGGCGGCTGGACGAGCGGCTGCTCGACCGGCTGCACCAGGAGCCGGACATCCGCCGCCGCAGCGACGCCTTCGCCCTGCCGCTGCGCGTGGCGGAGCTGGAGCCGGCGCTGGCCGACATCGTCGACACCGCCTTCGGCTCCGAACATGGCGAGGAGACGCCGCGCCTGCGCGGCCTCTATCTGACCAGCGCCACCCAGACCGACGCCTCGCTCGCCCTGCTCGATCCCGAGGGCGGCCCTGGGGGCGGCGGGCCGGCCTCCACCTATTTCCTCGAACGGCTGCTGCCCGACGTGGTGTTCCCGGAGGCCAACCTCGCCCGGGTCGACCGGCGGGTGGAGCGCGCCCGCCGCCGCCGGGCGCTGCTGTCGGCCGCCGCCGCGCTGACGCTCGCCCTGGCCGTCGGCGGCTGGTGGCTGGTCAGCGCCCGCGGCAACGCCGCCCTGCTGGAGCGCGCCGATGCCGGCGCCGCGGCGGTGGAGGCGGCGCTGCGCCCGCTCGACACCGCGCCGCGCTCCCTGGTCCGGGTGGACGATGCCGACCCCGCGGCGATCCTGCCGGCGCTGGAGGCCCTGCGCGCCCTGCCGCTCGCCTTCGACGATGGCCAGATCTGGGCAGGTCCGGCGCTGGCCGGCGGGCTCTACCAGGGGGGCCGCATCGCCGCCCCGGCGCAGGAGGCCTACCGCCGCGCCCTGCGCAGCCAGTTCCTGGCCCGCATCGCCCTGCGGCTGGAGGAGCGGCTGCGCGCCGACTGGGCCTTGCCCGACCAGCTGCGCCAGACCCTGCGCGTCTACCGCATGATCACCGGGCGGATGGGCGCTTGGCAGACGGTTGGCGGGGCGGAGCCGATGGATGCCGGCGCCGTGGCGGAATGGCTGGCGCTCGACTGGCAGCGCACGCTGCCCGGCCCGGCCAACGAGGCGCGGCGCCGCGCGCTGGGCGACCATCTGGCCGCCCTGTTCGCCGTCGGCTTCGCCCCTGTCCCGGCCGACGAGGTTCTGGTCGCCCGCGTGCTGGAGGTTCTGGCGCAATCCGCCCCGCAGGCATCTTCCGTCCAACCCGGCCGGGCCGCTCAGCCATGATGGGCTATTTCGCCACGCCGCGCGCCATGGCGGCCGGGGTCGGCGGGATCGGTGCCGATCCCGTGGTGGGATTCCACGGTAAGGTGCCGGCCCGCGGCGATTTCATCGGCCACGGCCTGCCGTCGGCGGTCCTCGGCCCCTGGGACCGCTGGCTGTCCGCGGCGCTGGGCGAGGCCGGCCGCCGGCTGGGCGCCGAGTGGGAACCCCTGTTCGCCCAGGCCCCGGTCTGGCGCTTCGCCCTGTCGGCCGGCCTGTGCGGCGCCACCCCGCTGGTCGGCGTCTGGATGCCCAGCGCCGACCGGGTCGGCCGCCTCTATCCCTTCACCATCGCCGCCGGCCTTCCCGCCGGCTTCGACATCGCCGACGCGCCCGCCGCCTGCGGCGCCTGGCTGTCCCGCGCCGAGTCGCTGGCCGCCGACGCCTGCCGCGCCGGTGCCGACGTGGAGGGATTGCCGGCCCGCCTCGCCATTCTCGGCCGGCCGGAACCGGAGCGTGTCAGCCCCGCCACCCGCGCCCTGCTCGATCGCCTGTCCGGCCCCTTGCGCGCCGACGCCAGCCTGTGGTGGACCCGCGGCGCCGGCCGGATCGCGCCGTCGCTGCTGTCCTGCCCCGGCCTTCCCGCCGGCCCCCGCCTGACCGCCTTCCTTGACGGCGCCTGGGCCCGCTGGGGCTGGGAGAACGCCGACGAGGGGTAGGGCAGGGGCTCAATATTCTCGAGTCGATCAAAGATCGCGGGCAAGATCGACACGGATTTCACGGATTAAAACACGGATGTCACGGATGGCTTTACCTTACCAAAGCGCCGTGGCTGGATCGCTGATATAAAAAATCCGTGTAATCCGTGTCTAAATCCGTGACATCCGTGTCAATCTTGTTTTCCGTCTCAGGAAGTCACAGTCAGGCCGGTCACTGCACTCCCGCCATCTCGCGGTCGAAGCGGGCCAGCGCCTCTTCCAGCCCCCACTGGACCCGCGCCTTCTCGCTGCGCGCGGTCACGGCGCGGCAGGAGTCCTCACGCACCGGCGGCGTGCAGCCGGGGGCGGACCACAGGCTGTCGCCGGGCAGGAAGCTGTGCTCCAGGCTGGCGCGGGCCAGCCCGACGAGGTCGGCATAGCCGAAGCCGAACTCCTCCACCGCGCGCTGCAGCTCGTTGGTCAGGTCGATGCGGCTGACGCCCTCGTCGTCGGTCGACAGCACCACCGGCACCCCGGCGGCGCGGTAGACCGGCAGCGGGTGCGCCTTGCCGCTGACGCCCAGGATCTTGTCGTTGCTGGTCAGGTTGATCTCCACCGCCACCTTGCGCCCGGCCATCGTCCGCAGCAGGCCCTGGGGATCGTCCTCGTACATCACGTCGACGCCATGGCCGATGCGTTTGGCCCCGGCGATCTCCACCGCCTTGCGGATGTGGTCGCGCAGCCGTTCCGGCGGGACGAGGCCCAGCGTCAGCTCGCCGGCATGCAGCGCGACGTTGGTGCCGGGCTGGCGCCTTTTCGCCTCGGCCACCATGCGCATGTGCAGGTCGTAATCGTCGAGCGCCACCGGGTTGTCCTCCGGCGCCACGAAGTTCAGGCCGACGACGCGCGGCTCCTGCGCTTCCAGCAGGGCGTTGAACAGGGTGGTGGCATAGACCGGGCCGGGGCTCTGCGTGCGCGACACCTGCTGGAGATAGCGCACCGACACCGCACAGCCCGGCCGCGCCGCCGGCGTGCCGCAGCCAAGGACGCTGCGCATCCGCGCCTCCGCCGCGTCGATCTCCTGCCGGGCCGGGGCGACCAGGGCCGGAAGTCCGGCGGCGATCAGTTTGTCGGCGGTTCCGGCCAAGTCGGCCGCCGCCTGCGGCGTCCAGGGGAAGGACTTGCCGATGGCGGCGGCCGGGCCGGTGCCGAAGGACACCATCAGCTCGACATGCCGTTCGCCCTGCCGGCCGGCCCGGTCCACCACCTCGGCCAGCAGGTCGCCGGTCGAATTGGGGACGGAGTTGGCGGCGCGGAAGCGTCCGAAGGTGGCGAAGAACTGGTCATGCAGGCTGTAGCCGGAGACCGGCAGCGCATCGCGGGTCGACAGGGCGTCCAGCGCCATCGGGTAGAGCACGCTGTCGGCGATCGCCGCCGCGGCGCCCGGCCGGGCGGACTTGGCGTCGCCGCAGGGCGCCTGCGCCGTCGGCGCCACCAGCGTCAGCGCCTTGACGTCGAAGCAGAGCCCGGCATCCGCCGCCATCCGCATGTAGGTCTCGGCATAGGCGGCACCGGTCAGGTGGCTGTGCAGGTCCGCCCCCTTGGGCATGCGGTAGAGGAAGGCGCGCAGCTCCGGCGGGCTGGTCCGCACCGCCTGGAACCGCCGCGCCGCCGCCGACCCGCCGGCGTCGCCGCCGCCGCCGACGCTGCCGCCGCCCATCTCCGCCGTGGCGCAGCCCGCCAGCAGCAGCGTCGCCGCCAGCATGCCTGTCACGCCGCCCCTCGCACGCCCGATCATTCGCACATCAAGCATCTACCCGTCTCCATATTCTCCTTTTACGGGTATCGATGCGCTGATAATCGCGCAAAAACAACTGCCCTGTGCAGATCGAAAGGCTGTAGCGGGTTGGCAATTCCCGCTATGGTGCGGCGACCTTTTCGTGTTCCCGCCCATCCTGGAGCCCGCCGCGATG
Source organism: Azospirillum melinis (assembly GCF_013340935.1). Taxonomy (GTDB): domain Bacteria; phylum Pseudomonadota; class Alphaproteobacteria; order Azospirillales; family Azospirillaceae; genus Azospirillum; species Azospirillum melinis. The sequence goes on along the minus strand of NZ_WHOS01000065.1, from coordinate 36,223 downwards.
ACCGACACTTCCGCCCCGACCCTGCTCGATGCGGCCAAGCGTTTCCGCAGCAACGATCTGGCGGGGGCGGAACAGGTCTGCCGGGCGATCCTGACGACCGACCCGCACAACGCGCAGGCGCTGCATCTGCTGGGTCTGGTCGCCGCCCACACCGACCATCCGGACAACGCGCTCGCCCTGTTCGCCCAGGCCATCGCGGAGAACGGCAACGACCCGTCCTTCCACAACAGCCGCGGCAGCCTGCTTTTCCAGCAGGCCCGGCCGGCGGAGGCGGAGGAGGCGTTCCGCGCCGGCCTCGCCCTCAATCCGCGGCTGCCGGAACTGCATGGCAACCTCGGCAACGCGCTGAAGGCGCAAAGCCGGCTGGAGGAGGCGGCGGACTGTTTCCGCATCGCGCTGGACCTGCGGGCGCAAGCGCCGGAGATGCACCATTTCCTCGCCGCCACCCTGCGCGAACTGGGCGAGCTGGAGGAGGCGGAGGAGCATTTCCGCACCGCGCTGGCCCAGGCGCCCGACTATCTCGACGTGCATTACAGCTTGGCGGAGCTGCTCTCCACCCGCGGCCGGCTGGCCGAGGCGGAGGCGGAATTCCGCATCGTGCTGGCCGCCGCCCCGCGCTTCGTCCCGGCCCAGGTCGGGCTCGCCCATGTGCTGCAGAGCCTCGACCGCGCCGCCGAGGCCATCGAGGTGATCGAGGCGGCGCGCGAGCAGGCCCCCGACCACCCAATGGTGAAGTTCACCCGCCGGCTGATCTACTCCAACGCGGTGCCCGGCTGGCACCTGCCGATGATCAACGATTTCGAGCGGAACGAGGCCTACAAGCAGTCGCTGGAGCGGGCGGTGAAGCCCGGCCAGCTGGTTCTGGAGATCGGCACCGGCTCCGGCATCGTCGCCATGATGGCGGCGCGCGCGGGTGCCGGGAAGGTGGTGACCTGCGAGGTCAACCCGATCCTGGCCCGCGTCGCCAAGGAAACCGTGGCGCGCAACGGCTATGGCGACCGCATCGACGTGGTGCCGCGCCTGTCGACCCAGCTGACGGTGGGCGAGGGCGGCGACCTGCCGGAGAAGGCCGACGTCTTCGTTTCGGAGCTGATCAACATCGGCATGCTGGCCCCGCGCATGCTGTCGGTGCTGCAACATGCCCGCACCCATCTGGTGAAGCCGGGCGGCGCCATCATCCCACGCGCCTCCACCGTCTACGCCATGCTGGTGGAGACGCCGGAACTGGCCCGCATCAACCCGGTGGAGACCATCGACGGCTTCGACATGGGCAGCTTCGACGTCTTCCGCTCGCCCGGCTACCAGCAGATCGACCTCGGCGTCGACGCCCACACCCCGCTGTCGAAGCCCTTCACCGCGCTGGATTTCGACTTCACCCGCAACATGCCGGAGGAGGGCGAGCGGGCGATCGACGTGACCATCGTCACCGCCGGCACCTGCCACGGCGTCGCCTTCTGGTTCGACCTCTTCATGGATGACGAGGTGGTCTACAAGTCGGAAAGCCGGTCGCGCACCAACCACTGGAAGCAGGCGATGACCTTCCTGGAAAAGCCGATCGCGCTGTCGGCCGGCGACCGCCTGCGCATCGTCGCCCGCTACGACAACAACCAGATCTCCTTCGGGGTGGATGGGTTGGCGGGGGGCTTGCGAGAGTAGGCGGGCGTGACCGAAGCCGTGCCTTCCTGCGACGTGCCCTCGCGCCGGGCCATCGCCTCCTGGTGCCTCTATGACTGGGCGAATTCGGCCTACAACACCATCATCACCACCTTCGTCTTCTCGGTCTATTTCGCCCGCGGCGTCGTCGGCGATCCGGTCGAGGGCACCGCGCGGTGGAGCGCGGCGATGACGGTGGCCGGGGTCGCCATTGCGCTGCTCAGCCCGGTGCTGGGCGCCATCGCCGACCGGGCCGGGCGGCGCAAGCCCTGGATGGCGCTGTTCACCCTGGTGACCGTCCTGTTCACCGCCGCCCTGTGGTGGGTCAGGCCCGATCCGGCCGACGCCGCCTTCGCGCTCGCCTGCGTCGTGGTCGCCACCGTGGCGTTCGAGCTGGCCAACGTCTTCTACAACGCCACCCTGCCGGGGCTGGTGCCGCCGCGGCTGCTCGGCCGGGTGTCGGGCTGGGGCTGGGGCATCGGCTATTTCGGCGGGCTGGCCTGCCTCGTCCTGGCGCTGGTCGGCTTCGTCCAGGCGCCGGCCCCGCTGTTCGGCCTGTTCGGGATGGAATGGGCCGACTGGGGCCAGCAGGCCAATGTCCGCGCCACCGCCCTGCTGGCCGCGGGGTGGTACGGGCTGTTCGCGCTGCCCTATTTCCTGTGGGTGCCGGACGAGCCGGCGACCGGCCACGGGCTGTTGCGGGCGGCGCGCGAGGGGGTGGCCACGCTGCTCGCCACGCTGCGCCACGCCCGGCGTTACCGGGAGGTCGGGCGCTTCCTGATCGCCAGCGCCTTCTACCGCGACGGCATCAACACCATCACTGCCTTCGGCGGCCTTTTCGCCGCCGGGACCTTCGGCATGAGCTTCGAGGAGATCCTGGTCTTCGCCATCGCGCTCAACGTGGTGGCGGGGGCGGGGGCCATCGGCTTCGCCTGGATGGACGACCGGGCGGGGGCGAAGCCGGTGATCCTGATCGCGCTGGCCGGCATGACCGTCTGTTCGGTGCCGCTGCTGCTGGCGACCGAGCGGCTGTGGTTCTGGATCTTCGCGCTCGGGCTCGGGCTGTTCTTCGGGCCGGCCCAGGCGGCCGGGCGGTCGATGATGGCGCGGCTCGCCCCGCCGGGCATGGCGGGGGAGATGTTCGGGCTCTATGGGCTGACCGGCCGCTTCGTCGGCTTCTTCGGACCGCTGCTGTTCGGGCTGGCGACCCAGGCCTTCGCCAGCCAGCGCGCCGGCATGGCGACGGTTCTGGCTTTCTTCGCCATCGGCTTCGGGCTTATGCTGGCGGTTCGCGAACCGGCCCGCTAGAAAAGGGCCTGTGTCAAAGCGCCGCACATGAGACCATTCGAGGGCAGAGCTGTTACCTTCGTTTTTGCTGCGACGCACAAAAGTCGAAGCCGAGGGATACGGACCATGCTGCACATCAAAGACATCGAAGCCTTCGCCCGCATCAACGAGGCCCTGAACGAGGAGCCCGGCACCGATGACGGCGCGCATGGTCAGGCCGAACAGGCCGGCCAGGACTCCGAAGGCCGGCACACTTCCGGCCCGGCGCATCCGGCGCTGGTGATGGCGATGTTGGCGACCGGCCGTTTGCCGCTGTCGGCGCTGTCGAAATCCGATCAGGCAAAGACCCCGGACGTGCCGACGCCGTGGACGAGGATGTTCCGCCGCTCCTGACGGCGGTCGGTCCGGGTGGGACGCCGTGGAGTCGGTGGGCAAGATCGACACGGATTTCACGGATTTCAGCACGGATTTCACGGATGTGGCGTTCCGAAGCGACCTGTGTCGAGGAACTCGAAGCGTCGCCAAGTTCAAGAAAAATCCGTGAAATCCGTGTCTAAATCCGTGAAATCCGTGTGAATCCTGCTCCCGATGCCTCGACCCTCCGTACTGGCGGCTGTTGCAAAAATTCCGCCATAAAGGAAATTATTCTTATACGCTTCCCGCAGACCCACCTTTCTGCGGAGCCGACCCATGCCCCTCGACAGCCGTAGCTTCACCACCGACAACTTCCCGCGCTGGGCCGAAGAGCCGCCGACCCCGTCCGAAGGCTCGCTGGTGCCCGGTTCGCAGTTCCACGAGGAACAATGGATCATGGCCGCCGGCATGCTGGCCCGCGGCAACAGCTTCCTTCAGGTCTCGCGCGCCATGGGGTGCAGCCGGACCACCTTGTGGCGGGCCTATTACGGTTCCAAGGATTTCCGTCACAGGGTGTGGTGGGAGCGGCAGGCCCTGAACCGCGAGGCCGAGCTGCGCCTGTCCTCGCTGCGCATTCTGGTCGCCGAGCAGATCGAGCGGCTGGTCTCCTCCGGCGATCCCGCCACCGTGCGCTGGCTGGCCGAACGGCTGGGGCTGTTCGCCGGCCTCGACCAGCCGGCCCGCGAACCCGCTGCCAAGCCCGCTCCCCGTCCTGAAGACCCGCCCGCCGTCACCGTCCCCGAACTCGACGACGACATCCCCGGCGAACTGCGCGAACGCACCCCGCCCAGCCCGGCCCTGGTCGCCGCCATCCTGGCCCAGCCGGAGGCTACGGGACCGAAGGGCGTCTTCCCCTATACCCTCAACCAGTATGAAGAGTATCCCAACCTCAATCCCGGCCCGGTGAGCCGCCGCGCCGCCGGTCCCTTCTCCTGGCGCCGGTAGGCGGGGGATGGAACGTCATCCGCCCCCCCGTTCCACGCTGTTCCATCCCCTCACAGAAGCGACAGCTGGTCGCCCACCGCCGGCGGCACCCGGAAACGGCTGCAATCGAGCTGCCAGCTCCGGCCGCCCAGCCCATGCTTCCGGCAGGCCAGCTTGAAGCGGTGGCGCAGAAGCTCGGCATAGGGGCCGGTGCCCTTCATCCGCGTGCCGAACCCGGAGCGGTACAGCGCGCCGTCGCGACTCTGCCGCATCAGGCTCAGCACGCGGTCGGCGCGGTTGGGGGCGTGGACGCGCAGCCATTCCTCGAACAGGGTGGCGATCTCCAGCGGCAGGCGCAGCAGGATATAGTTGGCGGCATTCGCCCCGGCGCCGGCCGCCGCCTCCAGGATGGCTTCCAGCTCATGGTCGTTGAGCGCCGGGATCATCGGGCTGGCGAGGACCGCCACCGGCACGCAGGATTCCGACAGGGCGCGGATCGCCTCCAGCCGGCGCGGCGGGGTACTGGCCCGCGGCTCCATCGTCCGGGCGAGATCGCGGTCCAGCGTCGTGACCGAGACCGCGACCGACGCCAGCCCCTGTGCGGCCATCGGCGCCAGGATGTCGAGGTCGCGCAGCACCAGCGCCGATTTGGTGATGATGCTGACCGGCTGGTTGAAGTCGCGGCAGACCTCCAGCACCCGGCGGGTGATCCCCTCCGTCCGTTCGATGGGCTGGTAGGGATCGGTGTTGGCCCCCAGCGCCAGCGGCTGGCAGACATAGGATTTCGCCCGCAGCTCCTTGGCCAGCAGCTCCGCCGCGTTGCGTTTGGCGAACAGCTTCGTCTCGAAATCCAGCCCCGGCGACAGGCCCAGATACGCATGGGTCGGCCGGGCGAAGCAGTAGATGCAGGCATGCTCGCAGCCCTGGTACGGGTTCACCGAGCGGTCGAAGGGGATGTCGGGCGACTGGTTGCCGGTGATGATCGACTTGGCCGAGGCCGGCGAGACGCTGGTGCGGACCGGATCGGACAGCGCCTCGTTGCCGCTCTCCGCATAGCCGGTCCAGCCGTCGTCGGTCAGGACGCGGGTCTCGCGTTCGAACCGCCCGGTGGCGTTGCTGACCGCCCCGCGGCCCTTGATCGGGGATCGCCGTATCTCGTCCATGGCCGCAGCTTAGACGGGGCAGGATGGAACGTAAAGCGAACAAACGGGGTGAGGTCCCGTCATTGCTTCCGCTACCGAACAAACATAAAGATATCTTTATGCTTGCATGGTTCCGGGAGCGCTGATACACCGATGGCCAATTACAGCGGCAGGGCCGGGGATCCGGTGCGCCTGAAACTCCGCTGCCCGACCGTCACCGCCCACCAGGAGTCATCCCTCATGGCCGCCGAATTCACGGACTACAAGGTCAAGGACATCAGCCTCGCGAACTGGGGCCGCAAGGAGATCACCATCGCCGAGACCGAGATGCCGGGCCTGATGGCCCTGCGGTCGGAATTCGGCGACGCCAAGCCGCTGGCCGGCGCCCGCATCGTCGGCTGCCTGCACATGACCATCCAGACCGCCGTGCTGATCGAGACGCTGACCGCGCTCGGCGCCACCGTGCGCTGGTCCTCCTGCAACATCTTCTCGACCCAGGACCAGGCCGCCGCCGCCATCGCCGCCGCCGGCATCCCGGTCTTCGCCTGGAAGGGCGAGACGGAGGAGGAGTTCTGGTGGTGCATCGAGCAGACGCTGCGCGGCCCGGATGGCTGGACCCCGAACATGATCCTGGACGATGGCGGCGACGTCACCCAGATCATGCACGACAAGTATCCGGAGATGCTGAACGACGTCCGTGGCCTGTCGGAAGAGACCACCACCGGCGTCCATCGTCTCTATGAGATGATGAAGAAGGGCACGCTGAAGGTTCCGGCCATCAACGTGAACGACAGCGTCACCAAGTCGAAGTTCGACAACCTCTATGGTTGCCGTGAGTCGCTGGTCGACGGCATCAAGCGCGCCACCGACGTGATGGTCGCCGGCAAGGTCGCCGTGGTCGCCGGCTATGGCGACGTGGGCAAGGGCTCGGCCGCCAGCCTGCGTTCGCAGGGTGCGCGCGTCCTGGTGACGGAGATCGACCCGATCAACGCGCTCCAGGCCGCCATGGAAGGCTATCAGGTCGTGACGATGGAGGATGCCGCTCCGCAGGGCGACATCTTCGTCACCGCCACCGGCAACGTCGACGTCATCACGATCGAGCACATGCGCGCCATGAAGGACCGCGCCATCGTCTGCAACATCGGTCACTTCGACAGCGAGATCCAGATCGACGCCCTGCGCAACCTGACCTGGGAAGAGGTCAAGCCGCAGGTCGACGAGGTCGTGTTCCCCGACGGCAAGCGCCTGATCGTGCTCGCCCAGGGCCGTCTGGTCAATCTGGGCTGCGCCACCGGCCACCCCAGCTTCGTGATGAGCGCCAGCTTCACCAACCAGGTGCTGGCCCAGATCGAGCTGTGGACCAACGCCGCCAACTACGAGAACAAGGTCTACGTCCTGCCCAAGCATCTGGACGAGAAGGTCGCCCGCCTGCATCTGGACAAGATCGGCGCCAAGCTGACCACGCTGACCGACAAGCAGGCCGCCTACATCAGCGTTCCGACCGCCGGCCCGTACAAGCCGGACCACTACCGCTACTAAGCGGTTGCGGGGTTGAAAAAAGAGGGCCGTCCCGGTGGGGCGGCCCTTTTTCTTTGGTACACGTAAATTGCCCTCTCCCGCCCCGGGAGAGGGAGTATCCCGTTCCCCGCGTTCGCTTTTTCCTGCGAAGCTTGCCACCGCACCCGATGCGCATCACCATGCAACCTGTCATCGGGGAGGGCGCTATGAGCCGAGCCGGCAAAATGGATGAATGTGCATCCAAGCGATGCGGAAACATCGCCCCCAATATGAAGGCTGTTGAAGTTCGGGACGAGCGTCGTCGGCACGAGGACGACCAAGAGCATCGGCGCAAGGTTGCGGCAGCCTGGAACTCATTCGACGAGAAGCAGGGATGCTTTGCCGACGAATGGAACCGGGACTTCATGCCCGAAGATGCTCAAGGGCGGTAGACAGATGTCGGCTGTACCCCGCAGGACTGCACGCTTTCACCGCTGTCCCAGCCACTCCACCATCCCCTTGCCGGCCGCCACACCCATGGCGAAGCAGCCCTGCAACAGATAGCCGCCGGTCGGCGCCTCCCAGTCCAGCATTTCGCCGGCCAGGAACAGGCCGGGGCGGCAGGTCAGCATCGACCGCTCGTCCAGTTCCGACAGGCGGACGCCGCCGGCCGTGGAGATCGCCCGCTCGATGGGGCGGACGCCGGTCAGCACCATCGACAGCCCCTTGATCTGGCGGGCCAAAGCCACTGGGTCGGTCAGGTCGGTGGCGGGGGCGAACTCGCGCAGCAGGGCGGCGCGCGGGCCGGTCAGGGACAGCGACTTCTTCAGGAAGGTGGACAGCGACTCCGCACCGCGGCGGCGCAGGCGCTTGACCAGTTCGGCCTCGGCCATGTCCGGCAGCAGGTCCAGCGTCAGGGTCGCCCAGCCCTCCGCCGCGATGGCATCGCGCAGCGGCGCGCTCAGCGCATAGACCGCGCCCCCTTCGATCCCGGTCTCGGTGATGACGAACTCGCCCTTCAACCGGCGTCCGGCAGCGGAGAGGCCGACGCTCTTCACCGGCTGGCCGGCGAAGCGGTCGCGCAGGTGATCGGACCAGGGCACCTCGAAGCCCATGTTGGAGGGAATCAGCGGTGCGACCTCGACCCCCAGCCCCTCCAGCAGCGGAACCCAGCCGCCGTCCGACCCGGTGCGCGGCCAGCTCGCCCCGCCCAGCGCCAGCAGGGTGGCGCGCGGGGCGACGGTCACGCTTTCCTCGCCATGGCGGAAAGTCAGGGCCCCGCTCCCGTCCCAGCCGGTCCAGCGATGGCGGCTGTGCAGGGTCACGCCCAGCCCGTCCAGCCGCCGCAGCCAGGCACGCACCAGGGTGGAGGCCTTCATCTGCACCGGGAAGACGCGGCCGCTGCTGCCGACGAAGGTCTCGATGCCCAGCCCGGCCGCCCAGCCGCGCAAATCGTCGGGCGAGAAGCCGGCCAGCAGGCGGCGAAACAGCGGTTCGGCGGCGCCATAGCGCGGCAGGAAACGGTCGAGCGGCTCCGAATGGGTCAGGTTCAGCCCGCCGCGCCCGGCCAGCAGCAGCTTGCGCGCCGGGGTGGGCGTGTGGTCGAACACGGCGACCCGCAGGCCGGCGGCCGCGGCGATCTCCGCCGCCATCAACCCGGCGGGGCCGGCGCCGACGATCGCCACATCGAGGGCCGCGTCAGGGGTGGGGTGGGGCACTTGGAAACGCTTTCACGAAAGGAATCGCCCCCGCCCGTCCCATGCTGCGCGGGCAGGGGCACGGGCGGGGGCATGCGGGGCTCGGCCTCGGTTCCCCGCGGATCAGTCCTCGTAATCCTGGTCCTGGGCCACTTCCTCGGCCAGATCGGCGGCGAGGTCGGCGAAATAGCCGGCATCGACCTCCAGGCCGTTCTCCTCGCAGATGCGCATGAAGATGCGGTAGGCATGCAGGATGGCGACGTCGAGGACGACGAGGTCCCCTTCCTCGCTGTGGCGGTCGGTGATGTCCCGCTCCTGAAGTGTGCCGACGATGTCGTGCGCGGCGGCCTGCAGGACCGCGTCCATGGCTTGCTTGTGTTGGGTCGACATCGTGTGAATCCTCGTTCCGGTCGTGCTTCGCGTCCCCGCCCGGCCGGACCGGCGCCGCAAGGCCGGCGGGGATGGCCGAACCGTCGGAGGAAACGGGCGCGTCGGGGGCTCCGTTCGTCCGCGAAAGTTCGGCCTCCCCCTTGTTGTAGAATCCTTCTTCACGGCCGAACAAGCCCCTTCACGGGGGGCCGGGGCGGGTCCTTCCGGGTAGCCTCGTACCGGCCATGGAGGGGGCGGTGGAGGGAGGCCGCTTCAGCGCGCGACGGGGGCCAGCAGGGGAGCGCCGACATAGCCCAGCGGCTTGCCTTTCCGCCCCACCTTGTACCAGCCGCCGACGGCCTCCAGCACGGTGACGCGTTCGCCGGCCTCCAGCACATCCAGCACCTTGGCGTCGCAGACCGGGGCGACCCGCAGATTGCCGGCGGCCCGCAGCCGGGCGACGGTTCCGCCGGAAAGCTTCGGGCGCTGCACCCGTCCGGGCAGGTCGTCGGGCAGGGCGCAGCCGCGGTCCTCGCGGTCGGCCCTGGCATAACGGCCGGGCTTTGCGGCTGTTGCAGGCTCGGTGCCGGCGGGCCGCGCGGGAGGGGCTTCGGCCAGATAGGCGCTGGTGACGTAGCCCTGCGGCTTGCCGCCTCGGCCGATCCGCTGCCAGCCATCGGACGGCGCGCCGAAGGCCGTCACCCGCTCGCCCTTTTCCACCGTGTCGAGGACCCGGCCCTTGGCGTCCGGTGTCGCCCGCAGGTAGATGCCGGCGGTGGCGGTCATCGGCCGTTGCGCGGGAACGACCGAAGGCTGCTTGGCGGGGGCTTCCTGTGAAGCCGCCTCCTTGGCGACAGCTTGGGGCGCTGCCTCGACCCGTGGCTTCATCGCCGGCAGCGGTGGAGCCTTGACGGCCGTCGGTGCCTCCGCGGCCTTGGGATCGGGCGCCTTTGCGGCAGCGGCCGCTACCGGCGGTGGAGCGGGTTGCAGGCTGGGCGGTAAGAGCGGCCCCGACAGGGGACCGGGGGCTTCCGGGGGATGCTCCCAGACCACACCGGGAGTCAGGGGTGGGGAAAGCGCCTGTGCCGGCGTCAGGCGGGGAAGGGCAACGATGGGGGCGGGCGACGGGGTCAGCCGTTCGGCCGCGCTGTCCGCCAGCGCGCCGGCCGGGCAGCCGAACGGGCCGGCCAGCAGCAGGGCCGGTGCCGCGATCCGCAGCCAGGCGATCAGCCGCGCTCCAGCCATCGCCCCCTCCTCAGTCGAGCGTGATGCGGGCGATCAGCGTCGGCAGCGTCTGACAGCGCAGAAGCCCGTCGAGCGTCCGATGTTCGGCCAGCCGCAGCGTCAGCGCGCAACCGAAGGAGTTCACCGCCAGTTCGGTCTGCGCCAGGGTGCCGATGATGCTGGACGAACGCGCGATGCTGTAACCGGGCGCCCCCAGCTTGCCGGCCAGCGCCCCGTTGACCGGGCTGAACCCGTCGATCTCCAGCGTCATCGGGCCCAGATTCTGCACCACCACCTCGGAACTCGGATCCTCCTTGGTGGCGTAGAGCTGGACCGGGACGGCGCGGTGTCGGGCGATCCAGTCCTTCAGCGCGAGGTTGGCGACCACCGGGTCGCGGCTTTGCAGCGCCGCCTCCATCGCCGTCTGGCGCAGCGCCGGGTCGTTGCCGCCCAGCGCCGCTTCGAAGGCGGCCAGCCGTGCCGCGCGGTCCGTGCCGGTCAGCTTGCCGCGCAGGTCGGCGACCTGGGCGATGCGCGCCTCGACCGCCCGGCGCTCCATTTCGGCGCGGGCGGCTTCGGCCTTGGCGGCGGCGGTCTGCTGCGCCAGCCTTTCCTCCTCGCGCCGCCGGCGTTCGCTGTCCTCGGCCAGCCGCTGGGCGGCGTCGCGGTCCAGTTGCTCGCGCAGGCTTTTGGCTTCCGGCGTGCCCAGCACGACCGTACGGCCGGGCAGTTCGGAGGCCGGCTTGCCGATGCCGTCGAGCAGACTGGGGGACTGTGGCGTCAGCGTCACCGTCCAGCCACCGGCGCCGCGGGTGGCGAGCGCCGTCGCCACCCAGCTCTTGCTCAGTCCGGCCTCCGCCGCCGGGCGCAGGAAGGTCACCGGCCCTTCACGGCTGTCCACCAGATAGGTCGGTCCGCCCAGAACCAGCTTGGCGCTGACCCGTGCCGCCACCTGCGGTTCCGAAGATTGCGGTTCCGGCAATGGTTCGACGCTCAGCGACTCGATGCGCCAGGGGGCGGGCAGCAACGCTTCGATCCGCGCACGCAGGAGAGAGTCCGGGATCGTCTCGACCGTGGGAGCCTTGGCGGTGGCGGTGGCCTCCGCAGCCCGGGCACCCTCGACCGGTGCACCCAGTGCGACCCAGACGGCGATGAGAGTTGCGCCCAGGCTCACTCTTGGGCCTGCCCCGAGGCCCGGCCCGGCACCGGCTGCGATGCGGGCCGCGAATCGTCCGTTCCCCGGTCGCTTCATCGCCGATCCTTCCCCCCGTGTCCGCCGTCCAATGTCCGCCGTCCGGCACTGGTATAGCGAAGGTTCCGGCCAAGGGAAGCGGCTTTTCCCGGCAACCTGTCGATCTGTGGTTGGATGCAATACCCGCCTGCGCCGGATTGTCGCGTCAATCCGCAGCCATGGGTCGAATTGGACTTGGACGCCACACGCCACTTGCAATATGGTCACACAAATGGATGTATTGGCCCCGTATCGAGAGATCGGGACACGCAACGGATGGGGAACGGGGTTTCCGATGGAGGGCACGGGCGGAGGTAAAGACGGACCGGGGCTGCTCTGCCGCAATGTCAAAGTGAGCGGCCGCCGAACCAGCTTAAGAATGGAGCCGTATATTTGGGATTCGCTGAAGGAAATCTGTGAGCGGGAGCAGATGACCCTCAACGAAATCTGCACCCAGATCGACGAACGGCGTGGGGAGGCGAACCTGACTGCCTCCATCCGCGTTTTCATCGTCAGCTATTACCGCACCGCCATCGGTCAGCGCGGTTTTTCGGAAGATGGTCAGTCGCCCCTGCTGCGCAGGGCGATGGACGACGCCGTTCCGCTGGACTGACGGATGCGGGCGTAACGGGACCGGGTATGCCGGAGGCAGGTGTGACGGGAGCGGTCTATACGCTCCCGTCCACCGGGGTTCACCAGCGCAGGCTGGGAACCGCATAAGTCGGCATGTGACCCGACGCATCGGCCAGGGCACGCAGATTGACCGGATCGACCGCAGCCCCCCAGGCCGCGCCGCCCAGTTCCTCCTGGTGGATGCCTGCGGTAACCAGCGCAACGTCGATTCCGGCGGCATTGGCGCCGGCGACATCGGTGCGCAGGCTGTCGCCCACCGCCAGGATGCGGCTCTTGTCGGCGATGCCCAGCAGCTTGAAGCAGCGCTCGTAGACGGGGGCATGGGGCTTGCCGTGCTGGCGCACGTCGCCGCCCATCTCCTCATAGCGGGCGGCCAGCGTGCCGGCGCAGATCACCAGCATCGGCCCGACCATCACCACCAGATCGGGGTTGGCGCAGATCATCGGCAGACCGGCGGCCAGGCAGGCGTCCAGCTGCGGCTGATAGTCCGCCACCGTCTCGCCGAAGGTGACGATGCCGGTGTTGACGACGAAATCCGCGTCCTCCGGCGTGGCGGCAACCTGATAGCCGAGCCCGGAGAAGACATCGATGTCGCGCTCCGGTCCAATGTGGTAGAGCCGCCCGCCGAGCGCGGCGTGCCAGGGATCGTCGCGGTCGCGCAGCGCCTCGTAGGTCGCTTCGCCCGAAGTCATGACATGGTGGTAGCGCTCGCGTCCCAACCCCATGCCGTCCAGCTTCTCGATGACGCCGGGGGTGCGGCGCGGCGCGTTGGACAGCAGGCAAATCGTCTTGCCGGCCGCGCCCATGCGGTCCAGGCAGTCGGGCACGCCGGGATAAGGCTGTTCGCCGTCATGCAGTACGCCCCAGAGGTCCAGGATGAACCCGTCATAGCGGTCGATGACCTCGGCGATGCCGGAAATCTGTCGGATGTCGGCCATGGTGTCCGGTCGGTTTGATGGGAAGATAGGGATCGGATTGCATCGATCGGATTGCGTCGACAGGCCGATCTCAGCGTGGTTGCAGCAACTCCGCATAAACCGCCAGCGTGTCGGCGCACATGCGGTCCTTGGTGTAGCGGTCGGCGACGAACGCCATGGCACGGGCGCCGATGGCGTCCCGTTGCTCCGGCGTCAGCGACAGCGCCTCGTCGAGTGCCCGGGCCAGCGCGTCGGGATCGTCCGGCGGCACCACCCAGGCGGTTTCACCGGGAATGACGGTCTCCTGATAGGCGCCGATGGCCGAGACGATCACCGGCTTGCCCATCGCCTGCGCCTCCACGATCACACGCCCGAAGGCTTCTGGCTCGCGCGAGGCGGAGACGACCACCGTCGACAACAGGTAGGCCGCGGCCATGTCGCTGCAATGGTCAGTCATCCGCACCACGCCGCGCAGGCCGGCATTGGCGATGCGGTTCTCCAGCTCTTCCCGGTAGCCGGTACGGCCCTGGTCGGAGCCGACCAGCAAGGCCAGCACATCCTTGCGTCCCAGCTTGGCCAGCGCGTCGATCAGCACGATCTGGCCCTTCCAGCGGGTCAGCCGCCCGGGCAGCAGGATCACCGGCCGGTCGTCCGGCAGGTTCCACTGCTTGGCAAGGGTCACCAGCCGCGCCGGGCTGACCCGGTCGGGCGCGAAGACGCCGCGGTCGATGCCGCGGTGGATGACGCGCACTCGCTGCGGATCGACCGGGTAGTTGCCCAGCACATGGTCGCGGATGAAGCCGGAGATGGCGATCACCCGCTCGCCGCGCGCCATCACCGAATTGTACCAGCGCTTCAGCCGTCCGCCGACCGGCCCCGAACCGAAATTGTAGGGCGCGTGGAAGGTCGTCATGTAGCGCGCGCCCGTCTCGCGGCAGGCCAGCCACGCGCTCCAGGCCGGCGCGCGGGAGCGGGCATGGACGATGTCCACCTTATGCTCGCGGATGATGGCGGCCAGCCGGCGGGCATTGCGGCGGATGGTCAGCGGGTTCTTGGAGGCCAGCGGCAGCGTTAGATGGGCGATGCGGGCGCGGTCCAGTTCCCGCACCATCGGTCCGCCCTGAGACGCCACCAGGGGCGTGCCGCCGGCGGCCTGCAGGGCGAGCGCCATGTCGATGCAGCCGCGCTCCGCCCCGCCGGTGACCAGAGTCGGCACCACCTGCAGCACCGTCGGCGCCCTCCCTCCCGGCCAATGCTCGGGCCAGCCGGGGACAGGGGTGTCCTGATGGCCGTCCGCGTTGCGCGGGGAATGGTCGGTGGTAAGGTGGGTGTCGAAATCCATGATGCCGGCTGCTCGCAAGGGGCGGCCCGGGACCGGCCGCGGGGCCCGGCAAGCCGGCGCCCCATCGAGCCCGGTGCCCGACCGCGTGCCGGTGTCCGTTGTCGAAGGTGACCGTATGACCGAAACCGCAGCCCAACCGGGCGGCGCGCACCATAGCCTAACGCGCGGTGCCGCGACCATAGCCTATCACCACAGCCCTGCCGGCCCGTCCGGGCAGGGCAAGCCGGGCGTGATGTTCCTTGGCGGCTTCATGTCCGACATGACCGGCGGCAAGGCGACGGCGCTGGAAGCCTGGGCGGTTGCGCGCGGCCTGTCCTTCACCCGCTTCGACTACCAGGGCCACGGCGCTTCCAGCGGGCGGTTCGCCGATGGCACCATTGGCCTGTGGGCCGACGATGCGCTCGCGGTGCTGGACGAGGTGACGACCGGGCCGCAGATCCTGGTCGGCTCCTCCATGGGCGGCTGGATGATGCTGCTGACTGCGCTCCGCCGGCCGGAGCGGGTTTCCGGGCTGGTCGGCATCGCGCCGGCCCCCGACTTCACCGAAGACCTGATGTGGGACATCTTCGAAGCCGACATCCGCCGCCAGATCATGGAGGCGGGCGTCTGGAATCGCCCCTCGGACTACGGTCCCGAGCTGCAACCGATCACCCGCGCCCTGATCGAGGACGGCCGCAACCATCTGCTGCTGCGCGGCCCTATCGCCTTCGACGGCCCCGTCCGCCTGCTGCATGGACAGCGTGACCCCGACGTCCCCTGGCAGTTCAGCCTGCGCATTGCCGAGGCGCTGACCGGTGACGATGTCCGCGTCACGCTGGTGAAGGACGGTGACCACCGCCTGTCCCGTCCCCAGGATCTGGACCTGCTGTGCCGCAGCGTCGGCGCCCTGGTGGATGGATTTGGTGGATGAAATCGGAGCGGTTCGGTGTGCCGCCAAAAAAACGTCGCCCGCGTGAAACAGAGGCTTGCATCGCCGCGAACCTCTGGCTATAACGCGGGCCTCTGCGGAGGGGTGGCCGAGTGGTTGAAGGCGCACGCCTGGAAAGTGTGTATACGTCAAAAGCGTATCGAGGGTTCGAATCCCTCTCCCTCCGCCACGGATTTAGCCCAAGCAACTGGTTTGCTTGGGCTTTTTCGTTTCTGGGGCATGTGTGCCCCACGTTTCACCCCACATTTCTCCTCGGATTGGGGCGGATGGCTGCGTACGTCCACGGATAAAATCTGTCCAGAGGACTATGGATGAGCCTGCACCAATCTCAGATGCGGTCTGCGCTCTGGGCCAATTGATGAGCTGCAATGCGTGTTTTCCACGCTTATGACGAGAGTTCGATTCCCTTTACCTTCTCTAATGGTCCCAAGGGCTTGCGCCTATTCCAGTAGGCACACGACTTCCCAGACAGTGACGGCGCAGACGAAGTGGAGCATTGCTTCGTAGGTGATGGCGAGCCTTTCCCAGTGGACAAAGATGCAGCGGTAGCGGTTGAGTCAGGAGCGTAGGCACTTGAAAATCTAGCGCTGGCGGGACCGGCCGAGCGGGTGTGCCCCTGCTCATAGTCGCTGCGGATGCAGGAGGTGAAGCGGTGGTCATACGCGCGTTGGCAAGGGGGGCATGTAGCGCTGCCGCGAGCGTTCCTCAATGGCGAGAGATGGCTTAGGACGGCAACTCCTTCAATGCCTATGACGTTCATCTATCCAGATTGACGAATGCGCCTAAGGCTATTGCAACATACGATAGACCAAAATAGCATCCGTCTCCTACAGTGGCCTACTGAGCGCTGGACATTCTGCAGAGGCGTAAATGAACGAGAACCTGAAGGCTTGGTATACCAAGGAGCAGCTAGAGTTGGCTGCCAGTATTAGCCTGGGTGACAAGCCCATCGTCGATAAAATCAAAGAGCTTTTTGAGGGGCTTGGCGATCCCCTTCTAGCAAAGGAAGAAGTATCCCAGTTGCTCGGCATAAATATACAGCAACAGGATCTCGAAGAGGCACTTGCCTCGCTTGTTCACTCTGGTGCTCTTGAGCGATCCAAGATTACGAACCGCCCACTCGACTCCGACGGCACAATTCTGTACCGTCTAAAAGACTTTCCGTGGTCAGAGTTGACGATCCTCGCTACGGAGGCGGAGCTTTCAGACAAGACCAAGCGCTATCAATTCACATGCGACGGACGTTTGATCCGCTCGTTCGCTAAAGTAGATCGACTCGATGCCCTGTCAGGGCAAGGCAACCAGCGCGCAGAAATCGAACGCCATGTGCGGCAGATTTCCGAGGGCATTACGGATGGCGTACAGATCCCGAACTCCATTCTGATCGTGTTCTCGGCCGATCATTTTGCCGACGACGATACCGACCAACCGCCAGCATCTTTTATTAAGATGCGTCCTCTATCTGACGTAATTGAAACAGCCCATCCTTCCGCCAATGGCTCCGTTGCACAACGCCTGCGGACTGTCGAGATAAAGATTCCGTACCGAGCTGCCGCATTCGACGACGAGAAGAACTGCTTGCTAGTAGATGGACAACAGCGCACAGCCGCTCTGTCTCTTGTTGATGTTGATAGCGTGCCTGAGTATTACCTTTCTGTAAATGCAGTTGTAGCCGATCCCGACGAAGCAAAGCGTATTTTCCAGGTAGCTAACAGTACCGTTAAAATCTCAACTGAGTTCTCGCGTGCGCTTCTTGCTACAATGGAGGAGGCGCCGGGCTATCTCAGAAAGGAGAGAACCAAGGCCATTGCGGTCAAACATCTGTCGATTGACGATAATGATTCTCCCTTCTTCGGCCTTGCGCAGCACCCTGGCGTTAAATCGGACAAGCGCCCTCCCATTGCATTTAATTCTCTTTTTCAGGTCGTCTCGATTTTTGCTGAAAGCGCATTGCCGGTTGATGAAGATGCCACAAAGCTAGCTGAGGTCATTTCTAAGAGCTTCCAGATTGTGCGTTCTGTATGGAAAGAGAGTTGGGGGCTGCGACCGAATCAATCGCGCCTCATGCATGGAGCTGGACTGCGGTCAGTTTCAAGCTTGCTGGTTAATCACTTGGAAGCCAATTATAAGATTTACGAGTACGACCTGACAAAGCAGGCAGTCTGGGATGACCTTCGCGCAAGTTTGAACCGCCTTGCAACACGAATTCAGTGGACACCAGAGCAGGCGCTCAACGGCACGGCGGTACAGAAGAAAACGTATCTCGAAGAAATCGCAAATCGACAAAATACGAATCAGGATATTGCTGCGCTCACTGCTCTGCTTTTGAAGGAGAGCACTCACCTTGATAAAGAGGCTAGTAAGGCAGCGAAAAAATGAATTTTGATTGGTCAGACCTTATCTCTGCAATAAACGCGTTGCAAGATACGCCCCCAACTCCCGGCATAGATGACGCCGAACTCCAAGCTCAGTTCCGCGTGCAATCTGCATTGCGGAAGGCACTTCTTTGTGTGCCAAACGACCGACTAAAAGCCGACCAGTATCCGCAGTATCTTCGTAGAGTGCTAGGGAAACCTCCTTCACCCGATATTATAAGGCTGGTCGAGAAAGCACAAAGGGGAGGAAAAGTATCTGATGACTTGTACCGTGAACTAGAAATACGACAAAACTGTCGCTGTGCATGCTGCGGCATAGTGCTGTCGAAAAATGCTAGGCCGCAGGTAGATCATATTCATCCAGTGGCGTTTGGAGGAGAGAGCGCCCCAGGAAACTATCAACTTCTTTGTAGCAAGTGTAATCTTGGGAAGAAAGCTAGCCTCCATTGGGTTATGGCTGCTCCATTTTTCAGTACAAGGGAGATAAAGAGTACGTCTGTTAGTGCCAGATACTGTATTCTTGCGAAATATCAGGGAAAGTGTGCGGCTGATGGATGTACGTCTACAGCGCGCGATGAAGAGCTGTTTGTGGACCAAATAATTCCTTCTCAAGAAGGAGGGAGGCCTATATTTGACAACTTGCAGGTCCTCTGCCGTCATCATCACGATCAAGAAATCAATCGTCTACAGATTAAAGCGTCACGCGCGGTTAGTGCTGCAACCAAATATAGGGGGGCAAAGAAATTTTCCTTCTAAAGGCAGGTTGATTGCAGGATACGCTAAGCACTCACATGAGCTTTCCTCGTGAAGTGCAAAAAGATGAAAAGGGGAGCCATGGTTGAGATCGTTGAATTGCATATCGAGAATGCCATCCACACCCAAATTGATCTGGATGGTGAAATAATTGTCGCAACTGGATGGCTCAACGATCTACGTCACCTGAAGCCCGGTGTCATCGTTTGTCTACATGGTGCCACTCCTGCTCAAGGCCGGTTTATCCGAGAACTGCAACCTGCTTCAGATGGCCGTCTTCGGTTCGAGCTGAAGTCATTGTGCGGCAACCGACCGTGGCGGGGGCGCGGCGGACCCAAGGCCGGATATCGCTGGGTAGGCGAAGATCAGAGCGACTTGCTAACCCTCCCCACCGAACTCACCCCTTACAGAGGTAGTGGCAACCCGCCATTCATGCCGCTCGCACCTGACGAGCTGTTCAATTATCCGCTTCCGTCTAGCCTGAACCCTTACGCTCGCCCAACGCAATCAGCACGGCAACGGCAATTCGAACACGACTTGGCACGTATTGTCTTGGCCAGTGGTTGTCGAACTGTACCCTACGCTTTTCGCGATGCTAAAGGCGCCGCGTTCCGAATGACAGCTACAGCGATAGACTTCGCCGCAGCAAATGTCTTTATTGCAAGTCCCTACAGGGGAGGGGGTCGGATTTGCAACGTGACGGTTATCGCTGATCTTGATGCCTCGCTCGCCTACCGGCCCGCTCTTTCGAGGAATGCGGCACACCCTACGGAGGCACAGGGCTCCCTTGTTCTTGAATAGACCGAGGCTGGCTCGGAGCCCTATACCGTTCCGAGGCCGATCTGTCGGTCGCGCTCGCGGAGCCAATGTAGGACGGGCATCGCCAGGATCACCATCCAGAGCTTGCCGACGATCTGACCGCCCACGAACTCAAGGCTGCCGAAGGCCAAACTCACAAAAGCAATGCTGTCGATGACCAAGCCGACAACATTACTGGCGGTGGCAGCGAGAAGCAGGCCTCGTCGCCGCAATGGTGTGTATACGGCAAGGTCTGCGGTTTCTGAGAGCGCAAATGCCGCCGTTGACGCCAGTACAAGTGCCGGAGGTGCGAAAAGAGCCGAAAGCCCTGCACCGAGAGCAATTGCGACGAATGCCCAGGTGAGTCCGAGGCGACGCTGGACGAGGTCACGCAACACCAGCGCTATACCAACCGCAAGAACCCCACTCGGAGCCGACAGACCTGGCGCGACGGGAATGAGGCAAGCCCCATTCGGGAGGCAGACAGTGCCGACGCTAGCGATCAACCAATTCGCGGCCGGAACGCACGCTGCGAAAGCCACCAAGAACGCGAAGCCTTCGATAGTACGCTGATGGCGCTGGCTAAACATTTCCGTTGTCCGAAGAGGAGAACCGAAAACGCTCCCATCCCTGTGCGCGGAGATCGCATGCCGGACACTGACCGCAGCCATACCCCCATTCATGACTGTGATTGCGATCTCCGTTGTAGCAGGTGTGGGTCTCCTTGCGGACGAGTTCGACCAGAGTATCCCCGCCGATCTCGTATGTGAGTTGCCAAGTCTTGGCCTTGTCGATCCACATGAGCGGCGTGTGGATAACGAACCGCGTATCCATGCCAAGGTTAAGAGCGAGTTGCATCGCCTTCATGGTATCATCACGGCAGTCAGGATAGCCCGAGTAGTCCGTTTCACAGACGCCGGTTACGAGGTGTTTGGCTCCACGCCGGTAGGCCACAGCCGCTGCGAAGGTCAGGAACAACAGGTTGCGGCCGGGCACGAAGGTGTTCGGCAACCCGTTTGCCTGCATTGCGATCTCGACTCCACGAGTGAGCGAAGTCTCGCTCACTTGGCCGAGCACCGCCATGTCGATCAAATGATCGTCGCCGAGCTTGCCTGCCCATGCCGGAAATGCGTGCCGCAACGCGTCAAGAATACCTGGTCGCACCTCCAACTCGACGCGGTGGCGTTGCCCGTAATCGAAGCCGATGGTTTCGACGTGATCAAAGCGGTCAAGTGCCCATGCCAAGCATGTAGTCGAATCCTGACCACCTGAGAAAAGGACCAATGCGCTCCCACCGTCCGCAGCGTGTCCCATCACCATTCATCCTTCGTATTCAGCCCAACAATCCGGAGTTTCATAAACTACAATCGCCGCGGTTTGCGGCAGGATTGGTTTGACACGATCCCAGATCCATATCGCGATGTTCTCGGCGGTCGGATTCTCAAGTCCCTCAACTTCGTTAAGGCAGTGATGATCAAGGCGCTCCAAAAGAGGGCCAAAGGCAGCCTCGACATCGAAGAAATCGACAACGAACCCGGTGTCCGAATGCACTGGCCCTTCTAGCCGGAGTTCTACCCGGTAGGAGTGGCCGTGCATCCGATGGCAACGGTGGGTGTTGGGCACTCCGGGGAGGCGATGCGCTGCCTCGAACGTGAAAGCCTGAGTAATCTTCATGGTATCCCCAGTAGCTTATGGGTCTGAAGGCTAAGTTGCCAGCGGGGGTGGGTGAGGCAGTAGGCGACCGCTGCCGCGGTATTCGCCTCGCGCATTGGTCCGTCCATTGGCTGAAGCAAGAAGTGATCGAACGCCAAACTCTCGAAGCGTGCAGGTTCGGCTCCGACCTGCGGAAATACCAGCTTAAGTTCGTCGCCATGTGTCAGGGTAAGCGGGGTCGATGACTTAGGGCTGACGCAGACCCAATCAACACCGGGCGGCAGTTCAAGCGTGCCGTTCGTCTCGACCGCAACTTCGAAAGCTTCGGCATGCAGTGCCACGATGAGTGGACCATCTGCCTGAAGCAGCGGTTCACCACCTGTTAGTACGACGAAACGACGATCACGCTCCGCTGCGGGCCAGAGCGCGGCAATGGTAGCCGCGAGTTCATCTGGGCTGCCAAAGCGCCCTCCACCCTGACCGTCAACTCCGACAAAATCGGTGTCACAGAAAGTGCAGGTTGCTTCGGCCCGATCAGCCTCGCGCCCAGACCAGAGATTGCAACCGGTGAAACGACAGAAAACGGCCGGACGGCCGGCGTTCCGACCTTCACCTTGAAGCGTGTAAAAGATTTCCTTGACGAAGTATGCCATGCCGTCACGCTGCCTCGACTGCCCGCGGCAGCAATCGCTTAAGTTCTCCAACGAGATACAGCGAGAGCTGTCGAACGTCGGACGGAACGTTCTGCAGGCCGTTCCACCGTCGGCGCTCCTCACCGAATGACCACTCACCCGAACTCCAAGCGGTTTGCCCCTTCAGGAGGCGGAGACCACGGGCAAACGCATCCCGCTCTTCAGCGCCGGTCATAACGTGCAGCGCTTCCATCACATAGCCCATCGCGATGATGCCAGCGCCATGCACCAGTCGTGATGTCTTCGGCGTCTTTCCCACCCAATCTTCCTCGAAGACGTGTTTCACAGCGTGGAAAAACTCACTGACGAGATTAACGCCGCGCTCGAGCAGCAACCGATTATCGTCGGCATAAAGGCGGAGCGCCCCGTCACTCAGAGAGTTCATGATCACGCGCTGAAGAACCGTATCCCGAATGATACCTTTGGGATTTGTTTGCTGGCGGATGAGGCCGCGCAGAGAGGAGTTGGGGCGATAGTTTAGTGCCTCGGTCATCAGTGCAGCTTGGCTGCGGTTCGACATCCGTTGCGGCAAATCGGTGACCTGTGGCAAGAGCTCGTAGACAAGTGCCTTGGGTAGGGGGCGGGTATTGTTGATTAGAATGAATTGCTTCTGGAGCTCTTCCAAGCTGTCGCAGATGAAACCGGAGACAAGCACTTCGAAGTCACGATCTCGCAACTCGCTCAGCGCCGTGAAGCGCTGCTGCCCGTCCACAATCCAGCCTGGCGGACCGCCTGCGACATCAATGGTGAGTCGGTTGAATTGGCCGGTGCCACTACCTTCGAATGGCAGCAGCGGCTCAAGCGTGGCGGCACCAGTGAAAGCAACGACGATCGGGTTCGGCAAGATGGCGGTTGGCTTCTCAAGATAGTCGCGGATTTCACGAATATGCCCGGCAATCTGCGGCCGCTGGAAGCCTTGCAGCACCCCATCATCATTGCGTCCGGCGCGATCGATTCGCGCGAAGCGCGCAATATCGGCAGCTCGTGCCGCAAAGGTGAACACCGGCAGGCCCGCACTCTGGCGGGGCGCGATGACATCATAATGCAGGAAGCGGACCTTGCTCATGCGGCCTCCGCCCGGAAATCTCTCAGGTGACGGTGAAAGACATGGAGATTGTGCATACCGCGTCGCTTGTTTCGGTTTGAGCTTCGGAAAATCAGTGCTTCGACACCGCCTTCCCGGCAGACACGGCAGTCGCATGTCTCCCAAGGTCGGTCGGCAAGGGTACGGGCGTATAAGCGCCGCTGACGCTCAAGCACTTCGGCCCGACGTGCCGGCGACGCCTCTTCATCCCAATTGAGCTGTGCCCAATAAGCCATGACGGCGTCGAGTGCTTCGTCAAGCCCGGCTGCACCGCGCGCCATGCGCCGTACGCCGTCAAGCGCCGCCTCCTCAAGCCGCTTCACTTCTTCCTGGTTGAGCCGCCCTTCAAGGGCTTTCTGCTTCAGGCGATTATTCTCGATCGCTTGCGGGATGCGAATAGCAGTATAATAGGAGAGATCACCAGCTGGACTCCGCACCCAGTAATTCTTGCGCGCATCTTTGAAAGCACGCACCAGTGGCGACGTTGTATCGAAACTTGCGACATTATATTGCTCAAGATCGGCGAGGTTTTCGATCTTACCGAATCCCAATACGTGCAAGCGTATCCTCGGCGACAACGCACCACGAATGGCGGCTAACGCCCGACGTAGTTGCTCTATCTTGAGCGGGACCGTGCCACCCACAGCCAGATAGTCGTAGCCCATGCGAGCAAGGTCTGAGGCCGCCGCAGCCATGCTCGGCGCTGACCACCCCTGAATGACTCCCATGGGAGTGAACTGCGGCCCAAGTCGCTTAGCAGCCCGCAGAAATTCAGACGCATACTGGAGCGTGATGTCAAAGCGCTGCCGTGTCTCTTCGGGCACCTCGTTCACGCCCCGTTCTCGATCTGCGTCATCGAAGTCAAAAATGAGATGGTCTGGTGAACATCCATGGTTGAAGCCGCCGTCAGCGTAGAACTCGACGGTGTCCTCCGCTCGGTATGGAGGCTCTGGCATGTTACGATAGGTGAAGGCTCCACAATCACCTATCATCATGCTGCCTGGAAAGCGTTCTTCGGGATAGCGTAGGAAGCGGCGAGCGCCCTCACGTCGAAAGCGCATGAGTTGCGCTTCCGTATACTTCCCTGGGATATGCGCATCACCGACGATCCCACGCGAAACCAAAATCCCGTCGTAGGGAGCTTCGTCCAGGAACTCGTGCGGAAATTGGTCGTCACGGTGAACCGCTCGGCGCGCGCCGTTGCGATCAGCCACGAAGTCGTAGGCTGGGTCCACGAAGTCGAGGCTGTCGGCGAACACAAACTTCATTACGCTACCTTCGCGAAAGCATGCGCGTGATCGAGGCGCGCGAGCTGATCAGAGAGCAACCGAATGTCCCGGTTGAGGTTTTGGATGTCATTCCAGTTCCGCTCAAGATCGGGCCAACGGCCGCTGGTCCAATGGCAGTGTGGAGCGATCCGCGCAAGCGTTTCGAAGGCGTGCCGTCGCAAATCGCCGGTGGCAATGGCGCGCGACATTACGCGGTCCATGAGGAATCCCATCGCTTCAATGCCAGCCGAGTGCATCAACCGGCTCTCAGTTGGTGAACGCCCCCAAGCGTCGGAAAAGACCTCGCGTACTGCGCCCCAGAACGCGACGAGCACGCGATACATGGCCCCGCAGTCAGCGGGACGCGATGGTGATGCTTTATAGGGCGCGAGCGCTCCCAGCGGGCTATTCATGCTATTGCGAACGACCTTGATCAGCGCTGTGTCGATAACAACCGCGTTTGGGTTGTCTTCGGACGGGCGTCGAATGAGCCCCCGAAATGGTGAGTCGGGTGCCGTGTTGAGCCGGTTTACGAGTTCACTTGGAATCCGCCTCGGCGCCAGATCGCGTGGTAACTCTGCCTCAACCTCCGGGAGCAGTTCATTGATGAGGCGAGGTGGCAAAGGGCGCGCTTTGTTTACGAGAATGAACTGCTCGCGGTGGACCGAAAGATCCTCGGATACGAACGCAACGACGGGGACCGGGAAGCTCTTGTTTTGCGCCTGCGCCAGAGCAATTGAACGCTGCTGACCGTCGACAATCCAGGCAGTTTTGGAGCCATCCCTTGGGATGGGAATACGTAAGGTTCCGGACTCCGACGCCTTGACGTCGCCCTCAGGCTTGCCACCACGACTGCGCGTGAAGAGTGCTCGAGGCGAAATTGCTAAAATGATTGCGTTGGGAAACAGGACCGGACCTTGGTCAAGGAACTCAACAATGGCCTGCACATGGTTACGAATCTCCTTGCGTTGAAAACCATGTAGTGCGCCTTCCGTATCGCGATGGACGCGGCTGATTTCGGCAATGCGCAGGAGATCGGCGCCAGGAACGAAGAATGCGTATACGTCCACATCATCAGCTTGGCGTGTCCGCAGTGCGCGAACCGCGAGAGTTGGATCATCGCCTGACTTCCGGCGTGTCATGCGGCCCTCCGCTCAATGGTGGCTCGGTATAGACGCGTGAAGCGCGCCTGCTCGCAGGCAACGTGTTCTCGATCTCTAATGAGACGCAAGAGGCGGCCGATGGCTTTGGTCTCAGGAAGGTGCCGCTCGATGAGTAGCATGATGTCCTCATCGGACAACCGCGGACGCTGCGGGAGCACAGGGGCGATTCGGCCGGCAAGTGCTGCCTCAACCCAACGGCGATGCTCGGCCACGTCCGCACCCGGTTGCGCCCCAAGCCCGTTAGTTGCGAAGTGAGCGATCGCTCGATGGGGGAAATCGGCACGTGTCCCCGGCAGAACGGCCTGGAGTCGCTCGTCATAAGGCAGTGTTTGCGAAGCCAGTCGTCCCGGCAGAAGCGACGTGAGGTTGACACCAACAATTCTAAGACGGGCTATGGCGATATCGGGTAGAGAATCAAGCGCTGTCGCAAACATCCGAGCGTAGGGTTGCGTCAGCGCAACGAGTACCGGCCGGTCATCTTCGGGCTTGAACAAGCTCAACAGTGACGTCGCAAATGGACCCGAACTGATCGCGCACCACCAGGCCGTTGGATCGAAGCGCCCCACAACCCGCGCACTCACGCTCTCGGGTCCTCGTCCAACAATGGTAAGGCCATAAGCAGGCACAACCTGCTCAGCCGCAACCAACCCCAACCCTGCGGAGATCGCGTAGAGAGTTCCGCCGGATGCAGCGGCAGCTTGCCGCGCTAGATGAAAACCACGGCCTGAGTAGAGCGCTCCAGCAGGTCGTTGGACTGGCAACTTATGAAGGCGGTCTAACCACGCAGTTTCGATGTCGGGTTGCTGTGCCTTTGTCAATGAAACTGCACAGGCGCTGGTCGCAGGCCGCACCGATTTACGACTCGCGCACGGGACCAGCAATGCCTTAGCAAGCCCGCCACCCGCTTCTCCCCCAGTCGCATTATTCATCTTCTTTCGTCCCAAAACTGCGCCTTACTCCCGGCGGAAGGAAGTGGCCCGATCTGCGATGGAGCGGCGCTGCCGCCGCATTTCGCAGACTAACATGGCATACGCGCCCGCAGCTACGGCAATCGGCCGCGTCGACCGAATTGCCTGCTACGGATCACTCCGTGATGTGACGACTGAATACCTGGGGTGCAGTTTTCGGCAACAAGCCCCACCATAGCGGGACAAAAACACGGCAGTTTGTGGCAAGGAAAAAGGCAAGCGTCGGCGAACCGCCGCTTTGTGGGTGCCGAGGTAGAGCGAAGAGCGGGGGCAAGGGCTCCAATGAAGTGCTACGGGAGGCACGCTTTATGTCGAGGATTGAGATCATCACCAACCGCGGTGAGCGGCGGAACGCGGATGAGAAGGTCTGGTTAGTGCAGACATGGTTGACACCCTTGATGTTTTGGCTCGTCAAAGCCCAAGGCGGGTAGCGGCGTTGTCGGTGAACAGGTTGCCGTCACGGATGTACCGGCGCAGGGTGGCGGTGCTGCGGTGGCCGGTCTGGTTCATGATCGCTCGTTCGGAGACACCGGCCTGCGCAGCGGAGGTGCACAGACCCGCGCGCAGGCTGTGTCCAGCGAAGGAGAGGGAATCGAGCCCCGCTTCCTTGGCCGCCTGTTTGACGATGAGGGAGACAGACTGTGGCGTCATCGACTGACGAATAAAGCCCTTCCGGGAAACCGAGCGGAAGATTGCGCCTTCTTTGATCCCCGCTGCTGACAGCCAATCCTGAATTGCTCGTACCGGGCAGGTCTGGGGCCATGAACCGTATGGGATGGCAACCCGGCGCCCTTCACCCTCTTGGTCCGTCTTGGACCGACGCAACGTGACGATCAGCCCATCACGGCAGAACTCAACATCCGCCCGTGTAAGGCCGGTCAACTCCGAACGCCGGAAGCCGCCAGCGAAGCCGAGCAAGAGCAATGCCCGGTCCCGTATCCCGCGTGGGCGATCCGGCAGCGCCGCGACCATCGCCCGCAGGTCTTCAATCATAATTGGTGCCTTGGGACGCGGCGCGCTTCCATGATGGCGGCGGATGCCCTTGAAGACGGAACGGACGTGCGCGTCTGCCGTCGGTGAGGGAAAGCCGGCAAGCTGGTGGGCTTGGCTGATCGCGGCGAGTCGACGCTCCAGTGTCGCGACTCGCCGCCCCTGGTCGGCGAGGAAGGCAAGATAGGCGGCGACGGTGGGGCTGGTGGCGGGAAGGACCGCTTCGCCTTGCCGCCGGCAATAACGCTCGAAGTCGCGCAGGTCAGCAGCATAGGCACGAAGCGTGCTGGGGCTCCGTGCCATCGCGGCATAGTCGTGCGCGCGCTCCATGTCGGCCGTCGAGTCGGGGGGCATGAAGAGCGGATAAACGGGAAGCGGCATGGCAATTCTTACTAACGATAAGTGGAGATTATCGCTAGTATTTTACGTTAATTCCAGGTCGAATGAAAATCTATCACCCATTATTAATCCTTATTCGTGATGTAATCTGCAGTGGTCATGCGATGATACGGGGGTCACTCGGTGCCCAGTGTTACAAGGAAGCCAGAGCGACGGTTCGCGGGTGCTTCGATGTGGTAGGTGATGTCGACCGGTTCGCCCACTGCCCCGTAAGCGTCGTCTGGCGACTGCGGCGTGAATGGGTTGCCGGTGGCGTTCACCCCTGTTCGCGGAGCGTGATGTTCCAGGGCAGGAGATTGGCGATGCGATTGATCGGATGACCGGCGATGCAGCCGAGCACATGGCGTAGGTAGGCCTGGGGATCGAGGCCGCTGAGCTTGGCGGATTCCACGATGGTGTAGATCGCCGCGGCACGTTCCCCGCCGGTATCGGAACCGGCGAACATCCAATTGCGTCTTCCGATGGCCAGTGGACTGATCGTCCGCTCGGCCGCATTGTTGGAAATCTCCAGCCGGCCGTCGTCCACATAGCGCGTCAACGCCGTCCAGCGTGAGCGGGCGTAGCGGATCGCCTTGGCCAAGTCGCCCTTTCCGGGGATGCCTGCCAAGGTGGTATCGAGGAAGGCGGCCAGTTCATCCAGAACGGGCCGGGCTTCCGCTTGGCGAACGCGGCGGCGGTCTTCGGCGGGCCTGCCGGTCAGGGGAGTTCCGATGTCGAACAGCCTCCCGATCTGCTTCAGTGTGTCGGCGGCCAGGGGCGAGCCGGTTTCGGCATGCTCGTCGAAGAACTTTTGACGCACGTGAGCCATACAGGCCACTTCGGCGACAGCGGCCTCGTACAGGGCGTCGAACCCGGCATAGCGGTCGGCATGCAGGTGCCCGCGGAAACCCGCGGAAACCCGGCCAGTTCCCGTTGCGGATGTTCGCCTTTGCGGTCGGGGGGGTAGCGGTACAGCACCGCCGGTGGGTCCTGTCCGGCCTGGGGGCGCTCGTCGCGCAGGTAGATCCACAGCCGCCCTGTTTTGGTCTTGCCACGCCCGGGATCAAGCACGGGTAAGGTGGGGAGGGTGGCGCCTGCGAGAGGACACCCGTCTCCCTCCCTCCGAACCGTGCTTGCACCTTACCAGTGCACACGGCTCTCCATCTCCAACTGCTGTCGCGCTCTCCAATCCGGCAACCGCCCCGCATGCAGCGCATGGTGGCATGACCGACACAGCACGATCCGCTTGCGCAGTCGTGCCGCCGGAGCCATCCGGCCGTAGGGGTTTCCTTCAGGTCGGCCAGCTTGCGGACATGATCAAGCGGTACTGGGCATCGCTCTGGGTTTGGCTGGCGCCATATTCGCCAACAAGCCGGCGGTCCTCGGGCGTCCACCTCAGCGATCTCCAGCAGGGTGTGTTCCCTCCCAACAGCCGTTACATCAGACCTTCACCTCGCCTGCGACAAATTTCGAAACGCGCTATTAGACCTCCACCTGAATGTCTTTGCACGATTACCTTCTTGTAATTAACGGAAAAGTTATTGATTAGATGTTCGCTTCATTTCGACGTTAGCATGCCCACTGGTAACACAGTGTGTTATATTTTGTTGATTAGGTTTCGCCGTGACAGCTACACATACTTCGCCTTTTTTATTAAACCCAGAATACACTGGCCCGATGTTTCCATATCCGCCACTGCATGTGTGCTGAGTGGTTACGAACTCCGGAGGTTTTTCTGTGAAAGTCCATTTAAAGCGAGCTTCCCTTCCCTTCGTTAGATCGGTAGTTTTGAAACATTTTTCAACTGTTAGACCAATCGTTCTTCCTTGCTCGTCTATTCTTCGAGCGAGACTCTCTGGCATATCCGCCATAACCTGATCAGTCTTAAACGATTTTACTATTATCCTCGGTCTTCCTGTGATTTCCTTTCTTTCTCTATGATTGTTCTCAGAATTGCTTGTCGGATAATTTGGCTGCTCGACAGGCTGCGGAGCGGGGCGGACTGTATCGCTCGGCGGCATGCTGCCTGAAAGTTGTGAGCATGCGCCCAGTGTGAACGCAGCTAAGAAGGGAGCAAACCGAGCAGTCGAGTTTTTAATGCCTTTCAATTCGCTCTCCATACATCGATTATGATAAGATGCAATTTATCCACAACTTTTTATATATTGCAAGGAACCTGCGATGGCCTAGCTCCAGCAGCCATGGCTATGGCTGAAAGAGGTAGTCCGATAGCAATCAAATTGATTTATCGAAAATCAATAAACTAGACGCCTTTATTCACCGGAGTGAGGCGCGGCCGAGCCTCCGAGCGGAGATGTTCAGCGTCAGGTTGGCGCCATCCGGGCCGTGGATCAAGAAATCATGGTTGCAAAACCTGTAGCCCCAGGGTGAAGTGAAAGGGGTTGGAGTTCTGCAATGCTGAGCAGGTTACATGCTGATCGGGTACCTGTAGATGACCTGCACGATTGGTCAGTTCGGATACTGCTGTTCGCACTGCGCCACGATGCGATCCGTAATGGGTTGATCAATGATCTGCTTTAGGTTGGCGGTGAGAAGAGTATCGTACCATGCGCCTGGTCCAAACACCTGATTTGGACTTTGGCAGCTAATCTCGATCCATGCTCGGGTTTGCAGTTGTGTCGTGGACGACATTCCATAAAAGGGACCGGTGTGGCTGCCGCGATTGTCGGATTGGATCGTTACTCTCGCGGGCCCATCAATGAAGTATCCAGGAGGAGCATCAATGGAAACCGTCGAATTTTTCCGGTCGCCACGGCCAAGTGGACCTCCCCCCTCACAACGCACGGAGCCCTGCGCATCAATCGGCCTGATTTGTTCCGCAAGCTCCTTGAGTTTTAGGCGCACGCACTGGTTACGTAGCTGTTCCACTGGGGGCGAAGCGGAGTGGAGGGTCGTGTCGCAGGGCATGTCCGGCCATAGCCTTTTCACTTCCTGGAGCGGAGTGCCATAGGATTCAGGCGCTCCCTCAAGCAAACGGCGGTCGCGACCGGACGTTATTATGCCCACGACGGTTCCGTCCTCGGTGTAAAGGGGTCCTCCGCTGTTGCCCTTAAAGGCCGTTAGCCCAACGAGGCGCCAACGGAGGCCATGGGCGGGATCGCGCGGAGCGATCTGTCCCTCTCCCAGAGGATCGTAGGTGGACTGCCCCTTCCGCCAGCCTTGGCCGCGCAGCCGGCCCCCCTCACTAAGTTTTGCTCCGGCGCATTTCACGCCTGGATAATTGGTCCCTGGAATTTCGAGAATGGCGACGTCGAGATTCTGATCTATCAACATCGGGAACGCCGTTACCGGCAACGGCTCCAAGATGTCGATCCCCGGGTTCAACCTCTCGATCAAGATGTTCGGGTTTGGCCGCCCGTCGGGCATGGTTGACCACCGGATCGGGTTGCCCACCTCGTCCAATCCGACAACATGGTATGCGGTGAGAATGCGGCCTTCGCGCCCGACGAAGAAGCCGGTCCCCTGTTGATCGATCGGACCATTCTCCGATTGTCCGACCACCCTGATGCGGACAGCCGACTTCCGAACCTCCGCATCAGGGGACTGCGCGACGACGGAAGGGGGAACTACCGTTGTGGACAGGACAAAAAACACTCCAAGGAGGCCGACCCTCGTAATTGCCGCGCGCATTGAGCCGGGCACTCCGAGGTTCCTAGTATGCCGATTCCGTCCCGTCATTCGCGACGTCTCCCACTGCCGCCCGTGGATATAGGGCTTATTGTCTCTCAACGATGGCGAAGAAGTCTTGGAGAACCGGCAACCCCGCCGTTGTGACCGTCACTGTCATCGGACCTGGTTGAGAACCAGCGGAAACGGTCGTGCGGTAGATGCCCTGAGAAACTAGTGGGGACGAGGAGTCCAGCTGGCGCTCCAACGTGAGCGGAATCTGAACGCCATTCGGATCCCGGACACTTGCCACCACGGCAAGCTGATCGGCCGGCGCTCCGGCGTCAGCGGTAACTCGAAGCTCAATGGCCACAGTGTCGCCAGGCACGGCAACGGAGGGTGTGACAGCCAGCCCGATTGACGTCACGCCAACGACATCGCCGGAGACGGTGGAGGCGCTGTAGGTTCGCGCGTTGTATCGTTCCGGTCCCTCAGCCGTAGGGAAGAGGACGCGTCTCAGAAATTCGGCTGCCGCAGTATCGTCGTAGATGGTTCCGTGCTGTCCCATCGAGACGAACGCCCTGGATAGGTCACCGGCCGCAGCGCTCGCCTCAGGGACGGTGCCGTCGCCTCTACCATTGCTATAGAGAGCAATACTGCTCGTGGACCGGTCGGCGTAGAACTGCCAGCGGGTATCGACGCTGCTCCCGACGAGGTAGGAGACCTTCACATGGACCGGGTAGGGCTCGGATGCGAGATCGCGAAGGCGCGCCGTGGCTTTTAGGACATTGGCCAGCCGCTGGGTTCCTTCGGCGGTGGGCGCATCGCCAGGAATCCAGTCAATGTACTTCCAAGCCTGGGGGATAATTGGATTATATGGTGTCCGTTGCGGATCATCCGGACGCCCCAGGATGCAGCAGTTACTGTAACGCGGGAGGAGTTCATAGAAGGATGGGATCGACAGGGCGAACTTCCGGATGGTCGGGAGTCCTCCCGTAATCCAGTTGGCGGGCTCACCCCATCCTTCGGTGAGCGTCGCAAACGTATTCACGGATCCGTTAAACGGTACGGCCATGTTGATCACGCGTCGCACTCGTCGCTCGTTCCGATCATGCTCCTTTACATAAATCTCTGCGACGAGGCCGCCCATGCTGTGGGCGAGAATGTCGAACTCGCGCCCCTTGAGGGTATCATTGGTCCTGACGAACTCAGCAAACTGCTTTGCCGTGGTATAGTTGCTCTGGCGCCAGTCATAGGGAAACTCAACGTAGTTAATCCCGAGCTGATAACCGAGGTTGGCTAGTGTTTGTCGAAGCGTGCTGTACTGCTTGATCTTGAACGGCCCCAGGATGGCCACCTGCTGGATGGTGGTCGTGGCGACCAGCCCATCACTGGGGTCGCTCGGACCATCAGGGATGGTCAGTTGCCCAAGCCGGCTCAGCGACCGAACGTCCCCCCACACCACGTTTCCGCTTTTGGTCTCCAAGACCGATCCGAGTATCCCTGGGATGAAAACGAGCGGACGCTCCTGTGCGGAGGCAGAAGAGTCAGCGAGAACCGTCATCAAGGTTATCGTTATCAAAGCCGCACGGGCTGCCGCGGTCAGATGAGACCAGACCAATGCGCCAGATCTTATTGAGATGGACCCCACGGCATTCCTCCCGCGAATACCTTTTCACCGTACCAGAATACGATTTCGCGGCATAAGTGTGCAATCCGACAGGAAAGACGTTGTGTCACACAATAAGGCAGTCTCGACTAATACGCTTTTTCCAATACGCCCCTAAATGTTACCACTGGCCCTCACTCAGGGCTTCGCCAGCGCCATAAGCGCCAAACAGACGGCGGCCCTGGGGTGTCCACCTAGTTGTTTGCTTGCGGAGCGTTGTTGGGACGTGAGCTGTTGGGCTAAGAGTGTGGATCAAAACCGAGTAGGGCTGAGGCAAATCAACGGCTTCAGGCCATTCCTCTGGAGTTTTGATGGGAGCTTTTAATGAGTGTTTTTGAGGGTTGCCCGAAGGTGCGTTGATGGATGACGCCAACGGCGCGGCATGAAGGGGGTGGATGGTTACGACGACAGGTTCGTTCGAGGGCACGTCACTCCTGCGGTCACGGCGGTAGCTTGACGGTGCGGGCAGTCAGTATCGCGAGGCCTTCCTGGTAGGGGAAGCTGGTCGGCAGAGACAGCTTGGTGTGGGTTTTTATCTCGGTGACTCGCGCCACCACCTTGATCAGGCTGAGAGACCGTTTGAAAAGTGTTGGCGCTGAAAGCGTGATGTGATTCAAGCTTCGGATGTGGACCGAAGCGACGCGCAGCCGGATGGCCAGGATCGAGAAGCAGACGAAGCGGTATTCGACGGACCTGACCGATGAGGAATGGTCTCTGATAGAACCGCTGATGCCACAGAAGGCCCCCACCGGCCGTCCGAGGTGTGTGGAACTTCGGGAAGTCTTGAACGCCTTGCGCTACTTGGCCCGGACGGGCTGCGGCTGGCGGCTTTTACTAAAGGACTTCCCGCCGTGGCAGACGGTGTATTGGTGGTTCCGGTATCTCCCGCGGCGCTTGCTGTTTCAGACGATCCACGACGTGGCGTTGATGATCGATCGTGAACGGGCTGGCCGCGAAGCCCGTCCGAGCGCCGGGGTTGTCGACAGCCAATCGGTGAAGGCTCCCGCCGCCACGCAGCGCGGCTACGATGCGGGTAAGAGGATCAACGGGCGCAAACGGCACATCGCGGTCGACACCGATGGCCGCCTGCTGATGGTGAACCTGACCACCGCCGACATTTCCGACTCCGCCGGAGCCCAGAAGATCCTTGAGGCGACGCGCAAGCGTTGGCCGTGGATGAAGCACCTCTTCGCCGACAGTGCCTATGATCGCAAGAAGCTGATGGTCAAGGCTGGCTTCCTCGACTTCACCGTCCAGGTGGTTCGGCGAACCGACACAGAGCCGGGGTTCAAGGTCGTGCCGCGGCGCTGGGTGGTCGAGCGGACCTTCGGATGGATGACCCGCTGGAGACGTCTGGTTCGAGACTATGAAGCCCGGATCGACGTCTCCGGCGGCATGATACAGCTCGCCATGGCGAGCCTGCTACTTCGACGAGTCTGCCACTGAAGCGGTTGTCAAACTGGCTCTGAGGCGTAGCATATAGAACTGCGCCTCGTGTAAAGGCCGGAAGTGGTTCTCCCGCACTTTGCGTGATACTGGTGGTACCCGACGCCAGGGATGAGCACATGAAGTGAACATCGAACTAGATTCAGTTTACCGTAACCAAGCGCCTTCTCCCCATGATCCCCAATGGTCTTTGCGTCGAGCATGTTCTGCCGGAGCCGGACCACATCAGCTTGCCAATGTTTCAGGAAGGTGGAAGGGCCGTTTAGCAAATTAACTCACTTTGCAGATCGGCTCGTCTCAGTGGAGGGTGCGATGCGCGTCGATGAACAACCTGCCCTGCCGAGCACGAAATTCCGGACACTTCCCTTTCATTCAGCTATGACATCCATGCTGCCTATAGTTTCGATTTCAGCAACAGTCTGAAATTCAGATAAATATTCTTGTCTGTTCTGCGCCAGCCAGCGAACAACGCGGGCATTGCCCAGAAGCTTGGTAATATACCCCTTGGCGACCGTTAGGTGGAGATTGTCTATCCCATAGCTTTCTTCCACCGACCTCACTTGGGCCTGCAGACTGGCCAGTTCCCGCTCCATCCGTGCAATCTGTTCGGCCGTAACGCCAGAACCTTCCGGCCTCTTCCTCATTCTGGGATCAATGATCTGTTTCTCTGGCGTTGCGACCAGAAGCGCCCGTGCGAACATCAGGGAAAAATTGTTCTGCCCAATCATTAGCTCAGCCGCCTCCACCTGCCGAATAGGCGCCATCCGTCTCAAAATATCGAAAACAGCTTGGGGGCAGGTCGTATCCTTCAACAGATTGATAACATCAGGGCAGATGCCATCGAGCAACCGGAACCGACGGCGGATTGTCGCAACATCAACTCCCAGGGCTTCCGCAATTAGATTCTCCGGAACCCCTTTTTCCACAGCGTGCGTGATCATCCTGTGCTCCTGCACCGCCGCCAATCTATTGATGCGCTTGTTATAGGTATAGGCCTCGTCATCCGTGGAGATCAGACACTCGACTTCGGTAATCCCAAGGTCTTTCAGCGCTTCGATACGCAAATGTCCGTCGAGGAGGAAGTATGTTTCGGGATGTTTGGGGTCTGGTGTTATGATCGGTGCTTCTACCAAGCCGATTGCCCGTATTGATCCAAGGATCTGGGCGTATTTCCGGCTCTCCTTTATGCCTTCCCGTAATATCTTCAACGGGATGATCTGCGCGAGGGAAACAACAATCCCCTCCCGTTCGAAGGACAGTTTTACGCCACTTGCCTTGTGATCCGGCCGGCTCATCGTGGTGCCTCACCTGAAATCCGTGCCGCAAGTGCGCGGGGCATTGTAGATAGTCCCTCGTCCCGCAGCAGGGTCGTGAAAGCCTCATCACCCCGCAAATCCTTCAGCGCTTCCACGATAAAAAGTAGCTTTGCTTGTGTATAATCAGATTTTTTGACCAATATCCGCTGCTTCTCAGCTTCTCTCTGATACACCCGCATCAGATCTGCGGACGTTAACTTGCGGGGGCCATTTTTTCGACCAAAGCCGCTGTCGGGCATCTCTTTGCTTCGCCTCATCCGCTGATCGAGCATGCGCCGGATTGCGGCAATTTTCTTACCCTTGATCTTTCCGGCTGCGTAAGCATCCATCAGGACATTCTGGACCTCGCTGGAATCTGCTCGGGCGATATCGATGGCAAAAGCGATGGGGATCAGTCCACTTTCCACTGCAGCGATGAGCCGCTCTTCACCACGCTCAAACAGCTTCACCACCATATTGGCCCAGCTTGCCGTCACACCGATCTTCTTGCCGATTTCTGCATCGGAATAGCCCCGCTTATGGAGGCTTCTGATCTCTTCCATCAAGTCGATCGGCCGATGCTGACGGCGTGCGATGTTCTCGACAAGGCTCATCACCAAGCATTCTGTCTCCGCCGCCTCTATAACGATGGCAGGGATCATGGTTTCGCCCAGCATGCGTAGGGTCCGGACTCATAACCAGTAGGCGACGGTTGCGGCGATGTGGACGGCGGCCATGAAGTTGGTGGCGGAGCGGTCATAGCGGGTGGCAATGCGCCGGAAGTCCTTGAGGCGTCCAAACATACG
>NZ_WHOS01000064.1 GCF_013340935.1 Azospirillum melinis | reverse complement strand
ACTACTTCGTGACAACATAACGCGTCCTTTGTTTTTTTTTCTTCAGAGCGCGCCCACCCCTAAGACACCCCCCTTTTTTTTGGCGGGCGGGGCAAAGGTGTGAAAAAGAACCAAACGGGGCGGCGGGGGGGGGCGCCCCCCCCCGCCCCTGACGCCCGGTTCGACCGCCAACATCGACCGCCGCACCGGCGACCGCTTCCGCCGCGGCGAGCTGGAGATCGACGGCCGCATCGACCTGCACGGCATGACCCAGGCCCAGGCCCACCACGCGCTCGCCGGCTTCGTCCACCGCGCCTGGAACGAGGGGCGGCGCTGCGTGCTGGTGATCACCGGCAAGGGCAGTTTCGGCAGCCTGGGCGTGCTGCGGCAGGCGACCCCCCGCTGGCTGGCGGATCCGGGCCTGCGCCCGATGGTGCTGGCGATCCAGCCGGCCCAGCCCAAGCATGGCGGCGACGGTGCGCTGTATGTCTTGATCAAACGGCGGCGCGACCGTAAGGACTAAAGTGCGATCGGTTCGGACGGACTCGTCCGAAGCGTGAATCGCACGCAAAATCGAATGGCTGGAGACCATCCGACGCTTTGGTAAGCGTCGGATGGTCTCCAGGTCCCAAACAGTCAGGGACTCCACATGACCCCGTTCGGCGAACGGGTCCGGTCGCTGCGCGACGCCAGGGGCGTGACGCTGAAGCAGATGGCGACCGACCTGTCCATCTCGTCCGCTTATCTGTCGGCGCTGGAGCATGGCAAGCGCGGCCAGCCCTCCCCCCAGCTGGTCCGGCAGATCTGCGCCTATTTCGGCATCATCTGGGACGAGGCGGAGGAGCTGGAACGGCTGGCGGATCTGTCCCACCCGCGCGTGACGGTGGACACCTCCGGCCTGAGCGCGCGGGCGACGGAACTCGCCAACCTTCTGTCGGAACGGATCGGCGATCTGGACGAGGACGGGATCGCGGCGATCCTGGCGATCCTCGACGCCGTGCCGCCGAAGAAGGGGACACGGCGCCGGGTGGGGATGCGGCGGCGGTAGAGGCTACCGGCGCCGGGCGGCTCAAGCCTTGCCGATCATCCGCCCCAGGTCGCGGCCGGCGAACAGGTGGATGTGCAGGTGGGGCACTTCCTGATGCGCGGCCTCGCCGCAGTTGGACAGGATGCGATAGCCGGGGCCGTCGGCGCCGACCATACGGGCGACCTCGCCCACCGCGCGGAACAGGCCGGCGATCTCCGCCTCCGACGCCTTGGCGGTGAAGTCGTCCATGTCGATGTAGGCGCCCTTCGGGATCACCAGCACATGGGTCGGGGTCTGCGGCTCGATGTCGTGGAATGCCAGCGCGTGTTCGGTCTCGTGCACCTTCTTGCACGGGATTTCGCCGCGCAGGATGCGGGCGAACACGTTGTTGGCGTCATAGCTCTTGGCCATCGCATGCGTCCTCTTGCTGGGGAGTCTCGATCAAGCCCTGCTCAGGCCTTGCGGGACTTCTTCTCGTCGATGCCGCTGGTGCCCTCGCGCTGGGCGAGCCTGCTCCAGACCTCCGCCGGATCCAGCCCGAGATCGGCCCACAGCACCAGCAGGTGATAGAGCAGGTCGGCGGATTCCGCCGCCAGCGCCGCCTTGTCGCCGCGTACGGCCTCCAGGATGGCCTCCACCGCCTCCTCGCCCACCTTCTGGGCGATCTTGGCGGTGCCGCGGCTGTAGAGCTTGGCGGTGTAGGAGGTTTCCGGATCCGCGCCCTTGCGGGCCTGCACGGTGACGAACAGGCGGTCGAGCACCTCGGCGGACGGGGTGGCCGACGGCAGGGCCTGAACCTTCTCGGCAGCCTTCTCGACGGCTTTTTCGGCGGCCTTCTTGTCACCCATTCGTCGTCTCCAGCGCCTTGGCCGGGCGCACCGGAATGCCGGCGGTGGCGAGCGCGGCCTTGGCCTGTCCGATGGTGTAGGTGCCGAAATGGAAGATCGAGGCGGCGAGCACAGCGGTGGCGTGCCCCTCGCGGATGCCCTCCACCAGATGGTCGAGGGTGCCGACGCCGCCAGACGCGATCACCGGGACGCGGATGCTGTCCGCCACCGTGCGCGTCAGCTCCAGGTCGAAGCCGCTCTTGGTGCCGTCGCGGTCCATCGAGGTCAGCAGGATCTCGCCCGCCCCCAGCGATTCCATCCGCTTGGCCCATTCCACCGCGTCGATGCCGGTGGCGTTGCGGCCGCCATGGGTGAAGACCTCCCATCTGCCGGGAGCGACCTTCTTGGCGTCGATGGCGACGACGATGCACTGGGCGCCGAATTTCTCGGCCCCCTCGCGCACGAAGTCCGGACGGTGGATCGCCGCGGTGTTGATCGACACCTTGTCGGCGCCGGCCAGCAGCAGCTTGCGGATGTCGTCCACCGTGCGCACGCCGCCGCCGACGGTCAGCGGCATGAAGACCTGCTCCGCCGTCCGCCGCACCACGTCGAAGATGGTGTCGCGGTTCTCGTGGCTGGCGGTGATGTCGAGGAAGGTCAGCTCGTCGGCCCCCTCGCGGTCATAGACGCGGGCCTGCTCCACCGGATCGCCGGCATCGACCAGATCGACGAAATTGACCCCCTTGACCACCCGGCCGTCCTTGACGTCCAGACAGGGGATGACACGCATCTTCAGCATCAGTCGGCGTCCTCGACGGCGGGGGCGGACAGCAGGGCGAGCGCCTCCTTGGGATCGATCCGGCCATCGTACAGCGCCCGGCCGCAGATCACGCCCTCGATCCCGGTGTCCTCCTCGACCTTCAGCGCCTTCAAATCCTCGATGGACGAGACGCCGCCGGACGCGATGACCGGCGTGGTGAGGTGGAAGGCGAGGTCGGAGGTGGATTCGACGTTGACGCCGCCCATGGCGCCGTCGCGGTTGATGTCGGTGTAGATGATGGCGGCGACGCCGCAATCCTCGAACTTCAGCGCCAGATCCAGCGCCTTGATGTCGGAGGTCTCGGCCCAGCCGGCCACGGCGACATAGCCTTCGCGCGCGTCGATGCCGACGGCGATCTTGCCCGGGAACTCGCGGCAGGCCGCCTTCACCAGCTCCGGATCGCGCAGCGCCACCGTGCCCAGGATGACGCGGCTGATGCCCTTCTCCAGCCACATGCCGATGGTGGTCAGGTCGCGGATGCCGCCGCCGAGCTGCACCGGGATGGTGACCGACTTCAGGATGCTCTCGACCGCCGCACCGTTCACCGGCTTGCCTTCGAAGGCGCCGTTGAGGTCGACCAGATGCAGCCATTCGAAGCCCTGGCTCTGGAACAGGCGGGCCTGTTCGCCGGGATCGGTGTTGAAGACCGTGGCCTGGCTCATCTCGCCGCGCAGCAGG
This sequence comes from Azospirillum melinis, assembly GCF_013340935.1. Lineage (GTDB taxonomy): Bacteria > Pseudomonadota > Alphaproteobacteria > Azospirillales > Azospirillaceae > Azospirillum > Azospirillum melinis. The sequence goes on along the minus strand of NZ_WHOS01000064.1, from coordinate 38,921 downwards.
CGGACGCAGGCACCGTCCTTGAGGTCGATGGCGGGGTAGATGATCATCGCGGGCGTCTTCCTATGGCGTGGCTGGCGGTTGTCAGGCGGGCGGTCATCAGGCCGGCGGCTGTTGCGCAGGCTCGAGATCCTTGCAGTAGTAATGTCCGGCGAGCGGCTTGCCCTGCACCAGCGCGTAGAAGGGATGGGTGCCCCAGCGCTTGAAGCCGAGCGATTCATAGAGCGCGATGGCCGCATCCTGCGTCACGCGGACATCGAGGTTCAGCACCTTGAAGCCGACGGCGCGCGCCTCCTCCAGCACGGCCACGGTCAGGCGGCGGGCAAGGCCGTGGCCGCGCGCCCAGGGAGCGACGAAGCTGGTGGTCAGCTGGGCGGCGTGGGCCTGGGCCTCGTTGTTGCGCGGCGGCTTGACCAGCTGGGCGGATCCGGCAACCACCCCGTCCAGGCGGGCAACGAACATCACCCGTTCCGGCACCACCAGAACGCCCTTCCAATAGCGTTCCATCACGTCACGCGGCGGCGGCTCGACCCAGCCGAAGCCGCCGCCGGCGCGGATGGCGTCATCGGCGGCGTCGCACAGGTCGTGCAGGTCGGCGGTCTTCAGCGCATCGACCTTGTCGATGGCGATCTCGGCCATCTCGTCAGACCTTCCAGCGCAGGAAATTGGCGATCAGCGCCAGGCCGGTCGCCTGGCTCTTCTCCGGATGGAACTGGGTGCCGACCAGATTGTCGCGCCCGACCACCGCGGCGAAGGGCCCGCCATAATCCGCGGACGCGATCAGCGTGTCGGGATCGGCGAGCCTGAACTGGTAGGAATGGACGAAGTAGGCGTGGCTGCCCTCGGGCAGGCCGGCCAGAACCGGGTGCGGGTGGCGGATGTTCAGCTCGTTCCAGCCCATGTGCGGGATCTTCAGGGCCGGATCGGCCGGCTCCAGCTTCACCACCTCGCCCGGGAGCCAGCCCAGCCCCTCGGTCACGCCATATTCGCGGCCGCGCTCCGCCATCAGCTGCATGCCGACGCAGATGCCGAGGAAGGGCCGGCCGCGGCGGTGCACCACCTCCTCCAGCGCCTCCAGCATGCCCGGCACCTCCGACAGGCCGCGCTTGCAGTCGGCGAAGGCGCCGACGCCGGGCAGGACCACGCGGTCGGCCCGGCGGACGGCATCGGCGTCGGAGGTGACGAGGACCGTGTAAGACGCATCGGCTTCGCCGGCCGCGCGCTCGATCGCCTTGGCGGCGGAGCGCAGGTTGCCGGAGCCGTAATCGATCAGCGCGACCGTTTCCATGAACGTGACAAACCTTCCGATAGGACGGCGGAGGGGGATGGCTGGACCGCGGTCCCCGCCGTCAGAGCGATCCGCCGAGCGTGCCCTTGGTGGAGGGCACCGCATCGCGCTTGCGCGGGTCGATCTCCACCCCGGCGCGCAGCGCGCGGGCAAGCGCCTTGTAGCAGCTTTCCACGATGTGGTGGTTGTTCTCGCCATACAGGTTCTCGACGTGCAGCGTCACGCCGGCGGCCATGGCGAAGGCCTGGAACCACTCGCGGAACAGCTCGGTGTCGAAATCGCCGATCTTGTCGCGGGTGAAGTTCACCTTCCAGATCAGGTAGGGCCGGTTGGAGAAGTCCAGCGCCACCCGCGTCAGCGTCTCGTCCATCGGGACATAGGAATGGCCGTAGCGCTGGATGCCCTTGCGGTCGCCCAGCGCCTTCGCCACCGCCATGCCGATGGCGATGCCGGTGTCCTCAGTGGTGTGGTGATAGTCGATGTGCAGGTCGCCGTCGGCCAGGACAGTCAGGTCCATGAGGCTGTGGCGCGACAGCTGTTCCAGCATGTGGTCGAGGAAGCCGACCCCCGTCTTGACGTCGTAGACGCCGGTGCCGTCAAGGTTCAGCGCGACCCGGATCCGGGTCTCCGTGGTGTTCCGCTCGATCGAGGCGCGGCGGCCGCCATTGATGGGGGTCTGGTCCATGGCGGTTTTGTAGCAGGAAGCATCCCTGCGCGCCAGCATCCGGCACGATTGATGCGCGCCCTGTCCATTCCGACGATTGTCCTACGGACGTGTGCAGGGTAGAGTTCGATACACTTCCTGCGTGCATATCCGCTTATGACCGACCATCCGCGCTTTTCCGCCGCAGCCCTGACCGTGCTCCTCGGCCTGCTACCGGCCGGATGCGGCGGTATGTCCGCGCCCCCGCCGGTCGCCAGGACAGCGCCGCCGGTGGCCGCCGGGACCACGGCGCCGTTCCGCTTCGGCGAGCTGACCATCGGGTCGATGCGGCGCGGGATGCAGATCGGCCGCTATGTCTGGGGCATCGACTGCGCCCCGCCCTACGACGACGTCTATTGGACCAGCGGCGTCAACATGCGGCGCGGCTCCACCTTCGACGAGCGGTTCGCCGAGGCGATGACCGCCGCCGGTTTCGATGTGGTCGGCCGGCCCGGCGGTCCCGACAACCCCGACGGCAACCGCAGCCGCGCCCGCTTCACCGTGCAGGGCGACCTGCGCGACGTGCAGCTGGAATTGTGCCACCGCACCAACTGGCTGACCGGCAGCAGCAAGGGCAGTTCCGGCACCGGCAGCGTCAAGGTGGAATGGACGGTCTACGACGCGCGCGGCGGCGGGCTGGTGCACCGCGTGGTCACCACCGGCGCCATTGCCCAGGAGAGCGGCGTGCCGCAAGGCGACACCCTGCTGGTCGAGGAGGCCTTCGCCGCCGCGGTCGAGGCGCTCGCCGCCGACGGCGGCTTCCGTGCCCTGCTGTCGGGCGGCGCCCCGCCCCGGTCCCAGCCCCCGTCGGTGGCTCCGCCGGCCCTGTTTCCCGTGGCGGCGCCGGCCGGATCCGGACCCACGCCGCTGACGCCGGACGCCGCATCCCCTGCCCTGGCCGTGGGGTCCGCGGCATATCGTCCGGGCCGCCTGCTGCTGCGGACCGGGGCCGGATCCGGCCGGCCGGCGGCGGCGAGACTGCCGGTCGGCGGGTCGCATGGGCTGGTGATCGGCGAGACCGATGCGGCCGGCGAGGTCCAGGCGGTGCTGCTGGCCCCACTGCCCGGATCCGACCCCAACGTCACCGTCCGGCCCGCCCGCGGGGTGGAGCTGACCGGCTGGGTGGTTGGGCGCGACCCGGCCAGCGGTTTCGCCCTGGTGCGGGTGCCGGCCCGGCTGCCCGCCCTGCCCCTGCGCACCGCGGCCCTGCGCGTCAGCGAGCCGGTGCGGGCGATCCCGGGCGGACGGGGACGGGAGATCGCCGGCATCGTCGGCGGGCTGCCGGCCGATGACGGGGATGCCGCCACGCTGATCCAGGCGGATCTGGGCTCGGCCGCCCTGCTCACCGCGGTGACCGAGGCGGGCGATCCGCTGCTGGACGGCAGCGGCGCGCTGGTCGGCGTCGCGCCCTCCGCCGGCCGCTTCATCGCCACTTCGGCCGCCACCCCGGCCGGTCTGGTCGAGTTCCTGGCGCTCGGTCCGCTGCTCGACCGGCTGGGGGCGGATCCGGCCGGCCCCATGCCATCCGCCGCTCCGCCCAAAACCGGCAAAACGCGCCGGAACGCCCTGGTCGAGTCCCTGTGGGATGAGGACGAGCCAGAGGCCGATATGCTTGACGGGGACAGCGCCCCTCCCACATAGACCGGATGCCCTGCCGCCACGACTTGCAAGGTCCATGCGCCTGCGACGGCGCCCCGGATCCGGGGCGGCGGGACCGTTTCCCATTCTCCAGCGTGGTTCCCGCATGACCTATCCAGCGTCCAATCCTCACGATCCCATCCAGTGGCACGGCACCACGATCCTGTCGGTGCGCAAGAACGGTCAGGTGGTGATCGCCGGCGACGGGCAGGTCTCGGTCGGCCCGACGGTGATGAAGGCCAACGCGCGCAAGGTCCGCTGGCTGGCCGGCGGCACGGTGATGGCGGGCTTCGCCGGCGCCACCGCCGATGCGATGACCCTGTTCGAACGGCTGGAAGGCAAGCTGGAGCAGTATCCCGGCCAGCTGACCCGCGCCTGCGTCGAGATGGCCAAGGACTGGCGCACCGACCGCTATCTGCGCCGCCTGGAAGCGATGATGGCGGTGGCCGACAAGAGCGTCAGCCTCGTGCTGACCGGCAACGGCGACGTGCTGGAGCCGGAGGACGGGCTGATCGGCATCGGCTCTGGCGGCTCCTACGCCCTGTCGGCGGCGCGCGCGCTGATCGACATCGACGGGATGGATGCGGAAGCCGTGGCGCGCAAGGCGATGAAGATCGCCGCCGGCATCTGCGTCTACACCAACGAAAACGTCACCCTGGAAAAGCTGTGAGCGCCATGAGCCAGACCGCATCCGTTTCCGCCGACACCGCCGCCTTCAGCCCGCGCGAGATCGTCTCCGAACTCGACCGCTACATCGTCGGCCAGAACGAGGCCAAGCGCGCGGTCGCCATCGCGCTGCGCAACCGCTGGCGCCGGCAGCAGCTGCCCGAGGGGCTGCGGGAAGAGGTGTTGCCGAAGAACATCCTGATGATCGGCCCGACCGGCGTCGGCAAGACCGAGATCGCGCGGCGCCTCGCCCGGCTGGCCCAGGCCCCGTTCCTGAAGGTCGAGGCGACCAAGTTCACCGAGGTCGGCTATGTCGGCCGCGATGTCGAGCAGATCGTCCGCGATCTGGTGGAGGCCGCCATCGGCCTGACCCGCGAGCGGCTGCGCAAGGAGGTCGCCGCCAAGGCCGAACTGCGGGCGGAGGAGCGGGTGCTCGACGCGCTGTGCGGCGACAGCGCCAGTGCCGAGACACGCGCCAAGTTCCGCAAGATGCTGCGCGAGGGCACGCTGAACGACAAGGAGATCGAAATCCAGGTCGCCGACACCGGTGCGCCGGCCGGCATGCCGACCTTCGACATCCCCGGCATGCCGGGCTCCCAGATGGGCATGCTGAACCTGAACGACATGTTCGGCAAGATGATGGGCGGCCGCACCAAGACCCGCCGCATGACGGTGGCCGAGAGCCACACGGTGCTGATGGCCGAGGAGTCCGACAAGCTGCTGGACCAGGAAAAGGTGGTGGCGGAGGCGATCCGGGCGGTCGAGCAGAACGGCATCGTCTTCCTCGATGAGATCGACAAGATCTCCGCCCGCTCCGACGCGCGCGGCGCCGACGTCAGCCGCGAAGGCGTCCAGCGCGACCTGCTGCCGCTGATCGAAGGCACCACGGTGTCGACCAAGCATGGCCCGGTGAAGACCGACCATGTCCTGTTCATCGCGTCGGGCGCCTTCCACATCGCCAAGCCGTCGGACCTGCTGCCGGAGCTGCAGGGCCGCCTGCCGATCCGCGTCGAGCTGAAGGCGCTGAGCCAGGACGACTTCAAGCGCATCCTGACCGAGCCGGAAGCCAGCCTGATCCGCCAGTACAAGGCGCTGATGAAGACGGAGGAGGTCGATCTGGTCTTCACCGACGACAGCATCGACGAGCTGGCCCGGCTGGCGGCGGAGATCAACAGCTCCGTCGAGAACATCGGCGCGCGCCGCCTGCACACGGTGTTGGAACGCCTGCTGGAGGAGATCAGCTTCGCCGCCAGCGACCGCGCCGGCGAGACGGTCACCATCGACGCCGCGCTGGTGCGGGAACGGGTCGGCGGGCTGGCGAAGAATGCGGACCTGTCGAAGTTCATTCTGTGACGGCATGGGGGGCGTCCGCTCGGGCGCCCCTCTGCTTCACGTGAAACATCGCCCTGCCCGCGCCTAGCTTCCGGCAGCCACCTTCACGCTTTTCGGCAGCAGCAGCACATAGCTCCCCCGGCTCTTCATCAGTCCGGCCCTGTGCTCCGCCTCCGGACCATGGCCCCAGAAGACGTCGCCACGCACCGGCCCGCGGATCGCTCCGCCGGTGTCCTGCGCCACCAGTAGCCGTTGCAGCCGCTGCCCGCCATCGACCGGGTCCTCGGCATCCAGCCACACCGGAACGCCATAGGGCATGAACTTTGAGTCGACCGCCAGGCTGCGGCCGGGCGTCAGCGCCACGCCCTGGGCACCGTTCGGGCCGTCGCCGGCCAGCGTCTGGAAGAAGACGTAGGACGGATTGACGTTCATCACCGCCGCGGCCTGATCGGGATGCGCCAGCAGCCAGGCGCGGATGGTCTGCAATGAAACCTCTTCCCGCTTGAGCGCGCCGCGGTCGATCAGCTCCTTGCCGATGGCGACGTATTTGTGGCCGTTCTGGGCAGCGTAACCGACACGCGTCTCGCTGCCGTCGGCCAGCCGGATCCGGCCCGACCCCTGGATTTGCAGGAAGAAGGCGCCGATCGGGTCCTTCACCCACACCAGCTCCAGCCCCTTGCCCTTCAGCGATCCGGCGATGATGGCGGCGCGATCCTCGTAAGGCTTCAGCTTGCCGTCGACCACGCGGCCGGCGGTGCGCTCGCCCTTCCAGCGGTCGGAGAAATCGCCGAGATCGACCATCACCAGATCGGGCGGCCGGCGGTAGAGCGGAACCGGATAGGCCGGATCCGGGCGCAGGCTGCCCTCCAGCTCGGCCTCGTAATAGCCGGTGAACAGGCCCTCGCGGCTGCCGTTGTTGCCGGCGGCGTAAGGGGTGAAAGTCGCCTCGAAGAAGGCGCGGGCGGCGGCATCGTCACCGGCAGGCAGATCCGCCAGACGGGCGCAGGGGCCCTGCCAGTCGCCGATGGTCCCGGCCACCCCGTTGGGCCCAACCGTCCGGTCGGCGGGCAGGCTCCGGAAGCGGGCGCAGGACCGGGCGAGCGCCGGCACCGCCTGCGCCACCGGATCGCTGCGCCAACCCGGCAGATCGGCGAAGGACAACGGCGCCAGGGTCAGGGCGTCGGGCGGCGGCTTGATCTCCTCCTTGGGAGCGCAGGCCGAAAACAGCAACGCCACCGCCCCGAAGAGGGCGATGGCGCTGAAACCGGTACGGTGACGATGTGTCATTGCTGGTGGTCGTTCCTCACTGGACCGGCCGCACCTCGACCAGCGCCCAGTTCGGATCGCGGGAACGGAGGTTGCGGGCGAAGGTCCAGACGTCGGTGTTCTCCACCAGCGCCTTGGGATCGCCGTCGACGATGGCGCCGTTGCGATCACGCACCACATTCACCTGATCGGAAACCAGACGCACGGTGACGCGGGCGGTGCGGCCGGCATCCAGCTTCGCCTCCACCACCTCGGCCTCGCGGACCTGCTCGATGCGGGCTTCATGCTGTTCGCCGGCGGCCTGACGGTCGCGGATGACCTGGGCGAAGCTGTCATAGACGTCGTCGGCCAGCAGCGGGCGCAGCGTCGCGGTGTCGCCCCGGGCGAAGGCATCGACGATCATGGCGAAGGCGGCCTTGGAGCCTTCCAGGAAATGCTTCTCGTCGAAGTTGGGATCGGCGGCACGGATCTGGTCGATGGACGCGGCCAGCGACAGCGGCTCGTCCGACGACACGACATCGGCGCCCGGTGCGACATCCGGTCGCGCCCGGTTGCGCTCCGGCAGGGTCACCACATTGTCCGGCTTCGCAGCACCCGGAGCGGAGGTGAAGGGGTTGGACCGCTGCCGCTCCTCCCCCGTCCGGCGGCCGAGGACGCTGCGCAGCCGATAGACGAGGAAGGCCGCGATCATCGCGAAGATCACGATCTCGATGAACACGAACCCGTCTCCCATCATCTGTTCCTTCCAATACGATTTGTCGTGAGCATTGTGCCGCGGCGAAATCGCCGGCGGATCCGGCCCGCCTCTGGACCTTGCGGCCGGTCGGCATTACGTGTTGCTTGCCCGCCAGTAATTGCCGATTGAACCGCCAATTGGATGAGGCCGGCGGTCTTTCGACCGGACGACCTATCCAAACCTAGATAGGGGCAGCGAGCCCGAAGAGCAAGGACACCATGAATCCCCTGTTGTTGATCCTTCTTCTGCCGATCCTGGAGATCGTCGGATTCATCCAGGTCGGCGATTGGATCGGCGCCGGGCCGACCATCGGGCTGCTGGCCCTGTCGGCGGTGGTGGGCATGCTGATCGTCCGTCACCAGGGGCTCGCCTCGCTGAGCAAGGCCCAGGCGGCGGCGGCGCGCGGCGAGGCGCCCATCGGCACCGTGCTCGACGGCTTCTGCGCCGTGCTGGCCGGCATCCTGCTGATCATCCCCGGCTTTCTCACCGACATTCTCGGCATCCTGCTGCTGATCCGGCCGCTGCGCCGGGGCATCGGCCGCTGGCTGTTCAGCCGGATCGGCGCCGGCATGCCGGTCTTCACCACCACGGGCCGGGGTGGATTCGGAGCCGGGAGCTTCGGTCCCGGTTTCGGGGCTGGTGCCGGCGGCCCCGCCACCGGCGACCAGGGGTTCGGCAATGGGGGTTTCGGCACCGGCGGTCCGCGCCGCGGCGACGATCCCTTCCGCTCCGCTCCCGGCGTGCCCGGCGTTATCGACGGCGATTTCCGCGACGTCACCCCGGAGGACAGGAACGGCGAGGATCGCGACGCGCCGCGGCTGACCGATTCCCAATGGGGGAAGCACCGTCCAGATGAGCGGCGCTGAGCCGCCAATCCGTCGGCGGTTTCCGTTGGCAGGACGGTCGATCCATGATAGCCAGCCCTTTGGGCGAAGGCACAACCGTCGCGAACCAAACCCTGTCACCTCACATCCGGGTCGGCCTGCGACCCCTGCCCCCCGTCCATACCGGGACCGGGGATGGAAAGCGGGCCGGCGATTAGGAGTCCGTTATGTCCGATCAGATGAGCAACGGCGCCGAGCAGCAGCAGACGTCTTCGCTGCCGATGCATGTCCTCGCGCAGTATGTGAAGGACTTCTCCTTCGAGAACCCCAACGCCCCGCAGAGCCTGCTGCCGAACCAGCCGCAGCCGCAGGTCAACATCGGCGTCGACGTCCAGGGCCAGAAGGTCGGCGACGACATTTACGAGCTGACGCTGAACCTGCGGTGCGAAGCCCGCCAGGGCGAGTCCGTCGCCTTCCTGGTCGAGCTGGCCTATGGCGCGCTGTTCCAGTTCCCCGGCCTGCCGGAAGAGCATCACCGCCCGGTCCTGATGATCGAAGGCGCCCGGATGATCTTCCCGTTCGCCCGCGCCATCGTCTCCAGCGCGACCCGCGAAGGCGGCTTCCCGCCGCTGATGATCAACCCGATCGACTTCGCCGAGCTGTACCACCGCCAGTCGGCCCAGCAGGCCGAACAGCCGCAGCAGCCGCCCTTCTGATCCCGCTCAGGGATCGGTCGAAGGGACCGGGTTGAGTTGAAAAAGAAAAGGGCGGGTGACCGGAAGGTCCCCGCCCTTTTTCTGTGCCGCGACGGCAGGCCGCCCCCTCCGCAGAGAAGGGGGCGGATCCGGCACGACCTTACTGGTTCATGCTTTCGAAGAACTCGTTGTTCGACTTGGTGTGCTTCAGCTTGTCGACCAGGAAGTCGACCGCGTCGGTCACGCCCATCGGCATCAGGATGCGGCGCAGGATCCACATCTTCGACATGGTGCCCTTGTCGACCAGCAGCTCCTCCTTGCGGGTGCCCGACTTGGAGATGTCGATGGCCGGGAAGGTGCGCTTGTCGGAGAGCTTGCGGTCCAGCACGATTTCCGAGTTGCCGGTGCCCTTGAACTCTTCGAAGATCACCTCGTCCATGCGGCTGCCGGTGTCGATCAGCGCGGTGGCGATGATGGTCAGCGACCCGCCCTCTTCCACATTGCGGGCGGCACCGAAGAAGCGCTTGGGCCGCTGCAGGGCGTTGGCGTCGACGCCGCCGGTCAGCACCTTGCCCGAGCTTGGCACGACGGTGTTGTAGGCGCGGGCCAGGCGGGTGATGCTGTCCAGCAGGATGACCACGTCGCGCTTGTGCTCGACCAGGCGCTTGGCCTTCTCGATCACCATTTCCGCGACCTGGACGTGGCGGGTGGCCGGCTCGTCGAAGGTGGAGCTGATGACCTCGCCGCGCACCGAACGGGCCATGTCCGTCACTTCTTCCGGACGCTCGTCGATCAGCAGGACGATCAGATAGGCTTCGGGGTGGTTGGTGGCGATCGAGTGGGCAATGTTCTGCAGCATCACCGTCTTGCCGGTGCGCGGCGGCGCCACGATCAGCCCGCGCTGCCCCTTGCCGAGCGGCGCCACCAGGTCGACGATGCGGCCGGTGAGGTTCTTCTTGGTGGGGTCCTCGACCTCCATCCGGATCCGTTCTTCCGGATAGAGCGGCGTCAGATTGTCGAAGTTGATGCGGTGACGGACCTTGTCGGGCGCGTCGAAATTGATGGTGTTGACCTTCAGCAGGGCGAAATAGCGCTCACCGTCCTTGGGCGAGCGGATCTGCCCTTCCACCGTGTCGCCGGTGCGCAGGCCGAAGCGGCGCACCTGGCTGGGGCTGACGTAAATATCGTCGGGACCCGGCAGATAATTGGCTTCCGGCGAACGCAGGAAGCCGAACCCGTCCTGCAGCACCTCCAACACGCCGTCGCCGAAGATCGGAATGTCGTTTTCCGCCAGCTGCTTCAGGATCGCGAACATCATGTCCTGCTTGCGCAGCGTGCTCGCGTTCTCGATCTGCAGCTCCTCCGCGAACGCCAGCAGTTCGGCGGGGCTTTTGCACTTCAGCTCTTGGAGATGCATCGGATTGCCTGTGAAATCGTCATGCGGGGGAGTGGCCTTGGAGGTGGGGAGTGCCGGAGGGTCCGGCCGACGGCGGCTGGGGGCGGCGGACGCCGCAACGCGGTCGCGTCGGGTGGGCAGCGGGTGGCGCTTCGGCGAAGGCGCGCCAGGGCGTCCGGAAAATGGCCGCACGGGAGCGATTCGCCAGCCACCAGGCCCGGCTCAAGATCAGAGCGTCGGATCGGCAGATGTGGGCGTGGGAGGCCGCGGGGCGAAAACCCCGTGGTCCTGACATGGTTATCGGATCGGCGGACGCAAGTCAAACGAAAGCGAAACCGCCAAAGGTCGCGGATTCCGCTTTTTCCGGGAGATGGAAGGCCGGGGATTCACCTGTCCACCGGTCAGAAGGGCTTCACGATGACGAAGATGACGATGCCGATCATCAGCAGCGTCGGCACCTCGTTGGCGATGCGGTAGAAGCGCTGCGGCCGCGTGTTGCGGTCCTCTGCGAAGTCCCGGCGCCAGCGGGCCATCATCATGTGGCTGGCGGTCAGCAGCAGGACGAACAGCAGCTTGGCGTGCAGCCAGCCCTGCTTCATCCATTCCGGCGTCAGCACGATCATCGTGATGCCGAACACATAGGCCGCGATCATCGCCGGGTTCATGATGGCGCGCAGCAGGCGGCGTTCCATCACCTTGAAGGTCTCCGACGCCTCGGATCCGGCCGGCGCCTGGCAGTGGTAGACGAACAGGCGCGGCAGATAGAGCAGCCCCGCCATCCAGGCGATGATGCTGATGACGTGCAGCGCCTTGATCCATTCGTACAGCACCGGGCGTGTCCCCTTTTTCTTTACTGTTCAGCCGTTGCGGTTCAGCCCCGCGCCTGCGGGCAGCCGGAGAAGTTGGACGGGCAGATCCGGTCGCCCTTCTGCGAGCAGATCGCCGCCTTGCCCGCGACCGTCTGCCGCACCAGTTTGGCCAGCCCGTCGATGAAGCCGGGATGCACCCCCACCGTCGGCACGCGGGTGAAGTGCGGCACCCCCGCCTCCTTGGCGAGGTGACGGTATTCGACCTCGATCTCCACCAGCGTCTCGGAATGCTCCGACACGAAGGCCATCGGCACCACCAGGATCGGCACGCCGTCCTGGCCGGCGCGGCGGATCTCGGCGTCGGTGCTGGGACCGATCCACTCCATCGGGCCGACGCGGCTCTGGTAGCAGTTGATCCAGTCGAGATCGTCGATGCCCAGCGCCGCGGCGATGGATTCGGCCGTGCGCTCGCACTGCCACTGATAAGGGTCGCCGGCGGCCACCACCTTCTTCGGCAGCCCATGGGCGGAGAACAGGACGCGCGGCTTGCCATGGGCCTTGGCGGCCTCGTAGAGCGGGCGGATCAGGTCCGCCGTGCCGTCGATGAAGCCGGCCTGGGTCGGGTAGCAGCACAGCAGCTTCGTCGGCGCCGTCAGCCCGACGGTGCTGGCCGCCTGATGCCACGCCTTGGCGCTCGACGCCGTGGTGGTGGTCGAGAATTGCGGGTAGAGCGGCAGCAGCACGACCAGATCCGGGTCGTAGGCCTTCACCTTTGCTGCCGTCTCGGCGCTCATCGGGTGCCAGTAGCGCATGGCGATGAAGACCCTGGTCTCCGCGCCACCGGCCGCCGGATCCGCCGCCAGCACCCCTTCCAGCGCCGCCGCCTGGGCTTCCGTGTTCTCCAGCAGCGGCGACTTGCCGCCGAGCTGCGCGTAGATCGCCGTCGCCGGCTTCGCCCGCCGTCCGCTGATCAGGCTGGCGATCAGGAAGCGGAACGGGTTCGGCAGCCGGATGATGGCCGGATCGGCGAACAGGTTGAACAGGAAGGGCCGCACCGCCTCCGGCGCGTCCGGACCGCCGAGGTTGAACAGCACGACGGCGACGCGACGCGGCCGGCTCCCAGAAATTCGGTCGCCGGGGCCGGCAGGGGTCGAGGCGGAGGTCTGGGGGAATTGCTGGCTCATGGTGCCCGCTAAACTGGAGCGTTGCCGCCGCTCTGTCCAGACCCCCGCCGTCGCTTTTTCAGCCGCTTAGCACCGATGGCCTCAGCCCTGCCCCGGCCAGTCCCGCAGGATGCGCGTCAGCGCCTCCACATGGGCCGGCGGGGTCGACTGGATGACGCCATGGCCCAGGTTGAACACGAAGGGCCCACCGGCCAACGCCGCCAGGATGTCGTGGGTCGCCGTCTCCAGCGCCTTGCCGCCGGCAGCCAGCATGATCGGATCGAGGTTTCCCTGCACCGGCAGCCGCGTCTGGAGGGTCTGCGCCGCCCACACCGGCGGAACGGTGGTGTCGAGACCGACGGCGTCCACGCCGGACCCGGCGACATACTCCTCATAGGCGTGGCCGGCGCCGCGCGGGAAACCGATGACCGGCGTGTCCGGGTGCTTCGCCTTCACCAGTGCGACGATCCGCCGCGTCGGTTCGATCACCCAGCGGCGGAACTCGGCCACCGGCAGCACGCCGGCCCAGCTGTCGAACAGCTGCACCGTCTCGGCCCCGGCCTCGATCTGGCGGCAGAGATAGTCGGCGGTCACCTCGACGATCAGGTCGATCAGCTGGCCGAAGCCGACCGGATCGCCGTAGGCCCAGCGCTTGACGTGGGCATACTCCTTGGAGCCGGCCCCTTCGACCATGTAGCAGGCGATGGTCCAGGGAGCCCCGGCAAAGCCGATCAGCGTCGTCTCTGCGGGGATCGCGGTGGAGAGCCGGCGCACCGTCTCGTAGACCGGCGCCAGCGTCTCGTGGAAGCGGTCGCGCGACAGGCGCTTGAGGTCCTCGACGCTGCGGACAGGATCCAGCTTCGGCCCCTCCCCTTCCAGATAGGCCAGCGGCTGCCCCAGGGCATGCGGCACCACCAGGATGTCGGAGAACAGAATCGCCGCGTCCATGCCGTAGCGGCGCAGCGGCTGCAAGGTGACCTCGACCGCGAAGTCGGGATTGTAGCAGAGGTCGAGGAAGCTGCCGGCCTTGGCCCGCAGTTCGCGATACTCCGGCAGATAGCGTCCGGCCTGACGCATCAGCCAGAAGGGCGGGCGCGGCCGCACCTCTCCCGCCAGGGCGGCGAGCATCGGCTTCAGGGCAGGCTTGGAAGCCCGATTCTGGACGTCGGAGCTGGTGGCGGACAAGACGGTGCGTTCCCCTGACATGCGAATCCGAAAAGCCCCGTGCGATTCCGGCGCCGATTCCGCGCCAGAATCCGGGACGGGTTTATCCCCTCTTCTTCACTATATTTTTTAAAGGGAGAAAGGAAGAGGATGAGGTGGATGGCTGTGGATAACGGTGATCCCCGATTCTGGAGAATCTGTCCACAGATCCGGGGGCTTGTGCGGGCATGTGTGCGGATCTGTGGACGATTCGGAGCACTACCGCCGGAAACGGCGGAAATGCTATAGCTGGACGAGCGGGAGTCCCGTGGATAACCGGGCGGACGGGACCGGATCTTCCCAGCTTCCGAAGCGGTCGGCGGAGTTGTTCCGCGCTTGGCCGTATCGGGGAGGAGGAGTCCCCCAGCCGGGACGAAACGACGGTGAATCCGGTTGTCCACAGATCTGGGCCGGATTCTCCACAGAATGTTGGGGACGGATGAAAGAGTTCCACCTACATCTCGTATCCGATGCGACGGGCGAGACGATCAACAGCGTGGCGCGCGCCTGCGTCATCCAGTTCGACGACGTGCGGCCGATCGAACATTTCTGGAATCTGGTGCGGACCGACCGCCAGCTCGACCTCGTTCTGGAGGGAATCCGGGACAACCACGGGCTGGTGATGTTCACGCTGGTCGACGAGACGCTGCGCCGCCGGCTCCAGGATTTCTGCCGCGAGATGCAGGTGCCCTGCATCCCCGTGCTCGATCCGCTGATCAACGCGCTCGCCGCCTTCCTGGGCGTGGAATCGCAGCGCCAGCCCGGCCGCCAGCACGTCCTCGACGCCGAATATTTCAGCCGGATCGACGCCGTCGATTTCGCCCTGTCCCATGACGACGGCCAGTCGAACTGGGACCTGCACGAGGCCGACGTGGTGCTGATCGGCGTGTCGCGCAGCTCCAAGACGCCGACCTGCATCTATCTGGCCAACCGCGGCATCAAAGCGGCCAACATCCCGCTGGTGCCGGGCAGTCCGCTGCCGGCGGAGCTGGACCTGCTGACCCGGCCGCTGATCGTCGGCTTGACCAAGGACCCCGACCGGCTGGTGCAGATTCGCCGCAACCGGCTGAAGCTGCTGAACCAGGGCGAGGGCTCCAGCTATGCCGATCCCGAGCTGGTCCGTGCCGAGGTGCAGGAGGCGCGGCGGCTGTTCAGCCGGCGAGGCTGGCCGGTGATCGACGTGTCGCGCCGCTCCATCGAGGAGACCGCGGCCGAGATCATGATGCTGCTCGCCCGCCGCCAGAGCGGCAATTTCAGCCCGGAAGGGAAGAAGACGTGAGCGCGGCTCCCAAGCTCGTCCTGGCGTCCGGCTCGCGCACGCGGGCGGCGATGCTGGAGCAGGCCGGCCTTCCCGCCATCCTCGACAGGCCGCTGGTCGACGAGGACGAGGTGAAGGCCACCGGCCGGGCCGAGGGCGTTCCCGCCGACGCCGTCGCCGAGGCCCTGGCCGAATTGAAGGCCCAGCGCATCACCCGCCGCCATCCGGGCGCGCTGGTGGTCGGCGCCGACCAGATGCTGGACTGCGAGGGGCGCTGGTTCGACAAGCCGGCCGACCGCGCCGCGGCACGCGCCCAGCTGCTCGACCTGCGCGGCAAGACCCACCAGCTGGTCAGCTGTGCCGTGGTCGTGCGCGACGGCGAGCGGATGTGGCACAAGACCGACAGCGCCCGCCTGACCATGCGCAACTTCAGCGAAGCCTTCCTCGACGATTACCTTGATCGCGTCGGCGACGACGTGCTGCACTCGGTCGGCGCCTATCAGCTGGAAGGGCTGGGGGCGCAGCTGTTCCACCGGGTCGAGGGCGACTTCTTCACCATCCTCGGGCTGCCGCTTCTGCCGCTGCTCGGCTTTCTGCGCGTGCATGGAGTGGGCAGGGAATGACGGCGGATTCTTCGAGCGGTGCCGGGGGGATCAGCGGCGGTGCGATCAGCGGCAAGGCGAAGATCGCCGGCGTGATGGGCTGGCCCATCGGCCATTCGCGCTCGCCCCGGCTGCACGGATTCTGGCTGCGGCAATATGGAATCGACGGCGCCTATGTGCCGCTGGCGGTGGCGCCGGAGCGTGCCGAGCAGGCGATCCGCGCCCTGCCCGCCCTGGGCTTCCGCGGCTGCAACGTCACCGTCCCGCTGAAGGAGATCGCCTTCCGCACCGTCGACCGGCTGGACGGGACGGCGCGGCGGATGGGAGCCGTCAACACCATCGTGGTGGCCGATGACGGCGCGCTGGAAGGCGGCAACACCGACGGCTTCGGCTTCATCGAGAATCTGCGTGCCGAACAGCCGGACTGGACGGCGGAGCGCGGCCCGGCGGTGGTGATCGGTGCCGGCGGGGCCGCCCGCGCCGTGGTGGTCGCGCTGCTCGACGCCGGGGCGCCGGAGGTCCGTCTGGTCAACCGCACCCGCGCCCGTGCCGAGGAACTGGCGGCGGATCTGGCTGCGGTCGGTCTCAACGGCGGCGTGACTGTGGTCGATTGGGTTTCACGTGAAACCGCGCTCGACGGTGCGTCCCTGCTGGTCAACACCACGACCCAGGGCATGGCCGGCCAGCCGGCGCTGGACCTGTCCTTGCGCGCCCTGCCCGCCTCCGCCGTCGTCAACGACATCGTCTATGTGCCGCTGGAAACCCCGTTGCTGGCCGAGGCCAGGGCGCGCGGCAACCCGGTGGCCGGCGGCATCGGCATGCTGCTGCATCAGGCGCGTCCCGGCTTCAAGGCCTGGTTCGGCGTCGAGCCGCAGGTGACCCCGGATCTGGTCCGCTTCGTTCTGGAAGGCTGAGGCAAGGGCGATGATCGTGCTGGGCCTGACCGGTTCCATCGGCATGGGCAAGAGCACCGCCGCCCGCATGCTGAAGGCGATGGGCGCCCCGGTCTGCGATTCCGACGCGGTGGTGCATGGGCTGCTTGGCCGCGGCGGCTGGGCGGTGCCGGTGATCGACGCCGCCTTTCCCGGCGTGGTGGTCGACGGGGCGGTCAGCCGGCCGGCGCTGGGGGCTGCGGTGTTCCGCGACGGGGATGCGCTGAAGCGGCTGGAAGCGATCCTGCATCCGATGGTCCAGGCGGCACAGCGCGACTTCCTTGCCCGTGCCGCCCGTCGCGGTGCCAGGATCGCGGTGCTGGACATCCCGCTGCTGTTCGAAACCCGGGGCGAGCGGCGGGTCGATGCGACCATCGTCGTCTCGGCCCCCTTCGCCGTCCAGCGCGCCCGCGTGCTGGCCCGGCCGGGCATGACGGCGGAGAAGTTCGCCGGCATCCTCGCCCGCCAGATGCCGGATATGGAAAAGCGGCAGCGTGCCGACTATGTCGTTCCGACCGGCGCCGGTCGGCTGGTGACGCGGCGGGCGCTTCAGGGCATTGTGCGCGACGTGGTACGGCGGACCGGAAGGCACTGGCCGCCGCGCGGCTATCAACCAGGGCAGATCCATCATGCGTGAAATCGTTCTCGACACCGAAACCACGGGCTTCAAGCCGGAGGAAGGTCACCGGCTGGTCGAGATCGGCTGCATCGAGCTGGTCAACCACCTCGCCACCGGTGAGCGCTTCCACGTCTATCTCAACCCCGAGCGCGACATGCCGCCGGAGGCCTTCGCCGTCCATGGGTTGAGCACGGAGTTCCTGGCCGACAAACCGCTGTTCAACGACGTCGCCGCCGACTTCGTCAAGTTCATCGGCGACGCGCCGCTGGTGATCCACAACGCCGCCTTCGACATGCATTTCCTGAACTGGGAGCTGAAGATCGCCGGCTATCCGGTGATGCCGAAGGACCGTGCCGTCGATACCCTGCTGATGGCCCGGCAGAAGTTCCCCGGCTCGCCCGCCACCCTCGATGCGCTGTGCAAGCGCTTCGGCGTCGACAACTCCAACCGCACCCTGCACGGCGCGCTGCTCGACGCCCAGCTGCTGGCCGAGGTTTATCTGGAGCTGCTGGGCGGCCGGCAGACCGGCCTGTCCTTCGCCGGCGGGCCGGCCTCGAAGGGCGGCGTCGCCAGCCCGGTCCGTATCGACCGCCCCTTCCGCGAAGCCCGCGTCTTCGCCGTCAGCGACGACGAGGCCGCGGCTCATGCCGAGATGCTGAAGAAGATCAAGAACCCGCTCTGGGCCGTGGAGTGAGGCGGTGGAAGGAAGGGGCGGATCCGGCTCTCCGCCCCTCGGTTCCAGTTTTTAAGGCACCAGCACCGTCGACCCCGTGGTCGCCCGCGATTCCAGCGCCCGGTGCGCGTCGGCGGTGTCCTTCAGCGCGAAGCGCTGGTTGACGGTGAACGTCACCCCGCCATTCCTCACCGCATCGAACAGATCGGCGGCCGAGGCCATCAGATCCTCGCGCTTGGCGGTGTAGGTCGCCAGCGTCGGCCGCGTCACGTAGAGCGATCCTTTCGCCGCCAGCAGCCCCAGATCCAGCGGCTCCGGCGCGCCCGACGCGGCGCCGAACAGCACCATCAGACCGCGCGGCCGCAGGCAATCCAGCCCTTTGAGGAAGGTCGTCCTGCCGACGCCGTCATAGACGACCGGCACGCCCTGCCCGTCCGTCAGCTCCTTCAGCCGGACGACGAAATCCTCGCGGGTGTAGTCGATGGTGTGGTGGCAGCCATGGGCCTTCGCCAGTTCGGCCTTCTCCTCCGAGCCGACGGTGCCGATCACCGTGGCGCCGAGATGCCGGGCCCAGGAGCACAGCAGCAGCCCCACCCCGCCGGCGGCGGCCTGCACCAGGATGGTGTCGCCGGGCTGGACCGCATAGGTGCTGCGCAGCAGATACTGCGCGGTCAGCCCCTGCAGCAGCGTGGCCGCGGTCGCCTGCTCGTCTAGCCAGCTCGGCAGCGGCACCAGCCGGTCGGCGGCGATCAGCCGGCTCTCGGCATAGGCGCCGATGGACATGGCGTAGCCGACGCGGTCGCCGGGCTTCAGCGTGGTGACGTCCGGACCCAGCGCCTCCACCACGCCGGTGCCCGCCATGCCGATCACAGCCGGCAGATCCGGCAGCTTGTAGGCGCCGGAGCGGTGATAGGTGTCGATGTAGTTCAGCCCGACCGCGGTCTGGCGGATGCGCACCTGTCCCGGACCGGGCTCTCCCACCTCGATCTCGTCCCAGCGCAGAACCTCCGGCCCGCCGTGCTCGTGGATGCGGATCGCGTGAACCATGGTGGTTTGGTCTCCCTTCTTTTGAGTTCTCAGGCGTTTCAGAGCAGCGCGAACTGCTCCGCCGCCGCGCCGTTGCCCTGACTTATGCCGGCATGCCGGCGCTCCAGCGCCAGCAGCCACGCCTTGGTGTCGAGCCCGCCATGGCCGGAATAGCCGCCGGGCGCACCGCCGCTGGCCAGCACCCGGTGGCAGGGGATGACGATGGGGATCGGATTGGCACCGCAGGCCCCGCCGACCGCGCGCGGCCCGCTGTCCAGCATCTTCGCCATCCCGCCATAGGTGGCGGTGCCGCCATAGGGGATCGCCAGCATCGCGTCCCAGACGCTTTGACGGAAGGCGGTGCCCGCCGGCTTCAGCGGCAGATCGAAGCGCTGGAGCCGTCCGGTGAAATAAGCGTCCAGCTGACGCGCCGTCTCGACCAGCACAGCGTCCGGCTCGTCATGATCGAAGCGGCCCCAGCCGACCGAGGTCAGGGCGGATCCGTCCCCGGCCAGCATCAGGGGGCCGAGCGGGCTGTCGATGGAAAGGCGCGCCATGGGGTCCTCCCGCGGTAAGTCAGCTGTTCGTCGTCAGAAGTGCCGCCAGATCCGCTGGCGCCGTCACCGGGGCCGAACAGGTCATGCCGCGGCAGACATAGGCGGTGGCGATCCCGTCGCGCATCCCCTTGCCCTGCGCCGGATGACCGGCGGGCAGATCCGCCTCCGGTGCCAGCACGGTCAGGATGCGGTTGGGCAGCGAGCGCTCCAGCACCGTCCGCCGCAGCGCTTCCGTCTCCGCCGTCCGGGGCGGGCCGACGATGACGATCTGCAACGGCGCCGTCATCAGCTCCACCGCGTTGAGGAATGTCGGCAGCGGGAAGAAGTTGCGCGTCAGCTCGCCGGAGAAGGCGGCGGCGAGCGCTTCCGCCCGCTCGCGGTACGCATCCTCGCCGGTGCGCTGGAACAGCGTGGTCAGCACCGCCAGCATGGTGCCGTTGCCGCTGGGGGTGGCGTTGTCGTGGACGCTCTTGGTGCGGACGATCAGACCCTCCGCATCGTCGGCGGTGAAGAAATAACCACCGTTGGCGCCGTCCCAGAAATGGGCGTCGAGCGTCGCCACCCAGACCCTGGCCCGGTCGAGGGCGGCCGGATCCCCGGTCGCCTCATGCAGCGCCAGGGCGGCGCGCGCCATGTGGGCATAGTCGTCCAGCATGCCGGCGTGCTTGCCCTGCCCGTGCCGCCAGCTGTGGCAGAGCCGCCCGTCCGTATCCATGCGGTCGCGGACGAAGGCGAAGGCGCGGCCGGCGGCGTCCAGCCACTCCGGCTCGTCGAGCGCCAGGGCGGCATGGGTCAGGGCGGCGATCATCAGGCCGTTCCAGTCGGCCAGCACCTTGTCGTCCCAGCCCGGCCGCACCCGCTTGGCCCGCGCCCGCAGCAGGATGTCCCGGCCCTTGGCGAGCATCGCCTCGGTGGCGTCGTCGGCGAGCGTCAGGCCGCCCAGCCGGTTCAGGATGGTGACGCCTTCCCAATTGCCCTGGGGCAGCACCTCGTAAACGCGTTTAAACGTCGCCAGCCCGTTGTCGCCGAGGGCGGGACCGAGCAGCCGGTCGACCTCATGCTCCTGCCATATATAGAAGAGTCCCTCCTCGCCCTCGCTGTCGGCGTCCAGCGTCGCGGCGAAGCCGCCGCCGTCGGCGATCATCTCGCGCAGCAGCCAGCCCACCGTCTCGCGGATGCGGGTCTCCAGCAGCGGGTCGCGCGTCTCCTGCCAGACCAGCGTCATCAGGTCGAGCAGTTCGGCGTTGTCGTAGAGCATCTTCTCGAAATGCGGCACCAGCCAGCGTTCATCGACCGAATAGCGGGCGAAGCCGCCGCCGAGATGGTCGTAGATGCCGCCCTGCGCCATGTTGGCCAGCGTGTGGGTCACCGCCTCGCGGAAGGGTTCGCGCCCGGTGCGCTGCCAGGCCCGCCACAGCAGTTCGAACAGCGGCACCTGCGGGAATTTCGGCGCGCTGCCGATGCCGCCATGGATCGGATCGACCTCGCGCAGCAGCCGTTGCGCCACCTGGTCCAGCACCGCGGCATCGACAGCGCCGGCCGACCGGTTCTCCCCCATCCCGGCGAGGGCCGATTTCAGCGCGTCGACATTCTTGACGACCTTGTCCTGCTCGTTGGCATAGGTGTCGGCGATGCCGTGCAGCACGTCGGGGAAGCCGGCGCGGCCATAGCGCGCCGCCGGCGGGAAATAGGTGCCGCCCCAGAAAGGCTCGGCATCCGGCGTCAGGAACATGGTCAGCGGCCAGCCGCCCTGCTGTCCCAGCAGCGCCAATGCCGACTGGTAGATGGTGTCGAGGTCCGGACGCTCCTCCCGGTCGACCTTGATGTTGATGAACAGCTCGTTCATCAGCCCGGCGATCTCGGGATTCTCGAAGCTTTCATGCGCCATCACGTGGCACCAGTGGCAGGCGGCATAGCCGACCGACAGCAGCACCGGCTTGTTCTCCGCCCTGGCACGGGCGAAGGCCTCCGGGCCCCAGGGCATCCAGTGCACCGGGTTGTCCTTGTGCTGCAGCAGATAGGGGCTGGTCTCCCGGCCTAGCAGGTTCGCGCCCAACGGAGTGGCGGGCATGGCGGTGTCCGATCTGTTGGTGTGTCGTTAGACAATAGGTGGCGCCGGGGTGGCGTTGCGCCAGTGCATCCTATCTGTATAGTGGGGCATGAGCCGCCGCGGCGCTCAACCCCAAAATCAACAAGGGCCAATGGCTGGACAGCTCCCTCCACGGGTGCCGGCTCCGGCTCTGGAGGGGGTTCCCATGAAAATCACCGTCGACATCGACTGCACCCCGGACGAGGCACGGCACTTCCTGGGCCTGCCCGACGTGAAGCCGATGCAGGATGCCATGATGCACGAGATCCAGGAACGGATGCGTGCCAACCTCCAGGCCATGGACCCGGAGACCATGCTCAAGACCTGGCTCCCCGCCGGCATCCAGGGCATGGAGCAGATGCAGAAGATGTTTTGGTCCCAGATGGCCTCGGCCCTGGGCCAGGAAGGAAGAAAGTGACCGACCGTTCGATCGATTCCCAGAAGCCTTACTTCGAAGCCCATGTCTTCTGCTGCACCAACCGCCGCCCCGACGGGCACCGGCGCGGATCCTGCGCCGCCCACGGGTCGGAGAAGCTGCGCGACTATATGAAGGCCCGCGCCCGCGAACTCGGCTTCGACGGCAAGGTGCGGATCAATTCCGCCGGTTGTCTCGACCGCTGCGAGCTGGGGCCGACGTTGGTGATCTATCCGGAAGGCGTCTGGTACACCTACCGCAGCACCGGCGACGTCGATGAAATTCTCCAGACCCATCTGGTCGAGGGCCGCCGGGTCGAGCGGCTGATGCTGACCACGGAGCAGCGCGAGCTGCGGCCCGAGCAGCAGGGCTGATCCGACGGCGATGTCCTTCACCACCATCTACGCGCTCGCCACCGCCCCCGGACGATCCGGTGTGGCGGTGGTTCGCATTTCGGGACCCGAGGCCGGATCCGCCCTCGTGGCATTGACCGGCCGACCCCTGCCTGCGCCACGTCGCGCCGTGCTGACCAAGCTGCGCGATCCGAAGACCGGCGATGCGCTGGACGACGCGCTGGTGCTGCGCTTCACCGCCCCCGCCAGCTTCACCGGCGAGGATGTGGTGGAACTGCATCTGCATGGCGGCCGTGCCGTCGTCACCGGCGTGATCGAGGCGCTGGCCACCCTGCCCGGCCTGCGGCTGGCCGAACCCGGCGAGTTCACCCGCCGCACCTTCGAGAACGGCAAGCTCGACCTGACGGAGGCCGAGGCGGTCGCCGACCTGATCGACGCCGAGACCACCGCGCAGCGCCGGCAGGCTTTGCGGCAGATGGAGGGTGCGCTCGGCAAGCTCTATGACGGCTGGCGGGAGCGGCTGACCCGCGCGCTCGCCCACATCGAGGCCGACATCGATTTCGCCGAGGACGACCTGCCCGGCGGCGTCGCCGATGCCGTCCGCCCGGTGATCGCCGGGCTGGCCGGGGAAATCGCCAGCCATCTCGATGACGGCGGCCGTGGCGAGCGTCTGCGCGAGGGCCTGCACATCGCCATCGTCGGCGCGCCCAATGCCGGCAAGTCGAGCCTGCTGAACGCGCTGGCCCGCCGGGACGCCGCCATCGTCTCCGCCCGCGCCGGCACCACCCGCGACATCATCGAGGTGCATCTCGACCTCGGCGGCTATCCGGTCGTGCTGGCAGACACCGCAGGCCTGCGGGAGGCCGCCGCCGACGAGGTCGAGGAGGAAGGCATCCGCCGCGCCCGGGACCGGGCCGCCCGCGCCGACGTGAAGGTCGCGGTGTTCGATGCTGCCACCCTGCCCGATCTCGACCCGGCGACGCTGGCCCTGATCGACAGCGACACCGTGGTGGTCTTCAACAAGACCGATCTTGCGACAGCGGTAGACCTGCGGCCGGATCTGTCGCCGATCCTGGTCTCCGCCCGGACCGGTGACGGGCTGAAGCTGCTGGAAGAAAAGTTGACGGAGTTCAGCGCCGACCGGCTTGCCATCGGCAGCGCGCCGTCGCTGACCCGCGCCCGTCACCGGGCCGCGCTGACCGACTGCCGGGAGTCTTTGCTGCGGGCGTTGGACGCGCCGCTGCCGGAACTGGCGGCGGAGGATGTGCGTCTCGCCAGCCGGGCGCTGGGACGCATCACTGGGCGCGTCGATGTCGAGGATTTGCTCGACGTGATCTTCCGGGACTTCTGCATCGGCAAATGAGAGGGGAAGTGAGGGCGTGTTTCACGTGAAACAGGGCTGACCTGCGGCACTTGTCCTCGCCTGCCTCCCCGCCTCCCTCTTGGATCCGCGCCGTCGTTCCGCTATGGTCCCGCGCATGCGAAGCTATGATGTCATCGTTGTCGGCGGCGGTCACGCCGGCTGTGAGGCTGCCGCGGCGGCAGCGCGCATGGGCGCGCGCACGCTCCTGCTGACCCACAAGGTCGAAACCATCGGCGAGATGTCCTGCAACCCCGCCATCGGCGGCTTGGCCAAGGGCCATCTGGTGCGGGAGATCGATGCGCTGGACGGGGTGATGGCGAAGGCCATCGACCGCGGCGGCATTCAGTTCCGCATCCTGAACCGCAGCAAGGGTCCGGCCGTCCGCGGCCCGCGCGCCCAGGCCGACCGCAAGCTTTACCGGCAGGCGATGCAGGCTCTGCTGGCGGACCAGGAGAACCTGTTCATCGAGGCCGGCGGTGCCGAAGACCTGATTGTCGATGGCGAGCAGAAGATCACCGGTGTCGTCACCGGGGCCGGCGAGTCCATCCGCGCCGGCGCCGTGGTGCTGACCACCGGCACCTTCCTGCGCGGACTGATCCACATCGGCGAGGAGCGCACTCCCGCCGGCCGCGTCGGTGAGGCGCCGTCCATCGGCCTGTCCGACACGCTGGCCCGTCTCGGCTTCCCGCTCGGCCGTCTGAAGACCGGCACCCCGCCGCGTCTCGACGGCCGCACCATCGATTGGGATGCGCTGGAGAAGCAGCCCGGCGACATGCCGCCGCCGCCTTTCTCCTACATGACGGAGCGGATCGACACGCCGCAGATCGACTGCGCGATCACCTGGACGACGCATGAGGCGCATGCACTGATCCGCGCCAACCTGCATCGCGCCCCGATGTATTCCGGCCAGATCACCGGCACCGGCCCGCGCTATTGCCCGTCCATCGAGGACAAGGTCGTTCGCTTCGCCGAGAAGGAGAAGCACCAGATCTTCCTCGAACCGGAAGGGCTGGACGATCCCACCGTCTACCCGAACGGCATCTCGACCTCCCTGCCCCGCGACGTGCAGCTCGGCATCCTCGCCAGCATGCCGGGGCTTGAGAAAGTGGTGATGATCCGTCCCGGCTACGCCATCGAATACGACTATGTCGATCCGCGCGAGCTGAAGCCGACTCTGGAGACCCGCCGGGCGCCCCGCCTGTTCCTGGCCGGCCAGATCAACGGCACCACCGGTTATGAAGAGGCGGCGGCGCAGGGGCTGATGGCCGGCATCAACGCGGCGCTGGCGGCGAGCGGCAACCGGGACGGCTTCGTGCTCGACCGTGCCGACGCCTATATCGGCGTGCTGATCGACGATCTGATCGGCCGGGGCACCAACGAGCCCTACCGCATGTTCACCTCGCGCGCCGAATACCGGTTGCTGCTGCGCGCCGACAATGCCGACCAGCGGCTGACCGCCAAGGGCGTTGCCATCGGCTGCGTCGGCTCCCAGCGTCGCGATGTCTTTGCCGCCAAGAGCGCCGCCCTGTCCGCCGGGCGCGCCCTGGTCGCATCGCTGCAGGCGACGCCGGTCGAACTGTCACGCCAGGGCGTCGCGGTGAACCAGGACGGCGTGCGCCGCAGTGCCGCCGACCTGCTGCGTTATCCCGACATCGATCTCGCCGCCCTCGCCCGCCTGTGGCCGGAGCTTGGCGAAATCGCCCCTGAGATTGCCGAGCAGCTGGAGATCGACGGCAAATATGCCGGCTATCTCGGCCGGCAGGAGGCCGACATCCGCGCCTTCCGCAAGGACGAGTCGCTCGCCCTGCCTGACGATCTTGATGTCGACGGCATCGGCAGCCTGTCCGCCGAAATCCGGCAGAAGCTGCGGCAGTCGCGCCCGGCGACGCTGGGCGCTGCTGCGCGCATCCCCGGCATGACCCCGGCGGCGCTGGTCGCCCTGCTCCGCCACGTGAAGCGCCGCGATGTCACTTCGTCCGGGGTGGCTGCGGAATGAGCGGATTCGATGCGGTTGCATTTCAGGAGGCCACCGGTGTTTCACGTGAAACGCTCGACCGCCTGATCGCCTATGAGGCTCTGCTGCGCAAGTGGCAGCCGAAGATCAATCTGGTCGGCCCCTCCACCCTGCCGGACGCCTGGAAGCGGCATGTCCTCGACTCCGCCCAGCTCTATCCGTTGTTGCCGGACGGCACGCGGGTGCTGGTCGATCTCGGCAGCGGTGCCGGCTTCCCCGGTCTGGTGCTCGCCATCCTCGGGGTGCCGCAGGTGCACCTGATCGAGAGCGACGTGCGCAAGTGCGCCTTCCTGCGCGAGGTCGCCCGCGTCTGCGAGGCGCCGGTCACCGTCCACACCAAGCGCATCGAAACCGTCAGCGGCATCGAAGCCGATGTCGTCACCGCCCGCGCTTTGGCACCGCTGGCCGACCTGTTCGGCTGGGCCTATCCCTTCATCGGATCGCGCGGCAAGTGCCTGTTCCTGAAAGGCGCGGCACTGGACGACGAATTGACCGCTGCAACGCAATATTGGACACTGGTTCCTGAGCGATTCGACAGCCGCACCGATCCGAGCGGGACCATCCTGCGTGTGAGCCATCTTGAGCGTGCGTGAAGACCGTGCCTGACACCGTTCCCCCGCCCTCTTCCCGCCAACCGGACTCCCGAGAGGCTGCCATGTCTGCCGTCACCCGTCCCCTTGCCCGCGTGGTTGCGATTGCCAACCAGAAGGGCGGCGTGGGCAAGACCACGACGACGATCAACCTCGCCACCGCTCTCGCCGTCATCGGCAAGCGGGTGCTGGTGATCGACCTCGATCCGCAGGGCAATGCCTCCACCGGTCTCGGCATCCCCCGCTCCGACCGCCGCGTCGGCATCTACGACGTGCTGTTCGACGACGTGTCGCTGGAGGAGGCCGCCACCCCCTCCTCCGTGCCGAACCTGTCGATCATCACCTCGTCGGTCGATTTGTCGGGTGCGGAGATCGAACTGGTCGGTGCCGAGCGCCGCGAGTTCCGCCTGCGCGAGGCGGTCGCCAACAGTGCGCTGGAATATGATTACGTCCTGATCGACTGCCCGCCGGCGCTGGGATTGCTGACGCTGAACGCGCTGGTCGCGTCGCATGCTGTGATGGTTCCCCTCCAGTGCGAGTTCTACGCGCTGGAAGGTCTCAGCCATCTGGTCCGCACCATCGAGCGGGTGAAGCGTGCCTTCAACCCCAACCTCGACATCCACGGCGTCGTGCTGACCATGTTCGACAAGCGCAACAATCTGTCGGACATGGTGGCGGCGGATGTCCGCGGCTTCTTCGGGGAGAAGGTGTACGATACCGTGATCCCGCGCAACGTCAAGGTGTCGGAGGCGCCGTCCCACGGCAAGCCGGTGCTGATCTACGACATGCGCTGCCCCGGATCGCAGGCCTACATCCATCTGGCGGGCGAGGTGCTTCGCCGTGAGAAGAGACTGACCGCATGATCGACGACACCAAACAAGGCGGCGCCCGCCGCGCCAGCCTGGGCCGCGGCCTGTCCGCCCTGTTCGGCGAGGCGACCGAGGATTACTCGGCGCTCGACAAGGTGCGGCAGTCCAAGCAGGTGCCGATCGAGTTCGTCCATCCCGGCAAGTACCAGCCGCGGCGGAAGTTCGACGACGAGGCGATCCAGGGCCTCGTCGAGTCCATCCGGGACAAGGGCATCCTCCAGCCGCTGCTGGTCCGCCGCGACGCCGAGGACGCGAATTCCTATGAGCTGATCGCGGGCGAACGGCGCTGGCGCGCGGCGCAGATCGCCGGCCTGCACGAGGTTCCGGTCATCATCCGCGATCTCAGCGACCGCGAGGCGCTGGAAATCGCGCTGATCGAGAACATTCAGCGCCAGGACCTGACCCCTCTGGAAGAGGCGGAAGGCTATCGCCGCCTGATGGAGGAGTTCGAGCACACCCAGGAGGATCTGGCCCGCGCCGTCGGCAAGAGCCGCAGCCATGTCGCCAACATGATGCGCCTGCTGGCCCTGCCGGAGCCGGTCAAGTCGATGGTGCAGGACGGTGCCCTGACCGCCGGCCATGCCCGCGCCCTGCTGACCGCCCCGGATCCGGCCGCCGTCGCCCGCGAGGTGGTCACCCGCGGCCTGAACGTGCGCCAGACCGAAGACCTGATGCGCGGCGACCAGCCCAAGGCGAAGAAGGGCAAGGCCGCGGCCGGCGGAGCCGGAGCCGCGCCTGCGATGAAGGACGTCGACCTGATCAATCTGGAGGAGGAAATCTCCGCCCGCATCGGGTTGAAGGTCGCCATCAATCCGCAGGGTCAGCGCGGGACGATCACCATCCACTACCAGACGCTCGACCAGCTGGACGACGTGCTGCACCGGCTGGGCGGGGAGGAGTAACGGAGCTTTGCCGGGGGCGTTTGCCCCCTACCCCCTCACCTTCCCGAAGTCGATGTAACGGTAGATCAGCCCGTTCTCTTCCATGGGGGCGCTCGACCACACTTCGGCCCAGTCCGCGCCGATCGGCGGCATCAGCGTGTCGCCGTCGACCGCGCTTTCGATGCGGGTCAGGTGCAGGCTGTCGGCAATCGGCATCGTCTCGCGGAACAGGGCGGCGCCGCCGATGACGCAGAGTTCGGCGGCGCCGGACGCCTGCGCCCACGACACCGCCGCACCCAGCCCGCTGAACCAGCGGGCACCGTCCTTTTCGCCGATGGAAGCCTGACGGCTGATCACCAGATTGTCCCGGCCGGGAAGCGGACGGCGCGGCAGGGATTCCCAGGTCTTCCGACCCATCAGGATCGGCTTGCCCATCGTCAGCTCCCTGAACCGGCGCAGGTCGCTGGGAAGGCTCCAGGGAAGCCGGCCATCGCGGCCGATCACGTCGTTCGTTGCGGCGGCGACGATCAGAGTGATGAGCATCCCATGCCCTTTCCCTGCTGGAGCTGACCGATTTTACGCCAGAATTGCGCCAAGCACCGCGTTCAGACGCTGTAGCCCCTCCGGTGTGGCAACCAGACGGTTGGCATCGCGGGCCAGGAAACCGCCATCGATCAGGCAGGACAGGGCTGCCGGATCGACAAAATCGTCCAGGCTCCGGCCGGTTTCCTCCGTCAGGCGGGCAAGCCGCACGCCTTCGGTCAGGCGCAGCCCCATCATCAGCAGCTCGGTCCCGCGGGCGTCGCGGTCGATGGGATCCGGAGCGGCGGCGCCGTGGCCGTCGCGCTCCACCCGCTCCAGCCAGATTTCCGGGGCACGATGGGCACGGGTGGCGAACTTCTCGCCGTCCAGCGTCAGCCGGCCATGGGCACCGGGACCGATGCCGACATAATCGCCATAGCGCCAGTAGGTCAGGTTGTGGCGGCTTTCCTCGCCCGGACGGGCGTGGTTGGAAATCTCGTAGGCCGGCAGCCCGGCAGCCGTCAGCTGGCTCTGCGTCGCCTCATAGAGATCGCCGGCCAGATCCTCGTCGGGCAGCACCAGATCGCCGCGGGCGTGGAGCGGATAGAAGGCTGTGCCCTGCTCGATCGTCAGCTGATAGACCGACAGGTGGCCGACCGCGTAGTCCAATGCCCGCGCCAGCTCCGCCTGCCACCCCGCCACCGTCTGGCCCGGACGGGCATAGATCAGGTCGAAGGAGAAGCGGTCGAAGGTCCGTGCAGCCAGCTCGATGGCGCCGGTCGCCTCCGCCGCATTGTGCTCGCGGCCGAGGAACTTCAGGCTGGCGTCGTCCAGCGCCTGGATGCCCAGCGAAACCCGGTCGATCCCGGCGCTGCGGAAGGCGCGGAACTTGTCGGCTTCGACGGAGGTTGGGTTGGCCTCCAGCGTCACTTCCAGCCCATCGGCGACCGTCCAGCGCTTGGCGACACGGTCGACGATGGCGCCGACGGTGGAGGGCTCCATCAGCGAGGGGGTGCCGCCGCCGAAGAAGATCGAGGTGACGGTGCGCCCGGCGGTCAGGTCGGCGTAATGGTCCAACTCTCGCAGCAGCCCGGCCCGCCAGCGGTCATGGTCGACCCGCTCGCGGACATGGCTGTTGAAATCGCAGTAGGGGCACTTCGACTTGCAGAAGGGCCAATGGACGTAGATGGCAAAACCAGGGCCGGAGAAGCCGGGATCGGACATGGTCACCGGAAGCACCGCTCCACCAGCTGGCGGAAGGCGTCGGCGCGGTGGCTCATCTCATGCTTCTTCACCGGGTCCATCTCGCCGAAGGTCAGCCCGTGGCCGTCCGGCAGGAACATCGGGTCATAGCCGAAGCCATGCGGCCCCCGCGGCGGCCACACCAGCGTGCCGGTGCAGCGGCCCTCCACCGTCTCGACATGCCCGTCCGGCCAGGCGAGCGACAGGGCGCAGACGAAATAGGCGCTGCGGTCGGCTTTGCCGACAAGCCCGTCCTCGACCTTTTGCATCGCCATGGCGAAGTCCTTGGCCGGGCCGGCCCAGCGGGCGGAGTAGATGCCGGGGTCGCCGTTCAGCGCCGGCACCACCAGCCCGCTGTCGTCGGCGAGCGCCATGTGGCCGGCGGCGGCCGCGGCCCTGGCCTTGAGTTCGGCATTGGCGATGAAGCTGGTGCCGGTTTCCTCAGGTTCGGGCAGGCCCAGTTCCCCGGCCGAGGTGAAAGTGGCGACATAGGGGCCGAGCAGCTCGGCGATCTCGCGCACCTTGCCCTTGTTGTGGCTGGCGATGACGAGGGTGTCGCCGGTGAAGCGGCGGGGAGCGGACATGGTCATGAACCTCTGCTGAAACGGTCTTACTTGATGCCGAGAACCTGCTTCTGCAACGCCACCAGCTCGTTGACGCCCTTGCGGGCGAGCGCCAGCAGCTCCATGAACTGCGGCTCGGAGAAGGGGGTTTCCTCGGCGGTGCCCTGGATTTCGACGATGCCGGCCTTGCCGGTCAGGACGAAGTTGGCATCGGCCTGCGCCTTGGAATCCTCGTCGTAATCGAGGTCGAGCACGGCGTTGCCCTGATAGAGGCCGCAGGAGACGGCGGCGACCTGGTCGGTCAGCGGCATGGTCTTGAGCGCGCCGATCTGCATCAGGTGCTGGAAGGCAAGATGCAGGGCGACATAGCTGCCGGTGATGGCGGCGGTGCGGGTGCCGCCGTCGGCCTGGATCACGTCGCAGTCGATCTTGATCTGCTTCTCGCCCATCGCCGAGCGGTCGGTGACGGCGCGCAGCGCGCGGCCGATCAGGCGCTGGATTTCCTGGGTGCGGCCGGACTGCTTGCCCTTGGCCGCCTCGCGGTCGGTGCGGCTGTGGGTGGAGCGCGGCAGCATGCCGTATTCGGCGGTGACCCAGCCCAGCCCGGTGTTCTTCAGGAAGCGCGGTACCGTTTCGTCGACGCTGGCGGTGCACAGCACATGCGTGTTGCCGAAACGCACCATGCAGGACCCCTCGGCATAACGGCTGAAGCCGGGTTCGAGAGAGACGGTGCGCAGTTGGTCGAAGGCGCGGCCGGAGGGGCGCATGGGCATCATTCCGAAGGTCGTTTGCAGATCGGCGGCAAGCTAACGGCTCTGCCCCGCCCCGTCCAGCACGGTGTCCGTGATCATCGTGGCAGGCGAAGGCGTCACCACCGGGCGCGTCGCCCGCTCCAGCCACAGCGTCAGCACAGGGATGGCAAGCCCTATGGCGATGGAGACCGTGGCCATGGTCGAGACATGCTCCAGCCGGCCGTCCGGCGCGTTGGTCAGGATCTCCGCCGACAGGAAGGCGCCGAAGGCCGAGCTGAGATGCTGGACCGCCGACACCAGCGCCATGAAGCCGGCGCGCTCCTGCGGGTCGGGCACGCGGGAGAAGGCGGCGCCGTTGGCGACCATGCGGACGCCGACGAAGGTCATGAAGAAGGGGAACAGTCCCAGCACCGGCATCCAGGGGCGATAGCCGACGAAGGCGGTGAAGATCACGACGCTCAACCCCACGGTCGCCACGAAGGTGATGGCGCTGGACCCATGGCGGTCGACCAGCCGGCCGGCCCAGCGCGAGGCGAAGAAGCTCAGCGCGCCGCCGGTCATGTAGACCAGGCTGAGATGGTCGCGCGGGAAGCCCAGATTGCCCTGCACATAGGCGGCGATGTTGGGGACGATCATGAATTGCTGGACCTGCACAAGCGCCACCGTGGCGTAGGCCAGCCAGACCTTGCGGCGGGACAGCAGCGCCGTCATCCGCACCCAGGCGCCGGTCTTCACCCCTGCCCCGGTTCCGGCAGTCAGATGGCCGCGCTGCGGCGGCAGGATGGCGATGGCGGCGACGGCGACGACCAGCCCGGCAAAGGCCACGGCGAAGAAAGGCAGGCGCCAGCCGCCATAGAACGCCAGTTCCAGCCCCACCGGCACCCCGGCGATGGCCGACAGCGAGAAGGCCGACATGACGGCCCCCATGGCCTGCCCGCGCCGCTGCGGCGCCACTTGATCGGTCAGCGTGGCGATGGCGACCGCGACGGCCGGGCCGCCGAACAGCCCGGCCAGCACACGCGCCGCCAGCAGTGACGGGAAATCCCAGGCCAGACCGCCGAGCGCGGTGGAAACGATCAGCCCGGCCATCGCCACGGCAAGCGCGCGGCGCCGGTCGAAGCGGTCGAGCAGCATCGACCCGATCAGCCCGGCCACCGCGGCGGCGGCGGTGTAGCTGCCGCCGATATAGCCGATGTGCGCCGCCGGGATGCCGAGCGCCCGTGCGAAGTCGGGACCGAGCGGCATCACCATCATGAAGTCCAGGATGTTGATGAACTGCACCGCTGCGATGACCAGCGTGATGCGGCGTTCGTCAGGCGTCAAAGCGGTGGGTGCCGCAGGGCGTGTGGCCTGGGACAAGATGGAGGCTCCGGCAGAGGCGGAAAAGCGCGGGTTGCGGGGGCGCACCGTATGGTAACAGCCGCCGCCCGGCCCTTCCAAACGCCATGGTCATGCAAGGCGAGCGCAGCAGATAGGACGCAATCCCAACTGAATGTGTCTTCAATCGTCAAAGAAATGCATGATTCGTACAAAAAGCAGGCTTTGGAGGCTTGGCGAGTTGCGCGTGCGGCGTGTACCATCGCGGCCCCACCGTCGGCAGCGCACCGCACAAAAAGCATCAACGACGACCGACGGGCTGTACACTCCGTTGAGGAACACGACATCCATGTCCGACACCAAGCGCGTCACCGATGAAGAGGCCCTGCTGCTGCATTCCAGCGGCCGGCCCGGCAAGCTGGAAATCACCCCGACCAAGCCGCTGACCACCCAGCGCGATCTGGCGCTGGCTTATTCGCCCGGCGTCGCCGTGCCCTGCCTGCGCATCGCCGAAGATCCGTCGCTCGCCTACGACTACACGGCCAAGGGCAACATCGTCGCCATCATCTCCAACGGCACGGCGGTGCTGGGGCTGGGCGACCTGGGCGCGCTCGCCGGCAAGCCGGTGATGGAAGGCAAGGCGGTGCTGTTCAAGCGCTTCGCCGATGTCGACGGCATCGACCTGGAGGTCGACACCCGCGACGTGGATGAATTCGTCAACTGCGTGCGCTTCCTCGGCCCCAGCTTCGGCGGCATCAACCTGGAAGACATCAAGGCGCCCGACTGCTTCATCATCGAGGAGCGGCTGCGCGAACTGCTGGACATCCCGGTCTTCCACGACGACCAGCACGGCACCGCGATCATCGCCGCCGCCGGCCTGATCAACGCCTGCGACATCACCGGCCGCCGAATCGAGGACGTGACGATGGTGGTGAACGGCGCCGGTGCGGCGGGCATCGCCTGCGCCGAGCTGTTCTGCACGATGGGTGTTTCACGTGAAAACATCATCCTGTGCGACACCAAGGGCGTGGTCTATCGCGGCCGCACCAACGGCATGAACCAGTGGAAGTCGTCCTTCGCCGTCGAGACCGACAAGCGCACGCTGGAAGAGGCGGTGGCCGGATCGGACGTGTTCGTCGGCCTGTCGGCCAAGGGGGCGATGACGCCGGAAATGGTCAAGTCGATGGCGGCCAAGCCGATCATCTTCGCGCTGGCCAACCCCGATCCGGAAATCACGCCGGAAGAGGTCAAGGCGGTGCGCGGCGACGCCATCGTGGCGACCGGCCGCTCCGACTACCCGAACCAGGTCAACAACGTCCTGGGCTTCCCCTACCTGTTCCGCGGCGCGCTCGACGTCCGCGCCACCACCATCAACGAGGCGATGAAGGTCGCCGCCGCCAAGGCGCTGGCGGCGCTGGCGCGCGAGGATGTGCCGGACGAGGTCGATGCCGCCTATTCCGGGCGCCGGCTGCGCTACGGTCCGGACTACATCATCCCGGTGCCGTTCGACCCACGCCTGATCGTCACCGTCCCGGCCGCCGTCGCCCAGGCCGCCATGGAAAGCGGGGTGGCGCGCAAGCCGATCCTCGACCTGACCAGCTACAAGCATTCCCTGCGCACCCGCCTGGACCCGACCGCCGACAGCCTGGAACTGATCCTGGAGAAGGTGCGGACCAACCCGCGCCGCGTCGTCTTCGCCGAGGGCGAGGAGGAACGGACGATCCGTGCCGCCATGGCCTTCCGGGCCCACGGTTACGGCACGCCGGTGCTGATCGGCCGGGAAGAGGTCATCCGGGAACAGCTGACGGCGATGGGGCAGCCCAACGTCCAGTTCGAGATCCACAACGCCCGCCTGTCGGACGCCAACCGCCGCTACGCCGACCACCTCTACCGCCGCCTGCAGCGCAAGGGCGCGCTGCTGCGCGACTGCCAGCGGATGGTCAACCAGGACCGCAACGTCTTCGCCGCCTGCATGGTGGCGCAGGGCGACGCCCACGCCATGGTGACCGGCCTGACCCGCAGCTTCGGCGTCGCCTATGAGGAAATCCGCCGCGTCATCGATCCCAAGGCGAGCGAGCCGGTGTTCGGCCTGCACCTTTCGATTACCCGCAACCGCACCGTCTTCATCGCCGACACCACCGTCCATGTCCGTCCCGACGGCAAGACGCTGGCCGACATCGCCATCGGAGCCGCGGCCAAGGCGCGGCAGATGGGGCACGAGCCGCGGATCGCGATGCTGTCCTTCTCCAACTTCGGCCAGACGCCGCATCCGAACACCGATCCGCTGCGGGAAGCCCTGTCGATCCTCGACAGCCGCCGGGTCGATTTCGAGTATGACGGCGAGATGTCGGCCGATGTGGCGCTGGATTACCAGCTGATGAAGCGGGTCTACCCGTTCTGCCGGCTGTCCGGCCCGGCCAACGTGCTGATCATGCCCGGCCTGCATTCGGCCAACATCTCGGCCAAGCTGCTGAACAAGATGGCCGGCGGCCAGATGATCGGCCCGCTGCTGATCGGCTTGGACAAGCCGGCGCAGATCGTCACCATGGGCGCCTCGGTCAACGACATCGTCACCGCCGCCGCATTGGCGGCACATGACTCGCTGCCGTGGTGAGCTGAGACGCCTCTTCTTCCGCCGCGGTGGAGGAAGAGGCGTGACCTCGCCGGCCTGGGCATCCTATATTCTGCTCCAGACACCATGTGTTGGGAGGGGATGCCCATGCCGGACGGTCTCGTCAGTGCGGCGGAAGCGAACCGCGACTTTTCGAAAATGCTGCGCGACGTTGAAAGCGGCGCGCGTATCACCATCACCAAGGATGGCAAACCGGTTGCCGTGCTATCGCCTGCCGATGCATCCATGAACGTGGATCGCAGCAGTGCGCATCGGCGGATGATGGCGATGCTTTCGCAAGGGCTTCCTCTTGGCTTCTGCGGCGGTGTCGACCGCGACGATGTGCATTCGCGATGAAGTTGGCTGGGATCGATACCAACGTTCTTCTCTATGCTGTCGATAGTGCTGGCGACCCCGAAAAGCATCGCAGGGCGGTCTATCTTCTTGATCGGCTGGGTGCTGGTGGGTGTGGGGTGTTGCCGCTTCAGACCTTGACCGAGTTTTATTCCGTCGCGGTCAGGAAGTACCGCGCTTCTCCGGAGCAAGCCTCACGTTATGTCGACGTATGGAGCGCAGTTTTTCCAATACGTGAGGCGGTATTTGCAGATGTCGTCGACGCTATGCGCATACACCGTGACCATGGCGTCCAATTCTGGGACGGCATGATCTGGTCTGTGATAAGGCGTGCCGGCGGCCGTGTCCTTTTCAGTGAAGATTTGCAAGACGGCCGGGAGCTTGAAGGGGTTCGGTTTATGAACCCATTTGCCTCGGCCAATGCATCGGTTCTTGAAGAACTCCTTACCTTCTAGAGCCGTTCGAACTGTCATTCACCCCAACGCCTTGTAGAAGAAAGCCGTGTCGCAGAGTCCGCCCTGCGGCCACAGGGCGAAGTTCGGGATGACGCCGACCTTCACCCAGCCGGCGCGCGTGTAGAGCCGCTCGGCCTCGGGTGAGGCGGTGTCCAGCACCAGCAGGGTCTTGCCGGCGGCGCGTCCCGCATCCTCGGCCGCCTGCATCAGGGCGGCGCCGACGCCGCGGCGGCGACCGCGGCGGTGGACCAGCATCTTGGACAGGTCGGCGCGGTGCGGCTGGTTCGGCGGCTGGGCGACCACCAGCTGGACGGTGCCAAGCACGCCGTCGCCATCCTCCGCCACCAGCAGGATGCGTTCCCCCCGCTCCACCCCGGCCGCCACGCTCCGCCAGAAGCTTTCGGCGGTGGCGCGGTCGAGGGGGGCCATGAAGCTGACCGACGCACCGCCCTCCACGCAATCCAGCAGCACGTCGGTCAGGCCCGGCACGGCGCCGTCGGCCTCGTCCGCCGTCAGCACGCGGACCATCACCGCACCGTCTCCACTCCGCCGGTTCTGGTCCAGGCAGGCAGCGTCCATGGTTAGCTCCTTCAGCGTTTAACGGCGTTTGAACCGCCGCGCCCCTCGGTGGTCAGCGCCACGATGTAGCGGGCGGTGCGGTCGGTCGGGTTGTGGAAGCCGGTCGGCCGGTCGAGCCGCATGGCGAGGCAATCGCCGGTGTCCAGCCGGTGCGTCACCTCCCCCACCGTCAGCTCGATGGTGCCGTCCAGCAGATGGATCTGCTGCTCGACGATGGCGGCGCGGGTGCCGCTGTCGTAGGAGACGCGGGCGCCCGGGGGCAGCTCCACTTCCACCAGCTCGATGGGGGACGGATAGCCCGGCGGCGACAGGTTGCGGCGGCGGTAGCCGGTGGCCGGGTCGGTCCAGGCGATCTGGTCGGCACGGCGGACGACCGGGCTGGCATCCTGGCGTTCCGCCTCGGCGAACAGGGTCGCCAGCGTCACGCCGAGCCCGGCGGCGAGGCGCTCCAGCACCGACGCCGTCGGGCTGCTCTCCCCCCGCTCCACCAGCGAGATCATCGAGCGGCTGACGCCCGACCGTTCGGCCAGGCCGTCCATCGTCAGGCCGCGCTCCGCCCGCAGGGCACGCAACCGGATGGCAAGCCTGCTGTCGATATCGTTTTCCGCATTTTCCATGAAGATAGAATAACTATCCAGGATGTTGGAGTCAACAGTCGGCCGCACAGTCCCCGCCATGAATCTTTTATGACCGCCGCGCGAGCGTCGCGGCGATGGTGTAGAAGGGCTGGACCCGTGCATTCCCGTTCCGTCCCCACCCTTAAATCCGGTGCCCACCCCATGCGCCAGAAGGCGTCGCCGCCCACCCCGCTTCTGACCGCCATCCTGCTGATGCTGGCACCGCTTGCCGGCGTGCTGACCTGGGCGGTCTATAGCGGGGCCTTGCATGGCGGGCTGGCGCTGGCGGCGGGCATCGCCGCCCTGACGGGGGCGGTCCAGATCCTGCGGACCTACCGGCGTGACGCCAATGCGGTGACCGACTATGCCGCCCGGCTGGCCGAAACCGACGAGCCACTGGCCCCGGCCGGCACGCCGCCCGCGCTGAAGGCGCTGGCCGCCACCATCGGCCGCTTGCACCGGGTCGGCCTGCGCCGCGCCGAAAGCGTGCGGATGCAGCTGGATGCCGACGAGGCGGTGATCGACGCCCTGCCCGCTCCCTTGCTGCTGATGGATGCCGACCGGCAGGTGGTGCGCGCCAACCAGACGGCGCGGGAGCTGTTCGGCGACAAGATTGTCGACCGCGACCTCGCCTCGTCCCTGCGCACGCCGGCGGTGCTGGAGGCGGTGGATTCGGTGCTGCGCGGCGGTGCGTCCCGTATCATCGAGTTCACACTGCCGGTCCCGGTGGAGCGCAGCTTCGAAGCGCAGGTGAAGCCGTTCCAGCGGCTGGTGCAGGAACCCGACCCCTCGCTGCTGGATGGCGAGATCGAGGAGGAGCTGGCGCCGCGTCCACCCACCGTCGCCCGCATGGCGATCCTGACCCTGCATGACGTGACAGCCGCCCGCCGGTCGGAGCAGATGCGCGCCGACTTCATCGCCAACGCCAGCCACGAGCTGCGCACGCCGCTGTCCTCGCTGCTCGGCTTCATCGAGACGCTGCGCGGCCCCGCCCGCGACGATCCGGAGGCGCAGGACCGGTTCCTGGCGATCATGCACGATCAGGCCAGCCGGATGACCCGTCTGGTCAACGACCTGCTGTCGCTGTCCCGCATCGAGCTGGACGAGCATATGCCGCCCAACGACCGGGTCGACGTGGTGGAGGAGCTGGAGAACGTCATCGCCGCGCTTCAGCTGAAGGCGGCGGAGCGCCGCATCCGCCTGCGCATGGAGGCGCCGGAGGATGTGCCGCCGGTCGTCGGCGACGAGGACCAGCTGACCCAGGTCTTCCAGAACCTCGTCAGCAACGCGATCAAATACACGCGCGAGGACACTGACGTGACCGTCAGCGTGGCGCTGGCCGACGGTGCGGCGGTGGGCTTCACCGGCCTGCCGGCGCCCGGCGCTGCCGCGAAGGACAGGCGGGTCGGGCGCGGCGGCACCGCCATGGTGTCGGTGTCGGTGCGCGACCGCGGCGACGGCATCGCCCGCACCCACCTGCCCCGCCTGACCGAGCGCTTCTACCGCGTCGATGCCGCGCGCTCCCGCGCCATGGGCGGCACCGGGCTGGGGCTTGCCATCGTCAAGCACATCCTGAACCGCCACCGCGGCCGGCTGACCATCGAAAGCGAGGTTGGGGTCGGCAGCGCCTTCACGGTTTATCTGCCGGCGGTGGCGGAGACGGTTTCCCCCTCTCCCCCCCGGGGAGAGGGCCGGGGTGAGGGGGAAACGCTGCGTCTTGTTCCCAAGGCTCCCGCCGCGCTCCCCCCCCCCCCCCCCCCCCCCCCCCCGGGGGGGGGGGGGGGGGGGGGGGGGGGGGGGGGGGACGGGGGGGGGGGGGGGGGGCCAGCTGGAAGAGGGCTAAAAAAAACAAAAAACAGGGGCCCCCCCGGGGGTTTGGTCCCGCCCCTTCCCCCGGGCCCACCCCCCGTTTTACCGGGGGGGGCCCCCCTGCCACCCCGCCCCCCGTTTTG
>NZ_WHOS01000063.1 GCF_013340935.1 Azospirillum melinis | reverse complement strand
GGTGAAGGGGCGGGTGAGAGCGGTTTCCATCAATGCTCTCCCTCGGCCATGGTGGCGGCGGGCGGGGTGAGGATCCGGTCCTCATGCACGTCGGCGAAGCGCAGGATTGTGCCGCCGTTGGCTGCGGCGAAGCGCTCTGCCGCCGCCTTGTCGGAGAAGGGATAGGGCTCCGCCTCGCCCATGCCGCCGCGCAAGCGGCTGCCCAGCACGTACCACGCCTTGCGCGCCTCCACCCAGGCCGTCATGTCGGGGGCGGCGGGGTCCTTGGCCTTGGCGATGTCGGTGACATAGATGGCGCCGATCTCCTTCGGCTCCTCCGGCAGCATGGTGAAGGCGAAGGTGTCGCGGACGGAGGACAGCCAGATCGGCCGCTCCTGCCCCTTCACCAGGATCTGGCCCTTGGGGCCGGCATGGTCGGCGAGGTTCATGCCGCAGTAATGGCCGATGGCGTCGGCGGTCAGGGTGGCCGGCGGCGGCGGGGCGACCTCCGCCTTTTCCTGCTTGCAGGCGGCGAGCGGTGCCAGGAGGGCGGCGGCGAGAAGGAGGGTCCGGAGGGTGCGCATCAGATCTGCTTCCTCGAAAAGAGGGCGGCGGCCAGCGCCAGCGGGGCGGCGATCCAGCCGGCCATCACCGCCAGCAGCAGCGGGACCGAAAGCTGGACATGGGCGGCGAGGCCGGCGGTGCCGGCGAAGGCGCTGACGCCCTTGAAGCCGGTCAGGTTGAACAGGCGGTAGGCGTCGGCCGGGTTGGCGAGCAGCAGCCAGTTCAGCGTCTCCACCCCCAGGCCGCTGCCGCTGGCGAGGATGCCGAGCAGGGCCATGTCGTAGAGCAGGACGAATCCCAGCCACACCGCCACCGCGATGCCGGCCGCCGTGCCGCGGTCGCGGACGATGGTGGAGGCGAGATAGCCGAGTGCGGTGAAGGCGGCGCCCAGCATCACGCTGGACCCGATCATCGCGGCGAAGGCGCGCCAACTCTCCGGGCCGATGGCGGTATTGCCCATGGCGAGCGCCACCCCGGCGGCGCCGTAGCCGACCACCGTCGCCAGCGCGATCACCGCGGCATGGCCGAGGAACTTGCCGAGCAGGAGCTGCCAGCGCGCCACCGGGTAGGACAGCAGCAGCGTCATGGTGCCGCGGTCGATCTCCCCCACCACGGCGTCGAAGGACAGCAGCAATGCTATCAGGGGCAGCAGGAAGATGGTCAGGCTCGACAGGCTGACGATGGTGACCTCCACCGGGCCGACGCCGACCGTGCCGGTGGGGACGGAGCCGAGGAAGCTGAGCGTCAGGGCCAGCGCCGCCATCAGCAGGGTGGTGGCGACGACCCAGCGGTTGCGCGTCGCCTCGCGCAGTTCCTTGCCGGCGACGATCAGGAGCGTGTTCATTCGGCGGCCTCCCGGCGCAGGAAGTGGGCGTACATCTCGTCCAGGCTGGGCTGGAGGATCTCAATGTCATCGACGGCGATGGGAGCGGTGGGGCCGTTGCAGGTGATGCGGCGGACCAGGGCGACCTTGTCGTCGTTGGCGCAGGCCAGTTCCACCACCCCGCCGGCCAGCCGGGTCAGGGCGGCGCCCTCCCCTACCCTGCTCGCCAGTGCGTCGATCTCGCCGGTCGGCAGGGTCAGGCGGATGCGGACCGGCAGTTGGGCGAGGCTGCGCAGGGTGGCGAGCGAGCCGTCGGCGACCTTGTGGCCGCGGTTCATCACGACGACGCGGTCGGCCTGCCCTTCCAGCTCGGTCAGGGCGTGGCTGCACAGCAGGACGGTGGTGCCGCGGTCGCGCAACTCGGCGACGATGGCGTAGAAGCTCTGGCGCAGGGCCGGGTCGAGGCCGGTGGTCGGCTCGTCGAGGAACAGCAGCTTCGGGCCGCCGAGCAGGGCCTGGGCCAGCGCCAGACGCTGGCGCATGCCCTTGGAATATGTCGAGACGCGGCGCCTGATGGCGGCGGGCTCAAGCCCGACCTTCTCGAACAGCGCGTCGTTGTCGCGGCAGGGCGCGCCCTTCAGCCGGGCGTAGAAGTCCAGCGTCTCCCGCCCGGTCATGCTGGGGTGGAAGGCGACATTCTCCGGCAGGAAGCCGATCCGGCGGCGAATGGGGGAGCAGGCGGCGCTGGCCGGGTCGCCGCCCAGCACGCGGATGCTACCTGCCGTCGGGGTGGTCAGGCCGAGCATCAGCTTGATGAGGGAGCTTTTGCCGGCGCCGTTGTGGCCGACCATCGCCACGCATTCGCCGGGCGCCAGCGTCAGGTCCACGCCGCGCACCGCCTCGGTCTCGCCGTAGCGCTTGGTGACGCCCTGCACCTGTGCGGTGAAGTTGGTCATGGCTGTTTCCTTTCGGCAGTCTGGAGCAGGCTCGGCATGGGGGGAGGCGTCATCAGGGGCGCGCTGTCGATCACGCCGCCGGGGTGCAGGGCCGGGAACTGCTTCTGTGCCCAGCGGATCACCTGGACGCCGGGGCTGTTCATCAGCAGCTTGGCCGCCGGGTACTCCCACATCACCCGGTCGACCACGTCGTTGGGGCGATAGGGCTCGTCGGAGATGCCGTCGCCGTTCAGGTCGAAGGCGGCATTGTCCGACCAGTAGTTGCCGCGCCCATTCTCCGACCAGTCGAGATAGCGGGTGCCGACATACTTCACCTGGGTGCGGTTGCCGATGAAGGCGTTGCCGGTCAGGCTGTTGCGTTCCGATCCGGCGGTGAAGTGGACGCCGATCTCGCAGCCGTCGAAGCGGTTGCCGGTGAAGCGGTTCTTGTTGGCGTTGTAGATGAAGACGCATTTCCAGGTGCCGCTGCGCAGCCGGTCGCTCATCGCCTCGCTGTCGCGCGGGATGTCGCTGTCGGGCAGCGCCTCGCCGGCGTCGGACAGCGCACCGGCGAAGCGGCCTTCGATCACGTTGCCTTCGATGCGCGCGCTGTTGGCGTTGTTCAGCATCAGCCCGTGTTCGCGGTCCGCCCTGGAGCGGTTGTTGCGGATCAGCAGGTTGTTGGAGAACATCACCGCATAGCCGACGTTGTTGGCGACGGAGACGTTGTCGGTCAGCTCGGAATCGTTGGTGTACATGTAATGGACGGCGAACCG
Source organism: Azospirillum melinis (assembly GCF_013340935.1). Classification (GTDB taxonomy): domain Bacteria; phylum Pseudomonadota; class Alphaproteobacteria; order Azospirillales; family Azospirillaceae; genus Azospirillum; species Azospirillum melinis. The sequence goes on along the minus strand of NZ_WHOS01000063.1, from coordinate 39,444 downwards.
GACATGCTCGAACCGGTTGCCGGAGAAGACGTTTCTGCGGGACGAGGTGGTGAACAGCCCGTCGCGCCCCTCGCGCACGCTGTTGTCGAGGATGCGGGTGCCCGGCGCGTTCCACAGCTGGATGCCGTTGCCGCGTTCCGACACGCGCAGGTCGGTGCGGCCGACGATGTCGTTGCGGCGGACCAGGCTGTCGGCGGCGCCCCAGATGTAGACGCCGATCAGGTTGTCGCGCAGGCTGTTGTCCTCGACCACCGCGCCGCGGGCCTCCTTGCCGAGGAAGATACCGGCATTCTGGTCGATCAGGCTGAGGCCGGAATTGCGGATTTCCAGATGCCGCAGCGTGACGTTCGGCGCGAGGATGGTGAGCGTGCTGCCGCTGCCCTGCCCGTCGATGACGGCGCCCGGTTCGCCGGTCAGGGTGACCGGGGTGCGGACGGTCAGCGGGCCGGGATGGACGCCGGCGGACAGCACCAGCGTGTCTCCGGGCGCCGCGGACGCCAGCGCCGCCTCCAGCCCGCCGGGGGCGACCGTCGCCGTGGCGGCGAGCGCCGGGGCGGCCGGCAGGGCCAGGGCGGCGGCGAGGAGTGTCGCGGTGCGGAGGAACATGGGTCGTCCATTGGTGGGGGAGATCCCCTCTCCCGTCCCGGGAGAGGGAGGGACCCGCCGAAGGCGGGAGGGTGAGGGGTGATCCAAGGAACCGAAGGCGTATGGTTCCTTGCACTACCCCTCACCCTTCCCATGCTCCGCATGGGCCCCTTCCCTCTCCCGGGGCGGGAGAGGGAGTGTCAGGTCGATCAGGTGGAGGACGGCTCGACGATCATGCGGCCGGCCATCTCCATGTGCAGGGCGTGGCAGAACCACTGGCAGTAGTACCAGTAGACACCGGCCCGGTCGGCGGTGAAGGTGACCGACGCGGTCGCCTGCGGGCCGACCTCCATGCAGACGCCGTAGTTGGTGATGCTGAAGCCGTGGGTCAGGTCGTCGATGTCGTCCATGTTGGTGACATAGACGGTGACCTCGTCGCCCTGCTTCACCGTGAAGTCCTCCAGCCCGAAGGCCGGGGCGCGCTGCCACATGTAGACGCGGACCTTCTTGCCGTCGCGGATGACCTTGGCGTCGTCCTCCAGCACCACGCCGTCCTTCTTGGCCTGCTGGCGCGCCTCTTCCCACAGCGGGTCGTTGCGGTCGTAGACCGAGCGCGGGTTCACCTTGGAGCGGTGGACGATCAGCGTGTCGTGGGGCTCGGCGAAGGTGGGGCCGTCATGCACCAGCTTCATCTCGTCGCCGGAGATGTCGATCAGCTGGTCGTTCTCCGGCTTCAGCGGGCCGACGTTGAGGAAGCGGTCCTTGGAGAACTTGTTCAGCGACACCAGCCACTTGCCGTCGGCCTCCTTGGTCTCGCCCATCGAGCTGTGGTTGTGGCCGGGCTGGTACTGGACGTCCAGCTTCTGGACGATCGGATCGACCTTCTCGCCCTTGAAGGCGCGACGGGCCTTGTCGATGTTCCACTTCACCAGCTGGCTGTCGAGGAACAGGGTGGTGTAGGCGTTGCCGCGGCCGTCATAGGCGGTGTGGAGCGGGCCGAGGCCGAGCTGCGGTTCGGCGACCACCACGTCGCGCGGCTTGATCTTGTCGTCGAACAGATCGTCCAGCAGCCGCACGTCGAAGACGGTGACGGTCGGCGACAGCTTGCCGTTGACGGTGACGTGGATGCCGTCGGGGGCGGCGTTGATGCCGTGCGGGTTGGCCGGCACCGGGATGTAGCGGGTGTAGGGGCTGCCGTGGCGGCCGTCGACCACCGGCACGCCGTTCACCGCCTGGATCTTGCCGGCCTTCACCGCCTCGTCGATGCGCTTCAGGTTGAAGACGACGACCCAGTCCTGCTCGCCGCTGGTCATCTCCGCCGCGGTGACGCCCTCTTCGGAATCGTAGCAGGTGGAGAAGGCGTATTTGCCTTGATAGTCGGCGTCGGTGTTGTCGAGGTTGCCGTCGACCCAGACCTGCCACGCGATCTTCATCGTGTCGCCGTCGATGGCGGTGAAGTGCGATTTGTAGGCCTTGGTGGCGGTCAGGTCGCGGCCGTCGTTCGGGGTCGGCACGCGCTGTTCGCCGTTGGCGAAGACATAGCCGGTGCGAGGGAACCGCTGCGGGCGCAGACCGTGGATGGCGGCGGCGTTGGGGATCTCGATGATGGTGTCGGTCTTCATGATGTCGCAGCGGATGCGTGCGACACGGGTGTTGGCCTTGTCGTTGATGAAGATGTAACGGCCATCGTAGGTGCCGTCGGTGAAGGACATGTGCGGGTGGTGGGCGTCGCCGTTCAGATAGATGCCGCCGCGCGTCTCCAGAAACTTCTTCGTTTCCGGCAGCATATGCTCGGTCAGGATCTTCCGGCTCTCGTTGGTCATGCCCCAGCCGGTGGCGGAGCAGCGGTTGAAGACCGGAATCCGCATCAGTTCGCGCATCGACGGCAGGCCGAGGATGCGGACTTCGCCGGAATGCCCACCGGAATGGAAGGCGTAATATTCGTCGAGGTCGCCCGGCTTCACGTCGGCGTTGAGGTGGCCGGCCTGGGCGTTGGCGGCCATCGCTTCGGTGGCGCCGAACAGGGCGCTGCCCGCGATGCCGCCGGCGGTCGCCCCGCCCACGGCACCGCCGAGGCCGGCGAGCGCCGCCGCCTTCGCCGTTCCGCCCAGTAGCGCGCGGCGGTTGACGCCTGCGCTGTTGTTGGTCTCGCTCGACATGGTCTGCTCCTTCGCTGCCCCCGCCTTGCGGGGTGTCATGGGGCCCGTTGCGACCGGGTCCCGTTATCGGGGTGAGGGTGTGTGGCTCAGGATCCGTGCGGCCGGATCGTCAGCCGGCCGGTGGCCGGGTCGGCGGTGGCCGCCGTGCTGCGGGCCGTGGCGCTGCGGGCGGCGGCCTCTTTTTCGGCGGCCAGCTTCGCCTCGGCGGCCTGCCACTTCTCGCGCTTCTGCCGCTTCTGGATCATGACCGGGCATTTGTGGTCGTGGTGGTAGAGCATCTGGCAGTGCAGGCACTGGATGCATTCGTTGGGGTTGATCGAGCCGTCGGGGTGGATGGCCTGCACCGGGCATTCGTTGCCGCAGCGCTGGCACGGGCTGCCGCATTCCTTGTAGCGGCGCAGCCAGTCGAACATCCGCAGCCGGCCGGGGATCGCCAGCGCCGCGCCCAGCGGGCAGAGATAGCGGCAGAAGAAGCGTTCGATCACCAGCCCGGCTGCCAGCAGCGCCACGGCGAAGGCGACGAACCACCAGTCGCGGATGAAATGCAGGATGATGGCGGTCTTGAACGGCTCGATCTCCGCCGCCTTCTCCGCCGTGCCCAGCGATTGCAGCGACACGCCGAACAGCAGCAGGAAGACGATGTATTTGATCGGCCACAGCCGCTGGTGCAGGGCGAAGGGCACGGTGATCTGGCGGATGCCGATGCGCTTCGCAGCCTTCGACGCCAGTTCCTGGAGCGCGCCGAACGGGCAGAGCCAGCCGCAGAAGGCGCCCCGTCCCCAGAACAGCAGCGACGCCGCCACCGAGAACCACAGGATGAACACCAGCGGGTCCATCATGAAATAGTCCCAGCGGAAATCGGTGCGCAGCGCGTTGGCGAAGGTCAGGACATTGACCACCGACAGCTGGGCCGTGGCGTACCAGCCGAGCCAGACCAGGGTGAAGACCAGATAGGCGGTGCGCACGCGCTCGTACAGCTTCGGGCGTTTGGTCAGCTGGTCCTGGAAGAAGAAGATGCCGGTCAGCAGCAGGATGGCGGAGGTCAGCACCGCGATGTCGAGCTGCCGGTTCTGCCAGATGCGCTGCCACAGCGGGACTTCGGCGGCCTCCTCCGCGGCCTCGGCACCGGCGGCCTGGATGGCGGCGCTGTGGCTGGCGGACGGGTCGGGAGACGGGGCGGCGGCAGCGGTTGGGGCCCGGGCCGGCTGTTCGGTCTTCAGGTATTTGTCGGGCGGCTGGTAGCCGAGGTCGAAGGTGACGAACACCTTGTCGAGTGCTGCGATGGCGCGCTGGACCAGAAGCTGGAGGCGCCAGGGCTCGGCCGGGTTGAACTCGGTGCCTTCCGGCAGGACGAACAGGCCGATTTCCGGGAAATCGGGGGCACCGGCGGCGGCGACGCTGCCCAGGCGCTTGTGCATCTTGTCGCGGAAGCGGATCGAGCCCTCATGCTGGATCATTTCGACCCGGTCGAAGATGCCGCCGCGGACATAGCCCGAGCCCTTGAAGGAATAGCGCCCCTGCCCCGCCACCCACACCGCCTGCTGGCCGGGCTTCAGACGCCCGGTCAGCGTCCCGTACTCGGCATCGCCCAGCAGCGAGCGGCCGATGGACGGGATCGACACCAAGGCGGCGTAGAGGTCGATGAAGGTTTCGTCGGGGCTGCCGGCCTCGGCGCGGGCGATGGCCTCCGCCCGGCCGGTCCTCTCGAAGGCGGCGTTCACCTCCCCCACCGTCAGGGTCAGGCGGCGGACCGAACCGTCGCCGATCAGGGTCGTCCAGTCCTCCACCGCCGTCTTCGACAGGTCGACGGATTTGACGATTGTCGGTGCGCTGTCCGGCTCGGCCTTCCCCGCTCCATTCTGCCCAAGGCTCTGCATCATCTTCTTGCCGGAGCGGATGATGGAATCGCCGATCACCATCACCGTCACCGTGGCGCCCGACACGATGTCGACCGGCGGGCTGGCGGCGCTCTGGGTGGCGAGCGTCAGCACGTTCTTGCCGACATAGCCGTCGATGAAGCCATTGATGCGGGCCGGCGGGATGCCGATCAGCACGATGGGTTCGTGATGGTCCATCAGCCGGGCGCCGGTCACCGTGCCGTCCGCCGTCAGCCCGACGACCACGTCGATGGGGCGGCCGGAATAGCCGGTGGTGTTGACGAAGTCGGAGGTCAGATAGGCATGGCCCACCACCGCATCGCCCTTGTAGACGGGGACGGTGGGGGTGTTCGGGGTGGGCTGGCCGAAGCGGTCGGCGCCGGGGACGAGGTCGGAGGGGTGCAGCTTCGCCAGATAGGGCAGCAGCCGGCCGCTGTCGGCGGCCTCAGCCGTGGCGATGTCTGGGGCGATCCCGGTCAGCAGCAGCAGGAGGGCGACGAGCGCCGATCCCAACCAAAATTGTACGCGCCTGAACCTCACGACGGCCATCCTCCGGCTTTCGCCACCTTGCGGCGGCGTCTGCATTGGTGTCTCGGAGGGCATGAAAGCCCCTGGCGGCGGGGGAGTTCTTGACCGCGGTCAAGCGGGCCGGGGGGGCTTGTGCGAATTGCGCCAGATCAACAACCATTGGGGGAAGGGGGGACACCGCCTGCCCGACAGTCACGGCGTGCCCCAGGCTGGAGCGAAGTGTCCGACACCCCGCAGAAGCCGAGTGGCCATTGGCTGGCGGATGGGGGCGGCGAGGGGCGGTGATATTCCCTCTCCCGTCCCGGGAGAGGGCATTTTTGGAGAGTTCAGTCCCGGTCGGAATCCGACCACTGCGAAATGGGTGGTCGGATTCCGACCGGTCTTACTGTCCGGTCGCGGCCAGGATCGCGTCGATGGCGCTGCGCATGTCCGCCAGCGCCTGACGGTCGGTGTCGGACAGCGACTGCGGCTTGGCCTGGAGTTCCCGCAGCACGTCGCGGGCCTGGAACACCGGCTTGGCAGTCCGGGCGGGCAGGGCGCTGGAGGCGATGCCGGCGGGCGCGCTGACCGGCTCGCGCCTGGACGGAGCGGCGGCGGGTGCCGCCGGGGAGGAGGGCAGGGGGCCCATCTCGGCGCGCTTCAGCTTCTCCCAGGCGCGGAGCTGCTCGTCCCGGTCGTCGATGGCGGCGAGCGCCTCCAGCCTCGCCTTGGTCGGGCGCAGCAGGGGATAGTCCTCGCGGATCGCCGGGGCCAGGCGCTGGAAGGACAGCATCATGGTGACGTAGGTCTTCTTGCGGCCCAGCGCCTCGGCGAGCTGGCGGTGGGAATAGCCGTGCCGTTCGGCCAGCCGGGCCAGCGCGTCGGATTCCTCCAGCGGGTTCAGGTCGCTGCGCTGGAGGTTCTCGACGATGGCGATCTCCTCGTCGTCGTCGCCGGTGAACAGGATGCCGAAGATGGTCTCCCGCCCCAGCATCCGCATCGCCCGCAGCCGCCGCTCGCCATAGACCAGCTGCCACCGGTCGTCGGCGGTCTGGCGCACGCCGATGGGCTGTTGCAGCCCGTGACGCTCGATGGAGGATGCCAAGCCGCGCAGTTCCTCCTCGTCGAACTCGCGGCGCGGCTGGTTCGGGTTGGGGGCGATGCGGTCGACCGGCACCTCCACCAGATGCGGCGCATGGCGGCTGAGGCCGAACAGCGCGTCCTTCATCCTGGCGGCTGCGGTGGCGCTCTGCGCCGGCTTGGTTGCCTTGCCGAGAAGACTACGCGACACGGTCGACCTCCTTGATGCGGGCGGTGCGTTCCTCGGCCAGGGCGGATGCGACATCGCGGTAGACGGCGGCGCCGGCCACGTCCGGCATCGCTTCCACCGCCGCACGGCCGACCGAGGTCGCCTGGGCATAGACCGACGCCTTCGGCACCGGATCGAAAACCCGCAGATGCGGGCCGTATTCTTCGTGGATCTGCTCCAGAACCTCGCGGTCGTTGCGTTCGCGCTGCTTGAAGATGGTCGGCACGATGCCGAGCACCGACAGGCCGGTGTTCATCCGGCGGCGGATCTTGGTGACGTTCTCCAAGAGGAAGGCCATGCCGAGCAGGCTGAACTTCTCGGTCTGGCAGGGGATGACCGCAGTGTGGGCGGCGACCATGGCGTTCTTGGTCAGCTCGCCGATGTTGGGGGGCGTGTCGATGACGATGAAGTCGAAGCTGCGCTTCGCCGCGGCGATCTTCTCCTTCATGATGAAGTCGCCGCCGGCCTCCTTGCCCAGCTCCACCTCGGTCTCGGCGAGGCGGATGGAGGAGGGGGCGACGCGCAGGCCGCTTTCCGGCACGGTGACCAGGATGTCGTCCAGCTCCAGATCGCCATGCATGACGTAATAGAGGGTCTTGCCCTCCGTCTCCATGGTGTAGGAGTCGATGCCGAGATGCTGGGTGGCGTTGGCCTGCGGATCGCAGTCGATCAGCATGGTGGCATAGCCCTTGATCGCCAGAGCCGAGGCGATGTTCACCGCCGACACCGTTTTGGCGCAGCCGCCCTTCTGGTTCGCCACGACGACGACCAGCGCCGGGCCGCCCAGCCTTTCCGGCTCCGGCCCGTTGATTTCGCGCGTCATCAGTGCATCGACCGCCGTCGGGATGCGCTCCGCGTCATTTTCCCAGCGGCTGATCTTCTGCTTGTCGTAGCGGCGTTGCAGCCGTTCGTTCAGCCAGACGGCGAACTCGGACTGCGACAGTCCTTTCGCTTCCCGATGGGTCCGCAACTCGTCGCCCTTCACCGTCCCCTCCCCAGCATGAACCGGGCCGGAGGGTAGGGGTAGACGCTACAATGGTCAAGGAAAGGCATGCCATATCGCCGTGCAGTATGCGCCGGAGATCGGGAAGCGGCTTCGCTGGCAGTGGCGCTGTCCGCGGTCGGCCAGCTGGCGAGTTGACGAGACCTACGTCAAGGTGGGCGGCACGTGGGCCTACCTGTACCGGGCTGTCGACAAGCATGGCAACACCATCGACTTCTGCCTCTCTCCTTCGCAAAACACCGTCGGCAGGCGCTTCCTGTCCAAGGCGCTGAACGGCTTGAAGGAGTGGGAGACGCCGACGGTCATCGACACCGACAGGGCGCCGACGTATGGGCCGGCCTTGGCCGCCGCATGGCCCGCTCGAAGCTTGAAACGGTGAGCGGAGCCCGCACAACCGGACAATCGCCAGACAGTGTCGGCAACCAACTATTGACCGACCGGACGGACTATAATAGCCTTGATGCAAGGGCGCCAATGCCCAGACGGCGCATGACGCCGCGGCAACGCGAAAAACGCGCAAATCAGGGAAGGAGACGGCTGGATGCAGCTCCAGAGGAAGACGCTTATCGCTTTGGCGATAGGCTCGGCGTTGTTGTCGGGCTTCCCGGCCAAGGCCGATCTCACGGTTGGCGTGATCGTTTCCGCCACAGGACCGGCGGCGTCGGTCGGCGTGACACAGCAGCGCACCGTACAAATCCTGCCGAAAGAATTCGGCGGCGAGAAGGTCAACTGGATTCTGCTGGACGACGCATCGGACACCACCACCGCGGTCAAGCATGCGAGGAAACTGATCGGCGAGGACAAGGTCGACATCATCGTCGGGCCGAGCCTGACGCCGAACTCGCTGGCCCTGCTCGACCAGCTCTCCGAAACCGGCACGCCGATGCTGAGCCTCGCCGGTTCCGGTGCGATCGTGGAACCTGTCGATGAAAAGCGGCGCTGGGCTTTCAAGACACCGCAGAGCGACGGGCAGATGGCCCAGGCGATCGTCCAGCACATGGCCTCGCATGGGGTGCGTTCCGTCGGCTTCATCAGCTTCAACGATGCCTACGGCGAAGGCTGGGCAAAGTCGCTTGGCGCGCTCGCCGAACGCAACGGCATCAAGATCGTTGCCTCGGAACGCTTCCAGCGGACCGACACCAGCGTCACCGGTCAGATCCTGCGATTGATCGGCGCCAATCCCGACGCTGTGTTCGTCGCCGCATCGGGCACGCCGGCCGTCCTGCCGCAGGCGACGCTGGCCGAGCGCGGCTTCAAGAAGCCGGTCTATCAGACGCATGGCATCGCCAATAACGACTTCCTGCGCGTCGGCGGCAAGAATGTGGAAGGCACGCTCCTGCCCGCCGGTCCGGTTCTGGTCGCGGAGCAGCTGCCCGACGGCCACCCGGCCAAGGCGCCGGCGCTGGAATTCGTCCGCCTGTACGAGGCGCTGCCCAACGCCGGCATGCGCTCGACCTTCGCGGCCTATCTGTGGGATGCCGCGCTGATCCTGAAGGCCGCGGTTCCCAACGCTTTGAAAACCGCCAGGCCCGGTACGCCGGAGTTCCGCAAGGCGCTGCGCGATTCCATCGAGGAGGTGAAGGACGTGGTCGCGACCAACGGTGTCTACACCATGTCCCCGACCGACCATCTCGGTCTCGACGAGCGCAGCAGGGTGATGGTCCGCATCGAGAGCGGCACCTGGCGGCTGGTCCGGTAAGCCGGTCCCGCCGGCACCTGTCCAGGCAACACTTCAGGCAACACTCCAGGCAACTCTGGGAGAGGCCGGATCATGGACCTGTCGATCTTCGGTTTTCTCGTTCAGGACGGTCTGGCCACCGGGGCCGTCTATGTGCTGCTGGCGGTCTGTCTGGTGATGGTGTTCACCGTCACGCGGATCGTCCTGGTGCCGCAGGGAGAGTTCGTCTCCTTCGCCGCGCTGACGCTGGCTGGTTTCGAGCAGAGGCAACGGCCGGGCCTCGCCTGGATCCTGCTGATCGCCGGCGGAATTGCCTTCGCAATGGAGCTGTACGGCGCATGGCGCCGCCGGACCCGCCGCGGGCTGGCGGTGGCCGCCTTCAGCTTCCTCGCCCTGCCTGCCGCGCTTTCCGCAGCGGCGCTGGCCGGAAACGCCCTGCCATGGGCGGCCCAGGTGCTCCTGACCTGCGCCATGGTCACGACGCTGGGCCCCATCCTCTACCGGGTCGCGTTCCAGCCGATGGCGATGGCCAGCCCGCTCTACCTTCTGATCGCCGCCATCGCATTGCATTTCGTTCTGGTCGGCAGCGGGCTCTACCTGTTCGGGCCGGAAGGGGTGCGCACGGCGGCGATCCTGGACGGCTCGACCGAAATCCTGGCGATGCCGGTGGCGTTCCAGACGCTGATGATCGTCGCCGCCAGCCTGGCGCTCAACCTCGTGCTCTTCGCCTTCTTCGGCTTCACGCTGCTGGGCAAGGCCTTGCGGGCGACCGCGGTCAACCGGCGGGGCGCGCAGCTCGTGGGCATCAGTCCCGATTATGCCGGACAGGTCACCTTCGCGCTGGCCGCCGCCATTGGGGCGTTGTCGGGCATCCTGATCGGGCCGGTCACCACGATCTACTACGATTCCGGCTTCATCCTCGGTCTCAAGGGCTTCGTCGGGGCGATCATCGGCGGGCTTGCCGCCTACCCGGCGGCCGCACTGGGAGCGCTGGCGGTGGGGCTGCTGGAGGCATTCTCCTCCTTCTGGGCCAGCGCCTACAAGGAGGTCATCGTCTTCACCCTGATCGTCCCGATCCTGCTCTGGCGCTCCTATGCCCATCTCACGGTGGATGACGACCATGAATGACCGCCCCCATGCCCGGCACCTGAAAGGGCCGCTTCCCTGGCTTGCCGCCGCCCTGCTGCTTCCCCTGGTGCTCGGTCCCTATCACGTGGCGCTGCTCGGCTACATCATGATCGCCTCGCTGGTGACGCTGGGCCTGACCCTGCTGACCGGCGTGACCGGGCTGGTTTCCTTCGGGCAGGCCGCCTTCGTCGGGATGGGCGCTTACACGACCGCCTATCTGACGACCGGGTGGCAGCTTTCCCCCTGGCTCACGCTTCCCATCGCCCTGCTCCTGACCGGAGCGTCGGCGGCGGCGATCGGAGCGGTGACCTTGCGGATGAGCGGCCATTTCCTGGCCATCGCGTCGCTCGCCTGGGGGATAAGCCTCTTCTATCTGGTCGGGAATCTGCCCTGGTTCGGCGGCTTCAACGGGCTGTCCGGCATTCCGCCCCTGACCCTGGCGGGCTTCGACCTCCGGGGCGAGGTACCGATGTACTACGTCATCCTCCTGTGTGCCGCCGCCAGCTTCTGGGGGGTTCTGAACCTGCTGGACTCGCGGATCGGCCGGGCGATCCGTTCGATCCGCCATGGCGGGGCGCTGGCCGAGAGCGTCGGGGCCGATCCGGCGCGGTTGAAGATCGCCGTGTTCACGCTGGCCGCAATGCTGGCCGCCCTGGCCGGCTGGCTCTATGCCCACGATCAGCGCTTCGTCAATCCGACGCCTTTCGGCATCCATATGGGCATCGAGTACCTGTTCATGGCGGTGATCGGCGGCGCATCCAGCGTCTGGGGCGCCATCGTCGGCGCCGTCGTCGTCACCCTGCTGCGCCAGGTGCTGGAGGACACGCTGCCCGCCCTGCTCGGCCAGACCGGCAATTTCGAGATCGTGGCGTTCGGTATCCTGATGCTGCTGGTGCTGCAGCGGGCCAGGCAGGGGCTATGGCCCTGGCTGGTCGAGCGGCTGGGCGTCCGCCGTCCGGCCTCCGCTGTGGCGCCGATGGCGATGCCCAGCATCCGCACCCTCCCGGCGCGCGGCGAGCCGGTGCTGAGCATCGACGGGGTGCAGAAGAATTTCGGCGGTCTGGTGGCGGTCAACCGGCTGTCCTTTCAGGTGGAGGCCGGTGGCATCCTCGGTCTGCTCGGCCCCAACGGGGCGGGCAAGAGCACCATGTTCAACCTGATCAGCGGCGTGCTGAACGCCAGCGCCGGCGAGATCCGCTTCCTCGGCCGCCGCATCGACCGGTTGCGCAGCCGGGCCATAGCATCCTGCGGCATTGCGCGGACCTTTCAGCACGTCAAGCTGGTGCCGTCGATGACGGTGCTGGAGAACGCGGCGCTGGGCGCTCATCTGCGCGGGCGCAGCGGGCTGGTCCGCTCCGTCCTGAGGCTGGACCGGGCGGAGGAGGCCCGTCTGCTCGCCGAGGCGGCGCATCAGCTGGAGCGGGTCGGACTGTGGGCGCAGCGCGACGAGCTGGCGGCCAACCTGCCGCTCGGCCAACAGCGCGTGCTGGAGATCGCCCGCGCACTGGCGGTCGATCCGGTGGTCCTCCTGCTCGACGAGCCGGCGGCCGGCCTGCGCTACAAGGAGAAGCAGGCGCTGGCCGGGCTGCTGCTGCGGCTGCGCGACGAAGGGGTCGCGGTGCTGCTGGTCGAGCACGACATGGACTTCATCCTGGGGATCACCGACCGGCTGGTCGTCATGCATTACGGCCAGAAGCTGGCCGAGGGGGCGCCGCGCGACGTCCAGGCCAACGCCGACGTGCAGCTGGCCTATCTGGGAGCCGAGTGATGACTGCGAACATTCTTGCCGAGACCGAGGATTTGCGCGTGTGCTACGGCCGGGTGGAGGCGCTGCACGGTCTCTCCATTCGTATCCGCGAGGGGCAGATCGTCACCGTCGTCGGCGCCAATGGGGCAGGCAAGACCACCTTGCTGTCGGCGCTGATGGGGCTGCTGCCGCACACCGGGCGCATCGCTTTCCCGCGCTGGCCCACTGCAGCCCTGTCGGTAGAGGAACGCATCCGCGCCGGCCTCTGCCTCGTCCCGGAAAGCCGCGACCTGTTCGGCACCATGCCGGTGGAGGACAATCTGAGGCTCGGCGGCTTCAGCCGCCGGGGAGACCGCGGTTATTCGGCCGGACAAAGCCTGGAGGAGGTCTTCGCCCTGTTCCCCCGGCTGAAGGAGCGCAGGCGCCAGACGGCCAATACCCTGTCCGGCGGCGAGCGGCAGATGCTGGCGCTGGGCCGCGCCCTGATGGCGAAGCCGAAGCTGCTGATGCTCGACGAACCCAGCCTGGGTCTGGCGCCGCTGGTGACCAAGGAGATCATCGCCGCCGTGGCGGGCCTGCGCGATCACGGGGTGTCGATCCTGCTGATCGAGCAGAATGCGCGGGCGGCGCTCGCGGTCGCCGACCACGCCTATGTGATGGAGACGGGCAGCATCATGCTGGAGGGACCGGCCGAGGCCGTGGCCCGCGATCCCCGCGTCGTCGACTCCTACCTCGGCGCCCGCAAGGCCGATCCGGAGCCGTCGAACGAGGACGCTGCCCCAGCTCCGCATCCCCGGCTGCGGACTGCCGGGAGTTAGCGCGGGGTGACGGGCTGCGTGGAAAAGTTCACCGGACTTGACAAGCCAACGGGCACGGCGCGATATCCCGACTGAGCGGTCGGATTTTGCAGAAAAGGAGTGTTTGGCCGTGGCCCGCACGCGCGCAATCGATTTCGACGACAAGCAGCAGTTGATCCTGGACACCGCCGCCGATCTGTTCGCCAGCAGGGGCTTTGCCAGCACGTCCATCAATGAGGTGGCGGTTGCCTGCGGGGCATCGAAATCCTGGCTCTATCACTACCACAAATCGAAGGAGGCGATCCTTTTCGCCATCCTGTCGACCCACATCAAGGAGATCCTGGTCCGTGCCGTGGAGGTGTTCGACGAGGCGGATCCGCCTGAGACGCGGTTCCGCAAGTTCCTGCACGAGATCATGGATATCTATGCCGAGGCGCGCAGCAAGCACGTCGTGCTGCTGAACGACATCGGCAACCTGCCGCAGCAGCAGCAGGACGAAATCCGTGCTCTGGAGCGCCGCATGGTGGAGCATCTGATCCGCCTGCTGCGCGATCTCAATCCCGGACTGCTCGACGAGCGGCAGGCGCAGAAGGTCTACGCCATGCTGTTCTATGGGATGGTCAACTGGACCTATACCTGGTTCGACCAGAAGGGGCCGTTGGCACCCGGCGAACTGGCGGACCGGATCGGCGACCTGTTCCTCAACGGCTTCATCGGCCTGTCGGCGGCAAACGGGAAACCGGCGGCCTCCGCCGCCTGACGGGTCCGCCCCGGAGGGGCTTCCTGCAAGCAGCGTCGCGGTCCCGGCCGTATCCGGGCACGGCACCTCCGGCGCCGACTGCGCGCCGGCCCGATCCTATTGGCCCGATCCTATCGATCCTCCGGCACGCTTCCGGCCGGTGCATCGCCGGCCATCCCCTGCAATCCGCGGGTGGCGATGCCGACGCTGCCCTTGTCGATCACGTCGAGCAGTGCATTGAGTTCGCCTCTTTGCTTTTCGCTGAGACCGGCCCACAGCTCGTTCTCGATCGAAAGGCAGATCGTCGTCAGGTCATCGAGAACGGTTTGACCTTGCCGCGTCAAATGGACCTCGGCCCGCCGCTTGTCGCGTTCCGCGGCGTTGCGTTCCGCATAGCCAAGCTCGCACAGTTGGGCAATCGCGCGGCTGGTGGCGAACTGATCGAGGCCCGCGGCGTGGCGGATCTGCCGCGCGCTCATTCCCGGCTTGTCGCCCACGGTCGCCAGAATGCGCCAAGCCGCCTGTGACAGGCCGTAGCGGGGGCCGTAGTAATCGGCCAGCGGTTCGGCCACCCGCGCCGCGATGATGAACAGGCGATAGGGCAGCCACCGGTCGAGATGGAGGCGTTGGTCGCCGGATTTCTCCGGGGCCTTGGCGGAGCGCTTCTTCTGCATGATGGTCGGATTTTCGTTCCTTTGCCGCGGTCACGCAAGCATGAGTTGGTCGTCGTCCACCTTGCGGCCCGTCGCCTTCCCGAACAGGTCCCGCAGTCCGGCAGGCTGACCGCCCGCCGCTGGCTCTTTCCCTTCAGGCCCCTCCCCCTTCAGGCTTGGAGGGCCAAGGAGGCGGACGGCTGGAGCAGGCTGCCGGGATCGCGCCGCGCAAGGGCGGAATGAGGCGCCGGCGAGCGGATCATGCCGGGATGGAAATCGGCGATAGCGGCCGCCCCCGTCAGCGCCTGGACGACGTCGAGCTCGGCCTTCAGCAGGCCCAGGGCATGGAAGACCGCGGCTTCGCCGCCCGCCGCCAGGGCGTAGAGGGTGGCTCGCCCGATCTGGACCGCGTCGGCGCCGAGCGCCAAAGCGCGGGCAATGTCGCAACCGGAGCGGAAGCCGCTGTCGATCAGCAGGGTCAGGCGCCCGCGCGCCTCCGCCACGAAATCCGGCAGGGTATCGATGGGAGCCACGGCGCCGTCGAGCTGGCGTCCGCCATGGTTGGAGATCACCAGCCCGTCGACCCCGATCGCCAGCGCGCGGGCGACGTGGGCGGGATCGAGCACGCCCTTGACGATCAGCGGCTTCCTCCAGCGGTCGCGCAGCCGGGCGATGTCGTCCCAGCACACCGAGGGATCGAGCTGGCTCTGCATCAATTCGGCAATCGTGTCGGTCCGCTCCAACCCGAGACCGGCGGCCATCACCTCCAGCCGCGGCGCGCCGGCACGCGCCATCTGGAGGCTCCAGCCCGGATGCCGCGCCAGGCCCGCCAGGTTCGCCGGTGTCCAGCGGAAGGGGAGGGTGAAGCCGTTGCGCGCATCGCGCAGGCGCTTCCCCGCCACCGCATTGTCGACGGTGACCTCGATCGCTTCGAAGCCAAGCTCGTCGGCCTTGTCGACGATGCGGGCGGAGAATTCCCGATTCCTGAAGAGGTAGAGCTGCATCCATTTGGCACCGTCGCCCGCTGCGGCGACCTCTTCCTGCGTGCAGGTGCCGGCAGTGCTCATCACGAACGGGATGCCGGCCCGCCCGGCCGCCCGTGCCAGGGCCGCATCCCCCTTCGGCCAGGCCGCGGCGGCAAGGCCGGTCGGACCGATGATCAGCGGCATTTCGAACGTCCGCCCGAACAGCGTCGTCTTCTGGCTGCGCCGGCCGACATCGACAGGAGCGGAGCCCAGGAGCCGCCGGGCATCCAGGGCGGCACGGTTGTAGGCCAGCGTGTTCTCGCTGTCGGCGCCGCCGTCATAGAAGTCGAAGATCATCCTGGGCAGGCGGCGGCGGGCAGCCTCGCGGTAATCCGCGATCGATTGCGGGTCTGCCGAACGGGTCATTTCTGTTGTTCCCTCATAAGGGCGGAAGGGCTCGTCATCGGTGGGGCGATTGCCGAATAGCGCACCCGCAGTACGATGAGGGCGGCCAGACTGACCGCAGCGGCCGCCCCGGCGTAAAGGCTGGGGGCAAGCTTGCTGCCGCTGGCGGAAATCAGCCAGGTGATGATGAAAGGGGCGAATCCACCGAAGACCGTCACCGCGAAATTGTAGGCGAGCGACAGGCCGCTGGTCCGGGTTCCGGCCGGAAACAGCTCTGCGAGCAATGCCGGCAGGGGGGCGAAATAGGCGGTCGCGAGCAGGCCCAGAACGATCTGCACGACGACCAGCCGTTCGACCGTGGGGGCTGCGGCGAGCCAGACGAACAGCGGATAGATGCAGACGAGGAACAGCGCCGCGGCCGGAGCCATGATGGCAAAGCGCCCGACGCGGTCGGACCAGGCGCCGAACACCGGCGCGAGGCAAAGCTGGATGACTCCGATCAGGGCGACGGCGCTGAAAGCGGCCGAGGCCGGGACACCCAGCTGCCGGATGGCGAAGGTGGGCATGAAGAGCGCCAGATAGGCCGAGACGGTCGCGAGAATGACGGTGGCGATCCCCAGCGCCAGACGCGGCGTCTGATCGACCAGAACGGTGCGCAGCGGCCGGTCCGCGACATTGTCCGGATTGAACTCGGGCGATTCGTCGATCTTGCGGCGGATGTAGACGGCAATCGGCCCGATGGAAAGGCCGAACAGGAAGGGAATGCGCCAGCCCAGCTCGCCCATCGCGTCGGCCGACAGGCTGGCCGACATGGCGATGCCGAAGGCCGCGGCGAGCATGATCATCAGCCCCTGGCTGGCGACCTGCCAGCTGGCGAAGAACCCGCGCCGCGCCGGGTCCTGTTCGGCCAGCAATGCCGTGGCGCTGCCGAACTCTCCGCCGGCCGAAAGCCCTTGGATCATCCGTGCGACCGTCATCAGGATCGGTGCTGCAATTCCGATCGTCCGATAGGTGGGAAGAACGACGATGATCGCCGTCCCCATCATCATCATGAGGATGGACAGGTTCAGCGCCGCCTTGCGTCCCTTCCGGTCCGCGTAGCTGCCGATCAGGATCGCGCCCAGCGGCCGCATCAGGAAGGCGACACCGAAGGTGGCGAAGGAAAGAAGCAACGAGGCCGTCTCATCGTCACTTGGGAAGAAGAGTCTCCCGATGACCCCGGCGAAGAAGCCGTAGACCGCGAAGTCGAACCATTCCAACGCATTGCCCACCGACGTGGCGACGATGACCTTCCATTGCGCGGCGCTCACGCTGGTCGGGCGCGCTTGTGTCGCGTCCGGGGACATGACGGCACGGCTGTTTCCGGTCGACGTCATCCGATCATCCTCCTGCCGTCGCCGGTCCCGGATGGTGCCGGTATGGGATCCTGGGAAGGAGCGGAAATCGGGGCGCCCGCAACGGCACCGCACATCCTGGCGACAAGCTCCGTCAGCACATGTTCACAGCGCCGGATTTGCGCGAGGTCCACAAATTCATCCGCCCTATGGGCCTGGGCGATGTCTCCCGGTCCACAGACCAACGTGGGAATGCCCGCCTGGTGGAAAATGCCGGCTTCGGTGCCGTAGGCGACCTTGCGCATCATGTGGTCGCCGGTGATCTCGCGCACCAGCCGGGTGAAGGGCGATCCGTCCTCCGCTTCGAACGCGGGTGCGGAGGCAAGCCGTTCCAGGGTAATGCATCCGCAGGCATTGGGCGTCCGCATCTCGGGAAGAAGCCGGCCAAGCGCGTGATCTTCGATCTCGCGGAAAATGGCATCGGCCGGGACGCCGGGAAGATTGCGGAACTCGAAGGTGAAGTCGCAGTCGGCCGGAACCGTGTTGACCGCGATCCCACCGGTGACGAGACCCGTCTGCAAGGTGGTGAAGGGAACGTTGAACCCTTCGGAAAAGGGCCCTTCAGCGGCGAAGCGGCCGGCCATCGACTGGATATGGACGATCAACCTTGCCGCATATTCGATCGCATTGATGCCTTCCGGCGCCAGCGAGGAATGGCGGGCCAATCCTCCGACACGGCAGCGGGCGACATTGGCGCCCTTATGGGCATTGACGACCTGCATCATGGTCGGCTCGCCGACAATGCAGCCGTCGGGTATGAGCCCCTGGGCGACGATGTCCTCGACGAGGGCAGGCGCTCCCAGACAGCCCACCTCCTCGTCATAGGACAGGGCGAGATGGATCGGGGCGGTGAGGGGACGGTCGGCGTGGGCGACCGCCACCGCGATTGCCGTACCGACGAAGCCCTTCATGTCGCAAGCCCCCCGGCCATACAGGCGATCCTGTCGGATGTCGGCGGAGAACGGGTCGCTGGACCAGGTCTGGCCATCGACCGGCACCGTGTCCACGTGACCGGACAGGCACAGCCCACCGTCCAGCCGTCCGTCGCCGGCGGGAAGGCTAGCCAGGAGATTCGCCTTTGCACCGGACTTGTCATGGGTCGTGCGGCAGACGAAGCCGAGCCCGGAAAGCCGGTCCCGGACCTCCTCGATCAATCCCAGATTTGAATTGCGGCTGGTGGTGTCGAAGGCGATCAGACGGCCGATCCAGTCGATGGCAGTCTCGCCCGGTCCGGTCCGTCCCAAGCCATCCGCCCGGACCTGGGGCCCTGCGCCGGCTGGCGGCAGCGGCGTGGTCGGGATCCGACCAGTTTCATTTTCTGCAATTTTCATACGGAAAGCGTCCCTAACCGTTAGCCCAAACGATCCCGGGCATTCGGCGCGCAAGTGTTTGCGCGGCGCCGTTGCGTAATTTTCCGGGGTTGGCTCCAGTCCGGCATGTCGGAACCTCCGTGTTCGCAGCATGCCGGTCCCGAGGAAATCAGCGTTTTATTTGCGTGTCAATTGCAATCTGCAATTAAAAACCGGGACGCGCCCTCCGGCCCGAGTGCTGCCCGCGGGGGCGTCCGCGTGCTGGCACGGCCCTGCCGGGCTCAATTTTCAAATCTCTTTGAAGAGGGGCCGGCATCGGTTGCCCGGCGCCGCCGCATTCCCCGACCGACCGGACGAAAAATACATTGACCGACCGGACGGTCTTTCATAAGCTGGTTTCACGAACGAACGATGCCGGCCCGCCCGATGCAGGCTCCAGGGGGCGGGTTCAGAAGCAACCAGTCAAAAGTTAGAAACCCAGTCAAAAGTTAGAAACAAGGATGACGTCATGGACGGCACCGCCACCCAATCAGCGCAGCATTCGGCCGACCTGCTGAGAATCCCGCCCGGCAACCCGACCGAGGAACCGGATGCCGAGGCGATCCTGTTCGACGGCGCCGCGCCGCCGCCATTTCCGGATCTCAACATCTTCCCGCTCAGCTGGCGGACGGAGACGCCCAAGCTGAACGAGCTGTACGAATCCTCCCGCGATCCCGGCTGGAACCCGTCGCGGCTGCCCTGGCATACGCTGAATGTGGAAGACTACACGCTGGATCAGCGCTATGCGCTGGCCTACTGGTGGGGCCTGCTGTCCACCTTCGACGGCTCGGGTCCCGTGGTCTTCGCCCGGACCATGATCCACACCTTCGAGACGCACGAGGAGGATCCGGTCCGCAAGTGCTTCTTCTCGATCACCCGCGACGAGATGCACCATGAGGAGGTCTGCGGCCGCGCCATCCAGACGCTGACCCCCGGCGGGCCGCTCGGCTACGTGCCGGAAACCATGCTGGGCAAGCTGGCCCAGAACAATGTGCAGTGGCTCTACCACAATGGCGCGCGATACTGGGACAGCTTCAAGAACGCGGTCCACAAATATCCGCTGCCCATCCTGTTCACCTCCTTCCTGATGGGGGAGGTGGCTTCGGCGACGCTGTTCAACGGCATGTACAAGTCGACCACCATTCCGGTCTTCAAGGAAGCCTTCCGCTGCATCGGCCAGGATGAGGCGCGGCACATGGGCATCTGCATCGCGGTGCTGGAGCGCATCCTGCCGGCCCTGACCGACGAACAGCGCACCATGATCACCAAGCAGATCCGCGCCGGCTTCGTCTTCCTCTCCGCCGTGCTGTACGAGCCGCCGCGCGATTTCTGGGAACTGCCGCCGACCTTCAACGACGCCAACCGGCGGCTGGAGGAGGTGGCGCGTTCCGCCGGGCTCGGCATCCTGACGCTGGAGCAGCGCCGCGAGAACTGGCGCAACGCGGTGCTCAAGATGAAGGGCCTGCTGGAGCCGCACGGGATCGTCTTCCCGGCCCTGCCGGAGGTCGGCATCGACGGTGAAACCGTGGCTTTCGATCCCGAAGACATCATCCCGGTCTTTTGACGGTCCTCCCTCGGCCTCGCCGGGAGCCTGCTCCCGGCGGCCTTTTTCGGACTGCGGGAGCCTGCTCCCGGCGGCCTTTTTCGGACCTGCGGGAGCCTGCTCCCGGCGACCCTTTTCGGACCGCACAAGACAATCAGGGGAGGGACCAGGGTTGCGGAATTTCCTGGAGAAGCATTTCGACGAGCTGGAGGTCGGGGAGCGCTTCGTCTCCCGTGGCCGGACGATCACCGAGGCCGACATCGTCGCCTGGGCCTCGCTGTCGGGCGACTGGTACGTGCTGCACACCGATGCGCACCATGCGGCCCGCAGCCGCTTCGGCCAGCGGGTGGCGCACGGGCTGCTGGTCCATGCGGTGACCACGGGTCTGGGCGTGCCGCCGGACGCCCCGGCGATCATCGCGAATTACGGCACCGACACCCTGCGCTTCGTCGCCCCGACCTTCATCGGCGACACCATCCATCTCGAATCCGAAGTGCTGGCCAAGACGGTCAAGCGCGAGGGGCGCGACGGGGTGGTCAAGCTGCAATGGAATGCGGTCAACCAGAACGGCACCACCGTGATGGTCAGCGACCTGCAAATTCTGATGGCCTATGCGGGAGGGCAGTGAGATGAGCGCCGATGCCATCCGGGTCGACCGCCAGGGAGACGTCGCGGTCGTGACGCTGAACCGGCCGGACTTGAAGAACAGCCTGCGCCTGTCCGACATTTCCACGCTGTCGGCAGTGCTGGACGACATTCCCGGCAGTGGCGCGCGCGCACTTCTGCTGCGCGGCGAGGGCGGATCCTTCTGTGCCGGGCGCGACCTGAAGGAAACCGATCCGGAGACCGACGACACGCTGGCGATCCTGCGCGACGTGATCAACCCGGTGTTCCTCAAGCTGCGCGACCTGCCAATTCCGACCGTCGCCGCGGTGAGGGGACCCGCGCTGGGCCTCGGGCTCGGCCTGGCACTCGCCTGCGACGTGACGTATGTCGCGGAGGACGCGGTGCTGGGCAGTCCGTTCCGCAATATCGGGGCGATCCTCGATTCCGGTGGGCACTATTTCCTGGCCGACCGCATCGGGCCGCACCGCGCCATGGAACTGATCGTCAGCGGCCGGCTGATCTCCGGCCGGGAGGCAGCGGCGATGGGCATCGTCAACCGGGCCTTCGGTGCGCTGGATCTCGATCAGGCGGCCGGCGGGTTCGCCCGCTCCGCCGCCGCCGGGCCGACGCTCGCCTTCGGCTTCTCCAAGGCGATCCTGCGCGCGCCCCGCAAGCTGGAGGACGTGCTGGAACTGGAGGCCCGTTATCAGGCCGAGGCGCTGGGCAGCAACGACGCCCGCGCCGGCATCCGCGCCTTCCAGGAGAAGCGCAAACCCGTCTTCACCGGAACCTGACCATGACAGGCGTTCCCCCCACCGACCGGCCGGACCTCTCCACCCTGTCCCCGCGTGCGCGGTTTCTCGCCCACTGCGCGAAGGGCGAGTTGGCCTTCCAGCGTGACCCGGCGACCGGCCGGGCGATCTTCTATCCCCGCATGGCCGCTCCGGGCAGCGGGGCCGAGCATCCGCCGTGGGAGGTCTCGGCCGGCATCGGCACCGTTTACAGCACTACATGCGTCCGCTCGCGCGACGGCGACCACAATGTGGCGCTGATCGACATGGAGGAGGGGTTCCGCCTGCTGAGCCGGGTGGAGGGCACCGCCCCCGACGCGGTGCGCATCGGCCAGCGGGTCCGGGTGCGCATGCGCACCGACGATGGGGAGGACCCCTATCCGGTCTTCGATCCGGTGACTGATTTGCGGGACGGTGCGCGATGAGCGGAGTGCTGCGCGGGGCCACCGCCATCGTCGGGGTGGGTGAAGCCGGCATTCCGGTTCTGTCGGAGGGGGCCACCCCGGTGGATGCCATGGCGCTGGCGGCGGTGCGCGCCGTCGCCGACGCCGGCCTCTCGCTGAAGGAGGTGGACGGGGTGTTCGCCGCCGGGCTTCAACTGTTCATGCCGACGCTCAGCCTGTCGGAATATCTCGGGCTGACGCCGCGCTATTCCGACAGCACGCAGGTCGGCGGCGGCGCCTTCCTCGCCCATCTCAACCATGCCCAGGCGGCGCTGGCGGCCGGGCTGTGCGACGTGGCGCTGATCGCCTATGGCAGCACCCAGCGCAGCGGCGGCGCCAAATTCGTCACCCATTCGGAGCCGAACCCCTACGAGCGGCCCTACCGGGTGCCGGGTCCGGTCGCCGCCTACGCGATGATCGCCGCCCGGCACATGCACCGCTACGGCACAACGCCGGAACAGCTGGCTGAGGTGGCGGTCGCCGCCCGCGCCTGGGCCGGTCTGACGCCGGGTGCCACCATGCGGGAACCGCTGACCGTGGCGGAGGTGCTGGCGGCCCGCCGGGTCGCCGACCCGCTGGGGGTGCGGGACTGCTGCCTCGTCACCGACGGGGCCGGGGCGGTGGTGCTGGTTCGTGCCGACCGCGCCCGCGACCTCGCCCGTCCGCCGGTCCATCTGCTGGGGGTGGGGGAGGCGGTCAGCCACCGCTCCATCGCCCAGATGCCCGACCTGACCGTGACCGCGGCAACGCAGTCCGGGGCGCGCGCCTTCGCCATGGCGGGGCTGGCGCCGGCCGAGGTGGACGTGCTTCAGCTCTACGACGCCTTCACCGTCAACCCGATCCTGTTCCTGGAGGATCTCGGCTTCTGCGCCAAGGGGGAGGGCGGGGGCTTCGTCGCCGGCGGGCGGATCGCGCCCGGCGGGGCCCTGCCGATGAACACCAACGGCGGCGGCCTGTCCTACGGCCATCCGGGCATGTACGGGATCTTCACCATCATCGAGACCGTCCGCCAACTGCGCGGCGAGGCGGGGGACCGGCAGGTGGCGGGGGCGCAGGTCGGGCTGGCGCATGCGCCCGGCGGCTTCATGTCCAGCCAGTCCACCGCCATCTTCGGCACCGCCGCGACGCTGTGAGCGCAAACGAGGAGTGATGTCCATGAGTGTCGCCGCCACCCTGTTCGAGACCCACCGCCCTCTGCTCGACCGCGCCGTCGCCGCCATCGAGGCACGCGGTTATTGGAGCGCCTTTCCCGAGGCGCCGAGCGGCCGGATCTATGGCGAGACCGCCAAGGACGACGGGCTGGCTGGTTATCGGGCGCGGCTCGGCCAACCTTTCGCGCTCGATCTGCCGGGCACGCGGGGTTGGACCGGGCAGGAGCGATCTCCCTACGGCTTCGACCTTGGCATCGCCTATCCCGACTGTGACCTTGGCGCGCTGCTCGCCGCTGCCGTCAAGGCGATGCCCGGCTGGGCTGCTGCGGGGCCGGAGGCACGGGCGGGCGTGGCGGTGGAGATCGTCAAGCGGCTGAACGCGCGCTCTTTCGAGATCGCCTATGCCAGCATGTTCACATCCGGGCAGCCCTTCCTGATGGCCTTCCAGGCGGCCGGCCCGCACGCCCAGGACCGGGCACTGGAGGCGATTGCCTATGCGTGGCGCGAGATGGCGCGGATCCCGAGCCAGGTTCGCTGGGAGAAGCCGCAGTCCAAGGGCGGTCCGCTGGCGATCGAGAAGGGCTTCCGCATCGTTCCGGCCGGGGTGGGCGTGGTGATCGGCTGCGCCACCTTCCCGGCCTGGAACGGCTATCCCGGCCTGTTCGCCAGCCTCGTCACCGGCAATGCGGTGGTGGTGAAGCCGCATCCGCAGGCGATCCTGCCGCTGGCGATCACCGTGGAGGTGGCGCGCGAAGTTCTGCGGGAGTCCGGCTTCGACCCCAATCTCGTCACTCTGCTGGCCGATACGGCGGAACGGCCGCGCACCGTCGAGCTGGTCGAGCGGCCGGAGGTGGCGCTGGTCGATTTCACCGGCGGCCCGGCCTTCGGCGACTGGCTGGAGCGCAACCTGCCCCACGCGAAAGTCTTCACCGAGAAGGCGGGCGTCAACCTCGCGATCCTGCATTCCACCGACGATCCCAAGGGGATGGTGCGCAATCTGGCGACCTCGCTCTGCCTCTACTCCGGCCAGATGTGTACGACGCCGCAAAACCTGCTGGTCCCGGCGGACGGCATCCGCACGCCGGATGGCGTGATGCCGGTCACCGCCTTCGTCGCGGTGCTGGACGAGGCGATCCGGGCCTTGACCGCCGACCCGGCCGGGGCGGTGGAACTGCTCGGCGCAATCCAGAGCGATGCGACGCTGGCCCGGCTGGAGGGGTTCGCCGACGACCCGCGCGTCCTGATCCCCTCCCGCCCGATCACCCATCCCCGCCACCCCGACGCGAGGGTCCGGACCCCGCTGCTGCTCGGCGCCACCGCCGACGATCCGTTGGCCGGGCGGGAGCTGTTCGGGCCGGTCGCGGTGCTGGTCGCCACCGACGGGATCGACGCCGCGGTGGGTCTCGCCCACGACCTGACGCGCCGGGCCGGTGCCATCACCTGGGTGGCGCACAGCACCGACGACGCGGTGGCGGAGCGCATCACGGACGCCGCTGCGGCGGCCGGGGCCAGCCTTGCCGTCAACCTGACCGGGCCGGTGCTGGTCAACCAGTCGGCGGCCTACAGCGATTATCACGTCAACGGGGCCAACCCGGCTGGCAATGCCAGCCTGACCGACACGGCGTTCGTCGCCGCCCGCTTCCGGGTCGCCCAGACGCGCCGCCCGGCGTGACGCCGGCCCTTGACGCCCAACCGAATGAAGAAGCCGGCAAAAGCCGAAGACCAGAGACAGGAGAGGGAACGATGGATGAGAGCGAAAGGCATGCGTCCGATTTCCTGGACCGCGACGGGGTGCTGGCGGTGCAGCGCCGCAAGCTGGCGGCACTCGGCCGGCGGCTGGGCGCCGACCCGGCATGGCGCGCCCATTTCGCCAGGGCTGGCATGGCGCCGGAGGATCTGGCCGACCCGGCCAACCTCCAGCATGCGCCGACCCTGGAGAAGGCGGACCTTCGCGCGCAGTATCCCTATCCCTTCCTGACGGTTCCGCTGCCCGAAGTCGCGCGCTTCTGCGCCACGTCGGGCACCACCGGGCTGCCGGTGCTGTTCGGCTACACCGCGCAGGACATGATGGAGCTGGTGCCGCGCCAGCTCGGCCGCATCTTCCGCACCGTCGGCATCCGGCCGGGCGACCCGGTCTATCAGGGCTACGGCTACGGCATGTGGATCGGCGGCGTCGCAATGGACTCCGCGCTGATGGCCTATGGCGCCACCAATTTCGGCATCGGGCCGGGGCGTGGCGAACTGGTGGTGGAGTGGCTGCGCGACCATGGCTATGTCGCCTGCACCATGTCGCCCCTGTGGCTGATGACGCTCACCCGGCTGGCGCAGGAGAAGGGCATCGACCCCAAGCGTGACTGGAAGCTCAGGATCGGCGTGTTCGGAGGCCAGTCGGTTTCCCGCCAGTTCCGCGACGAGATCGAGGCGGCAATGCCGGAAGGCTTCGTCGCCCACAACATCTACGGGACGACCGAGGCCGGCGGTCCGGTGGTCGCCATCTCCTGTCCGCATTCGCACGGCAGCGACGAGATGCATCTGATCAACGAGGACAGCATCCTGACCGAGATCGTCGATCCGCTGACAATGAAGCCGGTCGGGCCGGGCGAGGTTGGGGAGATCGTGGTGACCACGCTCGACAAGCAGGCTTCGCCGGTGGTGCGCTGGCGCACCCGCGACCTCGTCCGCCTGTCCGACCACCCGCATGATTGCCCCTGCGGCCGGCATGGGCTGCCTCTGATCGGCCGCATCATCGGGCGCTCCGACGACATGCTGAAGGTCCGCGGCGTGATGGTCTTCCCCTCGCAGGTGGAGGACATCGTCGCCGCCACCCCCGGCACGGTGAAGGAGGCCTGGCACATCTACGTCGACCGCAAGGAGGGCGACCTCGACGGGCTGACCGTCGCGGTGGAGCGGCAGGCGGGCTGCGAGTTGGCCGCCGACCTGATCGCGGATCGGGTGGTGTCCGGCATCCATGCCCGGCTCGGCATTCGCTGCAAGGTGGAATGCCAGGAGGAGGGCAGCCTGCCGCGCTACGAGGCGAAGGCGGTGCGCGTCCATGTCCGCAACCCGGCGCCGGTGGCCTGACCATGGCCGGCGCATTGGACGGTCTGCGGGTGGTCGATCTGTCGCGGGTGCTGGGCGGCCCCTACTGCACCCAGATGCTGGGCGACCATGGCGCCGAGGTGATCAAGGTCGAGCCGCCGCAGGGCGACGAGACGCGCGGCTGGGGGCCGCCATTCCGCGACGGTACGGCCTCCTATTTCCTGGGCGCCAACCGCAACAAGCGGTGCATCGCGCTCGATCTCGCGCGTCCGGAGGGGCGGGAGGTGCTGATGCGCCTGCTGGAGTCCGCCGACGTGCTGGTGGAGAACTTCAAGGTCGGCACGCTGGAGAAATGGGGGATCGGCTATGATGAGGTGCTGGCGGAGCGCTTCCCACGGCTGATCCATTGCCGGGTGTCCGGCTTCGGGGCGGACGGGCCGCTCGGCGGGCTGGCCGGCTACGACGCGGCGGTGCAGGCGATGTCGGGGCTGATGAGCGTCAACGGCGAGGCCGATGGGGCGCCGGTGCGCATCGGCATTCCGGTGGTCGATCTGGCGACCGGGATGAACGCGGTGATCGCCATCCTGCTGGCGGTGCAGGAGCGCCACCGTTCCGGCCGCGGGCAGTTCGTCGAGGCGACCCTGCTCGACAGCGCGCTGGCGCTGGCCCACCCGCACACCGCCAACTGGTTCCTCTCCGGCAAGCCGCCGAAGCGGACCGGCAGCGCACATCCCAACATCAGCCCCTATGACCTGTTTCCCACCCGGACCCGGCCGATCTTCCTCGCCGTCGGCAATGACGGTCAGTTCGCGCGCTTCTGTGCCGCGATCGGACGGCCGGAGCTTTCCTCTGACCCACGCTTCGCCACCAACCGCGACCGGGTGGTCAACCGCGACGCCCTGCGGGCGGAACTGGAGGCGGCGCTGGCCGGCCGCGACGGCGAGGCGTTCGCGGTGGAATTGCTGGAGCAGGGCGTTCCCTGCGGCGCCCTTCTCGGCGTGGACGAGGCGGTTGCCCAGCCGCAAGCGGCCGAACGCGGGCTGACGGTCGCCATCGGTGAGTACCGCGGCATCGCCAGTCCGGCGACCCTGTCGCGCACCCCGGCCAGCTATCGGCTGGCCCCCGGCGCCTTCGCCGCCGACACCGCGGCGGTGCTGCGGGAATTCGGGTACGGCGAGGCGGAGATCGACGCTCTGCGGCTCTCGGGCGTGGCGCCGGGCAACTGAACATCGCCAGCTCTCCCGGTGCGGGAGCGGGGCATAGGCAATCGCCGAACGAGGAACAGAATGGACGAGTGCCGGGTCACCATCGCCAACACGGGCGCCAGCTTTTCCTGCGGCCGGGGGGAAACCATCCTCGACGCCGCCCTGCGCCAGGGCGTCATGCTGCCCCACAACTGCCGGGGCGGCGCCTGCGGCCAGTGCAAGGCCGACGTCGTGCAGGGTGCGGTCGAGCATGGCTGGGTCATGAGCTTCGCCATCACCGACGAGGAGAAGGAGGAAGGGCGATGCCTGGTCTGCGTCTCCAAGCCTCTGGGCGACGCGGTGACGGTTTCGATGCACAACCCGGTTCCCGGTGCCGACGCCCAACCCATCGCACCCATGGCCACCCGCGCCCTGGTCGTGTCCTCGGTCCCGCTGACCCCGCAGATACGGGAGATCACCCTGGCGCTCGATCCGGGCTGCGGCTTCCGCTTCCATGCCGGCATGCATGTGGAGCTGGGGGAGGAGGCCGGCGACGGCGGGCGTCCCTATTCGATTGCAACGGTTCCCGGTGCGGACGGAGCCCCGCCGCTCGGCCTGCTCACCGTGCAGGTGACCCTTCAGCCGGGTGGACGCACCAGCCCCTGGCTGCATGAAAATGCCCGCGTCGGGGCCGAATTGACCCTGCGCGGCCCCTACGGCACCTTCGGCTGCGACCCCGCGGTGGCCGGGACCGACGGGCTGCTGCTGCTGGCCGGCGGCTCCGGCTTGGCGCCGCTGTTGTCGGTCGCCGGCGACCTGCTCGCCAACGGCTTCGCCGCTCCGCTCGAACTCGGCCTGTCGGTGCGCACTGCCGCCGACCTGTTCGGCGTGGGCGAGCTGGAGCGGCTGGCGCGCGCCCATGCCAATTTCCGCTACTGGGCTGCGCTGACCCGACAGGAGGGTGATCCGCCGGCCGCGTACTGCCGCGCCGCCCGTGTGCCCGACCTCCTGCGCGAGCGCGCAGCGGAGCTGTCCGGCCGCCGTGTCCTGGTCGCCGGCCCCCCGGGCTTCGTCGAGGCGTGCCGGGGTGCGCTTGCCGCACTCGGCGTTCCCGCCGACCGTGTGACCGCCGAATCCTATGACAACCGGGCCGCCCACCTGCGCGCTGCCGATTGACTCCGCTTCATCCGGAGTTCCTCCACCCGACGGAGATTGCCATGACCCACGCCGAGCCCCGCCGGAGCGCTCAGCAGAGCATCATGTTCGAAAGCTGTATCGAGGATTTGCACCGTCTTCTGCCGGGACGGGTCTCGACGGCGATGGCGGTTCGGATGCATCACGGGACCGACGTCTCGTTCCACAAGCCGTTCCCGCCGGACGCGGTGGTCTTCCCCCATACAACGGAAGAGGTTGCCGGCGTGGCGGCCCTGTGCGCCGGCTATCAGGTTCCGATGATTCCGTTCGGCACCGGCACCTCGTGCGAGGGGCATATCGCGGCCCTGCAGGGCGGCGTCTGCATCGATCTGTCGGGACTGTGCGGCATTCTCCGGGTCAGCCCGGAGGATCTCGACGTGACGGTCCAGGCCGGGGTGACCCGCAAGCAGTTGAACGAGCATCTGCGCGACACCGGCCTGTTCTTTCCCATCGATCCGGGAGCCGATGCCTCGCTGGGCGGCATGGCCTCGACGCGGGCCAGCGGGACCAACGCGGTGCGCTACGGCACCATGCGCGAAAACGTGCTGGGCCTCACCGTGGTGCTGGCCGACGGGCGGATCATCCGGACCGGCGGACGTGCGCGCAAGTCGGCGGCCGGGTACGACCTGACCCGCCTCTTCGTCGGATCGGAAGGGACGTTGGGCATCGTCACCGAGGTGACGCTGCGCCTCTACGGCATTCCGGAGACCATCTCCGCCGCTGTCTGCCCGTTCCCGACCCTGTCCGGCGCGGTCGACACCGCCATCGCCGTGATCCAGTCGCAAATCCCGGTGGCCCGGATGGAGTTGCTCGACGCCGTCCAGATGCGGGCGACCAATCTTTATTCGAAACTCGACCATACGGAGCAGCCGACCCTGTTCTTCGAATTCCATGGCACCGAAGCCGGCGTGGCCGAACAGGTGGCGCAGGTCCGCGCCATCGCCGCGGAGGCGGGAGGAACAGACTTCCGCTGGGCGTCGAAACCGGAAGAGCGCAGCCGGCTGTGGCAGGCGCGTCACGATGCCTGGTGGGCGGCGCTGGCGCTGCGGCCCGGCGCCAAGGGTTGGCCGACCGACGTCTGCGTCCCGATCTCCCGTCTTGCCGAATGCATCGAGGAGACCAGCCGCGACATCGCGGAAAACCGGCTGATCGCCCCGGTGCTGGGCCATGTCGGCGATGGCAACTTCCACCTGTGCTTCGTGCTCGATCCCGACGACACCGACGAGATGCGGCGGGTGCGTGCGGTGAACGGGCGGATGATCAGCCGGGCCATCGCCATGGGCGGCACCTGCACCGGCGAGCACGGCATCGGCTATGGCAAGATCGACGAACTGCGCGAGGAGCATGGTGGCGCGGTGGAGGTCATGGCGGCCGTGAAGCAGGCACTCGATCCAAAGGGGTTGATGAACCCCGGCAAGCTGTTCGGTCCAACCCCCTGACCGTTCGGCACTCGGAGCGGAGAAGTGCGGGCCTAGGCCCGCACCGACACGGCTTCCGCCGCCCGCTCCCGCGCCAGTTCCTGCAACAGGAAGCCGGGTTCGGTTTCGGGCACCATCTGTCGGATGACCCGCACCGTGACCGACTGGAAGAGGCCGCCGCGGTTGTAGGGCTCGTCCGCCAGAAAGGCGTCGAGCTCGGCGCGGCCGGGCAGATCGATGACGAACAGGCTTCCGGCGCTGCCGCCGCCTGGCTCGTCGATCAGAGGGCCGCCGTACCGCAGCAGCCCGGCGGCGGCGATCATGTATTCGAGATGAACCGCGCGGGTGGCGGCGCGCAGCGCAGCCGAATCCGGCTTGTCGATGCAGGTGACGCAGAACAGCATTCGGACGCCTTTCCGGGAGCAAATCCACATTTTCAAGAGGGTAAGGCGTCCAACTTGACATAGTCCGACTGGACGGTCAATTATTTGTGCGGGACTGTCCGCACCCCTGCATATGGGAGAGGAAGGGACGATGGAGTTGGCGTTGGCGAAGGTCGCTCTGGATGACCGCTATCGGCTGGAAAAGGGTCGGGTCTACATCAACGGCACCCAGGCCCTGGTGCGCCTGCTGATCGCCCAGAAGCTGCGCGACAGGGCCGAGGGTCTGGCTACCGGCGGCTTCGTATCCGGCTACCGCGGCTCGCCGCTCGGCAGCTTCGACCGCGAGCTGTGGAGCGCCCGCAAGCAGCTGGAGCAGCACGACATCCGCTTCTGGCCGGGGATCAATGAGGATCTGGCGGCCACCGCCGTTTGGGGCACCCAGCAGATCGCGCTCACCGGTGACGCCGCCTATGACGGCGTCTTTGCCATGTGGTACGGCAAGGGGGCCGGGCTTGATCGCTGCGGCGACGTGATGCGCCATGCCCATGGCGCAGGTACCGCCCCCAAGGGCGGCGTTCTGGCGGTGGTGGGCGACGACCATGCCCAGAAATCCTCCACGCACCCCTACAACTCGGAACCGACCTTCGCCGACCTGATGATGCCGGTCCTCAGCCCCGCCGATGTCGGCGAGGTGCTGAGCTATGGCCTGCTGGGCTGGGCGATGTCACGCTATTCCGGCTGCTGGGTCGGGCTGAAGACGATGGCGGAGATGCTGGACTGCTCCACCTCGCTGGATGCCGACCTGCACGGGCTGGTCATCCGGCAGCCCGACGATTTCATCCTGCCCGAGCGGGCGGTGCACATCCGCTGGCCCGATCCCTGGCCCGACCAGGAACCGCGGCTGGTGCGCTACAAGATGGAGGCGGCACAGGCATTCGCGCGGGCCAACGGCATCGACCGGATCGTTGCCGACGGCCCGGCCCCGCGGCTCGGCATCGTCACCGGCGGCAAGTCCTGGCACGATCTGCGGCAAGCGCTGTCCGACCTC
Organism: Azospirillum melinis; assembly: GCF_013340935.1. Classification (GTDB taxonomy): domain Bacteria; phylum Pseudomonadota; class Alphaproteobacteria; order Azospirillales; family Azospirillaceae; genus Azospirillum; species Azospirillum melinis. Next base: position 8,349 of record NZ_WHOS01000063.1, on the reverse strand, counting down.
GGCATCCCGCCGGAGGATGCGGGTGCTGCGGGCTTGCGCATCTACAAGGTCGGCATGCCCTGGCCGCTGGAACCGCAGGGAATCCGACGTTTCGCCGAGGGGCTGGACGAGATCCTGGTGGTGGAGGAGAAGCGCGGGATCATCGAAAGCCAGCTGAAGGAGCTGCTCTACGGCCGGCCCGGCGCGCCGAAGATCACCGGCAAGCGGGCGGAGGACGGGTCGTGGCAGTTTCCGCAGGTCGGGGAGCTGTCTCCCGACCGTATTGCACGGGTGCTGGCTTCGAAGCTGGGAACCGCCGGTCTCGGCGAGACCGCCCGCCGCCGTCTGGCCCTGCTGGACCAGCAGGATAAGCTGCTTGCCAAGGCCCGGCCGGTGGTCGCCCGCCCCCCCTATTTCTGTTCCGGCTGCCCGCACAACAGCTCGACCAAGGTTCCGGACGGCAGCCGGGCGATCGCCGGGGTGGGCTGCCACTTCATGGCGGTCGGCATGGACCGAAACACCGCGACCTTCCCGCAGATGGGCGGGGAGGGTGCCGCCTGGATCGGGCAGGCGCCCTTCAGCAAGACCGGACACGCCTTCGTCAATCTGGGGGAGGGGACCTATTTCCACTCCGGCTCGCTGGGGGTGCGCGCCTGCGTCGCGGCGGGGGTCAACGTCACCTTCAAGCTGCTGTTCAACGACGCGGTCGCCATGACCGGCGGCCAGCCGGTGGACGGGCCGCTGACCGTGCCGCAATTGGCGGCCCAGCTCCGCGCCGAGGGGGTCGGCGAGATCGTCGTGCTGTCGGAGGAGCCGGAGAAGTACGGCACCGGCGCGATGCTTCCCCGCGGCGTGCCGGTGGAGCATCGTGATCGGCTGGACGAGGTGCAGCGCCGGCTGCGCGAGCGTCCCGGTGTCACCGCGCTGATCTACGACCAGACCTGTGCCGCGGAGAAGCGGCGGCGGCGCAAGCGCGGCACCATGGCGGACCCGGCGCGGCGGGTCTTCATCAACGATCTGGTCTGCGAGGGCTGCGGCGACTGTTCCAAAACCTCGAACTGCCTGTCGGTGGTGCCGCAGGAGACCGAGTTTGGGCGCAAGCGGACCATCGACCAGTCCAGCTGCAACAAGGATCTGTCCTGTCTCAAGGGATTCTGCCCCAGCTTCGTAACGGTCGAGGGCGGCAGCCTGAAGCGTCCGAAGAAGAGCGATCCGGGCAGCGAGGCACTGCCCGAACCGATGCTGCCGTCGCTTGACCGGCCGTGGAACATCTTCATCACCGGCGTCGGCGGCACCGGGGTGGTGACCATCGGCGCGCTGCTCGGCATGGCGGCGCATCTGGAGGGCAAGGCCTGCGCCATCCTGGACCAGATGGGCATGGCACAGAAGGGCGGAGCGGTGGTGACCCACGTCCGCATCGCCGGAACGTCTGACGCGATCCAGGCGGTGCGGGTGCCGACCGGCGAGGCCGACCTGCTGCTCGGCTGCGATCTGGTGGTGGCGCTGCACGACGGCACAATGTCCAAGGTGGCGCCGGAGCGGGGCAAAGCGATCCTCAACACGCACGAGACCATCACCGGCGATTTCACCCGCGATGCCGACGCACGCTTTCCGACCGACGGCATGATGAGGGCGCTGGTGGAAGCGCTGGGGGCCGACCGGGTCGAGGCGTTCGACGCGACGGCGCTCGCAACCGGCCTGATGGGCGATTCGATTGCGACCAACCTGTTCCTGCTCGGCTACGCCTACCAGAAGGGCCTGATCCCGGTGTCGGCGACGGCGATCCTTCAGGCGATCGAACTGAACGGGGTGGCGGTGAAGACCAATCGCGACACCTTCACCTGGGGCCGCCGCGCCGCCCTCGACCGCAGGGCGGTGGAAGCTCTTCGCGCCAGTGTGGCCACGGCGGCCGTGCCGGACAGCCACCGCCTGTCGGAAACCCTGGAGGAGATGGTGAACCGCCGCGCCACCTTCCTGGCCGACTATCAGGACGCGGCCTATGCGGAGCGCTACCGCGCCTTCGTCCGGCAGGTCGAGGCGGCCGAGCAGGGGCGGGTTCCCGGCCACAGCACCCTGACCGAGGCGGTGGCCCGCAATCTGTTCAAGCTGATGGCCTACAAGGACGAGTACGAGGTGGCACGGCTCCATACCGACACCGGGTTCCTCGACCGGGTGCGGGGGCAGTTCGACGGTGAGACCCGCCTGCGCTTCCACCTCGCCCCGCCGGTGCTGGCGGAGCGCGATCCGACGACCGGGCATCTGCACAAGAGGGCCTTCGGTCCCTGGATGCTGGTGGGGTTCAGGGTGTTGGCGAAGTTCAAGCGGCTGCGCGGCACCGCGCTCGATCCGTTCGGCCGCACAGCGGAGCGGCAAATGGAGCGCCGGCTGATCGAGGAGTACCGGACGATGGTGTCCGGCCTGCTGCCCGATCTGACGGTGGACAGGCATGGGCTTGCGGTCAGCCTCGCAAAGCTGCCGGAAAGCATCCGCGGCTATGGGCACGTCAAGGAAGCGGCAGTCGCCGCAGCCGAGGCGCGGAAGGCCGAGCTGCTCGCCGCATGGCGGCAGCCGCCCGCCCTTCCCCAGGCGGCCGAATGATCGTCAGGCCCAGTCGGTGACGAGACCGCCCGCGGCAGCGGCCTCCAGCTCTCCCAGCAGGTCGGCGTTCGGGCAGAAGCTTGTATAGCCCAAGGCCGCCGTGCCGTCCGCCAGGGCAGCACGGCATCGGCCGCGGTCGGCGCAGACCGGACAGAGGCGCCCGGCATCCTGGATGGCGCCCCAATAGTCCGGGCCCAGCCGCCGCGTGTCGATGCCAAGCACGGTCATCAGCGATTGGGCGGGTGGGATGTCAGGCCCGGCAAATCCGGTGTCGACAGTGATCATGGCGAGCTCTCATTAAAGACCGAATGGACGGATTATTTATCAATCCGGGGACCCGCGGCACTGATTCAGATCAATCGCAGTCCCCCTTTTTCGATTGGCTGGACGGCGATGCGTACGGCCTCCACCTTTCATGAGACGCTGACCATGGCCGAAGCGATCCGTATCGAACGGGACGGCGACATCGCCGTCATCGTCATCGACAATCCTCCCATCAATGCCGGCTCGGCCGAGGTGCGGCGCGGCCTGCTGGCCGCCATCGAGACGATCGGGGGCGACGCGTCCATCCGGGGGGCGGTCCTGATCGGAGCGGGCAAGACATTCATCGCCGGCTCCGACCTGCGGGAGTTCGACCGTCCCCTGCAGGAACCACAATTGCCGGCGGTGATCGCGGCCATCGAAACCTGCGGCAAGCCGGTGGTCGCGGCGCTGCACGGTGCGGCGCTCGGCGGCGGCTTCGAGCTGGCGCTCGGCTGCGACGGCCGCATCGCCCTGGCCGGCACGGTGGTCGGACTGCCGGAGGTGACGCTCGGCATCATCCCGGGAGCCGGCGGCACCCAGCGCCTGCCGCGGATCGTCGGCATCCCCGCCGCCATCCGGATGATCGCGTCGGGCGAGCGGGTGCCGGCGGCGAAGGCCCTGGCGCTCGACATGGTGGACGCGGTGGTGGACGGCGACCTGCGCCCGGCGGCGGTCGCTTTCGCCCGCCGGCTCGGCCACGGAAAGACCCGCCTGCGCGACTGCGGCGTTCCGGTCGCGGATGACGGGGAGATCGCCGCCGCCTCGCGCGATGCGTTGAAGGCCGGCCGCAACCGTCCGGCGGTCCGTGCCGCTGTGGAGGCTGTGGGCACGGCCGCTCGTCTGCCCATCGACGAGGGGCTGGTCCGCGAGCGCGCGGCCTTTCAGGACCTGCGGCTGTCGCGCGATGCCAGGGCGTTGCGCCATCTCTTCTTCGCCGAACGGGAGTCGGCGCGGCACCCCGACTTGGCCGGAGCCATGCGGCGGACAATCGAACGCATCGGTGTCATCGGCGCCGGCACCATGGGCACGGGCATCGCCATCGCCGCGCTGGACGGAGGTTTCCAGGTGGTGCTGGTGGAGGCCGACGACGCGGCGCTGGAGCGTGGCGCCCGGCGCATCGCGGATCACTACGCCAGCCGTGTCGCGACCGGGAGGCTCGGCGAGGCCGATGCGGCCGGCCGGCGCTTCCGCCTGACCGCCGGCACCGACTGGGCGATGCTCGCCGACGTCGATCTGGTCATTGAAGCGGTGTTCGAGGATCTGGCGGTCAAGCAGGAGGTGTTCCGGCGCCTTGATGCCGTGGCGCGTCCGGGTGCCGTGCTGGCGACGAACACGTCCTATCTCGATGTCGACGCCATCGCGGCGGCGACAATGCGACCTCAGGACGTCATCGGCCTGCATTTCTTCAGCCCCGCCAACGCCATGCGTCTGGTGGAGGTGGTGCGCGCGGCGGCGAGTGCGGCGGACGCGCTGGCGACCGGCCTCGCCGTCTCTAAGCGGCTGGGCAAGCTGCCGATCCTGACCGGCAACGCCTTCGGCTTCATCGGCAACCGCATCTATGCGGCCTACCGTCGCCAGTGCGAATTCATGATCGAGGAGGGCGCCTATCCCGAGCAGGTCGATGCGGTGCTGGAGTCCTTCGGCTTTGCCATGGGTCCCTTCGCGGTGGCGGACCTGTCCGGCCTCGACATCGCCTGGCGCATGCGGCAGGCGCGGGCGGCGACCCGCGATCCGCAGGCCCGCTACGTCACCATTCCCGACCGGCTGTGCGAGGTCGGTCGGTTGGGACGCAAGACCGGGGCCGGCTATTACCGCTATGCCGACGGCGGCAAGGGCCGGCAGCCCGACCCAGTCGTTCGCGACCTGATCGACCGCGCCCGCGCCGAGACGGGCATCTCGCCCCGGAGCATGGACGACGATGAGATCCGGCGCCGCGCCCTCCTCGCGATCACGAACGAGGCCGCCCTTCTGCTGGCCGAGGGCATCGCCTTGCGGGCCGCGGACGTCGATCTGGTGCTCGTCAACGGCTACGGCTTTCCCCGTTGGGAGGGTGGTCCCGTTTTCCTTGCCCGCGAGAGCGGCCAGTTGGCGCTGGAGCGTGACCTCGATTGGTTGGCCGGTCTCAGCGGCCCCGGCTTCACCCGTGCCGATCCCACCCCGCTTCTCGGCCATACCCCTGGCCGACCGGTTCCGTCAGCCTGAACCGCCCCGGATTTCCCAGAGGCCGATCTGGTTGAAGCACGCTTGCGAAAGACGTGCTTGGCTGCCTTCGTGTTGCGGCGGCTTTGGACCAAGATATCGGGGACCACACCATTCCGGTCGATGGCACGCCACGGGTGGTGCTGCCCTGCCACGGACAGGGCGCGTCCGCCAACCCGACAGCACCCTTGAAGCGGCTGCGCCCAGGCTGCGGAACGCTTCATCCGCTCGGAAACCATCCGCCAATAAAATGGAACGCTATTGCAAAAATTCATAAGGCGGACGATTCGCCTTGAAGCGTCAAGCGCTCCCTGATAATAGAACGTCATTGCAAAATTTTCGAAACGTGAGTCGTCCGCATACCGGGCCGCGTCGGCCCGGAGCGCGTCCACCTTCGGGGAAGGGAAGCAAGATGCCGTCTGGGTTCCGTGTTCTGCAGCGTCGGCGCGCGGTCGGCCGCGAAGTGGTCGAGCGGTTTGCTCGTCTGCCCGTCGCCAACGTCAGCGACAGTATGGGGCGCATGGTGGCCGGCGGAGCGCGGCTGCGCCCGATGCACGGCGGCGGCGGGCTGGCCGGCCCGGCGCTGACCGTGAAGGTCCCCGCCGGCGACAACCTCATGATGCACAAGGCGATCGCCATGGCTCAGCCGGGCGACGTCATCGTCGTGGACGCCGCAGGCGACCTGACCAACGCGCTGATGGGCGAAATGATGCTGATGCAGATGGCCCGGCGCGGCGTGGCCGGCGTGGTCATCAACGGCGCGATCCGTGACGCGGCCTTCATCCGCGCCCAGGCGATGCCGGTGTTTGCCGCCGGCGTGACCCATCGCGGCCCCTACAAGAACGGTCCGGGCGAGGTGAATGTCCCGGTCGCCATCGACGGCATGGTCGTCGCGCCCGGCGACCTGATCCTCGGCGACGACGACGGCGTGCTCTGCGTGCCCTACGACGACCTGGATGCGGTCTACGCGGGGGCGACGGCGAAGTATGAGGCGGAGCAGCGCCAGATCGCCAACATCCAGGCCGGCACCCACAGCGCGGCCTGGGTGGACGAGACCCTGCGCCGGCTGAACTGCGAAGGGGTGGACTGAGCTCCCCTCCAGCCCGCTTCTTCTTTTCCCGATCAAGGACTTCCGACATGACCGCCTTCCCGCACGGCCGCGACGGCCGGCCCACCGTCGTGGTCAGCGCCGCGGCCCTCGCCCCCGAAGCCACCGCCCTGCTGGAACGCGCCGGCTACGCCGTGGTCACCACCACCGCCTACCCGAGCGAGGCTGAGCTTCTCGACGCGGTGCGGGAACTCCGTCCGGTGGCGCTCCTGCACCGCCAGGGCCACATCAACGGCGCCGTGCTCGACGCGGCGGCACCGGGCTTGCGCGTCGTCGCCCGTCACGGCGCCGGCATCGACGGGATCGACATCGCGGCGGCCAAGGCGCGGGGGGTGACCGTCGTCCGGGCGGCCGGCGCCAATTCGCGGGCGGTGGCAGAGCACGCCTGGGCGCTGCTGCTGGGCCTGCTGAAGGATCTGCCGTCCATCGGCGCGGGCATGGCGGGGGGCAAGTGGGAGAAGACCTCGCGCTTCACCCGCGACGCTGAGGGGCGGACGATCGGCATCGTCGGTTACGGCGCCATCGGCTCGAAGGTCGCCGGCTACGCCGAGGCCTTCGGCATGCCGGTGCTGGCCTACGACCCCCATCTGCCGGGTGACGGCCTGCTGGAAGGCGGTTTGCCGGGGCCGGGCGAGCGCGTCGGGTCTCTGGCCGATCTGCTGGCCCGCGCCGACGTGCTGTCGCTGCACTGCCCGCTGAGCGCCGAGACCCGCAACATGATCGGCGCGGCGGAGCTTGCCCGGCTGCCGCAAGGGGCGCTGCTGGTCAACGCCGCCCGCGGCGGCATCGTGAACGAGGCGGCGCTGGTCGAGGCGCTGGATTCGGGCCATCTGGCAGGGGCCGGCGTCGACGTCTTCGAGACGGAGCCGCTGCCGCAGGACAGCCGGTTGCGGAACCACCCGAAGGTGATCGCGACGCCGCACATCGCGGCCAACACCCCGCGCGGCGCCGTGGGCATGGCGACGGGCGCCGCCGACGGCATCATCCAGGTTCTGGCCGGGCGCCTGCCCGCGCTGAAGGGAGCCATCGTCACGCTCGGCGAGAAGACCCCGCTCGCCGGCGGCCATGCTGCCGACCACGCCGCCACCCACGCCGCTTGAGCCCAGGCAGGACCCGCCCGATGCTGCCCCGCCTGCCGCACGCCCCCGAACCGGCGCCGCTCTACCGGGAGTTCCTGAACGAACTCCGGCTGCGCGGCTTCGAGGGCGACCTGACGCCGGACCATGCCGGACGCACGGTGCTCGCGACCGACAACTCGATCTATCAGGTGATGCCGCAGGCGGCCGCCTTTCCACGCACCACGGAGGATCTGGTCCGCATCGCCCGTGTCATGGCGGAGCCGCGCTTCGCGGCGCTGCGGATCGCCCCGCGCGGCGGCGGCACCGGCACCAACGGCCAGTCGCTCACCGACGGGCTGGTGGTGGACGTCTCGCGGCACATGACCGAGGTGCTGGAGATCAACGCCGCCGAAGGCTGGGTCCGCGTGCAGGCCGGCGTGGTCAAGGACCAGCTTAACGCCGCGCTGGAGCCCTACGGCCTGTTCTTCCCGCCGGAGCTGTCCACCTCGAACCGGGCGACCATCGGCGGCATGGTCAGCACCGACGCCAGCGGCCAGGGCTCCTGCCTCTACGGCAAGACCCGGGACCATGTGCTGGAGCTGACCACCGTGCTGCTCGACGGCACCGTCTGGACCTCGCGCGCCCTGGAGCCCGATGAACTGGCCGAGGCCCAGGGCCGCGCGGACCGCGTCGGCGCCGTGCACCGGGCGGTGGACCGGATCCAGCGCGAACAGGCCGACCTCATCGCCCGGCAGTTCCCGCCGCTCAACCGCTGCCTGACCGGCTATGATCTGGCGCACATCCGCGACGGGCAGGGGCGTTTCCACCTGAATTCGGTGCTGTGCGGATCGGAAGGCACGCTCGGCCTGCTTGCGGAAGCCAAGCTGAACGTCCTGCCGATCCCGCGCCACGCCGCGCTGGTCAACCTGCGCTACGACAGCTTCGACGCGGCGCTGCGCGACGCGCGGACGCTCATCGGCTTCAGCCCGGCCTCGATCGAGACGGTGGATTCCAAGGTGCTCGGGCTCGCCCGGGACGACATCGTCTGGGAGAAGGTCCGCGCCTTCTTTCCCGACGATGAGGGGGCTGGGGATGAGGGGACGG
>NZ_WHOS01000062.1 GCF_013340935.1 Azospirillum melinis | reverse complement strand
CCCCCCAGACGGCAGCCGCCCCGCCGGAGTCGGCGCTGCGTCATCTCGACGACCTGCGCCAGCTCGGCCGGATCGGCTATATTCGCGGGATCGAGGCCAAGCTGCGCGAGATCGAGGCGGAGGACGCCGCCGCAACGTCCTTCGTCGAACGGCTGCGAACGCTGGTGCGCGCCTTCGACCTGAAAGGGTATATGCGTGCGGTGGAAGAGGCGGCGGCGCAGCGCGACGCCGCAGAGGGCGAGAAAGATCGGGCGGACAATGATCTGGCAGAAGACGGGGCCGTGACCGGATGAAGCGCCGCGACATGATCCTGGTGGTGGACGACACTCCCGACACGCTGGGATTCCTGACGGAGGCCATCGAACAGGCCGACCTGACCGTGCTGGTCGCCGTCGATGGCGAGAGCGCGCTGGATCTGGTCGGCCAGATCACGCCGGACCTCGTCCTGATGGACGCGGTGATGCCCGGCCTGGATGGTTTCGAGACCTGCCGGCGGCTGAAGCAGATCCCCCATTTGTCGCACATCCCCGTCATCTTCATGACCGGCCTCAGCGACACCGAGCATGTGGTGAAGGGGCTGGAGGCCGGCGGTGTCGATTACGTCACCAAGCCCATCGTGGTGGACGAGCTGATCGCCCGCATCCGCGTCCATCTGACCAATGCCCGCGTCGCCTACGCCGCCCGCGCCGCGCTCGACGCCACCGGCCGTTTCCTGCTGGCGACGGACGGGGAGGGTCGTCTGCTGTGGTGCACCCCGCAGGCGGAGCGTCTGCTGGCCGGCCTGCCGCCGGACGCGGCCTCCGGGCTGGCCGCCGGTCTGGCGGGCCTGCGCCGGACTTCCTCCCCCGGCGGATCGGCGGAGACCTACACGGCAGAGCTGCCGGACGGCGAGGGGGTGCGGCGGCTGGAGTTCACCTATCTCAGCCCGGCCAACCCCGACGAATATCTGTTCCGCCTCAGCGAGCCGACCGCCGGCCGGCAGGAGGCGGTGCTGCGCGACGCTCTCGGCCTCACCGCGCGGGAGGCGGAGGTGCTGCTGTGGATCGCCAACGGCAAGCCCAACCGCGACATCGGCGAGATCCTGGGCATCAGCCCGCGCACGGTGAACAAGCACCTGGAACAGGTCTTCACCAAGCTGGGGGTGGAGAACCGCGCGTCCGCCGCAGCACTGGCGATCCGCACCCTGGCCGCGCGGGCGTGACGGCCCCGTCGTCGGAACCGCCCCCCGCCGAACGGCGCTCAGACCTCGACCGTCGGCTCCGCATTGCTGCGTCCGGCGATGATGTGGTTCATGATGCAGGTCATCACCGGCTCGCCGCGCTGGTTCAGCGTGGTGTAGGCCAGCCGCACCGTGCCGCGGCCGCCGCGGCGCGACGGGATCGTCTCCACCACCTCCACCCGGACGCGGATGGTGTCGCCGGGCCGCACCGGCCGCAGCCAGCGCAGATCGTCCATGCCCGAGCCGCCCAGGCTGGTGCCGGTGATCAGCCCGATGTCGCGGAACAGCCGGAAGGTCAGCGACAGCGTGTGGAAGCCGCTGGCGATCAACCCCTGGAACGGCCCGTCCGCCGCGGCGACCGTGTCGATGTGGAAGGGCTGCGGGTCGAAGCGCAGGGCGAAGTCCATGATCTGGCTCTCGGTCAGGGTCGCCCCTTCCGAATCGAACACCTCGCCGATGCGGAAATCCTCGAAATGGCGGCCGGGCATCGTTTCGTTTCTCCCCTTGGTCATGGCTTGCCGGTCAGGTCTTGCCGATCAGCTTTTGTTGCTGGCGTCGGAGAGTAGCCCGCCCGACGCATCCGGCAAAGGGCAGGGACGCCACTGCCAAGGCATAGGCCCTACGTCGTAAACCGTTGGCGTTATTCGCATTCCGGTCGTGATCGGGCATGTTCCCGGTCGGATTCCAGACCATCGACGGACGGATGTCACCACTCCCTGCGCACAGTACCCCCCAAGGCACGTCGATGCCGCCCCCATTCCGTTGCGTCGTGTTTTCGGTTGCCGGGCAAGCCCTGGCGCTGCCGGTGGAAGCCGTGCGGCGCTTTTTGCCGTTGCCGCGGCTGGACCGGCTGCCGACCGCGCCGCTGCCGGTGGAGGGCGTCTTCCGCTACCAGGGCGAGGTGGTGCCGGTCCTGCGCCTGGATGTCCTGCTCGATCTCGTGCCGTTCGACTCCCTGGCGGGGGGAGCGGCCCCCGGCCTCTATTCGCCGCTTCTCCTGATCACCTGGCAGGGGCGGCCGGCAGCGCTGCTGGCCGATCAGGTCCATGGCGACACGCTGGTGGAGTCGGCGGAGCGCACGCAGCCCGACCCGGCGCTGAGCTTCAACGGCTGTGCCGCCGGTGCCTTTCCGGACCGGATGACCGGCCGTGGCGGCAGCGTGACCCTGCTCGCCCCCGACCGGCTGCTGAGCGAGGCGGAGGGCCGGCTGCTCGACGCCTTCTGTGCGTCGGCGGAACGCCGGCTGGCGCAGTGGCAGGTCCCTGCCGAGGCAAACGACGAGGCATCCGTCGGGAACGGAGCCGCATGATGGCCAACCCTGCCGCAACCATCGAGGCGATCCGCCGCGATCCGCATTTCCCGCGCCTGAAGGCGATGGTGATCGACGCCACCGGCCTCGCCTATTACGCCGACAAGGACGCCGCCTTCGCCGAGCGGATCAACCGCCGGCTGCCCTTCGGCACCGTCACCACCGTCGCCGGCTATCTGGCCGCACTGGAGGCGGAGGGGCCGGGCGGCGCGGAATATCAGGGACTGATCAACGAGCTGGCGGTGGGGGAGACCTTCTTCTTCCGCTACATCGAGCAGTTCGACGCGCTCCGCGCCGTCGCCATCCCCGAATGCATCCGCCGCAACCAGTCGAGCCGCCTGCTGCGGATCTGGAGCGCCGGCTGCTCCATCGGGCCGGAAGCCTACACCATCGAAATCCTGCTCAAGCAGCATTTCGCCAGCCAGCTGGAGGGTTGGCAGGTCCACATCGTCGGCACCGACATCAACAACGCCTTCCTGGAGCAGGCGCGGCGCGCCGCCTATGGCGACTGGGCGGTGCGCGGCCTGTCGCCGGACACGCTGGAGGCCTGCTTCGACCGCCAGGACAGGCTGTGGTCGGTGAAGCCGAAATACCGGCAATGGACGACCTTCATGCCCTTCAACCTCGTGGAAGGGGCGATTCCCTCCTATCCGCACGGGATCGGGCATTTCGACATCATCCTGTGCCGCAACGTCATGATCTATTTCGACGAGGCGACGCGGCACCGGCTGCTGGGCAACCTGCACAACGCGCTGGCCGATGGAGGCTGGCTGGTGGTCGGTCATGCCGAGGCCGGGCCGCAGATGAACGAGCTGTTCATCCCGGTGTCGGTCCCCGGCGCCACCCTCTACCGCAAGCAGGCCGAACCGCCGGTCACGGCCGCGGTCGGCCGCAAGGCCGCCCCAAGCCCGGCGGCCGCCGCGCCGCCCCTGGCCCCGGCGCCGCGCCGCGCCGCCAAAGCCCCGGCGAAGCCTGCGCCGCGATCCGCAGCCGATGCCGCTTCCGTCTCGCAATCCGCCGGCCCGCAATCCCGCTCTCCCGCCTCCCCCCCGTCAGCCTTTCCCCCGTCCGGTGTGCCCGCTCCGCCGGATGCGGCCGAGACCGGCGAGCGCTCCTCGCAGCTGGAAGCCTGTCTGGCACGGGTCGAGGCGCAGCGGCTCGACCCCGCCGCCCACTACCAGCTGGGTCTGGTGGAGGAGGAACTGGGCGTCGGCGACCCGGTGGCGGCCTTCAAGCGGGCGCTCTATCTCGATCCGCGTTTCGTCCTGGCCGATTATCATCTGGCCCTGGCCTATTGGCGGCGAGGCCGGCTGGTTCCGGCCCAGCGCCATTTCCGCAACGCGCGCGAGGCGCTGGAGAACCGCGCCGACGGCGAGGCGGTGACGGAAGGCGGCGGCCTGACCGTGCAGGAGCTGCGCGGCATGCTGGACCTCTGGCTGACCGGTGAGGAGGGCTGATGGACGAGACGCTTGCCGGTACCGGGGCCGCCCCGCTCATCGCGGCCCTCGACAGCGCATCGCCCGACCGCGCCGCCAGCCGGGCCTCTGGCCGGGCCTCCATCGACTGGAACGCGGTGCGCGAAAAGGTGGCGCACCGCACCGCCGACCTGGAGGCGACCTTCGCCGGCCGCGGTCCCTGGGCCGACGCCGTGCTGGCCCGCCGGGCGCAGGAACTGGCCGAAGTCCCGCAGCTCGACGGCGAGGCGGGCACCGGCACGCCGATGCTGGTCGCCCGCGGTGCCGAGACCCTCTATGGGCTGGAACTGCGCCATCTCGGCCATATCGTACCGATGCCGCGTCTGGCCCGCGTGCCGGGAGCGCCGCCCGCAATCCTCGGCGTGATCGCCGTTGCCGGCAAGGTGATGCGCCTGTTCGACCTCGACAGCCTGTGCAGCGGGACGCATGCCGGCGCCGCCGGGATCGACCAGCCCGGCGGCTATGCCATCGTCCTGCGCACCGGCACCGGCCGTCCGGCCGCCTTGCGCTTGCACGAGGTCGAGCGGGTGGCCGACATCGTGCCGCCACGGACATCCGTCCCGGCGGAGGCCGGGCCGCTGGTCCGGGCGATCACCGCGGACCGCATGGCGATCCTCGACATGGCCGCCTTGCTCGACCTCGTGAAGACCTGAAAAACGCCCGATCCACCTTAAAAAAACCGCCTGGGGCCGGAGTGGAAGAATGAACGTGAAAGTCGCACACAAGCTGGTCCTGGGATTCGGCGTCGTCTGTGTCCTGACCGCATTGCTGGCGCTCTACCAGATGTCGCGCTTCTCCGACGCGCTGTCGGTGATCATGGCGGTGTCCAGCTACGACACCGAGGCCGCCGACATGGTGGTGACGGTCGGCAACTATCAGGCGGAGCTGCGCAGCACCCGTGAATCGGCGCTGAACGCCGTGTCCATCGCCAATGCCGAAGGGCGGGCCGCCGACATCCCGGCCATCATGGCGCCGCTGCGCAGCCATTACGACGAGGTCGGGGGCAAGCTGCGCGAAACGCTGGGCAAGCTGCGCTCGATGGTCGCCGAACGCTCGCAGAACAGCGTGACCGACAGCCGCCGCAAGGGCTGGGTGGAGCTGGACACTTCGGTGACCGAGATGAACCGCGCCATCGGCGCGGTGGGCGACGAGGCGCGGACCATCTACACCCTGCTGGAGCGCAACCAGACCGCCGAGGCGCTCCAGCGCCGCCAGCAGGTGGACCAGCTGCGCAAGGTGATGGAGCAGCGCATCGACGCCGCCCAGACCGCCATCGATCATCTGACCGCCGCCGGCCGCGACGATATCCGGGCGATCTACAACTCCGCCATCCAATCCTCGGTCATCGCGCTGGTGGCCGTCTTCCTGATCGCGGTGGTGGTCGCCTACACCATCGGCAGCTCCATCACCCGCCGGCTCGGCCGCGCCATCGACTTCGTCACCAAGGTCGGCCACGGCGACCTGACGCAGGAGATCGTGATCGCCGGCAAGGACGAACTCGCCGTCCTCGGCCAGCACCTGAACGAAATGGCCGGCCGGCTGAAGTCGATGGCCCGCACCACGCGGGAGACGGCCGAGAGCGTCCACGCCGCCACCGCCCAGATCCGCGCCTCGACCCAGCAGCAGTCGGCCAGCGTCGCCGAACAGCTGGCGGCGGTCGAGCAGACCACGGCGACCCTGTCGGAAATCACCGAGTCCGGCGCCCAGATCAACCGCCGCGCCCAGGACGTCTCCCACGGCGCCCAGACGGTGGCGGCCTCCAGCCATTCCGGCATGAAGGCGGTGGACGACACCATCCAGGCGATGGACGCCATCCGCGAACAGGCCGAGGCGGTGGCCGAGAACATCGTCATGCTGTCGGAGCGCACCCAGGCCATCGGCGAGATCATCGTGACGGTGAACGACATCGCCGAGCGCTGCCACCTGCTGGCGCTGAACGCCGCCATCGAGGCGGCGGCGGCCGGCGAGCATGGCCGCACCTTCTCCATCGTCGCCGGCGAGATCAAGAGCCTGGCCGACCAGTCGAAGGAGGCGACCTCCCAGGTCCGCTCCAACCTGTCGGAGATCCAGCACGGCATCAACGCGTCGGTGATGCTGACGGAGGAGGCGGTCAAGCGCGTCGCCGCCGGCAAGCGCCAGACCGATGCCACCCAGTCGACCATCCGCACCATGGCGGAGAACATCCAGGAGAGCGTGCTGGCCTTCCAGCAGATCGTCGCCGGCACCAACCAGCAGCAGATCGGCCTGGAGCAGGTGATCCAGGCGCTCCAGAACATCCGCGAGGCGAGCAGCCAGACGGCGGCCGGCACCCGCCAGCTGGAGGGCGCCGCCGCCAACCTGAACAACCTCGGCCAGGGTCTGGTCGAGGCGGTGCGGAACTACCGGGTGTGACGATGCACCGCCGAGGCCAGCACTTTTCCCCCTCTCCCCCCCGGGGAGAGGGTCGGGGTGAGGGGGATGCACCGCGTGCCTTCCCAAGAATCCTCGCCGCGCGCCCCCCTCACCCTAGCCCTCTCCCCGGGGGGGAGAGGGGAATATTCTGCTCGCGGAGCCCCTGAATGGACATCCGCCAGCGCCTGCTCGCTGCCTTCGACCTGGAGCACAAGGACCATCTCGCCGCCATCCGCAACGCGCTCCGCGATGCGGAGGCGACGGGCGATGCGCCGGATCTCGTCGACATCCACCGGCGCGCCCACAGCCTGAAGGGCGCTGCCCGTGCCGTCGACCTGCCGGAGGTGGAGGCGATCTCCCACCGGCTGGAGGCCGCCTTCATCGCCGTGCAGAAGGGGGAGATTCCGCTCGACCCCGCCAATGTCGGCGTGGTGCGCCGGTCGCTCGATGCCATCGAGGATCTGGTCGCCTGGTCGCTCCAGGGCGGCGATGCGGTGGAGACCGCCGGCGTGCTGGCCGATCTCGACGCGCTGGCCGCCGGCCGCAGCGGCGGGCCGGTCCCGGCTCCGTCTCCCGCCGCCGCCCGCGCCGCCATCCGCCGCCCGCCGGCCCAGCGCGACCGTGCCGCCGACGCCGACAGTGCCGCCCTGGTCCGCATCGCGTCACAGGGGCTGGAGCGCCTGTCGGAAACCGCATCCGCCCTTCTGCCGGAGGTGGAGGCCCAGGCCGGCCTCGGCGAACAGCTTCGCACGATGCGCCGGGAATGGCGGGCGCTCGACCGGGCATGGCGGCATCTGCGCGTTCAGATCGGCCGCGGCGTACGTACCGATGCGGTGGCGGGGGCCGATGCGCTGCCCGACGCGCTGCCCAGCGCGCTGGCCGGGCGTGGCGCGCTCCCCGCCCTGATGGCTTTCGAACGCCGCTTCCGCGCGCTCGGCGGCGCGCTCGACAGCGCGCACCGCAGCCACGACCGGCTGTTGTGGTCGATGCGGCGCTGGGGCGGCGGTCTCCAGCAGGACATGCGGCGGCTGCGCATGCTGCCGGCGGAAAACCAGCTGAGCGGCCTCGGCCGCATGGTCCGCGACATCAGCCGGGCCGAAGGCAAGGAGGTCGAGGTCGATGTCCGCGGGCTGGAGGTCGAGGCCGACCGCACCGTCCTGCAACGGCTGAAGGATCCGATCCTGCACATCGCCCGCAACGCCATCAGCCACGGCATCGAAACGCCGGCGGAGCGGCTGGCGCTGGGCAAGCGGCCGGCGGCGCGCGTCACCATCGCCGCGTCGGTCGAGGGCGCGCGCCTGCGCCTGCGCATCGAGGATGACGGCCGCGGGCTGGACCGCGCGGCGATCCTGCGCAAGGCGGCCGAGCGCGGCCTGATCGACGCCGCCGACCTGTCGTCCGGCGCGGAGATGCCGCAGGAGCGGCTGATCGAATTCCTGTTCCATCCCGGTTTTTCCACCGCCGCCCAGACCACCGAGCTGGCCGGGCGCGGCATGGGGCTCGCCATCGCGCGGCGGGAGGTGGAGCGGCTCCAGGGCAACCTGACCATCGCCGACCGCGCGGGCGGCGGCACCGCGGTCACCATCGAGGTGCCGCTCAGCCTGCTGAGCCAGCGTCTCGTCTTCGTCCAGGTGCAGGACCAGACCCTGGCGATCCCGTCCGCCGACGTCGTCCGCCTGCGCACCGCCACCGCCCAGTCGCTGTTCTCCGGCACCGGCACGCCGATGACCCGCATCGGCGAGGAGGAAATCCCCGTCACCTCGCTGGCCGCCCTCCTGGGCATGGAGGCGCCGGTGGTGCCGTCGGCCGAGCGCGGGCTGTCGCTGGTCGTGGTGCGGGCGGGGGACCGGCGGCTGGCGCTGGCGGTCGACCGCTTCGTCGCCACGCGCGAGACGGTGGTGACGGCGGCGGAGGAGACCGGGCTGGACAGCGGCCGCTATCTCGGCACCGTGCTGATGGACGATGGCGGGCCGGCTCTGGTGCTGAACATTCCGGGCCTGATGCCGCTGCCCGGCAGCACCCTGCCGGCCCCGGCCCGCCCGGCCGAAGAGGCGACCCCTGCCCGGGCGCATATCCTGGTTGTCGATGACAGCATCACCACCCGCACGCTGGAAAAGAGCATCCTCGAAGCCCATGGTTATCGGGTGACGCTGTGCGTGGACGGGCGCGAGGCCCTGGAGCGCCTGTCGGAAGGGATGGAGGTTGGCCTGATCATCAGCGACGTCGAGATGCCCCGGATGGACGGCTTCGCCCTGTTGCAGGCGGTGAAGGCGGACAAGCGGCTGGAAGAGATTCCGGTGATCCTCGTCACCTCGCGCGCCAGCGACGAGGACCGCGAACGCGGCCTGCGGCTCGGCGCCGACGCCTACATCGTCAAGACGCGATTCGACCAGAACGAGCTTCTGGCCGGCATCCGGCGGCTGCTGTGAGCGGCCAGACGAACGGCGGCCCCCTCACCACCGGAACCCGTCGCATCCGCGTGCTGGTGGTCGAGGACAGCCCGGTCATCCAGCAGCTGCTGAGCCATGTCATCAGCGCCGACCCGCGGCTGGAGGTGGCGGGCATCGCCTCCACCGGCGAGCAGGCGCTGCGCATGATCGAACGGACGGCGCCCGACGTGGTGTCGCTCGACATCCGCCTGCCGGGCATCGACGGGTTCGAGGTGACCAGCCGCATCATGCGGCAGACCCCGCTGCCGATCGTGGTGGTGGCGTCGGACGTGCGCGACCTCGACATCCCGATGCGGGCGCTCCAGGCCGGCGCGCTGGCGGTGGTGGAGAAGCCGGGCAGCATGGCGCGCGCCGACTACCAGACGGTGGCGCACCATCTCTGCACCCAGCTGGTCATCATGAGCCAGGTGAAGGTGATCCGCCACCGCATCACCGCCCGCGGCGCACGCTCCACCTCCGGAATGTCCGCAGGAGTTTCCGCCGACGCGCCGTCTCAGGACAACAGGCTGCCGGACGAGGCGGTGGCGGCCGACGGCCGGCCCCGGCGCTTCCGTGCGCTCGGCCTCGTCGCCTCCACCGGCGGGCCGGCGGCGCTGTCGAAGATTCTGAAGGACATGCCGGCCGATTTCCCGCTGCCGGTCTTCGTGGTCCAGCATATGGGCGCGCCCTTCATGGCCGGCTTTGCCAACTGGCTCGGCACCGTCTCCGCCTTGCCGGTGCGGCTGGGAGAGGCCGGGCTGACCCCGCGGCCCGGTACGGTCTATGTCGCGCCGGGCGACCGGCACCTGCTGGTGGACGGCGCCACGCTGCGCCTGACCGCCGACCCGATGGTCTGCGGCCAGCGCCCGTCGGGCGAGGTGCTGTTCCAGTCGATGGCGCGCGCCTATGGCGCGTCCGGCATCGGCGTGCTGCTGACCGGAATGGGCGAGGATGGCGCAAGAGGGTTGGTGGACATGCGTACGGCCGGCGCCTACACCATAGCCGAACATGCCTCCACGGCGGTGATCCACAGCATGCCCGGCACCGCGGTGCGGCTGGGCGGTGCCGTGGAGGAACTGCCCCTCGACCGGGTGGCCGGACGGCTGCTGCAATTGACCTCCGACGATAAGATGGCGTCATGAACGGACCCCGCACCTTGGTAGTCATGGGTTCCCAGACGCAGGGGCTTCTGCTGAAGCTGCTGCTGGAGGAACGCGGCGTGGAGACCGTCTGCGTCGAAGGCATCGAACCCGCCCTGGCGGAGATCGCCGGCACCCCGCAGGATCTGCTGATCGTCGAGGGCGAGCTTGCCGGCCCGACCGGCCTGGCCGAACTGCGCGCCCGCACCGACGCCGCCGTCATCGTGCTCGGCCGCGGGCCGGGGGAGAGCGACCCCTCCGACCCCAAGGCGGTGGTGGAGACCGCCTGCGCGCTGATCGAGCGGCGCAGCGCCCCGCCGACGGCGCCGGAGATCTTCCGCCGCGCCCGCATCCTGATCGTCGACGACAGCGCGACCTACCGCGAATTCCTGCGCGCCGAGCTGGAGCAGGAGGGCTGCACCGTCACCGCCGCCCGCAACGCCGACGAGGCGGTGGCGGCGCTGGCCGGCGGTGCCTTGGACTGCGTCATCCTGGATCTCGTGATGCCGGGCACCAGCGGCACCCAGCTCTGTGAAAGATTCGACAGGTTCCGCCGCCAGCGCGGCCTGTTCTTCCAAATCGTCATCCTGACCAGCCAGGACGATGAGGAACAGCTGATGATCAGCCTGAACGCAGGAGCCGACGATTTCGTTGGAAAGGGACAGACGATGGATGTCCTCAAGATCAGGCTGATGGCGCTTCTTCGGCGCAAATACTTCGTCGAGGACCATCTTATCCGTTTGCCGCGTGTTGCACCTTCCGCATAGGAGGGGAGTAGGGCCATCGTGTGATTTCGAAAGCCGGCTTGTCCGTTTATTCTCTGCGGGCTTTACGAAACTGTCCGACGGTCCGACAGGTGCCCATGGCGATCAGCCTCCAGCCCATCCACGAGCCCCCGATCTCCAGAGACACCGACGCAAGAGACACCGACGCGATGCACCGATCTTCGGCCACCCCCATGTCCCCGACCGATCTTCGGTATCGCGAGTGCCTCGAGAATGCCCGGCGCGTCTGCGCGGCCGGGACGGTTCCGACCATGCTGGTGGTCGGCGGGCCGGAGATGGCCGCCGTCCGCTGCAACGAGGCGCTGGCGACCCTGCTGAATCGCCCGCGTGCCGCCGTCCGTGACGAAAGCGGGCCGAACCTGCTGCCGGGCGGCTGGACCGCGGTGGCCGAGGCGCTGCGCCCGCTCTACCGCGAGGGAACCGCCGACAGCCCGGCCTCGCCCCCCGACAGCGTCCGGTTGACGCTGCCCAGCGAACCGCCGATCGGCCTGCGCGCGACGCCGCTGCTGGTCGACGGCCGGGTCGTCGGGGTGCTGGCGACGGCGACCTTGGACGGCGCCATCGCCCAGATGGCCGAGACCATGCGGGCGGAGGTGGCGCGCACCACCGCGGCGCGCTCCCGCTTCCTGGCCTCGGCCAGCCACGACCTGCGCCAGCCCTTCCAGGCGATGCGCCTGTTCCTCGACGCCCTGACCAACCAGGTGGAGGGCAACGCCCGGGCGTCGCGCACCGCCGGCATGCTGGCCAACGCCATGACGGCCGGCGAGCAGCTGCTGAACGCCCTGCTCGACATCTCGACGCTGGATGCCGGCACGGTCGAGGCCGACCTGCAGGCGGTGCCGCTCGACGCGCTGCTGCAATCGCTGGCCGACGAATTCCGTCCGCAGGCGGAGGAGAAGGGGCTGCGCCTGCGCGTCCATCTGCCCTGCCGGGCGGTGACCCGCAGCGACCCTATCCTGCTCGGCCGCATCGTCCGCAACCTGCTGGCCAACGCCATCCGCTACACCCAGCGCGGCGGCATCCTGCTCGGCCTGCGCAAGCGCGACGGCCGCTGGCGCATCGAGGTGTGGGACACCGGCTTCGGCATCCCCCAGGACAAGCTGGACGTCATCTTCGACGAGTTCCACCAGCTGACCAACCCGGCGCGCGATCCCACCCGCGGCCTCGGCCTCGGCCTCGCCATCGTCCGGCGCCTGTCGGTCCTGCTGCATGCCCCCATCGACGTGCAGTCGCGCTCGGGCCGCGGCTCGGTCTTCGCCGTCACCGTCGAGCGGCTGGAGGCGGAAGAGGCGCCCGTTGACGCCCCGGCCGCGGCATCTGCAACCGGCCAGGGTGCGGCCGCCGTGCCGCTGGACGGCATGCGCATCCTGGTGGTGGACGACGACAGCATGGTGCTGTCCGGCCTGCTGCTGACCTTGGAAAGCTGGGGCTGCGCCTTCGTCTCGGCGTCCAACATGCGCGAGGTGTTCGCCGCGGTCGACGGGCTGGAGGGACCGCCCGACGCCATTCTGACCGACCTGCGCCTGCCGGGAAAGGTGTCCGGCTTCGACGTGATCGACCGCGTCCGGAAGCTGTTCAAGACCGAGATCCCGGCTGTGGTCCTCACTGGCGAGACCGCGCCCGAATCCCTGCTGGAAGGCCAGCGCCGCGGCTGCGCCTTCCTGCACAAGCCGCTGCACCCCGGCGACCTGCGCCGCGTGCTGGAAGAGGTGCGGCGGGACGGAACGGCGGGCTGCTGATCCGCTAAGCTCAACCCTGCTGCGTGCTCAGGTCAGGCGACCCGCTGCGGCAAGCAGCCGTTCCAGGACAGCCAGCGCGTCGGAAATCGCGTCTGGTGAAGGCGGCGGCGATTCGTCCTCAGGCGGATAGCGATATTCCGTCGCCCACGAGGTGAAGGGGCGGCATCGGTCGAGATCGTCCGCAAGCTCCGGATAGAGTGGAGCGGCGACCGAGGCCAATTCATCGAGATCGTGGACTTTACGGAATCCCAGGCCAGCCGACACGAGCAAGCCCTTCATGATCTTCTCGGCAGCCTGTTGGCAGTGATAGGCGGCGTTCCCCGGTGAGGGTGGATCCATAGCGAGGCAGGCCTGCGCGACCCGCCGATCCTCCGCGGCCACCTTCCACCAGCGGCGGGCCTCTTCCAGACTCGCCGAACGGTCATTGTCGCTCATAGACGACAACCCCTTCGCGGTCGGCGATGTGGGAAAGCGAGCCGGCCACGCCGCGCTTCCGTTCGAAGACCGAGGCACGGCAGGCGACGATGTCGACCGCCCGATGATAGGTCTTGCGGGCTTCGTACTTGCTCCGCCAGGAAAGCCGTTCCGGCGGCGTGTCGTCTTCGACGATCACGAACAGGTCATAGTCGCTGTCTTTCCCGGCATCGCCCCTTGCCTGGGATCCGAACAGGATCACTTTCCGCGGCTGGAAATGGGCAATGACCGGACGAAGCAGTTCATCCGGTACTTCCGGTGCGCGAAGATGGTCTTGTCTTTCGGCGCCCGCCATATCGTCCTCTCTGGAGAGAGTTCAGTCTAACAGGCCGATACCGCCCCCTCAATCCCGCCCCCCTCAATCCCTGGGCGGGCTTTGCAGGTACAGCACCAGCAGCCGCACCAGGCTTTCCAGCGCGTCGGCGTGGATGCGCTCGTAGCCGTGGGAGGCGTCGATGCCGAAGCAGACCAGCGCCGTGCGGATGTCGTTGCCGGCCTCGATGGCCGACGCGCTGTCGCAGCGGTAATAGCGGAAGACGTCGCGCTGGTGCGGGATGTTCTGCGCCTGGCACAGCGCGATCAGCGAATGGGTCAGCGCCATGTCGAAGGGGCCGGTGCTGTCGGCCATGGCGATGGTGACGCCATATTCGCTGCTGTTCTGGCCGGGGGCGGTGGTGCCGTTGTCGATGGTCACCATCTCCGCCACGTCCTGATGCAGGATGGACGAGGCGCCGGACCCGACCTCCTCGGAGATCGTGAACAGCAGGTGGCAATCGACGGGCAGGGCGGCCCCGGCATCGACCACCGCCTTGGCCGCGCCCAGCATCACCGCCACCCCGGCCTTGTCGTCGAGATGGCGCGAGACGATGTAGCCGTTCTCCAGGAATTCCGGCTGCGGGTCGATCGACACGATGTCGCCGATGTTGAAGCCGCGCTCCTCCAGATCGCGCCGGTTGGCGACCGGGGCGTCGACGCGCAGCTCCACCTGCTGCCAGGTGACCGGCTGGCTGTCGACCTCCTTGTTGAAGGTGTGGCCCGACGCCTTCAGCGGCAGGATAGTGCCGCGCCAGGGGCCGCGGTCGGTCAGCACGGTGCAGCGCGCCCCCTCGGCAAAGCGCGACGACCAGTGGCCGATGGGCACCAGCTCCATCCGGCCATTGTCCTTCAGCATCTTCACCTGGGCGCCCAGCGTGTCGACATGGGCGACCAGCGCCCGGTCGGGCGTTGAGCGCACTCCCTTCAGGTCGGCCCGGATGGCGCCGCGCCGCGTCAGCTCATAGGGGATGCCCATCCGCTCCAGCTCGGCGCAGCACAGCCGCACCACGT
The DNA here is from genome assembly GCF_013340935.1 of Azospirillum melinis. Classification (GTDB taxonomy): domain Bacteria; phylum Pseudomonadota; class Alphaproteobacteria; order Azospirillales; family Azospirillaceae; genus Azospirillum; species Azospirillum melinis. The sequence continues at coordinate 29,021 of NZ_WHOS01000062.1, read as the reverse complement.
CGGCCGTGTAGCCGGTCGGGCTCGGTGTGGTCAGCAGCCGGTACAGGATATCGGTGACATACCCCATGTCGATGGGCAGCGGCACGGCCATGGTCGGATTTTCCTCCTCAGGATGGTGGCATGGCGGGTGCCGGCCTCACAGCACCCCCCGCGTCTGCGGGAACAGCAGATCGACGAAGCGTTCCGCCGTCGGCTGGGGTTCGTGGTTGGCGAGGCCCGGACGCTCGTTCGCCTCGATGAAGACATGGCCCGGCCGGTCCGGCGCCTCGACCAGCAGGTCGAAGCCCGCCACCGGGATGTCCAGCGCGCGGGCGGCGACCGTCGCCACCTCCACCAGTTCCGGGTGCAGGCTGTCGGTCACATCGTGGATGGTGCCGCCGGTGTGCAGGTTCGCCGTCTTGCGCACCGGCAGCACCTCGCCGGCCGCCAGCACGTCGTCCAGGCTCTTGCCGGCGGCGGCGAGGCAGCGGTCGGTCTCGGCGTCCATCGGGATGTGGCTCTCCCCGCCGGTGGCGGCGGCGCGGCGGCGGCTCTGCGCCTCGATCAGCTCGCGCACCGTGTGGCTGCCGTCGCCGGTCACCTCGGCCGGGCGGCGCACCGCGGCGGCCACCACCTTCTTGTCGATGACGATGATCCGCAGATCCTGCCCCTCATAAAACTGCTCCAGCAGCACCGTGTCGCAATGCTGGCGGGCCGAGGCGATGGCGCGCTCCATCGTCTCGGCGTCGCGCACGTCCACCGTGATGCCGCGCCCCTGCTCGCCGCGCGCCGGCTTGACCACGATGCGGCCATGGGTTGCCAGGAAGGCGGCATTCTCCTCCGGCTCCCCCGCCACCGTCTGGGCTGGCACCTTCAGGCTGGCGCGCTCCAGAACGCGCCGCGTCACCGCCTTGTCGTCGCAACGGCTCATCGCGACGGCGCTGGTCAGCTCGCTCAGCGACTCCCGGCACACCACGCTACGTCCGCCCCAGGTCAGGCAGAAATAGCCGGCCTCGGCATCCAGCACATCGACGCCGATGCCGCGCCGCCGCGCCTCGTTGACGATGATGGTGGCATAGGGGTTCAGCTGCTCGCCCGGCTGCGGGCCGGTGAACAGCCGCTCGTTGATCGGGTTCTTGGTCTTCAGGGCGAAGGCCGGAATCCGGCGGAAATTCAGCTTCTCATAGAGCCCGATGGCGGTCTCGTTGTCGTGCAGGACCGACAGATCGAGGAAGGCGCGGCCGCGCGCCTGCACATGCTCCGCCACCGTGCGGACCAGTGTCTCGCCGATCCCCGGAAAGGAGGCCTGCGGATCGACCGCCAGGCACCAGAGCGAGCTGCCATTCTCCGGGTCGCCATAGGCATGGGCATGGTCCACCGCCGTAACCGAGCCGATGATCTCACCGGTGGAATCGTCGCAGGCGACGAAATGGGTCAGCACCCGGCTGTTGCGCGACGCCACCAGGAAGGAGGAGGAGACCGGCACCATCCGCCGCCGGGCATAGATGCGCTGCACCCCCTCGGCATCCTCGCGCGTGCGCAGCCGGCGGACGCTGTAGCCCTTGGGCCGGCGCCGCGACGGCCGGTAGTCGGTCAGCCACAGGCGGAAGGTGTGGGAGGGGTCGAGGAACAACTCCTGCGGTGCGCGCGACAGGGCGACATGCGGGTCCTGCAGATAGAAGACGATGTCGCGGGTGCCCGGTGCCTCCTGTCGCAGCGTGTCGATCATGCGGTCGAGATCGTCGAAGGTGTGGGCGAAGATCAGCCGTCCCCAGCCGCAATCGACCGTCACGTCGGCGCGCGGCGCGTCGGCCCCGGTCTCTCCGGCCGGCGGCCGGCCGGTGTAGCGGCGGGTGTGGCGCAGGGTGGCGCTGGCGGCGCGTTCCAGCCGGTGCGGTTTCACGCGGGCGTAGCTCATGGAATCCCCCTGGTCGTCGGATGCGGCTCCGCGCATTGGCAACATCCGGGGATGCGGATCGGTCCCGCGCCCGAATGCCCCGGCGGAGCGTCTGTCGTTTTGAGTCGCCTGCTTACAGGCCCTGTTCCTGGAACCAGAATTCCAGCAGGGCGACCTGCCACAGCTTCGATCCCCTGAGCGGCGTGATGTGGCGTTCCGGATCGGCCAGCAGCCGGTCGAGATAGTCGCGGCGGAACAGCCCGCGTTCGCGCGCCGACGGAGCGTTCAGCACGTCGCGCACCCGCTCCAGGAAGGGTCCGCGCAGGTATTTCAGCGCCGGGACCGGGAAATAGCCCTTCGGCCGGTCGATCACCGCCGCCGGCACCACCCGCCGCGCCGCTTCCTTCAGCACATACTTGCCGCCGTCCGGCAGCTTCATCTCCGCCGGGATGCGGGCGGCCAGCTCCACCAGCTCATGATCGAGGAAGGGCACGCGCGCTTCCAGCCCGGCGGCCATCGTCATGTTGTCGACCCGCTTCACCGGATCGTCGACCAGCATCACCGTGGTGTCGAGCCGCAGCGCCTTGTCCACCGGCCGCTCGGCGCCCGGCATGGCGAAGCGCTGCTCCAGCCAGCGGCGGGAATGATCCTCGCCGATGAACCTGGGGTCCAGCGCCTCGGCCATCTCGGCATGGTCGCGGTCGAAGAAGACGCGGGCGTAATCGCCGACGGCATCGCTGCTTTCCAGCAGCGGCGGATACCAGTGATAGCCGCCGAACACCTCGTCGGCGCCCTGGCCCGACTGCACCACCTTCACCTGCTTCGCCACCTCCTGCGACAGCAGGAAGAAGCCGATGTTGTCGTGGCTGACCATCGGCTCCGACATCGCACGCACGCAGTCGGTCAGTTCCGGCAGGGCACGGGCGCTGTCGACGAACAGGCGGTGGTGGTCGGTGCCGAAATGCCTGGCGACGATGTCGGAATACTGGAACTCGTCGCCGCGCTCGTCGCCCACCGTCTCGAAGCCGATGGAGAAGGTCTTCAGCCCGCTCTGCCCGTTCTCGGCCAAGAGCGCGGTGATCAGCGAGCTGTCCAGCCCGCCCGACAGCAGCACGCCCACCGGCACATCGGCGACCAGCCGGCGGCGCACCGCGCGGGTCAGCGTCTCCAGCACCAGCTCGCGCCATTCGGCGAAGTCGCGGCGCTCGTCGCCGGCCTGCGGTCCGAAGGTCAGCGACCAGTAGGTGTGTTCGCGCCGCGTGCCGTCCGGCTCGACCACCAGAACGGTGGCGGGCGGCAGCTTCCGCACGCCCTTCAGGATGGTGTAGGGCGCCGGGACGACGGCGTGGAAGCTCATGTAATGGTGCAGCGCCACCGGATCGACGTCGGTGTCGATCCCACCCGACGCCACCAGGGCGGGCAGGGAGGAGGCGAAGCGCAGGCCGCCGGGAATGTCGGCCAGATAGAGCGGCTTGATGCCCAGCCGGTCGCGGCCCAGCACCACCCGGCCGCTGTCGCGCTCGTGGATGGCGAAGGCGAACATGCCGTTCATGCGCTTGACGAAATCCGGCCCCCAGGCGTGATAGGCCTTGATCAGAACCTCGGTGTCGCCGCCGGAGAAAAAGCTGTAGCCAAGCCCGGTCAGTTCCTCGCGCAGCTCCCGGTGGTTGTAGATGCAGCCGTTGAAGACGATGGCGAGGCCCAGCGCGGAATCGACCATCGGCTGCTGCGATGCCTCGCTGAGGTCGATGATCTTCAGCCGGCGATGGCCGAAGGCGACGCGCCCATGGGCGAACAGGCCGTGGCCGTCCGGACCGCGCGGCGCCAGCCGGTCGCACATGGCCTGGACGGCGGCCGTGCTCGCCGCCTCGCCGGATTTGAAACGAATCTCGCCACTCACACCGCACATCGGCTGTCGAGCCTCCTCGTTGGTTCAGGACGAAGGGGCGCCAGACCCGTCAAAAAGGGCCGAACTGCACCACCGCTACCCGCGTGGAACAACGGCTGGCAGGGCTCAAGGTTCCTTTGGAAGCGCCGTTACAGCCCGAAGAAGCTGCGCAGCCGGGTCAGCAGGGCCTGCGATTCCACCGTCGGCGGCGGTGCGGCCCCCTGCTGGCGGTTGGTTTCGGCGGCGTTGCGGCTCTGGCGCTCGGCCATCAGCTCGGCCAGCCGTTCGGCCAGTTCCGGCCGGCGGCGCAGCACCGGGTCGAGGTGGTTCCGCGCCAGCTCGAACACAACGGAATCGGTGCAGGCGACCACCGAGGCGCTGCGCGGCTGGCCGGTCAGCAGCGACATCTCGCCGAACAGGTCGCCCGGCCGCAGACGCGTCAGATGCAGCACGCCCGGCCGCTGTCCGTCCATCGTGTCGGTGGCGAAAGCGGGGGCGGCGAAAGCGGGGGAAGGGGCGGCGACCTGCACGTCGAACACGCCCTCCGCGATGACGAACAGCGACTCTCCGGCATCGCCCTGGCGGACGGCGGGCGACCCGGCCGGGACATGGATCTGCCGCATCGCCAGGGCCAGCGCGTCGACCTCGTCATCGTCGAAGGCGTCGAACAGCTCGGTCTGGCGCAGCAGGCCGCGGCGCAGGGTGTCGGTGTCGGGCACTGCCGGCTGGCGCCGTCGGATTTCCTGCTTGGGCCGGGCCGGTTCGATCCCGGCGCGGGCGAGGTTGCCCACCACCGCCGCCAGCACGGAATCGCGCACCAGCGCCACTCGCCCGAAATCGTCCAGCCAGTAGCGCGCCAGATAGGAGATGCCGTTGGGTGTCACCGCCTCCACCACCACGTCGGGCCGCGGGGTGGTCAGCACGCCGTCGGCACACAGCATGGCCGACAGCAGGATGCGCTTGGCGCGCTCCACCGGCACCTCCTGGTCCAGCAGGATGGGGACGGTGGTGCGGAAGGCCGGGCTGGGGCGGCTGTAATTGACGAAGCGGCTGCCGGCGACGATGCCGTTCGGCACGACGATGGCGGTGCCGTCGCCAGCGATCAGCCGGGTGGCGCGCCAGTTGATCTCGTCCACCCGTCCCGACACGCCGGGCGACAGCTCCAGCCAGTCGCCGATGCGGTAGGGGTGCTCGATGTTCAGCGCGATGCCGGCAAAGATGTCGGCGATCATGTTGCGCAGCGCGAAGCCCAGCACGGCGATGGCGACGCCGGAGGTCGCCAGCAGGCCGGTCACCGGCTGCTCGAACACGAAGGCCAGGATCGCCACCACGGCGACGCCATAGACGAAGAAGCGCATCAGGTCGGCCAACAGCCGCGGGATGCGCGGCGGCCGCGGCGCGCCGTCGGGACCGAGCCCGCCATTGCCGGCCGCCAGCAGATCGATCAGCCGCGCCCCGCCCCAGGCGGCGACCAGCCAGGCGGCAGACGCGACGGCGATGTCGAACCCGCTGCTGAGATCCGGGCCGACGAGCGGCTCCAGATGGCGGTGCAGCCATGGCTTCGCGGCGACCAGAGCCGTCAGAAGGGCCAGGACCAGGGCGGGGGCGGACAGACGCCGCAGGGCGGTCATCGACGGGGTTCTCCTCGGCGGCGGGCCTTCGGGGGCCGGGCGAGGGCGACGATGGCACGAGCAGGAGCCGTTCCGTCAAGGGATCAATTCAAACCATCCAGCCCGATCAGGGGCTTGATCTTTCACACCTTCACCAGTTGCCTCGTTGCCTGCGGATAGCCCATGACGAAACCGCGGATCACCGGGTCGGTGCCCGCCACCGTGCCGGCGAAGACATAGGCGCGGCACAGCACGGCCAGCGCGGTCTCGGCATCGCCGCTCCTGCGCCGGAAGGCCGCGCCGTCGCGCAGTCCGGCGAACTCGCCCTGCCAGAAGGCCGGGTCGTCCAGCGGGCCGAAATTCATCGCCCAGAAGCCGAAGGCCCGTCCCGGCCGCTCCCACCGGCCCAGCACCGCCATGTTGCGGTGCCGCCCGTCGTGCAAAATGCGGTCGAACAGTCCGGTCACGGTGTCCGGCTCGCCTTCCAAGACTTGCAGGAAGGTTCCCTCATGCTCCACAAGGAAACCGGTCACGCCCAGGCGGCGATTGTTTGCAGAGCTTCGCACACAAATGTCCGCCAATGCCGAAAAAGGCAGCAGGGGCACCGCATCGCTTCGATAAAGCAAAGTCAACATCGGTCTCCTCCCTTTGCTTGGCCCATTTTTATTATGATGGTGGATCGAAAGCCGGCGTGCGGTAACCCTTTCTTTCGTAGAATCGTTGACGCACCCAGCAGACATAGTCCGAACCGGATGGACGTTAACGGCAGGTGCGGGAGGCGCCCATATCCAGGTGGAAATGGTTGCGGTGCGCCGCGTTATGGTCGGGGCCCAGCACGACGTCGAAGAAGCGGCAGGCGCCGTCGCGCAGGTCGCGCAGGAAGGCTGCCTTCCGCCCGTCCGCCCCGCGGCCTCCCTTCGCCTCCCAGTCGGTCAGCACGCCGATCCGCGTCCCGTCAGCCAGCACGAAGGCGGCGAGGTCGATGGCGTTGGCGGTGGCATGCTCGCTGCGCCGCCCCTCCGTCCGGCCATAGACGTTGCGGCAGGCATAGGTGCCGAGATGCTCGACCCGCGCCACCCTCTGGCCGAAATGCCGCTGCGCCGCCGGCTGGAGGGCGTTCGCCTCGAACAGGGTCCAGGCGGCGGCCAGCCCGCAGGTGGCGATGAAGCCGCTGCTGAAGGCCACGCCCGGCGCGGAGATGTCCGACCGCGATACCCGCACCACACCGCTGAGCGCGCAGTTCTCGTCCGACGGGCGGTCGGGCAGGGCGGTGAAGCGCAGCCCCGTTTCGCCCAGCGCCGCGCGGCACTGTTCCGGGTCGCGGGTCAGCCGCGACAGCTTGAAGCCGGTCAGCCAGTCCGGCTCCGCCCGCAGGTCGAGCCGCGCCCATGGGTCGTAGCGCGGCGGCACCGCGATCAGCCCGGCCCACACCCCGGCCGCCGCCCCGCCCAGCGCCAGCAGGACCAGCAGCGCCAGCCATCCGAGCAGCCGCGCCATATCGGAGTGTCTACCGGTCGAGCAGCCCGTGCCGCCGGTGCCAGTCCTCCAGCGATTCCTCCGGATAGCGGGCGAACTGCACGTCGTTCGGGCCTTGCGGCACCTCCACCCACGGCGCCTTGAAGTCCAGCATGATGTGGACCCGCTCCGGCGGCGTCGGCAGCGGCGTGTCGATGGCCGAGGCGAAGGGATGCACCAGCTCCGGCCAGGCCGGGTCCTCGGCCCACAGCGCCGTGCCGCAGTGCTTGCAGAAATGCCGGTGCGACGGACCCGGGTGGGTCTGACCGGGATGATCGGGATCCTCGATCGGCGCCCGCCACATCGCCACCGCCTCGCGTCCCTCGACCTCCAGCGTGTCGGCATCGCCGCCGAGATTGATGGCGTATCCCCCACCGCCGGCACTCTTGCGGCAGATGGTGCAGTAGCAGCGCATGTAGGGCACCGGCGTCGGCGAGTTCAGCGTAAAGCGAACGGCGCCGCAGCGGCAGGAACCGGAAAGTTTCATGGCAGGGAGGGCTCCGCGATTGAGATGCGTTCCTCCGCACCAGATGGGGCGGCCACCGCTCTTTGACAGCGCCCCTTTTGACGGAACGTCCCGGCGGAACGCCGCGGAAGGGTTCCTGTTGACCTCCTGAATCCCTTTCGCGGAACCACCTGCCAGCAGTCGGAGCGGTCATGTCCCAGCCAACAGGTCCAGCCTTCCAGGGCCACGCCCGCAAACAGCCGGCGCCGCCGCCGGACGCCATGGAGGTCAGCCTGACCATCAACGGCAGCCGCAAGACCCTGCGCGTCGCCCCCTGGACCAGCCTGCTCGACGCCCTGCGCCTGCATCTCGACCTGACCGGCACCAAGAAGGGCTGCGACCATGGCCAGTGCGGTGCCTGCACCGTGCTGGTGGACGGCCGCCGCATCAACTCCTGCCTGACCCTGGCGGTGATGGCGGAGGGGCGGACGGTGACCACCATCGAGGGCCTTGCCAGCGGCGACGCGCTCCACCCGTTGCAGGAGGCCTTCGTCGAGCAGGACGCCTTCCAGTGCGGCTACTGCACGCCCGGCCAGATCTGTTCCGCCGCCGGCCTGCTGGAGGAGGGGCACGCCAGGACCGACGACGACATCCGCGAACTGATGAGCGGCAACCTCTGCCGCTGCGGCGCCTATCCCAACATCGTCGCCGCCATCCGGCAGGTGATGGACGCGCAGCCGGCAGCCAGGGACGGAGGCACGCCATGAGGGCTTTCTCCTACGGCCGCCCCGACAGCGTCGATGCGGCGTTGCGTGGTGTGGCCGGCCAGCCCGGCACGACGACCGAGGCGGCGGTGAAGTTCGTTGCCGGCGGCACCAACCTGCTCGACCTGATGAAGGCCGACGTGATGCGGCCGGAGCGTCTGCTCGACATCTCCCGCCTCGGCCTCGACCAAATCGAGGAGATCGAAAACGGCGGCCTGCGCCTCGGCGCGCTCGCCCGCAATGCCGACACCGCCTATGACGCGCGGGTGCAGGCGCGCTATCCGATGCTGTCCAAGGCGATCCTGGCCGGCGCCTCGGCCCAGCTGCGCAACATGGCGACCAACGGCGGCAACCTGCTGCAACGCACGCGCTGCTATTACTTCTACGACACCGGCACCCCCTGCAACAAACGGGAGCCGGGGACCGGCTGCGGCGCGCTGACCGGGGTCAACCGCATTCACGCCATCCTGGGCGCCAGCGACCGCTGCATCGCCGTCCACCCGTCCGACATGTGCGTGGCGCTGGCGGCGCTGGACGCCGTGGTCCGCGTCAGCGGCCCCAAGGGCGAGCGCACCATCCCCTTCGCCGACTTCCACCGCCTGCCCGGCGACACCCCGCACATCGACAGCAATCTGGCCGCCGACGAGCTGATCACCGCCATCGACCTGCCGGCCGAGGGCTTCGCCGACCATTCGACCTACCTGAAGGTCCGCGACCGCGCCTCCTACGCCTTCGCGCTGGTGTCGGTGGCCGCCGCCCTCAAGCTGGACGGCCAGACGATCCGCAGCGCCCGGCTGGCGCTGGGCGGCGTCGCCCACAAGCCCTGGCGCGACCCGGCGGCCGAAGCCGGGCTGGCCGGCAAGCCCGCCTCGCTGGAGACCTTCCGCGAGGCCGCGCGCGTCCTGCTGCGCGACGCCAGGGTCCAGTCCCACAACGCCTTCAAGATCGGACTTGCCGAGCGCGCCATCGTCCGGGCGCTGGCCGAAGCCGCCGGAGTGGAGCACTCATGATCGCCAAACCGACCATCCCCGATCTTTTGGACCGCCCTGGTTCACAGATCGGCAAGCCCGTCAGCCGCGTCGACGGCCGGCTGAAGGTGACCGGCGGCGCCAGATACGCCGCGGAGTTCAACACGCCCGGCCTCGCCCACGGCTACATCGTCTCCAGCGCCATCGCCCGCGGCCGCATCCTCGCCATCGACACCGCGAAGGCGCTGGCGCTTCCCGGCGTCCTGCAAATCTTCACCCACGACAACCGGCCGAGCCTGCCCTGGTTCGACCGCAAGTGGAAGGACGACGACGCGCCGAAGGGCTCGCCCTTCCGCCCGCTCTACGATGCGACGATCCACCATGCGCTCCAGCCCATCGCCCTGGTGGTGGCGGAGAGCTTCGAGCTGGCGCGCTACGCCGCCCGCCTGATCCATGTGACCTACGAGGCGGACGAGCACCGTACCGACCTGCGTGCGGCCAAGGCGGACGCCTTCACCCCCGGCAAGGACAAGGGCGGCTTCCAGCCACCGCCCAAGCCGCGCGGCGATGCCGACACGGCACTGGCCGAGGCGGAAGTCAGCGTCGACCTGAACTTCTCCCAGGCGGTTGAGCATCACAACCCGATGGAGATGCACGCCTCCACCGTCATCTACCACAATGACGGCAGCCTGACCGTCCATGACAAGACGCAGGGGCCGATCAACACCCAGACCTATGTCTGCAACGTCTTCAACCTCTCCACCGACGCGGTGCGGGTGATCTCCCCCTTCGTCGGCGGCGCCTTCGGCTCGGGCCTGCGCCCGCAGCACCAGCTGTTCATGGCGGTGCTGGCGGCGACCACGCTGAAGCGCTCGGTCCGGGTCGAACTGACGCGCCCGCAGATGTTCAGCTTCGGCCACCGCCCGGAAACGCTCCAGCGCGTGGCGCTGGGGGCGCGCAAGGACGGCACCCTCACCGCCGTCATCCACGAGGCGGTGCAGGAGACCTCGCAGAACGAGAATTACGTCGAGGTCGTCGTCAACTGGTCGGGCCAGCAATACAGGTGCGACAATGTCCGGCTGGACTACAAGCTGGCGCGCCTGGACACCCACACCCCGCTCGACCAGCGGGCTCCCGGTGCGGCCACCGGCATCCCGGCGCTGGAGATCGCCATGGACGAGCTGGCGGCCAAGCTCGGCATGGACCCGCTGGAGCTGCGGCTGAAGAACTACACCGATGTCGATCCCAACACCGGCAAGCCCTTTTCCAGCAAGGAGCTGCGCGCCTGCTTCCAGCAGGGCGCCGAACGCTTCGGCTGGCACAAGCGCAGCCACGCCCCCCGCTCGATGCGCGAGGGCCGGCAGTTGGTCGGCTGGGGCATGGCGACCGGCGTGTGGGACGCCATGCAGGGGCAGGCGGTGGCGTCGGCCAGGCTCGGCATCGACGGCACGTTGACGGTGGGCAGCGCCACCGCCGACATCGGCCCCGGCACCTACACGGCGATGACGCAGATCGCCGCCGACATCCTGGGCCTGCCGATCGACAAGGTGAGCTTCCAGCTCGGCGACACCAACCTGCCGATGGCGCCGTTGCAGGGCGGGTCCTGGACGGTATCGTCGGTCGGCTCCGCCGTGAAGGCGGTCTGCGACCGGCTGCGCGACAGGCTGGCCGGTCTGGCGGCCGGGCTGAACGACGGCCCCCTGAAGGGGCTGAAGGCCGACGAGCTGATCTTCGCCGACGGCTTCCTGATCGCCAGGGCGGACCCGTCCTGGCGCCTGTCGATCACCGAGGTGATGCGGGCCAACGATCTGCTGGTGCTGGAGGACGAGGCGCGCTCGATCCCCTATTACAAGTCGCAGATGCAGCATGCGCTCGGCACCCACTCGGCCATCTTCGCGGAGGTGCGGGTGGACGAGGATCTCGGCACCGTGCAGGTGACCCGCGTGGTCAGCGCGGTGGCCGCCGGCCGCATCATCAATCCCAAGACGGCGCGCAGCCAGGTCCTGGGCGCGGTGGTGTGGGGCATCGGCATGGCGCTGGAGGAGGAGTCGATGACCGACCAGCGCCTGGGCCGCTTCATGAACCATGATTTCGGCGAGTATCACATCCCGGTGAACGCCGACGTGCACGACATCGACGTCATCTTCGTCGAAGAGCATGACGACATCGTCAACCCGCTCGGCGCCAAGGGGGTCGGCGAGATCGGCATCGTCGGCGTCCCCGCCGCCATCGCCAATGCGATTTACCACGCGACCGGCAAACGCCTGTGCGACCTGCCCATCACGCTGGATAAGATCCTAGGGGCTTAGCAGCCCGTGAAATCCCTCTCCCGCCCCGGGAGAGGGAAGGGGCCCAAGCGAAGCTTGGGAAGGGTGAGGGGTAGTGCAAGTATCCCGAACTAAGGGTTTCTTGGATCACCCCTCACCCTCCCGCCCTTGGCGGGCCCCTCCCTCTCCCGAGGCGGGAGAGGGGAGCTTCATCACCTTCGCGGCTGCCGGCAGACCCGGCAACCGCTAAAAAAACCCGACATCACCCCATGATGTTCTCGTCCGCCATGCGGCGAGGCATGTCGGTTTCGTGCTGGCGGTCCTGCTTCGGCGCCTTGGTGACGCTGAAGCCGATACCCGACAGCAAAAGAACGCCCAGCGAGGCGACGGTGACGATGTTGCAAAGCATAGCGACAGACCCTTTCCCTAACCTCTTTCGGCCGCCCGGTTCCTGGGACGGCCAGACCCTTATTGTGCGGTCTCCTGGGCAATAGACGCCGGGAGCCGTTTCTTTCTTCCGTGAGCCGGGCCGGGATGAGGAAAAAATATTCGTCCGTGGTCCGGACTGTATTTACTTCCAACACGTTGCCAGCACAGGCTGTGCGGAGCGGTCAGATAGTCCCGCAGCCGCGAACTGGCAATGGAAGCCGGCGACAAATCCGCGCAGCTCTGGTTAACAAAATTGTCATGGCAGCGGTGGGGGCGGGGAGGGGCTTCATCCCGCCTCTCCTCTCATACGCTCGGAACAGCTTTTTTCAGTCGTCATCCCCGCGAAGGCGGGGATGACGGCGAATAAGGTGTGGATGGGTCCGCTGGGTGTCGTTCCAACCGGGCCGGTGCCTCAGCCCCGGTCGCCGTCCGCCGCCAAAGCCTCTGAGCCGGCAGCGCTTTCCGCCGCCCGGAGGGTCACCGTCACCTTCAGTCCCTTGCCATCTTGCCCGACATCCAGCCGCACCGACGCCCCCAGCCGGTCGGCCAGCGCGCGGACGATGGCCAGCCCCAGCCCGCTGCCGGTGCGCGGCGGCTCGCCCGGACGGTCGAGGCGGTAGAAGCGTTCGAACACCCGCCCGCGCTCCGCCTCCGGGATGCCGGGGCCGTCGTCCTCGACCTCCATCACCGGCCCGGTCCCTGGGGGTTGCCCCACCCGCACCGTCACCGTCCCGCCCGGCCGGTTGTAGCGGATGGCGTTGTCCAGCAAATTGCCCAGCAGTTCTCCCACCAGCACGGCATTCCCGGCGACCCGCAGGGCGCTGCCGTCCTCGGGCCCCTCGAAGCGCACCTCGACATCCTGGGCCAGCGCCGCCGGCACCTGCTCGGCGGCGACCTCCATCGCAACCTGCATCAGGTCGGCGACCTCGGGGGCCGCGGGCACCACCGGCGCGTCCTCGTCGGCGCGGGCCAGCGCCAGCAGCTGGACCAGCAGCCGCTCCAGCCGCTTCACCGCCCCTTCGACGTCGTCCAGCGCCGCGCGCCCCTCCACGCTGTCGGTGCCGTAGCGGCGCAGCAGGGCCAGATGGGTGCGCAGCACCGCCAGCGGCGTGCGCAGCTGGTGCGAGGCGTCGGCGGTGAAACGCCGCATCGTGCCGATGGACTGGTCCAGCCGGGCCAGCAGCCCGTTGATGGCGACCACCAGCGGCAGCACCTCCGCCGGCACCACCGCCAGCGGCAGCGGCACCAGGGCCATTCCTCCGCGCGCCGAGCGGGCGTCGATCACCCGGCGCAGCCGCTTCAGCGGCGCCAGCCCGCGTCCGACCGCCCCCCAAACCAGCATCCCGCTGCCGCCAACCAGCGCCACCTCCAGCAGGGTCAGCCACAGCAGCAGATCGACCTCCAGCGCGCGCCGCCCCGCGGTTGTCTCCGCCACCTGGACCAGCACCGGCTGCGGCACGCCGTAGAGCCGCCGGACCTGCGCCGCCACCCGCACCGGATGGCCGTGATAGGAGGCGTCGCGGAACACCGTGACGTTGGTCGGCATCGCCTGGATGTCCGGCAGCGGCAGGTCGAGATAGCCGGTGATCACCCCGCCCTCATGGGCGACGTTGTAATAGATGTTGTCGCGCGCCTGGCTCTCCAGCATGCCGAAGGCGACGGCCGGCAGGTCGACCGTCACCTCGCCGTCATCGTCCCCCACCGCCAGCCGCTCGGCGATGGCGAGCGTCGAGCCGGCAAGCAGCCGGTCATGGGTCGATTGCACGAAGCCGTGGATCAGCGCCGACCCGCCGACACCCAGCCCGACCGCCAGCGCGCCCAGCGGCACCAGCAACCGGGTCAGCAGCCGGCGGCGCAGAGATGGCACCCGCTCCGGCCGGCCGGCCCGAATGGCCGCCATCAGGCATTTTCCATCAGATAGCCCAACCCGCGGATGGTGCGGATCTGCGGCCCGTCGGGCTCCAGCTTCTTGCGCAGCCGGGCGACATACAGCTCGATGGCGTTCGGCGCCACCGGCTCGTCGAAGCCGAACACCTCGCCGGCCAGCCGGTCCTTCGGCACCACCTTGCCGGCCCGCGTGATCAGCCCCTCCAGCACCGCCAGCTCGCGCTTGCGCAAGTCGAGCACCCGGCCGTTCAGTGTCACCGTCGCGGTGGAACGGTCGTAGCGCAGGGCGCCGCAGGCCAACTCCGGCACCGGCGTGCCCTGGCCGCGGCGGACCAGGGCGCGCACCCGTGCCTCGAACTCCGCCGGGTCGAAGGGCTTCAGCAGGTAATCGTCGGCGCCCAGGTCCAGCCCCTTCACCCGGTCGGCCACCGCCTCCCGCGCGGTCAGGATCATCACCGGCACGGTGGAGCCGCGGCGACGGATGCGGGTCAGCACCTCGAACCCCGACAGGTCGGGCAGTCCCAGGTCCAGCACCACCAGCCCATAGGGCTCCGCCCGTTCCAGCCGCACCGCGTCCTCGCCCGACGCGACATGGTCGACGGCATAGCCGGCCAGCTTCAGCCCCCCGGTCACCCCGCGCGCCAGCGCCGCGTCGTCCTCCACGATCAGGATGCGCAAGGGTGCCGCCTATCATCCGAATGGGCCATCATCCGACCGCGCCTGTTCCGTTCCACCAACAATTTTAATCCGCGACAGATTGGCGACAGGTTGATTGCCTATAGTCACGGCAAATCCGCTTGTAAGCCCAACCAACCCGGCCCGCAACGACGCCGTGGAAACCAACCGCAGGAGAGGAAGAGATGCGCACCAAACTGGCCCTTCTGGTCGCGACCGCCCTGACCGTCGCCGTGCCCGCCTTCACCGCCGGCACCGCCCAGGCGCAGTCGGTTCCCGCCGGCTACGACCCCGCCTATGCCAAGATCATCGAGGCGGCGAACCAGGAAGGCGCGCTCAGCATCTATTCCGCCACCGACGCGGCCGCCGTGTCGGAACTCCTGAAGGGGTTCGAGGCGCTCTATCCCAAGGTCAAGCTGGAATACGCCGACCAGAACTCGACCGAGATGTATAACCGCTTCATCAGCGAGGCGGCGGCCAACACCGGCACCACCGACCTGATGTGGTCGTCGGCGATGGACCTGCAGATGAAGCTGGTCAACGACGGCTACGCCCAGTCCTACACCTCGCCCGAATCGAAGAGCATCCCCGACTGGGCCAACTATAAGAACGAGGCCTTCGGCACCACCGCCGAGCCCATCGTCTTCGCCTACAACAAGCGCGTGGTCCCCGCCGCCGACGTGCCGAAGACCCACGCCGACCTCGCCAAGCTGCTTGCCGAGAAGCCGGACGCCTACAAGGGCAAGGTCACCTCCTACGATCCGGAGCGCAGCGGCGTCGGCTTCCTCTACATCACCCAGGACGTGCAGGCGAACAAGAACACCTGGGATCTGGTGAAGGCGATGGGCCAGACCGGGGTGAAGCTCTACACCTCGTCGGGCGCGATGATCGAGCGCCTGACCTCGGGCGAGCACACCATCGGCTACAACATGATCGGCTCCTACGTCTACGAGCGCCAGCACAAGGACCCGGAGTCGCTGGGCATCGTGCTGCCGTCCGACTACACCATCGTGATGTCGCGCATCGCCTTCATCCCGAAGGGCGCCAAGCACCCGAACGCCGCCAAGCTGTTCCTCGACTATCTGCTGTCGAAGCAGGGCCAGCAGGCGATGCAGGCCCGCTACATGGGCTCGATCCGCACCGATCTGGCGAGCGCCAACCCGACCGCCGGCGTTCCGGAAAGCACGCTGCGCCCGATCCATGTCGGCCCGGAACTGCTGACCTACCTCGACCAGGTCAAGCGCCTGAAGTTCCTGAAGGACTGGCAGAAGGCCCTCCAGGGGAAGTAACCGTCGTCAACCTTCCTCTCCCGCCCCGGGAGAAAGAAGGGGCCCGCCGAAGGCGGGAAGGGTGAGGGGTGAGGCACGAAGCCGTGCGGTGCGGGATCCTTGGACTCCCCCTCACCCTCCCCACGCCTGCGGCGTGGGTCCCCCCTCTCCCGGGACGGGAGAGGGCCTTAGCGCCAAAGCCGCCGAATCAAGGAATCCCCCCATGAACCGCGCGACGCGCATCGCGGTGATCGTCGCCATGGCGATTGCCGTGCTGGCCCCGATCGGCCTGGTCGTCTACCAGAGCTTCCTCGACGGGCCGTTCTTCCAGCCCAAGACCGCCTTCACGTTCAGCGCCTACGAGTTCGTCCTGGACGACGAGGATTTCTTCGACGCCCTCTACAACTCGTGCGTCATCGCCTTCGGCATGACCGCCATCGCGGTGCCGGTCGGCGCCATGCTCGCCTTCCTGATGGCCCGCACCGATCTGCCGGGGCGCCGCTGGATCGAGCCGGTGATCCTCGTGCCGATGTTCGTGTCGTCGGTGGTGCTGGCCTTCGGCTTCGTGGTCAGCCTCGGCCCGGCGGGCTTCGTCACGCTGTGGTTCAAGGGCACCTTCGGCTTCGTCCCCTGGTACCTCTATTCCAAGACGACGCTGATCGTCATCGCCGGCCTGACCCACGTCCCGCACGTCTTCCTCTACACCTCGTCGGCGCTGCGCAGCCTGGGGTCCGACGTCGAGGAAGCCGCGCGCATGACTGGCGCCGGCCCGCTGCGCACGGCGCTGACCGTCAGCCTGCCGATGGTGATGCCGAACATCCTCTACGCCGCCGTGCTGGTCTTCTTCCTAGGATTCGAGCTGTTCGGCCTGCCGCTGGTGCTGGGTGATCCCGAAGGCATCCTGGTGCTGGCCACATACCTCTACAAGCTGACCAACAAGCTGGGCACGCCCTCATACCAGCTGATGGCGGTGGTCGTTGTGGCGATCATCTGCATCGCCCTGCCGCTGGTGGCGCTCCAGCGCTTCCTGCTGCGCGCCGCCAACCGCTACGTCTCGGTGAAGGGCAAGGCCGCGGCGCAGAAGCCGGTGTCCATCGGCGTCTGGCGCTGGCCGGCCGCGGCGATGATCACCGCGTGGCTGCTGTTCACCGTGGTGGTTCCGATCAGCGGTCTGGTGCTGCGCGCCTTCGTGTCGAGCTGGGGCGAGGGCGTCAACCTGCTGGACGTGCTGACGCTGGCCCATTTCCGCGAGCTGATGGAGTTCCCGAACCTGACCCGCGGCATCGTCAACACGCTGCTGATCGCGTCGGTGGGCGGGGCGCTGTCGGTCGGCGTCTACACCATGCTGAATCTCGCTGCCCACCGCTGGCAGTCGGGCTGGACCAAGCTGATGGACTATCTGGTCCTGCTGCCGCGCGCCATGCCGGGCCTGGTGGCCGGTCTGGCGATCTTCTGGGTGTTCCTGTTCACACCCTTCCTGTCGCCGCTGCGCCAGACCATGATCGCCATCTGGGTCGCCTACACGCTGGTCTGGCTCGCCTACGGCATGCGTCTGGTCAGCGGCGCGCTGCTCCAGATCGGCCCCGAACTGGAAGAGGCCGGCCGCATCGTCGGCGCCAGCCCCGGCCGGGTGTCGCGCGACCTGACGATCCCGCTGGTCAAGGTCGGGCTGTTCTCCAGCTGGCTGCTGATCTTCGTCACCTTCATGCGCGAATACTCCACGGGCGTCTATCTGCTGGCCCCCGGCACCGAGGTGATCGGCTCGCTGCTGGTCTCGCTGTGGGGCACCGGTGCCGTCGACCTCGTGACCGCGCTTTCCACCGTCAACATCGCGATGATCGGCGGCGGCCTGCTGCTGATGTCGCTCTTCGGGAAACGCTCCCATGGCTAAGCTCATCATCGACGACCTGCACCTGTCCTACGGCAGCACCGAGATCCTGAAGGGCATCACCGCCACCTTCGCCCAGGGCGAGATCGTCGCCCTGCTCGGCCGGTCGGGCAGCGGCAAGACCACGCTGCTGCGCTCCATCGCCGGGCTGGAGGAGCCGAAGAAGGGCGTCATCTCCATCGGCGACCAGCCGGTGTTCGACGCCGCCGCCGGCCTCAACGTGCCGTCGGAGAAGCGCGGCCTCGGCCTCGTCTTCCAGTCCTACGCGCTGTGGCCGCACAAGACGGTGTTCGAGAACGTCGCCTACGGCCTGCGCCTGCGCAACGTGGCCAAGGCCGAACTCCAGCAGCGCGTCGCCGCGGTGCTGGACGGCGTCGGTCTCGGCCATCTCGGCGACCGTTACCCGCACCAGATGTCGGGCGGCCAGCAGCAGCGCGTGGCGCTGGCCCGCGCGCTGGTCTACAACCCGCCGGTCATCCTGCTCGACGAGCCGTTGTCGAACCTCGACGCCAAGCTGCGCGAGGAGGCCCGCATCTGGATCCGCACGCTGATCAAGCGGATGAACCTGACCGCCGTCTTCGTCACCCACGACCAGGTGGAGGCGATGGCCATCGCCGACCGCATCGTCCTGCTCGACGGCGGCCGCATCGTCCAGGCCGGCACGCCGGAACAGCTCTACACCGAGCCGGTCAGCCTGTTCGCGTCCGAGTTCATGGGCGTCAACAACCAGATCAAAAGCCGGGTTCAGGACAAGCGCGGCGGTTACGCCCGCATCGAGCTGTCCGGCCACCCGCTGTGGGGCAAGGACCGGGCGGGCAAGGGCGTGTCGGAGGACGCCACCGGCGTCATCCGCCTGGAACAGGTCGAGGTGGTGGACGGCGAAGGAGAGAACCGCATCCCGGCCGAGCTGGAGACCTCGGTCTATCTCGGCAGCCACTGGGAGCATGTCTTCCGCTGCGGCGACCAGACGCTCCGCGCCTTCGGCCGCCCGCTGGCCGCCGGCACCCACTGGCTGCACCTGCCGCCGGAACAGCTTTGGGTCTTTTGAGCGGGACCTCTACCGCCACTGATTTCCCTCTCCCGTCCCGGGAGAGGGAAGGGGCCCAAGCGCAGCTTGGGAAGGGTGAGGGGCGCGCAAGGAACCCTGCGCTTTCAGTTCCTTGTGCCACCCCTCACCCTCCCCGCCTTCGGCGGGTCCCCTCCCTCTCCCGGGGCGGGAGAGGGCACTCTCAAACCTCGATCAGCGCATAGGGCCGCCCGGTTTCCTTGGGGATGGTCTGCGCCACATTGTAGACCGGCGTCCCCCGCAGCGTTTTCCCGCTGTACGTCCCGTGATGCGCATGCCCATGCGCCACCGCCCGCACAGTGTCGAAGCGGTCGATGGTCTCGGCCAGCCGCGAGGACCCCAGGAAGGGGAAGATCTCCGTCGGCTCCCCCTCCACCGTCGCGGCGATGGGGGCGTAGTGCAGCACGACGAACACCCGCTCGGTCTCCAACTGCCGCAAGGCGCTTTCCAGCCGCATCGCCTCGTTCACCGCCTCATGGACGAACTGCTTGATCGCCGGCTCGCCGAAGCTGTCGAGCATCCGGTTGCCGAAGCCGCCGCCGAAGCCCTTCACCCCGGCGAAGCCCACCCCGCCGATCTCCTGCGGCGCCCCGTCGAGGAACCGCACCCCCGCCTGGGTCAGGATGTGCTGGACCTCCTCCAGATGGCCGCATTCGTAATCGTGGTTGCCGAACACCGCGACCACCGGAATGCCGATGGAGCGCAGGGCGTCGGCCAGGATCTCCGCCTCGCGCGGCTTGCCGTGATTGGTCAGGTCGCCGCACAGCGCCAGCACGTCGGCTTTGCCGGCGATCTCCTGGAACAGCTCGCGATAGGGATATTGCGTGGTTTCGCCGACATGGATGTCGCCGATGGCGGCGACGGTCAGCCTGCGCTCATCCATTCCCGTTCTCCTTCAGGCTCTGCCTGGTGCCCTCCTCCCCGACCACGTCGGCGAAGCCCCACTCGGTGACGTCGATCAGGTAATCCTCGCGCGAGAACAGCCGGCCCCGGCAGATGCGGGTCTGGGCGACCGGCAGCTTGGCGCGTTCCTGCATCCGCTCCAGCAGCTCCGCCACCAGCCAGTCGGGCACGCGGTCTCGCTCGGTCGGGTAGATGAAGCGGAAGTTCAGCAGATGGATCAGCAGCACTTCCCAATGCTGCTCCATGTGGGCGAGCAGCCTTTTCCAGTCGATCCTGTCGTGCTGCTTCAGGATCATGTGGGCCACGTCCGGCCCGTCGTATTTGTGGCGCATCTGGACGAAGGATTTGGAGAAGATCATCTCGGTCGGTGCCACCAGCGGCACGTCGCTGCCGCAGATCACCGCGCGATGCTCCTCCTTGAACCAGCGGTCGGTGACCGGGTTTATGGCGACCGCCGAGTTGAAGATGACGTCGAAGAACAGCTCGCCATGCTTGACCTTGCCGATCCAGCGCTCGTCCTCGATCTCCGTCTCGAATCCATGGTCCTGGAAATGGGACAGGATGCGCGGGAAATCGCCGCCGCGGCAGAAGATGTCGATGTCCTTGGTCGGCCGCGTGATGCCGGTATAGGCGCTGATCGCGTAGGTCCCGCCCAGCAGGAACGGGATGTCCGACTGGATCAGCAGCTTGAGGCTTTCGGTATAGAAGGCCTCGGCCTCCGCGGTGACGGTGGCGCTGCCCTCACGGAGTTCGCTCATGGACCACTCCCCATTGCACCGGCCTGACGCGCCGGTGCTGCACGTTGACCCGGTACAACAGGGCAGGGCGGGGAGTGTTGCGGGACAGGCGTCTGCCGTGCCCCACAGTGTGCCGTGCCCCCGGCGCCCGGCCGGTTTTCCGGCTTTCCTTGCCGCGCACCGGGAAATTTGGTCTGGTGCGGCAGGGTGGCCTTACCGGGGGTTGAACCATGGAGCTGTCGGCGGAAAATTCCGCGGATGCCGTCGCCGCGCTCTGCCGCGCCATGCTGCGGCCGGTCGAAAGCGCGTCCGCCTTGCGGGAGATCGAGTCCTTGCTGGAGCGTCTCCGCCATGCCCCGCCGGACGAGCGTGCCGCCAGCGCCACGCAGCTGGGCCGCCTGACCGGCGACGCCGATCCGGTCCTGCGCCTCTCCGCTCTGGCCGCGATTACCGGCGACCTGCGCCGCTACGACGATCTGCTCGACCTGATCGAACCCGAGTTCGGGTGCCCGGATCTCGACCGTTTGCTTCACATCTATTGCTGCATGGGGCGCCAGCTCTTCCTGATGCGCATGGACGGGGCGAGCCGGCCCGGCTTCTTCGAGGACAGGCTGTTTCCCTATTACACCCGCCTGATCGGCGCGATCCGCGACCAACTCGGCGTCGTCCCACGGCCCCGCCCGGCGGGCAACCCGGCCACCGGGCGCTTGGTGCTGGTGACGAACCAGTTTCTGTCGCTGCGCCACCAGCCGTCGCGCGACCTGCTGTCCTATGCCGCGGTTCTGGAGGAACGCTGCGGGCGGGAGGTGGTGATTCTCAACACCAACATCATGCCCGCCGACATCCACAGCCTGTTCGTGCCGTCCTTCGCCTCCTCGGTGGAACCCGCCTTCGACGGCAAACAGGTGATCGAGGCGGACGGCCGCTCCTTCCGGATGCTGTCCTCGACCGGCCGCACGCTGACGCGGGACAAGGTCGACTGGTTCCTGCGCGCGGTCGAGTGGCACGATCCCGACGTGGTCGTCTCGCTGGGCGGGTCGGTCGTCGTCGCCGACCTGCTGGTGGCGGCCCGTCCCACCCTGTGCATTCCCACCACCAGTGGACTGACGCCGTCGCTGGCCAGCATCGTGCTGGATTACGGCGGCGGCAGCCGGCCGGCCGGCGGTCCGCTCGCCACCTCGTGGCGACCCTTCCGCTTCCTTTTTTCGCTGATCGGTGCCCCACCGCCGGTCCAGACCGCAAACAAGGCAGGGAGCCGCGCCGGCTACGGCCTGCCGGACGATGCCTTCCTGTGTCTGGTGATCGGCAACCGGCTGGACGAGGAGGCGGACGGCGCCTTCCTTGCGATGCTGGAGTCCCTCATCGACCGTGCGCCCCGGGTGGCGGTGGCGTTCGCCGGTGAAGCGGCGGCGTTGCCCCAGCGCCTGCAAGGGTCGCGGCATGCAGGGCGCCTGTTCCACCTGGGCTATGTGACCGACATGGCGGATTTGATGCAAGCGGCCGACGCCTATGTGAATCCGCAGCGCACCGGCGGTGGCGCGAGCGCCGCCGAGGCGCTGGCAGCCGGCGTTGTCCCGGTTTCGCTGCCGGGCGGCGACGTGTCGGCCGTCATCGGCCCCCGGTTCGTCGTGCCCGATTATCCCGCCGCCGTGGAGCGGCTCGCCCTGCTGGCCGGCGATCCGGCCATTTTGGCCGAAGCCTCGGCCGATGCCCGGTCCCGGAGCACGGGGCGCAGCAACCCGGCCGATGCCGCCGTGGCGCTGTCTCGCTATCTGGACGAGGCGGTCGAAGTGCATGGGCACGGTGGGATGGGCGAGCGGATTTGCAAATAATCCTATTAATTGGATATTATGCCTATAACCTCCGCTGGAACCCATCATTCCGCGGAGCTTTGCCATGCCCCTCGACAGCCGCAGCTTCACCAACGACCAGTTCCCCCGCTGGGCCGAAGAGCCGCCGACGCCTGCCGAAGGCTCGCTGGTTCCCGGATCGCAGTTCCATGACGAACAATGGATCATGGCCGCCGGGATGCTGGCCCGCGGCAACAGCTTCCTTCAGGTCTCGCGCGCCATGGGGTGCAGCCGCACCACGCTGTGGCGGGCCTATTACGGCTCAAAGGACTTCCGTCACAGGGTTTGGTGGGAACGCCAGGCGCTGAACCGCGAGGCCGAACTGCGCCTGTCCTCGCTGCGGGTGCTGGTGGCCGAACAGATCGAGCGTCTGGTCACCTCGGGCGACCCCGCCACCGTGCGCTGGCTGGCCGAGCGGCTCGGCCTCATTCCCGGTCTCGGGTCCGCCCGCAACGCCTCGCGGGACATTCACGAGGTGGGGGCGGAGGAGGAGCCGGCGGCGAGATCGGAAGACAGGCCGCGGGCGCCCCGCCCGGAGGACCCGCCCGCTGTCATCGTCCCCGAACTCGACGACGACATCCCCGGCGCCCTGCGCGAACGCTGCCCGCCCAGCCCGGAACTGGTCGCCGTCGTCGTCGCCCAGCCGGAAGCGGTGGGGCCGAAGGGCGTCTTCCCCTGGACCGCCAACCAGTACGAGGAGTACCCGAACCTCAACCCCGGCCCGGTGAGCCGCCGCGCCGCCGGTCCCTTCTGCCGGCGGTAGCCTGCCGGCGGTAGATGGAACATGCGGCGGACTCTGTTCCACGCCGTTCCATCCCCCCGCCGGCCAGGACGGAGACACCCTTCCGCTCAAACCCCGAAATTCGGCTTGCCCGCCAGGATGTTGGATGTCACGTGCCGGATGTCGCGCAGGCCGCACATCGCCATGGTCACGTCCATCTCCTTGCGGATGATCTCCAGGCACTGGGACACGCCGGCCTCGCCGCCGGCCCCCAGCCCATAGAGGAAGGCGCGGCCGATGAAGGTGCCCTTGGCGCCCAGCGCCAGCGCCTTGACCACGTCCTGGCCGGAGCGGATGCCGCCGTCCATCAGCACCTCGATGCGGTCGCCCACCGCCTCGACGATGGCCGGCAAGGCGGCGATGGAGGAGATGGCGCCATCAAGCTGCCGGCCGCCATGGTTGGAGACGATCAGCGCGTCGGCGCCGGTGTCCGCCGCCATCACGGCGTCTTCCGGGTCGAGGATGCCCTTCAGGATCAGCTTGCCGCCCCAGCGGTCGCGGATGCGGCGCACGTCGTCCCAGTTCAGCGTCGGATCGAACTGCTCCGCCGTCCAGGACGACAGCGAGGACAGGTTGCTGACTCCGGTGGCATGGCCGACGATGTTGCGGAAGGTGCGGCGGTGGGTCCGCAGCATGTTGATCGACCAGCGCGGCTTGGTCGCCATGTCCAGGATGTTGCCGACGGTCAGCTTCGGCGGGGTGGACAGGCCGTTCTTGATGTCCTTGTGGCGCTGGCCGAGGATCTGGAGGTCGAGCGTCAGCACCAGCGCCGAGCAGCCGGCCGCCTTGGCGCGGTCGATCAGCTTGTCGATGAAGGCGCGGTCGCGCATGACGTAGAGCTGAAACCAGAAGGGCTTGTCGGTGTTCTCCGCCACGTCCTCGATGGAGCAGATGCTCATCGTCGACAGGGTGAAGGGCACGCCGGCCTTGGCTGCCGCGCGGGCGGCCAGGATCTCGCCGTCGGCATGCTGCATGCCGGTCAGGCCGGTCGGGGCCAGCGCCACCGGCATCGCCACCGGCTGGCCGACCATCGTGCTGGCCAGCGTCCGGTTGGTCATGTCCACCGCCACGCGCTGGCGCAGCTTGATCCGGCCGAAGTCGGACTCGTTGGCGCGATAGGTCGACTCCGTGTAGGAGCCGGAATCCGCGTAATCGTAGAACATCCGCGGCACGCGCCATTCCGCCAGCTGCCGCAGATCCTCGATGCAGGTGACGGGCCGGTCGGTGAACAGGTTCGCCCAGCGCGACGGCGGCCGCGAGGAGGGCATGCGAACGGAGGTCATGGGGCGTGTCTCAACGGTTGCGCGCGAAACGGAAGGGCGTCGATTTGGCCACTCCCTCCGCGCACCGTCAAGCCATGGCTGCGGCGACGCTGCCCTTTTGCCGTGGTGTTTCCGATGCTCAGCGCGCCGGCTTCGACCTGGGCTTCGAGTTGGCCTTCGCTTTCGATGGCTTGGCCTTCGGCGGCGTCATCATGGCCTTGAACATCGCCGTCTGGGCCGCCGACTGGTTGCGCCGGGCGGCCGACATCGCCGCGGTGGTCCACATGCCGCTGGCGCGGTTGGCCCAGGACAGCCACGCGCTCATGAAGGGATTCTTGGTCATCGTGGAGGCGACTCCGGAGCTGGGGGTATCGACAACAACAGCGCCGGAACCCCCGATGTTGCACCGCACAGTATTGCGGCACCCACCCGCCCAAATTTTCGGCCGACCTGCCGATTCTTGGGCAGACCTGCAAGGCCGGGCAGCCTTGCTCAGCAGGGGATGGCCTTATCCCCGCAAGGGGAGAGGGGGCTTTTTCGCTGGCATATCCATTGCTTGTACAGGCCAAGGGGCCGGGCGATGTCGGGGGGAACAGGCTGGATGGGTACGGAGCGCGACGCCATGAAGAGTGGAACCAGCGCCGCCGCGGCGCGCTTCCTGCGCACCGCCAAGCTGTGCCGCATCCGCGACGTCGAACAGCTTCTGGCGGTCAGCGCCCTGGTGCGGGATCTCAGCGCCCTGATCCATGCCCTGCAGAAGGAGCGCGGCGCCTCCTCCATCTATCTCGGGTCCGGCGGCACCCGCTTCGCCGAGGACCGCGCCCGCTGGCAGGCCGATGCCAGGACGCTGGAGTCGGTGCTGCGCGACCGGCTGGATCTTGTGGACGAACAGCTCGACCGCCTCAGCTGCGGTGCGCAGTTCTACAGCCGGGCCGCCCTCGCGCTCTATGCGCTGGACGGGCTGCCGGCCCTGCGCGATCAGGTGTCCTCGCTGGCGCTGGTGCCGCAGGATTCGGTGAAGGCCTTCACCGACATTATCGGCCATCTGCTGTCCGTGCTGTTCGAGGCGGCCGACATCGCCGCCGATCCGGCGATCTCCCGCGCGCTGGTCGCCCTGTTCAACGTCGTCCAGGGCAAGGAATTTGCCGGGCAGGAGCGGGCGACCGCCAGCGCCGGCTTCTCGCGCGGGCGTTTCGACGGGGTGGAGCATGGGCGGCTCGCCCATCTGATCGATGCCCAGAACCGCGCCTTCCGCATCTTCGCGGAGTTCGCCGACCCCGCCCAGGCCGCCGCTTTCCGCACCGCCCTGGCCGACCCGGCGGTGGCGGAGGTCGAGCGGATGCGGGCGGTGGCGCTCAGCGACGATGCCCGCCACGGCGAGCTGTCGGGCATCACGCCGGAGCTCTGGTTTGACCGGGCGACCCGCCGCATGGAGCTGCTGAAGACGGTGGAAGACCGTCTGACCGACGATCTCCGCCGCCTGTGCGAGGCGAAGCTGGCCCAGGCCCGCGCTGATCTCGGACAGGCCGACACCGGCGGTCCCGACACGGTGCTTCCGGTCGCCATGATGCTGGTGGATGCCGTTCCCGCGCTGACTGGAGTGAATGGTCCGTCATCGATTGGGCAGGAACAGGACGGCGCCGGGCTCTATGCCCCCGACGGGCTGCCGCCGAAGCTGATGCGCTCGGTGCTCGACGTCATGCAGGCGCAGTCCCAGCGCCTGCGCGACGTCAGCCTGGAGCTGGAGACGGCGAAGGCGGCGCTGAACGAGCGCAAGGTGATCGACCGCGCCAAGGGCCTGCTGATGTCCACCCGCAACCTGTCGGAGGAGGAGGCCTACAAGCTGATCCGCAAGACCGCGATGAACCAGAACAAGCGGATCGTCGAGGTGGCCGAGGCCATCCTCAGCATGTCGGACATCCTCCGCGGCGTCACGGGTGGAGGAGGGGCGGCAGGAGGATGACCTGACTACTGCACCGTGCGCACCGGCGAGAAGGGCAGCCCCGCCTGATCGAGCGCCCGGTCGATCACCTCCTCGGACTTCTGGTCGAACAGCTGCAGCAGCAGATCGTCGACCATCCAGTCGTTGGTGGGCGTGCAGGCGGTGAACAGCTCGCCGATGACCTCCGCCTGGAAATCCTCGCGGCCTGCGTCGCCGCCCTCATACTCCATCCGCTTGGCGACGCCGACCGCGACCTGGAACGGCTGGGTCAGGCCGGGGGGGACGGCCGCCTTCTTCATCAGCGCCGCCATGCCCAGCTCGCCGTCGTCCCAGGCCAGCCGGCGGGCATTCTCCGCCGGGATGCCGGCGCGGACGGCCATGCCGGCGACGAACAGCGACAGGTCGCCGGCGCACAGCGCGCGGAACAGCAGGACCGGCGTCAGCCGGCGGTTGGTGTGCAGCCACTGGATCACCGCGTCGATGTCCTCGGCCCCGCGCAGCACCGGGCGCAGCATGCGCATGGTCGCCGCCTCCCGGCCGCGCTCCACCAGCCGTTCGACCAGCTCGCGCGACAGGCCATGCGCCTGCATCAGCGTGGTGCGCATGCTGTCCGACACGAAGGCGACCACCCGCTCGACCATCGCCAGCGACAGGCCGGGGCGGGTCGCCGCCGCCTCGCTGACCATGCGGACGCGGCCGAACCGGTCGAGCGCGCGGCTCATCGCGCTGTCCGGCACCTCGGCGCCGTCGTTGCGCAGCAGCGCGGTCACCGCGATGACGTTGCCGCGCTCGGCAATTGCGCCGGACACGCGGGCGGAGACGGTGGAACGGCTGGCGACCGCCACATGCTTTCCCGAATCGGGATCGGACAGCACGTCCAGCAGCAGGTCGTCGGTCAGTCCGGCGGCATCGCGCAGGATGGGGAAGGCCACCCGGCCGACGTCGCGGACCAGCCGCTCCGCCAGATCCCCGGTCAGCAGAGGGCTGTTACGCAGCTGCCAGGCCACCGCCTCGCGCACCGCCACCTGGGCGTCGCCGGCGAAGCAATGGACCACCTCGATGGCCAGCGACCGTTCGGCCGGGCTCAACGCGCCCGCCTCCAGATCGTGGAACAGCTTGTTCATCGTCTCGATCCGCGTTTCCGCGTTGGGCGAGACGAGCAGCCGCTCCACATCCTTCGACGACAGGCCGTTGGGATGGGGGGCGTCTGGTTGGGCGGCGGCGTGTGGCATCATGGCACCCGGCTGCGGCATCGGAGGAACACCCTCAATCGACATCAAGGCCTCAATCGAAATCGAGGCAGGAGTAGCGGACCATGTCGCCCCACAGCCGGTCGAGCCGGCGGAGCGTGCGATAGCTGGCCTTCAGGTCGCGGACCTCGGTCTCGTTGCGCACCAGCGCCTCGGCCTGCGCCTGCTCCATCCGCCGCAGCCCCTCCCACAGCTCCCGGCCCTTGTCGGTCAGCTGGAGCCGCGCGGTGCGGCGGTCGCGCTGGTTGGCGGCCCGGTTGATGTAGCCGGCATCGACCAGGATCTTCAGGCTGTAGGACGCGTTGGAGCCCAGGTAATAGCCGCGCTCCATCAGGTCGCGGACCGACAGCTCGTCCTCGCCGATCAGCATGACCATCAGCGCCTGCACCGGGCCGATGTCCTCGATGCCCTGCTTGGACAGGCCGACGCGGACGACGTCGAGATACCGGCGGTGCATGCGCTCGATCAGCCGCGCCATGCCGTGGAAGTCGGCGAGGTCGAGATCCTCGCCCGGCTTGCCGCCCGCCCGGTCTGCTCCCTTGTCGTCCGTGCCCGGTTCGGGCGCGTCATCATCGTCCCAGTTCAGGTTGCTCATCGCGTCCATGATCCTGCCGGCTCAACCATTCCCGTATCCTTCCTGCCCGACTCACTCCGCCGCGGCGGCAAGACCGCGGAAGCCATGCGGGTGCGCGCTGCGCCATGCCCAGGCGCTGCCGATGATGCTGTCCAGCTCCGGGAAGCGCGGCTGCCAGCCGAGGTCGCGGCGGATGCGCTCCGACGAGGCGATCAGCACCGGCAGGTCGCCGGGGCGGCGCGGGCCGACCTTCACCGGCACGCTGCGGCCGGTGATGCGCTCCACCGACGCGATCACCTCGCGCACGCTGTAGCCGGTGCCGTTGCCCAGATTGTAGCGGACCGACCGCTCGTCGAGCGCGTCCAGCACCCGCAGATGGGCGTCGGCCAGATCGCAGACATGGATGTAGTCGCGGATGCAGGTGCCGTCGCGCGTGTCGTAGTCGTCGCCGAAGATCTCGATGTGCGGGCGCTTGCCGGTGGCGGCGTCCATCACCAGCGGGATCAGGTGCGTTTCCGGGCTGTGGTCCTCGCCGAGCCGGCCGTTGGGATGGGCGCCGGCGGCGTTGAAGTAGCGCAAGCAGGCGGAGCGCAGGCCATGGCAGCGGTCGGCCCAATGCAGGGCGCGCTCGATCATGAACTTCGATTCGCCGTACGGGCTGCCGGGGTCGATCGCCTCGTCCTCGTCGATGGGGATGCGCTTGGGCGAGCCGAACAGGTTGGCGGTGGAGGAAAAGACCAGCTTCATCACCCCGGCCTTCACCGCGGCGCGGATCAGGTTCAGCGAGGTGACGGTGTTGCCGTGCAGGTAGGCGTGCGGGTCGCGCATCGATTCGCCGACCACCGACAGGGCTGCGAAATGGAACACCGCGTCGAAGCGCCATTGCCCGAACACGCGGGCCAGCGCCGCCTCGTCGGCCAGATCGGCCTGGACGAAGGTCGCCTCGGGCGGCACGGCGGCGGCGTGGCCCTGGCGCAGGTTGTCGAAGACCACGACCTGGTGGCCGCGCTCGAGAAGCTCGGTCACGCAGTGGCTGCCGACATAGCCGGCGCCGCCGGTGACGAGAATGGTTTGGGACGTCGTCATGGAGTTTGGGTTTCCTTGAACCGGTTTTCGGGCCGCAACCGGAATCGGGCGGCCGGCGTGGTGGAAGGAAAACGGGGGGCGGGTTTGGGG
>NZ_WHOS01000061.1 GCF_013340935.1 Azospirillum melinis | reverse complement strand
CCTCTCTTTTGCTGGGGCGCGCTAGGTGTGTATACAGGCCGGGGGTGGTGAGGCTCCGGGTGGATAGGGTCGGGGGGGTTAGCCGGGCTGTTGGGGTGTTGGGGGGTAGGGGGCCCCTGGATGGGGCGCGCCCGGTTGTTGGTTCTGTAGGGGCGGGGGGGAATACCCTCCATAGGCCGGAGCGGCAGCCGGGCGCGCCCTATCCAGGTGCCCCTTACCCGCAAGCACCGCAACAGCCTGTCTATCCGCCCAGCGCTTATCCACCAGATGCTTATCCACCCGGCGCTTATCCGCCGGGAACCTATCCTCCCGCGGCCCATCCCATGGGTGCGCAGCCGCCCGGCCAGCCCTATCCCCAGCAGCAGCCGCCCTATGGCGTGCAGCCTCAACCGATGCCGCCGCCTCGCAACTCCCGGCGCCCACGCCTGCGCCTGCCGCGGGGACGTTGGGGCAAGGTCGCAGTTGTCGCCGGCGTGCTTGTGCTGCTGCCGCCGGCCGGTCTGCTCGGTGCCTATGTGTGGATGCGGGCCCAGCAGCCGCAGACCAGCGGCACGGTCGCCATTCCTGGCAACGGCGCGCCGGCCGAGGTCGTGCGGGACAAGCAAGGTGTGGTCCATATCTTCGCCGCGACCGAGCGAGACGCCTACCGCGCGCTGGGCTATGCCCACGCCCAGGACCGCCTGTGGCAGATGGAGACGATGCGCCGGGCCGGGGCCGGCCGGCTGGCCGAACTGATCGGCACCAAATACGGCGACTTCGCGCTCCGCACTGACCGGCTCATGCGCACGCTGGGCGTCCGCCGCGCGGCGGAGGCGATGGCCGCCACCCTGTCGCCCGAAGCCCGCACCGCATTCGAAGCCTATGCCGAGGGCGTGAACGGCTATCTCGCCACCCGGTCGGAGGGGTTGCCGGTCGAATTCCAGCTTCTGCGTCACACCCCGGAGCCCTGGACCGTCGCCGACAGTCTGGTCTGGGCCAAGCTGATGGCATTGCAACTGTCGGCCAACTACCGCGACGAGCTGTTCCGCTCCCGCGTTCTGGAACGGCTGTCGCCGCAACAGGTCGACGATCTGTTTCCGTCGGACGTTCCCGGGTCTCCCACCACGTTGGCCAGTGACCTGCGCGGCATGGATCTGCGGGAAACGGTGCGCCGCACCCTGACAGCCTTGCCGCAGATGGGCTTCGACACCGCGTCGAACGAATGGGTCCTGACCGGCGCCCGCACCACGACCGGCAAGCCGATCCTCGCCAACGATCCGCATCTGGGGCTGGAAGCGCCGATTCTCTGGTATCTCGCCCGCATCGTCACACCGGACTTCACCGTCACCGGCGCCACCGTGCCGGGCGTGCCGCTGACCATCCTCGGCCACAACGGCAAGGTCGCCTGGGGCTTCACCACCACCCACAGCGACACCCAGGACCTGTTCGTCGAAAAGCCCGACCCGCAGGACCCGGCGCGCTACCTGACACCCGACGGCAGCCAGCCCTTCGAAACGCGTGCCGAGACCATCGGCATCGCCGGCGAGGCGTCGCAGACGCTGACCGTTCGAACCACGCGCCATGGCCCCGTCATCTCCGATCTGGACGCCCCGTCCATCGACGGCAAGGCGCCCGGTCCGGTGCTGGCGCTGTCCTTCCCGGGCCTTGCCGACGACGACACCAGTGCGGAGGCTCTCTACCGCCTGAACCATGCCGGATCGGCGGAGGGCGCGCGCGACGCGCTGCGCCTGCATGTCGCCCCGCAGCAGAACGTCGTCTATGCCGATGTGAGCGGAGAGGTCGGATTCATCACCCCCGGCCGGGTGCCGATCCGCCGCAAGGGCGATGGACGCGTGCCGGTTCCCGGTTGGACCGGCGAGTATGACTGGACCGGCTTCCTGCCTTATTACGCCCTGCCGCAGGCGGTGAACCCGCCGACCGGGCAGTTCGTCAACGCCAACAACGCGGTGGTCGGGCGCGACTATCCCTATCGCCTCGCCACCGAATGGCCGGATCCCTCGCGCGCCAAACGCATCGTCGAGATGCTGGGCAACGGGCGCCATTCGGTCGAGGATGTGGCCCGCCAGCAGATGGACATCGTCTCCCTGCCCGGCCGCGATTTCCTGCCGGAGCTGCTGAAGTACCCGACGCCGCCCGGCCTCGCGAGCGATGCGGCGGCCCTGTTGCGCGGCTGGGACGGCCGGATCGACCGCAACCGGCCCGAACCGCTGATCTTCGACATGTGGCTGCGGGAACTTGTCCGCGCGGTCTTCGCCGACGAGTTGGGCGCCGACTTCGCCTCCTACTGGGATTTGCGGCCGGAAGCGTTGCGCAATGTCCTGAACAACCGGCCGGAATGGTGCGACGACATCACCACGCCGCAGAAGGAAAGCTGCGCCGACATGACCGGACGCTCCCTGGAAACGGCGGTCAAGGCGCTGGCCGAGCGTCATGGGTCCAGCATGAAGAGCTGGCGCTGGGGCGATGACCACACCGTCGCGCTGGTCCACCGCATGCTGAGCCGCGTGCCGCTGATCGGCGGCAAGGCCGATCTGTCGGTAGAGACCGACGGCGATTTCTTCACCGTCAACCGCGGATCGACCACCATCCGCGACCCCGGAAATCCGTTCCGCCATGTCCAGGGCGCTGGCTTCCGCGCGGTCTACGATCTGGCCGACCTCGACAATTCCCGGTTCGTGATCGCCACCGGCCAGTCCGGCAACATCTGGTCCCGCCATTGGGGCGATCTCGTCACCCTGTGGCGCGATGGCGGTTCGTTGCGTATGGCCGGCGACCGTGGCACGCTGGTCTCGGCAGGGGCGGAGGTGCTGACACTCACACCACGCAACACCGGGACAAACACGAAATGACCATAACGCTGGAGGACGTGCGCGCCGCGGCGGCGCGCATCGCGGGACACCTGCCCCGAACGCCCACGGTTCCGGCTCCCCGCCTGGGGGACATGGCGGATTGCCGGATGCATGTGAAGCTGGAGAACCAGCACGCCACCAGCTCCTTCAAGGAGCGGGGCGCGCTGAACAAGCTGCTGTCGCTGGGCGAGGCGGAGCGCCGCGCCGGCGTCATCGCCATGTCCGCCGGCAACCACGCCCAGGCGGTGGCCTGCCATGCCACGCGGCTGGGCATCCGCTCCACCATCGTCATGCCCGCCTTCACGCCGTTCACCAAGGTGGAGCGGACCGAGAATCTGGGCGCCACCGTCGAACTGCATGGCGAGACGCTGAGCGAGGCCGCCGCCTTCGCCCATGAGCTGGCGGCGCGTGACGGGCTGACCTTCGTCCATCCCTATGACGACCCGCTGGTGGCCGCCGGCCAGGGCACCGCGGCGCTGGAACTGCTGGAGGATGTGCCGGACCTCGACGTGCTGGTGGTGCCCATCGGCGGCGGCGGTCTGATTTCCGGCATGGCGACGGCCGCCAAGGCACTGCGCCCGGATCTGGAGATCGTCGGGGTGCAGTGCAGCCTCTACCCGGCGGTGCGTCAGGCGCTGGCCGGCCAGCCGATCACCTGCGGCGGTGCGACCGTGGCGGAAGGCATCGCGGTCAAGGCGCCTGGCGCCCTGACCCTGCCGATCATCCGCGCCATGGTCGACGATGTGGTGGAGGTGGGAGAGGCCCGGCTGGAGGAAGCGGTCTACCGCCTCGCCACCGTGCAGAAGCTGGTCGCCGAGGGCGCCGGGGCGGCGGCGTTGGCCGCGGTTCTGGACGATCCGCAGCGCTACCGCGGCCGCAAGGTCGGGATCGTTCTGTCGGGCGGCAACATCGACTCCCGCATCATGGCGCAGGTGCTGATGCGCGGGCTGGTCTATGAGGGCCGCATCGTCCGCCTGCGCATCAGCATCACCGACGCGCCCGGCGCGCTCGCCCGCGTCACCCGCCTGCTGGGCGAGGCCGGTGCCAACATCGTCGAGGTTCACCACCAGCGCCTGTTCCACAACGTGCCGGTCAAGATGGCGGAGGTGGATGTGGTGCTGGAAACCCGCAACCAGACCCATGTCGATGCGCTGATCGCCAGGATGAAGGACGCCGGCTACCCGACCAGCCTGATGATGGAGGTGGGGTAAGCCCCCACCCCGTCAGATGCTGTAATTGTCCGCGATCTCGGAGCGCAGCTGCTCCACCTGATCGCGGAACACCGCCCCATCCCGGCCGGCACTGTTGCGAACGTCGCGCACCACGCGGGCCGGGGTGCCGCCCAGCACGATGATGCGGTCGGCCAGATGAACCGCTTCTTCCAGGTCGTGGGTGACGAACAGAACCGTCTTGCCCGTCTCCTGGTGGATGCGGCGAAGCTCGTCCTGAAGATTGTGGCGGGTGATGGCGTCGAGCGCGCCGAAAGGCTCATCCATCAACAGGATGTCCGGGTCGACCGCCATGGCGCGGGCGATGCCGATGCGCTGGCGCTGGCCGCCCGACAGCTCGTAGGGCCAGCGGCGGGCATAGCCGTCGAGCCGCACGAGCTTCAGCGCGGCTTCCGCCCGGTGGCGGCGCTCGTCGCGGCTGACCGGCAGGCCCTCCAGCCCGAACTCCACATTGCGGATCACCCGGCGCCAGGGCAGCAGACGCGAGTCCTGGAACACCAGCCCGACCGGGCGATGGCCGGGCCGCTGGTCCTGATGGATGGTGACGCCGCCGCTGCGTGCGGTGTGCAGCCCGGCGACGACGCGCAGCAGGGTCGACTTGCCGACGCCGGACGGGCCGACGATGGCGACGAAGCTGCCACGCTCGACCGACAGGTTGACGTCGACCAGAACCGGCGGCGCGTCTTTGCCATAGCCGATGGACACGTCCTCAAGGTCGATGACCGACGCGGATGCGGTCTTGGAAAGGGTCACCGCTGCCATGAGAGCACCCGCGACTGAACTTGCATGAACAGGAAATCCGATACGCCGTAGAGCAGCGCGATGGTGACCATGTAGAGCACGACAATGTGGGTCGCCAGCAGGCCCGACGCCTCCATCATCCGCATGCCGAGGCCGGAGATGCCGAACAGCTCGGCCGCGACCACGGTCATCCAGCCCTGCCCCAACCCGGCGCGCAGACCCGACAGGATGCCCGGCAGGGCGCCCGGCAGGATGATCTTGAACAGGCGCGGGATCAGCCCGCCCTGGCCGAAGGCATAGCCAAGCTCGATCAGATCCTTATCGACCCCGCGCACCGCGGCGTAGCTGGCGTAGTAGTTGATCCAGAACACCGTCAGCGCGATCAGGAAGGATGCCGCACCCTCGCTGACGCCGAACCAGATGATGGCGAAGGGGATCCAGGCGATGGCCGGAATCGGACGCAGCATGCGCACGACCCAGGCCTGGAAGGCGTCCCACTTGCCCCACAGCGCGGCGGCCGTGCCGAACGACACGCCAAGGAAGGTGCCCAGAGACAGCCCGACCAGATAGTGCGACAGGCTGGCCAGCACCATCGCCTGCCAGGTGCCGCTGTTGAACTCTGTCAGGAAGGCGGTGGGCACCGCGCTCGGCGACGGCAACAGCCGGGCCGGCACGACGCCGCTGCGCGCCACCGCTTCCCATGCCAGCAGGAAGACGATGACGCCCAGCGCCGACAGGGCGATCTTGTTGTAGGTCTTCATCGGCTTGTCGATGTCCCCAGGCCCGGCCGGCTTACTTCGCGGCGTCGTAGAAGCTGAAGTCGAAGGCCTCGGCCACCGGAATGGTCTCGCTGGCCGAGCCGATCTCCTTGGTGAAAGCCATCATCTTCTCCACCGCCGGCACCACCGAATGCGGATCGGCGACGAACTTCGACCCCGGCCCCTTGAAGGCGGCCTCCAGCGTCGCCGGCTCCATCAGGCCCTTGCCGAGATAGTTGTTCACGATCTTGGCGGAACCGGCCGGGTCCTTGGCGATCAGGTCGACTGCTCGGATGTGGGCCTTGACCAGCGCCTTGATGGCATCGGGGTTCTTCTTCAACACCTCGGCACGGGCGGAAACCACAGTGCCGGGCTGGTCCGGGAACATCTGGGCACCGGTGGCGACCAGAACGACGTTCGGGTCCATCTGCTGGGTGACGGTCACCGTCGGCTCGCGGATGGTGGCGGCGTCGAGCGCGCCGGCCAGCAGGGCCTGCTGCGTCTTCTCGATGCCCATCGGCACCAGTTCGACATCGGCCGGATCGACCTTCACCACCTTGAACAGCCAATGCTTCAACACGGTGTCGGGAACCGAGCCCGGCGGCTGGGTGCCGATCTTCGGCTTGCGGCCGGTGTCGGCTGCGAATTTCTTGAAGGACTCCGCGGTCGGCGTGGTGCCCACCGCCTTGGCGAAGGGGCCGCGGGCGGCGACCACCATCTCCTCCACCGCCGAATTGGCGATGACCGAGATGTCGGCACCCTTGGTGCGGGCGACCAACACGGGGGCGACGCCGGCATAGAGCAGGTCGATCTGGCCAGCGGCCATCGCCTGGATCGCGTGCGGACCGGATTCGAAACGGGTTAGCTTCAGCGCGATCCCGGCCTCCTTGGCCCAACCCTGACCGTCGACAATGAACAGCGGGGATGCCGCCAGAATCGGGATATAGCCGATTTCCAGCTTCACCGGGTCGGCGGCGTGCGCGGTGCCCGGCATCATGGCAGCGGTCGAGGCGGCAGCCGACGCGAGGGCGACCAGGGCGGCAAGGGTGGAGCGACGGGTCAAGCGGAGCATCGGATCGTCCTCGGCTAAGGTTCCGACGCTATTTAGCACGGTTGCCCATATGGGGAAGAGAGATTTTCACATAACAGGGAAAGGGAATTGGCGATTTAACGATGTATTTTCGTGTTATCCTTAGACCGAAGCCGCCTGGAACCGCGGAAAATGTGGGTTCGGCGCGGCACTGGCGGTTCGGCTTCAGGTCTCGGTCAGCAGGTAGAGCGACACGCCGCAGAGCGAGATTCCCACCATCAGGATCGCCATGGCGATGCGTGTCCAGAGCGTGATGTGCGAATCGATCGGGTCGGAGAGATCGTCGTCATCCATGGTCGGGTTCCGTCACTGTGGGGGAGCCGGCGGCAAGCAGACCGCCGGCTTTCGGTGACGGTAAGCGTTAGCGGTGCCGTGTTGCGGCGATGTGTCCAGCGGACGGTCCTGTGTAACGCTTGGTAACCGCTTCCCTTGATGGTTACAGGCTGGGCGTCACAGGCCCTCCACCACGATCATCTTGAAATCGGCGGCATCGCGCCGGGCCTCTCGGGCCTTGCGGTATTCCGGGCTGTCGTAGAAGGCCTTGGCAGCCGCCACGTCCGGGAATTCGAGGATGACGATGCGGTTGGGCTGCCATTCGCCTTCCAGCACCGCCGTCTCGCCGCCACGGCTGAGGAAGCGTCCGCCATTCTTGGCAATCGCGTCGGGGGTCAGCGATTTGTAGACCTCATAGGCGACCGGGTCGGTCACGCGCACGTCGGCGATGATGTAGGCGGTCATGGCTCCGCATCCTCTCTTGTCGTTCTCGGCCCAAAAGAAACGGGCGCGGGAAGCCTCGCCTCCCGCGCCCGGTTCGGTCAACTGCCCCGTAAAAGCCGGCCGGGAAAGCCGGTCAGGCTTCCATCGCCTTGACGACCTCTTCGGTGACCTTCTTGGCGTCGCCGAACAGCATCATGGTGTTGGGGCGGAAGAACAGCTCGTTCTCGACACCGGCGTAACCGGCGGCCATGCCGCGCTTGATGAAGAACACCGTCTTGGCCTTCTCCACGTCCAGGATCGGCATTCCGTAGATGGCGCTCGACGGGTCGGTCTTGGCCGCCGGGTTGGTCACGTCGTTGGCGCCGATGACGAAGGCCACATCCGCCGTGCCGAAGTCGCGGTTGATGTCCTCCAGCTCGAACACCTCGTCGTACGGCACGTTGGCTTCGGCCAGCAGCACGTTCATGTGACCGGGCATGCGGCCCGCCACCGGATGGATGGCGTACTTCACATCCACGCCTTCATGCTTCAGCACATCGGCCATCTCACGCAGGGCGTGCTGCGCCTGCGCCACCGCCATGCCATAGCCGGGGACGATGATGACCGATTGGGCGTTCTTCATGATGTAGGCGGCATCCTCCGCCGAGCCGGCCTTGACCGAGCCCTGCGGGCCCTTGGCGGGGCCGCCGGCCGCGGCACTCTCGCCGCCGAAGCCACCGAGGATGACGTTGAAGATCGAGCGGTTCATGCCCTTGCACATGATGTAGGACAGGATCGCGCCCGAGGAACCCACCAGAGCACCGGTGATGATCAGCAGGTTGTTCTGCAGCGTGAAGCCGATGCCGCAGGCCGCCCAGCCCGAGTAGCTGTTCAGCATCGAGATGACGACCGGCATGTCGGCGCCGCCGATCGGCAGGATCAGCAGGAAGCCCAGCGCCAGCGCCACGACGACGATCAGCCACATCGCGACATCGGCGTTCGACTGCACCAGCCAGATGATCAGGATGACGGTCAGCACGCCGAGCGCCGCGTTCAGCGGATGCTGCATCGGGAAGACCAGCGGCTTGCCGGTGACTAGGCCCTGGAGCTTGGCGAAGGCGACGATGGAGCCGGTGAAGGTGATCGCACCGACCGCGGTGCCCAGCGCCATCTCGATCAGCGAGCCCTTGGCGATGGCACCGCGGAGGCCAATGCCGTAGGCCTCCGGCGAGTAGAAGGCGGCGAGCGCCACGAAGACGGCGGCGAGACCGACCAGCGAGTGGAAGGCGGCGACGAGCTGCGGCAGCGCCGTCATCTCGATCTTCTTGGCCACCACATAGCCGATGGCGCCGCCGATGGCGATGCCGAGCACGATCATCCAGTAGGACTGGACGATGGGCGAAGCCAGCGTGGTCAGAATGGCGATGGTCATGCCGACCATGCCGTAGATGTTGCCCTGGCGCGAGGTCTCCGGGCTGGAGAGCCCGCGCAGCGCCATGATGAAGCAGATGGAGGCGACGAGGTAGAGAAGGGCGGACAAGGTTTCCATGGTCTTACTTGCCCTTCTTCTTGAACATGGAGAGCATGCGCTGGGTCACGAGGAAGCCGCCGAAGATGTTGACGGACGCCAGGATGACGGCAAGGAAGCCGAGGGCCTTGGAGAAGCCGAATCCGGCCGGACCGGCGGCGACGAGGGCGCCGACGATGATGACCGACGACACGGCGTTGGTGACGGCCATCAGCGGCGAATGCAGGGCCGGGGTGACGCGCCAGACGACGTAATAGCCGACGAAGCAGGCCAGAACGAGCACCGTCAGGCCAGTGACGAAGAAGCTGCCATGACCGCCGGCGGCCTCCGCTGCGGGCTGCGCGGCGTGCGCGACCTGGGCGGCCAGCTGGTCGGCCTGCTGGCCGAGCGCCGCGAGGTTCGCCTTGAGCTCGGCAATACGGGCGGACAGTTGGGTCTGATCCATTGCGGTAAGTCTCCTCGGGCGCCCGGTCAGCCGGCGAAGGCGGGGTGAACGACGGCGCCGTCGCGGGTCAGCGCGATGGCCTTGACGATCTCGTCGTCCCAGTTGACGGCCACGCCGGTGTCTTTCCCGTGCAGCGACGTCAGCAGCGCCAGCAGGTTCTTGGCGTACAAGAGCGAGGCGCTCTCGGCGATGCGGCTGGCGTAGTTGGCATGGCCGACGATCTTCACGCCGTTGGCCGTGGTCACCACCTCGCCCAGCTTGGCGCCCTCGACGTTGCCGCCCTGCTCCACCGCCAGATCGACGATCACCGAGCCCGGCTTCATCGACGCCACATGCTCCGCCGTCACCAGGATCGGCGCCTTGCGGCCGGGGATCAGCGCCGTGGTGATGACGAGGTCCTGCTTCTTGATGTGCTCGGCGACCAGGGCTGCCTGCTGGCGCTTGTAGTCGTCGGACATCTCCTTGGCGTAGCCGCCGGCGGTCTCGGCCTGCTTGAACTCGTCGTTCTCGACGGCGACGAAGCTGCCGCCCAGCGACTGCACCTGCTCCTTCACCGCCGGGCGCACATCGGTGGCCGAGACGATGGCGCCGAGGCGCTTGGCGGTGGCGATGGCCTGGAGGCCGGCGACGCCGACGCCCATGATGAAGGCACGGGCCGGCGGCACGGTGCCGGCGGCGGTCATCATCATCGGGAAGGCGCGGCCATATTCCGAGGCGGCATCGACGACAGCCTTGTAGCCGGCGAGGTTGGCCTGGGAGGACAGCACGTCCATGACCTGGGCGCGGGTGATGCGCGGCATGAACTCCATGGCGAAGGCGTTCACGCCGGCATCGGCGTAGGCCTTCACATGGTCGCGGCTGTTGTAGGGATTGAGGATGGCGAACAGCAGCGCACCCTTGCGGATCAGCGCCAGTTCGTCGACGTCCCCTTCGCCAGCGATGAGCGGACGCTGCACCTTCAGCACGATGTCGGCATCGGCCAGCGCCAAAGCCTGGTCGGCGGCGATGGCGGCCCCCGCCGCCTCATAGGCTGCGTCGGTGATGCTGGAACCGAGGCCGGCCCCGCTCTCCACCACCACGTCCAGTCCCAACCCCTTCAGTTTCTTCACCGTTTCCGGTGAGGCGGCCACGCGAAGTTCGCCCGCACGTCGCTCCTTTGGAATGGCGACTTTCATTAGATAAAACTCCCCTGCCTCAAATACGCCGATCCCGGCATCCCCCATGGGTTATCGGCACAGACGACGCGCATACATGCCGGATCCATGTGACTTTGTGAAGCCGAACCCACCGATGGTAATACCAGCCTATTGGGTGCGCCGCAACAAAGGGAATGGCTGCGTAGGCCTATCGTACGATTGTTTCATACAAACAGACAAATCAGCCACGGCCTGTTCAAAATCCGGCGACGCCTCCGCTTGTACGAAGGAGTTGCCGCGACGCGATGACGCAGCCGTGCCCCTGCCGTGCGCCGACGCGGCGCATCGCCGGCTTGCCAATCCCCCCGCCCGCCGATATTGTCCCGCCCCGTTCACGAACACCCCCATCGTTTGAGGTTTTGCCATGTCCGACGTCGGCGGCATCGCGGCGGATCGCCTGAAGTCCTTTGTCGAGCGCATCGAGCGTCTCGAAGAGGAAAAGCGCGGTCTGCAGGAAGACATCAAGGAAGTCTACGCCGAGGCGAAGGGCACCGGTTTCGACACCAAGATCATCCGCCAGATCATTCGCCTGCGGAAGATGGACAAGGCCGACCGCCAGGAGCAGGAAGCCATCCTGGAACTCTACAAGGAAGCTCTGGGCATGGTGGAGTGACGGGCTTTCCGTCACTCTCCCGAGCTTACAGGATTTGCGGACGCGGCGGCCCTTTCAGGCCGCCGCTTCGCGTTCCGGCGCCTGGGCGGCACGCCCGGCCAGCGTCTCCATGACATTGGCGACCAACGCCAGCCCAGCCCCTCCATTGGCCCCGCCGGCGGCCCCATCCAGCGTCAGGATCGATTCGGGATGGAACTGCACGGCGGCCAGCGGCAGCGCTCGGTGCTCGATCGCCATCACCGTCCCATCCTCCGTCTCCGCCGTCACCCGCAGGTCCGGCGGCAGGCTGTCGCGCCGCGCCACCAGCGAATGGTACCGGCCGGCCCGCATCCCCTGCGGCAGCCCTTCGAAAAGCCCGTTCCCCTGGTGACGCAAGCTTGATGCCTTGCCATGCATCGGCTCCGGCAGGCGGTCCAGCGTCGCACCGAAATGCTCGACCATACCTTGCAGTCCCAGGCAGACGCCGAACACCGGCACGCCGAGATCGAGCGCCGCCTGCACGCTGCCACCGACATCGAAATCGGCCGGCCGCCCCGGTCCCGGCGACAGCACCAACAGGTCGGGCGGGTCGTTGCGCAGGGCGGCACGCGCATGGGTATGGCGCAGGGTCGTGACGCTGGCGCCGGTCTGGCGGAAATAGTCGGCCAGCGTGTGGACAAAGCTGTCGTCATGATCGACCAGCAACACCCGCCTGCCCTCCCCGCTCCGCCGGGCAGCGCTCTGAACCACCGACAGCCGCGGGCCTGCACCGCGCACCGCGTCGAGGAACGCCGACGCCTTCAGCCTGCACTCGGCGTCCTCGGCATCCGGATCGCTGTCGGAGAGCAGGGTGGCGCCGGCGCGGACGAAGGCAACCCCGTCCTTCATGCGGATGGTGCGCAGAGTCAGCCCGGTGTCCATCCCGCCGTCGAAGCCGATGCGTCCGAACGCCCCGCCGTACCAGCGGCGCGGCGAATGTTCGGTGTCCTCCAGGAACTGCATGGCCCAGCGCTTGGGCGCGCCGGTCACCGTCACTGCCCAAGTGTGAGTCAGGAAGGCGTCCAGCGCGTCGAATCCCTGGCACAGGCGTCCTTCCACATGATCGACAGTGTGGATCAGTCGGGAATACAGCTCGATCATC
The DNA here is from genome assembly GCF_013340935.1 of Azospirillum melinis. GTDB lineage: Bacteria > Pseudomonadota > Alphaproteobacteria > Azospirillales > Azospirillaceae > Azospirillum > Azospirillum melinis. Next base: position 31,074 of record NZ_WHOS01000061.1, on the reverse strand, counting down.
CGCCGGCCGATCACGCGGACGGAGCCGGGTTCGCACACCCGCGCCTTGTCGTTGCGGTCGACGTCGGTGCACATGGTCAGTTCCGCCGCATCCTTGGCCGAGTTCAGCAGCGTCAGGATCTGCGTCGCGTCGGTCAGCGCATTGCTTCCCCGTGCCACGGTACCGGAGATCGGGCAGGTTTCCACCCGCCCCTGGCCGACGCGCACATACATTTCCGGGCTGGCGGCGACCAGGAACTCGCCATCGCCAAGATTGATCAGCGCCTCGTAGGGGGCGGGGTTGGCGGTGCGCAGACGGCGGAAGATCGTGGCGGGGCTGTCGGCGCAGGGCTCGGCGAAGGTCTGGCCGGGAACGACCTCGAACAGGTCGCCACGGTTGAAGGCCTCCTTCGCCGCCCGCACCACCTGCTGATATTCGCCTGGAGCATGGTCGCACTCTGCAGCGGCGTTGGTATCGGGACGATAGCCGTGGACCCGCCCGCCACCCGCGATGCTCTCGGTCGAGACGCCGTCCACCGTGAACTCGTAGGCGAAGCGGCGCGCCACCCCGGCGGCATGGTCGACCACCAGCAGTCGGTCGGGCAGATACAGCACGAGGTCGCGCTGGTCATCCGGGCGCACCAACCGGCGTCGGATCGGTTCGAACTGGAAGGCGAGATCGTAGCCGAAAGCACCGTAGAGCCCCAGGAACGGCTCGTCCGGGCAGGCGAACAGTGCCATCAGCGCCCGCAGCACGCTGAAAACGGAAGGCTGGCGGCTGCGCTCCTCCTCGGCGAAGACCCCGGCCGGACGGCGCACCAGGGCGGTGACCCGGCCGGCGGTGACCTCCAGCCCGACAAGCGCCTCATGGCCGTCCAGCGCGGCGGCCACGGCGGGCAGCAGCAGGCGTCCACGCGGGTTCAGCGCATCGATGCGCACGGTCCGGCCGCGGGCGGTCACCGACAGCGGTGGATCGACGAAGCCCAGCGCCTGACGCCGGTAGCGGCCGGGCGCCTCCACCCCGCCGGACAACAGCAGCCCGCGCCGCTCGTCGAGCGCGGTGACCAGCGCATCGACCGCCTCGGCCGGCACCACCGGCTCGCCAGTGCGGTGCAGACCGAGGCCACCGCCGGTCTTGGCCGCAAACGGATCGAGGAAGGCAGGATCGGCAAGGAACAGATGGGAGGGGATCATGACGGCGGTGCTCCGGTTCGGGCGTCTTTTCGGTGACGCCGCCCGGTGCTTCCGCCTGCCTGTCCGTTCTTCCGCTGGGTGACCCGCTGTGACGGGTCAGGAAAAAGGCCGCTCCGGATGCACCGGGCGGCCTTTTGTTCTCAATCCACGCTCACGCGCGTCGCCAGGCCGGCCCGTTGGAGACGGGCCACCACCAATGCTGCGACAGGAGGGGCGAGGACATGTTCATGGCGGCAACCGCAACACAGGACAGGGCCGCCTGTCAAGTGCTCCCTTCAAGCGTTCCCTGTTACGCCCGGTCCTGCGGCGGGGCGACGGCGTAGCTGCTGAGGTCCTCCTTGCGGCGCTCGTCCGACGGCAGGCGGCCCTTGACCAGGAAACTGATGTTCTCCGCCACGTTGGTGGCATGGTCGCCGATGCGCTCGATGGACTTGGCGGCGAACAGCAGGTGGGTGCAGCCGGTGATCTGCGCCGGCGTCTCCATCATGTAGGTCAGGAACTCGCGAAACAGCGCGGTGTAGGCGGCGTCGACCTCCCCGTCGCGGTCACGGACGGAGGTGGCAAGCTCCGGGTTCTGTTCGGTATAGGCGCGGCGCATGTCGCCGATCATCGCCTGCACCATCCGCCCCATGCGGACCAGCGAGGCAACCGGCGGAGCCACCGGCAGGGTCGACAGCGTGACCGCGCGCTTGGCGACCGATCCGGCGAAATCGCCCATGCGCTCCAGATTGGAGGCGATCTTCAACGCCGCGACGATCTCGCGCAGATCCTTCGCCATCGGCTGGCGCAAGGCCAGCAGGCGGACGGTCATCGCCTCCACCTCCGCCTCCAGCCGGTCGATCTCGGCATCGCCCTTCAGAACCTCACCGGCGATGTCGGCATCGGGACCGGCCAGCGAATCGAGCGCCAACCCGACCTGCCGCTCCACCAGTTCGCCCATGCGATCGATGGCGGTGCGCAGGGCCGCCAGTTCGGTGTCGAAAGCCGCAAGCGTGTGTCCACCCGACATGATCCCCAACTCCTTGTTCTCACTTGGCTGCGACCGGCGTTTCCGCGCCCGGCGCCCCGCAGATGGGGCCTGACGCCGTCCACGCCAAGCCGGCGCGGCACTGGATACGGCATTAACCTTTGGCATAGATTATTTCGGAACACTGGTCTATCGATGGACCACGCAACCATGCAGACCGGACAGGATCGATGACACCGCACGAGTTGGTTGCCGTGCTGGAAAAGCACGAGCGCTGGCTGAAGAACAAGTCGGGCGGTTCGCGCGCCAACCTGACCATGGCGAACATGGAAGGGTCGAACCTGTCCGGGGTCAATCTGGCCCAGGGCAAGCTGTCCGGCGCCAACCTGTCCCATTGCGACCTGTCGAATGCCAATCTCAGCACCGCCGACCTGTTCGCGGCGCACCTGACGAAGGCCGACCTGTCGGGCTGCAACCTCTATCGTGCCGACCTGCGCGGCGCCCACATGCGTGGCGCCAAGCTGAAGCGCGCGATCCTGAAGGAAGCCGACCTGCGCGGCGGCGCCCTGCTGTATGGCGGGCACGGCGGCAAGAATGGCAAGGGGCTCGATTTCGTCCGCTCCGACCTGTCGGGCACGGATTTCGACGACGCGTCGCTGAACAACGCCAACCTGTCGGGCGCCGACCTGACCGACGTGTCGATGAACGGTGCCGATTGCGAGGGCGCGCTGCTGACCGGCGCCACACTGATGCGCGCCAGCATGAAAAGCTGCAATCTCGCCCGCGCCGACCTGCGCGGCAGCAACCTGTCCGGCGTGAATTTGCAGGGAGCGGTGCTGCGCGACGCCAACCTGACCGGCGCCATGCTGGCCGGAGCCAACCTGCGCAACGCCGACCTTCAGGGGGCGAAGCTGGAGGGTGCCGATCTGGCCGGGGCCGACACCACCGGCGCCAATCTGGCGCGGTCGGCCGACAATTTCTCGGTCCAGATCCAGCAGGCGCTGCATAGCCATTACACCTGGATCAACACCAACGGAACGATGGGAGCCAGGGCCGACCTGACCGCCGCCGACCTCAGCCACATCGACCTGACGGGGGTCAACCTGTCGGGCGCCAATCTGAAGCGGGCCAATCTCAGCGGCGCCAAGATGCGCGAGGCGCTGCTGATCATGTGCGACATCTCCGAAGCGGTGCTGGACGGCGCCGATTTCAGCGGGGCGATCCTGGACGGGGCCAATCTGCGCGGCGCCAACATGACCGGGATCCGGCTGGACGGGGCGGGAGTCGGCTGGGTCGATATAAAGGGACCGGACGGTCAGCCGACCGGTCGCCTGTGGGCGGCGAACCTGACCGGCGCAAGGCTGACCGGAAGTTCCTGTGTCCGCACCAACCTGCGCGGCGCCAACCTGTCCGACTGCGATTTCAGCAACGCCAACCTGACCGGTGCGATCCTGAGCGACGCCAACATCCGCGACGCGAAATTCACCGGGGCCAACCTGACCGGCGCCAGCCTGCCGCCGCCGCCGGACCCGGACGACGACTGACCCGAGATGCGGCTGATCGGACGGACGGCCGCTCCAGGCAAATCTTCCGAGATCGACTGAAACGGGACGGCGGGAGCAGCGGTCCGAAGCGGTCTGCGCTACCTCTCGTCCCGCCCGCCACCGTCTTCGCCGTCGCGGGCCGCCGCACAGGCGGCGTTGAGGTTGGCGCCAACACGGCGCAGCACATCCAGCGTCAGGTCCAGATCTTCCGGCGCAATGCCGTCGATGGCGATCTGCGCGATCTCCGACGCGCTGGGCATCATCGTCTGACGCAACGCCCTGCCCTTGTCGGTCAGAAAGACGTTCATCTTGCGGCGGTCATGGCTGTTGCGCACGCGCTGGACCAGCCCCTGGCTCTCCATCACGTTGACGGCGGTGACCGTGGTCGGCTCCATCATGCCCACGCGGTGACTCAGCTCCCGCTGGGTCAATCCGTCCTCTTCCCACAGGGCACGCAGGAAGAACCATTGCCCCATGCTGACCCCCGACCGCGCGATGCGTGTCTGGAGGGCGCGGGCGAAGGCGCGATTCACCTCCCGGACGACGAACGATAAAGCACCATCGGCCGAACCGGCCGCGTCTTCCGACTCGCCGGGGCGTTCCGGCTCCCACCCCTTGACAGACGCCTCCATACCGACAATCTCTCTGCCGTCGTTCCGTGCCCACAGCCACCCCAGCCCGTTGGCCGCGATGGACGGACAGCCGCCTGTCGAGGCGACGCCGCCGCATTGCATCCACCGGGTCCATGCCTGTCTGGTAACACCACCTTGACACGAGTGGGCATGGCTGCGTCATCCAATCATAACGTGTTGTGTGCAAAGCGCAAATCAATTGCGCAGCCATCGGTCGCCGGCATGCAATGATATGCCCGCTTTGGTCATCCGAATCGCCGGCAGCATAAGCAGAACACGTCCACCGACTCTTCGCATGGCGGACTTGTGTCACATCCATCTTTTTGGCGCAGTCGGCAGACACCATATCCGCATATGATGATCGATATGATGATTGCCGATTGGATCGGTTTTATTTGGCAATTCGTACAGCGCCAGAACGTTAAATGAATATTTCGCTAAATTATTGAGAATTCCCTTCCGACCGCTTGCAACTGCCGCGACCTTTGGTCACACAAGCACCGAACCGCCCTTCACAGGAGCCGTGAACCCGCAATGACCGCTTCGCCGACCGTCCCTTCGTCCCGTACCGTCACCGTCGCCGCCACCCAGATGGCCTGCAGCTGGGACCGTGCCGCCAATGTCGATGGCGTCGAATCGCTGATTCGCGAGGCTGCCGCCAAGGGCGCGCAGATCGTCCTGCCGCAGGAACTGTTCGAGACCCCCTATTTCTGCAAGGACCAGAAGCAGTCGCTGTTCGAACTGGCCGCGCCGGTTGAAGGTCACCCGGTGATCGGACGGATGCAGGCCCTTGCGCGGGAGCTGTCGGTGGTCATCCCCGTCAGCTTCTTCGAAAAGGCCCGCAACGCCTATTACAACTCGATGGCCATGGTCGATGCGGACGGCAGCCTGCTGGGCGTCTATCGCAAGTCCCACATTCCCGACGGCCCCGGCTATCAGGAGAAGTTCTATTTCAGCCCCGGCGACAGCGGCATCCAGGTGTTCAAGACCCGCTACGCCACGGTCGGCTGCGCCATCTGCTGGGACCAATGGTTCCCGGAGACGGCGCGCGTCATGGCGCTGAAAGGGGCGGAGATCCTGCTCTATCCCACCGCCATCGGGTCGGAACCGCAGGATTCCTCCATCGACAGCCAGGGCCACTGGACCAGGGTGATGCAGGGCCACGCCGGCGCCAACCTGATGCCGCTGGTGGCTTCCAACCGCGTCGGGGTTGAGCAGGGGGAAGGCTGCGCGCTGACCTTCTATGGCTCGTCCTTCATCGCCGGCCCGCAGGGGGAGATCGTCGCGCAGGCCGACCGCGAGAGCCGGACGGTCCTGACCGCCAGCTTCGACCTCGACCGTATCGCAGCGCAGCGCGCCTCCTGGGGGCTCTTCCGCGACCGGCGGCCGGAGCTGTATGGCGCCCTGCTGACGCTGGACGGCGAAACCACCCCGCGTCGCTGACCGGTTGAGAGGGAGCTTACGCTGACGGCGGGCGCTGGCTGCCGCGGCGTCAGACCGTCAGCCCCTTCCCTGATCCGGAATTGCGTCCCGCATTGCCGAGTGCCTGTGCCGCGCCATAGGCGGCGGCAGCGCGGGCGGATGCCGTATCGCCACCCTGCCGGCGCTGTTCGGATTGGGCTTGCAGCTTCGCCGCATCGGCCTGTGCGGCGACTCGCAAGTCCTGGGGCGAGGGATCGGCCGGTGCGAGCGCCGCGGCCTTGACCTGCTCCATCTTGGCGACGGTGGCCGCCGGTTCCGATTCGGCGCTGACATCGATCGGCACCTCGCCGGCGGTGGCGTAGTTCTTGCCGTCCGGACCGCGGGTAAAGGTGAAGGAGGCGCCGCCGGCATGGGCACCGCCGGCAGCCTGATGCGCCGCCTCATGCTGGCGGACGCTGGTGTCGGCCTGCTTGAGTTTCTGGACCTGCTGCCGGGCTGCGTCGGACAGGGTAACGCTGTCGGCGGAGCCGCTCTTGCCATCCTGAGCGCCGGATTCCTGAGCACCGGATGCGTTCTTCCCGTCCCGCCGCAGCGGCACGCTGCGCGGGGTGGAATAGGTTCCGATCGACGGGCTGGAGATGGAAAGGTCGGCAGCCACCGCCCGCATCCTCACTCAGATGCCGAACTTCCCATCAATTTAGGGCGATTCGTCCGCACCGGCAACGGTATGGACATCCCTGCGACCATCCCTCCGCCTCAAACCTGCTCGAAGCCGGTCAGGACATTGGCGACATTGACGCCCAGATCATCGACGGCATAACCGCCTTCCATCACGAACAGGGTCGGCAGGCCGAGTCCGGCGATGGCAGCGCCCATGCGCAGGAAATCCTCCGACAACAGGCGGAAGCGGGAAATCGGGTCGCCGCCATAGGTGTCCGCACCCAGCGACAGCACCAGCGCGTCTGCGCCGAACTCCCGGATGCGTGCCGCCGCGACGGCCAGAGCCTGGGCGTAAGCGTTCCAGTCGGTCCCCCAGGGCAACGTCAGGTTCAGGTTCGCCCCTTCCCCGGCACCCGCTCCGGTCTCATCGGCATGACCGCAGAAATAGGGGAACTCGTCGGCCGGATCGGCATGGATCGACACGAACAGCACGTCGCCACGCTCCCAGAAGATCTCCTGGGTGCCGTTGCCGTGGTGATAATCGACGTCCAGCACCGCCACGCGCGCAGCCCCGCCGTCGCGCAGGGATTGCGCCGCGATGGCCGCGTTGTTCAAGAAGCAATAGCCGCCATAGAAGGCGTGGCCGGCATGATGGCCCGGCGGACGGCACAGCGCAAAGGCGCTGCGATCACCGGCCCGCAGCCGGTCGGCGCCGGTCAGTGCGCTGTCGGCTGCGGATGTCGCGGCCCGCCAGGTGCCCGCGGTGATCGGCGTCCCCGCGTCGAAGGAGTAGAAGCCGAGCCGCCCGTCGATGGACCGGGGCACCCGCCGCCGCGACATTCCCGGCGCCACCCAGTTCAGCGGCAGCGCGTCGATGTCAGCACCATGCTCCGCCACCCAGTCGTCCCACGCGGTCTGTAGAAAGCCGAGATAGCCGGCATCATGCACCCGTTCCAGTGGGGCGATGCCGTGACGGGTGGGCTCCACGACCGGCCCCAGCCCGACCGCCTCGATCCGCGCCCGGACGATGTCGGCACGCGCGGGCTTCTCGTAGCAGGGAACGAGTTGGCCGTCGTTGAGTTCGGACCGGCCGGCCTGCAGCCGGTGCTCTTCGCTGTGGATGACGATCACGCCGTTGGCTTCCTTGACTGTTTCGCCGTCCCGGAAAGGTTTGGACCGGCGGAAGGCAGCCTCATCATAGCGCCGCCCCACCATCCACGGATGCCACCCTTTTGCATGGCGCCCCGGACGCAGGCCATTGCCTTTCGGCCTATTGCACGCGATAGTGTTCAACGCTGATCACTCGCGCTGTGCGGGTGGTTGCTGGGGTTATTGGACATCCATGTTGGCTGCCGCGTGCAGGATATTCGCCCGAATTGCGCCCGGGGCGGCGTTGATTATGTGGGCGTGCGCCGTGTCGGCCGCCGGGCCCACGCGGGGCGATCCACCATTGCCGCAGCCACAGCTGGCATCGACGGTCTCCCCCCTGGAGGCGGCCTTCTCCACCCGTGCGGGAGAACCGTTGCGCCAGTTCGGCTATGACCTCTTCGCCTCCACCACCGATCCGGCTTCGGCGACCGAGGCCGCGCCCGGCGCCATCCAGGGCGACTATGTCCTGAACACCGGCGACACCGTTCTGGTCACCCTGCGCGGCCAGAAATCCTTCAGCAAACGCTTTACCGTCGACCGAAACGGCCAGCTGGTGGTGGACGATTTGCGACCGCTGACGGCTGCCGGCCTGACGCTGGACGCCCTGCGGCGCGACTTGACCGCCACCGTCGCCGCCACTTGGCCAAGCACCGATGCCTTCGCCTCGCTGGCGGAGGTGCGGCGGATCGGCGTGCTGGTCACCGGCGCCGTCCACCGCCCTGGCCGGCAGGAGATCAGCGCCTTCGCCACCGCGCTCGATGCGCTGTTGGCCGCCGGCGGTGTGGATCGCGGCGGCAGCCTGCGCGCGGTCAGGCTGATGCGGTCCGGCGGTGCGGTCATGGTGGACCTCTACGCCCTGCAAATCGCCGGTGCCACCGGCAACGCGGATATGCCGTTGCGTGACGGTGACCGCCTGTTCGTCCCGCCGCTCGGCGCCACCGTCGCGGTTGCCGGACCGGTGAAACGGCCGGGCATTTATGAATTGCCGCCGGATGGTGGCCCCTTGTCGGCGTCGCAGATGCGCGACCTCGCCGGTGGCGCGCTGCGGCCCGGCCGCGGCCGGCTTGTGCGATTCGGCATCGGGCCGTCGGGCGAGGAAACGACGGAAGAGATTGCCGACCCCGATGCCAAGCGGTTCGGTGACGGCGACCTTCTGTTGATCGCGCCGGAACGGGAAGACCGCCGCGGCGAGGTTCGGCTCGACGGACATGTGCTGCGCCCCGGCCCGCGCGCGCTGACCCGGGCTAAATCCTTGTCAGGACTGCTTTCCCGTGCGGACCTGCGCCCATCGGCCTATTTTCCCTTCGCCGCCCTGGAAAGCACGGCCCCTGCCACGGCGGCACGCAGCCTGCGGCCAGTCAATCTGTCGGCCGTTCTGAGCGGACGCGATCGCCGGCAGCTTTCGGAAGGCGACACGCTCTATGTCCTGGGGACCGCGGACGTCGATTTCCTGACGTCGGAGGCGGTGCTGGCCCTGCTGCGCGGCGAACGCCAGCCGCCGCAGGATGCCTGTCCCGGTCTGGTCGCGCTGGCCCGCATCCTGGCGGCGGAGCCGGCCGGTTCCCTCGCCACCGGTCCGCAGGCACGCGCCGCCGCCACGCTGACCGGTTCCCGCACTCCCTGCCCGCCCCTGTTCGCGACGGTACCGGATCTGCTGCCCCTGGCTTTGCGCCACTCCGTTCTGCGCCTGACCGGAGCGCCGCGGCCCGGCTTCTATCCCGTGGCCGATGGGCCGGAGAGCGCCGGCGCGCGCGAGACCATCGTCGAATCGGAAGCGCCTCAGTATGAGCTGATCGGCCATGTCCGCCGGCCCGGCACCCGCAGGTTGCCGGCAGGAGCCACGCTGCGTCAGGCTCTGGCGGAGGGCAAGGCGCTGAAGCGCGACGTGTATCCGCTGCTTGGCATCGTCGAACGCTATGACCGCCGGACCTTGACCCGCGCCTATCTGCCCTTCTCCCCGCAGGAGGTGGCTGCCGGACGTGCCGACCGTGCCCTGAGCGATGGAGACCGCATTCACCTGTTCGCCGCCGACGATATCCGCGGCTTGGTGAAGCCCGCCGAATCCAAGACAGACAGCAAGGCGGACGATGAGTCCGAACCGCCGATGCTGGCGGCCGTGCTCGATCCGGCCATCGTCGCGGTGATTGGGGAGCGGACCGTCCAGTTGCGTGGCGCCGTGCGCGATCCCGGCGGTTATCCGGTCGCCGACCTCACGCCGCTGGCGGCCCTGGTCGCGGCGGCAGGTGGGCTGTCCACCGACGCCGACCCCACGGTGGCGGAGTTGACGGCCGCCAACGGCACACGCAACGCCATCGACCTGACCCACGACGGCACCCGCAGGATCGGCCCCGGCGATGCGCTGCGGATCAACCCGCTCCCACAGGCCCTGGAGGCCCGCGCGGTTGCCATCGAGGGGGCGGTGCGCCGCCCCGGCCGCTACGACATCGGCCGTGGCGAGACACTGTCCTCCCTGATCGCGCGGGCCGGCGGCCTGATCGACGACGCCTATCCGGCCGGGGCCGTGCTGACCCGCGAGAGCGAACGCCGCCGCGAGAAAGAACAGTTCCAGCTGCAAGCGCGCGAACTGGAGCGCACGCTGGCGCTGGAAGTGGAAAAGGGCGAGCCGGTGAAGGCGGAGAATGTTGCGCTGGCCCGCCAGCTCGCCGCCCAACTCCGCGCGGCCGAACCGCTCGGCCGCGTGGTGGTGGAGGCGGATCCAGCTATCCTGCGCAGCCGGCCGGCTCTCGACCCGCTGCTGGAACCCGATGACCGGATCGTGATCCCGAAGCGACCGCTGACCGTGGCGGTGTCGGGCGAAGTTCTGCATCCGACCGCGGCGCAATTCGTCAGCGGCAAGGGTGCCGAGGATTACCTGAACGAGGCAGGCGGACCGACCCGCGATGCCGACACCGGCCGAAGCTTCCTAGTCCTGCCGGACGGCCGGGCTCGGCCGCTGGCGCTGTCCTCCTGGAATCATCGGGTGGAGATCATCCCGCCCGGGTCGATCCTGGTGGTGCCACGCGACCCTCGTCCCTTCGACGGGCTGGATGCCACCAAGGCCGTCGGCAACATCCTGAGCCAGCTGGCGATCACTGCCGCCTCGATTTCGGTGATCACGCGATGACGCCGCCCGCCCCGCTCCGACTCGCCATCCTGACCGTGGTCCGCAACGACTGCGCCGGACTGGCCGACACCTATGACAGCCTGCGCGGGGAGCTTGGTCCCGGCATCGTCTGGCTGGTCGCCGACGGCGCCTCCACCGATGGAACGGCGGAGTGGCTGGCGGGCCATGCCGATGTCCCGCTGTGGTGGCGCTCAGCCCGCGACTCGGGACTGTACGATGCGATGAACGATGCGCTCGCCGCCGCGGGCAGGCTGGGCTGCAGCCATGTGCTGTTTCTGAACGCCGGCGACCGGCTGGCGGAGCTGGGCAGCGGCATGCGGCTTTTGCAAGCGATTGCCCGGCATCCCGACTGCGCCCTTCTCTATGGCGATGCGCTGGAACGGCTGGGTGACGGACGTATCCTGCTGAAGCGTGCCCGCTCCCACCGCTGGGCATCGCTGGGCATGTTCACCCACCATCAGGCGATGATCTACTCCGTGTCCGCACTGGCAGGGCTGTGCTTCGACTCCGGTTACCGGATCGCGGCCGATTATGACTTCACCTTGTCGGTGCTGAAGCGCGGACGGGCTGAACGGCTGCACTGGCCGGTCTGTCTGTTCGCGGCCGGTGGCCTGTCGCAGCGCGACGCAACCGCTGGCCGACATGAGCAAACAGCGATTCGACGACGGCACTTCAGCCATGGAGCCGCACACGCCGCAATGATCGCCATGGCTCAACGAGTCGCACTGGCATTACGCCACCATCTTCCCGCTCTCTACGCGAAATTACGTTTCCGATGCCCTGAAATTTAATGTCTTTCGCTCTCTTCCTCCCCCTTCCACCCAAACGGACCGTTGATACGCACAAATGGTTGCATAGAATTTACTTTCTGAACTAAGCATTCTCGCGGCGCCTTCCCTCTGGCTTTCCTTTCGAGGTACGACTTATGAGCGCGACCAAGACCAAACTCGCCCCCGCCCACACCCTGTCGCGCCGCGGCGAAGGTCCCAACCCCATCGACATCCATGTCGGAGCCCGCCTGCGGCTTCGCCGGACCCTGCTTGGCCTGAGCCAGGAGAAGCTGGGCGAAGCGGTCGGGATCACCTTCCAGCAGCTCCAGAAGTACGAGCGTGGGTCGAACCGCATCAGCGCGAGCCGCCTTTACAACCTGTCCCAGGTTCTCGGTGTGCCGGTCAGCTACTTCTTCGACGACATGCCGTCGCCTGACCAGATTGCCGCCGAAGTCCCGGCCGAGGCGATGAGCGAGACGGACGAGTTCGAATCGATGGCCCGCCGCGAGACGCTGGAACTGGTGCGCGCCTATTACCGGATCGAGGATCCGGGTGTGCGCAAGCGGACCTTCGACCTGCTCAAGGCGCTGGGTGGCGACCGGATCGCGTTGCTCGAAGAGTAAGGATCGCCGGCCGGACGGACAGTCCGGACAGACTCGGAAGCGGCGCGAATGGACGGGAAACGGTCGAACGCTCCCGCTCCCATTGCCGCCGACCGCATCTTGAGCCCGACCTGCCAATAGTAAAACGCGCGCGCCAGCGCGTGGTCGAGCCCGGCTGCGCCATCGAGGACGCCAAGGCGCAGCACATAGGCATGCAGAAATGCCAAGAGCGGCCGGCCCGGCAGTCGCTGGAAAAGCCGCTTCTGCATGCGCCGGCCGATGAGGGCGCGGAGGCTGGGAAAGGCGCTGGAACCGACATCCGGTTCACCCGTTATCAGCCGCTCCATCCGACCATCGGCACGAATTGCCGCCTCCCAGTCGGAGTAGCGGTTGTGGCGGTCGAACCAGGCCGAGAGCGGCTTGGCATCCTCATGGTCCATCGGGTGGCAAAGCCGGCCGGTCGTGCCGGCCACCTGCGGCTGGTAATGCCCCTCCACCTCCCACATCGCGGCGATATCCAGGTCGGGCTGATCGGGAAAGCGCGTGCGCCGACGGTCCAACAAAGCAAGCTTGCGATTCCAGCAGCCGAAACGCAGCCGCCGGCCGCGAAGGACCGGTCTGCCATCGATCCAGTAGGCCGCGCAGGCCGGGCCTGACGCCATCAGCCGGGCGATCTCCTCAACCAGTTCCGCCGTCAGCCGCTCGTCGGCATCGACGAACAGAACCCAGTCATGGGCGAATGGCAGAGTATCCAGGCACCACTGCTTCTTCTTGGGGTAGCGGCGATTCCAGCGGAAGGGGACCAGGCGGGCGCCGTGTGATCGTGCGATGTCCGGCGTACCGTCATCGCTGCCGCTGTCTACCACGAAACACTCGGCGAATCGGGCAAGCGCCGGCAGGCAATGCGGCAGGTTCGCCGCCTCGTTGCGCGTCATCACCACCACGGAGACCGGAATGGCGGTCATGGCGGGCGCAGGCATGGTGGAAATCCTCATGGCGGCGCCTCCACCCCCGTCGTCCGTTCCCTCCGCAGGGCATGGGACGCGGATAGGGCGAATCCGGCTGCGACAAGCCCGACCAGCCCGGCCAGCGGAATCACCACGGCCGGGTTCGGCCAGTCCGGCAGGGTGGCGGCGGCCGGCGGCTGGATCATGTCGGCGGCAAAGGGCAGATCGACGCCGATCATCATCGCGACCCGCTCCTGGTCCAGCAGCAGGTCGCTCAGCGCCTGCCGGTGTTCCGCCACGGTGACGGCGCCGAGACGAAGCTTGATGTGGGCGATCTGGGCGGCACTTCGCCGAGCGGCCTCCGCGCGCAGATGGGCGTCGGTGGCTGCGGCGATCCGCCCGAGCAGTTCCACTGCAATTGCCCGGTCGGCATGGCGGAAGGTGATCCGCCGCATCGGACCCGACCGCAGCATGTCGACAACCAGCCGATCACGCAGGGCACGCGCCACGCGGTCGCCGTCCGGCTCAACCCAATCCTCGCGCCCGACCAATGCCAGCAAAGCCCGCTTTACCGTCGGGAACAATCCGGGCGGCGGACGCCAACGCTCCGCCTCCGCATCCCAGCGTTCGGCAAACAGGGCGCGCAGAATGGCGGGGTCCGCAGCCAGACGGTCGGCCACCGGTCCCGAACCGAACAGTTCAAGATAGCGGGCGAAGTCGGACAGCGATTCGTCCCCCGCCCCCGGCTCGGCAACACCGGCGGAGTCGCGGCCATTGAGCGTCGGTACCCTGGCACCCATCGCGGCGGAGCCGACCCGGGCCGTCGGGCCGATCACCATTGCCGCGGTATAGGCCGGCGTCACCAGCCACAGAGCCGCCACCGCCAGCACCAGACCGCCCACCCAGCCGCCGACCAACCAGCGCCAGCCGGTCCGCAGGGTGCGGACGAAGCTAAGCAGGTCGCCCTCCCCTCCGGCCATCGGCAGAGCCAGCGTCATAGCATGCGGCGGGGGTTGGGTGTGACGCGGGGCGATGACGCCGTCAGGCATAGGGCAACGGCCTTCCCAACAGGGGCCGGACGGCACGGCGTGCGTCGACCAGATGTTCGGCCAGTCCGACGAAGGCCGCAGCGGCACGGTCGGCCGTCCAGGCTTCGGTCTTGCGGGCGGCGCGCTTCCCCTCCGCGGCGCAGCGATCGGGGGCGGCGGCATAGGCGCGCACGGCTTCGGCAATGGCGGCCCCGTCGAACGGGTCGATCACCATGCCGCATCCATCCATTTGCGCCGCCGCCTCGCTTCCGGCCGGTCCCAGGAACAGGCAGGGCCGGCCGGCCGCCTGCACCCCGGCCAGCTTGCTCGGCACCAGAAGCCCCTCCGCCGCCGGGTCCATCGCCACCAGATGCAGGTCGGCGCCGGACAGGCACTCCGCCAGCCGGTCGGCAGGCTGCCAGGGAAGCCGGTGCAGGTTGCGCAACCCCCGGAGGCGCGCAGCCTCTTCCACCGCAGTGAATCCCCTGCCCTCACCGACCAGCAGGACAATCACGGATGGATCGCTGTGCTGCAGCCGGACCGCCGCTTCGAGCACGCCGTCCATCGGATGGGCGAGCCCCAACGTCCCGGAATAGGCCACCAGAAAGCGGCCGTCGCCCTCCGTCAACCCCAGCGAGCGGCGGACGCCGTTGCCGGCCTTCTCCAGGGGACGGATCGCCGGGTCGGGCCAGTTGGGCAGCAGGGTCACCCGATCCGCCGCCACGCCGGATGCGACGATGCGTTCACGCATGCAGCGCCCAATAGCGATCACCCCACCCTGCCGCCGCAATGCCCGCGCCATGCCACGCCCGGCCACGCGGAGAAGCAGGTCCGGCATCCGCACGCCCAGCACCGGAAGAAGGTCAGGGTAAAGATCCTGGCACCAGTGCAGCGACGCCGCACCATGGCGGGCAGCCAAAACCGGGCCGGCCAGCGCCAGCATCGGCGGATCGGTCATCGTCACGACGAGGTCATGGCGTGGCAGGCGCAGGGCCTGAGCCGTGAGTCGGCAAAGCGCCTCGAGATAGGCGCGCGCGTCGGGCCGCTCACCCTCCGCCACCCTGCGGCCGGTACGGATGAGCGTGACCCCATCCGGGACAGCGCGGTTCACCGCCTTGTCGCCGACCGGCTCGCCATCCGCAACCACCGTCACCCGCCAGCCGGCGGCCGCGATTCGCCCGGACAAATCCGACAGGCAACGGCCGGTCGCCCCGCGGTCGGGCGGGAACACCCGGTTGACGAAAATGATGGACGGTTGGTCGAGCGGCACGGCGCACCGAAGCGTGAATTACACGCGAAAGTATGAAGATCCTCTAAGGTTCAGACAACCCCTTCCTGCACTCGGCCGCAAAAAGCATCAGGGATAGGATGACGCCGGTATCGAGGTACTTGAAGCTGGTGTGGAGGCAGAGCGCCATCGCCAGCGGCGGCACCACCGCCAGGGCCAGCGGTGGATCGGCCGCCAGCAGCCCGCACCAGGGCCTGACCAGCGCGCCGAGATAGGCCGCCAGCGCCACCATGCCGCACAGTCCGGTCTTCAGCAGGCTATAGCTCGCCAGAGTGTGGGTATAGCTGACCCGCCAGCCGCCCACCGCCGGATTGGCGATCCGCGCGCCCCAGCCGTCACCGAACAGCAGTGCCCAGGGAGAGGCGACGGCATGCTCGATCACCGCCGCCGCTTCTTCCCACCGGGCATTGATCCCGGTCAGCCGCGTCTTCTCCGCTGCCTGCTGCCACGCTCCGACCAGCGCATCCCCACCGACGGCAACCGCCAGCCCCAGACCGATCAGCAGAGGCAAGGCCAGCCACGCCTGCCGCCGCGCCCACCACAGGGCGATCAGCGCCAGCGACAGCAGCGCCAGCCCCAATGCGGTGCGGTGGACCGCTCCGGCGAGCGCGGCAAGGCAGAGAGTCCCGCCGACGGTACAGGGAATGGCGGCAAGCCAATGACGGAACCGGCCGCCGGTGCCGATCAACGACAAGGCCGTCGCCGGCAGGAGCACGGTGGCGAACAGCACCGCAGGCGCATTGAGCAGATAGGCGCCACCGTCGGCCATCGCCCGCTGTCCGATGGCGCCGAACCCCCAATCCGCCTGCCGCCACCAGCGCAAGGCCAGCAGCAGGCCGGCAATGCCAAGCCCACCGGCCAGCGCACGCACGCCGGTTCGCCCCGCGGCGCGCAGCGCCGGCACCAGAAGCACGGGAAGGAACAGGTACAAGAGGGGCACGACGTCGCGCAGGATATCGACCGCGTCCCACCCCAGCGCCGCCCCGCGCAGCAACGGCACCCACAGCAGCCAGGCGAATGCCGCAACCGCCACCGGCATCCATTCCATGCCGGACGGCATCCATCCAGCGCCGGTGGGCGTCCGCAGCGCATGGCCACTCGCCACCGCCAGCGGCCACTTCCAACCGATCGACAGCAGGATCAAAAGGCCGATGGACAGTTCCACCCCTCGCAGGACCGGCGGCGCCGGCACGCTGAGGCCGCCATAGAGAAGCAGGGCTGCCGCCATCGACAGCGCACCCGTCCGTGCAGCGGCCACCGTCATGGCCGCCCCACGCGAAAATCGGCCGCGTGGCTCAGGCCCAGCGCTGCTCGGCGCGGTCCAGGCGATAGAACAATCCCTCCTGCGGGCGCAGCCGCAAGGTTCCGGTCAGGGTCAGCGGTTCCCGCGTCGCCGGCAGGGCGATGGCGGTGTGGACATGCATCATGGTCGCCGGCCCTGGGCTTTCGCAGGCGGGACAGCCCATCGGATTGGCCGACAGGATGAAGCGGTTGTGGGCGGCGCCGTCGGTCAGCGGCACCATGAAGCCGCGCACGTTGACCGGCCGGCCGTCCAACGCCGACACCTTCACCGGAAATTGCGGATCGCCGGCCAGACCGCCCATCCGCACGGCGCCCAGGTCGCGCCAGATCGCCGTGGACTCGTCCAGCGGCAGATGAAAGGGGCCGGCGGGGTGGCTCGGCGCCTCCGGCGTTCCGGCAGCCCAAACGGCCCAGCCGGCGACGGGGGCGAGCGCAAGCGGCAACAAAATCTGGCGCCGGCCGGGCATGGCCGTGCCAAGACGGGTGGTGGTGGTCATGGTCGCTTCTCCCCTGCTGCGTTGCTTCGTCACCGGGGCTGCGAAATCGGGGCGCCGTGTGTTGTCGAAGTCTTTTGTCCGGTCGCCTGGGAACTATCCGAGGAACAGCTGTGTCCGGTGCGGGGCGATGCCTTCTGTTGGGCGGTCGCCGATTGCGCGAAAGTCTCCGGCAAGCGCAGTTCAAGGTCAACCGGCAATTCTGCCGGGCGCAGCAGGAAATGGAACGCGTAAGGATAGGTTTCCACCAACCCGGCATCCCCATCCTTTCAAAAAAACGCAATCTGTTTGACGGGGTGCGGCACCGCCCGTCATAGTCCCACCGCTGCCCCTGCCGCACTGCACACAGTGCGGCGCAAGCCGTTCCGATGACGAGACGAGCCATGGAAACCTTCCGCTTCCAGCCGGGCGAAACCCCGGTCCTGCTCAGCATTCCGCATGTCGGGACCATGATTCCGCCGGACATCGCCTCAGCGATGACGCCGGAGGGGCTGGCGCAGCCCGACGTCGACCGCCATCTGGACCGGTTGTACCACTTCGCCCCCGCGCTCGGAATCGGTTTCCTGACGGCGCTGTGCTCGCGTTATGTGGTGGACCTCAACCGCGATCCCGACGGCGTCTTGCCGCAGCCGGGGCAAGACCCCACCGAAATCTGCCCCCTGACGACGTTCGACCGCGCACCGATATATCGACCGGGACTGGAGCCCGACCGTGCTGAGATCGAGCGGCGGGTCGGCGCCTATTGGCGTCCGTATCATGAGCAGATGCGCAGCGAGCTGCGCGCCTTGCGCGACCGTTATGGCGTGGCGATCCTTTTCGACGCCCATTCGGTGCGCAGCACGGTTCCGCGCTTCTTCGACGGCACCCTGCCCGACTTCAACCTGGGCACCGGCGACGGCAGCAGCGCCGCCCAGCCGCTGGTCGTCCGGCTGATGAATGTGCTTTCGGCATCGGAGCGCTATTCAGCCGCGCTGAACGGCCGCCTGCGCGGCGGTTTCATCATCCGCAGCTATGGCCAGCCGGAAGAGAACATCCACGCCATCCAGCTTGAGCTGACCCAGTCCACCTATATGGAAGAGGACTCCCCTTATCACTTCCGCCCGACACTGGCGGCGGAGGTGAAGCCGTCGCTGGAGCGGCTGCTGAGCGTCGTGGTCGAATGGGCATGGCAGAAGGCCAGCGGCCAGCGGCGGGCGGCGTTTCTGTAACGCCCCACCGCCTGCCAAGAGACCCGCTGTGCAAAAGGGTCCACCATGAAAGAATGGCCCTCCCCCGTTGCCGGGGAAGGGCCGAAGGACGGCCTGATCGGGGATGGATCAGATCTGGCCGCGCTCGCTGGCCTGACGCATCAGGACATATTGGCGCATCATCTGGTTGCGGAAGCGGTAGCGCTCCAGTCCCGGCTCGACCACCGGGGCCAGGACGCCGCCATGGTCCTCCCGCGTCAGGCGCTTCAGCAGGTCGAGCGTCGAGGCGCTCGGCAGTTCTCCGCTGTCACCAGCCAGATCCTTGGGATCGAATACGCCATAGGCATCGGCCGGACACAGCGCCGCAGCCAGCAGCGCGTCCTCCAGTTCGGCCCGACGGTCGGCAGCCAGCGCACGGGCGTAGCTCTCGACAATGCCGCGCTCGGCTTCCTGCAGGCAGCGGGCGACGGCATAGGCCAGATCCGGCCGCTCTACCAGCTTGCTTCCGCGGCTGACGGCGCTACGCGCCGCATGCAGGCCGAGAAGCTGGGCGTAATAGGGCAGGCCACGCACGAACTCTGCGATCCGCCGCACCACGTCGGGGGCGAACTCGATGCCGGCATTCTGCGCACCGGCCTGGATCAGCCGGCCGATCTCCTGATCGGTCATCAACGGCAGATGAACCGGAACCAGCGACCGCTGGATCGACGGATGCTTGCCCAGAAGCTGGTCGAGATTCTCGGCGACGCCGACCACCAGCAGTGTGACCGGGATCGAGCTGTCGGTCAGGTTCTTGAACAGCTCCGCCAGCTTGTTGCGGAAATCCTCGTCCTGGACGCGGTCGTACTCGTCCAGGATCAGGAGGACATGGGTGGCGTGGATGCCCGACAGAACCTCGTTCAGCTCGGTGACGCTGAAGGTGCCGTCCGGCAGCAGCTCGTTCAGGCTGGCGAAGTTGCGCCGTGCCGCAAACGGATTGTCGAGAGCCGAACGGTAATAGGTCGACGGGATCTTCTTCAGGAAGTGCCTGAAGATGTCCTCGAAACTCAGTTCACCGCTGCAGGTCAGCTTCAGCGACAGATAGCCCGCCTGCCCGGCGATCTTCTCGATCGCATTGGCGACGGAGGTCTTTCCGCGGCCACGGTCGCCATAAAGGATGACGTGCGCCCGCTCCTCCTCGATGGCCGAGATGATGCGGCGCAGCGTGTCGTTGCGGCCGATGAACAGGCCGTTCAGCTGCTGCTTCGGCCGGGTCGGGGTGAAGGCTTCGCGCAGCAGGCCGTTCAGCTCCGGCGTCAGGCCCTTCAGCATGGCCGGCGCATTGGCACCCATGCCGCCACGATAGCCACCGTTGACGGACATGGTGAAACGCGGCAGGTCGTGCTCGCCCCCGGCATCCTGGCCGCCCGGCTGCGGGAACATGTGGCCGCGGCGGTCGCCGGTGGCCTCGTTGTCGATGATATCGGGCAGCCGCGGCGCTGCCGGACCGCGCATCGCTTCGAATCCGGCACGGACACCGATGCCGGTACCGATGCCGCTGCCCATGTTCCCGTCCACCGGACGCAGGTGAGCCCCACCGGGCCGGGCGAATCCCGGTCCATTGGAAAGGCCACCGGCCCCGGCATTGCCCATCCCAGGCCCTGCGACGCCGGGACCGCCCATGCCCGGTCCGCCGGTCAGCGGGTTCGAACCAAGGCCGCCACCGGTGATGCCCGGATTACCAAGGCCGCCACCGGCAGCCGGCATGCGCTCGTCGGCCACAGCGGCCGAACGACGCTTTCGAAAGAAATTCCGCATCCGTCCCAATCCCCACGCGTTGTCGGCGTTCGCGGAACCGCCCCCCTTTCGGCTTCTCGAATGGGCCAGGGACGGGTCCGCGTGTTCCCGATGTAAGCGCTGCGCCGGCCGGGGTGGGCTGGGATTTCGGATATAATACCGACGCGGCATTCCCCCTTTGGGGACCTCTTTCGAAGGGATGCGCCCCCGAAACCCTCGGGCGCATCCCGGCCATCCTCAGCCGATCAGTATCGGTCCGACCGTGGCCCAGCCGTAGAGCACAGCCAGGAAAAAGGCGAGGGTCATGCATTCGCGCAGGAAAGCCAGAACCGACATGCCAACCTCCGTTGTTCGCGTCTTGTTCTGATAGAGCTATCAGAACGGACGCAGAACGGCAACCGGTCAGTTCCATCTATGTTCCCGTTACGGACTCAGGTGTTCCATTCCGGACACAGATCGAACGGACAGGAGGTTGGAAAGTTACGTGTCGAATGCAGGATTCCGTCAGGCCGGATCGGCGTCGTCATATCGGATCAGGTCGGTCCAGGCGCGTTCCAGCCGGCGCAGCGTGCGATAGGTGGTTTCGAAGTCGGCACCGTCGCTGTCGGTCCGCAGCAGGGTGTCGGCGCGCGTCGCTTCCAGTTTCTTCAGCGCTTCGCAGGTGGCAAGCCCCTGGGCGGACAGCTTGAGCCGGGCAGCCCGCCGGTCGCGCTGGGACGGGCTGCGATCGACATAGCCCGCCTCCACCAGATGCTTCAGATTGTAGGACGCGTTGGAGCCCAGATAATAGCCGCGCTCCAGCAGGTCGCGGACCGACAGTTCCTCGGTGCCTATGTGCAGCAGCATCAGCGCCTGTGTCGGGCTGAGGTCGGTCACGCCGATGCGGGCCAGTTCCATCCGAAGCACGTCAAGGAAGCGCCGGGTAATGCTCTCCATGACGCGGCCAAGGTCGGTGTAGACCGCGGGGGCCGCCACACTCTGCTGCATGCTCATCGTTCCTGTGCCAGTGGCTCGCAAAAGCCGTTGTCCGGTCGCCGCGGCACTGCCGCGTTTTGCCGACCGGCGGACCGGGGAAGCGGCGTCCAAGCCGATGCTGGACCACCCCTTCCCGTCGCCGTTTCTTAATGGCCTGTGACGATGGGCGGATTTTATTGCGAATTGGAGAGACAAACTTGAGACGCGGCAGCGGCCCGTCTCCCGATACCGCAGGTTACATCGTGCCGGGGAAGGCTCCGCCATCCAAAAGGATGTTCTGCCCGGTCATGAAACCGGAGCTTGCTGCACAAAGAAAGGCACAGGCAGCCCCGAATTCCTCCGGATCGCCGAATCGGCCGGAGGGATTCGACTTGCGGCGCAGTTCCATCTCTTCGTCGATGCTGCGTCCGCCGGCCTTGGCACCGCCTTCCATCGTTTTGCGCAAGCGGTCGGTTTCGAAGGGGCCGGGCAGCAGGTTGTTGATGGTGACGTTGTGCTTCACCGTCTGGCGCGACAGGCCGGCGACGAAGCCGGTCAGACCGGTGCGGGCACCGTTCGACAAACCCAGAATCGGGATCGGCGCCTTCACCGCGGCCGAGGTGATGTTGACGATCCGGCCGAACCCCCGTGACATCATGCCGTCCACCGTCGCCTTGATCAGGAAGATCGGCGTCAGCATGTTGGCGTCCAGCGCGCGAATCCAATCCTCGCGGTCCCAGTCGTGGAAGTCGCCCGGCGGCGGGCCGCCGGCGTTGTTGATCAGGATGTCCGGCTCCGGGCAGGCGGCGAGCGCCGCGGCCCGCCCCTCCTCCGTCGAGATGTCTCCAGCGGCGGTGGTGACGGTGACGCCGGTCGCCTTGCGGATCTCCTCGGCGGTCGCCTCCAGCGCATCGGCGTTGCGGGCGGTCAGGGTGACATGCACGCCCTCGCGGGCCAACGCGAAGGCGCAGGCGCGGCCCAGCCCCTTGCTGGCGGCGCAGACGATGGCACGGCGGCCGGCGATACCCAAATCCATGGTCGTCTCTTCCCTTGTCGGTGTCAGAGGGTCGTTTTGGAACCGGATCGTTGCGGTTCCGTCCGTTGCAGTTCCGAAAGGACTTCCCGGGCCAACGGCACGGTCACGCCGCGATGGGCAGCCAGCGACGCATGGTCCAGCGCCGCCACCAGACGGCGGGCGAAATCGAGCGACCGCTCCATCCGCGCCAGCAGATAGGTGATGACCTCCATCCCCGGCCGCAACTGGCGGTCGGCGAACAGCTTGACCAGAACCGCGGCGAGCAGCGCGTCGTCGGGCGGCCGGACCTCGACCGCCGGCGCGCCCTTGATGCGCGACCGCAGATCGGGAAGCTTCGTCCGCCAGTGCGACGGCGCCTTGCGTGACAGCAGCAGCAGATGGCCCCGCTGTTCGCGGGCGAGGTTGTAGAGATGGAACAACGCCTGTTCCCGCTCCGGCTTTCCGGCAACCATGTCGGCATCCTCGACGACCACGGCATTGGCGGGGGCCAGCAGGGACGGCACCGTTGCCGACTCGAGGGCATCGCCGCGGGTCACCAGGGCATGGCTGCGGGCGCGCCAGACCTGGGACAGGTGGGTCTTGCCGCAGCCGGCGGGTCCGTACAGCGTCAGCGCCGGTGCCGGCCAGGACGGCCAGCGGTCCAGCCACGCCACGGCATCGGCGTTGCTGGGTGCGACAAGGAAGTCCTCGCAGCCCATCGCCGTCCGGTGCCCGAGGTCGAGCGGTATCTGCGCCGGCAAGCTCATGCGGACACACCCATCAGCGTTCCGCGTCAGTGCCGCGGTAGTACGGGCTCGAGAGATACTGTCGCAAGGCGAAGCGGGTCAACACGCCGATCACCGCAGCCACCGGAACCGCCAGCAGCACGCCGACAAATCCGAACAGGCTGCCTCCCGCCAGCAGGGCGAACATCACCCACACCGCATGCAGCCCTACCTTGTCGCCCACCAGCTTCGGCGTCAGGACATTGCCTTCCACCGCCTGCCCGAACAGGAAGATGCCGATGACGATGGCGACACGCCAGAACTCGTCGAACTGCAGCAGGGCAAGGCCGGTGCTGGCGAAGAAGCCGAACAGAGTGCCGACATAGGGGATGAAAGACAGGAGCCCGGCCATCAGGCCGATCACCAGCCCGAAATCCAGCCCCGCCGCCGACAGCGCCAGTGCATAGAAGACGCCGAGCACGACGCAGACTGTTGCCTGTCCGCGCACGAAACCGGACAAGGTGACGTTCACCTCTCGCGCCTGCTCGCGCACCGTCTCGACATGTTGGCGCGGCAGCCACGAATCGACCTTTCCCACCATCAGGTCCCAGTCGCGCATCATATAGAAGGCGACGACGGGGGTGATGAACATCAGGGTGACGATGTCGAACAACGCCAGCCCGCCCGACAGAATGCGTGTGACGACGCGCCCGACCAGCCCCGCCACCTCTCCGGCATAATTGCCGGCGGCAGCGCGCAGCCGCTCGACATCGTCGGCCGGCAGGCGGTGGATGAAGCGGTTCAGCGCCGGGATCAGCCGTTCCTTCGCCAGAGTCGCATAATTCGGCAGCACCTCCAGCAGATGGGAGACCTGCCCCTGCACCAGCGGCAGCAGAAGCAGCGCCATCAGCACCATGACCAGCACGAAGCCAAGCAGCACGAGCGTGGTGCCGAGCCAACGCGGCAGCCCCGCCGCCTCAAGCCTGTCTACCGCGGGGTCGAGCAGATAGGCGATGGCCAGCCCGACCACGAAGGGCAGCAGCATGTCAGCCAGCAGCCACAGCGCCAGAACGAACAGCCCCAAGCCGATCAGCCAGAAGCGGAGCTGCTTGGCCGGCGTCACGGAACGCCGCCGAGCCGGTTGAACAGCAGGGCGCCGCGCCGGGCGTACAGCACACCGGACAGCACCGTCGTCACCGTGCAGACGTACACCAGCACCTCGACCAGCTCCCAGCCATACAGGTGGATGTCCGGCAGCCCCAGGGCCGGCGGCGCCAGCACGGCGGCGGCCAGCGCGATCTGCACCACCGTGTTCACCTTGCTGATGTAGAGCGGCTGCATCGCCAGCGTCTCCTTCAGCGTGAACAGCAGGATGACGCCGCCGATGATCATGATGTCGCGGAACACCACCATCATAGCCAGCCACAACGGGATGGTGCCGACCCAGGCCAGGGCGATGTACACCCCGACGATCAGCGCCTTGTCGGCCAGCGGATCGAGATAGCCGCCGAGCACCGTACGCGCGCGGAACATGCGGGCGATGGCGCCGTCCAGCGCATCGGACAGGCCGGCGGCGACGAAGAGGGCGAAGGCCCACTCCATCCTGCCGGTGAGGATCATGTACATCGCGGCCGGAACCGCCACGATGCGCAGGAACGTGATGATGTTGGGTACGCTCACGGCGCGCTCTTCGCCGGCAGCGTTCCCAGGTTGCGCGGCGGGGCGCCCATCGTGCCCACGGCACCCGCATCCATCGGCGCCGACGGCGCCAGAGACGTCGGGGAGGCCATCGGCGAAGCCGCGGACGGAACGGCACCGGCCGACGCGGCACCCGACCCGCGCGGCAGCAGCGTCAGTTGCCAGTCAGCCGAGGGAACCGGCAGCGCGGGGTAACCGGCGGCAACAGGGGCGGCGACGGGCGGCGCGGCATGCGTGAACCCCAGATCCTGGCGGGCGAGCGCCTGGGCCAGTTGCTCCGGCGCACCGCGATAGGTCAAGGTGACCAGCGCCTCGCTGCGGGTGATCGACATCAGGGTGTTGCGGGTCACCGCATTGACGGCGGACAGCCGCTTGCGCGTTTCCACCCAGTCGTTCACCGCGGTCAGCGGCACGCGGACGAGGGTGTTCTGCTCCGGCCCGGTGGCAGTGGTGTGCTCGCGCTTCCACGAATCGTCGACCTGGGTGCCGACCGACGCGACGGCGCGGTTCAGCAGCTCGTCGGCGGTGCCGCCGCCCTTGACCTGCACCGTCTGGTTCTCGCGCGTGCCGTCAAGCCCGTAGCGCGTGACGTCGACCGTCAGGCCGCGGGCCGGATCGGGGCCGTTGGCCGGAAGATCGGTGCGGGCGACGACCACTCCGCCGGCCTTGTAGGCCTGGGCGATGCGGGCAAGCGCGTCGGCATTGCCGGCGACGGCATCCTCGCCGCTGATCGCCTGGGCATCGGACAGTTCTCCGTCCGGCACCACCAGCGGCACCAGCGAGGCGGCGGGCTGCCGCGCCTCCCAGGCCGCGCGCCAGGGGGTGCGGTCCTGCCACAGGATGGTGCGCCCGTCAGTCAGCGTCACCGGCAGGATGACGAAGGGCCGCGACGGCGGCTCCACATACTGGGCGGCACCGCCGCTCTGCCCGAGGGCATCGCGCACCGCATTGGGCCGGAACCGCACGGTGATGGCACCGACATAGCGGCTGGCCGACACCTTCTCCTCGTCGATCTCGAAGCCCTGGACCAGCTTGGCGATCTCGCCGTCGGACAGGCGCGGAGGGTTGCCGCCGCCGGGAACGAGCCGGCGGTACAGCTCCGCCCAGGCCTTGGCCTGCGCCTCGCGGATCGCCTGATCGCGTACGGTGGTCGGATTGCTGCCGTTGATGTCGACCCGGACGCCGGACACCGCGAAGGGGTCTGCAGCGGACGGGGCGGCGGCAGCGGAGGTGGCGGCGGAGACGGCGGCCGGCGGCGGAGAACCGGTCTGCGCCCCGGCCGGCCCGGTCATCGACACGACCAGAGCGGTGGACATGGCAGCAAGACCGGCGAGGAGCGGCGCGCGGCGGCGGTGGAGCATTGCAAAGCCTTCCGATTCGAGTATGTTCGGCCCGAGCCCAAGGCCCGGTATATAGCTCAGCCCAAGCGAGGATACCATCAGCACCCAGTCCTATAACATGTCCGACGCCTACAAGCAGGCCGGTGTGGACATCGATGCGGGCAACGCGCTTGTCGAAGCGATCAAGCCGCTTGCCCGCTCCACCGCGCGTTCAGGCTCCGACGCGGGCCTGGGCGGTTTTGGCGCGCTGTTCGATCTGCGCGCCGCCGGCTACCAGGATCCGCTTCTGGTCGCGACGACCGATGGTGTCGGCACCAAGCTGAAGGTGGCGATTCTCGCCAACCGCCACGACACGGTCGGCATCGACCTCGTCGCCATGTGCGTCAACGATCTGGTGGTGCAGGGCGCCGAGCCGCTGCTGTTCCTGGATTACTACGCCACCGGCAAGCTCGACGTGGCCGCCGGCCGCGACATCGTCGCCGGCATCGCCGAAGGCTGCCGTCAGGCCGGCTGCGCGCTGGTCGGCGGCGAGACCGCCGAGATGCCCGGCATGTATTCCGAGGGCGATTACGACCTCGCCGGCTTCTCCGTCGGTGCTGTGGAACGCCAGCATGCCCTGACCGGCTCCGCCGTGCAGGCCGGCGACGTGGTTCTCGGCCTCGCCTCCACCGGCGTGCATTCCAACGGCTATTCGCTGGTGCGCAAGCTGGTCGAGAAGTCGGGCCTCGGCTACGACTCCGCCTGCCCGTGGGATGCCTCGAAGACGCTGGGCGAAGCCCTGCTGACCCCGACCCGCATCTATGTGAAGAGCACGCTGAAGGCGGTGCGCGCCGGCACGGTTCGTGCCATGGCCCACATCACCGGCGGCGGCCTGATCGAGAACATTCCGCGCGTCCTGCCGGACGGGCTGGGTGTCGTTCTCGACGCCTCGGCCTGGACCCTGCCCCCCGTCTTCTCCTGGCTGATGAAGACCGGCGGCATCGCTCCGTACGAGATGGCGCGCACCTTCAACGTCGGCCTCGGCATGGTCGTCGTGGTTCCCGCCGACAAGGCGGCCGAGGCCATCGACATCCTGCGCGAGGGCGGCGAGACGGTCTTTACCGTCGGCACCGTCACCGCTCTGAAGGACGGCGACGCCCGCGTGACCGTCACTGGCATGGACGCGGCCTGGACCGCGTAAGGGACGCCTAAGGATTTGTTGATGAGCAAGTTGAAGCTCGGCGTCCTGATCTCGGGGCGCGGCAGCAATCTGCAGGCGTTGATCGACGCCTGCGCCGCGCCGGGTTTCCCGGCCGAGATCGCGCTTGTGCTGTCCAACAAGGCCGATGCCTTCGGCCTTGAACGTGCATCCGGCGCCGGGATCGCCACCACAGTGGTCGACCACCGCGACTATCCCGGCAACAAGCCGGCCTTCGAGGCGGCGATGGATGCCGCTCTGCGCGAGGCTGGTGTCCAATTGGTCTGCCTTGCCGGCTTCATGCGCCTGCTGTCGCCCTGGTTCGTCGGGCAATGGCACAATGCGCTCATCAACATCCACCCGTCCCTGCTGCCTTCCTTCAAGGGCCTGGACACCCATGAGCGGGCGCTGGCTGCCGGCGTCCGCTTCCATGGCTGCACCGTGCATTATGTGCGTCCGGAAATGGACGAGGGTCCGATCATCGCCCAGGCGGCGGTACCGGTCCTGCCCGGCGACGACGGCCACAGCCTGGCCGACCGCGTCCTTTTGTCGGAACACAGGCTCTATCCGCATGCCGTCCGCCTGATCGCCGAAGGCCGTGCCCGAGTCGATGGCGATCTGGTGCGGATCGACGGTCCGGTTCCGGACCTCGCGGCCCTGGTGAACCCGCCACTGAACCCGCCACTCTAGGGGCCCGTCCCTTCCGATCACCACCCTTCCGGCATGGTTGACGGTTCCACTCGGAATCTGTTGCGTTTCTGTGCATCCGCGTCAAAATTTGCGGGCAAAAGAAACTGTTGGAGGGTTGATCGATATGGCGGCCGTGAGTCCCAACCCGGTCAGTGCGGAGACCGTCCGCTCACATCAGGCGACATGGATCGCCTTCACCAAATTCATGAAGCTCAGCATCGCCGGGGTCATCGCGGTGCTGGTGCTGCTGGCGATCTTCACGCTGTAGCGGACGGATGGGAAGGGGGCCTGTAACGAAGCCCCCTCCCCACACATCAGCCGGCCAGCATCTCCAGCGCCTTCTGCAGCTTGTCGCGGGCCTGATCGGCGGCCTCGCGGCGGTCGCGCTGCTCCTCGATCACTTCTTCCGGAGCCTTGGCGACGAACTGCTCGTTCGACAGCTTGGCGTCGATCTTCTTGATCTCGCCGCTCAGCTTGTCGATCTCCTTGGACAGGCGCGCCTTCTCCTTGTCGAGATCGACGATGCCTTCCAGGGGCAGAACCAGCGTCGTCTCGTCCAGCACCGCCTGGACGCTGCTCTTCGGCACATCGCCCTGGAGCGGCTCTACGCTCGACAGCCGCGCCATGCGCAGGATCAGGTCGCGGTGGGTGTCCAGCCGCGTGAGGCTGACCGGGTTCGGATCCTTCAGCTTCAGCTCGATCTGCGCCGCCGGCGGGACGTTCATCTCCGACCGCATGGAGCGGACCGAGGTGATCAGCCGCACAACCCAATCCATCTCGTCGCGCGACGCCGGATCGACGCTGTCGGCGGCGAACTCCGGCCATTCAGCCGAGATCAGCCGGTTGGCGCGGGCCGGCGACAGCTGCTCCCACAGCTCTTCGGTGATGAAGGGCATCAGCGGATGCAGGATGTGCAGGATCTGGTCGAGCACCCAGGCGGTGGTCGCCCGCGTTTCCGCCTTCGCCGCCTCGTCGGTGCCGGCGAGGATCGGCTTGGTGAACTCCATGTACCAGTCGCAGAAGGTGCCCCAGGTGAACTGGTAGGCGGCACCGGCGGCCTCGTTGAACTTGTAGGCGTCGATCGATTCGGCGACCTTCTTCGCCGCATCGGCCAGCGCGCCGACGATCCAGCGGTTGACCGTCTGCGTCAGCCCGACCGGCTTGTAGCCGGCGACCGGATCGCAGCCGTTCATCTGGCAGTAGCGGGCGGCGTTCCACAGCTTGGTGGCGAAGTTGCGGTAGCCCTCGACCCGGTTCACCGCCAGCTTGATGTCGCGGCCCTGCGCGGCCATCGCCGACAGGGTGAAGCGCAGCGCATCGGTGCCGTACTGGTCGATGATCTCCAGCGGATCGATGACGTTGCCCTTCGACTTCGACATCTTCTGGCCCTTCTCGTCGCGGACAAGGGCGTGGATGTAGACGGTGCGGAAAGGCACGTCCTTCATGAAGTGCAGGCCCATCATCATCATCC
This sequence comes from Azospirillum melinis, assembly GCF_013340935.1. Classification (GTDB taxonomy): domain Bacteria; phylum Pseudomonadota; class Alphaproteobacteria; order Azospirillales; family Azospirillaceae; genus Azospirillum; species Azospirillum melinis. The sequence goes on along the minus strand of NZ_WHOS01000061.1, from coordinate 1,940 downwards.
GGGCGACCCAGAAGAAGATGATGTCGAAGCCGGTCACCAGCACGTCGGTCGGGTAGTAGCGGTCCAGCTCAGGCGTCTGGTCCGGCCAGCCAAGCGTCGAGAAGGGCCACAGCGCCGACGAGAACCACGTGTCCAGCACGTCGGCATCGCGCGTCAGCTCGACATCGCTGCCGTAATGCGCCTTCGCAGCAGCGCGCGCCTCCTCCTCGGTCTCCTCGACGAAGAAGATGCCGTCCGGACCGTACCAGGCCGGGATCTGATGCCCCCACCAGATCTGGCGGCTGATGCACCATGGCTGGATGTTGCGCATCCATTCGAAATAGGTGTTCTCCCACTGCTTGGGCACGAACACCGTCTTGCCGGTCTCCACCGCCTCGATGGCAGGCTTCGCCAGGGTCGCGGCATCGACATACCACTGGTCGGTCAGCCACGGCTCGATGGCGACGCCGGAGCGGTCACCGTGCGGGACCATGTGGGTGTGCGGCTCGATCTTCTCCAGAAGCTCCAGCGCTTCAAGTTCGGCAACAACCTTCTTGCGCGCCTCGTAACGGTCCAGCCCGCGGTAGGCCTCGGGAACATTGTCGTTCAGCCGGGCATCGCGATCCATGATGTTGATCTGTTCGAGCCCGCAGCGCTTCCCGACCTCGAAGTCGTTGAAGTCGTGGGCCGGCGTGATCTTCACCGCACCCGAGCCGGTCTCCGGATCGGCATATTCGTCGCCGACGATGGGGATCAGGCGGCCGACCAGCGGCAGGCGGACCATCTTGCCGATCAGGTCCTTGTAGCGCTCATCCTCCGGATGCACCGCCACGCCGGTGTCGCCCAGCATGGTTTCCGGACGGGTGGTGGCGACCACGATGAAGCGCCCCTCCTCCCCGTCGATGGGGTAGCGGAAGTGCCAGAGGTTGCCCTTGATCTCCTTCTGCTCGACCTCGAGGTCGGAGATCGCGGTGTGCAGCTTCGGGTCCCAGTTGACCAGCCGCTTGTCCTTGTAGATCAGCCCCTGGCGGTGCAGTTCGACGAACACCTTGCGGACGGCCCGGCTCAGCCCCTCGTCCATGGTGAAGCGTTCGCGCGGCCAGTCGGGCGAGGCGCCCAGACGGCGCAGCTGACGGGTGATGGTGCCGCCCGATTCGGCCTTCCACTCCCACACTTTGTCGATGAAGGCGTCGCGGCCGAAATCGTGGCGGGTCTTGCCGTCCTTCGCCAGATTGCGCTCCACCACCATCTGGGTGGCGATGCCGGCATGGTCGGTGCCGGGCTGCCACAGGGCGTCGCGGCCGCGCATGCGGTTGTAGCGGGTCAGCACGTCCTGGATGGTGAAGGTCAGCGCATGGCCCATGTGCAGGCTGCCGGTGACGTTCGGCGGCGGCATCATGATGGTGTAGGGCTTGCCGTTCCCCTGCGGCTGAGCGGCAAAGGCGCCGGACTCTTCCCACAGGCGGTAGTGCTTCTCCTCGACCTCGGCGGGCCGGTACGTCTTTTCCAACATCACCACGAACTTTCGCTAGAAACGTCTCAACCAAGGATCAAAAAAGCGGGTCTCGGGAAGACAGGATCAGAATTTCTGCGACCGCCGGATCATGCGGTCGATCTCCTGCTGGACCAGCCGCTCGACCACCGTCGGCAGATTCTCGTCCAGCCATTCCTTCAACAGCGGCTTCAGCAGTTCGCGCACGACCTCTTCCACCGTGCGGATGCCGATGGGCATCGGGCCGATGGACAGGTCGTCGCCCAGCTCACGCGCCAGATGGGTCAGGTGGTGCGAGGCATCCTCCGCCGTCCGGCGGGAGATCAGCCCGGCATCCGGATCGACCGCGCGGCGGCGCGGCCGCGGCGGGGGGGGCGGCTCGTCATCCTCGAAATCGTCGAAGGCCGGCATCGGCCGCCGGGCGGCGGGACGCGGCGGCGGCATCGGTTCGGGATCCGGCTCCTCCCAG
>NZ_WHOS01000060.1 GCF_013340935.1 Azospirillum melinis | reverse complement strand
CCCCGCCGCCGCCCGCCAATGACACAGGCACTTCCGGCGCTTCGGACAGCGGCAGCACGTCCTCGACCCTGTCCTCCAGTTCGGCATCCTCCAGTTCGGCATCCTCCAGTTCCGCGGCTTCAAGCTCGGCAGCAGCCGGCGGCACGACCGGCTACGACCCGCTGGACACCAACAAGGACGGCTATGTGTCGGAACAGGAGCGGATGGCCTCCTATGGCAGCATGCAGCAGCAGACGGGCGACGTCACGTCCAACCGCCTCAGCGGCGACATGCTGCGGACATTGATGCAGGGCATCAACGAGGTTGCCGCGTAGCCTTGTGGGTTCGGATGCGCGGCACGGGGAAAGGCGGTCGGCGGGTGGCGCCGGCCGCCTTTTCTTTTGCCCGACTTTCTCCGCCCGACTTTCTCCGAATGCCGTCAAACCGCCCGGCTGTGCCGCCCGGCGCCCTTGGACAGGTGGGTGTCGAAGCGGGCGGCAACGATGCGCATCAACGGACGGGCGTTCTCCGGCACATGGATGCGCCGGCCGTCCATCACCGCGACGCCGTCGGCGACCAGATCGGCCATGCCCTCCAGTTCCGCGTCGAAGGCGGACTCGGGCAAGCCGTGGGCACGGGCGATGGCGGCGGTGTCGACCGACAGGTCGCACATCAGCCGCATGATCAGGTCGCGCCGCACCTTGTCGTCCTGGGTCAGCGCGATGCCCTTGCCGGTGGGCAGGCGGCCCTCCTCGATGGCGGTGGCGTAATGGTCGAAGGGCACCGCGTTCTGCACATAGCCCTGCGGCAAGGCACCGATGGAGGAGGAGCCGAAGCCCAGCAGAATCTCTGCATCGTCGGTGGTGTAGCCCTGGAAGTTGCGGCCCAGCCGCCCTTCCTCCTGCTGCACCGCCAGCTCGTCGCCGGGGCGGGCGAAATGGTCGAGACCGATGGCGCTGTAGCCGGCGGCCGACAGCGTGTCGGCGATGGCGGCGAACTGCTCCCAGCGGCCGAGCGAACCGGCCAGAACCGACTCGTCGATCTTCTTCTGGTGGGTTTTCATCCACGGCACATGGGCGTAGCCGAAAACCGACAGCCGGTCGGGCGCCATTTCCAGCGCGACTTCGGCGGAGCGGGCGACACTCTCCACCGACTGGTGCGGCAGGCCGTACATCAGGTCCAAATTGACGCTGGCGATGCCGGCATCCTTCAGCCAGGCCAGCGCCTGCTCGGTGACGGCGCGCGGCTGGACGCGGTTGATCGCCTGCTGCACCGTCTCGTCGAAATCCTGCACGCCCAGCGAGGCGCGGTTGACCCCGGCGCGGCCCATCGCAGCCGCCATCTCCACCGTCAGGGTGCGGGGATCGATCTCCACCGCCAGTTCGGCATCGTCGGCGACGTCGAAGCGTTTGAGCAGCAGTGCGATCATCGCCTCGAAATCGTCGGGCGCCATCATGGTCGGGGTGCCGCCGCCGAAATGGATGTGGCGCACCGCCAGCCGGCCGGGAATACGGTCGGCCACCATGGCGATCTCGCGCCGCATATGGTCGAGATACTCCGCGATCGGCTCGTAGCGGGCGACGATCTTGGTGTGGCAGCCGCAGTACCAGCACATCTTCTGGCAGAAGGGGACATGCAGGTAGAGCGATCCCGAGCGGGACGGCTCGATCGCCTCCAGCCAGCCACCGTAGACGTCGCCGTTCACCTCTGGCGTGAAGTGCGGCGCGGTCGGGTAGCTGGTGTAACGCGGCACCCGCAGCCCGTCATACTTGGCGAGCAGCGCGGCGTCGACACCGTGGGCGACACCATGGGAATGGGACGGGTTGGCGGGGGCCGGCGAAACGGCCAGGGCGGTGATGGCGTTCATGAGCGACAGAGTGCCGCAGTCCCCCCACCCCTGCCTTGATCCACGTCAAGATCGGAAAGAGCCGCCTTTCGGCGGCTGCCGCTTCAGCGCTTCGCGGTGGCGGCGGCGGTGGCGGCCAGACGCTGTTCCAGATGCTCGTGCAGCAGGTTCAGGTTCATCCGGTTGGCCTTGAAGGCGATGTCGAACACGGTGCCCAGCACCGGGACCGAGCCGCCCGCCCAATCCAGCAGCACGTTGAAGACCATGCGGGCCACCAGCGTCTTCGGCAGGTCGAAGCGGGCGGCCTCCATGATGATGTAGGCGGAAACGAACGCCGTCACCGTGTCGCCCGCCACCGGAACCACGCTGGCTATGCCGTCCAGCCCGATGGGGATGCGGGTGAAGGGAATGCGCCAACGGGTGTCCATCAGCCGGGTCAGGCGGCGAAGCCGCTCCAGCCGCTGGAAATCGATGGGGACCGAACCGCCTGTAGCGCCCGGCGGCGGCGCTTCGGCAACGGCGTGCCGGCGTGTGCGGATGGCGTCGATCATCGCATGTCCCCCCGAGTCAGGCGGTCCCGCGCCCGCAGCGCGACTCCCCGCAAGGGAAGAACCCGCCGATCCCCCCGGCTGTTCCACCCTCCGGGCACAAAGTTCGCGTACCCAGCGGACACCATGCCGCCCTGCCGCCTGCGGCGCTCCCATGGGCGATCCCATGGGGCCATCCCGGTCCGGCGATCTCAGCTTGCCCGGGCCACCTCCCGCGCCCGCGCGCTGCCGGCGGCATGGAGCAGCGCATAGCCGGCCAGTGCCGAGGCGAGCGAGCCGGTCAGCACGCCCAGCCGCACCGCCACCGCATGATGCGGATCGGCGAAGGCCAGCGTCCCGATGAACAGGCTCATAGTGAAGCCGATACCGGTCAGCACGGCGACGCCGTAGATCTGGCCCCAGCTGGCGCGCGCCGGCCGCTCGACCACGCCGGTCCGCACGGCGATCCACACCGCCAGGAAGACACCCGCCTGCTTGCCCAGGAACAGGCCGAGCGCGATGCCCAGCGGCACCGGCTCCAGCAGGCTGGCAGGGGTGATGCCGTCGAGCGGCACGCCGGCATTGGCGAGCGCGAAGACCGGCATGATCAGGAAGGCCACCCACGGGTGCAGCGCATGCTCCAGGCGATAAAGCGGCGCGTCCGGCGCACGCTTGCCGGCGCGGTCTTCGACGCGCAACGGAATGGCGAAGGCCAGCACCACGCCGGCCAGCGTCGCGTGGATGCCCGATTTCAGCACGCACACCCACAGGATCAGTCCCAGCACCAGATAGGGCGTCAGCGACCGCACCCCCGCCCGGTTCAGCAGCCACAGACCGACCGCCGATGCCGCCGCCAGACCCAGCGCCAGCGGCACCAGACCGTGGCTGTAGAAGATGGCGATGATCACGATGGCGCCCAGATCGTCCATAATCGCCAGCGCCAGCAGAAAGACGCGCAGGCTGCTGGGGACCCGGTTGCCCAGCAGGGCCAGCACACCGAGCGCGAAGGCGATGTCGGTGGCGGCCGGGATCGCCCAGCCCTGCAGGGCGCCCGGTTCGGCCTGGGCGAACAGGCAATAGACCAGCGCCGGCACCGCCATGCCGCCCAAGGCCGCGATGCCGGGCAGCATCGCCTTGGCCGGGCTCGACAGTTCGCCCTCCAGCACCTCGCGCTTGATCTCCAGCCCGACCAGCAGGAAGAAGATCGCCATCAGTCCGTCGTTGATCCACAGGATCAGCGGCTTGTCCAACCCGATGCCGCCGGCCGTCACCGCCACCTTCATCGCCAGGATCGCATCGTAGAGCGGGGCCGCCGGCGAGTTCGCCCAGATCAGGGCAAGCACCGCCGCAATCATCAGGACCACGCCGCTGGCGCTTTCGGTTTTCAGGAAGGTGGCGAGGCGTCTCAGCGTCATCGCGTCTCGTCTTTCCGCATAATTGACCAAAAGCAATAGATGGCACTGTCAGGCTCCCGTTGAAAGACACGACTGTCGAAAAATCCCTGCCTGGACGAGCGGCAGAGCATCGCGGCGAATTGACGCGCCCGTGCATCTAAGCTGCTGTTACGGCTCCCAATTCCGGCCCCGAATACTTGAGGCTATACGGGCTTATGTCTTTTGATCGCTGGCGATGCCTGGGGCCAGCCGACACAATTCATCCAACAGCATCAGCAGAGCCGAAGGCCGGTCATCCGTTGGACGATCAGCCGCAAGGCTCTGGGCAAGGCCGGCAAACGGCCGCCCGTTCCGGAGGAAACGACCATGACCACACTTTACTGCGCCTGCTGCGGCAGGCCCTTCGTCCGCACGTCCGCCCGCGGCCCAGCCCCCTTCTACTGCTCCCAGGATTGCCGGCTTCAGATGGCGGTCCGCCGGCGCGCCTGGAGCGAGCGGACCGACAGCATCACGGCCACCCGACAGACCGTCGAGCGGCACGAGGTGGAGCACGCCGACCCATCCCCTTTCGGCCGCATCCCCAGCACGGCGGCAGGACAGCGGACCGCAGCCTTCTGGAGATGAAACGCACGGTCGCGGGATCGGCGGCAAAAGGGCGGTAAGACGCCCGCAAAAACACCGGCAAGTCAGGGGAGCAGACAGGCGGGAAAATGGAACTGGCCCCTTGCAGCGGGCCGAAGCCGACCTCATGTGGTCGCGGTCACGCTGGCGCCCCGCGGTGCCGGCGTGAAACCCGTCGGTTGCACCCATCTGGCGACCGCCACCTGATTGCCGCCATCTGACTGCCGGAGCCCCGCCCCTACATGCTCGACCTGCTCTCCGACCCGAATGTCTGGGCCAGCCTTCTGACGTTGACCGCGTTGGAGATCGTGCTGGGCATCGACAACATCATCTTCATCTCGATCATGGCGTCGAAGCTGCCGCCTGAACGGCAGCACAGCGCGCGGCGCGTCGGCCTGGCGCTGGCGCTGCTGACCCGCCTGGCGCTGCTGGCCTCCATCGCCTGGGTGGCGCAGCTGACCCAGCCGCTGTTCACCGTCGCCGGCTGGGATGTGTCGGGCCGCGACCTGATCCTGATCCTCGGCGGCCTGTTCCTGCTGGCCAAGGGCACGCTGGAGATCCATCACACCGTCGAAGGCCATGAGGAGGGCGGATCGGCACCCAAGCACGCCACCTTCACCTCGGTGGTCGTCCAGATCATGTTCCTGGACATCGTCTTCTCGCTCGACAGCGTCATCACCGCGGTCGGCATGTCCGACCATCTGCCGGTGATGGTCGCCGCCGTCGTCATCGCCATGGCAGTGATGCTGTTCGCCTCCGGCCCGGTCGGCGATTTCGTCAACCGTCACGTCACGGTGAAGATGCTGGCGCTGTCCTTCCTGCTGCTGGTCGGCGTGGCGCTGGTGGCGGACGGCTTCGGCTTCCACATCCCCAAGGGTTACCTGTACTTCGCCATCGCCTTCTCCACCCTGGTGGAGGCGCTGAACCTGCTGGCCCGGCGCAAGCGCAGCGCGGCACATTGACCGAAAGGAAGGGGGCGCCGTCCGCGACGCCCCCTTCCCCGTCACGCCTCGGCGCGTTCGGCCATCAGATGCTCATAGGCGACCTTGAACAGGTCGCGGATCGACACGATGCCGACCGCACGCTTGCCCTGGGTGATGGGCAGGTGCCGGTAATGCTTGTCATGCATCAGCTTCAGCGCGTCGACCGCGTCGGCGTCGGGCGGCAGGCTGTCGGGGTTGCGGGTCATCACCGCACCGACCTCCACCGACGACGGGTCGAGATCCTTGGACAGCACCTTGTTGTTCAGGTCGCGCTCGGTGACGATGCCGATCAGGGCGCCGTGGTCCACCACCAGCACCGCGCCGATGTTCTTGTCGGCCATCATCTTCGACACCGTGGCGACGGAGGTATCCTCCGGCACCAGGATCAGTTCCTGCGACTTCACGACGTCTGGAACCAGCTTGCGTTTCATCGACTCCCCCGGGATCTGGTTGTTATGGACCAGACTGTAGCCAAAGCAAACGATCGGGGAGAACAACGGCATCGCAGAAAATCCGGCGCTGATTGTCGCAGGCAGACCTTTTGAATACTTACGAAACTTTTCCCCTCATGACGCATTTCCCCTCATGACGCTTTGGGCGCGGCAAATGCCGACCCCGCCGACGACTGTCGTCCGGCGATCACCATGCCCAGCGCCAGCAGCAGCGCGCCCAGCACCACCACGGCCGCAGCCCCCAGCAGCACGGCATTGAAGCTGCCGGTGCGGGTCACCACCAGCCCGGCCGGCAGCGGCCCGATGATCTGCCCCAACCCATAGGCGGCGGTCAGCGCCCCGACCACCCGGGCCGAGGCGCCGGCCGACAGCTGCCGCCCCAGCGCGAAAGCCTGGGAGACGATGCCGACGAAGGTACCGCCGAACAACAGCGCGGAAATGACGGCCACCGTCGGCGATCCGGTCATCGGCAGCAGGATGGCGACGGCCTGTGTCAGGTGCGCCAGGATCAGCGACCACCAGCTGTTCGACCGGCGGGCGACTGCGGCCCAGAACACCCCGGCGCCCATCGCCCCCAGCCCGGCCACCATCCAGGCAGCCTCGCCCACCGCGGCGGTGCCGGGATCGGTCTTCAGGATCGACACCAGGAAAGTGGCCGACACGATGTAGCCGCCGCCTTCCAGGAAATAGGCGAGCGTCAGCAGCAGGAGCGGCGCCGACAGTCCTCCCCGTCGTGCCGTACCGGCATCTCCCGCCGCCCCGGCCGTGGCGGAATGCGGCGGCTGCGGCGGGTCGCGCACCCAGAGGCCGGGCATCAGCCCAAGCACCGCGCAGACCGCTCCCAGAGCCAGCCAGTCGCCGGCCCAGCCCAGCCGGTCACCGAACAGCGCGACGAACAGCCCCGACGATGCAATGCCCAGCCCCACCCCGGTGTAGAGCCAGCCGGCGAAGCGTTCGCCGCCCCGCCGCGTCAGCGTGTCCAGCACCATGGCGATGCCCAGGATGAAGATGCCGGCGCTCGACACCCCCGACAGGAAGCGCAGGACCAGCCAGACCGGCATCGCCTGCCCGGCATCGCCCAGCTCCAGCCCCATCGCCGCGGTGGTGACGACGCTGACCAGCAGCGACAGCCGGTACATCGCCGTCCGCGTGGCGCCGTGCGGCACCAGCCCAGCGCCCAGCGCGCCGATGAAATAGCCCAGATAGTTCAGAGAGGCGAGCAGCCCCGCCCCGTCGGCCCGCAGCCCGGTGGCCTCCTGCATTGCCGGCAGGATCGGGGTGAAGGCGAAACGCGCGACACCCATTGCGATGGCAAGCCCGATCAGGCCGCCAACCAGCACTCGCACCATGATCCACGCCCTCTCGTCTTTTCGGCCGGCTCCTTTGACCGGGAACTGTTCGACGGAACGAACCGTCCGGTGGGCCGATTGATTTGGCGTCCATCATGGCCGCGGCCCCGCCCTCATTTCCAATGAATTGTTCTGATGATAAGCTCCACTTTCAGTGATGGGTGCCATGCACAGGAAGTGGAAGGAGGCCTCGCGATGGATCTGGCCGGTTTGCGGGTGGTGAAGGCGGTCGCCGACACCGGAAGCGTCAGCCGGGCGGCGGAGGCGCTGAACTGCGTGCAGTCCAACGTCACCGCGCGAATCAAACGGCTTGAGGAGGATTTGGGCGTCGATCTGTTCCTCCGCCTCAGCCGCGGGATGGAGCCGACGCCGGCCGGGCGGGTGCTCAGCGGCTATGCCGACCGGGTGCTGCGGCTGGTCGCCCAAGCCCGCGATGCGGTGGCGGAAGCGGCCGGGCGCGGCGGCCGGCTGGCGGTGGGCAGCATGGAGTCGACCGCTGCGGTGCGTCTGCCGCCGGTCCTGGCCCGCTTCCACCGCGACCATCCCGACGTGGATCTGACCATCACCCCCGGCCCGACCGAGACTCTGCTGGCGGACGTGCTGGCCGGACGGCTGGACGGCGCCTTCGTCGGCGGCGAGGTCGCCCACCCCGACCTGATCGCCCGGCGCATCTTCGACGAGGAGCTGGTGCTGGCCGAGCCGGCCGCCGGCCTGACCACCGAGTCCGCGCGCCGCACCCTGATCGCCTTCGGCAGGGCCTGCGCCTATCGCGGCCGGGCGGAGATGGCGATGCGCGAGGCCGGGCGCGTGCCCTTCCGGGTCATGGAGTTCGGGGCGCTGGACGCCATCCTGGGCTGCGTTGGCGCCGGCATGGGGGTGACGGTCATCCCGCGCGCCGTCGTCGAGCGCAATCCCTGGCGCGACCTGCTGGCGGCCCGGCCGCTGCCCGACGCGCTGGCCCGCATGCCGACCCAGTTCGTGCGGCGTGCCGACGCCATCGAAACCGCCAGCCTGCGCGCCTTCATGGAGGCGTTTTCACAAGCCGCCGGCCCGGCCATCGCTGCGAATGGCGCAATGCAAGGTGCGACAGGGTCGCCCACATCACGCACAGGGTTGAACGGCTCGTCTGCGGCGTGCTAGGCAGGCGCGGGTTGGCCATCCGGCCCTGTGCCATGCGCGTGCCCTATTCCTGGGAAACGGCTCCGATCAGCCCCGACGGGCGATAGCGGGACCACGGACGCGCGGCTGGCACCGCGGGCCGGAACAGCGGAGAAGAGATCATGCCCTACGTCGTCACCGACGGCTGCATCAAGTGCAAGTACACCGACTGCGTCGAAGTCTGCCCCGTGGATTGCTTCTACGAGGGTGAGAACATGCTGGTCATCCATCCGGACGAGTGCATCGACTGCGGCGTGTGCGAGCCGGAATGCCCGGCCGAGGCGATCGTCCCCGACACCGACGACCGCGCGACCAAGTGGCTGGAGATGAACCGCGACTATTCCGGCCAGTGGCCGAACATCACCCGCAAGAAGGACGCGCCGGCCGACGCCGACGAGTTCAAGGGTGTGGACGGCAAGTTCGAGAAGTATTTCTCCCCGAAAGCGGGCTGAGACCGACTGACGATGCGGCCCGGCCCCCGATCCGAGTAGGATTTTTCGAGTCGGGCCACATCAACCGATTGCACCAATCGATGTTGCTATGCAAAATCGACGGGGCGGCCATGGCCGGGCGATGGACGATTTCCGCCCGATGCATTGCGCGTTCCCTTTGTAACTCGGGCGTAACATCGCTATAATGCGCGCCCGGAGCCGGCCTTCGCGCCATTGCCGGTTTTCCCATCGTTCCAGGACCTGTGGCTTTTGTGATCGTCGTGGATGGGTCCCATCCCCACGGCGCCATAATCGTCCGGGGTCCTTTTTCGTCCCTTCCACCGGGGCGGCAAAATGGCGTGATCGCGAGAAGTGAGAGCCAATCCACATGTCGAACAAGCTTGACTTCGAAGCCGGTGACTTCGTCGTTTATCCGGCTCATGGCGTCGGTCGGGTCGAAGGGATCGAGACCCACAGCATTGCCGGACTCGAGGTTCAACTCTACGCGATCACGTTCGAGAAAGAGCGCATGACGCTCAAGGTTCCGGTTACCAAGGCCCGCAACGCCGGCCTGCGCCGCCTGTCCTCCAAGGACCGGATCAAGGTCGCGCTGGAGACTCTGCAGGGCCGTTCGCGCGTCCGCCGCACCATGTGGAGCCGCCGCGCCCAGGAGTATGAGGCCAAGATCAACTCCGGCGATCCGGTGTCCATCGCCGAGGTGGTGCGCGACCTGTACCGCGGTGCCGACCAGTCCGACCAGTCCTACAGCGAGCGCCAGATCTATCAGGCCGCCCTGGAGCGTCTGGCCCGCGAGCTGGCCGCCGTCGAGAAGATCGACGAGACCAAGGCGACCGAGCGTCTGGAATCGGTGCTGTCCAAGGCCGCCTGATTCCAGGTCCCGGTTTCCGGGCACCTCATATACGTCCGTGACACGAACGGGCGCGCGGCTGCTACGTCACGCCGCGCGCCCGTCTCGTTTTTCGCCTTTGTTTCCACGGCATGACACGCCTAAACTCCGGCCGCCTTCCGGCGGACAGCGTCGGAACGACTTCGCGAACGACGTCGAAGGGAATCGAGTTTGGGTCTGCCGCCGCGCCTTGGTCTTCCCAACCGCCGGACCAACCGACCTGCCGGCCCCAGTGCCGGTGCCCTTGTCGGTGCCCTTGAGGACGACAGCCGTTTCGCGTCGCTCGGCCGGCCGCGCCGGGTCTGGGCCATCGGCGCCATCCACGCACAGCCGGACCGGCTGGACCTGATCCATCAGGCCGTCGGCCAGCGCTTCCGTCCCGGCGACCGGCTGGTCTATCTCGGCAACATGATCGGCTTCGGCGAGCAGGTGGTGGAAACCATCGACCGGCTGCTGGCCTTCCGCATCGCCCTGCTGGCGATGCCGGGCATGATCGCATCCGACATCGTCTACCTGCGCGGCCAGCAGGAGGAGATGTGGCAGAAGTTGCTGCAACTCCATTTCGCTCCCGACCCGCGCACCGTGCTGGACTGGATGCTGCGCCAGGGCGTTGCACCGACCCTGGCGGCCTATGGCGGTCATCTCGATGCCGGCAAGGCGGCGGCACGCGGCGGGGCGGTGATGCTGGGCCGCTGGACGCGCGAACTCCGGCAGGCGGTGGCCGCGAGGCCCGGTCATGAGCAGCTGTTCAACGCGCTGCGCCGGGCCGCCTACACCGGCGGCCCGGCATCGCAGGGCGGGGCCGCGGATGACGGCTCCTCCGACGGCCTTCCGGAGGATGCTGGGGACGGCGAGGGCTGGACCGGCAGCAGCCGCGGCGGCGGAAGCCTGCTGCTGGTCAATTCCGGCATCGATCCCCGCCGCCCGCTGACCGGCCAGGGCGACGCTTTCTGGTGGGGCAGCGCCGGTTTCACCCGGCTGGAGCAGCCCTATGGCGGTTTCAGCCGTCTGGTGCGCGGCTACGACCCCAACTGGGTGCCGGAAAGCCCCGGCGTCGGTGTCGGACCGGCAACGGTGACGCTCGACGGCGGTTGCGGCCGCGGTGGCTACCTCGTCTGCGCCTGTTTTGATTCTTTCGGTGAGATGCTGGACCTTTTCCAGGCCTGACCCAACTTCAGGTTCTGCCAGATCGCTCCGCCCAACCGTAACTTCCCACAATAACAGCAAAGAGTTTCCGCTCTCCGCCCCTCACCAGCCATCCATAAACGGATCGCCGGAAAAATTCCTTTGCCTCTCCGGTGATCCGCTCCCCCTACACCTGCGTATGATTCCGCAACAGGGCGCGCTCATGCTTGTTGTCTTAACCCGACGGCATCGACCGGGGGCAGGCGGCAAAGCGGCGAAGACCCGATAGTACGGGGATATGCGAAGGAACACGATGCCGCCCAGACGGGAAGGAAGGGACGGATGGCATACATCGACGATCCGGAGACTCAGCGTGCAAATCTGAGCTTCATCAAGGCATCCATGCGCGAGCCGTTGCTGTCGCGCGACCACGAATTCGACCTCGCCCGAAAATGGCGTGAGGGCAACGACGAACGCGCCCTGCATCAGCTGGTCCGGGCATACACCCGTCTGGTGGTGGCCACCGCATCGCGTTTCCGCAATTACGGCCTGCCGATGGGCGATCTCGTCCAGGAGGGCAATGTCGGCCTGATGCAGGCGGCCAGCCGCTTCGAACCGGACCGCGAGGTGCGTTTCTCCACCTACGCCGCCTGGTGGATCCGCTCGGCCATGCAGGACTACATCCTGCGCAACTGGTCGATCGTGCGGACTGGCACCACCGCCGCGCAGAAATCCCTGTTCTTCAACCTGCGCCGGCTGCGTGCCAAGATCGACAGCGCCACCCAGAACGGCAGCGGTGCGCCCCTGACCAGGGAAGGCCGCGAGTGGATCGCCGGTGAACTGAAGGTCGAGGTGTCCGAGGTCGAGGCGATGGAAATGCGCCTGTCCGGTTCCGACCAGTCGCTGAACACGCCGGTGGCCGACGGCTCCGACGACGACTGGCAGGATTTCCTGGCCGACCAGCGCCCCTCGCCCGAGGACGTGGTGATCGGCATGCGCGACGCCAGCACGCGGTCGCAATGGCTGGCGGAGGCGCTGGGCGAACTGAGCCCGCGCGAACGCACCATCATCCGCGAACGCCGCCTGCGCGAGGAAGGCGCCACGCTGGAGGAACTCGGCCGTGAGCTGGGCGTCAGCAAGGAGCGCGTGCGCCAGCTGGAGCACCGGGCACTGCTGAAACTGCGGCAGTCGATGCTGAAGCGGGTCGAGGATTCCGACGACCTGCTGGCGGAGGCGTGAGAAAAAGCCCTCCCCCCTGAAGGGAGAGGGCTCGTTTCACATCATCAATGCCGGAAGTGCCGCATTCCGGTCAGCACCATCGCCAGACCCTTCTCGTCCGCGGCGGCGATCACGTCGTTGTCGCGGATCGAACCGCCCGGCTGGATCACCGCCGTCACCCCCGCTTCCGCCGCGGCCAGAAGGCCGTCGGCGAAGGGGAAGAAGGCGTCCGACGCAACCACGGAGCCCTTGGTCAGCGGCTCCGACAGGCCGGCGGCCTTGGCGGCTTCACCCGACTTGATGGCGGCGATACGGGCCGAATCGACACGGCTCATCTGGCCGGCGCCGACGCCCACAGTGGCGCCGTTCTTGGCATAGACGATGGCATTCGACTTGACGTGCTTGGCGACGCGGAAGGCGAACAGCAGGTCGGACAGTTCCTGTTCGGTCGGCGCGCGCTTGGTGACAACCTTCAGCTCGGCCGGGTCGATGCGGCCGCTGTCGCGGTTCTGCAGCAGGAAGCCGCCCGACAGCTGCTTGATCATCATGTCGGGCTCGGCCGGGTTCGGCACGTCCTTGGTCAGCAGCACGCGCAGGTTCTTCTTGGTGGCGAGCAGCGCGCGGGCGGCCTCGTCGGCGTCGGGGGCAATCACCACCTCGGCGAACAGCTTGGAGATCTCCTCGGCCGTCTCGGCATCCAGGCTGCGGTTGACGGCGATGATGCCGCCGAAGGCGCTGACCGGATCGCATAGCAGGGCCGACTTGTAGGCCTCCAGCAGGCTGGCACCCTGGGCGACGCCACAGGGGTTGGCGTGCTTGATGATGGCAACGGCCGGCTGCTCGAACTCCGCCACCAGCTCGAAAGCGGCATCGGTGTCGTTCAGGTTGTTGTAGGACAGCTCCTTGCCCTGCAACTGCACGGCGGTGGAGACGCCCGGACGCTTCTCGCCGGTGACGTAGAAGGCCGCCTGCTGGTGCGGGTTCTCGCCATAGCGCAGGGTCTGCGCCAGCGAGCCCGACAGGGTGGTGCGCGGCGGGAAGGTCTCACCCAGCTGGCCGGCCAGCCAGGTGGAGATGGCGGCATCGTAGGCGGCGGTGCGGGCATAGGCGCGCTGGGCCAGCTTGCGACGCAGGGCCAGCGTGACGCAGCCGTCATGGGTCGCCAGCTCGTCCATCACCGCCTCGTAGTCGGACGGCTCGGTGACGATGGCGACGAAGTCGTGGTTCTTGGCGGCGGCGCGGATCATCGCCGGCCCGCCGATGTCGATGTTCTCGACGCAATCGTCATAGGCAGCGCCCTTGGCGACCGTCGCCTCGAAGGGGTAGAGGTTGACCACCACCAGATCGATGCCGGGGATGTCGTGCTGGGCCATCGCGTCGGCGTGGATGTCGCGGCGGGCCAGGATGCCGCCATGGACGCGTGGGTGCAGGGTCTTGACGCGGCCGTCCATGATCTCCGGGAAGCCGGTGTGGTCGGAGACCTCCTTGACCGGCACGCCGGCCTCGGCCAGACGCTGGGCCGACCCGCCGGTCGACAGGATCTCGACGCCGCGGGCGGCGAGCGCCTTGCCCAGTTCCACCAGACCGGCCTTGTCGGACACGGAAATCAGGGCGCGGGCGATGCGGACCTTGTCGGGGGCGGGGGCGTGGTTGGCTTTGGGCGGGCTCATGGCGTCATCCTGATCGCTGCGGGAATTGCATATGGCCGCAGGCAACCGGGGAGACCCGGACAAGCACGGAAGAAGAAAAGCACGGACGACCACGGAAATGCCGCTCAGCTGTGCTTATCCGCGTCCGCCCGCCCGTCTGCACATTGCCGGCCCGGACGGACATGGATAAGCACGGCGTGAAGAGTCCCGTGGTCGTCCGTGCCCAAAAAATCCCGTGTTCATCCGTGTTTCCACGCCTCTCCCGAAGGGAATAGGCCCGGCCACCGCGGATGGGCGCGATTTACGCCGCCTTGCGCTCGCGGCGCAAGGCCCATTTCACCGTCAGCCCTTCGGGTCCGCATTGTCCCTGCATCATGATCTGCCGGGTGCGACGGGGTTCCTCCCCGCTGCCGAGATAGACGCTCTCCGCCACCTCCAGCACGGCGCCGGTCACCCGCATGCGCCAGGCATTGCCGCTGGGCAGGCGCAGCAGCACCTGATCGTTGCCCCCATTGCCCTGCGCCTGAACCGGAACGACCTGGACATTGGGGTGCAGGTGGAAGCGGATGGCATAGGGCTGCGGTTGGGGCGTGGCGCCGATCACCGGCTCCAGCGTGTCCTCGCCGCGCAGATCCTCGCCATTGTCGGCCAGATAGACGCGGCGGCGGTGCAGCAGGCCGAAGCCCTTGCTGTAGCCGTTGTGGGTGGCCACCACCAGCATGGCGCCGTCCGATTCCTGGCGTTCGCAGCTGACATGCGTCGGCCGGCGGCCGAGCCCGCCCTTCTCCAGCACTTCCGACGAATTGGTGTCGGCGACCGCCATGGTCGAATGGGCGGAGGTGCCGGCCAGCGCCGCGCGCCAGGGTCCGCGCTGTGACGGGTGGCTGCCGCAATTGACGATCAGCCGCTCCTTGTTGACGGAAACCTCCATCGACAGGGTGCCGGCATGGGCGGTGCGGTCCAGCCCGGCCGGCGGCGGCGCGCCGGTGTCGAGCAGCACCAGCGTGCGCCCGGCGAGCAGACGCTCGAAGCCGGTGTGCGGCGCGCTTTTCAACGGACGGCCGCGGGCATCGGCCTGGGCCAGCACCGTGTCGATCAGCGCCGGCTCCTCCTCCCGCCCGCCATTGAACAGGGCGAGGCTGCCATCGACATGGCGGAAGAAGCGCAGGGCCGGCGTCATGCGGTCGATGGCGTGCTGGAGGGTTTCCGGCACCTCCTCCTTCGCGACGCGCAGAACGGCGCGCATGTCGATCAGGTCGCGCAGCACCCGCATCTGGATCGACGGGTTGCGCTCCACATGGCCGCCATCGGGCAGGATCTGACGGGGCAGCTCCTTGTCGAGCAGGCGCAACGCCTCCCGTGCCGCCCTGTCCTGGTCGGGCAGGCAATAGCCGCCGTAGAGCAGGCCCTTGATCGCGCCGATCAGCCGCTCGCCGTCCAGCTTGGCCGGCGCCACCCGCAGCAGGTGGCGAAGCTGGCGGGCCATGCTCTCGAACACCCGGGCACGGAACTCGTCGTCGGCGGACGCGCAGTAGAAATCGTGCAGACCGATCCAACTGGACAGCCGCATGCCCAGCACGTCGGGCGCCCAGCTCTGCGAGTGCCAGCCGCCGTTCTGGTCCAGCCAGGACCACACCAGCACCCGCGCCCGGCGCCGCGCGGTGTCGCCGCCGACCGCGCGCAGGTCGCGCAGCCATTCGAAGCCGTGGGCGGCGCGCAGCCAGCCGGGGCTGACGCCCTGGGGCCGCCAGTTGGGCACACCGTTGGGGTCGACCGTGACCGGTTGGCCGGCGAAGCTCATCCGGCCGGCCAGCATGGCGTTGCCGTTGTCGGTATCGCCCGGCCAGGGATCGGGCGGGATCACCGCCAGCGCGCCCGGCGCCTTGCCGCCCAGCATCAGGGCGTAGAGGGGGTTCCCATAGGCAAGGCGCGCCATGCCGCTGCGAAACCGTCCGTTCCCGTCGCCCATCTGCGCCGACTCCTTCAGGACCGCAAGCGGCGTCGGCAGCCGGCGGAGGGTGATGATGCGGTGCGGGAGAGCGCGGACGGAAGCATGGCTCGTGTCGTATCAATTCGCCGCCCGCACCGCAAGACAGGGCTGGGATTTATCCCGCGGTGCGGACCGCAAAAAGCTTTAGTCCGGGCGCCGGCGCAGGCGTGCCACGAAGAAGCCGTCGATCCCGCCGAGATCGGCCAGCATGCCCGGCAGGCTGCGAACCTCCCCCGCCTCGTTGATCGGCTCCGACAGGCCGCCGAGCTCGTCGGCGGTCACAGGCCAACGCTCCACCCGCCTGTCCTGTTCCAGCAGGCGGGCGACCTGCATCTCCCCCTCTTCCGGCTGGATGGAGCAGGTGCAGTAGATCAGCGTGCCGCCAGGCTTCACCAGCTCGACCGAGCGGGCGAGCAGCCGCGACTGGGCACGGGCCAGCTTGGCGATGTCGTCGGGCGTTTTGACCCGAAGAATGTCGGGATGCCGCCGGATCGCACCCGTAGCCGAGCAGGGCGCATCGAGCAGCACGGCGTCGGCCGGCTCCTCCGGCTCCCAGGTGGTGGCGTCGGCGGCCAGCACATCGGCCTCAAGGTGCAGGCGCTTCAGGTTCTCCGTCACCCGCTCCAGCCGGCGGGCCGAGCGGTCGATGGCGGTGACCTGCGCGCCCCGCACCACCAGCTGCGCCGTTTTGCCGCCGGGGGCGGCGCACAGGTCGAACACCCGTTTGCCCGCCAGATCGCCGAACAGCTTGGCCGGCAGCGAGGCGGCGAGATCCTGGATCCACCATTCCCCGTCCTCGAAGCCCGGAAGCTCGGTCACCGACCCGCCGGTCGGACGGCGCAGCGATCCGGTCGGCAGCAGGGTGGCGCCCAACCGCTCCGCCCAGCCGGCGGGGTCGGACTTCACCGTGATGTCGAGCGGCGCCTCGTGCAGGTGCGCCTCGACGATGCCGCGGGTGCGGGCGGTGCCATAGGCGGAGCGCCAGGACAGCCACAGCCAGTCCGGCGTGTTCAGCCGCCCGGCATCCTGCCGCGCCGCCATCTCCGCCCCCTCGCGCCCGATGCGGCGGAGCACGGCGTTGATCAGCCCCTTGTAGGGAGCGGCGTTGCGCGCTGCCGCCAATTCCACCGCGGTGTCGACGGCGGCGTGGGCGGGGGTGTTCAGGAACACCAGCTGCGCCGTGCCCAGCCGCAGCATGTCGTGGATGGCCGCCTTGGGCAGGCCCGGCTTGGCGAGGCTGGCCTGGATCATCTCGTCGATCTGGCCCAGCCGGCGCAGGACGGTGGCGACCAGCAGGCGGACGAAGCCGCGGTCGCGCGGCTGCAACGCCGCCAGTTCGGGATGCGCGTCGAACGCGTCGTCGAAGGGGACGGACTTGCGCAGCACGTCGCGCAGCAAGTCGAGCGCAACGCCGCGGGCGGCGAGGGAAGTGTCGGTCATGTGTATGGATCTAGCGCGCCGGACGGCCAGTGTCGATACGGGATACCCAGCGATTTCAAAAGCCCGTTGCCGGGCCGCGGAAGCCGGAAAAGCGAAGGGCCGGCGCGTTGCCGCCCGGCCCTTTGATCTTCGCTTTCACCGGATAACTGGAGCGGGCGAAGGGATTCGAACCCTCGACCCCAACCTTGGCAAGGTTGTGCTCTACCCCTGAGCTACGCCCGCGCTCCCGTCGTCCGGGAGCCGCTTTCTACGGAAACACGGCCTCCGCCGCAAGAGGAAAATTCACCCTCCCCTCACTTTTTTCGGTACCTCCCCTTCCACCCTTGCGGCCCACCCGTTCCGCACCGCAACACCGGGCAGCTTGCGTCCCGGCAGCAGGGCGCTATGGTACGCGCCCATACGGCAACGGATGGAGACTGCGGCATGGCCGGCACCATCACCCTGACCCGCGATGGAGCGGTTGCAACCCTGACCCTGTCCAACCCGGACAAGCTGAACGCCTTCGACAAGCCGATGTGGCACGCCCTGATCGGGCACCTGAGCGCGCTGGAAGCCGACGAGGGTGTCCGCATCGTCGTCATGCGCGGCGGTCCCGGCGCCAATGGTGCCCGCACCTTCTCCCCCGGCGCCGACATCTCGGAGTTCGAGAGCGAGCGCAACAGCCCCGAACAGGGGGCGAGCTATAGCGATCTGATGGACGAGGGGCTGGATGGCCTGCGTGCCTTGCGCCATCCGGTTCTGGCCGCCATCGACGGCCCTTGCTGCGGCATCGGTCTGGCAGTGGCGCTGGCCTGCGACCTCAGGGTCTGTTCGGAGAGCAGCCGCTTCGGCGTGCCGGTCAGCCGGCTCGGCATCTCCATGGGGCCGACGGAGCTGAAGCTGGTGGCCGATGTCGCCGGCGGTCCGGCGGCGCTGGAAATCCTGCTGGAGGGCCGCGTCTTCGGTGCGGCGGAGGCCAAGGACAAGAACCTCGTCCACCGCACCGTCCCGGATGAAGGCTTCGAGGCGGAGGTCGCCGCCACAATCCAGCGCATCGCCGCCGGTGCGCCACTGGCCGCGACCCTGCACAAGCGCTATGTCCGCCGCCTCTCCGATCCGGCGCCGCTGACCGAGGCGGAGATCGCCGAATGCTATCGCTGCTTCGGCACCGGGGATTTCCGCGAGGGCTACAGGGCTTTCCTGGAAAAGCGGAAGCCGGTGTTCACCGGGCGGTGACGTGCTAAGGCTCACGGCATGTTCAGGACAAGCCAATGAGGAGCCACACCGCGATGACGATCCATCCAACCGTTCGCCCCCTGCCGCAGAAGACCATCGGCGTGCTCGGCGGCATGAGCAATCAGGCCACCGGCGAATATTACCGTCTTCTCAACGACGGGCTGAATGCCCGGCTGGGCAACTGGGACAACGGCGAGATCGTCATCGTCAGCGTGAATTTCGGCAACATCGAGCATTTCGTCCGCACCGGTGACTGGAACGGCGCCGAACGCTATCTCTCCGGCAAGGTCGATGCGCTGGAGCGGGCCGGCGCCGATCTGGTCATCTGCGTGTCCAACACCATGCACCGGGTGGTGGAGCCGATCATGGCCGGCCGCAGAATCCCCTTCATCCACATCGCCGACCCGACGGGCGAGGCGATCGCGAAGGCCGGGCTGCGGCGGGTCGGCCTGCTCGGCACCGCGGCGACCATGCGGTCCGACCTGCTGGCGGAGCGGTTCCGCGACCGTTTCGGTGTCGAGCTTCTGGTGCCCGACGAGGCCGACCAGACCCTTGTCGACCGCATCATCTTCGACGAGTTGGTCCGGCGCGACCTCCGCCCCGACTCCAAGGCCGAGTACCTGCGCATCGTCGAGGATCTGCGCCGCCGCGGCGCCGGGGGCGTGATCCTGGGCTGCACCGAGATCTTCCTGCTGATCGATCAGCCCGACCTGCCGGGCTTCCCGGTTTTCGACACCACACGGCTGCACACGCAGGCGGCGGTGGACTTCGTCTCTGCGGCCGGGTGATCCGTCTCCGACCGCGCTTACGCATGGCAGGGCTTTCGCATGGGCGATGGTCAATGCGGCGGGACGCCTCACATTCGTAGGGTTCCGCTCCCTGCCTGACGGTCCGTCATGTCGCGCGTCACCCCGCTGATCATCGCCTGCGCCCTGTTCATGGAGAACCTAGACTCGACGGTGATCGCCACCGCCCTGCCGGGCATCGCGCAGTCGATGGGCGAGGATCCGCTGCGGCTCAGTCTGGCGATGACCTCCTACATGCTGGCGCTGGCGGTGTTCCTGCCGGTCAGCGGTTGGGCGGCCGATCGTTACGGCGCCCGCACCGTCTTCGCCAGCGCCATCGGCGTCTTCATGGCGGGCTCCATCGCCTGCGGCCTGTCGAACGGGCTGGCGGAACTGGTGGCCGCCCGCATCCTCCAGGGCATGGGCGGGGCGATGATGGTGCCGGTCGGCCGGCTGATCCTGCTGCGCACCGTGCCCAAGGACCAGCTGGTGACGGCGATGGCACGGATGACCCTGCCGGCGCTGATCGGGCCGGCGCTGGGGCCGCTGGTCGGCGGGGCGATCACCACCTACGCCTCCTGGCGCTGGATCTTCTTCATCAACGTGCCGATCGGGCTGGTGGGCATCGCCCTGGTATTGGCGCTGATTCCCAATCTGAAGGAGGAGCAGCGCGATCCCTTCGACGCCCGCGGCTTCCTGTGGAGTTCCATCGCGCTGGCAGCCTTCATGTTCGGCTTCGAGAATGTCGGGCGCGACCTGCTGCCGGCCACTGCGGTGGCGATCCTGCTGGCGGTGGCGCTGCTGGCGACGCTGGCCTATCTGCGCCATGCCCGGCGGGTGGCGCGGCCGGTTCTGGACCCGTCGCTGTTCCGGCTGCAAACCTACCGGGCGTCGGTGCTGGGCGGCACCCTGTTCCGCATCGGCATCGGCGCGGTGCCTTTCCTGATGCCGGTGATGCTGCAGATCGGCTTTGGCCTGACCGCCTTCGAGTCGGGCGCCCTCACCTTCGCCGGAGCGGCGGGCGCCCTGACCATGAAGGCGCTAGCCGGCCCGATCCTGCGCCGCTTCGGCTTCCGTCCGGTGCTGACGCTGAACTCCATCGTCAGCGGCGTGATCCTGGCCAGCTACGGCGCCTTCCGTCCCGATACGCCGCATCTGCTGATCCTGGGCGCGCTGCTGCTGGGCGGCTTCTTCCGGTCGCTGCAATTCACCGGCATGAACACGCTGAGCTACGCCGAGGTGCCGCAGCCGATGACAAGCCGCGCCAACACGCTGGCCAGCGTGATGCAGCAGCTGTCGATGAGCCTCGGCGTCGCCGTCGGCGCCACCACGCTTCACCTGACCGTGCAGTGGAGCGGCACGCTGACCCCGGCCTCCTTCGTTCCCGCCTTCCTGACGGTCGGGCTTATGGCCTGCGCCTCCAGCCTGCCCTTCTGGCGCCTGCCCGCCGATGCCGGCGACGAGATCAGCGGACATATCGGCCGCCGCAGTGCGGACAAGCCGGCGGGCGATGCCCGCAGCGCGACGGTCAAGGCCGCCGCCCTGACCGACGCCGCGGATTAGCAAAACGGGGGCGAACGACCGCCGCCCCGTTTCCGAGCATCGCAAACATCCCTATCCATTATACGGATATGCCCGGATCGCTGTGACTTCGGATGAGAATAACTCCGGTGATCATGATTAATTTTCGTGCGAATCGCTTTTACTAGCGCGTGCGTTCCGGGCGCGTTCCCGCTATAAACATGCATGGCGGCCATGCGCCGTCCTCAAGATAAACGGGAGGCTCCGGGCGGTTGCGCATCGGGGCGGGACAGCATGATGGATTGGGACAAGCTTCGGGTCTTCCACGCGGTGGCCGAAGCCGGCAGCTTCACGCACGCCGGCGAGACGTTGAACCTCAGCCAGTCGGCGGTCAGCCGCCAGATCAGCGCGCTTGAGGAAAGCCTGGGCGTTCCACTGTTTCACCGCCACGCCCGTGGGCTGATCCTGACCGAACAGGGCGAACTGCTTCACCGCACCGCCCGCGACGTCTTCGCCAAACTGTCGATGACCGAGGCGATGCTGACCGAAAGCCGGGAGCATCCCAAAGGCCCGCTGCGGGTGACGACGACCGTCGCCTTCGGATCGACCTGGCTGACGCCGCGCATCAACGAGTTCATGTCGATCTACCCGGACATCCAGCTGACGCTGCTGATCGACGACGACGAGTTGGATCTGGCGATGCGCGAGGCGGACATCGCCATCCGCATGAACACGCCGCGTCAGCCGGACCTGATCCAGCGGCACCTGATGTCGATCCGCTTCCACCTCTATGCCAGCCAAAGCTACCTGAAGAAGAAGGGCTCACCCAAGACGTTGGCGGAGCTGGACAACCACGACCTGATCACCTACCCGCCCGACGTGCGGGCGCCGATCCCCAACGTCAACTGGATCATGGAAATGGGCGATCCGTCGCCCAACCGGAAACCGATCCTGCAGGTCAACAGCGTCTACGCCATCTACCGCGCGGTGGAGAGCGGGCTTGGCATCGGCGCGCTGCCCGACTTCTTGGTCGACAGCTTCTCCAAGGACGTGACGCGGATTCTGCCGGATGTCGACGGGCCGAAGGTCGATGCCTACTTCGTTTATGCCGAAGAATTGCGCCATTCCAAGCGCATCGCCGTCTTCCGCGACTTCCTGGTTAAAAAAGTGGCAGAAACTCCGTTCTGACCACGAACATTTTCAGTGATCTTGTAAGAGAATTGCCAAAAATGACAGCGCCGCTCCAACTTACCGGAGCGGCGTCATCGTTTTTGGCATTTTTATTAGCTTTCTAAGGGACTTCAGAAGCCATGCGTGTCTTGCATGGTAGATTTATACATTTGTGCCTGGAAAGTTGGCAGCAGAATGGTCAAATTTTGATCGTTGGATGTTGCGACGCAGCATCTGATGTTTCGTCCCGGAGGTCTCCCCTCCGGGGTTGGGTCCTCGGACCCAGCGTCTCCCAGACGTGAAGCCTCCCTGTTCAACTCGCCGCTAATCCAATGGGTTAGCGGCGGTTTTTTTATGTGGCCAGGGGTTGGGCTACGCGGGGGGCCACAATCTGCATGGTTTCTGCTGGCTGCTATGGTCGGCCGCAAGGTGACGGGCAGTCGAGGTCCGTCTTTTCCCAGCGCATCATTCCCATCGGCAGATCATCACCGGGGATGGGACGCCCGGCCAAACCGGGGCATGCCGAACGCCGCCCGCTGGCTCGACATGCCTTCGCCGAGGCATCGCGCCATCCGCACTCATTTGTAGGGGAGCCGGCGGAGGTCAGGAAGGTCGCGACATCCAGCGGATTCTTGTTCAGTCTTTTGAAGAGGCCCGGCTGCTTTCGGCAACGGTCGTAACAGGACGGGTGAAGCTCCTAGACGCCCCCATCCTCCGCCAACGCAAAAGGGCCGCCCCACAGGACGGCCCTCTCTTACATTCGACAATCCGGCCCACAGACGGGCCAAGCCCTGCTTCAGGCCAGTTCGGCCGTTTCGATCTGCTCGGCGCGCTTGTTCACGTTCTTGCGGATTTGCTCCAGCGCGGCCAACGGGATGTCGATCTTCACACAGGGTTCCTGAATGCGCGGATCGTCCCCCGGATACAGCGCCTCATACTCGGCAGCGTTGTCGTAGGCCTGACGGTTGTCGGCTTCGAGATAGGTCTCGACCGGCAGCCCTTCGGCGTACATGCCGTCATGGCTGTCGAGTTCGATGTGGAAATACTCGATCTCATCCATCGCATCCACTTGCCGAACCGACGAGCCGTTGATCAGCAGACGGGCCGAAACACCGTACTCGCCGATCAGCAGCGCATGGCTGGGGGAGATATAGAGATCGCGGGACGGCATGTTCCGGGCGATGGCGTCACGGGCGATCCGCACCGGCAGATGGACCTTGCGCAGATGCTCGGTATCGAAGGACGAGCCCGCCAGCAGACGCTGGCCGATCCAGCGGATCGAACGGAACTCACCGGTCACCGACGACTTGATCATATCGCCGATCTTCAGGCTTTCGACGGGTACATCGCCGAACATGGAACGAACGTAAGTGCCGCGGAGGATGCAGGTCGGAGTCGCGATCGGAACCATTGCCTGGGAAGTCCCATTTCGGTTTGAGAAGCCCTCCGCCTGCCCCCCTGATTTTCAAGGCTGGGAACGACGGTGGTAAGTCCGGAAGGTTACTCCCCCATGCAATTCGTGTGTGTGCGAAGTTGTGCAGATTTACGACCACGCGTGACCAATTGTCTCAGCACCTTGGATGTGACCGCCACGTCCCTCTCACCGCTCCGGTCAGCCACCGCCTTCATTCCGTGACGGCTGCGGCATTTCGTCCCCGTCCTGCCCCACCAGCGCTTCGCGGGCAATGGCGAGGATGTTGTCCAGACGGATGACCAGTTCGTTCTCGCACAGGGCGGAACGTGCTGCCGCCGCCTCGTTCATGATCGCACGCAAGGCTTCGTTTGGTGTCATGCCGTCCCCCGATCCGATGTCGATCCCATGATGCCCGCCCGGCCCTTCGACGGCTCCCCGCTCAATGGGTCATTTTCCCTGTGAAAAACTTCACAGCACACACCCCGCCGTTTCACATACCCATTTATGCATCAGCAACGGAGGGCTCTCCCATGCACATGCGCAACATCAGGGTGAACGGCAAGCGGACCAGCATGAAGCTGATGCCGGTGGAGTGGGAGTCGCTTGAGGAAATCTGCGCCCGCGAGTTCATGACGATGAGCGAACTGGTGTCGAAGATCGATGCCGAACGCCAGGACTGCGACAATCTCACCGGCTGCGTCCGTGTCTATGCCCTGTGCTACTTCCGCAAGGCCGCCAACCTGTCGGAGCCGATGCCGCGCCATCGCCACACCGCGGCCGTGGCCTTCGCAGCGGAGTAACGGCGCAACGCGGCCGTTCCGTCAGGCATAAGCGGTTCGCCGAAGCAGCGCCCGCCGGGTTCTTTCCATCGGACAGGGCCGCTGGCGTGGCCGCTGCCGGCACACCATGTTCGACGCAGGCCCCATTCCGGCGGCCGACTTCTCTTTGCGTCGACCGAAGCGGTGTGCCAATGCCGGATGCCCACCAGTTTCCCGTCTACAGCGTCGGCGAGCGGCGGGCCGATGCGGTCGTTCATGCCATCGGTGTCACCGCCGGCCTCGCCGGCTTCGTCTGGCTGCTGAATGCAGGTGTGTTTTCCGGCGCCGTTCCGGCCCATACGGCGCTGGCGCTGACCGTCTACGGCCTGGGGCTGGTGGGGATGCTGACGGCCTCGGCCGCCTACAACCTCGCCCCGCCCGGCTTCGGCAAGGCGGTGCTGCGGCGGATCGACCATGCGATGATCTTCGTGATGATCGCCGGCACCTACACGCCCTTCACGCTGGGGCTTGGCCAAGGGATCGGGCTGGGTGGCGCCGTCTGGGGCGGGGCCGCCTTTGGCGCCGCGCTGAAGCTGCGCTTTCCGGGTCGCTTCAACCGGCTGGGGCTGGCGCTCTACCTCGGACTGGGCTGGGCGGTGGTCACGGCGCTGGAACCGCTTGGATCGGCATTGTCGGCGCCTGCCCTGTGGCTGCTGATCGCCGGCGGTCTGGTCTACACCGTCGGCGTCGTCTTCCACCTGATGGATCGCATTCCCTACAACAACGCCCTCTGGCACCTGTTCGTGCTGACTGCGGCCAGTTGCCATTTCGCCGCAATCGCAGTCGCTTTTCTTTGACTGCTTCCTTTGATTGCCGCTCTTCGGAATTGCCGGGGAGGCAGAGGACAAGCCGCAACGGATTCCGTATCTTCCGCGGATCACAGTCCCAGGAAGGCATGATGGGCCGGGCAGAGAAAAACCGAGCGGTTATGGACAAGCGCAAAAACGGGAAGCCGTCCATCGACGGCGCAATGCTCGCGGGGGCGGCTGCGCTCTCGATCATGGTCATCGGCGGGGCGGCAAGGGCGGAGCCATCCTTCGACTGCAAGGCGGCCTCCACGCCGGTGGAAAAGGCGATCTGCGCCGATCCCAAGCTGGCCGATGCCGACCGGGAGATTGCCGGCCTCTACAAGGCGTTGCAGGATTTGTCCGCCGCCGCCGACCGTGACCGGCTGCGGACGGAACAGCGGGCCTGGCTGGCACAGCGCAATCAGTGTGCGACCGCGGCCACTCCCGGCTCCTGCCTCGGCCCGGTGCTGGATGCCCGGCGCACCGCGCTGTCCGACTCGATGCCGAAGGCGGTCGCCGCAATGTCCGCCATCGTCGACGGCATCGCCGGCGACCCGGCCGGCGCCGCCAAACGGCTTGCCGAAATCCGCGGCGGGCTGGGCAAGGGATGGAACGCCTATCTGCTGCGCTTCGGCCCCTCCCCCGACCGGGCAAAGTCGGAGTCGCTGCTGCGCGAGGCCATCGCTGGCATCGAGGATTCCTATGCCCGCGAGACGGCATCCGGGGTCGATCTCGCCACCGACGACGGCTTCCTGACCGCTCTGCGCGTCGTCAGCGACGAGGTGGAGATGGCGTGGCCCTGTTCGGTGATGGAGAAGCGCGGAGCGGCGGCCTGGAAAGCGATGGAGCCGCTCTATGGCAGCAACCGCGACAATTTCGGCGCCTATCCCGCCTGCCCCGACGACAAAGCTCTGCTCGCCACCCCCGCCTGGAAGGCGGTTGACGACCTGCTCGCCCCGATGCTGGAGGCGGCCTCCAACCGCACCGGCACGATCCGCTTCGCCACCTACCGCCAGATGGGCATCGACCGCATGAAGTCGGCGGTCGATCCGCGCCTGTTCGTCGCAGATCAGGGCGACGATGCCCCGCAACTGGCCCAGCTGGTCAAGGATGCCTCCGGCTGGTCCAATCCGCGCTGGATCGCGCCCGGCTGGGGCGACCGCCTGCGCAAGGCGGTGGACGGTGCGGTGACGGCCTGGACGCCGCAGATCGCCACCCGCTACGGCATCCCCGCCGCCGAAGCCCGCAAGATCGCCGAGGCGGTGGCCGCACAGGGGCTGAATGGCAGCATCGGCCTGATCACCGACAATCTGGAGATCCAGAAGGACACCCGCCTGCCGGACTGGCTGCGCGGCAACTGGAGCTGGAGCGGCGGCGGGGCGGACGACGCGCCCTTCAACGCCCCCGCCGGAAAGGCACGCATCGACGAGACCAGCATCTGCGTCGGCAGCGAATGCACGGGTTACGATGTCGCCGGCCAGGGAGAGGACGCTTTCTTCGATCCCAAGGAGGTCCCCGGCGGGGTGAAGCCTGCTGCCAACGCCGCCAAGCAGGCGGTCAGCCTCGCCCCTGTGTCGGCCGGCAGCAGCCTGACCGTCGTTCCGCTTGCCGGCGGAAACCTGCTGCTCACCGGCACGGCCAAGCCGGTGGTGCTGAAGCGCGAAGGAAAGTAGGCCGGCACCGGCGCCGTCCTTCTCCCGGGAACGCGAAAGTCTTGCCTGCACCGTTCGGGTAAGCGACACTTCGCGGCGCGTGCTGCGGTTGCGGAACCGCACGCGGCTTTCCGGGGGGAGGCATGGCACGGAACCTCAAGGCGCTCGGGTTGTGGCGCACCGCGCTGGTCGCCAGCGTCCGAAAGGATGCGCCGGACCTGTCGGCGCGGCAATTGGCGATCCTTCTCCAGGTTTATCTGACCGACCCGCCGCACACCGTGCGCGGTCTGGCGTCCCTGCTGAACATTTCCAAGCCGGCGGTGACCCGTGCGCTCGACCGTCTGTCGGTCCTGGGCTTCGTCAAGCGCAAGCGCGATGCCGAGGACAAGCGCAACGTGCTGGTCCAGCGCACCGTGAAGGGCAGCGTCTATCTGTCCGATTTCGCCGAACTGGTGATCGCCGCCGGCGCCGTCGCGCCGGAGGACATGGCCCGCATCCAGGCCGACGAGCAGCTGGCCGCCGCCGCCAAGGCAAGGCTGGAGGCGGAGTTGCAGGAGGTGCCGGCACGGGAGGCCGCCCCGCTGGAAGCCTCCGCGTCCTGACCGGTGCCTTCCCCTGTCCCAAGGGGAAGGGAACTGCGTCTTACAGCAACGCTTCCAGAACGCGGTCGGGCGGGGCGTGGCCGTCTGAGAAGGTCTTGATGTTGATCACCACCTTCTCGCCCATGTCGATGCGGCCTTCGATGGTGGCGGAGCCCATGTGCGGCAGCAGGACGACGTTGTCCAACCGCAGCAGCTTCGGATTGACCGCCGGCTCATGCTCGAACACGTCCAGGCCTGCGCCGGCGATTTCGCCCTTCGACAGCATGCGGGTCAGCGCCACCTCGTCGATCACCTCGCCGCGCGAGGTGTTGACGATGTAGCAGTGCGGGCGCAGCAGCTTCAGCCGGCGTTCCGACAGCAGATGGTAGGTGGCCGGCGTGTGCGGGCAGTTGATCGACACGATGTCCATCCGCGCCAGCATCTGGTCCAGGCTGGACCAGTAGGTCGCCTCCAGTTCCTGCTCCAGCTCCGGATGGACGCGGCGGCGGTTGTGATAGTGGATCGACATGCCGAAGGCACGCGCCCGCTTGGCCAGCGCCGAGCCGATGCGGCCCATGCCCAGGATGCCCAACCGTTTGCCGCTGATCCGGTGGCCCAGCATGGTGGTCGGACCCCAGCCGGTCCACTGACCGGAGCGGACCAGACGCTCGCCCTCCGCCACGCGGCGCGCGGTGGCCAGCAGCAGCGCCATGGTCATGTCGGCGGTGTCCTCTGTCAGGACACCCGGGGTGTTGGTGACGACGATGCCGCGCTCGCGCGCCGCCTTCAGGTCGATGTGGTCGACACCGGTGCCGAAGGAGGCGATCAGCCGCAGCTGCGGCCCGGCGGCCTCGATCAGCGCGCGGTCGATGCGGTCGGTGACGGTGGGCACCAGCACCTCGGCGATGTTCATCGCGTCCTGCATCTGGGCAGGGGTGAGCGGCACGTCGTCCGGATTGAGCCGGGTGTCGAACAGCTCCATCATGCGCGTCTCGATGACGTCCGGCAGCTTGCGGGTGACGACAACGAGCGGCTTCTTCTTGTCGGTCATCGGTGCTGGTCCTCCCTTGCCCCGGCTGCCCGCATCTGAAGGTCTCGGCACAGGCTGCTCCGGTCCATGGTTGCCATACCAAGCGGTCGTGGGACTGTCCAGAAGTCCGTCGCGAAAGGCCACCCTGCGGCAAGCCGGCCGCATCGTCCGATGGGGGTGGCGGCGCTTGCCCTATCGAACGGGTGGTCTCTATAGTGCGGCCCGGTTTGCCCTCCCCTATTCCTGTTCCGGTGCCGCCATGCCTGTCCGCCGCCGCTCCGTCCTCGCCGCTCTGGCCCTGATCGCGGGGTTGGGGGCGGGGCTTTTCGCGGGCGGCGAGAGCGCGGCGCTCGCCGCGGAGGGAAAGGACCCGACCCACGCGTCGGGCCTGCCGATCCCCCGCTTCGTCACCGTGCGCGTCGGCGAGGTGAACCTGCGCTCCGGCCCCAACGGCAGCTACCCCATCGAATGGGTGTTCAAGCGCAAGGACATGCCGGTGGAGATCATCCAGGAGTTCGACACCTGGCGCCGCATCCGCGATTGGGAGGGGGCGGAAGGCTGGGTGCACCAGAGCGCGCTGTCGGGACGCCGCGGCATTCTGATCGTCGGCCAGACCCGCGCGATCTATGAGTCGCCACGCGGCGACGGCGCCGTGGTGGCGCGGGCGGAGCCCGGCGTCATCGGATCGCTGAAGAAGTGCCGCGACGAGTGGTGCGAGGTCGATGTGAAGGGCTATCGCGGCTGGATGAAGCGCGCCGATTTCTGGGGCACCTACCCCGGCGAGAGAATCGAGTAGCCGGTCCCGGTCATTCCCAGGGGCAGATCGGCGCCGGCAGGGCTTGAAGGCGGGCGGGAAAGGCCGTACGGTCGCGGCCTTACCTTTCTCTACTGCAAGAGCAGTCCCATGAGCGGCGCGTCCGGCAAACAGATCAAGAAAGTGGTGCTCGCCTATTCGGGCGGCCTCGACACTTCGGTCATCCTGAAGTGGCTGCAGGAAACCTATTCCTGCGAGGTGGTGACCTTCACCGCCGACCTCGGCCAGGGCGAGGAGTTGGAGCCCGCCCGCAAGAAGGCCGAGCTTCTGGGCATCAAGCCGGAAAACATCTTCATCGACGATCTGCGCGAAGAGTTCGTGCGCGATTTCGTCTTCCCGATGTTCCGCGCCAACACGCTCTACGAGGGCACTTACCTGCTCGGCACCTCGATCGCCCGGCCGCTGATCGCCAAGCGGCAGATCGAGATCGCCAACATGGTCGGCGCCGATGCCGTCGCCCATGGCGCCACCGGCAAGGGCAACGACCAGGTCCGCTTCGAGCTGGGCTATTACGCCCTGCGCCCGGATATCACGGTCATCGCGCCGTGGCGCGAATGGACCCTGAACAGCCGCACCACGCTGCTGGACTACGCCGAGAAGAACCAGATTCCGATCGCGAAGGACAAGCGCGGCGAGGCCCCCTACTCCACCGACGCCAACCTCCTGCACATCTCGTACGAGGGCAAGGCGCTGGAGGACCCGTGGGTCGAGCCGGACGAGGACATGTACACCCGCTCCGTCGCCCCGGAAAAGGCGCCGGACACTCCGACCTATATCGAGGTCGAGTTCAAGAACGGTGACGCGGTCGCCATCGACGGCAAGGCGCTGTCGCCGGCAGCCCTGCTGACCGAGCTGAACCGCCTGGGCGGCGAGAACGGCATCGGCCGCCTCGATCTGGTCGAGAACCGCTATGTCGGCATGAAGTCGCGCGGCGTCTACGAGACCCCGGGCGGCAGCATCCTGCTGGTGGCGCACCGCGCGATGGAGAGCATCACGCTCGACCGTGGCGCCGGCCATCTGAAGGACGAGCTGATGCCGCGCTACGCCGAGCTGATCTATTGCGGCTACTGGTGGAGCCCGGAGCGTCTGGCCATCCAGGCGCTGATCGACCAGACCCAGTCGCTGGTCAACGGCACCGTCCGTCTGAAGCTGTTCAAGGGCAACGTCACGGTCGTCGGCCGCCAGTCGCCCAACTCGCTGTACCGCATGGACTATGTGACCTTCGAGCAGGACAGCGTCTACAACCAGAAGGACGCGGAAGGCTTCATCAAGCTGAACGCGCTCCGCCTGCGTCTGGGCGCGATGGCCAAGCAGAAGATCGGCTGATCGAAGGACCGGCTCCACCGCCCGCCAGCCGGGCGGTGGAGCGTTCCTTTGTCTATTGTGCCGCCAGCATGTCGCGGCGGATTTCCACGGCACGGTCGGCCGCCTTGCCGACCACCTCCTGAAGCCGTTCGAACTCGGCGCTGTAACTGCCGACGCCGAAGGTCAGCGACCGCAACTCCACGATCAGATCCTGCATGTCGGACTGCGGCATGCACGCCTTCACTTCGTCCCAGCCGGGCCAGCCCAGCCGCGCATCGAAGCCCAGCAACTGGCCGCGCCGTCCGCTGACCAGACGCTGTACCTTCGGCGTGAAGGTGCTGGGCACCGCGATGGTGACGGTCAGGATCGGCTCCAGCAGAACCGGCTCGCAGGTCGGCAGGGCATCGGCCATCGCCTGCCGCGCCACCGTCTTGAAGGCCATGTCGGAACTGTCGACGGCGTGGAACTGGCCGCCGGTCAGCGCCACCGCGAAATCCACGACCGGGAAGCCCAGCGGCCCGCGCACCGCCGCGTCGCGCACGCCGGCCTCCACCGCCGGAATGTACTGGCGCGGCACGGCACCGCCGACCACCGCATCCTCGAACTGGATGCCCGACCCGCGCGGCAGCGGGCGGATCTCGACATGGATGTCGGCGAACTGGCCATGGCCGCCGGTCTGGCGCTTGAAGCGGGCATGGTGGCTGGTGCCCTTGCGGATCGTCTCCTTGTAGGGCACCTGCGGCGGCTGGCCTCTCACCGCGACGTTGAAGCGGCTGCGCAGCCGGTCCATCGCCAGCTTCAGATGCACGTCGCCCTGGCCCCACAGCACCAGCTCGCCGGTCTCGGCCGATTGGTCGAGCGTCAGGGACGGGTCCTCGTCCCGCAGTTTCTGCAAGGCTGCGGACAGCTTCACCTCGTCATTGCGGTTCTCGGCGCGGAGCGCCAGCCCATGCACCGGCGGGGCGGCGGCCGGCCAGTCGGCGGGCGGACCCAGGTTGGCCTTCTCGGTCAGCCGGTCGCCGGTCGCCGCCTTCTCCAGCCGGCCGAGGGCCACGAGATCGCCGGCGACGGCCTGCGGTACCTTGGTCTGGTCGCGGCCGAACTGCTGGAAGATGCCGGACACCCGCTCAGCGCCCAGCGTCATGCCGTCGGTGACGGTGCCGCGCCAGATGCGGGCGAGGCTGAGCTTCCCGGCATGGGACCCCATCATCGTCTTCACCACCTGCGCCGCCACCGCCGCGTCGGCAGGGGTGTCGATGCGGGCCGCGGTGGTGGCAACCTCCGGCCCCTCGTGCCGCAGGGCCTTCAGCAGGCGGCGGATGCCGTTGTCGTTCTCCGCCGACCCGAAGAAGACCGGCACGATCAGGTCGTCTGCCAGTTCGTGCGCCAGCGTCTCGTAAAGCTCGGCACTGTCGGGAGCCATGTCCTCCAGCAGCTTTTCCAGCAGGCCGTCGTCAAAATCGGCCGCCGATTCCAGCATCGCCAGCCGCGCTTCCGCCTCCCAGTCGCGGGCGCCGTCGGGCAGGGCGACTAGGTCGGACGGCTTGTGCGGGTTGAAACGCCAGGCGCGCTCGCTGACCAGATCGACCAGCCCGGTGATCTGGCCGTTCTCGCGCAACGGCACCTCGCGCAGCACCAGCTTGCGGGTCGAGACCTCCTGATAGGCGGCGACGACGTCGCGCACCCTGATATCGCCCAACGTGTCGATCTTGTTGATGAACAGCAGATGCGGGATGCGGTGATCGTCCAGCACCTTGAAAAGCGGGGCCAGCAGCACCGCCTTTTCCGGTGCGGCCTCCGCCACCACGATGGCGATGTCGGCGGCCATCAGCGCCGCCTGCGCCTCCCCCGCCAGTTCCACCGAACCGGGGCAGTCCAGGATCGACCAGCGTTCCCCAAGGTAATCGAAGGAGGCGACGTTCAGCTCGGTGCTCATCGACCGGGCCTTCGCCTCCGGCGAGTTGTCGCCCACGGCATTGCCGTCGCGCACGCTGCCCTTGCGGGTGACGGCCCCGGCGGCGAACAGCAGGCTTTCCAGCAGTGTCGTTTTGCCGGCGAGATAGGGGCCGACCAGCGCCGCGCAGCGCGCCGTCCGGATTTGCGTATGCGGCATTCACACCTCCCGTCGAAGCTTCGGGCTGTCGGGACCGGAGGACGGAGCCAGGGCGGGAATCGGGCCGCCGGCGCCGGCCGCCGGGGCGGCCCGTTCGCGTGTGGCACTTCAGACTGGCACTTTAAAGAACTGGCACTTCCTGAAGATTGCGTCCGGATGGGCGACGGGCGGCGGCGGACGGGCGCTGGGAAAACGCATCGGGTCCGGAGCCGGCAGGGCGCCCGCATCGGACTTTCGATGCTCCACCCGAACGGCGCGGCTGTCGATGGAAAAAAGGGGCGGCAAACCGTCACGCGCGGGCTGCGGCAGCGACCGATGCGTCGATAGGCCGCATCGGCGCGCGGATGGCTTGTCCATCCCCGCCCGGCCGCTCTTGCTGCACAGCTAACACGTTCAAACGCAAGGCGATACCGCTCAAAGCTGCGGATCAGATCCATTCATTCGTAATATTGCTATGCTGCAATGCAATATGATCGTGTAGAAATGCAGCGGACAAACGCATGAAACCTTCTGCTAGTAGCCTTACGGGAAAATGGCCGCACGTGAAGGCGACGACGGCCGGATAAAACGTGTCAGGGTCCCCGGCATCTGCTGGCCGGCCCGCAATCCTTGGGGAAAGTGCACATGCGCCTGTGGTTTCGTTTGCTGGCGGTCGCCCTGATTGGCGTCGGGACTGCCGTTTCCGCCCCCCTGTCCAGCCCGGCCATCGCCGAGCAGGCCAAGCCAACGCAGGAGGACGCGAAGTCCATCACCCTGAAGGCGGCGGACCTGATCGCCGCCCAGGGCCTGGACGAGGCCGCCAAGGCGTTCAACGCCGACGGTCCGTATAAGCAGGGTGAGATCTACGTCAACGTCATCGACTTCAGCGGCGTGTGGAAGGTCTACCCGCCGCGCCCGGCCGGCGTCGGCCAGAGCGTCATCAACGTCAAGGACCCGGACGGCCGCTTCATCGTCCAGGATGTGCTGGCCGTCGCCAAGGACAAGGGCGAAGGCTGGGTCGAGTATCGCTGGCTGAACCCCGCCAGCAACAGGATCGAACCGAAGATCACCTATGTGAAGCGCGTGCCCGGCCAGGAACTGGTCGCCTATGTCGGGGTCTACAAGTGACGGTTCCTGCGTAAGGCGGTGACCGGCGGGCAAGGCCGTTGGAGGCGGAACTGTTGGGGGGGAGCATGAGCGGCGGTGTCTTTGCGCGTCTGTCCGGCCTGTCTGTGGCAGGCCGTGTGTTCGCAGCCCCTCTGATGGGGATCGTCCTGACGGTGGCGGCGCTGGTGCTGGCCGACCGCCAGTCGGAACAGGCCCTGGGCGCCGTGGACGCCATCCACCGCGAAGCGGCGGAGCGGCTGGGCCGCATCGACCGGCTGGTCGCCATCGCTTATGTCATCCACAGCGACGTGTCACGGCATCTGGCCCTGTCGGGATCCGGCATCGAAGAGAAGAAGCTCCAGGCCATGCGCGACGCCATCGCCGCCAACCTGGGCAAGGCGCGCGCCGCCATCGCGGAGCTGCGGGCCATGCCGCTGGTCGAGGCGGAGCGGGCGATGCTGGACGAGGTATCGGTGCGGATCGGCGCCTATGCCAAGGCGGTGGACGAGATGAACCAGATGGCGGCCATCGACCGCCTGATCGGCATCCCGATGATGTCCCACACCGACGACCAGTTCGCCGCCCTGACCGCCAAGGTGATGGAGACGCAGGCGGCCATCGGCCGTTCCACCGCCGCCGCCATCCAGGCCACCCGCGATGCCGCCGCATCGGCCCGCCGCGACTTCGCCCTGGTGATGGGCGGGCTGCTGCTGGCGATGATGGCGGCCGGGCTGCTGCTCGCCCGCTCCATCACCCGGCCCTTGCAGCGGCTGTCGAGCAACACGGCCGATCTGGCCGCCGGACAGCTCGATACCGCGGTCGAAGGCGGCTGGATGCGCAACGAGATCGGCGCCATGGCCCGCGCGCTGGAGGTGTTCCAGACCAACGCCCGCGAGGTGGAGCGGCTGACCGCCGACCAGCAGCGCCAGAAGGCGGAAGCCGAGGCGGAGAAACACCGCGCCATCCAGGAGCTGGCCGATCTGTTCGAAGCGCGCGTGGCGGAGGTGGTTCAACTGGTCGGTTCCGGCGCCCATCAGGTGCGCAGCAACGCCGCCGGAATGCTGGAGCGCGCCAACAGCGCCAACCGGCAGGCCGCCACCGTTGCCGCCGCCAGCGCCCAGGCGGGCACCAGCGTCCAGACCGCCGCCGCAGCGACGGAGGAGATGTCGGCCTCCATCGCCGAGATCGGCGATCAGGTCCGCCGGTCCTTCGATATGGTGCGCGGCGCGGTGCGGGCGGTGGAGGAGACCAACGCCCATGTCGTCGGGCTGTCCGACGCCGCCCACCGCATCGGCGAGATCGTCGGCCTGATCAACTCCATCGCCGCCCAGACCAACCTGCTGGCGCTGAATGCGACCATCGAGGCGGCGCGGGCGGGCGAGGCCGGCAAGGGCTTCGCCGTGGTGGCGAGCGAGGTGAAGAACCTCGCCACCCAGACCGCCAAGGCCACGGAAGAGATCGGCGCCCAGATCGCCACCATGCAGGGCGTGACCGGAGCCGCCGTCACCGCGATCAAGGGGGTGGGCGAAACGGTGGTCGGCATCGACGAGATCGTCGGCTCCATCGCCGGGGCCATGGAACAGCAGGCCGCCGCCACCCAGGAGATCACCCGCAACGTGCAGGAGGCCGCCGCCGGCACCGCCGAGGTCTCGCACACCATCGCCACCGTCTCCACCAGCGCCGGAGAGACCGGCACCGCCGCCGGCGAGGTGCTGCGCGCCGCGGAACTGCTGGACGGTCAGGCGGTGACGCTGAACCGCGAGGTGACGAACTTCATCGGCCGGCTTCGGGCGGGCTGAGGAGAACGGGCGGAGGGGGTAGGCACGCGCCCGGGACTCATCACCTGCCGGCGAAGTTTGCCCGCGAAGTTTGGTCGCATCAGACTTGAAACGATCCGCCTGCGCCCAAGCTCTTGTCCCGGGGCCGCGGGGGCGGCGGCCGGTTACGGCCGTGCCGAAGCCGGGGTATGATGCAGGACCCAACAACAAGGATCGAAGCATGAAGATCGACATCGGGATCTCGGACGCAGACCGCAAATCCATCGCCGAAGGGCTGAACAAGGTTCTGGCCGACACCTTCGCACTCTACATTAAGACCCATTCGTTCCACTGGAACGTCACCGGTCCGATGTTCAACACGCTCCACACCATGTTCATGACCCAGTATACGGAGCTGTGGACTGCGCTGGACGAGATCGCCGAGCGTATCCGCGCCCTGGGCTATCCGGCGCCGGGCAGCTTCTCGCAGTTTGCGCAGCTGGCCTCGATCAAGGAAGAGGCGGGCGTTCCCAAGGCGAACGACATGATCCGCCAGCTGGTCGAAGGCCACGAGGCCGCTGCCCGCACCATCCGAGGCGTCTTCCCGCTGGCCGAGCAGGGCAGCGACGAGCCGACCGCCGACCTGCTGACCCAGCGCCTGCAAATCCACGACAAGACCGCCTGGATGCTGCGCAGCATGCTGGAGTAGTCACCGCACCGGCCGCAAGGCGGTCGGTCGAAAGGTTCAGGGCCTCCCCGTCCGGCAGGATGGGGGAGGCCCTTTCCATTTTCAGTCCGATCTTTTTCCTTACGCCGCTGATTTGGCGTGCTGGCGGACCGGCAGATTGGGAATGGTCAGGGTGAAGATTGTGCCGCCATCGCGCTCGATCTTCAGCGTGGCGCCGGCCTGGTGCGACAGCGCCTGCACCAGATTAAGGCCGAGCCCGCTGCTGGCGCCGCCGCGGGTTGGACGCTTATGCTGGCTCGGCATGCCGGCGGGCAGGCCGACGCCATTGTCGCGCACGATCAGCCGCATGCCGTTTTCCTCGCGCTCCAGCAGCACGCGCACCGTTCCCGGATGGCCGTGCGGGAAGGCGTGCAGCAGGGCGTTGGACACCAGCTCGCTGGTGGCAATGGCCAGCGGCGTGGCGCGGTCGGCATCGACGATCCAGTCCTGTGCTTCCAGTTCCAGCCGGGCGGCCGTCGGGTTGTCGGAACGGACCAGCCCGTCGCACATCTGGCGCAGCGCGTCGGCAAAGTTGATGTGTGCCGGCTCGGCCGAACGGTGAAGCAGCTCGTGCAGCAGGCTCATGGTCTGGATGCGGCGCAGGCTCTCGTCGAAGCCGCGCCGCGCCCTCTCGTCGATGCGGGCGGCTTGCAGGCGCAGCAGGCTGCAAATGACCTGAAGGTTGTTCTTCACCCGGTGCTGAACCTCCTTCAACAGCACCTCCTTGTCGGTCACCGCCGCTTCCAGCTGGGCGTTGGCCCGTTCCAGCTGGGCGGTGCGCTGATGAACATTTTCCTCCAGCGTGTCGTAGGCGTGTTGCAGGGCGTCCTCGGCCTCGCGCTCCTTCCGGGCGCGCTGGATGGCGAGCGCGCCGATCACCGCCACCGTCGCGCAGGCCGCGGCGGCGAAGGCGGCGTAAATCCACAGCCGCTCGCTCCAGCGCCGCAGGACGCTTTCGGTGGTGATGGTCACCGCGGCCGACAGGCCGGTGTCGCCGATCGGACGGGTCACGGTGATGTCGTCGGCGTGGCTGACGGTTTCATCCCCGGGATTGCCGCCCGTGGTGCCGCCGCCCTCCGGCTCGCGCAGCAGCGGCGTTCCGTCCGACAGCATGATGGAGATGCTGTGGCCGTAGCCGACGTCGAGCGAGCGGTAGACATCGCGGAAGGCGCGCGCGTCGAGCCCCGCCACCGCCCAGCCGCGCGGCGCGGCGCCGGAACCGCTGGCGGCCGTACCGCCCGGCAGAGGCTGCGCCAGGAGAACCACCGCACGCCTGCCCATCCGGCCGCTGCCGATGGTCATGCCATTCGGCTTCAGCGCCGGCATGCCGGCGCCGGGCGCTGCGTCCGGCAGGCTCGACAGCCGCAGGGCGCCCGCGGCATCGCGGATCTCCAGCCCGACCACGTGGGGAGCGCTGGCCGCCAGCAAGGCCATGCGGTCGCGGGTCGCCGCATCGTCGGGCAGCGGCGTGCCGGCCTGACCGGCCAAGGTCGCCGTCTGGGTCAGCAGCAGGTCGCCCGACTCGATCAGACGGGCGGCATGCTCCGCCGCCAGCAGCCCGATGTTGCCGGCCACGCCGGTCGCCTGCTGGACCGCCTCGTTGCGGTCACGCCAGGCGAACACGGCCGACAGCCCGATGGTCAGCAGAACCGCGGCGGTGCAGGCGATCAGGACCAGCGCCGAACCGGGCAGCCGGTAGAGCGGAGAGGATTGGGAACGCAGCGCGCGCAACGGCATCGTGTCGGAAACCATCTGGAGATACGGCCACTTCATTCTTAGCCGGAAACGGTAACACCGCCCGGCGGGTGACGGTTCCGCCGAACGCTACCCGTGTTGAAGCGGCAGCGGCCACCACCTATTGTGGGGTGCCGACAAAGTCATCCCGCGTTGGTAAGGACTTGGCAAGACTACGGCAGGCATGGGGAGGATAGTTTTATGCGGATCGACGGCACGGCCTATCGCACCATCTGGCCGGACGGCGAGGGTGTCGTCGCCATCATCGACCAGACCAGGCTGCCGCACGACTTCGCCGTCGTCCGCCTGACCAGCCTGGAGGAGGCCGCGCACGCCATCCGCGCCATGCTGGTGCGCGGCGCCCCGCTGATCGGTGCGGCGGCGGCCTATGGCGTGGCGCTGGCCCTGCGAACCGATGCCAGCGACCACGGGATGGAACAGGCCTGTGCCACCTTGCTGGCGACCCGTCCGACCGCCGTCAACCTGCGCTGGGCGCTGGGGCGCATGCGCGGCCGGCTAGCCCCCCTGCCCGAGTCGCAACGCGTCGGCGCCGCCGAGGCGGAGGCTGCGGCCATCGCCGACGAGGATGTGGAGATCAACCGCTCCATCGGCCTGCACGGCGCAGCATTGATCCGCGCCGCGGCAGCACGCAAGGCACCGGGGGAGCCGGTCAACGTGCTGACCCACTGCAACGCCGGCTGGCTCGCCACCGTCGATTGGGGAACGGCACTCGCCCCGGTCTATGCCGCCTTCGAACAGGGCATCCCACTGCATGTCTGGGTGGACGAGACCCGGCCCCGCAACCAGGGCGCCAGCCTGACCGCCTGGGAACTGAAGCAGCATGGCGTTCCCCACACCGTGATCGCCGACAATGTGGGCGGCCACCTGATGCAGCACGGCAAGGTCGATCTGTGCATCGTCGGCACCGACCGCACCACCGCGACCGGCGACGTCTGCAACAAGATCGGCACCTATCTGAAGGCGCTGGCCGCCCACGACAACGGCGTGCCCTTCTATGTCGGGCTGCCTTCGCCGACCATCGACTGGACCATCGCGGACGGTGTGCGGGAGATTCCCATCGAGGAGCGCGACGGCCGCGAGGTGAGCGAGCTGACCGGCCGCACCGCCGATGGCCGGATCGAGACGGTGCGCGTCACCCCCGACGGCAGCCCGGTGGCGAATTACGCTTTCGACGTCACGCCGGCAAGGCTGGTGACCGGCCTTATCACCGAACGCGGCGTCTGCGCCGCCTCGCGCGAAGGGCTGCTGGGGCTGTTTCCGGAGCGGGGGTGAGGGGCGATGGGATCAGGGGCGACGGTTGGACAGGAGCCGCCGCAGCAGCGGCCATCCCAACTGGCGTGGTCTGTCTTCGGCATTCTTGGCATCAAGCCACTGATCGGCCAGTTCACGGACCTGCCAGTCACCGAGAAAACGGTCGCAGTCGATGGCGGTATAGAGTCGAACCCGCTCTTTTCCCAGCCTTTCGAAATAGGCCAGCGCTCTTTGGCGGTCGATGTCTTCCATAGGCCCCAATGAAACGGAGATTGCGGGACGGCCGGTTCTGACCTTTGCCGATCCTCCGGATATTGGGAGCAGCCTGCCGCCCATGCAACTGTCCGTTCGTCGTTGTTCCATCCCCCGGAAGGTGAATGGACCGTCCCCATCGGTGACTGGCTAGCGGCGGCCGGGGTCGAAGCAGTCGGTGTCGAGACGGCCGGTGTGCACGACATCGGCGGACAGCGGAATGCCGGCCCGCGCGGCAGCCTGCTCCAGCGAAGCGCGGTCGGACCAGTAGAGCCGGCCGCCGACCTCCGCCAGGGCGCCCCGCCTCCGGATCACCCACAAGCCGCTGAACGCCATCTCGACGATCCTCCCCATCGGAGAGTCGGATGGCGAGCGGAGCGGCCGGTTCCTGTCTAAGTCTCTATCGACGATTGTCATCTCTGGTCTTCCCAGTGTCGGCCTTTCGGCATTGGGCGTTTGCACGCCCGCAGCCGGAGCTGATTTCTGTCTTCCCCAAGGGGTAGTGGATGAGGTCCTAAAGGGTTTCCCAACCAATTCACAAGAAGTTTTCATCGAAAAATTTCAAACTATTTGTAAACGCCCGCACACAATTTATGTGGTCTTACCACACCATTTGGTAACCATAAATTAAATGGCGTTATTTTCGATGCCGGACACCGGAATTGGCGTACATGCTGTGCCGCATGGTCCAGGCCGCACATCCGCCCAACCTTCCGTACTGCTTGCAATCCAAAAGGAGTGGGGCGCCCTGATCAGATGAGATCGATACCCCTAAATGGTCACAGCAAGGACCGGCGCCACTCACCAAACATAAGCTTGACCGCTTGTTCCCGGCCTGACGGCAGGGTGGCGGTCGGCTTATCGACGTGCCTGTGTTCGAAGGAAGAGACCGATGAAGACCACCATGCGGACATTCACCACCGGGGCGATGGCGCTGATGATCGGCGCGACCCTGCTCGGCGGCTGTTCGAACCTGAACCATCGCGAGAACCGCGCGCTGACCGGCGGCGCCATCGGTGCGGCCGGCGGTGCGGCCATCGGTGCCGTCACCGGCGGCAGCGCCGTCTATGGCGGATTGCTGGGCGGTGCCGCCGGCGCGGCGGTCGGCGCCTTGACGGCGGACGAGGGCAAGCACCGGCGCTGAGCGCCCAGGGGGGCACCAGCGGATGCCGAGGGGACGGGACGGTCGATCCGGCCCCTCCCCTCCCTACTCCTCCTCGTCGTCCTCGAACTGGTCGAGGCTGAGGGAGCGGACCTCGGTGCTCGGGTTAGGAGCGGCAACCGGCGGCATGCTGCTCGGACGGGCGGCGGCCAAGCGGTCGGCAGACGGGCGGGGAGCGGCGCGGCCGGGCGGCAGATGGGCGTTCGGGCCCTTCAGCGGACTGTTCAGCGTACCGCGCGGGCCGATGCTGGGTTCGTCGCCGAAATCGGGCAGCGGCGGGATGCGGTCCATCACCCGCCGGATCAGGGCGGCGATGCGGTCGGCCTCGCCGCGCAGGGCCTGCCCGCGCTCCCCCTCATAGAGCGGGTCGTCCAGGAACTTGCGGATTTCCAGGACGCCGCGCAGCTCCACACCGCACATCTCATGGGTGCCGATGGGCAGGGCCTTCACCCGCGCGAAGCTGGCGAAGAAGGCGGCGCTGCCCTCCACGAACTGGACCACCATGCGGGCGTGCAGACGCTCCAGCGCGGTGGTCATGGGGTCGATCAGATCCTCCATCTCCTCCGGCGCCGCGTCCAGCCGCTCCTGGGTCAGGGCGGCCAGCGCAAAGAAGTCGCGCACCCGCCGGCTGAAGCGGCGATAGCGGGCCAGCCCGCCGACCGACACCCGCTCGCGCGCCGTCTGGGCCAGTTCGGCCGACTGCTTCAGCATAGCGTCGAGCCGCATCAGCAGCGTCGCGATCTCGCGCTGCCGCTGGGCCGCGCTGCGGCCGGGCGTGGGCGCCGGCGGAGCGGCCGGACGGCGGGGAGGGTTCGAACGCATCATGCCGGTACGGTGTGGCTCCTCGACGGTCTTCGGTCAGCGCTGTGGCGCCGTCAACGTTGTGGTGCGGTCAACGCTGGGTGCGGACGGTGACCGACTTTTGCCCGCCCTCGCGCATCACCGTCAACTGCACCGGCGTACCGACGCGCAGAAGGCCGATGCGGTTGCGGAAATCGGTGGCGCTGCGCACCGGCCGGCCATCGACCGCGATCACCACGTCGCCGCTGCGCAGACCGCCACTGTCGGCCGGCGATCCGCGCTCGATCTTGGCGATCAGCGCGCCTTCGTCGCCCTTAAGGCTCATGCTTTCCGCAAGGTCGGGCGTCAGGTCCTGGATGGCGACGCCCAGCCGGCCGCGCCGCACCTCGCCATATTCGCGCAGCTGTTCCACCACCGACCGGACGATGCTGACCGGCACCGCGAAGCCGATGCCGACCGAGCCGCCGGCCGGGCCGATGATGGCGGTGTTGATGCCGATCAGC
This sequence comes from Azospirillum melinis, assembly GCF_013340935.1. GTDB lineage: Bacteria > Pseudomonadota > Alphaproteobacteria > Azospirillales > Azospirillaceae > Azospirillum > Azospirillum melinis. The sequence goes on along the minus strand of NZ_WHOS01000060.1, from coordinate 1,835 downwards.
TCTCCCTGGAAATTGACCAGCGCGCCGCCGGAATTGCCGGGGTTGATCGAGGCGTCGGTCTGGATGAAGTCCTCGTACCCTTCGATCTTCAACCCGCTGCGGCCCATTGCCGAGACGATGCCGGAGGTCACCGTCTGCCCGAGTCCGAACGGGTTGCCGATGGCGACGACGAAATCGCCGACCTTGGTGCGGTCCGAGTCGCCGATGGACAGCGCGGCCAGCCCGTCGGCCTTGATCTGCAGAAGGGCGATGTCGGTGGCGGCGTCGCGGCCGATCAGCTTGGCCCGCAGGCGGCGGCGGTCCTTCAGGGTCACCGCGATCTCCTGCGCGTTCTCCACCACATGGTTGTTGGTGACGACATAGCCGTTGCGGGCATCGATGATCACGCCCGACCCGGCGCTGACCTGCGGCTTGGACTGCGGCATCTGGTCGGGAAGGTTGAAGAAACGGCGGAAGAACGGGTCGCGCAGCAGCGGGTTTTCCGCCTGGGGCGCCTGGCTCAGCACCGAGATGTTCACCACGGCCGGCGTCACCTGTTCCAGCATCGGGGCGATGGTGCCACCGCCGACCGCACCCAGGGGAAGCGCCGCCTCCGCCGGCGAGGCGCCGAGGCCGATGGCGGAACCGATCCGGCCCAGCGCCGAGTCGGCCGGTGCCACCAGCGCGCCGCCGGTCAGCGCCGCGATCCCGACCGCCGCCGCAAACATCACCGGACGCACCGCCGTCTTCATGGACTGTTCCTTTCCTTTTGGGAATTTCTAAGGCGAGATGGCCATCGATCGGGCTGATTTGGGATAAAAACGAAGGTGGTTCAAGCCTGTCGGCCATCTGACGGCCTTTAGACCCCATCCGGCCCCTGTGGGCGCGCCCTGTCCGCCAAAATCCGCCGTCCCGATGATAACGTGGCGGCGTCGGAAACTCCCGGTAAAGAAATACGGTGGTATAGGACGATGGTCGGCGCGGTCCCGGAGACGCCGGGAAGGCGCGGCTGTCGAGGAACGGGTTGAGCGCTATGAGCGGCGGGTCACTGCTCGAACTGACCGAGCAAGAGTATCTGCAGATGGAAGAGGCCCTGTCGCAGACCGCGCGGGGGCGGGCCTTCCTGCGCATGCGCGACCGGCGCAGCCGCGTCGTCGCCTCCGACGAGTTCCACCGGCTTGTGGACAAGCTGGGCACCCAGGTCGACCGGCTGAGCGGCACCTCGCCCAGCGCCTTCACCGCCTTCGCCCCCGGCGAGGACCCGCGCATCCAGCAGGAGCTGACCGCCATCACCCAGGTGGTGCGCGAGGCGCGTAGCGACATCGCGGCCCTGAAGGCGACCGACACGGGATCCAACCGCATCGAGGCGGCGACCGGCGAGTTGGACGAGATCGTCGCCGCCACCGAACGCGCCACCACCGACATCCTGAACGCGACGGAGAAGATTCAGGAAATCACCATGTCGATTCCACGCGACGACGACGATCTGGCCGAACGGATCGACGCGGTCGAGGCGTGGTGCATCGAGATCATGACCGCCTGTTCCTTCCAGGACATCACCGGCCAACGCACCACCAAGGTCGTCAACACGCTGCGCTACATCGAAGAGCGCGTTAACACGATGATCGAGATCTGGGGCGTCGAGCGTCTGGCCGTCGACCCCCAGCAGCATGCGTCGGGCGAGGTGTCCTCGCACCGCAAGCTGGGCGACACCCGGCCGGACGCGCATCTGCTGAACGGACCGCAACTGGGTGGGCCGGAGGTCAGCCAGGACGCCATCGACGCGCTGTTCGACAGCGTGCCGGGGGTTGCGGAGCGGGCCGAGCCGTTGCCGGCCGATGTGGAGCCCTCCCCAC
>NZ_WHOS01000005.1 GCF_013340935.1 Azospirillum melinis | reverse complement strand
CCATAGCCCCCTGCCCCGCCGCCGAAGCCTCCGCCCATGCCGCTTCCGCCCATGCCGGCACCGAAACCGCCGCGCCCGCCGCCGCTGCCGGCGAACAGGCCGTTGGCCGCCTCGGCCTCCACATTGTCCTGCGGGATCTCCTCGACGAAGCGGGACGGGATGGCGCTGACCCAGTTGCCGTAGAGCCGGCGGTTGGCGGCATGGCTGACATAGGCGCGGCGGCGCGCACGGGTCAGGCCGACATAGGCCAGCCGCCGCTCCTCCTCCAGCCCGGCGATGCCGGTCTCGTCCAGCGCCCGCTGGTTGGGGAAAACGCCCTCCTCCCAGCCCGGCAGGAAGACATGGTCGAACTCCAGCCCCTTGGCGCCGTGTAGGGTCATCACCGTGACCTGCTCGATGCCGGCGGCCTCGGCATTCTCCATCACCAGCGCGACATGCTCCAGGAAGCCCGGCAGGTTCTCGAACTCCGCCATGGCGGTGATCAGTTCCTTCAGGTTTTCCAGCCGGCCGGGAGCCTCCGGAGTCTTGTCCTCCTGCCACATGCGGGTGTAGCCGGACTCGTCCAGGACGGTGCGGGCAAGCTCGGTGTGCGGCACCGTCGCCATCAGCGTCCGCCAGCGGAAGAAGTCCTGCAACAGCCCGCGCAGGGTGGCGCGCAGCTTCGGCTTCAGCTCGTCAGTCTCGGTCAGCGCCCAGCCGGCTTCGGTCAGCGACAGCCCCCGGGCGCGGGCGGCGGTGTAGAGGCTCTGCATCGCCGCCGGACCGACGCCGCGCTTGGGCAGATTGACGATGCGTTCGAAGGCCAGATCGTCGTCGCCGGAATTGACGACGCGGAAATAGGCCAACGCATCGCGGATTTCCTGCCGCTCGTAGAAGCGCGGGCCGCCCAGCACCTTGTAAGGCAGGCCGAGCGTGATGAAGCGTTCTTCGAATTCACGGGTCTGGAAGCCGGCGCGGACCAGCACGGCGATCTGCGCCAGGGAGGTGCCCTTGCGTTGGAGAGTCTCGATCTCCTCGCCGACCCAGCGCGCCTCCTCCTCGCCGTCCCACACCGCCTTGACCTTGACCGGCTCGCCGCCGTCGGCCTCGGTCCACAGCGTCTTGCCCAACCGGCCCTGGTTGTTGGCGATCAGACCGGAGGCCGCCGCCAGGATATGGCCGGTGGAGCGATAGTTCTGCTCCAGCTTGATGATGGTGGCGCCGGGGAAGTCGGTCTCGAAGCGCAGGATGTTGCCGATCTCGGCACCACGCCAGGCGTAGATCGACTGATCCTCGTCACCCACGCAGCAGATGTTCTTGTGAGCTTGAGACAGTATTCTAAGCCACAGATACTGCGCGACGTTGGTATCCTGATACTCGTCGACCAGCAGATATTTGAACTTGCGGTGATACTCCGCCAGCACATCCGGATGGTTCTGGAAGATAGCGAGGTTGTGCAGCAGCAGATCGCCGAAATCGCAGGCGTTCAGGGTGCGCAGGCGCTCCTGATAGGCACGGTAGATCGCCACCACCCGGCCGCCCGCCACATCGCCGCCATCGGCGTCGCCGAGCCGGTCGGGGGTCAGGCCGCGGTCCTTCCAGCGCTCGATGGCGCCCAGCACCTGACGGGGCGGCCATTTCTTGGAATCGATGTTCTCGGCTTGCAGCAGCTGCTTGATCAGGCGGACCTGGTCGTCGGTGTCCAGGATGGTGAAGTTCGACTTCAACCCGACCAGCTCGGCATGGCGGCGCAGGATGCGGGCGGCCAGCGCATGGAAGGTGCCGAGCCACCAGCCCTCAGGCTCGATCCCCATCAGATGGCCGACACGCTCGCGCATCTCGCGGGCGGCCTTGTTGGTGAAGGTCACCGCCAGGATCTGGAAGGCGGCGGCGCGGCGCGTCATAAGCAGATGGGCCAGCCGGGTGGTCAGCACCCGCGTCTTGCCGGTTCCGGCGCCGGCCAGCACCAGGACCGGTCCGTCCAGAGCCTCCACCGCCGCCCGCTGTGTCGGGTTGAGCCCGTCCAGATAGGCGAAGCGCTGCGCTGCGGCCGGGAATCCCGAAGCGGGACCGGCGGCGGGAGCGGCGTGGCTCAACGGATCATCATCATAAGCGTCTGACATGGCGTCCCGGCCTGGGGATGGACGAAAGGGAATGGACGGAAAAATTCGGCTCGAGCGTGCGAATGCTCTGTCGCGGCTGGAACGTATACAGCACAGAACGCCCCGGCACGACCCCTGTCGATGGCGGCATACCCCGCCCGGCGACGGAGAGCGGCACGGCCACGCTTATGCCTAATGGCAAATTTCCAGGATATAGGACTCCAACCATCGGGCGATGACGTAGTTCTGCCCGGCCGAGGCCCTTCGTTGTGAAAGTCACCCGACACTATCGTTCAGTGTCCTTACGAAGTCACGGCATGACCGTTAACGATTTCCCCTTTTCTGTCACAGACAGTTATTCCACCTGACCAGGGGAAGCTGCATTATGTCCTCATCTTGTCTTATGCAGGCTTACGGCATATGCCCATTGCTCGACGCGAAATTTACCTAAGCGAAATTTTGCGCGGCGCAAATCGGGGGTATCTATGGATCACAACGAGGCACCCCCGAACCCTGAGGGGGAGCGGACCGGATGCAGGAGCGGAAGGTCGGGGATGCCTCCGAAGCGCCACCCGGCGCCACTTTGATCGGAACGGAACAAAAGGCGGGCTGAGACCATGGATGCCATCAACGTTTTCCTCATCGATGCCAACAAGCTTTTCCGTGAGGGTATGAAGCGTCTGTTCGAAGGCACCCCCTTCAATGTCGTCGGCGAGGCCGGCAGCCTGCGCGAGGGCCTGTCGACGCTCGGCACCGGCCAGAACCCGGAGCTGATCCTCATCGACCTGCCGAGCGGCGCCGACGAGGAAGTCGAAGCGATGCGCAGCCTGCGCGAGGCTCACCCGTCGATCCGGATCGTCATTCTGACCAACGATCTGGAAACCCGCCGCCTGTCGGCCGCGCTCGGCGCCGGTGCCGGCGGCTACCTGCTGAAGGACATCGCCTGCGAGGCGCTGATGCAGTCGCTGAAGCTGGTGATGATGGGCGAGAAGGTGTTCCCGACCCACCTCGCCGAGCTGCTGGTCAGCGGTCGCACCGAGGACATGGGCGCCGAGCTGCCGACCCGCCGCAAGGGCCTGTCGCAGCGTGAGGTGCAGATCCTGCGCTGCCTGCTGAACGGCAACAGCAACAAGATGATCGCCAACCACCTGAGCATCACGGAAGCCACCGTGAAGGTTCACCTGAAGAGCCTGCTGCGCAAGATCAACGCCTCCAACCGCACCCAGGCCGCCATCTGGGCGCTGAACAACGGCATCGGCGATCAGGCAGCCGAGACCGGTGTCGCCGCCACCGTCTGATTACCGCCCGATCCGACGGATCGGCATACCGCTCTGCCGAAAGGCCCCGCCCGCCTTCCGTCCTGGCCGTCCGCCCCACCATCCGGGGCAGGCGGCCGGCGGAGCGGGACGTTGCCTTTTGCAGCGCTCGTCCGTTTCCGCAGGCCGTCCGGGCAACCCGTAGCAAAGCTCCCCGCCAGCCCCATGGCCGATAAAGACGGCAGGCATAGAGGAAGCGGTCTAAGACCAAAAGCGAACTACAGCGTGAGAATGGACGTGCTTATGTGAACTGCGGGCCGATGACGCCATCCCGGTGTGAGATCGCCGCAACCTTCTGGAAATGCCTGCGATGAACGTGCTGATCGCCGACGATCACCTGCTGTTCCGAGACGGTCTGCGCCGACTCCTGGCGCAATTCGACGCCGACATGACGTTTTTCGAGGCGAGCACCTATGACGAGGTGCGAGCGCTCTGCGATGGCACCAGACCGTTCGACCTGATCCTGCTCGATCTGGGAATGCCCGGCTGGACCGGCTTCTCGGCCCTCGGCGACATTCATGTCAACCTGCCGAAAGCGCTTCTGGTGGTGGTGTCCGGGTCGGAAAAGCGGTCAGACCTGCTGGCGGCCCTGGAAAACGGCGCTGCCGGCTATATCCCGAAATCCTCCAGCGCCAAGGTCCTGCTGGGGGCCTTGCAGCTGGTGCTCGCCGGCGGAATCTATCTTCCCGAACAGGCCATCCGCGGCGCCGACCGTGTCGAACAGACGCATGGCGGCTATGGCGGGCACGGTTCCGGCGAGGCGATGGACGACAATGCCGGGATGGGCAATGCCAACGGCGACCAGTTGACGCCGCGCCAGCGCGACGTCCTCGCCCGGCTGCGCGACGGCAAATCGAACAAGCAGATCGCCCATGAGCTGGGACTGACGGAAGGCACGGTGAAGGTCCATGTCACCGCCATCCTGCGGCACCTCGGCGTCCGCAACCGCACACAGGCGGCCCTGACAGCCCAGAGCCTGTAAGGATTCGGGACAGCCCCCCGCATCACCTCCCCACATCCGGAAGAAGGAACCCCTTCTTCCCTAACGCTGCGCCCGCTCCACAGCGGAAACCAGCGCCAGCAGGGCGCCGCGCAGTTCGGTCGCATGGGTGCGCGGGCGGATGGCGGCGGCGTCGGACACGGCGACGACCGTCAGGGTGCGACACCCCGTCAGCCCACCCTCGAGCCGCGTGAACAGCCCGGCCGGGTCGCTGCCCTGGATCAGGGTCACCGGCACCCGCACTGCCGGCAGTTCAGCTTCAAGGTCCCCGAGACCGCCCGTCGGCATCGTCGGCAACGGCCGGCCGAAACAGGCGGTCAGCGCGTTCCAGCGCCGGCGCATCGGCGATTCGGCGCCGACATCGTCGACGATCATCACGCCGCCGACCTGTTCCGGGAAATCCAGCGCCGCGGCGATGGCGAGCGGCGCCGTCACTGCACCGGCAACCAGAACCGGCCGGCGCCCGCCACGCTCCACCAGCAGCGGGGAGAGCATCGCCGCTCCGGCGGCGGCCGGCACGGTCAGCCATTCCTGGCCCGCCGGAACATGGTCCAGCAGGCGCCACCACGCCCCCTTGCCGGGATGAAGGAAGATCACCCGCCGCCCGGATGGATCGCCGGCACGGTCGGCCGTGCGGTCTCCCGCCCAGGCAGCACCCACCCCGTCCGCGGTCAGACCGTTCACCGGACAGCGGGCGGCGTCTGCCCGTCCGGCGCGGACGGTGGAAGGCTGGGTGTGAAAGAACACGGTCGGATCCCCGATGGTGGCGTTCCGCGATGGGACCGTCCCACCGCCGAACCCAACCGTAACGAAGCCGAACCGAAGTCGTCCCGTTCGATAAATCGGGCAGAACCCTGAAAATGGGCCAAAACCCCACCCTGCCCGCAAAAGGTTTCAGCCACCACCGAAACACGACAAAAGCAAAGCAAATTCCATGACTTGCCGGCCGGTTCCCGGCCGCTTTCGATCACAGGCGGTCAGCCTGCCGATCACCGGCCGAGACAACTGCCGTGGCGACCGGTCAATGCAGCGTCACCTCCTCGCCTTCGGGGTCGGGTGCCACCGCCAGGGGGCGGCGCAGTTCGCCGGCCAGGCTGCGCCACTCCGGCGCTCCCCCCAGCTGTTGCAGCAACTGTGCGGTGAAGGCGAAGACCGCAGTTTCCAGCGGCCCATTGTCCTCCGCATGGGCGTTGACGGTCAGGCAGGATTCCGCAGCGCTCTCGAAGATGGCGGCGGCGGCGCTGGCCCCCGGTCCGGGATCCGGCAGCGGGACGGCCCGCGGCTTCTCCCCGCTGACACGCAGGCGCGACAGGTTGTCGGCCAGCAGGCGGGTGCGGATGGCGTTGTCGACGGCTGCGGCCATGGTGTAGCCGGCCTCCTCCTCGACGGTGGCGCGCAGGATGCGCAGCCCCGCGATCAACCCGCGGGCCACGTCGCCATTGCCGCCGCGCTTGGCCGCAGCCGCGACGGCGGTGCCGAGGATGGCGGCGACCACCGGCGAGAGCGATTCGCCCTCGCCCGGCATGTTCGGCGCGTCGGCGCCGGCGTCGGTGTTCAATGCCTCGTTCATGCGGCCTCCGATCCGTGTGATCCGGAAGGCGGCCCGCCGGCGGTGCTGCCGGCAAAGGGCCCGTCCGGATGCGTCGTCATGATGCCTGATTCGGATCTGTGGACCGTACGGATCCGGTTCAAGGCATGGATGGCATGAGGCTCCCCCTCTTTCGCGCCGCCGGACGGGGTGCCCCATCTTCGCAGCTGCCGATATCTGTCCGGCCCACCTCTAGGCGCGCCGTATGACCATCCCCACATCTGCGGCGAAAGGGAGGGTTACGTGTCATGCCTCTGCTCAGTCTTCTCCTCAATCTGCTCTGGCTGGTCACGGGTGGCATCTGGATGGCGCTCGGCTGGCTGTTGGCCGCGGTCCTGATGGCTGTGTCCATCATCGGCCTGCCTTGGGCCAGGTCCGCCCTGACCATCGCCCATTACACCCTGCTCCCCTTTGGACAAACCGCCGTGCGCCGGGATGAGTTCCGCGGGCGCGAAGACATGGGCACCGGCGCGCTCGGCTTCATCGGCAATGTCGTGTGGTTCGTGCTGGCCGGCTGGTGGCTGGCGCTCGGCCATCTGGTCGCGGCGGTGGGGCTCGCCATCACCATCATCGGCCTGCCCTTCGCCTGGGCGCATCTGAAGCTTGCGCTGCTGGCGCTGTGGCCGGTCGGAACCGAGATCGTGCCGTCGGACGACGTCGGACGGCGGGTGACCGGCCGCATCTGATCCCCGCCTGCGGCATTTCCGACAATTTTATCGAAGCCGCGCAGTCACCCGCCTTCCGGTGCGCAGGAGTCCCATGCCTCCCCCGTACTGCCTCTTGTGAGGCTATCCGTTGGAGAGTGCCATGTCGGTATCCATGGTGAGTGCGTCGGCCGTCGGCCAGACCTATCAGCGGCCGCAAGGGCCGGGTAAAGAGATCCGCGAGGGCATCGACAGCCTGAAGAAGGCGGTGGAGTCCGGCGACATGACCGCCGTCCAGTCCGCCTACGACTCCCTGTCGAAACTGCAGTCCGACAAGCAGGGCGGCAGCACCGGATCGAGCACAAGCACCAGCGCCAGCACCGGTAAGGACCCGCTGTCGAAGCTGCTGTCCAGCGTGGGAGAGGCGCTGAAGAGCGGTGACATCGGCCAGGTTCAGCAGGCAATGTCCAAGAACGGCCCGCCCAGCGGCGGCCCGGGCGGCGCCGGCGGCCCCGGTGGAGGTCCCGGCGGAGCGGGCGGCCCGCCGCCGAACGGTCCGCCGCCGGGCGACGAGGGTGGGTCGGACGAGCTGCGCAGCACCGTCGGCAGCCTCGCCCAGTCCTTGCAGTCCGGCGACGTGTCGGGCGCGCAGGACTCGCTGTCGGCTCTGTCGGATATGCTGAAGAGTGCCGCCGACAGCGACAGCGGGGCCGGCAGTGTCAACAACAGCAGCTCCACCGACTTCCTGGGAACCCTGAAGAAGAATCTCAGCAGCCTGAGCAGCTCGCTCAGCTCCGGCGACCTCTCTGGCGCGCAGAGCCTGTTCGCCAGCCTGACGCCGCGCGGCTCGCAGGGCGTCGACATCACCGCCTGATTGGCGGGGTCACGACAGGGCGGCGGCGGGCTCCGGTTCCGTCGCCTGCCCCGCCTTTTCCCGCGCCTTCATCGCCTTCAGCATGACCGAGGCGCGCCAGAACCCCAGCCCGGCGCCATCGACGAAATGCACATGACGGTCGGCCGTCACATCCCCGACCAGACAGGTGACGGTGGTCGCATCGGCCCGCGCGGTGCCGTAGCGAATCGAGCCGGCCTGCGCCGCCCGGGCCAGCAGCGCCTCGATGGCGTTGGCCTCCCCCTCCGTCACGTCCAGCACCAGCCGCGGCCCGCCGGCCGATTTGCGGAAATCGGTGCGCTCCGCCATGTGGCGGCGGTAGCGCTGCGGATCGAAATTGCCGAGCGACAGGCCCAGCCTCAGAAGCAATACCAGAAGTCCCGACCCGGCAAGCGCCTTGCCCACGCGCCGGACGCGCATACCCAGACCGGCGCCATCCCGGCCGCCGCGCGCCTCCATCAGCAGGGAGCGCCAGTCCGGCGGCCAGCGCGCCTCCAGCCGTTCCCCCACCCCCAGCGGGGCGGCGCCGGCGGTGGGCACGATGGCCTCGATGGCGCGCTGGACACGGGCAAGCTCCAGCAGCCCTGCGGCCCCCGGATCGACCGCATCGACGATCACGCACAGCACGGTTCCGCGCCGCGGCGGCACCGGGTTCCAGCGGCAGGAGACCGACTCCAGCCCGGGCAGCGGCCCCTGCTGCGGCGGCAGGCGCCAGCGCGCATCCTCCTTGACCCAGGCATCGGCCACCACCACCCCGGCGCCCAGGAACAGGCCGAAGCTGTTGCCGTTGCCGACATCGTGCAGCGCCGCCATCACCTCCAGCCCCTGGTCGAGCAGCGCCTGCACCGGCACCAGCCCGACGCGCAGCGGCACGTCCATCACCTCCGCCGACCAGTGGGCGAGCGCGGACAGCGCCGCCCGCGCCCCGTCCTCCCGCCCCGGCGGCACCGCGGCGATGGCGCCGTCGCCGCCGAACTGGCAGGCGGCCGGCTCCTGCCCGATGCGCACCGCGTCGGACAGCACCGCGACCACCCCGGCGGCGACGAAATTGACGTCGCGATGGCGCCCCTGCGTGGCCAGCTGCGTGCTGCCGGTGACATCGGCCACCGCCAGCGACCAGCCGCCGTCGAGCACGGCATAGCGCCGGGGGTCCGACGCCTCCGCGGCGAAATCGCGGATCACCGGCAACAGAGACATGGCGGTTCCCCCAACGGACAGCAACGGGCGGGCGACAACGGGACGAGGTCGAAGCCTAGCATGACCACAGCCGCAGCGGCAGGGAGGAGGAACCCCGAAAGTCACGGCCCCGTCGGAGAGGCCGGCATTGTCAATGCGCGGTCCCGGCAGGAAAATTACCGGGCCGTAACGAATGCTTACGTCATTAACTGTTGTTAAACGATGTGCCCCCAAAACTGTCTGAATATGTCGGTATGGTTTCAGGGTTTCGGAACAAGAGGACGTCGCTCTTCATGTCTTGGCTGTCGAAATTCTCTGGAGGCAACAAGGAGCCGGGCGGCGCGAAGTCCGCGGCCGAGCCGCGCAAGGAGCGTCCCTCCACTCCGCCGAAGATCGTCATCGACCATCACGAATATGTGCCCGAGGAGTTCGTCATCGGCTCCTTCCGCATCCGCCCTTATGACGGCGACCTGATCGCCAAGCAGAAGTTCGATTTCCGGCTGCAGTTCGACCTTGGGGGCGATCCGGTGGACGTGTCCTGCATGGGCCTCGTGGTGAAGATGACGGCGGAAGCCGGACTCGTCGCCCGCTACCAGCCGCCGCAGCCCTTCTACGAGCGCAAGCTGGTCGACTATATGAAGGCCCTGAAGGGTCTGTAAGCGCGAATAGCTGCCTGATGATGGTGGTGTCGGCGGCCGACCGGCACTATATCTATGGGTATGCCGATCCGTCTGCTCCCAGAAACACTGGTCAACCGCATCGCCGCCGGCGAGGTGGTCGAACGTCCCGCCGCCGCCGTGAAGGAGTTGGTGGAGAACGCCATCGACGCCGGCGCCACCCGCATCGACGTGGTGGCGCGCGACGGCGGCAAGTCGCTGATCGCCGTCACCGACGACGGCTGCGGCATGACGCCGGACGAGCTGGTGCTGGCGGTCGAACGCCATGCCACCTCCAAGCTGCCGGGCGACGACCTGCTCGACATCCGCTCTCTCGGCTTCCGGGGGGAGGCGCTGCCGTCCATCGGCGCCGTCAGCTGCCTGACCATCACGAGCCGCGCCCGCAACGCCGACAGCGCCTGGAGCCTGACCGTCGATGCCGGCGCCAAGGGCCAGCCGCAGCCGGCGGCACTGGCCCAGGGCACGCGGATCGAGGTGCGCGACCTGTTCGCCGCCGTGCCGGCCCGGCTGAAATTCCTGAAAGCCTCGCGCACCGAATACGACCACATCGCCGATTGCCTGGAACGGCTGGCGATGGCCCATCCCGGCGTCGCCTTCACGCTCAGCGACGGCGGGCGCGGCGGCCTGCGGCTGAGTGCGGCACAGGGCGATTTGCTGGACGCCCGGCTGACCCGGCTGGGTGCCTTGATGGGGCGCGATTTCCAGGAGAATGCCGTCCCGGTGACGGCGGTGCGCGAGGAGGTGTCGCTGGCCGGATGGATCGGCCTGCCGACCCTGCACCGCCCGACCGCCAAGCACCAGCATCTGTTCGTCAACGGCCGGCCGGTGCGCGACAAGCTGATGGTGGGTGCGGTGCGCGCCGCCTACGCCGATTTCCTGCCGCGCGACCGCCACCCGATGCTGGCGCTGTTCCTCGACATCGATCCGCAGGAAGTGGACGTGAACGTCCACCCGGCCAAGGCCGAGGTGCGCTTCCGCGACCAGGGTCTGGTGCGTGGTCTGATCGTCGGCTCGCTGAAACACGCACTGGCCGAGGCCGGCCACCGCGCGTCGACCACCGTCGGCCTCGCCACGCTGGGCGCCCTGCGGCCGGAACCTGGCGGGGACACCGACAGCGGCTTCACCCCTTCCCCCCTGCCCTACGGCCGATCCGGCGGCGGGTCGGGCAGCGGGACAGGGAGCAGTTGGGGCGGTTCCTACACGCCCACATCCGTCCCGCGCGGTCTGGCGGAGCGCTCCTCGGCCTTCCAGGCACCGACCCAGACGGGGCTGCCGCCGCTGCAAGGCCGCCTCAGCGGCTTCAGCAACGGCTTTGCCCCGGCGGCCCGCCCGCCGGAATACCGCACCCCCGACCCGGCCGCCCTCAGGCCCGAGCCGCCACCGGACAGCCACCCGCTGGGGGCGGCGCGGGCGCAAGTGCACACCACCTACATCGTGGCGCAGACCCGCGAGGGCATCGTCATCGTCGACCAGCACGCCGCCCATGAACGGCTGGTCTATGAGCGGATGAAGACCGCCCTGCTGGAAGGCGGCGTGAAGCGTCAGGCCCTGCTGATCCCCGAACTGATCGAACTGGACGAGCCGTCCGCCAATCGCCTGCTCGCCCGCAGCGCCGAACTGTCCGAACTCGGTCTGGTGATCGAGGGCTTCGGCCACGGCTGCGTCATGGTGCGCGAGGTCCCGGCCCTGCTTGGCCAGTCCGACGTGAAGAACCTGATCCGCGACCTTGCCGAGGAACTGTCCGAACTGGGCGACGCCCTCTCGCTGAAGGAGCGGTTGGAGGAGGTCTGCGCGACGATGGCCTGTCACGGCAGCGTCCGCGCCGGCCGCAGCTTGAGCGTCGACGAGATGAACGCCCTGCTGCGCCAGATGGAAGCGACTCCGCACAGCGGCCAGTGCAACCACGGCCGGCCGACTTACGTGGAGCTGAAGCTGGCGGATATCGAGCGGCTGTTCGGGCGGAGGTAGACCGGCAGTTCCGCTGCCGGTCCTGGTTGCCGGGCCTCACCCTTTCAGGATCACCGCGATCATGATGGCGGCGAAGCTGACGATGGCGACCGAGCCGACGATGATGCTGGCGAGCATCTGCGCCGAGATGTAGGAGCCGGCGACCGTCCCGGCAATCCGCGCCAACCCGTCACGGCCACCCTTCGCATTCGCACCAGGGTGTCCGCAGGATGGGCAGGATGGCGCTTCGGTGGAGATCGTGTGGCCGCAGGCGGCGCAGGGGATCAGAGCCATTCCATTCCTTCCCAGGTCTTGTCTTGCCGGGCTTGATCTGCCCTTGCTGAAGACATGGGAGGGGTAATGGAAGATTGCAGCCCCCTGCTCCGGACAACCTACCGGAGAGATACCCCGGCCGCGCTCAGTACCCCACCGTGAACCGCTTGCGCTCGTGCTTCGGCGTCTCGATCTCGTCGACCAGAGCCACGGCGAAGTCCTCGTAGCTGATCCAGCTGCGGCCGGTCTCGTCAGCCAGCAGGGACTCGGAGCCAATGCGGAACTTGCCCGTCCGCTCGCCCAGCACGAACTCGGCCGACGGCGACAGGAAGGTCCAGTTCAGGGTCGGCTCGGCCTTCAGCCGGTCGAGGAACTCGGCGCCCTTGGTGGCCTCGGCCTTGTAGATCTCGGGGAATTCCGGCAGGTCGAGAACCCGCACGCCCGGTGCCACCTCCAGGCTGCCGGCACCACCGACCACCAGATAACGCGGCACGCCGGAGGTCTTCACCGCGCCGATCAGGCTGCCGGCATCGCCCATCAGGAACATCACGGCGCTGACCACCGCGTCATGACCGGCCAGCAGCGGGGCCAGCGTTTCCGCCTTGTTGGCATCGCCGGCCTTCACGGTCAGGCCGGGAGCGGCGGCAACCTTGGCCGGATCGCGGACGATGGCGGTGACGCTGTGGCCGCGGCGGAGCAGTTCGGCCTGGATGCGGCTGCCGGCGCGGCCGGCGGCACCGATGATGGCGACGTTCATGACGGGTGTCCTCTGACTAGGTTTCCAATAGTGACTTGATGCCGTTTTGGAAATCTGGTGTAAAGAAGGCACCTTTTCGTGACATGGTCACCTGGATGTAACCGCCGGATCGCCGGTCTGGATGACTGAACTGGGAGTGGATGCGGATGGACAGGACCCTGCTGGGGCTGGGCGGTAAACGGCCGTCGGAGATGGATCAGTTGCCCGACGCCTATGCCTCCGCCTGCCCGACGCGGCAGGCACTGGACCGGATCGCCGACAAATGGACGGTGCTGATCCTCGGCTTGCTGGAAAGCGGGCCGATGCGTTTCAACCGGCTGCGCCGCGAGATCGAGGGCATCTCGCAGAAGATGCTATCGCAGACGCTGAAAAGCCTGGAGCGCGACGGGCTGGTCAGCCGCAGGGCCTTCGCCACCGTGCCGGTCACCGTCGAATATTCCATCACGCCGCTGGGCGCCACGCTGGCCGAAACTCTGGCGCCGCTGCGGATGTGGGCCGAGACCCACATCGCGCAGATGCTGGAGGCTCGCGCCGCCTATGACCGGACGGAAGACGGCGCGCCGGTCCGGTTGGACGTCGCCTAAACCTCCTCGCCCGGCTTCCCGTCCGCCTCAGTCCGCCGCAGCAGATAGTCCAGCCCACCGACCCGGAACCAGCGATAGCCGTAGGCCTCCATCACCAGATGGTGGCGGCCCTTGGCATCGGGCTCGCTGTGGTCCTCCGACAGCAGGTTGACCAGCCGGCAGCCCTCGCCATGGCCGTCCACGTCCAGCACGATCTCGCAGGGCTTGTCCGACAGGTTGTGCAGGACAACCACCCCGTTGTTCCGCCAGTCATAGCGCAGGGCCAGCACCTCCGGCCGGCCGGTCTTGAGAATCCGGAAGTCGCCCCAGCCGATTTCCGGACACTCCTTGCGCATGCGGATGATGCGCTCCGTCCAGTTCAGCAAGGATTGCGGGTCGCGGCGCTGGATCGCGGCATTGATCCGCTCATAGCCGAAGACGCCGCCGCTGATCACCGGGCTTTCCGGCGCGTCGGACTTGGTGAAGCCGCCATGCGGCTCGTCCGACCATTGCATCGGCGTGCGGGCGCAGTTCCGTTCGGGCAGCGACAGGTCGTCGCCCATGCCGATCTCGTCGCCATAGCGGATGACCGGCGTCCCCGGCAGGGTGAACATCAGGCTGTAGGCCAGCTCGATCCGCCGCCGGTCGGCGTTCAGCATCGGCGCCAGCCGCCGGCGGATGCCGCGGTCATAAAGCTGCATCGACTTGTCCGGCCCGAAGGCGGCGAACACCGCCTGCCGCTGCTCCTCGGTCAGCCGGCCCAGGTCGAGTTCGTCGTGGTTGCGCAGGAAGGTGCCCCATTGGGCGGTGGCCGGCCGCGGCTTCGTCACCTCCAGCGCCTTGGCGAGCGGTCCGGTATCGCCGGTGGCCAGCGCGTAGAACAGGTGCTGGTTGACCTGGAAGTTGAACATCATGTGGCAGCGGTCGCCGTCGTTGCCGAAATAGTGCAGATCGTCTTCCGGCAGGATGTTGGCCTCCGCCAGCAGCATGGCGTCGCCGCGCCGCCACTGCACGAATTCGCGGAAGCTGCGCAGCATGCCGAACTGTTCCTTCGGCTTGGTAACGTCCGCTCCCTTCTCCGCGATGATGAAGGGCACGGCGTCCATGCGGAAGCCGGCGACGCCGAGCTGGATCCAGAAGCCCATGATCTTCAGCAGCTCGGCGTGCACCTCCGGATTGGCGGTGTTCAGGTCGGGCTGGAATTTGTAGAAGCGGTGGAAATACCAGGCCTTGGCTTCGCGGTCATAGGTCCAGGTCGATTTCTGCACGCCGGGAAAGACCATGCCCTGGTCGGCATTTTCCGGCTTTTTGTCCGACCAGACATACCAGTCGCGATACTTGCTGTCGGGATCGCTGCGGGCGGCCTTGAACCAGGGATGCTCGTCGGAGGTGTGGTTGATCACCAGATCGATGATCACACGGATGCCGCGCTGTTCGCAGGCATGGGTGAATTCGACGAAGTCGCCCAGCGTGCCATAGCGCGGATCAACATTGTAATAGTCGGCGACGTCATAGCCGTCGTCCTTCATCGGCGAGGTCTGGAACGGGCCCAGCCACAGGCAGGTCACCCCCAGCCCGTGCAGATAGTCCAGCCGGCGCAGCAGCCCCTGGAAATCGCCGACGCCGTCGCCGTTGGCGTCCATGAAGGTCGACAGCGACAGATTGTAGATCACCGCATTCTTGTACCAGAGGTCCCGGATCATGGCCGCTCCATCGCGATGCCTTCCTCCGGCCCGATGCGGAGGCGACAGGCGGGGAACAGCGGCAACGCCACTTTGGTTGCGGAACGAAGCGCTCTTCGGCGGTAGACGCGCCTGCGGCAAAGTTGCAGGTCAGGCATCCGGCATCTGGTATGCAAAACTTTTTGCGGTAGCATGCCGGCCTGCTTATGTTGCAGCACAGCATGACTGGACCGTCACCGTGGGCACCCGCTGCCCGTGGCTGATGCCGTTCGGCCTCATGCGCTGTTGTTCCTGTCGCCTTTGTTCCTGTCGATGCCCCTCCCCTCCCGATAAGGACGTTTCCGCCATGATCGAGACCCAGGCCCTCCTGTTCCTCGCGCTGACCGGCATGATCGGCCACGCCGTCTACATGGCCAGCGGCCGCGGCGGCTTCACCGTGATCGAGCCGGAGAAGGACGAGACGGAAGAGGAGCCGGGCATCCTGTTCTCCTCCGACCGCTTCCAGCAGGCGGCCCAAGCCGAAAACAATTCCGAAGGCAAGCCCGGCAAGGCGAAGGACCGTCCCTTCTGGATCGAATGAACGATGCGGACCGGGGCGCTCCCGCGCATCCCGGCCCGCATCCGTCAGTCAGTCTTCCGAGCGAAGCCCCCCGACTGTCTCTCTAACCGCTCCCCTTAGCCGTTGGCGGTGCCGGCGGCGGCCCCGACCGGGACGGCGCGGGCGGCATCGCCATGTTCGGCGCGGCGGGCCAGCTCCTCGTTCCGGGCATGGTGGCGGGCCAGCATCGGCTTCAGGACCAGCAGCGCACAGGCCGCGGCGGTCAGATCCATGGTGGCGGTGACGTACAGCACGGTCGCCCAGGTGCCGGTGGCTTCCATCAGCAGGTTGCCCAGCGGAACCAGCAGGGCGGCGACACCCTTGGCGCAGTACAGGACGCCGTAGATCTTGCCGGCATGCTTGGTGCCGAAGGTGTCGGCCGAGGTGGCGCTGAACAGGCTGTACACTTCGCCCCAGGCCAGGAAGACCATGCCGCTGAGGATCAGGAACATCATCGGGTCATGGCCGAAGCGGCTCAGCATGATGATGCCGACGCCTTCCAGGGTGAAGGCGACGAACATGGTCGCCTCACGGCCGATGTGGTCGGAGATGAAGCCGAACAGCGGGCGCGAGATGCCGTTCATCACACGGTCGAGCATCAGGGCGAAGGGCAGAGCCGCCATGGTCAGGCCGAAGACGCTGACCGGTGCTTCCTTCACGCCCAGATCGTGGGCGATGACGCCCAGCTGGGCCACGGCCATCAGGCCGCCGGTGACGGTGCCGATGAACATCGCCCACATCACCCAGAACACCGGGGTACGGACGGCTTCGCCCAGCGTGTAGTCGCGGCGGGTCTGGGCGACCTTGGTCGAGGCCTTGACCTGCTCCTTCTGCGGCATGCGCAGGAACAGCGCGGCGCAGATGATGATGGCGCCCTGCACCAGGCCGAACCAGAAGAAGGCAGCCTGATAGCCGCTGCTGTGGATCATCGCCGAGATCGGCAGGATGGTCAGGGCCGAACCGGCGCCATAGCCGCCCGCCGTCAGGCCGACCGCCAGACCGCGCTTTTCCGGGAACCACTTCAGCGCGTTGTTGACGCAGGTGGCGTAGACGCAGCCGACGCCGATGCCGCCGATGGCCGAACCGACATACAGCATGCTGAGCGAGCCGGCATAGCTGTCGATGATCCAGGACAGGCCGGTGAAGAAGCCGCCTGCGGCGACGATCACGCGGGGGCCGTACTTGTCGATGAAGTAACCCTCGATCGGCGTCAGCCAGGTCTGCACGACGACGAAGATGGTGAAGGCGGTCTGGATCGATGCGCGCGTCCAGCCATGGGTCGCCTGGATTTCCGGGACGAACAGCGTCCAGGCATACTGGATGTTGGCCGCCGCCACCATGCAGACGATACCGACGACGATCTGCGTCCAGCGCACCGCGTCGGTCACCGGCGCCGCGGATTCCGCTGCCGGTTGTGAATTCATATGAGCCATCGTGCCTCCCTTAAACTTGCCTGAGCCGGCGGCACGGCCCCTCTCCCGGGGACCGGCACGCCAATCACGATTGCGGAATGACCCGGACGGACCGCTCTTGCTGACGGTTCCTTTCCGGAACTCGGCGCGGATGCCGACAATCGCTCGGAGTTCGATTGTCCCGATTTAGGAATGCCAGATATGTAATCTGGTATGCCAAAACCGGGGACAAAAAGACACCGACGGACGGATCGACGCCGTAGGCATACAGACTGATCAAGTAAAACTTATCCTACACACCCAATCCGGCGAGCGGTCCACACCGGTTATATTATCGGATCAGCCGATAGGTCGCGTGTTCTGTAAAAAGAAGCCGTGCCGGTACCTGCACGGCCCCCTCGAACGAGGGTGTGCAGTCTTAGGAGATAGATAGATGCCGCCGTTTCCATAGAGGAACCGCATCGGCGACACATAATGTTTTGCTCGGATTGTTTTGGAACTCAACAATCCGTTTCGTCTTTCCGCATGATGGAAAAACACAGGTGCAGGCCTTGGAACGCCAGGGATGCGCCCCCATCGGCGGGTGAGCGGACCCGGCAAAAAATGGAACTCAGGGGATTTAAAGGACTGATCCGCAACGCCAAGGGCGGGGCAAGCGGGAACCGTCCATGCGGTCAGGCCAGGTGGCGGACCATCAGGAAGGCGACGCGGGTGTCGCCATAGCGGCGCTCGTCGAGCGCCGAAAAACCATCGGGAAGAGGCAGCGGGTCGCGGTCGGCGACCTCAACCACGGCGAGCGCGCCGTCGGCCAGCCAGCCGGCGCGCAGCAGACCTTCCAGCGCGCGCGGCGCCAGCCCCTGGCCATAGGGCGGGTCGAGGAAGGCCAGCATGCAGGCACGGGGGGCCGGCGGCGGCTTGGCCGCATCGGCGCGCAAAACCTGGGCGTTCGCCGTTTCGCGCAGGGCCTCGACATTGGCGCGCACGGCGTCGAGTGCCGGCCGGCCCATGTCGAGGAAGCCGCACCAGGACGCACCGCGCGACAGGGCTTCCAGCCCCAGCGCGCCGGTGCCGCAAAAGGCGTCGACGACCGCTGCGCCCTCGAACTCGGGCGCCCAGTCGGCGTGGGCCAGGATGTTGAAGATGGCTTGCCGGGTGCGGTCGGTGGTGGGGCGGGTATCGCGCCCGCCCGGTGCCACCAGACTGCGGCCGCGGTGCTTACCGCCGACGATCCGCACGCGGGCGCTCCGTCCGTCCGCCAGCCCCGCCGCCGGACCTCTCGCCGCCGCCTGCCTTCGGACCGCCCCGCGGCGCCGGACCGGCCCCTTTCGGACCAGTCGGCTTGGAGCCCGGAGCCTTGCCGTCGCGGGGCCTGTCGTCACGAGAGCGTGCGCCCTCGGACCGCGGGGCGTCGGAACGGGCACCCTCCGGCTTGCCGGACCGGCTTGGCTTCGCCGAGCCGCCGCCGAGCGACAGGGTGCCGCGGGTGGACCCGCCACGCCGCGCCGGCTTGGTCTCTTCGGTGCGGGCGGCTTCCGCCTCGTGCCGCTTGGTGGCGGACCGCGGTGCACGTTTCGGCGCCGCCTTGGCATCGGCGGCGGCCGCCCCGCCTTTCGAGGGTGCGGCCTTCGGACCGGACTTCCCCGCCGCTTCGGCACGGGCCTTGGCGCGCTGCTTGGTGCCGGACTCGGTCGATTCCGCCCCTTCGGGCGTGCCGAAGAAGGGAGCGATCTGTTCGCGGACGACGCGCTTCGGCACCTCCTCGACGGCACCCTCCTCCAGCTTGCCGAGCTGGAACGGACCATAGGCGACGCGGATCAGCCGGTTGACCTGGAGCCCCAGCGACTCCATCACCTTGCGGATCTCGCGGTTCTTGCCTTCCTTCAGGCTGACGGTCAGCCAGGCGTTGCGGCCCTGGATGCGGTCGAGCGCGGCCTCGATCGGGCCGTACTTCACGCCTTCGATGGTCGGCCCCTTTTCCAGCGCCGCCAGTTGCCTCTCGTCGACCTCGCCGAAGACGCGCACGCGGTAGCGGCGGGTCCAGCCGGTCGCCGGCAGTTCCAGGAAGCGGGCCAGTTCGCCGTCGTTGGTCAGCAGCAGCAGTCCCTCGGTCGTCAGGTCGAGACGGCCGATGGAGACCACGCGCGGAAGGTCGGGCGGCAGGCGGTCGAAGACGGTCTCGCGCCCCTTCTCGTCACGGGCGGTGGTGACCAGCCCCGACGGCTTGTGATAGCGCCACAGGCGGGCCGGCTCCGGCTCCGGAATGACCTTGCCGTCGACCTGCACGATGTCGCCGGGGCGCACCACGCAGGCCGGGCTGTCCAGCACGCGGCTGTTGACCGCGACGCGGCCCTCGGCGATCCAGCGTTCGGCGTCGCGGCGCGAGCATAGGCCGGCGCGCGCCAGTCGTTTGGCGATTCGTTCACCGCCGCCAGCACCGGAGGCGGTGGCGGAATCGGATTTCTTGGCAGTATCGGAGCGGTCCATGGCCGGACCATAGGGCCTGGACGCGCCGCCCGCAACACTGGTCCAGCGCCCAGCCACCGGAATCCGGTTGACGGGCTCGGCGGGCGGTTGGCACCCTGCCCGGCCATGCCCTCTCCCCGCTATATGGACCTTGCCTTCGCCGCTGCCGAGGCCGCCGCCGCGCGCGGCGAGGTGCCGGTCGGCGCCGTCGTCGTCGATCCCGCAACGGGTGCGGTGCTCGCCGCCGCCGGCAACCGGACGGAGGAGCTGTGCGACCCGTCCGCCCATGCCGAGTTGCTGGCGATCCGCGCCGCGTGCGCCGGTCGCGGCCAGCCGCGCCTGCCTGGCTGCGACCTGTATGTGACGCTGGAGCCCTGTGCGCTCTGCGCCGCGGCGATCAGCTTCGCCCGCATCCGGCGGGTCTATTACGGCGCCTACGACCCCAAGGGCGGCGCCGTCGACCACGGCCCGCGCTTCTTCACCCAGCCGACCTGCCACCACGCGCCGGAGGTCTACAGCGGGATCGGCGAGACCCGGGCCGGGAAATTGCTGCGGGACTTCTTCAGGGAGCGCCGGTGACCCGTCGTCGTCGGGCCAGATAGCATGATGCGCATTATTGTTATCATCGCATTAAAACAGAATTTCTCAACATCAAACGCATGCAAACAAATTCACCACGCAGACAATCCGGGGGAATATCTTCCGAACTCATCAACCGGCGCATATGATACGTGTAAACAAGGTATGTTCTGTTAAGTGTTTGTTTAACGAATATATGCCCATGATGCGTCTGTTGCCTTCAGCCATCGGGAGTTAAAAAGAATGTTGTCGTTCCGCAAGCCCCAGGACAATCAGGCAGCCGAAGAGTTGGCTCTGCTGGGACGCCATGCGGGTGTCGGGTTGTGGGATGCCGTGATTCACAATGGCGATCCGATGCATGCGCAGAGCCGCTGGCACTGGTCGCCGGAATTCCGTCGTCTCGTCGGCTTTGGCCACGACGACACGGCCGGTTTCCCCGACAAGGTCGGGTCCTGGGCAGACCGGCTGCACCCCGACGATGCCAAGCCGACCTTCGACAGCTTCATGGCCTGCCTGAACGACCGCAGCGGCCGCACCGGCTATGACGTGAATTACCGGCTGAAGGTGAAGGACGGCAGCTATCGCTGGTTCCGCGCCATCGGCGGCGTCGCCCGCGACAGCAGCGGCCTTGCGCTGCGCGCTTGCGGGTCGCTGATCGACATCAATGCCGAGCGCAACGAGCTGGAGCGGGCCAAGCTGCTCGACCGTCACGCCGGCGTCGGGCTTTGGGACGCGGTCTTCCACAACGCCGACGCGATGCATGCGCAGAGCCACTGGCACTGGTCGCCGGAGTTCCGCCGTCTCGTCGGCTTCGACCGTGACGATACGGCCGGCTTCCCCGACAAGGTCGGTTCCTGGGGCGACCGTCTGCACCCGGACGACGCCAAGCCGACCTTCGACGCCTTCATGGCCTGCCTGAACGACCGCAGCGGCCGCACCGGCTACGACGTCGATTACCGGCTGAAGCTGAGGGACGGCAGCTATCGCTGGTTCCGCGCCATCGGCGGCGTCGCCCGCGACGGCAACGGCCTGGCGCTGCGCGCCTGCGGGTCGCTGATCGACATCGACGCGCAGAAGCAGGCCGAACTGCGGCAGGCGGAGATGGACGGCGAGCGCCGCCGCAGCGTCGCCACCCTCGCCGAATCGCTGGACCGCGAGGTCGGCACCGCCGCCGACCGCGCCACCGCCAACGCCCAGACCGTCGCCGCCGCGACGGAAGAGCTGTCGGCTTCGATCTCCGACATCAGCAACCGCGCCAACGAGGCGTCGGGCGCCTCGCTGAAGGCATCGGAGGAGGCGACCCGCACCAACGCCGCGGTGGAAGCCCTGGTCACCTCGGCCGAGCGCATCGGCGCCATCACCAAGCTGATCAACAGCATTGCCTCGCAGACCAACCTGCTGGCGCTGAACGCCACCATTGAAGCCGCCCGCGCCGGCGAGGCGGGCCGCGGCTTCGCCGTGGTGGCGAACGAGGTGAAGTCGCTGGCCCAGCAGAGCGGCAGTGCTGCCGACGACATCGCGGCACAGATCGCGTCGGTCCAGCAGGAGGCGCTGCACGCGGTCGATGCCATCCGCCGCATCGGCGCCATCGTCACCGACGTTCAGCAGATCTCCACCACCATCGCCGCCGCCGTGTCGCAGCAGGAATCGGCGACCAAGGAGATTGCCCACAGCGTCACCCGCGTGGTCCGCGACATCGAAGTGGTGTCGCAGAACATCGCCTCCACGTCGGAACGGCTGCGGGCGTAAGCAGACACGGAAAGGGGAGCGCCGCAATGCGGTTCTCCCCATTTCCGGACGAGATCGAATGCTGTGGATTCGTCAGGAAGCAGCGGTGAGAAGGGAGCGGACGTCAGCGAGAAAACGTTCGGCGTTGGCAAGATGCTTCGCTGCACGGTCGCGCGTCACATCCGCTGCAGGTTCCTCGTAGTCGGTAAGCAGCCGATCACGCAACGCTGCGGCCAGTGCCTGGGCATGCTCCATCGGCATCAGGCCGGGCTTGGCGACATGCTCAAAGAAAAGAGCCTGAACGCCACGGTGCGACTTCGAACCGAAGCCATGCCGGGTCAGCATCGCCAGGGCCGCCAACTCCATCGCGAGATGAGCACGATTGACGCTGTCGCGCGGGAAACCGCCTGAATAAAGCAGCCTCGCCGCATTCAGAGCCTCCTCGGCCCGGCCGAGACGCGCCAGGGGCTCTACGGTCCCGCTCACACCGGCACCCCCTGCTCCCGCACCGTCGTGATCAAAGGGTGCTGGGAGGTGCGCAACGTCCGCACCGACCAGACGAAAGGTTGAACGATCCTGCCCGCTTCCATGGTCGGCACGAAGGCGATGTCCATGATGCGGTCTGCCGCCTCCAGCGGATCCGACGGTTCATCCTTCAGAATCACCGCCAGATCCAAATCGGACTCGTCCGTATAGTCATCGCGGGAGCGCGACCCGAACAGAAGGATCGAGTCCAGGCGGGAGCCGAACACGGCTTCGGCTCCCTGGCGGAATGCGGCGATGGCCGCGTGGGTCTGGGGTGCGGTGTCCATAACCGGAGGCAAACGGCATCTGTTGGGACCGAACTCCAAAATAACCCTTCCAGGACTATTTTTGTAGCCGCCTTTACCGCCCCACCGCCCGCCAGCCGATGTCGCGCCGGCAGAAGCCGCCCGG
This sequence comes from Azospirillum melinis, assembly GCF_013340935.1. GTDB lineage: Bacteria > Pseudomonadota > Alphaproteobacteria > Azospirillales > Azospirillaceae > Azospirillum > Azospirillum melinis. The sequence goes on along the minus strand of NZ_WHOS01000005.1, from coordinate 178,209 downwards.
CCAGTCCAGCGCATCCACCGCCTTGTAGGCTGCCGTCTGCGCCTCCGCCACCGTCGGCGCCAGCGCGGTCACGCCCAGCACCCGGCCGCCGACCGACAGCACACGGCCATCCTCGGCCCGCCTGGTGCCGGCATGGAACACGGTCACGCCATCCACCGCGCCGGCCTTGTCCAGCCCGCGGATCTCGGTGTTCTTGGCGTAATCGCCGGGGTAGCCGTTGGCCGCCATCACCACGCACAGCGCGGTGCGGTCGTGCCAGCGCAGGTCGATGCTGTCCAGCACCCCGTCGGCCGCCGCCACCAGCGCCGCCAGCGCGTCGGACTTCAGCCGCATCATCAGCGTCTGGCATTCCGGGTCGCCGAAGCGGACGTTGAACTCCAGCGTCTTCGGCACCGGGCCGTCCGGCGTCTGCATGATCATCAGGCCGGCGAACAGCACGCCCTTGAAGGGCTTGCCTTCCGCCGCCATGCCCTTGACCGTCGGCAGGATGATCTCGCGCATCACGCGGTCCTGCAGGTCCGCGGTCAGCACCGGGGCCGGGGAATAGGCGCCCATGCCGCCGGTGTTGGGGCCGGTGTCGCCGTCGCCGACCGCCTTGTGGTCTTGGGCCGAGGCCAGCGGCAGCGCGTTCTCGCCGTCGCACAGCGCGAAGAAGCTGACCTCCTCGCCGTCCAGGAACTCCTCCACCACCACCTCGGCACCGGCGGCGCCGAAGCGGCCGCCGACCAGCGCGTCGTCGATGGCCTCGAACGCCTCCTGCTCGGTGCGGGCGACGGTGACGCCCTTGCCGGCGGCCAGCCCGTCGGCCTTCACCACGATGGGGGCGCCATGCTTGCGAACATAGGCCTTGGCAGCTGCGGGGTCCTTGAACCGCTCGTAGAAGGCGGTGGGCACCCCGTATTTCGCCAGGATGTCCTTCATGAAGCCCTTGGAGCCCTCAAGCTCCGCCGCCGCGGCACTCGGCCCGAAGGCCTTGATGCCCAGCGCGGTCAGCCTGTCCACCAGACCCAGCACCAGCGGGCCTTCCGGACCGACGACGACGAAGTCGATGGCGTTGTCCTGGACGAAGCGCACCAGCGCGTCGACGTCCTCCGACCCGATTGCGACCAGCGTGGCGACGTCGGCGATGCCGGCATTGCCCGGCGCGCAATAGAGCGCATCGCACAGCGGCGAGTTGGAAATGGCCCAGCAGAGCGCGTGCTCACGACCGCCCGATCCGACGACGAGGACTTTCATGGGGTGGCGCTCCTTCCGCCTTGTTGCGATCTGCGCGCCTTGTATCATGGCGGCGCCCCAACTCAAGAGCGCCATGACGTCCGAAAACGCACCCCAAACCTCCACGCCGCTGATTGCCCCGGAACCGCGCCCCGGCTCCAACCTTCCGGAATTCACCGTCGGCGACCTCGCCCGCCGGCTGAAGCGCAGCATCGAGGAGGAATTCGGCTTCGTCCGCGTCCGCGGCGAGATCAGCCAGCCGAAGAAGCACAGCTCCGGCCACTGCTACATGCGCCTGAAGGACGACACCGCGGTGATCGAGGCGGTGTGCTGGCGCGGCACCATGGCGAAGCTGGCTGTCCGGCCGGAGGAAGGGCTGGAGGTCATCGTCACCGGGCGGATGACAACCTATCCCGGCCGCTCGCAGTACCAGCTGATCGTCGAGTCGATGGAGCTGGCCGGCGAAGGGGCCCTCCTGAAGATGCTGGAGGAGCGCAAGCGGCGGCTGGCGGCGGAGGGGCTGTTCGACCCCGCCCGCAAGAAGCGCATCCCCTTCCTGCCCGACGTGATCGGCGTCGTCACCTCCCCCACCGGGGCGGTCATCCGCGACATCCTGCACCGGCTGAACGACCGCTTCCCCCGCCATGTCCTGCTGTGGCCGGTCGCGGTGCAGGGCGAGCGTGCGGCGGCCGAGGTGACGGCGGCGATCGAGGGCTTCAACCGCATCCAGCCGGGGGGACGAGTTCCGCGGCCCAACCTCATCATCGTCGCGCGCGGCGGCGGCTCGCTGGAGGACCTGATGGCCTTCAACGAGGAAAATGTCGTCCGTGCCGCCGCGGCCAGCGCCATCCCGCTGATCTCCGCCGTCGGGCACGAGACCGACACCACGCTGATCGACTTCGCGTCGGACCTGCGGGCGCCCACCCCGACCGCCGCCGCCGAGATGGCGGTACCGGTGCGCGGCGAGCTGCTGGCCCAGATCCTCGACGACGAGCGCCGGCTGCTCGCCTGCGCCTCCCGCGCGGTGGAGGACCGCCGCAACCGGGTGGAGGGGCTGGCCCGCGGCCTCGGCGATCCCCGCGCCCTGCTGGAAGGCCATGCCCAGCGGCTGGACGACCGGGCGGAGCGCCTGAACCTTGCAGCGATGGCCCTGCTGGAGCGCCGTCGTACCCGCGTCGGCGAGCTGGCCGCCAAGCTGCGCCATCCGCGCGAGAAGCTGGCCCAGGCCGAGCAGAAACTGGCGTCGGAAAGCCGCGCCCTCGATTCTGCGCTGCGCCATGCGGTGACCACCGCCGGCGGGCGGTTCGACCGGGTTGCCGGCCGGCTGTCGCTGACCCCGGGGCGTGTGAAGCTGGCCGACGGCAAACGCCGCATCGCCGACCTGACGCCGCGCCTCGACCGCAGCTATGCCAAGGGGGTTGCCGACAAGGCGGCGTCTCTGGCTTCGCTCGGCCAATTGCTGGAAAGTTACAGCTACAAGGGCGTGCTGGCCCGTGGCTTCGCCCTGATCGAAGACCGCGACGGCCGCCCGGTCACCCGTGCCGATCAGGCGACGCCGGGTCTGGCCGTCAACATCGTCTTCGCCGATGATGCCAAAGTTGCAGCAACCGTCGACGGCGGCATGCCCAAGGCGGAGATGAAGCCCGAGGCACAGGCGGAACCCAAGCCGGAGAAGAAGGCGGCACCGCGCAAGCCTCGGCCGGTGCCGGTACAGGGCAGCCTGTTCTGAGACCGCGCGGCCAGGGCGGGCCGGGAGCGGGGCCAGGGGCGGGGCCGGCTATCCGCCGGCCAGTTCATCGAGCCGTTGCCGTGCAAGCCGCAGCGGCACGCTCCAGTCCTTTGGTGCCTGCTGGCGGCATAGTGTGACGGTCGGATACCAGGGGGTGTCCGTCCGGTCGCGCAGCCAGCGCCATTCGGCGGCATAGGGCAGCAATGCGCAGGTCGGGCGCCCCAGCGCCCCGGCCAGATGCACGGTGACGTTGTCGATGCAGACCACAAGGTCGACGGCGGCAACCGCCGCGGCCAACCCGTCCAGATCGCTCCAGGGATCGAGACCGGGCAGCCCGCCGATGTCGATGCCCTCCGCCGTCAAGGCGGCGATCTCCTGCGTCCAGTCGCCATATTGCAGCACCACGATGCGAACGCCGGGCCGGTGGAGCGCATGCGCCAGCACGCGCAACGGAATGTTGCGGCTGCGCCCATGCTTGGGGTTGGTCGTGTGCCAGGCGATGCCGACCGCCAGCGTGCCGACCGGAATCGCCGCACGGAAACCCGAAACCCTGGCCGGATCGGCCAGCAGATAGGGCGCGGCGGAAAGCGGTACGCCCTTGGCGTCCGCCAGCAGGCGCGGCAGGCTGCCTGCCGGGATTTGCGCGGCAATCGGGGGGCGGTCCGGGGCGGCCGCCTCGGTCCGCGTCAGGTCTGGATCGGGAGGCCAGCCACGCGCGACCACCTCCACCTCCGGCAGCGAGCGCGCGAACAGCGGAACCAGCCGCGGCTCGCATTCCAACACACAGCTGACACCCGCCCGGACCAGCAGCGGAAGCAGACTGGCGAACTGGATTTCGTCGCCGATCCCCTGTTCGCCCCAGATCAGCAGACGGTTCCCACCCAGCGGCCGGCCCATCCAGGCCGGTTGCGGGAACCGGCCGGCGGCGAACAGCCAGGGCTGCACGGTCCAGCGGTCTTCCCAGGCCGCCCACCCCTCTTCGAATCGGCCGAGGGTCAGCAGGGCTAGGGCACGGAGCAGCCGGGATTCCCCCAGGTCGGGAGCGAGCGCCAGCACCGCTTGCGTGTTCGCCAGGGCCTCTTCCGGATGGCCCGCGAGCAGCAGCGCGTCACCCAGATTGCTGCGGATGCCGATCTCGTCCGGCTGCAATGCCGCCGCCCGGCGCTGGCCGGCCAGCGCGGTTTCCAGATCGCCCTGCCCCTTCAGGACATTCGAACGGTTGTTCCACAGCTCCGCTGCCGCCGGATCGACCGCAAGGCCGGACTCGTAGGCCCGGCGCGCCTCCGTCAATCGTCCTGCCTCCTTGTGCAGCCTGCCCAGCCCGTTCCAGATGCCGTGATGCAGCGGGTCGAGGATCAGGGCACGCCGGAGCGTCCGTACCGCCTCACCGTCGGGAGCCTGCCGGCCCAACGGCAGAAGATACTCCCCCAACAGCCGCAGCATCTCGGCGGCATCGGGGGCCAGCAGCAGGGCGATGCGGCGCTCCGCTGCCGCCGCCGCACCCTGCCTGTTGGCAGCCAGCGCCACCGCGAGGTTGCAGCGCAGCTCGATGGAAAGCGGTTGCAGCCCGGTCGCGACACGGAGCGCCTTCGCGGCCTCGCCGGGGCGGCCCGCCTTCAAGGACCGCATCGCAAAATCGTTGAGCTGGACGAGCCGGGTGGGGTCCAGGGTGGCGGCCTGGACCATCGAGTCCAGCGCCTCGTCCAGCCGGCCCAGCGCCTCGAGCAGGCCGGCGAGGTTGGTATGGAAATCCGGCTGCGCCCCATCGCCGGCGATTGCCTGCCGGATCAGGGCGCAGCCCTCCTCCAGCCTGCCGCTCTGCCCCAGCAGGATGCCCCGCAGGTGGAGCGCCATGACATGGCCGGGAAGCGCGTCCAGAATCTGACGATAGATGGCATCCGCCTCGTCAAGGCGCCGGTCCTGATGAAGGTCGAAGGCGATGAGCAGAGCTTCCTGGATCGTCGCCATGACCGTTCCGTCCTTCCCTTATCCGCGCCCTTTTCCGCGAGGCCGATCCGGAGACCATCACGCCGCGCCGGCAAAGCTCCAGCGCAGGGTCTCGCCGCTGCGGAAGGGCAGCACGGCGTCGCCCTCGCTGACCAGGATCAGATCGGGGGCGACTGACGGACGGCGTTCCAGCGCCACCCGCTCCTCACTGACCGGCAGGTTGTAGAAGCGCGGACCGTTCAGGCTGGCGAAGGCCTCCAGCCTGTCGAGCGCGCCGGCCTCGTCGAACGCCTCGGCATAGAGTTCCAGCGCGTTGGCGGCGGTGAAGCAGCCGGCGCAGCCGCAGGCGGCCTCCTTGGCGGTCACCGTGTGCGGGGCGGTGTCGGTGCCGAGGAAGAACGGCCCCTCGCCGCTCGTCGCCGCCTCGACCAGAGCCACCCGGTGGGTCTCGCGCTTGGCGATCGGCAGGCAGTAGAGGTGCGGACGGATGCCGCCCTGGAAGATGTGGCTGCGGTTGATCAGCAGATGGTGCGCGGTGATGGTGGCGGCGATCCGGCCGCTGGCGGCATGGGCCCGCACGAACTGCACGGCGTCGGCCGTCGTCACATGCTCCAGCACGACGCGCAGGCTCGGATGACGCTCCAGCAGCGGGGCCAGGATGGTGTCGATGAACACCGCCTCGCGGTCGAAGATGTCGACCGACTGATCGGTCACCTCGCCATGGATCAGCAGCGGCATGCCGATGTCCGCCATGCGCTCCAGCACCGGGGCGATGCGGGCGATGTCGGTGACGCCATGGGCGCTGTTGGTGGTGGCGTTGGCGGGATAGAGCTTGGCGGCGGCGAAAACCCCGTCCCTGAAGCCCTGCGCCAGATCGTCGGCGTCGGTGCCGTCGGTCAGGTAGGCGGTCATCAGCGGGGTGAAGGCGACGCCATCCGGCAGGGCCGCCAGGATGCGCTCGCGGTAGGCCACGGCATCGGCGGCCGTCGCCACCGGCGGCTTCAGGTTCGGCATGACGATGGCGCGGCCGAACTGGCGGGCGGTGAAGGGCAGAACCGCCTTCAGCATGGCGCCGTCGCGCAGGTGGACATGCCAGTCGTCGGGACGGCGGATGACAAGACGGTCGTTCGGCATGGATCGGGTCCCGGTGCTGGTGTCGAGGGGCGGTGAGCTTGGACGACGTTCTATCGCCATCGCCGCGGCATCTCAACAGAGGCGGTCCCCCAAAACTGGAAACGCAGACTGGAAGCACAGAGTGAAGCCGGCAGCCCCCCGCCGGCCGGCGTTGGCGGGGGGCTGGCCGTCTTGGCCCGGACCTTACTGGATGGTGGTCGAGGTCTTCAGACCGAGGATGCCGTCGATCTTCGCGGCCTGCTCCGCGGTCACCGGCTTGCCGCCGATGCCGGCGAGCTGCTGCCGGGCGTCGGCCACCGCCTTGTCGCGGGCGGCGCTGTCCTTCAGCGCATGGGCGGCCAGCATCTGCTCGTGGTACTTGCCGAGCTGGACGAGCAGCTGGTCGGTCGGCTTGGCGCCCAGTTCCTTGGCGACGGCATCGGCCTGGGTCTTGGTCACTTCGGCCTTCGGGGTGGCCGCGACCTGCTCATGCTTGGTCGTGCCCGCCTCGGTCTTGCCGGCATCCGCCTTGGTGGCGTCGGCCTTCGGAGCCTCGGTCTTGGTGGCCTCGCTCTTGGTGACAGCCTTCTGATCGGCCTTCTGGTCGAGCTTCGGAGCCGTCGTGGTGGAGTCGGTCGTCGCGGCGGGGGCCGGCGTTGCCGGAGCGGCCGGTGCGACCGTTGCCGCACCCGCGCTCAGCACGGGAGCCGTCGCCAGCAGGGCGACAAACGCAAAGGTCGAAACGGACGAGCGGATACGCGACCCAAAGACGGTGCCGGACATTTGGTTTCTCCATTTCGGTGAGCGATCCTCGTTGCGGGATCGTGCTTAGATGAACGTGGCCCCGCTGCCGTTCATTCCACGCCCTTCCAAAAAATTTTCGAGGAGCCTGAAAATTTTTCCCCGCCTTTTTTGGCCGCAGGTGACGGGGCCGGCGAAAGGGGCTAGAAAACCCACGCTTTTCCTATCCAAGCGCGGACCTTCTCCGATGAGCCTGATCACGCCCCGCACCCCGCCCGGAACGATGGAGCTGCTGCCGCGCCAGCAGGTGGCCTTCCAGCGCATGCTGGACACCATCCGCCGCGGCTATGAGCGGTTCGGCTTCGTCCCCGTCGAAACCCCGGTGTTCGAGACGGTGGATACGCTGCTGACCAAGTCGGGCGGCGAGACGGAGAAGCAGGTCTATTTCGTCCAGTCGACCGGCGCCATCCAGCAGGGCAACAAGCCGGAGCTGGCGCTGCGCTTCGACCTGACCGTGCCGCTCGCCCGTTATGTGGCGGAGCATGAGCGCGACCTCGCCTTCCCGTTCCGCCGCTACCAGATCCAGCGGGTCTACCGCGGCGAGCGGGCGCAGCGCGGGCGCTTCCGCGAATTCTACCAGTGCGACATCGACGTGATCGGCAAGGACAGCCTGTCCGCCCATTACGACGCCGAGATCCCGGCGGTGATCCACCATGTCTTCACCGAGCTGAATTTCGGCGGCTTCACCATCAACGTGAACAACCGCAAGATCCTGCTGGGCCTGCTCGACGGTCTGGGCGTCGCCGACGCCGACACCCGCGTCCTGGTGCTGCGCGAGATCGACAAGCTGGACAAGATCGGCCGCGACAAGGTGCGCGCGAGCCTGCTGGGCCTCGGCGTGACCGAGCATGCGGCCGACACCATCCTGTCGCTGATCGCCATGAAGGGCACCAACGCCGAGACGCTGGCGGCGCTGGGCGCGCTCGACATCGAGACTGCCCTCTTCCGCGAAGGCGTCGGCGAGCTGACCACCGTCATCGAGGGGTTGAAGGCCTTCCAGGTGCCGGAGGGAACGGTGCGCATCAACCTCGCCATCGCGCGGGGCCTCGACTACTACACCGGCACCGTCTACGAGACCTTCCTGAACGACCATCCCGGCATCGGCTCGGTCTGCTCCGGCGGGCGCTACGAGAATCTCGCCAGCCACTACACCAAGTCGAAGCTGCCGGGCGTCGGCATCTCCATCGGCGCCACCCGCCTGTTCTACCAGTTGATGGAGGCCGGCATCATCAAGGACGCCACCCCCACCGCCCAGGTGCTGGTGACGCAGATGGACCCGGCCCTGTCCGCCGATTATTTCCGCATGGCCAGCGAGCTGCGCGCCGCCGGCATCAACACCGAAATCCAGCTGGACGGCGGCAAGATCGCCAAACAGATGAAGTATGCCGACCGCGCCGGCATCCCGGTCGTCCTGCTGATGGGCTCCGACGAGAAGGCCCGCGGCACCGCGACCCTGAAGCATCTGGTCAAGGGCGAGCAGGTCGAGGTTCCGCTGACGGAGCTGGCAGCCCGCACGAAGACGCTGCTGGAGGGGTAAGAGGACGAGCGGGCGACGCTACACGTCGCCCGCCAACTTCCCGGCGGAACTTCAGAAGCCAGCCAGCCCGTAATCCGCCCAACAGTTGGGCGTCTCCCACACACGGATCCGTGCCAGCTCCGACACCCCATCGCTGCGCTCGGCGACGCGGGCGGCCAGCCGATTGAACCAATGTTCCGCCAGCTGTTCGGCAGTGGGCGGCACCGGCAGCACATAAAGCTTGGTGCCCAGCCGGCAGTCCGTGGAGGCGGCAAACCCCTCCTGCGCCACCGCCTCGCGCAAGGCGGCGATCCAGGCGTCGGCGGCGGTCCCATCCTCCGGCGCGAACATCCGCAACAGCTCCGCGTCGGCAGCCTGGGCGATGAAGCCGTGATCGCAAGGATCGTCGATCACCGCCATCATCTCCTCCTTGAGGAAGCCGAAATCGAGTGCCATGCCGCTCTGCTCGCCATGGTCATGCAGGCGGACGGCGCGGCAGGATGCCTCGATCTCGTAGCGGTGCCCGTGGATGTGACGGCATTTGGAACCATGCGTCATGATGCGGTGCCCGGCATCGATGCCGATCCGCCGGGTGACCAGAAAGCCGCTCACGGGATCCCCATCAGTTTGTGAGTCTGCAACCCCAGCCGCCAGCGCGGATGGGAGCGGCACCAGGACAGGCAGGCGGCCAGCGCTTCGGCCGCCGCCGGACCATCCATCGGCTGCAGAATGAAGTGCCGGAAGTCGAGTGCCTCCAACGCGGCAAGCTCCAGGCCGGGCTGCGGCCAGACCACCTTCAGTTCGTCGCCGGCCGCCAGCGTCAACGGAGCGCTGGCCTTGGGGCTGACGCAAATCCAATCGAGACCGGCAGGCGCCGGCTGCGTGCCGTTGGTTTCCACCGCGATCTCGAAACCGCGGGCATGGAGCGCCTCGACCAGCGCGCCGTCGAGTTGCAGCAGCGGCTCGCCGCCGGTGCAGACGACATAACGCCGGACATCGTCGACAGGGGCAACCGCCTCCCGCCAGCAATCCTCGACCGCCTGCGCCAGCGCATCGGCGGTGGCGAAGCGTCCACCACCCGGCCCATCCATCCCGACGAAATCGGTGTCGCAGAAACGGCAGACCGCATCGCCACGGTCCTCCTCGCGCCCGCTCCACAGATTGCAGCCGGAGAATCGGCAGAACACGGCGGCACGACCCGCCTGCGCGCCCTCCCCCTGCAGGGTGTGGAAGATCTCCTTGACTGCGTAACTCACCACTCGCTCCTCGACACCGAAGTGTGCGGTATAACACTGTCGCCGAGCCGGGCGACGACACAAATCCTGGGGACACAAATCTCGGCGGCGCAGAGCTTAAATGCGTTGTTAACCATGATCGCCTTACCGTCCGCCCTACACCGGCCGGGTGGGTCGGGCGACAGGGGGTGCGCATCCGAGATGGCAAAGGGGTGGATGCAGGTTGGGCGTTGGGCAAGGCGAGGGGCGGTCGCCGCGACGCTGGCGACCACCGTGGCCGCTGCCGGCTATGCCGGCTGGCAGGAGATGCAGACCTCGCGCCTCCAGGCCCGGCTGCTCTCCGGCGTCGCCCAGTCTATGACCGTCAGCTTGCGCGAAGGCCCCAATCCGCAGGCACGCCATCCCAGGCATGGGCCGTACAACGAGCGGCTCGGCTACACCGCCCTGCCCGGCCAGCTCGACGCGCTGACCCATGATGTCTACGCAATCGAGCAGCAGGCGGTGCTGTCGCCGGCGCTCGACCGCTTCATGGCCGGCGGCGGCTTTCCGATCTACCGCGAGAAGACGCAGGCCGGGCTGACCCTGCTCGACCGCAACGGCGCGGTCATGTATTCGGCGCGCTATCCCGAACGGGTGTTCGACGGTTTCGACGATGTGCCGAAGCTGGTCGCCGACACGCTGCTGTTCATCGAGAACCGCGAACTTCTGGACGAGGACCAGCCGCGCCGCAACCCGGCGGTGGAATGGGACCGCTTCGGCGCCGCCATCGCCATGCTGCCGATCCAGATGATCCGGCCGGGCCAGCGCTCCCCCGGCGGCTCGACCCTCGCCACCCAGATCGAGAAATACCGCCATTCGCCCGACGGCCAGACCACCGGCAGCGTCGAGAAGCTGCGCCAGATGACCTCGGCCAGCGTCCGCGCCTACAGCGACGGCGAGGACACGACCCAGGCCCGCCGCCGCATCCTGGTCGACTACCTGAACTCCACCCCGCTGACCGCACGCTCGGGCTTCGGCGAGGTGAACGGGCTGGGCGACGGGCTGTGGGCCTGGTTCGGCACCGACCTCACCATCGCCAAGCGCGTCCTCAGCGACCCCGCAGGCGACCCGCGCACCCTGAAGCTGAAGGCGCTGGCCTACAAGCAGGTGCTGGCCCTGCTGCTGGCCCAGCGGCGGCCTTCCCATTACCTGATCCAGGACCGCGCCGCTCTCGACCGGCTGGCCGACGCCCATCTGCGCGCCCTGGCCCAGGCCGGAACGATCGATCCCGCCCTGCGCGACGCGGCACTCGCCACCCCGCTGGTCTTCCGCGAGGAGGCGCCGGCCAGCCCCGCCACCTCCTATGTCGAGCAGAAGGCGACCAACGCCATCCGCGCCCGGCTGCTCGGCATGCTCGGCGTCTCCAACCTCTACGCGCTCGACCGGCTCGACCTGACCGCGCAATCCACCCTGGACGCCGAAACCCAGGCCCGCGTGGTGGAGGTGCTGGGCAGGCTGAACGACCCCGACTATGCCCGCTCGCTCGGGCTGACCGGCGAACGTCTGCTCGACGCCCGCAACAACGACCTGTCGAAGCTGGTCTATTCGATCACCCTCTACGAGCGCGGCCCCGAGGCCAACTACCTGCGCGTCCAGGCCGACAACCTCGACCAGCCGCTGGACATCAATGACGGGGCGAAGCTGGACCTCGGTTCCACCGCCAAGCTGCGCACGCTGACCACATATCTGCAGATCGTGGCGGAACTGCACAGCCGCTACGCCCATCTGCCGAAGGAGCTGCTGGGCGATGTCGAGGACGAGGCGTCGGACAACCTGACCCGCTGGGCAACCTCCTGGCTGGCCTCGGCCTCCGACCGCCGGCTGCCCGCCATGCTGGATGCGGCGATGGAGCGGCGCTATTCCGCCAGCCCTGGCGAGGTCTTCTTCACCGGCGGCGGCCAACACAGCTTCGTCAACTTCAACAAGGACGACAACGGTCGCATCCTGACCGTGCAGGAGGCGCTGCGGAACAGCGTCAACCTGCCCTTCATCCGGCTGATGCGCGACGTCGTCCAGTTCTACATGGACGAGGGGGCGGACGACGGCGCCGACATCCTGCGCACTCCCGACCATCCGGCCCGGCAGGCCTATCTCGCCCGCTTCGCCGACCGCGAGGGCACGGACTTCCTCAACCGCTTCTACAACGAATACCGCAAGCGCACCCCGGACGAGGCTCTGGCCCGGCTGGCGACCCGCTCGCGCCCGGTGCCGCACCGGCTGGCGGTGATCTTCCGCACCGTGCGGCCCAAGGCCGGGCTGGCGGAGTTCTCCAGCTTCCTGCGCGGCCGGCTGCCGGGAAAGGCGCTGTCCGACACCGAGCTGTCGGCGCTCTATTCCAAATACGGGCCGGACCGCTTCCCGCTGAACGATCTGGGATATCTCGCCCGCGTCCATCCGCTGGAGCTGTGGCTGGTCGCCTACCTCCAGCAGCATCCCGACGCCAAGCGGGCCGAGGTTCTGGCCGCCAGCGCCGACGAGCGCCAGGAGAGCTATCGCTGGCTGTTCAAGAAGGGCATGGCCGCCCAGAACACCCGCATCCGCATCGGGCTGGAGGAGGAAGCGTTCCAGCGCATCACCGCCCAGTGGCGCAGCGTCGGCTATCCGTTCGAAACGCTGGTGCCGTCGCTGGCGACCGCCATCGGCAGCTCGGCCGACCGCCCGGCGGCGCTGGCGGAGCTGATGGGGCTGATCCTGAACGACGGGGTGCGCCAGCCGACGGTGAAGATCCGCTCGCTGCATTTCGCCGCCGGCACGCCCTATGAGGCGAAGCTGGGGCTCGGGCCCTTGCAGGGCGAGCGCGTTCTACGGCCGGAGGTCTGCGCCACCCTGCGCCGCGCCCTGATGGATGTGGCGCAGAACGGCACCGCCAAGCGCGTCTGGGGCTCCTTCAAGGATCCGGCCGGCGCGCCGATCCCAATGGGCGGCAAGACCGGCACCGGTGACCACCGGCTGGATCGCTGGGGACCGGGCGGCGTGCTGATCGAATCGAAGGCGGTCAACCGCACCGCCACCTTCGTCTTCTACATCGGCGACCGCTTCTTCGGCACCATGACCGCCTTCGTCCATGGGCCGGAGGCCGACAATTACCGCTTCACCAGCGCCCTGCCCGCCCAGCTGCTGAAGAGCCTCGCCCCGGCGCTCCAGCCGCTGATCGACCAGGGCACCACGAGGACCGCCGACACGCGCCCAACCCCGACGGGGCTGTGAGGTCGGGATCATCGTAAACGGTTGCAATTCGGGAAGTATCTTCCGTAAAAGTATACATAACCCGCAGATAACAGTCTTTCGCATGCATCGCGGCGGGACCTGCGCCTTCCCGTAGAAGTCCCCCCCGTCCGGCTGGCCGGAATGCGGTCTGTGGTTCGGATCCCGCTTACGGAGGCCCCCGCCAATGGCGCCACGGTTACCGCTGCATGCCCACCATATGGGCCTGAGCCCGGTCGATTCTCCCGATCTTTCCGCCGCGCGGAGCCTTCCGGGCGGTACCGGCACCCCGATGGATCACCGGCTCCAGCTTCGCATCGTCAACCGCGACTCCCATGCCCGCCGCCATACCCGCTCGGCGCAGGACGGTGTGGCCGCAACACCGGCTGTAGACGAAGAGGTGCCGGTCATCGCCCGTGTCACCTCGCCGGACGACTGGGCAGCCCTTCCCGGCGTCAAATCCGCCAACACCATCGGCAAGGCGGCCGACGGGTCTTGGATCGTCACCGGCCGCCTGCATGCCGATCAGGTCGAGGCGGTTCACGCCCATGCCGTGGTGCTCAGCCTGAAGGCGGCGCAGCCGACCCATTCGGCACTGAACGCCACCATTTCCGAGATGGGGCTGGGCACACTCGCAGTGCCGGGATCGCCCGACCCCACAGTGCCGGGCCTGCTGCCGCCCTGGGTCCAGCATGCGCACCGGGATGGCGAGGGCGTCATCGTCGGCGTGGTCGATTTCGGCTGCGACTACATGCACCGGAACTTCCGGCAGGCCGACGGGCGCACGCGCCTGCTGGCGGTGTGGGACCAGTCCGGCACGCCCAATTCGCCCTTCCCCTACGGCGCGCTCTATACGCCCGAGCAGATCGACGCGGCGCTCGCCACCGACGATCCCTACGAATCTCTCGGCTACGCCCCCGCCAAGGACGACCCCAACAAGCCCCTGGAGAACGGCACCCACGGCACCCATGTCATGGACATCGCCGCGGGCAACGGGCTGGGGTCGAAGCAGCCGGGCGTGGCGCCGAAGGCGTCGCTGATCTTCGTCGATGCCAAGCTTCCCACCCCGGTCAACTCGCCCGACCAGCTGAACCACACGCTGGGCAGCACCGTCCAGCTGCTGGAGGCGGTCAACTACATCTTCAACGCCGCCGGCAACCGCCCTTGCGTGGTCAATCTCAGCCTGGGCACCAATGGCGGTCCGCATGACGGCACCTCCCTGGTCGAACAGGGGCTGGACGCCATGGTCAATGCGGCTCCCTACCGGGCCGTGGTGATCGCCGCCGGCAATTCCCAGCAGAGCGGAACCCACACCAGCGGCACCGTCCCGGCGAGCGGCGCGTGTTCCATCGGCTTGGGCATCCCCACGCTCAGCATCGCCGGCTACGAGACCACGTCCGCCGGCTGCGAGGTGGAGCTGTGGTATCCCGGCCGGCGGCGCCTGTCGGTGACGCTGGTCGCCCCCGACGGCACCGAGATCGGCCCGGTCGATCCGAACGGCTCGTTGCCCTACGGAATTCCCGGCAAACCGCCGGCGGTCTTCATCGTCAACCGGTTGGACGACCCCAACAACCACGACAACGTGATCGGCATCTGGGTCGCCATGGGGGCGCCGAAGGGGGAATGGACCATCCGGCTCCGGGCGCTGGACGACGGCCCTGTCGACTATCATGCCTGGATCGAGCGGTTGGACGCCGGTCAGGCGCAGTTCCTCCAGCCGGTCGCCTCCCATATGCTGGGCTCGATCTCGACCGGCCATTCGACGATCATCGTCGGGTCGCACGATGCCCACTCCACCGGTACACCCATCTCCTTCTTCTCCAGCGCCGGCCCGACCCGCGACGGGCGGCAGAAGCCGGACCTGTCCGCCCCCGGACACCGCGTCAAGGCGGCGTGGTCGCGGACGGTGACCGGCGTGGTCGAGAAGTACGGAACCAGCATGGCCGCCCCGGCGGTGACCGGACTGATCGCGCTGATCTATGCCCGGTCGATCCGCAAGGGCCTGCCGATGGACAATGCGGCGCTGCGCGAGCGCCTGCTCCGCATGGTCCGCCGCGATCCGCCCGATGGAGCGGACTGGGATCCGCAGCACGGCCACGGCCGGGCGTCGGCCGCAGCCATCCTGGAGGAGCTGGACCACGACTCCGCCCGCAATCCGGACTTCGACGAGTGGCATGCCGCCCAGGGTCAGGGCCGGGTCCAAGACTGAACTGGCAAGTTGAGCCGGCAATCCGCAATCGCCGCGCCCTTGCCCTGACGGGGGGTCGGGCTCATCATCGCTGAGACGCGGAGGGCGGTTCCACCCCCGCCCCGCTCCGCCCCTTCCCTATGGATGGCCGGCATGCCGATTGACCTCGCCTCGCTCAGGAAGCTGGAAAGCCCCTCCCCGTCGATGCTGGCCCAGCCGTTGGACGACGCCCAGCGCGTCGCGGTGATCGTCCGCCTGCATGCGAACGCCACCGCACCCGACTGTCTGTCCAGCGGCAGGCCGATCGCCCCGGGCATCGTCACCGCCGAGATCGCCGCGGCCGACCTTGCCGGGCTGGAGGCCGATCCGGCCGTGCGCTCCATCGCCCTGTCGCGCCCGCTCCAGCCTTCTTGATGCCAGCCTTCTTGACGATAATTTCACCCGCTCCGCTCCGCCGTGGCAGACTGGCGGTGACGGTTGGGGCGGGTCGAGGGATGGAACGGTGAACAGCCGGCGGCGCGATGTTTCAAATGTTCCATTCCGCGCGGACCTTGACGTGCTTCGCCATTTGCCGTATGCACGCCGCGCACGCGTCGGCACCCCTGGAGGCCGGCGCCCTTTTCGTTTTGGAGCATCGTCATGACCAAGATCATTCCGCTCGGCGCTGAGACGCGCGAACGGGCCGGCAAGGGGACCGCCCGCCAGACCCGCCGTGATGGCCGTATTCCGGCCGTCATCTACGGTGGTAAGCAGGCTCCTGTCACCATTTCGCTCGAGAAGTTCGAGTTCACCCGCGTCCTGCATCAGCCGGGCTTCTTCACGCACCTGTTCGACGTCACCGTCGACGGCTCTGCCCATCGCGTCCTGCCGCGCGACGTGCAGTTCCACCCGGTGACCGACGTCCCGCTGCATGTCGACTTCCTGCGCGTTTCGTCCGACACCCGCATCAACGTGCAGGTTCCGGTCGAGTTCGCCGACCAGGACAAGTCGGCCGGCCTGAAGCGCGGCGGTGTGCTGAACATCGTCCGTCACGAGCTGGAGCTGAGCTGCCCGGCCGACAACATCCCCGAGCACATCACCATCTCGTGCGAAGGCTTCGATGTCGGCGACTCGATCCACATCTCCGCGGTCAAGCTGCCGGAGGGTGTGACCTCGACGATCACCGACCGCGATTTCACCATCGCGACCATCGTTGCGCCGTCGGGCCTGAAGTCGGAAGAGGGCGCCGCTGCCTGATCGGGAGCGTTCGACCTTTGATGATGGTTACGGTGGGGGGCTTCGGCCCCCCGCTTCGTTTGTGGAGCCTGGTTTCCGGGAAAGGGTGAGGGACATGCTGCTTCTGGTCGGATTGGGCAACCCCGGCAACGAGTATGCCCGCAACCGCCACAACATCGGCTTCATGGCGGTGGAGACCATCGCCCAACGCCACCGCTTCACCCCATGGAAGAAGCGGTTCCAGGGCCAGACCGCCGAGGGCACAATCGCCGGCGACAAGGTGCTGGCGCTGGAGCCCGCCACCTTCATGAACCTGTCCGGCCAGTCGGTGGTGGCCGCCCTCCAGTTCTACAAGCTGAAGCCCGAGAACGTTGTCGTCATCCATGACGAGCTGGACCTGCCCCCCGGCAAGATCCGGGTGAAGAAGGGCGGCGGCCATGGCGGCCACAACGGCCTGCGCTCCATCGATGCGCACATCGGCAAGGAATACTGGCGCGTCCGGCTCGGCATCGGCCATCCCGGCAACAAGGATCTGGTCAGCGGCTACGTCCTGCACGACTTCGCCAAGGCCGACCAGAGCTGGATCGACCCGCTGCTCGACGCCGTCTCCGACAATCTTCCGCTGATCGTGGACGGCCAGCCGGAGCTGTTCATGAACAAGGTGACGGTGGCGACGCAGGGCAAATAGGCCCCTGCCGGGCCTTGCCGGTTCCCGCCCTCCCCCACTTCGCGTTTGCGCTTTGGTCCCCATCGTAGGATAAAGCGCGTCAATTCCAGCATTTCCGACGGCGAGCACCCAACCATGGGCTTCAATTGCGGCATCGTCGGCCTGCCGAACGTCGGCAAGTCGACCCTTTTCAACGCCCTGACCGCCACCCAGGCGGCCGAGGCGGCGAATTTCCCCTTCTGCACCAAGGAGCCGAACGTCGGCCGCGTCAGCGTCCCCGACCCGCGGCAGGACAAGCTGGCCGAGATCGCCAAGTCGCAGAAGGTCATCCCGACCCAGTTGGAGTTCGTGGACATCGCCGGCCTGATCCGCGGGGCGTCGAAGGGGGAAGGGCTGGGCAACCAGTTCCTCGCCAACATCCGCGAGGTGGACGCCATCGTCCATGTGCTGCGCTGCTTCGAGGACGACGACATCACCCATGTCGAGGGCAACGTCGATCCGCTGCGCGATGCCGAGGTGGTCGAGACCGAGCTGATGCTCGCCGACATGGAAAGCCTTGAGCGCCAGCTGACCAGCCTGCAGAAGAAGGCCAAGGGCGGCGACAAGGACAGCAAGATCAAGGCTGACCTGATGGAGCGCGCCCTGAAGGTGCTGCAGGACGGCAAGCCCGCCCGCGTGGTCGAGGTGTCCGAGGAAGAGAAGCCGGTGTTCAAGCAGTTCATGCTGCTGACGTCCAAGCCGGTGCTCTATGTCTGCAACGTGGAAGAGGCATCCGCCGCCACCGGCAACAGCTTCTCGGCCAAGGTCGCCGAGAAGGCCAAGGCCGAGAATGCCGAGGTCGTCGTCATCTCCGCCGCCATCGAGTCCGAGGTCGCCCAGCTGTCCGACCCGGCCGAGAAGGCCGAGTTCCTCGAGTCGATGGGGCTGGAGGAAACCGGCCTGAACAAGCTGATCCGCGCCGGCTTCAAGCTCTTGGACCTGATCACCTTCTTCACCGTCGGTCCGAAGGAGACGCGGGCCTGGACCGTGCGCCGCCACGCCAAGGCTCCGGAAGCCGCCGGCGTCATCCACACCGATTTCGAACGCGGCTTCATCCGCGCCGAAACCATCGACTACACCAGCTACGTCACGCTGGGCGGCGAGCAGGGGGCGAAGGACGCCGGCAAGATGCGCCAGGAAGGCAAGGAGTACGTCGTCCAGGACGGCGACATCTTCCACTTCCGCTTCAACGTCTGAGGTGATGGGGCGGCGTCGTCGCCCCACACTCCACCTACGCTGTCACCCAACTGTCATATTGTCGTAACAATCCGCGCACCCTACCCTTCAGTTAGGGGTGCTGCCTGACCGCATCCCCGATCCGACAGAGGGGGTGCGATGCAGGCGACACGGGTGCTGCTGGAACTCGCCGGAAATGTCGTGCTGCTCCTGTGGGGGCTGCACATGGTGCAGAGCGGTCTGACCCGCGCGCTGGGCGGCGATCTGCGCCGCATCCTCGGAGCGGGGTTGCGCAATCGCTGGACCGCCTTCCTGTCCGGCATGGGCATCACCATGCTGCTGCAGAGCAGCACCGCGACCGGCTTGATGACGACGGGCTTCACTGCCACCGGGCTGGTGTCGCTGATGCCGGCGCTGGCGGTGATGCTGGGTGCCAATGTCGGCTCCACCCTGATCGTTCAAATCCTCGCCTTCGACGTCGCCCATGTGGCACCGGTCCTGCTGCTCGGCGGCTTCATCGCCTTCCGCCGCGGAGCCCGCACGCGCAGCCGCGACCTGGGGCGGGTCGCCATCGGGCTTGGCCTGATGCTGCTGTCGCTGCACCTGCTGCTGGCGACCATCGCCCCGGCGGAGAACGCACCGATGCTGCGGCGGATGCTGGCGATGCTGACCGCCGATCCGGTGGTGGCGGTGATGCTGGCGGCGCTGCTGTCCTGGGCCGCCCATTCCAGCGTCGCCGCCATCCTGCTGATCGCCTCGCTGGCCGGCGGCGGGGTGATCGGTCCGGAAGCCGCAATCGCCATGGTCGCCGGTGCCAATCTGGGAAGCGCCGTCAATCCGGTGATCGAGGGGCCCGGCGGTGATGGCCGCAACCCGGCGGCCCGGCGGCTGCCGGTCGGCAACCTGATCAATCGCCTCGTCGGCTGCCTCATCGTCGTGCCGCTGCTGGGGCCGATCACCGCCGGCCTGCAAGCGGTGTCGCCGGACGCCACCCGGCTGGCCGCCAACTTCCACCTCGCCTTCAATCTGGCGATGGCCGGGCTGTTCATCGGTCCGCTGCCCTGGTTCGCGCGGGCGCTGACCCGGATGTTCCCGGAGCGGGTGGCGTTCGCCGACCCGGCGATGCCGCTCTATCTCGACCGCAGCGCGCTGCGCATCCCCCACCTCGCCATCGCCAATGCCTCGCGCGAGGCGTTGCGCATGGCCGACACGGTGGACGGCATGCTGCGCGGCGCCTTGGACGTGATCCAGACCGACGACCGCAAGCGGGTGCAGGAAATCCGCCGGATGGACGACGTGCTGGACCGCCTGCACGAGGCGATCAAAGGCTACCTCACCCAGATCAATGTCGAGGACCTGGACGAAAGCGACGCCAGCCGGATGTCGGACGTGCTGACCTTCACCATCAACCTCGAGCATGTCGGCGACATCGTCGACTGCAATCTGATGGAGACGGCCTCGAAGAAGATCCGGCGCAAGCTGCGCTTTTCCACCGAGGGGGCGGCCGAGATCGCCGGCATGCTGGAAAGGCTGAGCGAAACCCAGCGACTGGCCGCCGCCGTCTTCGTATCGCGCGATGTCCGCTCCGCCCGCGCTCTGATCCATGAAAAGGAGGTGATCCGCGATCTGGAGACCAGCGCCACCGAGGCGCATTTCGCCCGCCTGCGCGCCGGCCGCAAGGAAAGCGTGGAGACCAGCGCGCTCCACCTCGACATCCTGCGCGACCTGCGCCGGATCAACGCCCATCTGGTTGCCGCCGCCTATCCAGTGCTCGATCAATCGGGTGAGCTGCTGCCCAGTCGCCTCAAAAGGGGAGCAGCCCGGGCGTAAGTGTTCACGTCCCATAGAATAGCTGCGCCGCCTGAGCTTCGACCTTTTCTTGTCACCAGCGCAGCAACGTTAACACTTTCGTAACCATATAAAATTCGTCAAGCTCTTTCGCGACATGGTTAACAAACCCCTCCTGTGGTTGTTATGGCAGCGAACCCCAAGGGGGTTTTGAAGAGCCAAGGAATGGTTGTCGAGAGGGAGCGGACGGTGGCGAACACGCACGCGACGTCGAACGGACCCGCGAACGGACCCGGCACACAGGGGATATCCGACGCCGGATTCGCCGCGCGGGTGCGCGACGCCATCGACCGGCAGGAGTTGTCGCTGGTCTTCCAGCCCCAGGCCGATGTCGTCACCAACCGCCTGACCGGGTTCGAGGCGCTGTCGCGCTGGCGCCTGTCCGACGGCACCATGCTGCCCCCCGATGTCTTCGTGCCGATGGCCGAGCAGGGGGAGGCGATCCACCTGCTCGGCGAATGGACCCTGCGGACGGCCTGTGTCGCGGCGACCGGCTGGCTGCGCGCCGGCTATCCCGACATTCCGGTGTCGGTCAACCTGTCGGCGCGCCAGCTCGACGATCCGGGACTGGTGCTCAAGGTGCTGGGCATCCTGGCCGAGACCGGCCTGCCCGCCGCCAACCTGAAGCTGGAGCTGACCGAAACCAGCATGTTCAGCCAAACGGCCGAGGCGCGCGAGGCGCTGCTGCGGTTGCGGGGCGCCGGGATCAGGCTGGTGCTGGACGATTTCGGCACCGGCTGGTCTTCGCTGGCGACCCTGCGCCGGGTGCCGGTGGAGGCGCTGAAGATCGACAAGCAGTTCGTCCAGGCGATGGTGGAGGACCGTGACGCCGCCGCCATCGTCCAGGCGGTGGTGGCGCTGGCCCACGCGCTGGAACTGGGCGTGGTGGCGGAGGGGGTGGAGACGCCGGAACAACGGCTCTACCTGCAAGCCTACCGCTGCGATGTTTTGCAGGGATATTGGCTGTCGCGCCCGCTGACCGCCGACGGGGTGGACGATTTCCTTGCCGAGCGCAGCGCGATCCTGCCACCTATCGGGTCGGGGGGCTCTGCCGCTGGGCAGCAGACATCAGGATGACCCGGCGGGTTTCGTCCCACTCCGTCAGTTCTCCGGCCTCATCGGCGGTCGCCCAGCAGGCCTCCAGCGCATCGTCGGCGCAGAGCGGCTCGCCTTCCGCACTCTCCGCCGCCACCTCGACAAGTGTGTAATGGTAGTGGACGCGCCCTTCGGCATCGGGGGTGATGGCGTCCACCACGGTGACGATCCCGGTCGGCACCACCTCCAGCCCGGTCTCCTCCCGCACCTCGCGCACCGCGGTCTCGAACACAGTTTCGCCAACCGACTGCGCCCCGCCCGGCAGGCTCCACTGCCCCATCCGCGGCGCCTTGCCCCGCCTGATCAGCAGCACCTTGTCGCCGCGCCAGACGACGGCCCCGACGCCGACCCAGGGGCGGTCGGGATATTCGCGGCTGGAACGGTCGGGCGGGGTGGTGGACATGAACGGCTCCCTATCGATGTCTTGACCCGAAGGGTAGCGCGGTCCGACACTGGTACACCAGACGCGATGACGCAGTGCCGCGTCCTGCCAGCGCGCACCCCACCCGACCTTATGGCCGCCCCATGAAGCTCAACGAGATCCGCACCTTCATCGCCGTTGCCGATGCGCAGTCGGTGCAGGAGGCCGGCAACCGGCTGGGGCTGACGCAGTCCGCCGTGTCGCGGCTGATCCAACGGCTGGAGGCGGAGCTTGGCGTCGTGCTGTTCGACAGGCAGACCAAGCCGCTGGCGCTGACCCGCGACGGCGAACTGGCGCTGGCCCATGCACGGCGCATCCTGGCGGCGGCCAGCGACTTCGCCGACGCTTTCGCCGGATCGGCCGAACCGCGCGGGCTGCTGCGGCTCGGCATGGCCCATGTGCTGACCGCGCTGGCCACCGGACGGCCGCTGGACGAGCTGCGCGCCGGCTTTCCCGGCCTGACCCTGCGGCTGCATTCGGATTGGAGCAACCCGCTGATCGAGCAGGTTCGCGCCGGCACGCTGGACGGCGCAGTGATCCTGCTGTGCGAGGAACAGGCGCCCCCCGACGACCTGCCGGTCCGCCGGATCGGCACCGAACCGGTCAACATCATCGCCTCTTCCGATGACGCATCCAGCGATCTCGTCGCCATGAACCGGCACGGCTGGGTGCTGCAGCCGAACGGCTGCCGCTACCGCGAGGCGTTGCATCAGGCGTTGGCGCCGCTCGGCTTGCAGCCGAACGTGACGGTGGAGGCCTATGACCAGAGCCTGCTGGTGTCGCTGGTGACCCGCGGCGTCGGCTTCGGCCTGGCACCGATGGGGCTGATCGCGCCGATCCCCGATGCAGCGGCGGTGCGCCCGCTCGACCTTCCCAACTTCCGGATGTCGGTGACGATCTGGCTGATCCAGTCGCGGACGGCCGGACGCATCGCCTCGGTCTTCGACCGGCTGGAGGAAGCGCTTCGGCGGGAACTGGCGGCCGGACGCCTGCCCGAATGCACAGCAGCGAAGCATGCGATGGACGAGCATCCCTTCCTGCATTCCGCTGCGGAATGACCTGATTGCCGATTATGAATTTGCCGAACTGTTGAGGCCCGCCTATCGTCGCAGGCAGAGCAGTTCCATAACACCGGCGCGCAGCGACACCCCGCAGCGGCGCCCGGATCCGGGAGGATGCCTTGACCACCGTTACCCCTGCACCGGCGCCCTCCTGGAGGACGCCCGCACTCGTCGTTGTCTGCGGCTGCCTGATCTCGATGCTGGCCTTCGGACCCCGGTCCAGCATGGGCCTGTTCATCGGCCCGCTTTCGGAAACCCGCGGCTGGGGCCGCGACGTCTTCGCGCTGGCGATGGCGATCCAGAACATCCTGTGGGGCGCCGGCGGCCCCTTCGCCGGGGCGCTGACCGACCGCTACGGTCCGGCCCCTGTGCTGGCCGGCGGCGGGATTCTCTATGCCGCCGGGCTGGCGCTGATGCCCTATGCCACCACCAGCGTCGAGCTGTACCTGACCGCCGGCGTGCTGATCGGGCTCGGCCTGTCCGGTGCCTCCTTCGGCATCATCATCGCCGGTTTCACCCGGCTGCTGCCGCCGGAACAGCGCAGCTGGTCGGTCGGCATCGCCACCGCCGCCGGATCGATGGGCCAGTTCCTGTTCGCTCCGATGGGTCAGGCTTTTATCGCCGGCTTCGGTTGGCAGACCGCCTTGCTCCTGCTGGCCGCCTCGATGATCACGGTGCCGCTGCTGGCCGGTGTCTTCCCTGGCCCGAAGGGCATGACGGCGAGCGGCACCCCGGCGGTAACCGGCGCCAACATCGGCTACATCGCCGCGGTGCGTCAGGCCTTCCAGCACCGCAGCTATGTGCTGCTGGTCGCCGGCTTCTTCGTCTGCGGCTTCCAACTGGCCTTCATCACCACCCACCTGCCGCCTTACCTCACCGCCGCCGGCATCAGCCCGACGCTGGCCGCCTGGGCGCTGGCGCTGATCGGCCTGTTCAACGTCATCGGCTCCTACGCCTCCGGCATCCTGGCGGGCAAGGTCAGCAAGCGCTACCTGCTGTGCGCCAACTATTTCTCGCGCGGCATCGCGACGGCGGTCTTCATCCTGCTGCCGATCTCGTCGGTCACGGTCATCGCCTATGCTGCGGTGATGGGCCTGCTGTGGTTGTCCACCGTGCCGCCAACCTCCGGTCTCGTTGCGCTGATGTTCGGCACCCGCTACATGGGCACCCTCTACGGCTTCGCCTTCTTCAGCCATCAGGTCGGCGGCTTCCTGGGCGTCTGGCTCGGCGGCGTGCTGTATGAGCGGACGGGGTCCTACGACGTCGTGTGGTGGCTGGGCGTGGCGCTGGCGATGTTCGCGACCATCGTCCACTGGCCGATCGCCGAGAAGCCCGCCCCGTCGCTGGCGGCGGCCGAGGCAAAGGCGTAAGATATCCAACCATGAGCGACAGCCCTGTCCCTTCCTCCGCTGCATTTCCCATCCGCCACGGCTTGGCCGTGGCGCTGTTGGGCGGCATCCTGCTGGTTTGGGCCGGATTGATGGGGCTGTCGCTGCAACGTGCCGCGCTGCCCGACACGACCGACGGCATGATGCTGGCTGTCTTCTCACCCGGCACCAGCGATGCCGAGGCGATGGCGGCGATGGTGCGGGCCGGGGGAGAGCCGGTGCGGTCCACCTGGCTCGGATTCGCCTGGGTCGCCCGCGGGGTTGAACCCGGATTCGTCGGCCGGCTGAAGGCGGAGGGCGCGCTGGCGGCCTTCGGCGAGCTTCCGGTCGGCCCGACGCTGGGCGGCTGCACCGCCACCCCGGTCGATACGGCCAAGATCGCTGCGACCCGCTTGCAATAGCTCCCTTCTTTCCACCCTGTGGGCAGCTTGGGCCTCACCAACGGTGGACGCGCGTGCCTTGCGGTGTCATAGTGCGGCCCGCATTCGACCAGCCCCGTTTCCGCGGGGCCAGACTCCGGAATTCGTGAGCGACGATGAGCGAGCCGATCTCCCTGTTCACCAAACTGGCGAACATTCACATCCGTTACGTCACGTGGCGTCGGGGCGCCAAGGTCGGCAGCGACCGCTTCGGCAACGTCTATTACCGCAACAAGGACACCAAGCCCGGCACGCGCGAGCGCCGCTGGGTCCTGTATGCGGGTGAGCCCGACGCCTCGAAGATCCCGCCGGAATGGCACGGGTGGCTGCACCACACCACCAAGGAGCCGCTGCCCGAGGGGTCGAGCGCCTACCACAAGCCGTGGCAGAAGGAACATCTGCCCAACATGTCGGGCTCGGTCCAGGCCTACCGTCCGCCCGGCCATGTGCTGGCCGGCGGGCGGCGCGTGCCGGCCACCGGCGATTACGAGCCCTGGACTCCGAGCTGATCCCACACCGGGACCGACCATCGGGTCGGAACGGAAAGCGGAGCGGAAAGCCCGGCCCCATGCGGGCCGGGTTTCGATTCGGGAATTCGCAGCAGGATAGCTCTATGCGCCGGAATGTGATTGAGACCGTGCTTGGCGGCGTCGTGCTCGCCGTGGCCGCCGTGTTCCTTGCCTTCGCCTATAAAAGTGCGGACCTGCGCAAGGTGCAGGGCTATGACGTCACCGCCAACTTCAACAGCATCACCGGCCTGCAGAGCGGCGCCGACGTGCGGATCAGCGGCGTGAAGGTCGGCACGGTCACCGGACTGACGCTCGATCCCACCACCTATCAGGCGGTGGTCCACCTGTCGGTCGACAATTCGGTGAAGCTGCCGAAGGACACCGCAGCGGTCATCGCCTCGGAAAGCCTTCTGGGCGGCAAGTTCCTGTCGCTGGAGCCGGGCGGCGATCCTGACGCCATCAAGCCGAACGGCAAGATCGAATTCACCCAGAGCACGCCGGGCCTGGAACAGCTGCTGGGTCAGGTCATCTTCTCGCTCCAGAGCATGAGCAAGTCGGGCGATCAGGCCAACGGCCAGCAGGGTCAGGCCCCCGGACAGCCGCCGGCCCAGCCGCCGAAGCTGTAATCTCCAACCCAGGACGTGGCCGGAACCGACGGCCGCGCCCAAGCGTTCCTTCTTCAGTCCGGACGGACCTTGCCGCCGGACCAAGAAGCAGGAGGAACGCGATGCGTCTGTTCCATTCGGCCGCCCTCGGCCTGGCTCTGGCGACCGCCGCCTGCGGCGCCAACATGGAAGAGAAGTCGGCCAGCGGCGGTCTTGGCGGTGCCGCGGCAGGAGCCGTGGTCGGCGGGCCGGTGGGCGCCGTAGTCGGAGCGGCCGCAGGCGCCGGCGCCGGTGCGGCGACCCAGAAGATCGAAGACCGCAACGCCACGCAGAGCGGGTCCGGCGCCACCTACAGTGCGCCGGCGTCGCGCAGCACCGTCACGCGCTGACCCGCAATTTCCACACACCGTACACCGGCGTCCCCGCCACTGGACCCCACCACTAGACGGTGACCCCGCTTCCGGGATAGAAGGCGGAGCGCCCCGGCAGAGTTCCCGCTGACAGGCTGGGCCTTGCCATGGGGTGTCGTCCGCAATTACGGAAGCGATCCGACGTGACGATACTTTCTAGTTATCTCCGGCCCAATCTTCTTCGGCCCACCGCCGGCCTGCTGGGTGCCGTGGCGCTGCTGGCATCCGTGGCCGTTCAGGCCGCTCCGGTGCCGAGCCAGATGATCGAGCGGCCGGCGGCCAAGCTGCAATGGCTGGACAAGGTGACCGCCCGCACCTCCACCTTCACCATGAAGGTCGGGGAGACCAAAGCGATGAGCAGCCTGCGCATCACCCTGCGCGCCTGCCGCGAAAATCCGCCGATCGAAACGCCGGAATCCGCCGCCTTCCTGGAAGTGACGGAGCTCAAGCCCGGCGAGCAGGCGGAACAGGTCTTCAGCGGCTGGATGTTCGCCTCGAGCCCCGCCCTGTCGGCGATGGAGAACCCGATCTACGACGTGTGGGTTCTGGGCTGCGAACAATGAGGAAGTGGGGAGGTCCGGGCCGATTGCCCCCTCCCCAGATCTCCGTTGCCTGACCCTGCTTACTCGGCCACCGCCGCGATGGGATTGCCCAGCGCCTTGTCCAGATAATCGTCCACCTGGGTCGCCAGATCGTCGGTGCGGTTGACGAAGAAGTGACTGGCGCCGGGAACGACGCGGTGGTCGATCCGGATGTCCTTCTGGTGCGACAGCTTGGTCACCAGCTTGGTCACCGCGGCCTGGGGCACCACCTCGTCCTTGTCGCCATGGATGATCAGGCCCGAGGACGGGCACGGCGCCAGGAACGAGAAGTCGAACAGGTTGGCGGGCGGCGAGACCGACACGAAACCGTCGATCTCCGGGCGGCGCATCAGCAGCTGCATGCCGATCCAGGCGCCGAACGACACGCCGCCGATCCAGCAGAGCGGAGCGTTGGGGTTGTAGGTCTGCAACCAATCCAGCGCCGCCGCCGCATCGGCCAGTTCGCCCTCCCCCTTGTCATAAGTGCCCTGGCTGCGCCCGACGCCGCGGAAGTTGAAGCGGAGCGCCGAATAGCCGCGCTTGGTAAACGACTGGAACAGGGTGAAAACCACCTTGTTGTTCATCGTCCCATTGTGCTGCGGGTGCGGGTGCAACAGCAGCGCGACCGGGGCGTTCGGCTGCTTGCCGTGGGTGTAACGGCCTTCCAGGCGACCGGCGGGACCGTTGAAGAGCACTTCAGGCATGGGAACGACGTTCCTGACGCGGACAAAGGGTTGTTGGAACCGCCGCGGCGACCGGCCGGACTTTCATCCGGCAAACCGCCCCGGCGCACGGGCCGTCCGGCCCGTCACGGATTTTCCCGTCTTGGAGTGGGGTTTTCCGCACACAATTCTTGACCGTTTTGCTTGGTCATCATATATGCGTCGTAACGTCCTCCGGGACAACCCGCCTGACCCGCCCGATCGGCTCCAGCGCTAGCCGGACCCATCGATAAGTCCGGGTCCCTACCGGTCGGAACCGTCGAGGTTCCGGACCGGAAGGTCCTGAACCGCAAGGGTCCGACAGGCCGAAACCGGGCACGGGCGGCCGATGAGAGCGGCGGACTATACCACGGCGGGTGATGGCGTGTTCAAGCATCTTCGCGAAGAGATCGATGGGATCATGGCGCGCGATCCCGCCGCGCGGTCCCGGCTCGAGGTCGCGCTCTGCTACCCCGGCTTGCACGCGATCATTCTCCACCGCATCGCCCGGCGTGCCCGCGACGCCGGATTGCACACCACCGCCCGCCTGATCTCCCAGGTCGCCCGGTCGCTGACCGGCATCGAAATCCATCCCGGCGCCACCATCGGCCGCCGCTTCTTCATCGACCACGGCATGGGTGTCGTGATCGGCGAGACGGCGGAGATCGGCGACGACGTCATGCTCTATCATGGAGTGACGCTGGGCGGCACCTCGCTCAATCCCGGCAAGCGCCACCCGACGCTGGGCGACGGCGTCATCGTCGGCGCCGGCGCCAAGATCCTGGGTGCCATCACCATCGGCCGCGGGGCGCGCATCGGCGCGAATGCGGTGGTGGTGGCCGACGTGCCGGCCGACACCGCGGTTGTCGGTATCCCGGCGAAGCCGGTGGTGGCGCGCGACCGCGCCGAAACCCGCAAATTCATGCCCTACGGCACACCCTGCGGCGACATCCCCGACCCGGTGGCCCGCGCGCTGACCGGCCTGCTCGACCAGATGACGGCGTTGCAGGCCCGTGTCGGTGAGCTGGAAGCGGATCGTCCGCCCGCTGCCCTCCCCCGTTCAACACCCACACCGCTAGAGACGGTGGCGTCCCACGCAAACGGGATGCACGAAGCGCAAGGAGAATCGCGATGAGACTCAGCACCAAGGGACGCTATGCCGTGATGGCGATGGTCGATCTGGCCGCCACCAGCCAGGGCAGCCCGGTCGCGCTGGCCGACATCGCGGAGCGGCAGGAGATTTCCCTGTCCTATCTGGAGCAGCTGTTCGCCAAGCTGCGCAAGGGCGGTCTGGTCAAGAGCGTGCGCGGCCCCGGTGGCGGCTATCTGCTTGCCCATCCGGCCGATGCGACCCGGGTGTCCGACATCATCCTGGCGGTGGACGAGCCGATCCGCACCACCCGCTGCGCCAACGGCACGCCGCAGGGTTGCCGTACCAACCGCTCGCGCTGCCTGACCCACGATTTGTGGGAAGAGCTGGGCAACCAGATCCATATGTATCTCAGCTCGGTCACCGTCGCCGATGTGGTGGAACGGCGGATCATCGGCACCAGCGGCCTGAACCTGCTGCGCCCGGCCCCGGCTGCCGACAGCGCCGCCGTCGCCGCTGCCGAGTGATCCGGCGGAGCGAGATTGGCCTTTCACGTTGAGCGTGCCTGAAAAGTGACTTCACCGCCCGTTGCCCCGTATGTTGCCCCGTTCCGGCGGACCGGCGTCTATCTTGACCACAACGCCACAGCTCCGCTGAAGCCGGAGGTCAAGGCGGCGATGGGTCAGGCGATGGATCTGGTCGGCAACCCGTCCTCCGTCCACGCCTTCGGCCGCAGCGCCCGCCGGGCGGTGGAGGAGGCGCGTGCCGCCGTGGCGGCGCTGGTGGGCGTGAAGCCGGCCCAGGTGCTATTCACCGGCAGCGGGACGGAGGCGAACAACTTCGCGCTCCGTGGCTTCCCCGGCCGCCGCATGCTGACCTCCGCCATCGAACATGAGTCGGTTCTGGCCGCCCAGCCCGAGGCGGAGCGCTTCGGCGTGGACCGCGATGGCGTTGTCGATCTGGACGAACTGGAACGCCGGCTGGCCGCTGCCGGCGATCCGGCTCTGGTCTCCCTGATGCTGGTCAACAACGAGACCGGGGTGATCCAGCCCGTGGCCGACGCCGCCCGGATCGCCCACGCCCATGGCGCGCTGGTCCATTGCGACGCGGTGCAGGCGGCCGGCCGGATGCCGCTCTCCCTGCGCGATCTCGGCGTCGACCTGATGACGCTGTCGGCCCACAAGCTGGGCGGGCCGACCGGCGTCGGCGCTCTGATCCTGGCGGAGGGGCTCGAGCCCGACGCGCTGATCCGCGGCGGCGGGCAGGAACGGCGCAAGCGGGCCGGCACCGAGAACCTGCTGGGCATCGTCGGCTTCGGCGCCGCGGCCCGGCTGGCGCTGGACGGGCTGGCGGAGGCCGCCGACCTCGCATCCCTGCGCGACCGGCTGGAACGGGAAGCGCTGGCCGCCATTCCGCGCGCCCAGGCGATGGGGGCCGGTGCGGCGCGGGTCGCCAACACCAGTTGCCTGATGCTGGCCGGCCTGCCTGGCGAAACCCAGGTTATGACGCTGGACCTCGCCGGCGTGGCGGTCAGCGCCGGATCGGCCTGCTCCAGCGGCAAGGTGAAGCCATCCCATGTGCTGGCGGCGATGGGCGAGGACGACCGGTCCGCCGCCAGCGCCATCCGGGTCAGTCTGGGCTGGACCAGCGACGACGAGGCGGTCGACCGCTTCCTGACGGCCTGGACCGCGATGGCGCGGCGAAGCGCGCCCGCGGATGGCTGATCCCGCCTGTTACCCGCCATGGCTGCGCGACCATCTGTCCTCGGCCCGGAAAGCCCGCATTCGCGCATTGCGCCGGATGCGGCTTATCGGTATGACCCCGCGGAAGGCGGCCTTCGTGACAGTGGCCTTCGTGACAACAGGGGCCTCATGTCGGGTAAACCATCCCATCGGCCGAGCCTTTCGGCGTTTTGACGGACTGCGCGCATGACCAGCTCCAAATCCGGCCCGCCCAAATCTGGCCCGCCCGGCAACAGCAGCGGCGGCATTTCCGGCGCCATCGCCGGCGATCTGGAGCCCTGCGGCACCTGTGGCCGCTCGGTGGCGCCACGCGCCCTGTTCTGCCACGCCTGCGGCGCGGTACAGCCGCCGCGGCCGCTCGACCCCTTCACCCGGCTGGGGCTGGAGCGCCGCTTCGACATCGATCTGGAGCAGCTGTCGAAACAGCATGCCGGCTTCACCCGCGCCATGGACCCGGAGCGCTTCGCCGCCCGCGGCCCACGCCAGCAGGCCAATGCCAAGACCCAGGTCGAAGCGCTGCGCGACGCCTATGAGGTGCTGCGCGATCCCATACGCCGTGCCCATGCGTTGCTGGAACTGATCGGCGGCACACCGGCCGATGGCGACGAGGATGGCGACGAGGAGATCGCCGACCTCGCGGCCCGGCTGGCTCGTGCCGACGACGTGCTGGAACTGGACCGCATCGGGCTGGACCTCAACCAGCGGGTCGAGGCCTGCATCAAATATCTCGCTCCCGCCTTCCGCAAGGCGCAGACGGCGTCGACACCCGACAGCCCGCCGGCCATCGACGGTGCCGCCCGCATCCTGGCCAGGGTGGAACGGCTGGAGGCCCTGGCCGCAGAGGTGCGCGACCGCCGTGCCGCGCGGACGACCCCGCGGCCGTGATTCACATTTTTCTTACAATCGCCCTTTAAATCGCTAGGCAACCGTAGAAGAACGAGGACCCCATGCCCAAGATGACCTTCATCGAGACCGACGGCACCCGCCGCGAGGTGGACGCCCCGCTCGGCCTGTCCGTGCTGGAGATCGCGCACAAGAACAGCCTGGATCTGGAAGGCGCCTGCGAGGGCTCGCTGGCCTGCTCCACCTGCCATGTCGTGATCGAGCCGGAGTGGTTCGACGTCCTGCCGGACGCGCAGGAGGATGAGGAGGACATGCTGGACCTCGCCTTCGGTCTGACCAAGACCTCGCGCCTGGGCTGCCAGATCATCATGACCGAAGAGCTGGACGGCCTTGTCGTCCGCCTGCCGGGCGGCAGCAACAACGCGATGAAGTAAGCGTTCGGGGGAACCCTGTTCCAGCCGCCGGGACGGCGCCGCGCGCTGCGGCACCCGGCGGCCGCCTGTGTTGTTACCCTGCTGCGCATTCCTGCCTTTTCCGGGCGCCTGCCCGCCTTATATAGGGCGCCATGAACTCCCTCGGCCTTCCCAAGCGCCCCCAGGACACCCGCGTCGTCGTCGCGATGTCCGGCGGGGTGGATTCCTCCGTCACCGCGGCCGTGCTGCGGGAGGAGGGCTATGACGTCGTCGGCATCACGCTGCAGCTTTACGACCACGGCCTCGCCTTGCAGAAGCCGGGCGCCTGCTGCGCCGGCCAGGACATCTACGATGCCCGTCAGGTGGCCGACCGCATCGGCATTCCGCATTACGTCCTGGATTACGAAGGCCGCTTCAGCCAGGACGTGATGGACGATTTCGCCGACAGCTATCTGCGCGGCGAGACGCCGATCCCTTGCGTGCGCTGCAATCAGCGCGTCAAGTTCCGCGACCTGCTGAACACCGCCCGCGACCTGGGGGCCGAAGCGCTGGCCACCGGCCATTATGTCCGCCGCATCGCCGGCCCGCAGGGCGCCGAGTTGCACCGCGCCGTCGATCCCGCCAAGGACCAGAGCTATTTCCTGTTCGCCACCACGCGCGAACAACTGGAGTTCCTGCGCTTCCCGCTGGGCGGCCTGACCAAGCCGGAGACCCGCGCGCTGGCCGAGCGCCACGGGCTGGAGGTGGCGGCCAAGCCCGACAGCCAGGACATCTGCTTCGTGCCCAACGGCAACTATGCCGAGGTGGTGGCGAAGCTGCGCCCCGGCTCCGTGGAGCCCGGCGACATCGTCCATGTCGACGGCCGCGTTCTGGGCCGCCACAAGGGCGTCGTCCACTACACGGTCGGGCAGCGCAAGGGGCTGGGCATCGGCGGCATCCGCGGCCAGCAGGAGGAGGCGCTCTACGTCGTCCGCCTGGAGCCTGCCCGCCGCCGCGTGGTCGTCGGCCCGCGCCGCGACCTCGCCCGCTCGCTGGTGATGGTGCGCGACGTAAACTGGCTGGGTCCCGATCTGGCCCCCGATACGGCCAATGGCGCCGGGATCGAGGTGTCGGTGAAGCTCCGCTCCGCCCAGCCGGCGGCCCCTGCCCTGTGGCGCGCCGGCCCGGACGGCACCGCGCAGGTCGAACTGCTGGAGCCCCAGCACGGCATCGCTCCGGGTCAGGCCTGCGTCGTCTATCAAGGCGACCGCGTGCTCGGCGGCGGCTGGATTTCCGCCACCGCTGGCAGCGTGGGCGAGAATGCGGCCAAGCTTGTGGGAGCAGGGGAAACGGCGGCCTGAATCAGAGGGTTATGCGACCTTCCGCCGGTCGGGCGAAAAAAATTGCACCCCCCGAAAAATCCGCGTTGACAGGCCAAGTCGCCCTATCCTATATAGCGGCTCCCGGCGGCAACGACGGGACACGATGGTAGCCACGGCGGCGGAAACGCCAACGACGGCGAACACGATGGCAGCGTAGCTCAGTGGTAGAGCAGGGGAATCATAATCCCTTGGTCGGGGGTTCAAATCCCTCCGCTGCTACCATCATAGAAAACCCCCTGATTTCCGGAAGGACGTCAGGGGGTTTTTCTTTGCGCGCTCTCAGCTTGACGCAGTGTGGACTGCAGATCGGCGACTGTGGAGAACCAGTGGCTCCCCCTATCCCGTCATCGACTTCGGCAGCGCGATCCGCGGCTCGACCTCCACACGGTTGCGGCCGGCGTTCTTGGCGCGGTAGAGGGCGGCATCGGCGCGGGCCAGCAGGGGTTCGATGCCGGTGTCGCTGCCGGTCAGCCAGCTCAGGCCCAGGCTGACGGTCAGGAACAGCTCTCCGCCGTCATCCCGTTTCACCGGCTGGGCGGCGATTGCTTGGCGCAGGCGCTGGGCGGCGGCGAAGGCGTTCACGGGTGGGGTTTCCGGCATCACCACGGCGAACTCCTCGCCGCCCAGCCGGCCGATCAGGTCGCAGGCGCGCAGGCTGTCCTTGCAGGCGCGCACCGTGCTGCGGATCGCCTCGTCACCGGTGGCGTGGCCATAGCTGTCGTTGACCCGCTTGAAATGGTCGATGTCCAGCATCACCACCGACAGCGGGCGCTCGTATCGTCGCGAGCGGGTAAACTCTTCAGCCCCCCTCTCCAGGAAGCGGCGGCGGTTCATGGCGCCGGTCAGGGCATCGGTGGTCGCCAGCCGCTCCAGGTCGCGCTGCATCGCCACGACGCGCGAAGCCGCCAGCAGGCGCGCCGCCGTCCATTTCCAGTCCAAAGGCTTGCGCAGGAACTCGTCGGCACCGGCCTCCACCAGTTCGTGGAACTGGTCGGTCATGCTGCCGGGGATCATCAGGATCAGGTAGAGGTGACGAAGCCCCTGGGCCGTGCGCAGGTGCCAGCACAACTCCAGCCCGGTCATGTCGGCCAGACGGATGTCCGCCATCACCACGTCGAATCGCTCATTCGCCACCGCCTCGATGGCGGCGGCGCCGTTGTTGACCACGCTGGTGGCGTAGCCGAGCTTGTTCAGCTCGTACACCATCATGGTCAGGTGGCGCGGTGAATCGTCGACGATCAGAATCCGCAAATCGAAAGCTCCCGGCGATCCCTGCCCGTTTATGGAGCATGCGACCTTACTTGTGCAAATGTCCTTAACGTCATGCCATGGCAGGATAACCAAAAGCAGGGGTCATACGCCGGTATGCCGAGTTGGTGAGTGGCATCCAGCCGGTGGAACGATCTGATGCTTTTGCACATGTTGCCTATTGGGCCGACCGGTTGATACTGTCCTGGCAAATATGTTCGCAGGACAAGCGGACGATGAGTGCGGGAGGCACGACCATGGACAGCGCGCGCGCGGCCCACATCGATGAACTCGTCCGTGTCTCCACCGGCCGTATCTCTGCTGGCTTGCGGTCAGCGCGCGATCCGATCATCGAAAATTCGTGGCGCCGCTGTGTCGCCGACCACAAGCTCGACCCCACCGTCGGGCGAGAGCCGCACATCCTGCCGCAGGAACGGCTGCGCGAGCATCGTGACGCGATGGACGAGTTCCTGCGCATGGCCCGCTTCGGGCTGGAGGCGCTGTACCGGCAGGTCGCCGGCATGGGCTATGTCCTGCTGCTGACCGACAGCAACGGCGTCACGGTGGACTTCATCGGCGACCCGACCTTCGACAACCATCTGCGCCGGGCCGGGCTGTATCTGGGGTCGGACTGGAACGAGGGGCATGCCGGCACCTGCGCGGTCGGCACCTGCATCGCCACCGCCCAGGCGCTGACCGTGCACCAGACCGATCATTTCGACTCCACCCACATCCCGCTGACCTGCACCGCGGCACCCGTCTTCGACAGCGGCGGCGAGCTGGCCGCCGTGCTGGACATCTCCGCCCTGCACTCGCCGGAACCGAAGATCAGCCAGTATCTGGCGCTGCAGATGGTGCGCGCCTATGTCCACAAGATCGAAACGGCCAACCTGTACAACAACTTCCGCCGCGACTGGGTGCTGAAGCTGTCGGCGTCGCAGGAGTTCGCGGAGGTCGACCCCGACTTCGTCCTGGCGCTGGACGCCGGCGGGCGGGTGGTCGGCTTCAACCACAAGGCCCATGATCTGCTCGCGGAGGACGGAGCGTCACCGCTTGGCCGCTCCTTCGCCGAACTGTTCGATTGCGAGGTGGACGATCTGGTCCATTTCGTCCGCTCGCTGCCGACCGAGCAGCGCACGCTGCGCCTGCGCCGCACCGGACTGCCGCTGTTCGCCCAGGCGATGCCGCCACCCGCCGTGTCGCTGCCGCGCAGCCACGCGCCGGATCACGCCGGCGATCCGCTGCCGGAGCCGCTGCGTGTGGTGTCCGGCGGCGATCCGGCACTGAAGGCGGTGCTGACGCGGGCGGCCAAGCTGGTCAACACCCGCATGAGCCTGCTGATCCATGGCGAGACCGGTACCGGCAAGGAGCATCTCGCCAAGGCCCTGCACAAGGCCAGCATCCGCCGCAACAAGCCCTTCGTCGCCGTCAATTGCGCGGCCTTGCCGGAGAACCTGATCGAGAGCGAACTGTTCGGCTATGAGCCCGGCTCCTTCACCGGGGCGACGGCGCGCGGCAAGAAGGGGCTGATCCTGGAGGCCGACGGCGGCACCCTGTTCCTGGACGAGATCGGCGACATGCCGCTGTCGTCGCAGACCCGGCTGCTGCGCGTGCTGGCCGAGCGGGAGGTGACGCCGATCGGCCGGACCAAGGCGGTGTCGGTGGATGTCCGCGTCATCGGCGCCACCCACCGCGATCTGGTGGAACTGGTCAAGGCAGGACAGTTCCGCGACGACTTGTACTTTCGTCTCAACGGCGCGGTGTTCACCGTGCCGCCCCTGCGCCAGCGCGGCGACCTCGACTGGCTGATCGAACGGCTGCTGGCCGAGCGGGCCGAGCGTGACGGCGTCGGCTACCGCCTCACCCCGGCGGCGCTGGCCGCCCTGCGCGGCCATGGCTGGCCGGGCAATGTGCGGGAGCTGGTGAATGCGCTGGACTATGCCTGCGCGGTCAGCGATGGCGGGCTGATCGACCTCGACGACATTCCGGAGCCGGTGCAGCACAGCGGCCTGTTCCGGGCCTGGCCGGAGGAGGTTGCCCAGACGGTGGCGACGGAGGAGGACCCGGCTGCCCGGCTGCGCGAAACGCTGCGGCGGCACCATTGGAACATATCGGCGACGGCGCGCGCGATGGGGGTCGACCGCTCGACCGTCCATCGGCAGATGCACCGCTTCGGCATCGTGGCGCCGCACCGGGCGGAGTGAAGGGAGGGGGCGAGAGTCTGTCTCGGCCGCCCCCTACTTTCCCCTTTACCCCACGGCTCCGAACCCGCCGCCACCCGGTGTTTCCACCACCAGGGCGTCGCCCGGCCGCATCGCGGCGCTGTCCTGGGAGGCCAGTTCCTGCACGCTGCCGTCGGTGCGCTGGACCCAGGTCCGGCCGACGGCACCGTCGGCACCGCCCTTCAAGCCGAAGGGAGCGATCTTGCGGTGGTTGGCGAGGATGGCGGCGGTCATCGGCTCAAGGAAGCGCAGGCGGCGGATCACGCCGTCGCCACCGCGCCAGCGCCCTGCCCCGCCGGATCCCCTGCGGATGCGGAAGCTCTCCACCAGAACCGGGAAGCGCCATTCCAGCACCTCCGGATCGGTGAGGCGCGAGTTGGTCATGTGGGTCTGCACGGCGTCGGTGCCGTTGAAGCCGTTGCCGGCACCCGACCCGCCGCAGACCGTCTCATAATACTGGTGCCACTCGTTTCCGAAGGTGGTGTTGTTCATCGTGC
Organism: Azospirillum melinis; assembly: GCF_013340935.1. GTDB lineage: Bacteria > Pseudomonadota > Alphaproteobacteria > Azospirillales > Azospirillaceae > Azospirillum > Azospirillum melinis. The sequence goes on along the minus strand of NZ_WHOS01000005.1, from coordinate 141,671 downwards.
CCTGGGCCGACGCCATCACCCCCAGCGCGCCGAACAGAGCGTCGACGATGCACTGGCTGGTCTCCACATTGCCGGCGACTACCGCGGCGGGCGGATTGGGCGACAGCATGGAGCCCGGCGGAATGACGATCTCGATGGGGCGCAGGCAACCCTCGTTCATCGGGATCTCGTCGTCCACCAGACAGCGGAAGACATAGAGTACTGCCGCCCGGCAGACCGCCGACGGGGCATTGAAGTTGTTGGTCAGCTGGGTGCTGGTTCCGGAGAAATCGACGATGGCCGAGCGTGCGCCATGGTCGATCGTCACCCGCAGCTTGATGACCGCGCCGTTGTCCAGCGTCACCGCGAAATCGCCGTCGCTCAGCACGCCGATGGCGCGGCGGACCTGCTCCTCGGCATTGTCCTGGACGTGGCGCATATAGGCGATGACGGTGGACAGGCCGTGCAGGCGCACGACGCGGTGCAGTTCACGGGTGCCCTGCTCGTTCGCGGCGACCTGCGCCTTGAGGTCGCCGATGTTCTGCGCCGGGTTGCGCGCCGGATGCGGTCCGGAGCGCAAGAGCTCCACCATCTCCTGCTCGCGGAACTGGCCGTTATCCACCAGCGGCACGCAGTCCAGCAGCACGCCCTCGTCGGCGATGGTCCTGCTGTCCGGCGGCATCGAGCCGGGGGTGATGCCGCCGACGTCGGCATGGTGCCCGCGGGAGGCGACGAAGAACAGCAGCTCCCTGCCCGCCTCGTCGAACACCGGGGAGACGACGGTGATGTCCGGCAGGTGGGTGCCACCATGGTACGGGTCGTTCAGCGCGAAGCTCTCTCCGGCGGTAAAGGTGCCGCCGCGACGCTGAATGACGGCGCGCACGCTCTCGCCCATCGATCCCAGATGAACCGGCATGTGCGGCGCGTTGGCGATCAGGCCGCCGTCGCGGTCGAACAGGGCGCAGGAGAAGTCCAGACGCTCCTTGATGTTCACCGACCGGGCGGTCTTCTCCAGCGTCACGCCCATCCGCTCGGCGATGGACATGAACAGGTTGTTGAAGACCTCCAGCGTCACCGGATCGACCTTCGCCCCGCCCTTGACCCCGGCGGCCTGACGCTGGGCCGCCGGCTCCAGCCGGGTCAGCACCAGATGGTTCTTGCGGGTGACCTCCGCCATCCAGCCCGGCTCGACCACGGTGGTGGAGACCGCTTCGGCCAGAATCGCCGGACCGACGACACGGTTGCCGGGCTGAAGCTGACGACGGTCGTAGAGCGGCGCCTCGCGGCGCTGCCCCCCTCCAGGGCCGCCGCTGTGGATGGCGACTGTGGCGAGCCGGCGCGGCAGCACCGCGGTGGCGGCAGGAAGCTCCGGATCCTCCAGAACGTCGGTCAGGCCGACCGCCTCCAGCGTCACCGACTCCACCTCCAGCGCGGTGCCGGGGGTGAGGAAGCCGTAGCGGCGGCGGTGCGCCTCCTCGAAAGACTTGGTCATCGCCACCTTCGACCCGAAGGCGACTGTCAGGGTGGTGTCGGAGCCGGCGGCCTTGAGATGGACGCGGCGGTTGATCGCCTGCCGCCCGGCATCGACACCCTGGCGGGTCAGCTCCGCCCGCCCTTCGGTCTCCAGATCGGTGAACAGCATGGTCAGCCGGTCGACGACGGCGTCGCTCAGCGGCCCTTCGACCGCGCGTTCGCGGATGGCGACGGTGTCGGCCAGCCCGATGCCGTAGGCGGAGAGCACGCCGGCCTGCGGGTGCAGGAACACCCGCGTCATGCCCAGCGCGTCGGCGACGGCGCAGACATGCTGGCCCGCCGCCCCGCCGAAGCCGTTCAGCGTGTAACCGGTGACGTCATAGCCGCGCTCGACCGAGATCTTCTTGATGGCGTTCGCCATGTTGTCGACGGCGATGCGCAGGAAGCCCTCGGCGACCTCCTGCGGGGTCATCGTCGTGCCGAGCTTGGCATTGACGGTGGCGGCCAGTTCGGTGAAGCGGGCCTTCACCACGTCGGCATCCAGCGGCTGGTCGCCGTTGGGGCCGAAGACATTGGGGAAGAAGCGCGGCTGGATCTTGCCGACCATCACGTTGCAGTCGGTGACGGTCAGCGGCCCGCCGCGACGGTAGCAGGCGGGGCCGGGGTTGGCACCGGCGCTGTCCGGCCCGACACGGAAGCGGGTGCCGTCGAAGACGCAGAGCGAACCGCCGCCGGCCGCTACCGTGTGGATGTGCATCATCGGCGCGCGCACCCGCACGCCGGCGACCACCGCGTCGAAGGCGCGCTCATACTCGCCGGCGTAATGCGACACGTCGGTCGAGGTGCCGCCCATGTCGAAACCGATGACCCTGTCGAAGCCGGCCATGCCGGCGGTGCGCACCGCGCCCACCACACCGCCGGCCGGACCCGACAGGATGGCGTCCTTGCCCTGGAAACGGCGGGCGTCGGTCAGCCCGCCGTTCGACTGCATGAACATCAGCGGCACCGGCGTGCCATCGACGCTGAGGTCGTTGGCGACCCGGTCGACGTAGCGGCGCAGCACCGGCGAGAGGTAGGCGTCGGCCACCGTGGTGTCGCCGCGGCCGACCAGCTTCATCAGCGGGCTGACCAGATGGCTGACCGACACCTGGGTGAAGCCGACCGCGCGGGCCAGCGAGGCGACCTGACGCTCATGCTCGGGATAGCGGTAGCCATGCATCAGCGCGATGGCGGCGGCGCGGAAGCCCCGGCGATAGGCCTCCTCCAGCCCGCGGCGCACGGCATGCAGATCGACCGGCTTCAGCACGCGGCCGTCGGCCATCACCCGTTCCGGCACCTCCACCACCTGGGAATAGAGCTGGTCGGGCAGATCGATGCGGCGGGCGAAAATCTTCGGGCGGGCCTGATGGCCGATGCGCAGCTGGTCGGCGAGACCTTCGGTGATCAGCAGGACGGTCGGCTCGCCCTTGCGTTCCAGCAGGGCGTTGGTGGCGACGGTGGTGCCCATCTTGACCACCTCCACCGTGTCCGGCGGGATCGGCTGGCCCGGCTTCAGGCCAAGAAGCTCACGGATGCCCTGGACGGCGGCGTCGGCATAGCGCTCCGGATTTTCCGACAGCAGCTTGTGGGTCACGACCGACCCGTCCGGCCGGCGGCCGACGATGTCGGTGAAGGTGCCGCCGCGATCCACCCAGAACTGCCACCGGGCCGGCCTGGTCTCCGCCGTTGCGGCCACCGCCCCTCCGGCCACCGCCGCGTTCTTCGTCTCACCCATTGTCGCACCCGCCGAATTCCATGCGCGGCAACCGCACCGCGCGTGGGCCGGAGTTTCGCGATCCGGCAGCGAATTTCAACCGCCTGAGTGGCCCGCCCCCATCAGGAAGGAAGGACGCGGCGGAAAGAACACAGGATCACAGACGACCGGCCCGGCGGATATCGCCGTCAGGCGGCCAGCCGCTCCCGCGAGCGGGTGGACAGACGGGACTGAATGGCATTGCCCGACAGGATGCTGTTGAAGGCGCCGCTGCCATCCTCCAGCGCCTCCAGGGCGATGGAGAACTGGTTGGGTGCCGGCAGATCGAACATCGAAGTGATCTCGCCTCCGTCGAGCGCCAGCCGTCCGCCGAACCGGCGGGCCAGGGCGCGCATGCGGGAGTTTTCCGCTAGGCACACTATATGGACATGGCGGATGCCACGGTTGCGGGCGACGGTCAGGATGCGGCGGACCAGCGTGCTGCCAACACCCTTGCCCTGCAATCCCGATTCGATGCTGATGCCGAATTCGGCCTGTTCGGGCCAGAGGAGGCGGTCGCCGCACAGTTCGATGGCGCCGCGCAGCACGCCGTCCTCGAACGCGCCGAGAATCACCGTCCGGCCCCAGTCGATCGCTGCGCAATGCCGCTCCACCGCCTCGTCCGACAGGGTGCCGGCGAAGCGGGCATAACGGTCCGTGCGGTCGAGGCGGAGAAGATGCGCCCGGTACTGGGGCAGCTCGGTCGGCATGATCTTGCGGATGACAGGCATGGCTCTGCTCACGGTTCTCGAAATCCGAAAACGCATTCGTGCAGAACGTTTTCCCCAGGCTCCGGCACCGCCGTCGGCAGGCACCGTCTTATCGCGAGCGGCGCTCTCTCCGGCGCCTTTTGTTGCATTGCAACATGGCGTGGCCGGCGGGATTCGCAAGCGCTTATTAGAAATTCGCGATACCAACAATGCTGGCCTGTTGCCGGCAAGCCACAGTTGGCCTGCCCTTTCCCGGCCGCTATGCTGCGCTCACGGGTGGGGTGGCCTGTGCACAAAAGGGCATGACATGAGCATCTGGGGCAAGATCCTGGGCGGCGCGGCCGGCCTGTTCACCGGCGGTCCGCTCGGCGCCCTGCTGGGCGGTTTGGCCGGGCATGCGGTCGATCTGTGGTCGCCCTGCGGCGCGGACGAGCAACCGCGCCGCGGCATGAGCGATGCCGAAGCCGAAGCGGCCAAGCAGACCGTCGCCTTCACCATCGGCGTGATCGCGCTGGCCGCCAAGATGGCCCGGGCCGACGGCGTGGTGAAGCGGGTGGAGGTCGACACCTTCAAGCGGCTGTTCCGCGTCCCCCCGGAGGAGTTGGACAATGTCGGCCGCGTCTTCGACCTCGCCCGCCGCGACACCCGCGGGTTCGAGGAATATGCCCGCCAGATCGCCAAGCTGTTCGAGGACAAGCACGCGGTGCTGGAGGAGTTGCTCGACAGCCTGCTGATGATCGCCGAAGCCGATGACGAGCTGCACGAGACGGAGGTGGAGTATCTGCACGCCGTCGCCGTGATCTTCGGCTTCGACGAAGCCGACTTCCGCCGCATCGTCGCCGGTCACCATCTGGCCGGCACCCCGACGGAAACCGACCCCTATGCCGTGCTCGGCGTGGCGCGTCTGGCCGGTGAGGACGCGGTCAAGGCCGCGCACCGGGCGCTGGTCCGGGAGCACCACCCGGATCGGCTGATCGCCCAGGGCATGCCACAGGAATTCATCGATCTGGCAACGCAGAAGCTCGCGCTGATCAATGCCGCCTACGACCGTATCCGCCGCGAACGGGAAGGCGCAGCCGCCCTATCCTGACCTGTCGCGAGCCGTTACCCGCCAACCTTCATTTGAAATTGCTTTCCTGTAGTCTTTATCTCGTTTTCTGACGTATCGTCCCCGGCGGGGTGGGCGACCGGTTGCCCGCGTGTTCTGGGGACGACACGACGATGCGACGCACGATCATCCGGACGGTCTTCGCCGCTGTACTGGGAACGACGATTGCCATGGCGGGCGGCGCCCAGGCGCAGATGGCGGCCCCGGTGTCGGCCCCCGCAACAGCCGGCGACGCCACGGTGGTGCTGGGCCAGCCGCTGACGCTGAATCTGGGAACGCCGCCTGCCGGCACCGACTGCGCCACGCAGGCGGCAACGCTGAACGCGCAGGCGCTGGTCCTGGTCGCCAACGGCCAGACCATTCCCGGCGCCCGCGCCAGCTTCGCCTGTTCCGCCAAAGGCGAACTGGTGGGCACCGCCTCGACCTCCATCGCCGGCAGCGGCGACGACGCGGCGAAGCGGCGGGCATCCTGGCAGACCGCCTTCAGCGGCTTCTTCAGCCTCGCCGGGGCCAAGACCCTGCCGGTCGCCTTCGGCCCAGCCACCGGCGGCATGACGACCGCGCCGCAGATGGTGTCCATCCAAGGTGCCAGCGACCGCGACCTCGGGCTGGCGGCGGTGTGGTTCGCCCTGGTGGCGGCGGTGTTCCTGTTCGCCTTCTTCCGACATTTCGGACGCACCGATGCCATCACCCCGATTGCCGGCGTGCCGATGCCGGCCAACTATCGGGCACCCTACAGCCTCGCCCGCTTCCAGCTTCTGTGGTGGAGTGGGATCGTCACCGCCTCCTACGCCGCCATCCTGACCATCACCGGATCGATGGACACCATCACCACCGGCACCATGGCGCTGATGGGGATCGTCGGCGGCACCTCGGTCCTGGCCGCGTTCCAGGACCGCCGGCCGAGTGACGACCAGACCCGGCGCCAGCAGCACGCCGCCCTCTACATCGCCGCCGCCACGGCCAACCCGCCCGACCGGACGGCCATGGCCGCCAGCCTGGAGCAGGTCTATCCACCCACCCAGGGGCTTCTGCCCGATCTGCTGAGCGATGCCGCCGGCTACAACATTCATCGCCTGCAATTGCTGGCCTGGACTGGGGTGCTGGGCATCACCTTCCTCTACGAGGTCACCCGTACGCTGGGCATGCCGGAGCTTTCGGCCAATCTGTTGGCCCTGACCGGCATCAGCAACGGCACCTATTTCGGCTTCAAGATGCAGGAACAGCAGGTGCCGGCTCCCACCGGCATCGCGCAATTACCGGCCTGATCCCGGCCTGACGGCCGGGGCGGTTCCACCGGGCGCAACCCGCCCAACCGTTTTTCCGGGTCGCGGTGGAGGGGGACGGCGCGCTATAACCCATCCTCTTCCCTCGATTTTCCGGCGCACGAACGGTCCATGGCTCCTTCCGCACCCATCACGGCGCTCCAGGGCGTCTCCGTCACCTTCGGCGGCCGTCCGCTGTTCGACGGCATCGACCTGTCCATCGGCCGCGGCGACCGCGCCTGCCTGGTCGGACGCAACGGGTCGGGCAAGTCGACGCTGATGAAGGTGCTGGCCGGGATGATCCAACCCGACGGCGGCACCGTGTTCGTCCAACCGGGCGCCCGCCTCGCCTATCTTCCGCAGGAGCCGGACTTCACCGGCTGTGCCACCGTCCAGGACTATGTCGTGCAGGGCCTGCCCGCCGATGAGCAGGACGAGGCGCACCGCGTCAACGCCGTGCTCGACCGGCTCCAGGTGGACGGCAATCTCGACCCCCGCACCCTGTCGGGCGGCGAATCGCGCCGCACCGCGCTGGCCCGCACGCTGGTCGGCAACCCCGACGTCATGCTGCTGGACGAGCCGACCAACCACCTCGACCTCCCCACCATCGAGTGGCTCGAAGAGGAGCTGCTGTCCTTCCGCGGCGGCCTGCTGCTGATCAGCCACGACCGTGCCTTCCTGAACCGGCTGGCCAAACGGACGCTGTGGCTCGACCGCGGCACGGTGCGCGCGACCGACCGCGGCTTCGCCGAGTTCGAGACCTGGCAGGCCGAGGTGTTCGAGTCGGAAGAGGCTGCGGCCCACAAGCTGGACCGCAAGATCGAAAGCGAGATGAAGTGGCTGCGCGAGGGCATCTCCGCCCGGCGCACTCGCAACATGGGCCGTGTCCGCAATCTGCTGGATCTGCGGGCCGGGCGTGCGGAGCAGATCAAGGGTGGCCAGCAGGCCAAGCTCGCCATCGCCGAGGCCGAGCGCGGCGGCCGGCTGGTGATCGAGGCGACCGGCATCTCCAAGGGCTTCGACACGCCCGACGGCCGCAAGACCATTGTGAAGGACTTCTCCACCCGCATCCTGCGCGGCGACCGGGTGGGTCTGATCGGGCCGAACGGCGCCGGCAAGTCCACCCTGCTGAAGATGCTGACCGGCCAGCTCGATCCCGACGAGGGCACTGTGAAGCTGGGCACCAACCTCGACACCGCCTATTTCGACCAGCGGCGCGAGGGGCTGAACCCGGAGGACACCATCCGAAAGGTGCTGTGCCCCTTCGGCGGCGATGCGGTGGTGGTCAACGGCGTGTCGCGCCATGTCGCCGGCTACATGAAGGATTTCCTGTTCGACACCCGGCAGCTGGACAGCCCGGTCAAGGCGCTGTCGGGCGGCGAGCGCAACCGGCTGCTGCTGGCCCGGCTGTTCGCCAAGCCCAGCAACATGATGATCCTCGACGAGCCGACCAACGACCTCGACATGGACACGCTGGACCTGCTGGAGGATGTGCTCGGCGACTATCAGGGCACGCTGCTGCTGGTCAGCCACGACCGTGACTTCCTCGACCGGCTGGTGACCGCCACCATCGCGCTGGAGGGCGACGGCACCGCCACCGAATATGCCGGCGGTTATTCCGACTATCTGGTGCAGCGCCCGGCCAAGGTGGCGCCCGCCACGGCCGCGGCCAAGCCGAAGCCCGCCGCCCCAACGGGGACGACGCCGGCCGCCGCGGCCAAGCCGCGCGGCAAACTGAGCTACAAGGACCAGCGCGAGTTGGACGAGCTGCCCACCCGCATGGACACGTTGGGGAGCGAGATCGCCAAGCTGGAGAAGGCGCTGGCCGATCCCGACCTCTTCACCCGCGACCCCGCCAAGTTCCAGAAGACGAGCGAGCAACTGCACGCCAAGCAGGCGGCGCTGGCCGCGGCAGAAGAGCGCTGGCTGGAGCTCGAGGCGATGCGCGAGGAGTTGGAAGGCGGGCGGGCATGAGTTTTGCCCACACGCTCCAGGCGCTGGTGGTGATGGCGCTGTGGGGACTGAACTTCGTGGTGGCGAAATGGGCGCTGGCCGAATTTCCGCCGCTGTTCGTGATGTTCCTGCGCTTCGCCCTGGTGGCGGTGCTGATCATCCCCTTCTTCCGCGTGCCGCGCGACAAGCTGTGGAAGATCGCCCTCCTGTCGGTCACGCTGGGCAGCATCCATTTCCCGATGATGTTCACCGGGCTGAAGGGGATCGACGCCGCCACCGCCTCGCTGGCGGCGCAGGCGCAGGTGCCTTTCTCCTCCCTGCTGGCAGCGCTGGTGTTCAAGGACAAGCTGGGCTGGCGTCGCGGCATCGGCATGGCCGCCGCCTTCGCCGGCGTGGCGGTGATCGCCGGCGAGCCGCGGCTGGACGAGTCGCTCTATTCGCTGCTGCTGATCCTGGCCGCGAGCTTCGCCTTTGCGGTGGCGAGCGTGCAGATGAAGCTGATCGGGGCGGTGAACGGTTTTGCCGTCAATGGCTGGATGGCGCTGTTCGCCATGCCGCAGCTGCTTGTCCTGTCGCTGCTGCTGGAGCATGGGCAGATGGCGGCGCTGGCGAACTCGACCTGGGTCGGCTGGGCATCCATCGCCTACATGGCCGTCGCCGTCACCATCGTCGCCTACGGGCTGTGGTATCCGTTGCTGGGACGCTATTCCGTCAACCAGACCATGCCCTATCTTCTGACCGTGCCGGTCTTCGGCGTGGCCAGCGGCGTGCTTCTGATGGGCGACCCGGTGACGATCAATCTCGCCATCGGCGGGCTGTTGACCATCGGAGGCGTCGCGGTCATCGTGAAGCGCCGTCCGCGCACCGTCAGCGAGACCGTCACCAACCCGACCTGATGCCGACATGAGCCGCTTCCGCCGGATCGACCTCCCCTCCCCCAACCACGGCCCGCGCGCCGACGGTGCGCGGGTGGAACTGCTGATCCTGCATTACACAGGCATGCCCACCGCCGCCCATGCGTTGGAGCGGCTGTGCGACCCGGCGTCCCAGGTCAGCGCCCATTACACGGTGGACGAGGACGGCACCGTCTATGCCCATGTGCCGGAGGACCGGCGCGCCTGGCATGCCGGCCGGTCGAGCTGGCGCGGGACGGAGGACGTCAACAGCCGCTCCATCGGGGTTGAGATCGTCAATCCCGGCCACGAGTTCGGCTATCGGCCTTTCCCGCCGGTGCAGATGGCCGCGGTCGCCGAGCTTTGCCTGGACATCGTCGCCCGGCACGGCATCGCCGCCGCCGACGTGCTGGGCCACAGCGACGTGGCCCCCTCCCGCAAGGAGGATCCGGGCGAGCTGTTCGATTGGCCGGGCCTCGCTGCCCAGGGACTAGGGCTCTGGCCCACGCCATCCCAGACAAACGACGGCCCCGCCGACACAGTGGAGGTCGCAGCACTGCTAGGACGCTATGGGTACGACCCAGCCGGACCGCAGGCGCTGCTGGCCTTCCAGCGCCACTTCCACCCCGACTGCCTGACCGGCATTCCCAACCCTGAGACGGTGCGGCGCCTGCGCGCGCTGCTGCGGCTTACGGGCCGGTAACGGTCGGCATCCGCGATTTGGGATTTGCCCCCACGGTCGCTTCCCTATATGAACGACCGCGCCAGATGGCCGGATGGCCGCCTTCGGTTTCGACCGGGGGAGGAAAGTCCGGGCTCCACGGAAACACGGTGCCGGCTAACGGCCGGCGGGGGCGACCCTAGGGAAAGTGCCACAGAAAGCAAACCGCCGGCGTTTCGACGCAGGTAAGGGTGAAAGGGTGCGGTAAGAGCGCACCGCGGACCCGGCAACGGGGACGGCACGGTAAACCCCACCGGGAGCAAGACCGAATAGGAGCGGCCCGACCACTGTCCCTGCAACGGGACGGGCGTGGGTCAAGCGCGTTTCCGCGCCGCCGCTCGGGTTGGTCGCGCGAGGCGTCCGGGCAACCGGCGTCCCAGACGAATGGCCATCGCCTGCCCCTCGGGGCGGGACACAGAACCCGGCTTACAGGCCATCTGGCACTTTCCCATCTCTTTTGCCCAGCCCGTCCCAAATCGGCCTCCCCATCGGGGCGGCCGATCCCATGGCGCCCCATGGCGGCACCCATTTGCCCTCGCCCCACCCCTTCCGACGGGCGGGCATGGGACGGCGTGGGCGGGAGACGGACAGTCGACGGGCGGTTTGCGATGTCATCCACAGGGCGGATGCGACCGCTCCTCCCCCGGCACCCCGCAGTCCGCCGGGCTTTTCCGCCGCCATCCCCAGGATGTGCACGGCCCCATCCACATTTTCCCCAGACTAATCCACAGCCAGTGGATAACTGTGGGGCGATTTCCCATGCCGTCCCATGCCGGACCGGGGTTTCCCACCCAAGGTTCTATGCCGTCCGAGGGGGTCGATTCGACAGTCCGACAAACCATGCGTACGCAGCATTTTCTTAAAATTTTGGAACGTTCGAAGAACGTGTGTGGATAACTTTATCCACATCGCGAGAGTCCAGCGGAATACTGCGAAGATTCTGAGATTTCGTACACCAACTTGCCCGGATGCCACAGCATGACCCAAAAGTCTTGACACCCCCGTCTGAATACTCGGGGGAGCGTTGACGCCCATGCCGTCCCATGCTATCCCAAGAATGCCCATTTAAGGGGGGCTCTTACCCATTCTGGTTAACACCGGGGGCGGGGGCTGAATGGGCCAAGCGGGGCTAGCGCGGAGCACCCGACCGCGCACGGGGGATAGCAGGGGGGATCGCCGGGCCTATGGCCGTTTTCCTGTCCACATACGTCAACAAAGTTGACAGGAAAGGGCGTGTGTCCATCCCGGCACAGTTCAGGCAGTCGCTTGCCAAGACGTCGGCTCCCAGCACCGTCTATCTCTGGCCCTCGCTGAACCACCAGGCGCTGGAAGGCGCCGACCAGGACTATCTCGACGTTCTCTCCGAAAGCCTCGAATCCCCCGACCTCGATGCCGACGAGCGCGACATGATCGAGACCTTCATCTTCGGAAAGCTGATCCCCGTCTCCTCCGACGCCGAAGGCCGCATCGTCCTGCCCAAGGAGCTGGCGGAGTTCGCCGGCATCACCGAAGAGGCCGCTTTCATCGGCCGCCGCAAAACCTTCCAAATTTGGGAACCCAACGCCTTGAAAGCCCACGAGGCGGCACTGCGCGAACAGGTCGTGCGCAAGGACATCTCCCTCAGCCAGATCGTCGCCAAGGCGTCCCGCGGCGCCGCCGGCCGGAGCGGGGAGGGTGCCTGATGACCGACACCCGCATTCATATTCCCGTCCTGCTGGACGAGGTGATCGCTGCGCTGTCCCCGCGCGACGGCGGCCTCTATGTGGACGGCACGTTCGGCGCCGGCGGCTACAGCCGCGCCCTGCTGCAATCGGCCTCCTGCCGCGTGATCGGCATTGACCGCGACCCCGCCGCGATCGAGCGCGGCCGTGCGCTGGCCCAGGAGTTCCCCGGACGGCTGGAGGTGATTGAGGGCCGATTCGGCGATATGGACCGGCTGCTCGCCGACCATGGCGTCGGGACGGTCGACGGCGTGGCGCTCGACGTCGGCGTCTCCTCCCCCCAGATCGACGAACCGGAGCGCGGATTCTCCTTCCGCTTCGACGGCCCGCTCGACATGCGGATGGGACGGGATGGGCCGACCGCCGCCGACGTGGTCAACACCGCCGACGAATCGGATCTGGCCGACATCGTCTACCACCTGGGCGAGGAGCGGATGGCGCGCCGCGTCGCCCGCGCCATCGTCGCCGCCCGCCGCGAAGCGCCGATCGAGCGCACGGGACGGCTGGCCGAGATCATCCGGTCGGTGGTGCCGAAGGGGAAGGGAGACGGGATCGACCCGGCCACCCGCACCTTCCAGGCGCTGCGCATCCATGTGAACGACGAGCTGGGCGAACTGCGGCGCGGCCTGTCCGCCGCCGAGTCGCTGCTGGCGCCCGGCGGGCGTCTGGCCGTCGTCTCCTTCCATTCGCTGGAGGACCGCGAGGTCAAGGCGTTCCTGCGGGAACGCTCCTCGCCGCCGCCCTCCCCGTCCCGCCACACGCCCGTGACCGCGGTCGCGGCGCATCACCCATCCTTCCGCCTGCTCTCCCGGAAACCCGTGGACCCGAGCGAGGCCGAAGCCCGTAACAATCCCCGCGCCCGGTCCGCCCGGCTGCGCGCGGCTGAACGTACCGAGGCGCCCGCGTTCCCGGCGTCCGGCAAGGAGGCAGCATGAAAGGCAAGACCTGGCTGTTCTGGGGTGGCCTGATCGCGGCCGCCGGTGGCGTGCTGTTCCAGACCAGCTACGACGTCCAGGATCTTGAGGAGAAGCTCGCCGGGCTGAACCGCAAGATCATTCTGGAACAGGAGTCGATCCAGGTCCTGAAGGCCGAGTGGAGCTACCTGAACGACCCCACCAAGCTGGAGCAGATGGCCCAGGCCTATCTGACGCTGCAGCCGACCGAGCCGCGCCAGTATTTGGCGATGGACATGATCCCGATGCGCCCGGCCGACGCGGTCCCGCCGCCGGCCCAGGCCCTGCCCGGCAAGGCCCTGCCCGGCGCTCCGCTGCCGCCGATGGTCCGCGCGCCCGGCACCGGCAATTCCCAGCTGGCCGCCGCCCGCGTGCCCGCCGCTCCCAACAACAACGCCGCTGCCGGAATCGTTCCGGTCAGCGCGCAGGTCGGACTGGCGAAGCCGCTGCCGATGGAAAAGGCGCTGGAACGCGCGCCTGTCGTCGTGCCAGCGTCCCTGCCCTCCGGCGCCGCCCTTGCCGACCCGTCCCGCGCCAACCGGATCAAGCCGGCCGCCCTGGTTCCCGGCTCCGCCCGTGCGCCTACGGAGAAGTCGGCGGCTCCGGTTGCGCCGGCCGCCGCCGGCAAGCTGGCGCCCAACGCCCCGACCGCGCGCCCGACCGAACTGGCTTCCCGCCCGATCCCGGCGCCGGCGCCCGCACCTAAGGTTGCCGCCGCGGCACCGGCCGCGCAGCAGCCCTATCAGCCCAAGCCGACCGACAGCCTCGGGCTGCTCGTTGCGCGCCTGGGGGCCAATCGATGATCGGTCACGACCACGGCGGCCCGGCCGGCTACGGCCAGCCGGGTGCCAGCACCGGCAGCACCTATGTGCCGCCGCCGGCGCCCTCGCCCTTTCCCCAGCCGGCCCCGCAGCCGTCCGCCAAACCGCGGACATCGCTGGCGGTCGCGCTGGAGCAGAGCCGTTACCGCCTGATGGTGACGGCTGCCGTGGTCACGACCGTCTTCACCGCCATCAGCGTCAAGCTGGCGATGGCCACGCTGCTTGCGGGCGGCGGCGAGCCGCGCCAGCATGTGGCGCTCGAGGTGGGCGATACCACCACCAACCGCGCCGACATCACCGACCGCAACGGCAACCTGCTGGCGACCTCGCTGGTCACCCAGTCGCTCTACGCCGATCCCAAGCTGGTCTCGCGCCCGGAAGAGGCTGCGCAGAAGCTGGTCGGCGCCCTGCCCGACCTGGATTACAAGGATGTCCTCGGCAAGCTGAGCGGCGACCGCCGCTTCGTCTGGCTGAAGCGCAACCTGACGCCGAAACAGCAGGCCGCCGTCCACCGGCTGGGCATCCCCGGCGTCGCGTTCGAGCGGGAAGAGCGCCGCTTCTATCCGGCTGGCCCGCTGACCTCGCACATCGTCGGCTTCACCGGCATCGACAACAACGGCCTTGCCGGCATGGAGCAGGGCTTCAACAAGCGGCTGACCGAGGAGCCAGGAACGCCGCTTCAGCTGTCCATCGACCTGCGGTTGCAGCATGTCCTGAAGAAGGAGCTGGCCGCCACGGTGCAGGAATTCAGCGCCATCGGCGCCGCCGGCATCGTCTTCGACGTGCGCAACGGCGAAGTGCTGTCGATGGTCTCGCTGCCCGATTTCGACCCGCAGGACCCGACCGGCCTGAACCCCGACACGCTGTTCAACCGGGCAACGCTCGGCGTGTACGAGATGGGCTCCACCTTCAAGATTTTCAACTCTGCGTTGGCCTTCGACACCGGCAAAATCCGGGTGTCGGACATGTTCGACGCGGCACACCCGGTCAAGATCGGTCGCTTCACCATCAACGACTACCACAATCTGCACCGCGCCCTGACGGTGGCGGAAGTGTTCCAGCACTCCTCCAACCTCGGCTCCGTGCGCATGGTGCAGCAGGTGGGCGTGGCGGCGCAGAAAGCCTTCATGACCAAGATGGGCTTCACCAAGCCCACCGGGCTGGAGCTGCCGGAAAGCGGCTGGCCGCTGGTGCCCAACCCGTGGCGCGAGGTCAACAGCTACACCATCTCCTTCGGCCACGGCATCTCGGTCAGCCCGATGCACACGGTGGCCGCCGCCGCGTCCGTCATCAACGGCGGCCTCTTCCACAAGCCGACGCTGCTGAAGCGCCAGCCCGACGGCGAGGTTCCGACCGAACAGGTGGTGTCGCGCCAGACCTCCGACATGATGCGGCGCATGTTCCGCTTCGTCGTCACCGAGGGGACCGGCAAGTCAGCGGAAGTGAAGGGCTATGTCGTCGGCGGAAAAACCGGCACCGCCGACAAGCAAAAGGGCAAGCATTACCAGAAGAACTCGCGCATGTCGTCGTTCCTGGGTGCCTTCCCCATGAATGATCCGCGCTACATCGTCTATGTGCTGGTCGACGAACCGCAGGCGACGGCCAAGACCTACGGCTACGCCACCGGCGGCTGGGTCGCCGCCCCGGCGGTGGGCCGCATCGTCAAGCAGATCGGCCCGCTGCTGAACGTGCCGGTGGTGGACGAGAACACGCCGGAGATCCTGAACTCCACCTACCTGAACGCCGCCGGTTCCACCAACTGGCAGCAGTCGCTGCCGCCCGTCACCGCCCCACCCCCCGCGAAGGGAAGCACCGTTGCGTCTTTCCCAACTCAGACCAAGCCGCGCTGACGCCACCCGCGGCGCTGCCGACCCCGACATCGCCGGGCTGACCGCCGACAGCCGGGCGGTCAGGCCCGGCTTTGTCTTTGCCGCCCTGCCCGGCGTGAAGGCCGATGGCCGCGCCTTCATCGCCGACGCACTCGCCAGGGGCGCCGTCGCCGTGCTGGCGCCCGAGGGCACCGAGCTGCCCGCCGGCTCCACCGCCGTCCTGCTGGCCGACCCGCAGCCCCGCCTCGCCTTCGCGCTTATGGCCGCCGCCTTCCATGGCGGGCGCCAGCCGGAAACGGTGGTGGCGGTGACCGGGACCAACGGCAAGACCTCCACCGTCCAGTTCGCCGCCCAGATCTGGACGCGCCTCGGCTTGCCCGCCGGCAGCCTCGGCACGCTGGGCCTGCTCGGCCCCGGCCTGCACGGCTATGGCGGGATGACGACGCCCGATCCGGTGTCGCTTCGCCGCGACCTTGCCGCCGCCAAGGATGCCGGCATCGAGCATCTGGCGATGGAGGCGTCGAGCCACGGGCTGGAGCAGTTCCGGCTGGACGGGGTGGCGATCAAGGCCGCCGGCTTCACCAACCTAACGCTGGACCATCTCGACTATCACGGAACGATGGAGGCGTACCGCGACGCCAAGGCGATGCTGTTCGACCGCGTCCTGCCGCCGGGCGCGGTGGCGGTGCTGAACGCCGACTCTCCGGAATTTCAACATTTTGCCACCATTTGTAACGACCGTGGCCACCGGGTCCTGTCCTATGGTCTGGCCGGCACCGAGCTTCGGGTAACCGGGGTGGAGCCGCTGGCCCATGGCCAGCGCCTCTCCCTGTCCGTGCTCGGCCGCGACGTGACGGTGGACCTGCCGCTGGCGGGTAGGTTCCAGGCCTGGAACGTGCTTTGCGCGCTGGGTCTGGTCATCGGATCCGGCGGCGACGCCGGGCGGGCACTGGACAGCCTTTCCTCGCTGGAAGGTGTGCCGGGCCGGTTGCAGCATGTCGCGACCCATCCCAACGGGGCGACGGTCTACGTCGATTTCGCCCATACGCCGGACGCGCTGGAAACGGTGCTTCTGGCGCTGAGGTCGCATGCCGCGCGCCATCTGGTGACGGTGTTCGGCTGCGGTGGCGACCGAGACCGCAGCAAGCGGCCGGTGATGGGCGCGCTGGCGGCCAGACTGGCCGACCGCGCCATCGTCACCGACGACAACCCGCGGACTGAGGATCCCGCCTTCGTGCGGGGTCAGGTGCTGGCCGGGGCCACCGGGGATCTGGCCGGCAGGCTGGAGGAGATCGGCGACCGGGCCGAGGCGATCCGCACCGCGGTTCGGCAGCTTCAGCCCGGCGACGTGCTGGTCATCGCCGGCAAGGGCCACGAACAGGGACAAACGATCGGCACCGAGGTGCGTCCGTTCGACGATGCGGACGAGGCCCGGAAAGCCGTAGCGGAGGTTGGAGCATGAGCGGGGACAAGACGGTCCTTTGGACAGCGGATGAGGCGGCGGCCGCGACCGGCGGGCGTCTTGCCGGCCCGTCCGCCTGGACCGCGACCGGCGTCGCCATCGACAGCCGCAAGGTGGCGGCGGGCGACCTGTTCGTCGCCATCCGCGGACCGAATTTCGACGGGCATGCCTTCATCGGCGCCGCGCTGGCCGCCGGGGCCGCGGCGGCGATGGTCGACCATCTGCCGGACGGCTTCCCTGAAGGCGCGCCGCTGCTGATCGCCCCGTCCGACACGCTGGAGTCGATGGCGGCGCTAGGCGTGGTGGCACGGGCGCGTTGCGACGCGCGCTTCGTCGGCGTCACCGGCTCCGTCGGCAAGACCGGGACCAAGGAGACGTTGCGCCACGTCCTGTCGGCACAGGGGGCGACCTATGCCAATGAAGGCAGCCTGAACAACCATTGGGGCGTGCCTCTGTCGCTCGCCCGCCTGCCGGCCGACAGCCGCTATGGCGTGTTCGAGCTGGGGATGAACCACGCTGGCGAACTCGGCCCGCTGTCGCGGCAGGTCAGGCCGCATGTCGCCGTCATCACCACCATCGAGGCGGTGCATCTGGAATTCTTCTCCGGCGTCGAGGCCATCGCCGACGCCAAGGCCGAGATCTTCGAGGGGATGGATGCCGGCGGCATCGCCGTGCTGAACCGTGACAACGGGCAGTATGCCCGGCTGGCCGCTGCCGCCCGCCGTCAGGGACTGACCGACATCTGGAGCTTCGGCGCCCATGAAGAGGCCGACGCCCGGCTGGTTGACTGCTCGCTGCACGCCACTTGCAGCGCGGTGACAGCACTGATCCGCGGCGAACGGGTGCAATATTGCCTGTCGCAGCCAGGCCGGCACTGGGTGATGAACAGTCTGGCGGTGTTGTTGGCGGTGAAGGCTCTGGGCGCCGATGTCGCCGCCGCCACAAGATCGCTGTCCAGCCTGCCGCCGGTGAAGGGGCGCGGCACCCGCAAGCGCATCCAGCTGCCGCAAGGCGCCTTCACGCTGATCGACGAGAGCTACAACGCCAGCCCGGCCGCCATGGCCGCAACGCTGGAAGTGCTGGGCAAGATCGACCCCGGCGCCGGCGGCCGGCGCATTGCCGTGCTGGGCGACATGCGGGAACTGGGCGAGCGCGCCGACGCGCTGCACATCGGGTTGGCCGAGCCGCTGCGCGCCGCTCATGTCGATGCCGTCTATGCCTGCGGGCCGCACATGAAGACGCTGTTCGACCGCCTGCCGGCGGCGATGCGCGGCGCCTGGACCGAGACCAGCGTGGAGTTGGCCCCCCTCGTGACCGGGACCGTTAAGGGCGGCGACGTCATCATGGTCAAGGGGTCCCTGGGCAGTCGTACAGGTCTGATCGTCGATGCGCTCGCGGCACTCGACAGCGGGCGCGAAAGCGAGGACAAAGCCGCCTCCCGAACCACCAACCAGCCGCAGGCGGCCGCGCAATCCGCGCAGGCCCCGCGAGGCTGACGGACCCAAATGCTCTACAACCTCCTCTTCGGTCTGGCCGACGTCTTTTCGCCGTTCAACCTGTTCCGGTACCTGACCTTCCGGACCGGCGGCGCCGTGATCACGTCGCTGGTCATCAGCTTCGTCTTCTTTCCGCGCCTGATCGCCTGGCTGAAGCGCAAGCAGGGCGAAGGCCAGCCCATCCGCGCCGACGGCCCGGAGAGCCATTTCAAGAAGAAAGGCACGCCCACCATGGGCGGCCTGATGATCCTGATCGCCATGACGGTCAGCACCCTGCTGTGGGCCGACCTGACCAATGCCTATATCTGGATCGTCCTGCTGGTGACCATCGGCTACGGTCTGATCGGTTTCGGCGACGATTACCTGAAGCTGACCAAGCGCAACACCAAGGGCCTGTCCGGCCGCTTCCGCCTGGGCTGGGAGATCGCCATCGGGCTGGTCGCCTCGGCACTGATCATGTGGGTGTCGGCCCCGCCGCTGTCGGGTGGCGTGGCGGTTCCCTTCGTCAAGGATTTCCTGGTCCAGCTGTCCTGGTTCTTCGTGCCCTTCGGCGCCTTCATCATGGTCGGCGCCTCCAACTCGGTGAACCTGACCGACGGGCTGGACGGGCTGGCCATCGTGCCGACGATGATCGCCGCCGGCTGCTTCGGCCTGATCTCCTACCTGTCGGGCAACGCCATCTTCGCCAACTATCTCCAGATCCACCATGTGCCGGGCTCAGGCGAACTGGCGGTGTTCTGCGGCGCGCTGGTCGGTGCCGGTCTGGGCTTCCTGTGGTACAACGCCCCGCCGGCCATGGTCTTCATGGGCGACACCGGATCGCTGTCGCTGGGCGGCGCGCTGGGCGCGGTCAGCGTGGTGACCAAGCATGAGATCGTGCTGGCCATCATCGGCGGCCTCTTCGTGCTGGAGACGGTGTCGGTGATCGTGCAGGTCGCCTCCTTCAAGCTGACCGGCAAGCGGGTATTCCGCATGGCGCCGCTGCACCATCACTTCGAGAAGAAGGGCTGGGCCGAACCGACGGTGGTGATCCGCTTCTGGATCATCGCCTCGATCCTGGCGCTGGTCGGCCTGTCCACGCTGAAGCTGCGCTGAGGGAGGCACCGGCGATGATCGACCTGTTCTACATGCAGGAGCTGCCGGTCGCGGTGATGGGGCTGGGCAAGTCCGGCCTCGCCACCGCCCGCGCGCTCCGCGACAGCGGGGCCGAGGTGCGGGTGTGGGACGACAACCCCACCTCCCGCGCCGCGGCGGAGGCCGAGGGCTTCGCCGTGGTCGATCTCGCCAGCGCCGACCTGTCGGACCTGACCACCATCGTCTGGTCGCCCGGCATCCCCCACACACACCCCAAGCCGCATCCGGTGGCCGAGCGCGCCCGCGCGCTGGGGATCGAGCTGATCTGCGACATCGAGCTGCTGGGCCGGGCGGAGCGCGACTGCGCCTTCATCGGCATCACCGGCACCAACGGCAAGTCGACCACCACCACCCTGATCGGCCACATCCTGGCCGCCGCCGGCCGCAAGGCCGCGGTGGGTGGCAATCTGGGCACGCCGGTGCTGACCTTCGATCATATCGGGTCCGGCGGCACCTGCGTTCTGGAGATGTCGAGCTATCAGCTGGAGCTGACCCATTCGATCACCTTCGACATCGCTGTCCTGCTGAACATCACGCCCGACCATCTCGCCCGCCATGGCGGGATGGAGGGCTACATCGCCGCCAAAAAACTGATCTTCCACCGCCAGACCTGGCCGCGCACCGCGGTGATCGGGGTGGACGACGAGCATTGCCGCAAAATCCACGCCGACCTCGTCGCCGCCGGCGATCAGCGCATCTGGCCTATCTCCGCCCAGGGGCCGGTGGCGGGCGGCGTCTATGCCGCCGATGGCTGGCTGGTCGACGACACCGACGGTGAGGCGGCTAAGGTCGTGGAGCTGTCCGGCCTGCCCAGCCTGCTGGGTGCCCATAACTGGCAGAACGCCGCTGCCGCCTTCGCCACCTGCAAGGCCGCCGGCCTGCCGGTGCCGGCCATCGTCGCGGCGATGGCGACCTTCCCCGGCCTCGCCCACCGGCAGCAGCTGGTCGGCACGGCAAGCGGCGTGCGCTTCGTCAACGACAGCAAGGCGACCAACGCCGACGCCACCGAAAAGGCGCTGGCGACCTTCGACCCGATCTACTGGATCCTCGGCGGACAGGCCAAGGACACCGGGTTGAACGGCCTGGAGGGCTATATGGGCCGGGTCCGCCACGCCTTCCTGATCGGCGAGGCGCAGGAACAATTCGCCGCATGGCTCGACGCGCAGGGTGTTGCTTATACACGCTGTGGAACGCTGGATGTTGCGACCGCGAAGGCGGCCGGACTGGCCCTGGCGGAACGGCTGGAGGGCTCCTGCGTGCTGTTGTCCCCAGCTTGCGCGTCATGGGACCAGTTTGCCAATTTCGAGAAGCGCGGCGAAGCCTTCGCGGTCTATGTCGCGAACATCGTCGCGGCGCATGAGAGCACCGGGGACGGCACCAGCGGGGGCGTTGCATGATCACCTTCGACCGTACCGACCAATCGATCTTCGGCCGCTGGTGGTGGACCGTCGACCGCTGGCAGCTGGGCGCCGTCGCCCTGCTGATGTTCCTGGGCACCGTCCTGATCACCGCCGCCAGCCCGCCGGTGGCCGAGCGCATCGGCATCCAGGACACCTTCTATTTCGTCGAACGCCACGTGATGATGCTGATCCCCGCGGTCATCATTATGGTCGGCGTCTCCCTGCTCAGCCCCCGCGGCGTGCGGCGGGTGGCGCTGGCGGTGTTCCTGATCTCGGTGGCGCTGGTCTATGCCACGCTGGTTGTGGGCGTCGAGATCAAGGGCGCCCGTCGCTGGATCCATATCCCCGGCCTGTCGATCCAGCCGTCGGAGTTCGTCAAGCCGGCCTTCGCCGTGGTCGCCGCCTGGCTGTTCTCGCTGTCGCGCACCAACCCCGGTTTCCCCGGCGCGCTGGTGTCGATGGCGCTTTACGGCCTCACCATGGCCGGCCTGATCCTTCAGCCCGACCTGGGCATGACCTTCGTCGTCTCCGCCGTCTGGTTCACCCAGTTCTTCCTGGCCGGTCTGAACCTCGTGCTGGTGATGGGGCTCGGCGGGCTGGGCGTGGTCGGGCTGGTCGGTGCCTATTACACGCTGCCGCACGTCACCAGCCGCATCAACCGCTTCCTCGATCCGCATGCCGGCGACAACTATCAGGTCAACCGCTCGCTGGAGGCCTTCGCCAACGGCGGGCTGATGGGCACCGGCCCCGGCCAGGGCACGGTGAAGTTCTATCTGCCCGACAGCCATGCCGACTTCATCTTCGCGGTCGCAGGCGAAGAGCTGGGCCTTATCTTCTGCCTGGGGTTGGTGGTTCTGTTCGCCTTCGTCGTTCTGCGCGGGTTCGCTCGTGTCTTCAACGACAACAATTATTTCGTCTTGCTGGCTGCTGCCGGTCTTCTGATCCAATTCGGGCTTCAGGCGGCGATCAACATGGGTTCGTCCTTGCATCTTATGCCGACCAAGGGCATGACCCTGCCGTTCATCTCCTACGGTGGCTCTTCGCTGCTCGCTCTCGGGTTCGGCATGGGTATGGTTCTGGCACTGACACGCAAACGCTTCGGCCCCGCGGAATGAGGAGGCCGACCGACTTGAGCACGACGGACTCCAATGCGGGCTTCCCTGCGGGCTTCGACGCCAATGCCAACAAGGTGATCGTGCTGGCCGCCGGCGGCACCGGCGGGCACATGTTCCCGGCCGAAGCGCTGGCGCGCGAGCTGCTGGCCCGTGGCCGGGCGGTGACGCTGGTCACCGACAAGCGCGGCCATGCCTTCGGCGAGAACCTGCCGGAGGTGCCGGTCCATCGCATCCGCGCCGCCTCCCCCGGCGCCGGCATCGTCGGCAAGCTGAAGGCCGCCTTGCAGATGGGGCTGGGCCTGCTGGAGGCGCGGGCGCTGATGCGCCGGCTCGATCCCGCCGCCGTGGTCGGCTTCGGCGGCTACCCGTCGGTCCCCACCGTCTATGCCGCCATCCAGTCGAAGCTGCCGGCCCTGCTGCACGAGCAGAACGCCGTGCTGGGCCGCGCCAACCGGATGCTGATCGCCGGCGCAAGCCGCATCGCCGTCGCCTTCTCCGACATCGAAAAGCTAGGCGAGGCGCAGCGCGCCAAGATCGTCCGCACCGGCAACCCGGTCCGCCCTGCCGTCGCCGCCCGCCGCCTGTCCCCCTACGAGGCGCCCGGTGCCGCCGGCCCCGTCCGCCTGCTGGTGATGGGCGGCAGCCAGGGCGCCCGAATCTTCTCTGAGGTGATCCCCGCGGCGCTGGCCCTGCTGCCCGAGGAGATGCGCGCCCGCATCCATCTGGCGCAGCAATGCCGCCCGGAGGATCTTGAGGCCGCCCGCGACGCACTGGAACCGCTGGGCCTCGCCCGGCTGGAGTTGCAGACCTTCTTCCGCGACGTGCCGGAACGGCTGGCCGCCTGCCACCTCGCCGTCACCCGCGCCGGAGCCTCCACCATCGCCGAGCTGACCTGCGTCGGCCGTCCGGCGATCCTGGTGCCCTACCCGCACGCCACCGACGACCACCAGACCGCCAACGCCCGCCATCTGGCGGAAGCCGGCGCCGCCTGGCTGGTACCGCAGCCCTCATTCACCGCCCAGGCCCTGGCCGGGCGGCTGTCCGCCCTGCTGGCCGATCCGCAGGCGCTTGCCACCGCGGCCCGCGCCGCCCATGGCTGGGGCACCGCCGACGCCGCCACAGCGCTGGCCGACGCCGTGCTGGCGATGCTGGACGGCGGCCCCGCCGCTCACGATCACACCAACTCCGACCACGACCAATCCCAACACGCCCGGCGCTCATCCGCCGGTGCCAGCGCCAAGGGGGCCGCGGAATGATGAAACCCATGCGGAATCTGACCCGGCCGACGCCGCGGCCGTTGCAGGACTGGCCGGCGGACATGACTCGGACCGAGGGCGGCTGGTACAACCGTCCGGGCTGCCCGCTGGTGCCGCGCTTCCTCGCCGAAGGCGGCTTCCTGCGCGACCGCCTGTCGATGATCCACGGATCGCAACCCCTCCCCAACGACCTGTCCGACGGGGCGGTCGACGCCACCCTTCGCCTGATGCTTCGCCGCGGAAAGTAAGCCTGACATGCGCGCCCTCCCCCTCTCGATCGGCACCATCCACTTCGTCGGCATCGGCGGCATCGGCATGAGCGGCATCGCCGAGGTGCTGCGGAACCTGGGCTACACCGTCCAGGGCTCCGACCTCGCCGAGAACGCCAACGTCAAACGCCTGCGCGAGCTGGGCATCAAGGTGTTCGTCGGCCATCGCGGCGAGAACATCGCCGGGGCCGCCGTCGTCGTCGTTTCCTCCGCCGTCAAGCGCGACAATCCGGAAGTCGTGGCCGCCCGCGCCGCCCTGGTGCCGGTGGTCCGCCGCGCCGAGATGCTGGGCGAGCTGATGCGCCTTAAATGGGCCATCGCCATCGGCGGCACCCATGGCAAGACCACGACCACCTCGATGGTCGGCCACATGCTGGAGCATGCCAACCTCGACCCCACCGTCATCAACGGCGGCATCATCAACGCCTACGGCTCCAACACCCGGCTCGGAACCGGCGACTGGATGGTGGTGGAGGCGGACGAGAGCGACGGCACCTTCGTGAAGCTGCCGGCCTGCATCGCCGTCGTCACCAACATGGATCCGGAGCATCTGGACTTCTACGGCACCTTCGACAACGCGCGGGCCGCCTTCGACAGCTTCGTCCAGAACATTCCCTTCTACGGCTTCGCGGCACTCTGCATCGACCATCCCGAGGTGCAGGCGATGATCCCCCGCGTGTCGGACCGCCGCATCGTCACCTACGGCTTCTCGCCGCAGGCCGACATCCGCGCGGTGAATGTCGAGCTGGGCCCCGACGGCGCCAAGTACGATGTGCTGATCTACGACCGCCACACCGGCGAGAGCCGCGCCATCGCCGGTGTGCGCCTGCCGATGTACGGGCCGCACAACGTCCAGAACTCGCTGGCCTGCTTCGCGGTGGGCAACGAGATGGGCCTGCCCGACGTGGTGATGCGCGACAGCATGGCCAAGTTCCAGGGCGTGAAACGCCGCTTCACCAAGACCGGCGAGACCAACGGCATCACCGTCATCGACGATTACGGCCACCATCCGGTGGAGATCGCCGCGGTGCTGAAGGCTGCGCGCACCGCCGGCACCGGCCGCACCATCGCCGTGGTCCAGCCGCACCGCTATTCCCGTCTCGCCGCCCTGTTCGAAGAGTTCTGCACCTGCTTCAACGACGCCGATGCCGTGATCGTCGCCGACGTCTATGCCGCCGGCGAGGCGCCGATCGAGGGTGTGAGCCGCGACAGCCTGGTCGAGGGTCTGCGCATGCATGGCCACCGCCATGTCGTCGCCCTGCACGGCCAGCAGGAACTGGCCCAGGTGGTGCGCGAGATGGCCAAGCCCGGCGACTTTGTCGTCTGCCTGGGTGCCGGCAACATCACCCAGTGGGCGAACGCCCTGCCGGGTGAGCTGGCCTCCCTCTACGGCGCGACACGATGACGGCAGCGCCCAGCATGAGCCCGGCTGACAGTCATCTGCCCAGCGGCCACCTGATCCAGCGGATGCCCGCCGTGCGCGGCCGGCTGACCGCCGACGCCCCGCTGGCGCCGGTGACCTGGTTCCGCGTCGGCGGCCCGGCCGAGGTGATGTTCCGCCCGGCCGACGCCGATGATCTGGCCGACTTCCTGGCGGCGCTGCCGGCCGAGGTCCCGGTGACGGTGATCGGAGTCGCCTCCAACCTGCTGGTGCGGGACGGCGGCGTGCCGGGCGTCACCATCCGGCTCGGCCGCGGCTTCACCGACATCACGGCGGACGGGATGACTCTGACGGCGGGAGCCGCGGCGCTCGACCTGAATGTCGCCATGGTCGCCCGCGACGCCGGGATCGCTGGGCTGGAGTTCCTGTCGGGCATTCCCGGCACCATCGGCGGCGCGCTGCGCATGAATGGCGGCGCCTATGGCCGCGAGCTGGCCGACGTGCTGGTCTCCGTCACCGCCGTGGCGCGCGACGGCCGGCGGCTGGAGTTCAGCCATGCCGGCATGGGCTTCACCTACCGCCACAGCGCGGCCCCGGAGGATTACATCTTCACCGGCGCGGTCCTGCGCGGCGAGCCCGGCAACCCGCTGGAGATCGCCCGGCGCATGGCCGAGATCTCCGACAAGCGCGCCGACAGCCAACCGGTCCGCTCCCGCACTGGCGGCTCGACCTTCAAGAACCCTGCCCCTGAAATTTCCGGGGGCCATAAGGCCTGGGAACTGATCGACAAGGCCGGCTGCCGCGGCCTGTCCATCGGCGACGCCCAGGTGTCGGAAAAGCATTGCAACTTCCTGATCAACAACGGCACGGCCACCGCCGCCCAGCTGGAAGCGCTGGGCGAGGAGGTCCGCCGCCGGGTGTTCGAGACCAGCGGCGTCACGCTGGACTGGGAAATCAAGCGCATCGGCGTGGAGCTTTCCCCTTCTCCCCCCCGGGGAGAAGGTCGGGATGAGGGGGTTCGGCGCCAGCCGAACGCTCCAGCCGACGGTTCCCCCTCACCCCAACCCTCTCCCCGGGGGGGAGAGGGAGAGACGGCCGACGGAGGCCACGCATGACCGAAGCCCTTCTGCACGCCCACAAGAAGCATGTCGCCGTCCTGATGGGCGGCTGGTCGGCCGAGCGCGAGGTGTCTCTGGTCAGCGGGGCCGGCGTCGCCAAGGCGCTGGAGGAGGAAGGCTACCGCGTCACCGCCATCGACGTGCAGCGCGACTTGGGCGGGCTGATGCACGCCCTGAGCAGCCCGCGCCCCGACGTGGTGTTCAACGCCCTGCATGGCCGCGGCGGCGAGGACGGGACGATCCAGGGCGTGCTGGAGTTCCTCGGCCTGCCCTACACCCATTCGGGCGTCCAGGCCGCCGCCATCTCCATGGACAAGGCGATGACCAAGCGCGTGCTGGACACCGTCGGCGTCCGCTCGCCCAAGGGCATGGTGCTGTCACGTGGAGAGATCACCGGCGGCAGCCACCCCATGCCTGCGCCCTATATCGTCAAGCCTGTGGACGAAGGCTCGACCGTTGGCGTAACCCTGGTCCGCGAGGGGCAGAACAGCCCGGTCGGCGATGCGTGGACCTTTGGCGAGCGCGCGCTGATCGAGGAGTTCATCCCCGGTCGCGAGCTGACCGTGGGCGTCATGGGTGACCGCGCTTTGGCGGTGACCGAGATCGTCTTCCAGGCTCAGCTCTACGACTACACCGCGAAATACAGCGCCGGACACGCCGTCCACACCGTCCCCGCCGCGATCCCCGAGGTCGTTGCGGAGGAGGCGAAGCGGCTGGCGGTGCTGGCGCACAACACCCTGGGCTGCCGGGGCGTGTCGCGCAGC
Organism: Azospirillum melinis; assembly: GCF_013340935.1. Taxonomy (GTDB): domain Bacteria; phylum Pseudomonadota; class Alphaproteobacteria; order Azospirillales; family Azospirillaceae; genus Azospirillum; species Azospirillum melinis. Next base: position 115,058 of record NZ_WHOS01000005.1, on the reverse strand, counting down.
GACTTCCGCTGGGATGACAGCCGGCCGGGAACGGACGGTCTGTACTTCCTGGAGATCAACAACCAGCCGGGCATGACGCCCCTGTCGCTGGTGCCCGAACAGGCCGCGCATGTGGGGATCACCTACGGCGCGCTGGTCGGCTGGCTCGTGGAGAATGCCGCATGTCAGCTCGCCTGATGGCCGACCCGGACTTCCGCGCCGCCGCCGGCGCGCGTGCCCGGGACGAGATGCCGACCCCGCCGCGCGCCATGGCCGCGTCGGCGGAAAAAGGCAAGCGCCGCCGCGCTTGGCCGCGTTGGACCCGCTCCGCCATCAAGGCGGCGCTGCTGCTGGTGCCGGTGCTGGGACTGGCCGGTGCCGCCGGCTCGACCTGGAAGCGCGGCAATCTGGCCGAGACGATGGAGGCGGCGCAGGAAAGCGTCATCCGCCTGACCGGCGACATGGGCTTCCGCCTGTCGGAGATCCTGGTGGTCGGCCGCAGCGAGACCGAGCGCGACGTCGTGCTCGACGCGCTGGGCGTGCGCCGTGGCGAGCCGATCCTGTCCATCGACCTTGCCGATGCCAAACAGCGGCTGGAGGAGTTGCCCTGGGTGTCGTCCGCCTCCATCGAGCGGCGTCTGCCCGGCTTCCTCTACATCCGCCTGTCCGAGCGCCAGCCTATGGCGATCTGGCAGCATGACCGTCAGTTCACCGTCATCGACCGCGCCGGCCGTCCGCTGGCCGACGCGGCGGAACTGGCGCGCCGCGGCAACCAGCGGATCGAGACTCTGCCGCAGGTGATCGGCGCCAACGCTCCGCAGCAGGTCCACACCCTGCTGTCGGCGCTGGACGGCGCGCCGACCATCGCCCCGATGCTGTCGTCCGCCAGCTGGATCAGCGACCGCCGCTGGAACCTTCAGCTCAGCAACGGCGTGACGGTGAAGCTGCCGGAAGGCAATGCTGACATGCGCCGCGCGCTGCGCCAGCTGGAGCAGATGCACACGGCCAGCCATGTGCTGGACCGCGACATCGTCGCCATCGACCTGCGCCTGCCCGACAAGGCCGCGATCCAGACCTCCGCCACCGCCCAGCTTCCAGGCTGGGAGGACGACACGAAGAAGAAAAACGGCAAGAAATCTTAGCCCCGGCGACGACAGGCGCTTGTGGGGAAGCGCCCGTCGCCGGCGGACAGGAGTCGAGGGAAAGTCTTGGGGGGCATGTTCGGGATGGGACTCAACGGCGCCAAGAAGCCGAAGCGGCCGGCCCGTGGCGGGATCGTCACGGCGCTGGACGTCGGCTCGACGAAGGTGTGCTGCGTCATCGCGCGGATGGGGGAGCCCGGCTCCCTCCGCGTGATCGGCGTCGGCCACCAGATCGCCACGGGCATCCGCGCCGGGACCATCATCGACATGGAGGCGGCGGAGACCTCGATCGGTGCCGCCGTCCATGCCGCCGAACAGATGGCAGGCGAGACGGTGCACGACGTCGTCGTCAACCTGTCGATGGGCCATCCCCGCTCCCACGCCTTTACCGCCACCGTCCCCGTCTCCGGCCAGGAGGTCACGGAGGGCGACATCCGACGCGCCATGGCCCATGCCCGCACTTTGCAGGCCGGCCCCGATCAGGCGCTGATCCACACCATCCCGCTTGGCTTCACCCTGGACGGCAGCCGCGGCATCCGCGATCCCAAGGGGATGAGCGGCCACACGCTGGGCGCCCAGCTACACGTCGTCACCGCGGCGGCCGGCGCCATCCGCACGCTGCACGCCTGCATCGCCCGCTGCCACCTGAACATCGAGTCCATCGTCGTCAGCCCCTTCGCCTCCGGCCTCGCCTGTCTGGTCGAGGACGAGATGGAGATGGGGGCGGCCTGCGTCGACATCGGCGGCGGCGGCACCACCATCTCGATTTTCGCCGAGGGCAATCTGGTGTGGACCGGCTTCGTCCCCCTGGGCGGCCGGCACGTCACCAACGACATCGCCCACGGGCTGGCGACCCCGCTGGTCCATGCCGAGCGGCTGAAGGTGCTCTACGGCAGCGCCCGGGTGAACCCGGCCGACGAGCGCGAGATGATCGAGGTGCCGCAGATCGGCGAGGACGAGCGCAGCGGCAGCGGCACCGCCAGCCACCCGCGCTCCTTCCTGGTCAGCATCATCCAGGCGCGGATGGAAGAGATCTTCGAAGAGGTGCGCAGCGCCATCGAGCAGTCCGGCCACTCCCAGCTGGTCGGCCGGCGCGTCGTCCTGACCGGCGGCGCCAGCCAGCTGCCCAACACGCGCGAGATGGCCGCCCCCATCCTCGACAAGCAGGTCCGCATCGCCCGCCCCACCCGGATCGCCGGCCTCAACGAGGCGCATGGCGGACCGGCCTTCTCGACGGTGGCGGGCCTTCTCCTACATGCCGTCCGCAACCCGACGGAGCTGATGGTGACCGGCCAAGAGGCGGTCGCGTCAACCGGGCTCCTCGGCCGCGTCGGCCTGTGGCTGCGGGAGAATCTGTAATGATCCTCGCCACAGCCATTCACCGATTCCCGAACGGACAGACACCGGACACAACCGGGCGCCGGTCGCGGCATATCAAACATCAAACCCAACGAAAACAGGTTGTGGAGGCCTGAATAGAATGATCAACGTGACCATCCCCCAGATCGAGCCCGAACTGAAGCCGCGCATTACCGTGTTCGGCGTCGGCGGGGCCGGCGGCAACGCCGTCAACAACATGATCAAGTCGAACCTGGAAGGCGTGGACTTCGTCGTCGGCAACACCGACGCGCAGGCGCTGAAGGGTTCCTTGTGCGAAAAGCGCATCCAGCTCGGCACCGGCACCACCCGCGGTCTGGGCGCCGGCTCCAAGCCGGACGTCGGCCGTGCCTCGGCCGAGGAGCAGATCGACGAGATCGTCCAGTATCTCGAAGGCTCCAACATGGTCTTCATCACCGCCGGCATGGGCGGTGGCACCGGCACCGGTGCGGCCCCGGTCATCGCGCGCGCGGCCCGCGAGCGCGGCATCCTGACCGTCGGCGTCGTCACCAAGCCCTTCCATTTCGAGGGCGGTCACCGCATGCGGCTGGCAGAAGGCGGCATCGCCGAACTGCAGCAGTATGTCGACACCCTCATCATCATCCCGAACCAGAACCTGTTCCGCATCGCCAACGAGAAGACGACCTTCGCGGACGCCTTCAAGATGGCCGACGACGTTCTGCATTCTGGCGTGCGCGGCGTCACCGACCTGATGGTGATGCCCGGCCTGATCAACCTGGACTTCGCCGACATCCGGTCCGTGATGACCGAGATGGGCAAGGCGATGATGGGCACCGGCGAGGCCGGCGGCGAACGCCGCGCCATCGAAGCCGCCGAGGCCGCCATCTCCAACCCGCTGCTGGACGACGTGTCGATGAAGGGTGCCCGCGGCGTCCTCATCAACATCACCGGCGGCTACGACATGACCCTGTTCGAGGTCGACGAAGCGGCCAACCGCGTCCGTGACGAGGTCGACCCCGACGCCAACATCATCTTCGGCTCGACCTTCGACAGCTCGCTGGACGGCGTGATGCGCGTGTCGGTCGTCGCCACCGGCATCGACGCCGCGGCGATGAGCAACCCGCGCACCCTGCACCCGGTCAACCTGTCGCTGGTCGGCGACCGCGCCAAGAAGCCGGCCGCTCCCGGCAACCTGACCGGCGCCCCGGCTCCGGCCGCCGCCCAAGGCTCGGCCATTCCCAGCGCCGCAGCCGGCCTGCGCACGCCGCAGCCGGTCACCGCCGGTGCCGCCGCCATCCAGCACGACCCGGCCCAGCAGTATGGCCAGCAGCCTGTCGAGGCTCCGAAGCCGGCCGCCGGTCCGCTGCATGGCGAGAACCAGGGCGGCCACTTCTTCGCGCCGAAGCCGGCCGACGCCGGTCCGCGCCAGCCGGTGACCGTCGGCGCCGCGCCGCTGTCGACCCCGCAGCAGCCGGCCCACCAGCAGCACGCCCCGCAGGCGCCGCAGATGCAGAGCCACCAGCAGCCGCAGCACCAGCCGCAGCAGCCGGCCCCGATGGCGCCGCAGCATCACCATGCCGCCCCGCAGGGCCATCAGCAGCACCCCGGCCAGCAGCATCCGGGCGGCCTGTCCGTCGGTCCGGCCCCGGCCCCCGCGCCGGAACCGGCGCCGGCCCGCAAGGGCAACTTCCTCTTCGGTCTGGTGACCGGCCTGGGTCGCAAGTCCGAACCGGCACCGCAGCCGGTGCAACAGCAGCCCGCGCCGCAGGCCTATCAGCCGCAGCCGGCCCCGCAACAGTACCAGCCGGCCCCCCAGGGCTATCCGCAGCAGCAGCCCGCCTACCCGCAGCAGCCGCCGCAGGCTCCCCACCAGGGCTACCCGGCGGGCCAGCAGTATCCGGCAGCGCCGCAGCAGCAGCCGGTCTATCCGCCGCAGCAGTCCGCTCCGCAGCATGCGCCGGGCTATCCCGCCACTCCGCAGGCGCAGGCTCCGGCCCCGCGGGCCGATGGCAAGCCGGCCGAACAGGAGGAACTGGACATCCCGGCCTTCCTGCGCCGTCAGGCCAACTGAGGCGCCGGAACGTCCGGACGTAAACCGATCTTGGCCGCCTTCCCCGACGACATATCGGGTTTGGCGGCCGGCCGATCCCGGCGAAAGCCGGAGATAACCGCCGTCGCCGCAGCCTCCTAATCGCGGCGCCGGCGGCTCCACAACCTGACCGAACCTTTCGGACCCCGGTGATGCCGTCGTGCGTCGCCGGGGATTTTTTATTTCACGCTACTTCCATCAAACAACTGATTGCTTGTATTGCGCACCACTTTTGCCTTGCAACAAACGGTAACAATGAGTGATTTGCCGATTTCCGATCCCCGGTGTTACCTATCAGCATGGTCGAAAGCGAAAGCTGCCGACGCGATGATCTCCCAAGGTCAAGCGGCGCAGATCGCAGAAAACCTCTCCTTCACGACCAAGATGGAAAAGACATCGTGGCCAACAATCGCAGCAACGTGGACGGCATGTTCCAGCAGACCCTGAAGAAGTCGGTGACCATCGCCGGCGTCGGGCTGCATTCGGGCGTCATCGTCACGCTGACGATTTCGCCGGCCGATGCGAATTCCGGGATCACTTTCCTGCGCACCGATCTCCGTGGTGCGGCCGCTGTAATTCCGGCGCGCTGGGACACGGTTGTCGACACCCGCCTGTGCACCGTGATCGGCAATGACCACGGCACCACCGTCGGCACGATCGAGCATCTGATGTCGGCGCTGGCCGGCTGCGGCATCGACAACGCCGTGGTTTCGCTGGATGGTATCGAGGTGCCGATCATGGACGGCAGCGCCGCTCCCTTCGTCGCCGCCATCGAGCAGGCCGGCATCGCCGTGCAGAAGTCGCCCCGCCGCTTCATCCGCATCCTGAAGCCGGTCGCCATCGGCGACGGCGTCAAGAGCGCGTCCTTCACTCCGGACGATGCGACCAGCTACAGCTTCGAGATCGACTTCGACAGCGCCGCCATCTCCCGTCAGGCCCGCGCCCTGGAGATCGATCCGGACAGCTTCAAGGACGAGATCAGCCGCGCTCGCACCTTCGGCTTCCTGCACGAGGTCGAGGGGCTGCGCAAGATGGGCCTCGCCCGCGGCGGCTCGCTGGACAACGCGGTGGTCATCTCCGGCGACACGGTGATGAACGCCGAGGGCCTGCGCTTCAAGGACGAGTTCGTCCGCCACAAGATCCTGGACGCCGTCGGTGACCTGTATCTGGCCGGTGCGCCGATCGTCGGCCACTTCCATGGTGTGCGCTCCGGCCATGCCCTGAACAACCAGCTGCTGCGTGCGCTGTTCGCCGACCGCAGCGCTTGGCGCTTCGAGACGGCGGTTTCGCTGCCGGTCGCGCGCCGCGGCCTGGAGCAGCTGGCGGTCGCCTGATCGCCATCATCGTTCCGGGACGGTCTTTTTCGAGAGGTCTGCCTCTGCCCTCCCCCACCGGGGAGGGCTTTTTCTTTGGCGCATTCCCCTCCCCTGCCGCTGCCGCGATTCGCACAAAGCAAAAGCGCCCTCCCCTCTCGGAGCGGACGCTCTGCGCAATTTGGTGGAATTTTCCGATTTCTGATTTATTCCAGTATTTTAGGCAATTGTCTTAATATGAGATCTGCACGGGTGCCGAGAGTGCCCCCTCTCGGGACAGGCAGGGCTCCCTACCCCGCCGTCGCCATCTCCGCCCCAGTGCCGGCATATTCGCCGAAGCGGGTGTCTTCCTTGAGAATGTGCTTGCCCAGCCAGTCAGAGCAGAACAGGAACACCTCTTCGCCGCTGATACGGCTGCCACCCGCGCGGAATTCGTTGCGGTAGCTTTCGACCTGCCGGGTCAGCCGGTCGTGCAGGGTCTTGTGCGCGGCGAAGGTCGGATAGTTCAGCTGCTCCATCTGCGCCTCCTCCTCCGCAAAGTGATGGCGGGTGTAGGCAATCAGCTCGTCCAGGATGGCTTCGATCAGGGCCGGATCCTGGCGGTTCGTGTCGTCATACAGCTTGTTGACGATGGCGATCAGGACGCGGTGATCCTCGTCCAGAGCGTCGTTGCCCACGCTCATCCAGCGCGACCACTGAATTGGCTCCATGGCGTTTCCTTCGTCCCCTTCGTTGGCAGCCGGGCAGGCGGGTGCGGGCGTTATGACCGCCCGTCGGCGCCGTCCCGTTTTCGGGGCGGTCCATCTGTCCGGCATCGTTGCGCTTCTGACTATAAGCGTTTTCTGATCTCACTCCCCCAATCCCCGTCCGTCAATCCGGTCGAACGGGGATGCGACATTTTGGCGAAGGCCGGAGGCGGCGCCGGTCAGCCGCCGATCCTGGTCAGCCACTCGTCCTCGGTCAGGATTTCGACGCCCAGTTCCTTGGCCTTGGCCGCCTTGCTGCCAGCGTCCGCCCCGGCGACCAGATAGTCGGTCTTGCCGGAAACGGAGCCCGCCACCTTGGCGCCGAGCGATTCGGCACGGGCCTTCGCCTCCGATCTGGTCATCCGCTCCAGCGTTCCGGTGAAGACCACCGTCTTGCCGGCGATGGGGGAGTTGCTGGCCTTCGGCAGTTCGGCCTCCAGCACGGTCAACCGCTCCATCAGGCCGCGGACGATAACGAGGTTGCGCTCCTCCGCGAAGAAGCCGGCCAGTTCCTCGGCGGCCACCTCGCCGACATCGGGGGTGGCGACCAGATCGAGCCAAGGCTGACCCGGTGCCTGCGCCACCGCACGCTCCATCGCCGCCCGCCAGTCGGACAGGGTGCCGTAGCGGGTGGCCAGCGCCTGGGCGGCGCGGGTGTTCAGCCGCTTGATGCCGAGCGAACCGATGATGGTCTCCAGCCGCAGCGCATCGTTGCCGGCATAGAAGTCGAGCTTGGACGCGCTTTCGGAATCGGCGAACCAGGCAAGGATGGTATCGGCAGTGACCGGACCGACACCGCTCAACGCGTGCAGGTCCCGCCATTCCTGGCCGGGCATCGCTCTCTCCGCCGCCAGCATGCCGTCGACCCAGCCCGGCATGGTCTTGTAGTGGCGGGCCAGCGACTTGGCCGTCACCTCGCCGACATGGCGGATGCCGAGCGCGTAGATCACCCGATGCAGGTCGATGCCGTCGCGTCGCTGCTGGATGGCCTTGAACAGGTTCTGGACCGACTTCTCCTTCCAGCCCGGCCGGCCGATCAGTTCAACACGACCTTCAAGGGTGAAGATGTCGACCGGCGACTTGATGAAGCCCTCGTCCCAGAACTCCTCGATGATCTTCTCGCCGAGTCCTTCGATGTCGAAGGCGTCGCGGGAGACGAAATGGCGCAGCCGCTCCTTCGCCTGGGCGGCACAGATCAGCCCGCCGGTGCAGCGCCGCACCACCTCGCCTGCCTCGCGGATGGCGAGGCTGCCACAGACTGGGCAGGTCTCCGGCGCCACATAGGGGATCGAATCGGCCGGGCGCTGCGACAGCACCACCTCCACCACCTGTGGGATGACGTCGCCGGCGCGCTGCACCACCACGAGGTCGCCGACGCGGATGTCCTTGCGGGCGATCTCGTCCTCATTGTGCAGGGTGGCGCGGCTGACGACGACGCCACCGACGGTGATGTCCTCCAGCTCCGCCACCGGGGTCAGGGCACCGGTGCGGCCGACCTGGATGGTGATCTCCTTCAACCGGGTCTGCGCCTGTTCGGCCGGGAACTTGTGGGCAATGGCCCAGCGCGGCGCCCGGCTGACGAAGCCCAGCCGCTGCTGTAGCTCCAGGCTGTCGACCTTGTAGACGACGCCGTCGATGTCGAAGGGCAAACCGGCGCGCCGCCGGCCGATGCCCTCGTAATAGGCCAGCAGCTTGTCCTTGCCATCGCACAGCTCCGCCGGCCGGTTCAGTTGGAATCCCCAGCCCTTCAACCGCTCGCGGATGCCCCATTGCGTGTCGGCAATCGGCTCCGACACTTCGCCCAGCGCATAGCCGAAGAAGCAGAGCGGCCGGGACGCGGTGATGGAGGAATCGAGTTGGCGCAGGCTGCCGGCTGCCGCGTTGCGCGGGTTGGCGAACAGCTGCTCGCCCTTCTCGGCACGGGCGGCGTTCATCGCCAGGAAATCGTCGCGGCTCATATAGACCTCGCCGCGGACCTCCAGAACCTCGGGGAAGGGCGCCGGCAGGCGGTGCGGCACGTCGCGGATGGTGCGGACATTGGCGGTGACGTTCTCGCCTTCCGCCCCGTCGCCACGGGTGGCGGCCAGAACCAGTTCGCCCTTCTCATAGCGCAGCGAGCAGGACAGCCCGTCGATCTTCGGCTCAGCAACGAAGGTCAGCGGCGCATCGTCGGACAGGCCGAGGAAGCGGCGGACACGGGCATCGAACTCCGCCACATCTTCCGGCGCGAAGGCGTTGCCCAGCGACAGCATCGGGATGGCATGGCGCACCTTGCCGAAACCGGCGGCCGGGGCGGCGCCGACACGCAGGCTGGGCGAATCGGTTCGGCGCAGCTCGGGAAAGCGCGCCTCGATGGCGATGTTGCGGCGGACCAGCGCGTCATAGTCGGCGTCGGAGATCTCCGGCTGGTCCTGCTGGTGATAGAGCCGGTCATGGTGGGCGATCTCGGCGGCCAGCGCCGCCAGCTCCGCCGCCGCCTGGTCCGGCGTCAGGGCATCGGTGGCGATGCTGCGGGGATTGGGCGGCGTGTCGAACAGGTCCTGCATGGCGCGTCTCGTGACGAATCGGGGTCTTCCGGAGAAGGGCCGCGCAGGATAGCGCCTGGGAACCGGTTTCGGGAGTCTGTCGGGGCGCGGACCTCATCGGGGCGACGGCCGGCGTAAGTCCCTATATACTATGGGCACACCCTTCGGAGTCCCTTGGCCTGATGAGCAAAGCCACTGCACCGGACCTGCGCATCGACGACCGCATGATCGTCGCCGCCGCGCTGGACCGTATTCTCTATGACGACCCCGACCATTTCGCGGCCGATGACGCACGCACGGTGCGCCGGCTGATCCCGCACAGCCGCTCGGCCTGGCTGCGGCTGGGCTTCCGTGCCGAACGGCAGGGGCCGTCGATGAAGGGCGAGGCCGCCGGGATCGGCGACGTGCGGATGGAAGGCGACAAGAAGGTGGTGGAGGGCAGCGTCGGTGAAGCGGCGACCTGGCGCTGCGGCCAGTACAAGATCACCAACCACGGCAGCGACCTGGAAATCTGGCAGGTGATGAGCGACGAGTATGCGCCCGAGCCCAAAGGCGCCCGGCTGGAATTCGACGACCGGGGCGAACCGGAACGGCTGACCTTTTTCCAGCCGCGGGACATCGAACTGCGGATCCCCTTCACCAGCCTCGCGGTCGGCGTGCGGCTGGGCGGGTGGCAGCCCTGGAAGATGGTGGCGGAGGGGAGCGTCGCCGCCGGGTGATTGCCGGCGGCGACGCTCCCCGATCCACCGTCAGCCCTGCCGGTAGTTCGGCGACTCGTTGGTGATGGTGATGTCGTGAACGTGGCTTTCGCGCAGGCCCGCATTGGTGATGCGGACGAACTGGCACTTCTCGCGCATCTCGGCAATGGAGGCGCTGCCGGTGTAGCCCATGGCCGCGCGCAGGCCGCCGACCAGCTGGTGGATGACCGCCGACACCGGACCCTTGTAGGGGACACGGCCTTCAACGCCTTCCGGTACCAGCTTCATGGTCGAAACCTCCTGCTGGAAGTAACGGTCCGCCGAGCCGCGCGCCATGGCGCCGACAGAGCCCATGCCGCGGTAGCTCTTGTAGGAGCGGCCCTGGAACAGGATGACCTCGCCCGGGCTTTCGTCGGTGCCGGCGAACAGGCTGCCCAGCATGGCGACGCTGGCACCGCCGGCAATCGCCTTGGCCAGATCGCCCGAATACTTGATGCCGCCGTCGGCGATCACCGGGATGCCGTGCTTCTCGCACTCCTCCACCACATCCATGACCGCAGTCAGCTGCGGCACACCGACGCCGGCGATGATGCGGGTGGTGCAGATGGAGCCGGGGCCGATGCCGACCTTGACGGCATCCACACCGGCGTCGATCAGCGCCTTGGCCGCTTCGGCGGTGGCGACGTTGCCGGCGATGACCTGGGTGTAGCTGGACAGGGCGCGGGCGGCGCGGACCTGATCGAGCACCTTCAGCGAATGGCCGTGCGCGGTGTCGACCACCAGCACGTCGACGCCGGCGTCGAACAGGGCCTCGGCACGGGCCAGACCATCGCTGCCGGTGCCGGTGGCGGCGGCGACGCGCAGCCGGCCCTTGCTGTCCTTGCAGGCGTTCGGATAGGCCTGCGCCTTCTCGATGTCCTTGACGGTGACGAGGCCGATGCAGCGGTAATCCTCGTCGACGACCAGCAGCTTCTCGATGCGGTGCTGGTGGAGCAGGCGCTTGCCTTCCTCCTGGCTGACGCCCTCGCGGACGGTCACCAGATCCTTGGTCATCAGTTCGCTGACCGGCTGCTTCGGATCGGTGGCGAAGCGGACGTCGCGGTTGGTCAGCATGCCGACCAGCTTGCCGCTGCCGAGCTGGTCGCGGCTCTCCACCACCGGGATGCCGGAGATGCGATAGTCGGCCATCAGCTGCAGGGCGTCGGCCAGCGTCGCGTTCGGCGTGATGGTGATCGGGTTGACGACCATGCCCGATTCGAAGCGCTTGACCTTGCGGACCTCTTCGGCCTGCTGCTCGATGGTCAGGTTGCGATGGACGACGCCGATGCCGCCGGCCTGGGCCATGGCGATGGCGAGACGGCTTTCGGTCACCGTGTCCATCGCCGAGGACATCAGGGGGATGCCCAGCTCGATGGTCTTCGTCAATCTTGTCCGGGTGTCCACGTCGTTCGGCAGGACCGAGCTTTCGGCCGGAACCAGCAGGACGTCGTCGAAGGTCAGGGCTTCGCGGATTTTGGTGTCGCGCGCCATGTGTCTAATCTCCCGGAAGATAAACGTGGCGCACTTATACACAAGACCATGGGCTTGTGAACCCGTGCGCACACAGCATCTGTTATGCAAGTGCGAAAAGAGTCGTAGTCAGTCGTTCACGTTGCCGCCGCGGAACCCGGTGGCGACGACATAGGTCTCCGACGATTCCGCGCGGCTGGCCGGCGGCTTGGCATGTTTGACGACGGCGAAGTCGCGCCGCAGCCGGTCGAGCAGGGAGCGCTCGGCCCCACCCTGGAACAGCTTGGCGACGAAGGCGCCGCCGGGGGCCAGCACCTCCTCCGCGAAATCATAGGCGGCCTCGGCCAGCCCCATGATGCGCAGATGGTCGGTCTGCTGGTGGCCGGTGGTGGGAGCCGCCATGTCGCTCAGCACCAGATCGGCCGGGCCGCCCAGCGCGTCCTTCAGCCGGTCGGCTGCACCCTCTTCTAGGAAGTCGGCCTGCATGGTGGTGGCGCCGGGGACGGGGTCCATCGGCAGGATGTCCAGCCCGACGACCTTCCAGCCCTCCTTGGCGGTCTGCACCCTCTCCACCGCGATCTGGGTCCAGCCGCCGGGGGCGGCGCCGAGATCGACCACGCGCTTGCCGGGGGCGAGCAGGCGGAACTTCTCGTCCAGTTGCAACAGCTTGAACGCCGCGCGCGAGCGGTAGCCGCGCTTGGTCGCCTCGGCCACATAGGGGTCGTTCAGGTGGCGCTCCAGCCAGCGCTTGGAGGATTCCGTACGCTTGCCGGCGGTCTTCACACGGACCGTGGCACGGCGTCCACCCGGACGCGTCGACGGAGTCTTTTCGGTCATGATCGCTGCTGTTCCTCGGTCATCCGGCACAGGCGGGAAGCCTTCCCCACCTGCCCGATCATACATCCGGTGTCGTTACCGGTTCATTCGCCGGCGGCCCCGATCAGGTCCACCAGAATTCCTTCGCGCAGACCCCGGTCGGCGATGCGCAGCCGTTCCACCGGCCAAACGTCGCACAGCGCGTCCAGAACGGCGCAGCCGGCGACCACCAGATCGGCACGGTCCTGGCCGATGCAGGGATGGCGGGCGCGACCGTCGAAATCCTGCGCGACCAGATGGTCGATCACCGCCCGGGCATGGTCCACCCGCAGATAGCTGCCGTCCACCGCCCGGCGGTCGTAACGGCACAGCCCCAGATGCACGCCGGCCAGCGTCGTCACCGTGCCCGAAGTGCCGAGCATCTGCACCTTGCCGGCGGCGACGCGGCTCTGGATGCGGTTGCGCGCCTCGAACGGGGCGATGGCGTCGGCGACCGCCTCCACCATCTGGGTGTAGTTGGCGCGGGTGACGTTGGGGCCGCCATATTCCTCGGTCAGGCCGATGACGCCGCAGCGGATGGAGGTCTGATCGAGCAGGCGCGGCGCCCTGCCCTTCTCCACCTGCAACCACATCAGCTCGGTCGAGCCGCCGCCGATGTCGAAGACGATGGCATAGGGATGGGTCGGCTCCAGCAATGCGGCACAGCCGGCCAGCGCCAGCCGTCCCTCCTCCTGGCTGGAGATGATTTCCAGGGGGATGCCGGTCTCGCGCTCCACCGCCTCGACGAAGGCGGCGGTGTTGCTGGCGCGGCGGCAGGCCTCGGTCCCGACGGCGCGGACGGCGGTGCAGCCGCGGCGCTCGATCTTGGAGCCGCAAACGCGCAGAGCCGCAATGGTGCGTTCCATCGCGGGCTCCGACAAATGGTCGTTGCGACTCAGCCCCTCGCCCAGGCGGACGATGCGGGAAAAGGCGTCGATGACGCGGAAGCCGCCCGGCGCCGACTTGGCGATCAGCAGGCGGCAATTGTTGGTGCCAAGGTCCAGCGCGGCGAAGACCGGGCGCACCAGCGCCGACGAACGCAACCGTCCGGTGTCGTTCTGCCGCTCGCTTTGCACCTGTAGATCCACGTACCGTCCCCGCAGCACCTAAAGAGCGGAGTGTAACCCGGATCGCAGTCCGGCGGGAACCCCTCTCGACTCGGATTCCGCCGGCGGCGACCCGCAGGTCACCTCTGCGCCAGTCACTGGGCTTTCACGAAGGGACAGCTGCTGGTTTCGATCGGGAGGAAGGCTTCCGCCGCCGGAATGCTGCGGACCTGCTTGTAATAATCCCACGGCGCCTTGCTCTCCGCCGGGCTTTTCACCTGGTACAGCTCAAGATCGTACAGCACGCGGCCGTCCTTGCGGATGCTGCCGGGGGTGCCGAAATAATCGGTCGGCATTGCCTTCATCGCGGCGGTGACCGCCCCGGACTCGGTGGTGCCCGCCGCCTTCACACCCTTCAGCCAGTGCAGGGTGGCGAGATAGGTGTTGGCCTGCTCCTTGGTCGGCATCTTGCCGTGGCGCTCGAAGAAGCGCTTGGACCATGACCGGGTCTGGTCGTTGCGGTCCCAATAAAAGCCGCTGGTGACATAGAGACCCTTGGCAAGGTCGAGACCCAGTGAGTGGATGTCGGTGATGAAGACGATATAGCCGACAAGCCGCTGGCCGGACTCGGTCAGGCCGAACTCACCGGCCTGCTTGATGGTGCCGATGGTCTCCGCCCCCACATTGGCCAGCGCCACCACCTTGGCGCCGCTGCCCTGGGCGCTCAGCAGGTAGGAACCGAAATCGCTGGTGCCCATCGGGTGGCGCACGCCGCCGACCACGGTGCCGCCGGCCTGTTTGATCGCATCGGTCGCCGCCTTCTCCATCGCCGTGCCGAAGGCGAAGTCGGCGGTGATAAAGTACCAGCTGGTGCCGCCCGACTGCACGACCGCCTTGGTCGTGCCGACGGCCAGTGACGCGGTGTCGTCGGCCCAGTGGATGCTGTAGGGCGAGCATTGGGAATTGGTCAGTTCGGTGGTCGTCGCAGCGCTGATCATCAGCACCTTCTTCTTCTCACGCGCGACCGCCTGCACCGCCAGCGCGACCGAGGAGACCGGGATGTCGGTCACCATATCGACACCGTCGACGTCGAACCAGCTGCGAACGATGTTGGAGGCCACGTCCGGCTTGTTCTGCATGTCCGCCGACAGGACCTCGACCGGCCGGCCAAGCACAGTGCCGCCGAAATCCTCCACCGCCATCCGGGTGGCGAGCACGGCACCCTTGCCGCCGATGTCGGACGCGAATCCGGCCTCGTCCGCCAGCACGCCGATTCGCACCGGCTTGGCGGTCTGGGCTTGAGCCGACATCGCGGCAGCAGACAATGCCGTCGTCGCGAGCAGCGCCGCCAGCGCGAAAGGCTTCAGCAACCGACCCATGCGATCCTCCCCATCCTCTTTTCGTGTGACGGGTGCGCACGCCGACCTGCGGCGTCCTGCCGCACCGTTCGGTTCCGTGGATAGCGGGATTTGATTTCATATGCAAACAGTATCGTTTGAAACGTATTGCCGGGGGCTTCGCTCTTCCCCGCCCTGGGGCGGGGATAAAACTCCGGAAAAAACAAAAGCCCTCGCTCCGAGGTGAAGCGAGGGCTTTCGCAGCGGGCATCTACGGCCCGGATGGAGTCGCCAATCAGGCGAAAGAATTCGGAACTGAAACCTCAGTTATGATGGCCGAACAGATCGGCATAATCAGGTAAGCGCCGGTGGAGTCATGATCTTACTCACCCTCCCTGGTATCGGTCTCTACTGTTCCGCCCAAGCTATCTGCTTGAACGGTAAGGCGTTTCCGATGCTCGCTCACTTCACCTCGGTGTTGATTACTGTGAGAGGAAGCCTGCGCTCCTTTCACAGAGCTGTCAAGAAAATCGCATGCTGCGTCGCAGCGCCACTCGGAGGCATTCCATACGGCGGTCTCCGAACGGGCGGGGCTGGCCTTTTGCCGGAGGCGAACCCACCTTGTGGGCATGCCGGAACACGATGAGAACACATGGGGCGGACGGGTCGCGCGGTATGCGCGGGTCGGCACCGCCGTTGGCGGGCTGGCCGCGCGGCTGGCGGGGGAGCGCGTGCTGGGAATCCGCGTGGAGCGGGAGCGCCACGCGGCGGAACTGCGGGCCGCACTCGGCGGACTGAAAGGGCCGTTGATGAAGGTGGCGCAGATCCTCTCGACCATTCCCGACGCCCTGCCGAAGGAATACACCCAGGAACTGGCGCAGTTGCAGGCCGACGCGCCGTCGATGGGCTGGCCCTTCGTCAAGCGGCGGATGGCAAGCGAGCTTGGCCCCAACTGGCAGTCGCGCTTCCAGAGCTTCGAGCACACCGCCGCCGCTGCCGCGTCGCTGGGTCAGGTCCATAAGGCCATCGGGCCGGACGGGCGGGAACTTGCCTGCAAGCTGCAATATCCCGACATGGCCTCGGCGGTGGAAGCCGACCTGCGGCAGCTCGGTCTGATCTTCGCGATCTTCGAGCGCACCGACAGCGCCATCTCCACCCGCCAGATCCAGAAGGAGATCGGCGCCCGCCTGCGCGAGGAGCTGGATTACGAACGCGAGGCCAAACACGCCCGCCTCTACCGGTCGATGCTGGCCGGCACGCCCGGCGTCCATGTGCCGGACGTGGTGCCGGAGCTGTCGAGCAAGCGGCTGCTGACCATGGGATGGGTGCATGGCCGCAAGATCCTGGACTTCGTCGCCGAACATCCGGAGGCGCGCGACGAACTGGCGATGAACATGTTCCGGGCCTGGTATGTGCCCTTCTACAATTACGGCGTCATCCACGGCGACCCGCATCTGGGCAACTACACGGTCCGGCCCGACCGCTCGATCAACCTGCTCGATTTCGGCTGCATCCGCGTCTTCAAGCCCAGCTTCGTCAAAGGCGTGATCGACCTCTACAACGCTCTGCGCACCGACAACCGCGAGCAGGCGGTGGAGGCCTACCGCACCTGGGGTTTCGTCAACCCGTCGAACGAGCTGGTCGACGTGCTGAACATCTGGGCGCGCTTCGTCTATGCCCCGATCATGGAAGACCGCCAGCGCAAGATCGAGGAGACCAACGGCGGCCATTACGGCCGCGAGACGGCGGGCAAGGTCCATGCCGAACTGCGCCGCGTCGGCGGTGTGGAAATCCCGCGGGAGTTCGTCTTCATGGATCGCGCCGCGGTCGGGCTTGGCTCGGTGTTTCTGCATCTGAAGGCGGAGCTGAACTGGTACCAGATGTTCCAGGGTCTGATCCGCGACTTCGATGTCGATGCGCTCGCGGCGCGGCAAAGCGCTGCGCTTGCGGCGCACGGGTTGCCGCCAGCGGACTGAGGTGTGGGAGCGGAAAGCTGGCGTTCCGGCGAATGACTTGCCCCCAAGCCCTTCCCATCGGCCCGCAGTTCGGTCTATAGCTTGCGCCTCCCATGAAGACCGCCGATTTCGACTTCGACCTGCCGCCCGACCGGATCGCCGAGCATCCCGTCCGGCCGCGTGACGCCGCCCGCCTGTTGGAGGTGGGTTCCACCCTGCGCGACTTCATCGTGCGGGACCTGCCCTCGCTGTTGCAACCGGGCGACCTGATGGTCGTCAACGACACCCGCGTCATCCCGGCCCGGCTAGAGGGCCGGCGCGGCGAGGTGGCGGTGGAGATCACGCTGCACAAGCGGCTGGGCGAGCGGGAATGGGCGACCTTCTCCAAGCCCGGCAAGCGGCTGAAGCCCGGCGACACCATCGTCATAGCGGATGGTTTCAGCGCCGAGGTGATCGCCAAGGACGGTATGGAGGTGCGGCTGCGCTTCTCCGCCGGCGGGGCTGCTCTCATGGAGGCGCTGCACCGCCATGGCCGGATGCCGCTGCCGCCCTATATCCGCCGCAAGGCGGACGAGGACGACAATGCCGATTACCAGACCGTCTTCGCCGCCCGCGAAGGTGCCGTCGCCGCCCCCACCGCCGGACTGCACTTCACGCCCGAACTGCTGGCGGCGCTGGACGAGCGCGGCGTACGGCGGGTGCCGGTGACGCTGCATGTCGGCGCCGGCACCTTCCTGCCGGTGAAGGTCGACGACATCGCCGACCACAAGATGCACAGCGAATGGGGCGAGATCTCGCCGGAGACCGCCGCCGCGGTAAACGAGACGCGCAAGGCTGGCGGCCGGATCGTCTCGGTCGGCACCACGGCGCTGCGCATCCTGGAGACGGCGGGCCGGCCGGACGGGACGCTGGTCCCCTTCAGCGGCGACACCGACATCTTCATCACACCCGGCTACCGTTTCCGCATCGTCGATCTGTTGTGGACCAACTTCCACCTACCGAAATCGACTCTGTTCATGCTGGTCTGCGCCTTCGCCGGCTATGACCGCATGCGGGCGGCCTATGGGCATGCCATCGACACCGACTATCGCTTCTTCAGCTACGGCGACGCCTCGCTGCTGCACAGGACGGACCCAACATGACCGGCATCGGCTTTGACCTTCTGGCGACCGACGGGCGGGCGCGGCGCGGCCGCGTCACCACCGCCCACGGCACCATCGAGACGCCGGCCTTCATGCCGGTCGGTACCGCTGCGACGGTGAAGGCGATGACCACCGACGCGGTGGCCTCCACAGGTGCGGAAATCCTGCTGGGCAACACCTATCACTTGATGCTGCGCCCGACGGCGGAGCGGGTGGCGCAGTTGGGCGGCCTGCACCGCTTCATGAACTGGGACAAGCCGATCCTGACCGACAGCGGCGGCTTCCAGGTGATGAGCCTGTCCGACCTGCGCACCATGTCGGAGGAAGGCGTCACCTTCAAATCGCACCTGGACGGCAGCCGCCACCACCTGACGCCGGAGCGCTCCATCCAGATCCAGCACATGCTGGACAGCAACATCACCATGTGCCTGGACGAATGCACGCCCTTCCCGGCGACGGAAGCGCAGGCCGAATCCTCCATGCGCCTGTCGATGCGCTGGGCGCGGCGCAGCAAGGACGCCTTCGTCGAGCGGCCCGGCTACGGCCTGTTCGGCATCGTCCAGGGCAGCGTCTATCCGGAGCAGCGGGCGGAGAGCGTCGCCGCCCTGACCGACATCGGCTTCGACGGATACGCCATCGGCGGGCTGGCAGTCGGCGAGGGACAGGAGACGATGTTCCGCGTGCTCGACTTCACCGAACCGCTGATGGTCAAGGATCGCCCGCGCTACCTGATGGGCGTCGGCCGGCCGAGCGACCTGATCGGCGCCGTGCGGCGCGGCGTCGACATGTTCGACTGCGTGATGCCGACCCGCTCGGGCCGCACTGGCCAGGCCTTCGTCCGCCGCGGCACCATCAACATCCGCAACGCCCGCCACGCCCATGACGAGCGTCCGCTCGATGCCGAGTGCGGCTGCCCGGCTTGCCGAAGCTACAGCCGGGGCTATCTGCATCATCTGTTCAAGGCGGACGAGATGCTGGGGCCGATGCTGCTGACCTGGCACAACCTGCATTACTACCAGGACGTGATGCGGACGATGCGCCACGCCATCGCGGACGGCAATTTCGAGGAGGTCGCCGGCGCCATGGAAGCCAGCATGAACGAGGGCGACATCGAGGCGACCGTGGACCCCATCGCCAAGCCCGGCAAGCCGCCGAAGCAAGGCCGCCCGCCGAAGGCGGGTAAAGACAGTGCTCCGCCGAAGGCGGACAAGGACAGTGCCCCGCCGGAAGCCGAGCGGGTGGCGGAGGAAAAGACCGATGAGTGAGAATATCTATGCCGGCCTGACCCAGCTCGGCGGCTCGACAATCCAGCCCAGGACGCCGGAAGAGGCGGTGCTGGAGCGGGTGCCGAACCCGAACCCCGGCACTCCCTATTGCGTGCGCTTCACCGCACCTGAGTTCACCTCGCTCTGCCCGATCACCGGCCAGCCGGACTTCGCCCATCTGGTCATCGACTATGTGCCCGGCGACTGGCTGGTCGAATCGAAGTCGCTGAAGCTGTTCCTGACCAGCTTCCGCAATCACGGCGCCTTTCATGAGGCCTGCACGGTGGGCATCGGCAAGCGGCTGGTGGACGAACTGTCGCCGGTCTGGCTGCGCATCGGCGGCTACTGGTATCCGCGCGGCGGCATCCCCATCGACGTGTTCTTCCAGACCGGAGAGCCGCCGAAGGGCGTCTGGATCCCGTCGCAGGACGTGCCGACCTACCGTGGCCGCGGCTAAGCCCGCTCCGCTGTCTTCCGCCGATCCGGCGCGGCTGCGGGACGCCATCCGCGCCCGCGCGCTGGCGGTGGGGTTCGACGCGGTGGGCTTCGCCCCGGCAGCACTGGGGCCGGAGGCGCGCGAGCGTCTCGCGCAGTTCGTTGCCGAGGGCCGGCACGGCGACATGGGCTGGATGGCCGAGCGCAGCGACCAGCGCAGCCATCCGCAGTCGCTGTGGGACGAGGCGCGCACCGTCATCGCGCTGGGCACAAGCTACGCCCCGCACGACGACCCGCGCCGTCTGGCGGAGCATCCCGACCGCGGCATCGTCTCGGTCTATGCCCGCAACCGCGACTATCACGACCTGATCAAGGGCCGGTTGAAGACGCTGGCGCAATGGCTGGCGCACCAGACCAAGGCCGGCGTGAAGGTGTTCGTCGACACCGCCCCGGTGATGGAAAAGCCGCTGGCGGCGCAGGCCGGACTGGGCTGGCAGGGCAAGCACACCAATTTGGTGTCGCGCGACCATGGCTCCTGGCTGTTCCTGGGCGAGATCTACACGACGCTGGACCTGCCGCCCGACGCGCCGGCGCGCGACCGCTGCGGTTCCTGCGACCGCTGTCAGGTCGCCTGCCCGACCGCCGCCTTCCCGGCGCCCTACCAGATCGACGCCCGGCGCTGCATCAGCTATCTGACCATCGAGCATAAGGGGCCGATCCCCGACGACCTCAAGCCGTTGATGGGCAACCGCATTTATGGCTGCGACGATTGCCTTGCCGCCTGTCCCTGGAACAAGTTCGCCCGTGCGACCCGCGAACCCGCCTTCCTGCCGCGGGCCGAGCTGACCGCGCCGCGGCTGGCCGATCTGGCGCAGCTGGACGATGCCGGCTTCCGGCAGGTGTTCAGCGGCTCCCCCATCAAGCGCATCGGCCGCGACCGCTTCGTCCGCAATGTCCTCATCGCCATCGGCAACAGCGGCGATCCGTCCCTGAGACAGGTGGCTGAGGCCCTGGCACAGGACGTCAGCGATGTGGTACGCGAGGCGGCCGGGTGGGCAGCAGCGAGATTGAGCGGCGCGACGAGTACGGACGCCTGAACGGCATTTCCTGTACGCGCGCTCTCGTCCTCCGCTCACTCTGTTGCCGCCAACGCTGTTTCGTTGTCATATGAACAGACTCGCATCTTTGCTGCACGAAGCCCGCGCCGCAGTCCCGCCGGCCGCTGAACGAGTGGAGGCCGGTCGTCATTTTTCCTGCTCACCATCATGAATACGGGCCGGCCCAGCCGGAGGAGCTGAGCGCTGTCGCCCGATTGGCGCGGCTCGGCTTCGGACTGTCGCGCGACCTGTTTGACCGCTACGCCGGCCTGTTCGGCATGGACAGCATCCGCGTCCTGCGTGTTCCACGGTCCACCGGCACCGCATTGGCCGCCTGTGCCGCCTTTTGGACGATGAATCAGTGGTTCGGCGGGCGGCCGGTTCCGGTGCAGGCCATCGCCATGGTGGCTGTCGATCCGGCCCTGCGCGGCGCCGGCCATGGCAGTGCGCTGATGCGGGCCCTGCTGAAGGAGGGGCGGCAGGCCGGGGCGGCGTTGGCGGTGCTCTGCCCGGCAACCCTTCCCTTCTACCATCGGCTCGGCTTTGGCCGCGGCGGCGTCACCTGCCGCTGGAGCGCACCGCCGTCGGCCTTTGCACAGTCCGGGACTGCCGCAAGCGACTTGTGGCCGGCGGACCCGCTCGACGCCGTGCCGTTGGCAATGCTCCGTCAACCTCTGTTGAACGAGCAGAACGGCCTGCCGGAAAGGACCGAGGCGCTGTGGACGCTCGCCCTCTGCCCGGACGGTGAACCGTCGGAGCTTTACCGCAACCAGGATGGCTACATCGCGGTGACGCCGCCCCAGGATCAGCGCCTCGACGTCGCCGATCTCTGCCTGCCCTCCGAACGGTCCCTGAAACCGGCCATGACCATGCTGGCCGGTTTCAGGGCTCAAGTGGACCGGGTGACATGGCGCGGCGGTCCGGATGACCCGCTGGCGCTGCTTGCCGGCGATGGCGTGGCGCTGGAGTGCCGCGAGGAGTGGCTGGTCCGCTCCCTTGATGTCGGCAAGGCCCTGGAGGCGAGGGGTTACCCAGACGACATGCAAGAGTATGCCATTCTTGAGATAAATGATGACTTAATTTTCGGCAATTGCGCGCACTACCACCTTGAGGTTGCTGGCTCTGTTGGAAATATCTCAAAAAAAGCGCAAGTCCTTGACCCGCCGGCTCGGATTGGCACCGCCGCTTTCGCCAGTCTGTTCACGGGGCACGCAAGCGCTCGCGCACTTTGGAGAGCTGGTTTGCTTCATGGTGAAGAAAAGATGATCGACCGTTTGCACCGCGTATTTCGCGGCGCACCGTGCTGGATGCCCGACCGCTTCTGAAATAAGTGGGATTCCTGACTTGAATCAAACCGGACATAAAGCGTCCTGTGGTTCAATCGTCCCAATGATCGGGGAGAAGCATCGCCACTTGCGATGCCATCGGGGAGTCCATAATCCATGACGATCGGAACGCGGATCGCGCTTGGCTTTGCCGCCGTGCTGCTCCTGACGGTTGGCGTGGCGTTCGTCGGCTGGAACAGCCTGAGCACCTACGCCGAACGGGTCGGTCTGGAAGCCCATACCGCCGACCTCGACACAAGGCTGAAGTCGGTGCGGCTGGAGGAGGCGCGATTCGTCACCGAACGCGACGCCAAGGCCGCAACCAACGTTCCAGGCATGTTGGACGCCCTGCAGGCCGAGGCGCAGCAGACGCGCGCCGCCCTGAACGATGGGGAGGGACGCCGGCTGCTGGACGAGGTGCTGTCCGGCATCGACGGCTACCGCGCCGCCTTCAACAATTTCGTCGCCCAGGACGGCGAGGCGCACGCCCGCACCGCCAGCATGGAAATGCGCGCCCGTGCCCTGCGCGAGATCGCCGAGAAGATCGGCAAGCAGCAATCGGAGCGCTATGACCTGAATATGGCCAGCAAGCGCGACGCCGACACCGAGCTGCGCCACAGCATGGATACGGCGGAGCGCGCGAACCGCGTCATCGAACGGGTGCTGGAGGTCCGGCGCCAGCAAAGCGATCTGCGCCGCAACGCCGATCAGGCCCTGGCCGACCGGATCGTCGCGGCGCTGGACGAGCTGGTGCAGATCACCGACACCGTCGCCAAGGACCTCGTCGGCACCAATGACGAGGAATCCGCCGCCCGGATCGCCGGCGACGCCCGCGCCTACCACGACACCGTGCGCGCCCTGCACGGCAAGGGCATCGCCGCGCTGACCGAGGTCGGCGTGGCCGCCGGGCTGGACGAGGCGGCCCGCGGCGTGCAGGAGCGCGCCATGGAGCTCCAGAAGAACCAAGCCATGGTGACCGAAGCGCTGACCGAAGCCTCGAAATACGCCCAGAGCGAGGTGAACGAGGCCGTCATGCTGCGCGGTCTGGCAATGCGGCTGGTGCAGGACGCTCAATCGGCGATGCTGGCCCAGCGCGATTTCCTGCTGACAGGCTCGGCGGACGCCAAAGTCGCGGCTGCCGCCGCGGTGAAGGAGATCCTGGCGATTGCCGGACAGGCCGGCGCCGTCCTGGTCGATCGGGAAGGGCGGGCGCTGATCGCTGCCATCACCGAGGCCGCCCGCGCTTTCGACTCGGAATTCACCGCGCTGTCCTCCGCCGTCGCCAAGCAGCATGATGCGTCGGTGGCGATGGCCAAGGCATCGGCCGCGGTCAGCGGTCAGGTTGGCCGGCTGGTGACTTTGCAGCGCGAGGATCGCGAGGCCGGCCGCGCCAGCGCCGGCATGGTGATCGCCATCGGCGCGGCGGTGGCGCTGCTGCTGGGCGCGCTGATGGCCTGGATCATCGACCGCGCCATCACCCACCCTCTGCATGCCATGACCGGCGCCATGGGCCGGCTCGCCGAAGGCGACCTGAGCGTCGACATTCCCGGTGGCGACCGTAAGGACGAGCTGCGCAACATGGCCGCCGCCATGACCATCTTCAAGGACAACGCCCTGGAGATGCGGCGGATGGAACGCGAGCGGGAGGAGATGCGCATCCAGATCGACGCCGACCGCCGCCGGACGATGAACGAGTTCGCCAACGGCTTCGAACAGGCGGTGTCGGGCGTGGTGACCTCGCTGACCGAATCGGCCGGCTCGCTGGGCCGCGATGCGCAGGAGATGTCGTCGGACGCAGCGCTGACCACCGCGAAATCCACCGCCGTCGCCACCGCATCGCAGCAGGCGACCGCGAATGTGCAGACCGTCGCCGCGGCGGCGGAACAGCTGTCGGCCTCGATCGCCGAAATCTCGCGTCAGTTGAACGCCAGCTCGGCCACCGCGTCGGGGGCCGCCGACAAGGCGGTGCAGACCAACAGCATCGTCGAGGGCCTGTCGATGGCTGCCGAGCGCATCGGCCAGGTCGTCGGCCTGATCGGCGAAATCGCCGAGCAGACCAACCTCTTGGCGCTCAACGCCACCATCGAAGCCGCCCGCGCCGGCGAGGCCGGCAAGGGCTTCGCCGTGGTGGCGACCGAGGTTAAGAACCTCGCCGGCCAGACCGCCAAGGCGACCGAGGAGATCTCCGCCCAGGTCGCGGAGATGCAGACCGCCACCATCAGCGCCGTGGAGGCCATCCGCACGATCTCCGATGCGGTGACTGCGATCAGCGGCACGGTGACGGATATCGCGCTCGAAATGGAACAGCAGGGCAGCGCCACGCGCGAGATCGCCCAGAATGTCCAGCAGGCGGCCGAAGGCACCCAGCAGGTGATGCGCAACATCGCCGAGGTGACCACCGCCGCCACCAAGACCGGCGGTGCCGCCGATGCGGTTCTGGATGCAAGCCGCACTCTCGCGACCCAGGCCGACCGCCTGCGTGGCGAGGTTCAGGGTTTCCTGAACAAGGTGCGGACGGCCTGACCCCCTTTGCTGGTTCATCCTCGCTCGGGTCGCGCCCACACGCGACCCTTCAAGCGGCGGCGGCAGACCAGCGCCGGATCGGCGCACGGGAAAGGGCGGAGTTGCCGTAGGCACGCAGCGTGGTGACCTCCGCACCGATCCAGTCGGGCAGCGGTACCGTCTGGTCCGGGGTCTCCAACTCGACCTCGGCAATGACGAGGCCGGAATTCTCGCCGTCGAAGATGTCGATCTCCCAGCACAGGCCGTCCTGGCAATGGCGGTAGCGGGTCTTTTCGATCACCCGGCCTTCGCAGCCGTGGAGAAGAAGCTGGCGCGCGAAATCCAGATCCAGCGGGTGCTCCACCTCGTCCCGGCAAGCTCCGCGCTTCAGCGATTTGATGGTGAGGGTCGCCCGGTCTTCCGCGATGCGGACGCGGACCGTGCTGACGCCGTCGGACGGCAGGTATCCCTGGACCATTCGGACGCCATTCCGGCAGAGATGCCGGACATCCTTGCGGACGAGAAAGCGCCGCTCGATTTCCAGTGCCATGGCTAGGCCCTTCGGACGATCTTGTCGACGACCCTAGCCGAAAGTCCCCACCGGCTTCAACCTCGTTGCCCCGTGTGCAGCGCAACCGAGGCTGCATGCATCCGCATTATGCCGTGACGATCGGTCGCAACAGCCTGGAGATCGATGCTATCGTCGGAGGATGAATGCCGATCTTTCCGCCATGATTCCCTGGGCCTCGATCCCCTGGCTGGTCCTGTTCGCCTTATACGGGCTGCCACTGCTGCATGTGGCCTTGTCGCGCCGGGGTGGCGGGTGGCGGCCGCCGGCCGGATCGCGCTGCCCGTTCGGACCGCGCGCCGGATGGCTGGTGATGGTGCTGATGCTGGGGCCGGTCGGATGGCTGATGTTCGCGCTCCGCCGGCCCCGCCGCCCATCGGGCAGATAGCATCAGGCCGACAGGTTGCGGATCAGATCCGGCCCATCAGCAGCAGAACGATCAGGACGATCAGCAGCACGCCGAGGATGCCGCTGGGACCATAGCCCCAGCCACGGCTGTGCGGCCAGGCCGGAACGGCGCCGAGAAGCATCAGAATGAGGATGATGAGCAGAATCGTGCCGAGCATGGCCTTCTCCCTTATGATGGAGCATTTGTGACGGACAAGCGGAACCTCAACGGGATCCTCTGGACTTTGTTCCTGTCCGGCTCGAACGTGACGGTTCGGCACCACCAAGGAGGGATATCGCCCCACCGGCGCTCCCCGAACGCGACACTGCCGATCTTTTGGCGAGCTCGCCCCTGTTGACGGACGGCGCGCGGCCGCTTAGGCTCCTGTCCATGAACGTGCATCGCATCGACGGCATTCTGCGAATTAGCGGCCCGGTTCTCCTTTGAGAGCCGGGGATTTCGCTCGTCCAGTCCGCAGAACCGTCTGAAGGCCCGATCACGCCATGTCCAGCACCGTGAACACCAAGTCCCTGAACGCCAATTCCTCGAATGCAGCGCCCGTGTCCGCTTCGGATGCGCGCGCCACCGCACCCGGCCGCCGGGTCGTCTTCTCCCTGGTCGCCGACGCCGATCCCGGCACCCTGCCCCGTGTTCTGGAATATGTCGCCAAGCGTGGATTGGTCCCGCTGGCCCTGCACAGCCGGCTGACCGACGACATGCTCGACATCGCCATGGAAATCGGCGATCTGCCCCAGGCGGAAACCGACCATGTCGGCCGTTGCCTGGGACAAATCCCGATGGTGGCGCGCGTTACCCTGACCGAACTGGCTGTCGAAGCCGCGGTAGCCGAGGGGTTCACGGAATTGGTCGCGGCAGAATAAAAAAAGGGGGAGAGGAAGCCGGTCAGACCGGCTTCCGTGCCTCATCGTCACGCGTCGCCGCCTCCGGAGACTGCGATCCGGCTTCCCGCCCCTCGGTCTCCTGCGTTTCCGGCAACGGTTCGCCGATCTCCGTACGCATCAGTTCCGCCGCCCGTTGCAGCTTGCGGAACTGGGCGATGGAAAATGGCAGGCTGACCATATAGGCGATGCCAACGATGGAGAGCGTCCACCAGGGCTGGCTGACCATCATCGCCGCCAACAGCCCGACGCCGGCCAGGGCCGGCACCACCCAGTGGGCCGGGACCCGCGCACCCTTGAAGGAGAAGGTCGGCAGGATGCTGACCATCAGCCCGCCGATCAGCAGGGTCCACGGCACGATGACGGCCGGATGGCCGGGGAACTCCGGACCGATCTCGAACCCCAGGATCATCGGCAGCAGGACGAGGCCGGCCCCGGCCGGCGCCGGCACGCCGGTGAAATAGTTGTAGGCCCAGGGCGGCAGGTCGACCACGCCAAGCCGCGAGTTGAAGCGCGCCAACCGCAAGGCGCAGCACACGGCATAGGCCATGGCGGCGATCCAGCCCAGGCTGCCCGCGCCGTTCAGCCCCCACAGATACATCATGAAGGCGGGGGCGACGCCGAAACTGATGGCGTCGGACAGGCTGTCCAGTTCCGCCCCGAACTTGCTCTGCCCGTTCAGCAGACGGGCGATCCGGCCGTCCAGCGCATCCAGGATGGCGGCGATGACGATGGCGATGACCGCCGGCTCCCACCGCTCCTGCATGGCGAAGCGGATCGCAGTCAGGCCGGAGCAGAGCGCCAGCACAGTCAGCACGTTCGGCAACAGGTGGTTGATCGACAGCCCTTTCAGCCGCGGATGCGGCCGGCCGGGACGGCGCGCCCGGTGCGGGCGGAAGATCTGCTGGCGGAAGACGGGCGGTCGTTTCATCGCCGCACATCCCCCTGCCGCTGCGCTTCGGTCCCGTCCAGGTCGGCCAGGATCGTCTCGCCGCCGATGGCGGTCTGGCCGACGCAGACCAGCGGGGCGACGCCGTCGGGCAGATAGATGTCGGTGCGGCTGCCGAATCGGATCAGGCCGAAGCGCTCGCCTGCCTTCACCTGCTGCCCGGCCTTGACCCACCACAGGATGCGGCGCGCCACCAGACCGGCGATCTGGACATAGGCAATCTCGCGCCCGTCCGGCAGGCGGTGACGGAAGGCCATCCGCTCGTTCTCGTCGCTCGCCTTGTCCAGCGCGGCGTTGACGAAGGTGCCCTTGTGGTATTCGGCGGCCACGATGGTGCCGTCGGCCGGCACGCGATTGACGTGGACGTTGAAGACGTTGAGGAACACGCTGATCCGGGTCAGCGCCTTGTCCCCCATGCCGAGTTCCTTCGGCGGAACCGCCTGGACGATCATGGTGACGCGCCCGTCGGCCGGGCTGACCAGCAGTCCGGGTCGCGTCGGCGTCACCCGGTCGGGATCGCGGAAGAAGTAGGCGCACCACAGGGTGAGCACCAGGCCGATCCAGCCGAGCGGCGCCCAGACGGCGAGACCCAGGATCAGGGAAACCACCGCGAAACCGGCGATGAAGGGCCAGCCGGCACGGTGGATGGGGACGACGACGGTATCGATGGCGGACATCGCCTGCTTTCTTCGTATTTTCAGACCACAGCGAACAGCCATTCTAGCTGTGCGTTGCAAGCCTTTACAGAATTTTAGCGGCCGGAGCCCATGCTGTCGTCTCCATCGACCCTGAAGCCGAGCGTGCCGCCTTGTCCGTTCCCGATCTGAAGACCATTCAATCGCTGGCCGAAGTGCCGGACGGCGCCCTGCCCATCAATCCCGGCTCTATCGAGATGACGCCCGAGGGCGTTCTCGGCATCGCCAGACCGCCGCGCCCCTGCAAGCTGACCTTCATGGCCGACGGCCTGCCCTTCAACGTCGCCGTGCGGCATGAAGGGCCGGAGGACGGTGGCGGCTCGATCTGCCAGATCTGGGCCGATGTCGGCCATGTGCCCTACACCGCCCAGGCACCGGAGCGCCGCCGCGCCCTGCTGGCGGTCCTGCGCGGGATCGAAGGACTGCCGCATGTCCGCTTCATCGTGCAGGGCGGACAGAAGATCATCCTGTTCTCGGAAATCCGGCTGGAACACCACGCCTCGCCCGAGGACCTGTTCCACCAGACCATCCTGGTCCTGCAGGAAGCGCGTCCGTTCCTGCGCCTGCTGGGCGAGTATCTGTAAGGCGGATGGCCGGAACTCTTCAGCCTTCCGGCCAGACTCCCTCGTCCATCATCTCGGCGAAGCTCCACGGGCACTGAACGGCGAACACCGCTTCGTCGATCCCCGTTTCGGCAGCAGCGTCACGCCGCGCCAGCCGATAGGCATCGGCAATCGATTCACCAAGCTTCGACTTCAGGCTTGGATTGTCCCGCATGTGCGTTTCGATTTCGTCGCGGCTATTGGCAATCGAAAGGCGCCAGGAGTTACCGCGGCGGGCCGGTTGATGCTCCCATTTCAGCAAATGGTGCAGGAGCACGCGCAGCCGGCTGACCAATTCCCGCTTCTCGGTCTTGCCCATACTCTCGATCTCCTCGGCGATGTGTTCGATGTCCGCCGCGTCGAGCTTGCCGGCCCGCAGAAGGGCGGCCTGTTCGTTCGCCCAGGCATAGAAATCGCTGTCGTAGAGGCTGCTTCCGTCCATCGCCCACCTCCCCACATCGCCGATGGGCGCTGCGGACCGGGGGATTTCACCGCCGGTCCGCAGCGCCGCATGCTGCTTACTTCGGAACCTTGCCCTGCACGCCTTCGACGTACCAGTCCATCTTCAGGATCTGCTCGTCGGTGGCGGTCTTGCCTTCCGGAATCACGACCTTGCCGGACTGGTCCTTGACCGGGCCCTGGAAGGAGTGGCGCTTGCCGGACACGATGTCGGCCTTGATCTGGTCGGCCATCTTCACGACGTCGGCCGGGATCGCCGGGTTGTAGGGGGCCAACTCGACCATCCCGGTGCTGATGCCGCCCCAGGTGTCGATCGGCTTCCAGCTGCCGTCGAGAACCGCCTTCACGCGGTCGACATAATAGCCGTTCCAGTCCTCGACGATGGCGGTCAGGTGCGACTTCGGACCGAAGCGGGTCA
Organism: Azospirillum melinis; assembly: GCF_013340935.1. Taxonomy (GTDB): domain Bacteria; phylum Pseudomonadota; class Alphaproteobacteria; order Azospirillales; family Azospirillaceae; genus Azospirillum; species Azospirillum melinis. Next base: position 85,782 of record NZ_WHOS01000005.1, on the reverse strand, counting down.
TGTCGGACGACTGGCCGACCGACCACAGCCCACGCTCCTGGGCGGTCTGGATCGGGGCCGGGCTGTCGGTGTGCTGGACGATGATGTCGGCACCCTGGTCGATCAACGCCTTGGCCGCCTCGGCTTCCTTGCCGGGGTCGTACCAGCTGTTGACCCAGACCACGCGGACCTCAGCCTTCGGGTTCTGCTCGCGGAGCGCGATGGTGAAGGCATTGATGCCGCCGACCACCTCGGGAATCGGATAGGAGCCGATGTAGCCGATGATGTTCGACTTGGTCATCTTGCCGGCGATGGCGCCCACCACCGTGCGGCCCTCATAGAAGCGGCCGGAATAGGTCGCGACGTTCTCGGCGCGCTTGTAGCCGGTAGCATGCTCGAACTTCACGTCGGGATGGCGCTTGGCCACCTTCAGCGTCGGGTTCATGAAGCCGAAGGAGGTGGTGAAGATCAGCTTGTGGCCGCTGGCCGCCAGCTGCTCGATCACGCGCTCGGCGTCGGCGCCTTCCGGCACATTCTCGACGAAGGTGGTGGTAACCTTGTCGCCCAGCGCCTTCTCCACGGCCAGACGGCCCTGGTCATGCTGATAGCTGTAGCCATGGTCGCTGACCGGGCCGACATAGACGAAGCCGACCTTCAGCTTCTCCTGCGCGAAGGCGGCGCCCATGCCCACGCTCAGCGCCATCGCGGCACCGGCCAGACCCAGCACCGTCTTGCCCATCGTCCTTCTGTTCACGTCGACGCTCCTTATTCTTGATGTCGTGAGATATGGGCTTTGTTTCGTTTTCAAAACGACGCGTCAAGCATCGGGATGAAACAGTTTTCCCAGACAGGCCGGCGCGTTCAGGCGGATGCGGGCGACGTCCCGCGAAATCAGCACCAGGACCAGAACGGTAGCCAGATACGGCAGCATCGACAAGAGCTGCGACGGCACGTCGATGCCCAGCCCCTGGACATGCAGCTGCAGGATGGTGACGCCGCCGAACAGCCAGGCGCCCAGCATGGCGCGCACCGGCTTCCAGGTGGCGAACACCACCAGCGCCAGCGCGATCCAGCCGCGGCCCGAGGTCATGTTCTCCGCCCACATCGGCGTGTAGTCCATCGACAGGAAGGCACCGCCCAAACCGGCCATGGCGCCGCCGAACAGCACGGCGAAGAAGCGGATGCGCAGGACCTTGTAGCCCAGCGCATGGGCGGCCGTGTGGTTCTCCCCGACAGCGCGCAGGACGAGGCCGGCGCGGGTGCGGTACAGGAACAGATGGACCAGCGGCACGGCGGCGACCGCCAGATAGACCATGATGTCCTGGCCGAACAGCGCCTGTCCCACCACCGGCATGTCGGTCAGGCCGGGGATGAAGAGCTTCGGCAGGCCCTCCAGCGGAATGCCGACGAAGCCCTGGCCAATCAGCGCCGACAGGCCGACGCCGAACAGGGTCAGCGCAAGACCGGTCGCGACCTGGTTGGCGAGCAGGAACAAAGTCAGCACGGCGAACAGCGAGGCGGTGGCGGCACCGGCGAAGGCCGCGACGAGGAAACCGGTGACGGCGCTGCCGGTCTGAACCGTGACGGCGAAGCCGCAGACGGCGCCGACCAGCATCATGCCCTCGACACCCAGGTTGAGGACGCCCGACTTCTCGACCACCAGTTCGCCCAAGGCGGCGAACAGCAGCGGCGTTGCCGCTGCGAACATGGCGGCCAGGATCGGGCCGATCAGGGCAAGGTCGTTCATGCCGCAGCCCTCCGCGCACCGAAGCGGACCCGGTAGCGGATCAGCACGTCGCTTGCCAGCAGGAAGAACAGAAGCATGCCCTGGAACACTCCGGTGATGGCCTTGGGCAGGCCCATGGCGATCTGCGCCGCCTCGCCGCCGATGAAGGACAGGGCCATCAGCAGCGCCGCCAGCAGGATGCCGACCGGGTGCAGCCGGCCGAGGAAGGCGACGATGATGGCGGTATAGCCGTAGCCGGGCGAAATGCTGGCGGTGATCTGGCCGATGGGGCCGGCGACCTCGCCCATGCCGGCGATGCCGGCCAGCGCGCCCGACAGCAGCAGCGTCAGCCAGACGATCCGCTTCTGGTCGAAGCCGGCATAGCCGGCGGCGGCTGGGGTCAGGCCGATCACCTTGATCTGGAAGCCGATGAAGGTCCGCGCGATCAGCAGCCAGCCGCCCGCCACCGCCAGCAGGGCCACCAGCGCGCCGAGATGGACGCGGGTCCCGGCCCACAGGATCGGCAGCGTGGCATCGGCTTCGAACAGCCGCGATTCGGGGAAGGCGAAGCCGTCGGGATCGCGGAAGGGACCATGGACCAGATAGTTCAGCAGCAGCAGCGCCACATAGTTCAGCATCAGGCTGGTCAGAATCTCGCTGGCGTTGAAGCGCAGCCGCAGAAAGGCGGGCACCGCCGCCCAGACCGCCCCGCCGATGGCCCCGCCGATCACCATCATCGGCAGCAGCCACCAGCCGCCCTCGCCATAGAAGGCCAGCGCCAGCCCGCCGCCGGTGATGGCGCCCAGCGTCAGTTGCCCCTCGGCACCGATGTTCCAGACATTGGCGCGGAAGCCGATGGCGAGCCCGACGGCGCACAGCACGAGCGGCGTCGCCTTCACCACCAGTTCGCCGACGCCGCGGACCGAGGTCACGGGCGCGACGAAGAAGGAATAAAGCGCCTTCAACGGGTCGAAGCCCATTGCCAGGAACAGGATGAAGCCGCTGAGCAGGGTCAGCGCCACCGCCAGCAGCGGCGTGACATAGACCATGGTCTTCGACGCCTGTCCGCGCGGCTCAAGACGGATGAAGCTCATGCGGCGTCTCCGGTGCTCAAAAAACCATCAGACCGCACGCGTGATCTCCCCGTCTTCGTCCGGCGGCGTGCCGAACAGGCCGCCCATCAGCAGGCCGATGCGCTCCACCGTCGTTTCGTGCGTCGGCCGGCTGTCGGACAGGCGGCCATGGAACAGCACGGAAATCCGGTCGCTCAGCACGAACAGCTCGTCCAGATCCTGGCTGATGACCAGCACCGCCGCCCCCGACCGCGCCAGATCGATCAGCGCCTTGTGGATCGCGGCGGCGGCGCCGGCATCGACGCCCCAGGTCGGCTGGCCGACCACCAGAAGCTTGGGCTTCTGCAGGATTTCGCGGCCGATGATGAATTTCTGCAGATTGCCGCCCGACAGCGACCGCGCCTCCGCCCGATGACCATGCGCCACGACGTTGAAGCCGCGGATGATCGTCTCGGCATAGGCGCGGGCACGGGCGAAATGGACCATGCCGCCGCGCACCAGCGGCTCGCGGGCATAGCCGGACAGCAGCGCATTCTCCGACAGGCTCAGTTCCGGCACGGCACCGCGGCCCAGCCGCTCCTCCGGCACGAAGGCGAGGCCGAGCGTCCGGCGGGCCCGTGGCCCGAGATGCCCGGCCGACGTGCCCTCGATCACCACGGCATCGGCGTCGGCGAGCAGAACCTCGCCGCTCAAGGCCGCCATCAACTCCGCCTGCCCATTGCCGGCGACGCCGGCGATACCGAGAATTTCGCCCGCCCGCACCTCGAAATTGACGTCCTTCAGGTTGGTGGCAAAGGGATTGTCGGAGGTGGTGGACAGGTGGCGCACCGTCAGGCGGGCAACGCCGGCCACACCCTGCGGCGGCCGTTCGGGGGTGGACAGCTCCGCCCCCATCATCATCTCGGCGAGGCTGCGCGCGGTCTCCTGCCGCGGGTCGGTGGCACCCACCACCTTGCCGGCACGCAGCACGGTGGCGCGGCTGCACAGGGCGCGGATTTCCTCCAGCTTGTGCGAGATATAGAGGATCGTGCAGCCCTCCGCCGCCAGGACGCGCAGCGTCTCGAACAGCTTGGCCGCCTCCTGCGGCGTCAGGACGGAGGTCGGCTCGTCCATGATCAGCAGCTTCGGATCCTGCAGCAGGCAGCGCACGATCTCCACCCGCTGGCGCTCGCCCACCGACAGGTGGAAGACGTGGCGGCCGGGGTCCAGCGCCAGACCGTAGCGTTCCGACACCTCGCGGATACGGCCGGCGAGCTGGTCCATCGGTCCGGCATTGTCGAGGCCGAGCGCGATGTTCTCGGTCACCGTCAGCGTGTCGAACAGGGAGAAATGCTGGAACACCATGCCGATGCCGAGACGGCGCGCGCCGGCCGGGTCGGGAACAATCGTTTCCGCCCCCTGCCACAGCATGGTTCCGGAATCGGGGTGCAGAACCCCGTAGATCATCTTGACCAGGGTCGACTTGCCGGCCCCGTTCTCACCCAGCAGCGCATGGATCTCACCCGGTTGCAGGACGAGATCGACATGGTCGTTGGCCAGACAGCCGGGGAATCGCTTGGTGATGCCGCGCAGCTCCAAACGGGGCGGCGGAGCGTCCGGGGGGTAGGTCTCGGCGTGCGAAGGCAAGGAGGAGCAATCCGGAAAAAGGTCAAACCTGTATGGCATTGCCAAAGCCGTGCCACCGCTACCAACAGAGTAATCCGGCGGCACCACCGGCCGTCAACAACCGATCCTCTGCCCATCGGTGATGCATCTGCCGCTTTGGTCATCATGCCACAGTCGGCTCGCGCAACCCAGCCCTTCGCCCAGCTCATTGCCTGGCGCATTGCAGTGCGGCAGGCCCTTGCCAGCCGGGCCGTTCCGCCCAACACTTCAGTCGATTGGATGATGTGGAGGCGAGGATGTCGGCGGGTTACGCAGTTCTGGACCAGCGGAGCGTGGTGGCGGTTACGGGCGAGGACCGCAAAGCGTTCCTGCAAGGGCTGGTGTCCAACGACGTGCTGCGGGTCACGCCGGACCGTGCCGCCTATGCCCTGTTCCTGACGCCGCAGGGCAAGTTCCTTCATGATTTCAATTTGGTCGAGTCGGGAGTCGAGTCGGACGCCGCGCTGCTGCTGGACCCGGAGACGGAGCGCCGCGCCGACCTGCTGCGCCGGCTGAAGATGTACAAGCTCCGCTCGAAAATCGCGCTGGAGGACCGGACGGAACAGCTTCGCGTGGTCGTCGCCTTCGGGGACGGCGCGTTGGAGGCGCTGGGCCTGCCGGCCGAACCGGGTGCGGCACGGGCTTTCGCCGGTGGCGTCGCCTTCACCGACCCGCGGCTGCCGGCTCTGGGGGCCCGTCTGTTCCTACCGGCGGATGGGCTTGCCGCGCTGGAGGCGGCCGGTCTGGCGCCGCGCGAGGCCACGGACTACGACCGGCTTCGCCTGTCGCTCGGTATCCCCGACGGCACGCTGGACCTGATCCCGGAGAAATCGATCCCGCTGGAAAGCCGGATGGACGCGCTGAATGCGATTTCCTGGGACAAGGGTTGCTACATGGGGCAGGAGCTGACCGCCCGCACCAAGTACCGCGCCCTCATCAAGAAGAAGCTGTTCCCGGTCACCGTCGACGGACCGGCGCCGGATGCCGGCACCCCGGTGACGCTGGACGGCAAGGAAGTGGGGGAGATGCGCAGTGGCCGCGACGATGCCGCACTCGCTTTGCTGCGGCTGGAGGATGTGCAGCGCGCGGTCGAGAACGGACTGACCTTCCAGGCAGGGTCGGTAGTTCTGACGCCGCGCGAACCCGGGTGGGACCATACCACGAAGGGGTAGTGGCACACCGAAAGAATTCCCGGAAGGAGTGATCAAACGGGCTGCGCTCCTGTTGTTGTGATGTATTCAGACACAACGACAAAGGAGCCACCCTCATGCGTCGCACCCTGATCGTCACCGCCGCCTCGCTGGCTCTCATGACGGGCGTCGCCGTTGCGCAGACCTCGTCGCCGACCGTGGGCAACCCGTCCTCGTCCACGTCCAGCATGTCGAACACCGCAACGCCGGACAGCGCAACCAGCACCACCAACAGCGGCGTGACCAAGTCCGGTCCGACGGGCGGCCAACTCGCCAGCGCCGACGAACTGATCGGCAAGAACGTCTATGGCCGCGACAACAACAAGATCGGCGAGGTCGACGACGTCATCCTCGACGGCACCGGTCAGGCCAAGCAGCTGGTGATCAGCTCGGGCGGTTTCCTCGGCATCGGCGAGAAGCAGGTCGCGGTCGACTACAGCGCCGCCAACTGGGATTCGCAGAACAACCGCCTGAACCTCGCCGGCATGAGCCGCGACGACGTCAAGGCGATGCCGGACTTCAAGTATGACGACACCATGACGTCGCTGAACAAGACCCGCAAGCCGGCGGAAAAGGAAACGGTCGCCCCGGGCGCCGCCCCGACGACCGGCACCACCACGGCGAAGTAAGAGCAGCTTGCGGTTTTTGAGGCGGGGGCATCCGCCCCCGCCCGTCATCCCCGCAGCAAATCCACGAAACGCCGGCAGGCCACGATCTCCGCGCGAACGTTCGCGCGGCGTTTCGTGGCCTCTGCGTCTTCGCCCCACTGCTCGATCTGATAGGTCTCGTCCAACTGCGAGACCTCGAACGCCTCTTCGGCGCTGAGACGGCCTTCCAGCAAAGCCAGTGCCACGATGATCGACCCGCACACGCCGGTCGTAGTCTGAAGCGCCGACAGATACCAGTCGTCCGTCCGCTCCACCACCCGGCGCAGGGCGGCCAGAGCCTCCTCCGGCTGCGGCCTGGGCATCAGCCCGGCACAGACATGCAGCGGGGCGTCATAGGTCAGCGCCGCCCAATCCAACAGAGGCTGCCAGAGCTGCGCCTGCCGCTCCACCAGCGGCTGGGGATGTTCGGCGCGGTAGCACAGCAGGTCGGTTTCGGCATAGGCGCTGATGGCGGGGACGATCTCCGGCCGCTTGGCCGGGATCAGGTCGACGGCGGTGCTCGACAGCTGCATCAGCGGCATGGAATGGGCGTCGATCTGGTCGCCCTGCGCCGCCCATTCATCGGCCACGCCCTGTGCCAGCGGCAGGCTGGGGAAGACCAGCGGTGCCTTGGCCGGGCTGCGCACCGGACGTCCGTCAAGCTCGACCCGGAAACCGCCTTCGGTCTCGCCGACGCCCGCCGCCTTGTAGAAACGCTTCATCGCTTACCCTTCCAAAAGCTCCAGCACCGCGGTGGCGACGTCGCGCCCGCGGTGGACGATGCGGTCGGCCCCGGCCCGCTCCAGTTCCGGCACCGCGTGGTAGCCCCAGGAGACGCCGACCGACCGCACCCGCGCGTTGCGGGCCATCTGGATGTCGTAGGTCGTGTCGCCGATCACAACCGTAGCCGCCTCCTCCGCACCGGTCTCCGCCAGCGCGCGCTGCACCATGTGCGGGTTGGGCTTGCCGGGACCGACATCGGCGGTCTGCAAGGTGACGAAGCGCCCGGTCAAGCCATGGCCCTTCAACACCGCATCCAGCCCGCGGCGCGACTTGCCGGTAGCCACCCCAAGCAGCACCCCTGCCTCCTCCAGCGCCGCCAGCGTGTCGAGGATGCCGGGGAACAGCGGTTCGTCCACCTCGCCGCGGCTGCGGGCGCTGGAAAAGGCGCGCTTATAGCTTTCCGCCACCGCGACATGCAGGTCGGCATCCCGCTGCGGCAGCAGCAGGGCCACCGCCTCCACCAGCGACAGCCCGACCATGCGGCGGACGTCCGCCGGCTCGGGCTCACCCAGCCCATGCTCGGCCCAGGCCTGGGTCATGGCGTCGATGATGGCGAACTGGCTGTCGACCAGCGTGCCGTCGCAATCGAAGAGGGCGAGGCGCAGCGGCGATTTCCCCAGTGATTTCCCCAGTGGAGCCATCACTCGAAATCCTCGAACGGATCATCGCGCAGGTTGGGGCTGAAGCCGAAATACTTCCAGGTCGCCATCATGTGGTCGGGCAGCGGCGCCGTCACGTCGATGGTCTTGCCGCCGCGCGGATGCGGCAGGATCAGCCGGCGGGCATGCAGGTGCAGCTTCTTCGCCACCTCCGCCCCACCGGCCAGGAAGGCGCCCTGCCCGGCATATTTCCCGTCGCCCAGGATCGGCGTGCCGACGGCGGCCATGTGGACGCGCAGCTGGTGGGTGCGCCCGGTCAACGGCCACATGGCGACGAAGGCCGCTTGTTTGCCGACATTCTCCTGCACCGAATATACGGTAACGGCGCGCTTGCCCTCTTCCTTGTTCTCCGCCACCCGCTCGCCATGCGGGCCGCCTTCCTTGGCCAGCGCCAGATCGATCTTGCCCTGGTATGGCGTCGGCACGCCGACGGTGACGGCCCAGTAAATCTTGCGCACCGCACTGCCGCGGAACATCTCCGTCAGCTTGCTGGCGGCGAAGGTGGTGCGGGCCAGCAGCAGGACACCGGAGGTGTCCTTGTCCAGCCGGTGGACCAGCTTCGGCCGTTCGTTGCCGTCGAAGCGCAGGGCATCGAGCATGGCGTCGAGATGCTTGGAGGTGCCGGTGCCACCCTGCACCGCCAGACCGGCCGGCTTGTTGATGGCGATCACGTCGGCATCTCGGTAGAGCACCAGCGCCTGCAACTCGGCGATCTGCTTGTCCGACATGCCCTTGGGTTTGCTGCTCCCCTGACCCGGTCCCCTGACCGGTGCGGCCCAGGCGGCCAGCGGCGGGATGCGCACGCCCTGCTTGGCCGCCAGCCGCGTCGAGGTCTCCGCCCGCTTGCCGTCGACACGGACCTGACCGGTGCGCAGCAGCTTTTGCAGGTAGCTGTGGTTCACGTCGGGGAAATGCCGCTTGAACCAGCGGTCGAGCCGCATGTCGGCCTCGTCGGCCGTGACGATGCGGGTTTCGACCTTGCTGTCGCTTTTGGCTTCGGTCGACGCGGTATCGGCGTGATCGGCAGCGGGCTTGGGAGAGTCAGTCATCAGAGGGACACCGAAACAAGAGAACGCACGGCCCACAGGCCGGCAAAGAAGCCCACCACGCTGAACAGCGTCGAGGCGAGGAAGTATCCCGCCGCCGCGGCGATCTCGTCACGGGCGACGAGGACACCGATGTCCAGCGTGAAGGAAGAGAAGGTGGTGAAGCCGCCCAGGATGCCAACCAGAAGGAAGGCGCGCAGTTCGGGCGGCGGCGACCATGTCAGCGCCGCCAGTTCCGACAGCATCCCCATCACCGTGCAGCCGATCACGTTGACGATGATCGTCCCCACCGGAAAGCGGGTACCGACCCACTGTGTGATCACGAGCAGCATCAGGTAGCGCGCCACCGAACCGGCGGCACCGCCGACGGCGACGGCGAGCAAGGACAGGGGGGATGCGAGCACGGCGCCTCCAGACGAGCGCTGAGATAGGGAAACGGGGATGGAGCGCCGGATTAGAGCCAGAAACCGGCGGACTTGTCACGCGATGGACAATCGCGGCAGGATCGCTGTCATGGAAAAGCTTCCCTTCAACGCCGCTTTGCTGGTCATCGACCTGCAAAAGGCCATCGACGACCCGCGCTGGAGCCTGACCGGTCCGCGCAACAACCCGCAGGCGGAGGCCAACGTCGCGGCCCTGCTGGCCGCATGGCGGCGGGACGGTCGGCCCATCGTCCATATCCGCCACGATTCGGTGGAGCCCGACTCCAGCTACCGCCCCGGCGGTCCCGGCCATCCCTTCAAGGAGGAGGCGAGGCCGCTGCCCGGCGAGACCGTGATCGGCAAGCGGGTGAACAGCGCCTTCATCGGCACCGGGCTCGACGAGTGGCTGCGCGACCGGGGCATCGCCACGCTGGTGGTGGCCGGCGTCACCACCAACAACAGCGTCGAGGCGACGGTAAGGATGGCCGGCAACCTCAACTATGATGTGCGTCTGGTCGCCGACGCCTGCTTCACCTTCGCCAGGAAGGACCGCTCGGGGAGGCTACGGACGGCAGACGAAGTCCACGACCTGTCGCTCGCCAACATGGACGGCGAATATGCGACGGTCGTGGATACCAAAGCGGTTTTGGGCTGATCTGCCGCCTTACGCCAGCTTCGCCTTCAGGAACTCCACCGTCCGCTTCCACGCCAGATCGGCGGCCTCCTTGTTGTAACGCTCCGCCGACGTGTCGTTGTGGAAGGCGTGATTGACGCCGTCATAGACGTAAATCTGGTGTTCGACATGCGCCTTCTTCAGCGCCTCGTCGTAAGCGGGGATGCCGGCGTTGATGCGCTGGTCCAGCCCGGCATAATGCAGCAGCAGCGGCGACTTGACCGTGGTGACCAGGGCCGGGTCGGGGGTCGGGCCGTAGAAAGCGACGCCGGCCTTCAGGTCGGGCGCCTTGATCGCCAGCCGGTTGACCATGCCGCCGCCCCAGCAGAAGCCGACCGCCCCGACCTTCGCCGAGGAATAGCGGTAGGCCATCAGGTAGCTCATCGCCGCGATCAGATTGTTGACCGTCTTGTCGGTGTCGAGCTGACCGATCATGTCGCGCGCCTTGTCGGCATCCTGCGGCGTGCCGCCCAGCGGCGACAGCAGATCCGGGGCAAACGCCACGAAGCCTTCGGTGGCGAGGCGGCGGGTGACGTCCTCGACATAGGCGTTCAGGCCGCGGTTCTCGTGGATGACGACCACCGCCGGAGCCTTGTCCGCCAGCTTCGGCCGGGCGATATAGCCGGACACGTCGCCGGTCGCCCCCTGGAAGGACACCTTCTCCGCCGCCAGACGGGTGTCGTCCTCACCGACCACGGCGGCGCGGGCATAGTTCGGCTCGATCGCCGACAGGATCGCGGGAATCGCTGCCGCACTTCCGGCCAGCGCCGCCAGCCGTTCCAGGAAGACCCGGCGCGGTAGCGGCGCGTGGGTGTATTCGTCGTAAAGATCGATGATCCGCTGGTCCATCCCCGATGCCCCTGTTTTGCCTCGTGCCGCAGCTCAGCCGGTGCGGTCGCGCATGAGAGTGGTGGCGACGCACCGGCTTGGCAACCGGGAGACGGATCCGCTTTCGGCCTATGACACCGCTTATGAGGCTTCCGACGCCACCTCGGTCAGCGGCACCAGCTCCGACGGCTGATATTCCACCAGAAGGCCGTCGCGCATCTCCAGAACCCGGTCCATGCGGCGGGCAAGGTCCAGATTGTGGGTGGCGACCAGGGCGCCGACCTTGGCCTGACGGACAATGGCCGACAGCATGGTGAAGACATGCTCCGCCGTATGCGGGTCGAGATTGCCGGTCGGCTCGTCGGCGATCAGCAGCGACGGGGCGTTGGCCAGCGCGCGGGCGATGGCGACGCGCTGCTGCTCACCGCCCGACAGGCGGGCCGGGCGGTGGGTGCCGCGCTGCTCCAGCCCGACCATGCGCAGAAGCTCGTCGGCGCGCTGCCTGGCGACCGATTTCGACACGCCGGCGATCATCTGCGGCAGGACGATGTTCTCCCGCGCCGAGAATTCCGGCAGCAGATGGTGGAACTGGTAGACGAAGCCGATGGAGCGGCGCCGCACCTCGGTCCGCCTGCCGTCGTCCAGATTGGACACATCGGTCCCGGCAATGCGCACCGTGCCGCCGGTCGGTCGTTCCAACAGGCCGGCGATGTGCAACAGCGTCGATTTGCCGGCCCCCGACGGGCCGACCAGTGCCACCAGTTCCCCGGCGCCGACGGTCAGGTCGACCCCGCGCAGCACCTCCAGCGTCTCGCCCGCCTGTTCGAAGCGGCGGACGATTCCCTTCAGCTCCAGCATCGGCTGCATCACGACGTCACTCATAGCGCAGGGCCTCCACCGGGTCGAGCCGGGCGGCGCGCCAGGACGGGTAGATGGTGGCGGCGAAGGACAGGCCGAGCGCCATCAGCGTCACCTGGATCACCTCGCTCCAGTCGATCTTGGCCGGCAAATGGGAGAGGAAATAGATCTCGGCGTTGAACAGGTTGGTGCCGGTCAGACCCTGGATGACCTGCCGGATGCTCTCGATGTTCAGCGCGAAGGACACGCCGAGCGCCAGCCCCAGCAGAGTCCCCGTCACGCCGACACTGGCGCCGGACAGGAAGAAGATGCGCATGATCATGCCGCGGGTCGCCCCCATGGTGCGCAGGATCGCGATGTCGCGCCCCTTGTCCTTCACCAGCATGATCAGGCTGGAGATGATGTTGAAGGCCGCGACCATGATGATCAGCGACAGGATCAGGAACATCACGTTGCGTTCGACCTGGAGCGCCGTGAAGAAGCCGGAATTGGACTGCTGCCAGTCGACCACCCTGCCCTCCCCCGCCACCGCCGACTGGACGGCGGACCGGGCTGCGGCGATCTGCATCGGATCGCTGACGAAGACCTCCAGCGAAGTCACGGCGTCGCCGGTGCGGAAGAAGGCCTGCGCCTCCTCCAGCGGCAGGAAGATGAAGCTGTTGTCGTATTCGAACATGCCGACGTCGAAGATCGCGCCGATGGGATAGCTGCGCATCCGCGGCACGGTGCCGAAGGCGGTGACGTTGCCCTGGGGTGCGATCAGCGTGATCTGGTCGCCGACCGACAGGCCCAGGCGCTGGGCCATGCGCACGCCGATGGCGACACGATCCTCCCCGAACTCGTCGACGGAGCCGCGGATGACGTTGTTGGCCAGCGTCGGCCGCACCTTGAAGTCTTCCGCCCGCACGCCGCGGATGACGGCGCCGGACGCGACTCCGCGCACCGACACCAGCGCCTGCCCCTCCACCGTCGGGGTGACGTTGACCACGCCCGGCGTGTTGCGCAGCTTGCCGGCCAGGATGTCGAAGTCCGGCAGCGGTCCGCCCCGCGAACTGTAGACGTTGAGATGTCCGTTGAGACCGAGCACCCGGCCCAGCAGTTCCGCCCGGAAGCCGTTCATCACCGCCATCACGATGATGAGCGTCGCCACGCCGAGCGCGATGCCCAGCAGCGAGAACCCCGCGATGACCGAGATGAACCCTTCCTGGCGGCGTGCCCGGAGGTAACGCATCGCGACCATGCGTTCGAAGGCGTTGAAGATCATGCGGCTGGGGTCCTGTGGCGGAGGCCTGGGGCAGGCGGAAACGATGCCCTACATAAGAACGTGAGCGTGGCGGGAAAAGGGCAAAGCCCGGATCTCCGGCAGGGCGAAGCCCGGATCGCCAACGGTCACGGCAATCCGGGCTTCCCCTTCGAGCTAAGCCGATCAGCCCAGCAGCTTCGCCAGCGCCGCCTCGACCGGCAGCTCTTCCTTCTCGCCGGTGGCGCGGCGCTTCAGTTCGACGACGCCGTTCTTCAGGCCGCGCGGTCCGACGACCAGCTGCCAGGGAACGCCGATCAGGTCCATGTCGGCGAACTTGGCGCCGGGACGTTCGTCTCGGTCGTCATAGGCGACCTCCAGCCCGGCCGATTCAAGCTTCGCATACAGCTCGCCGCAGACGCGGTCGGTCTCGGCGTCGCCGGACTTCAGGTTGATCAGGCCGACGTTGAAGGGGGCGACGGCGTCCGGCCAGATGATGCCGTTGTCGTCATGGCTGGCCTCGATGATCGCACCCATCAGGCGCGACACGCCGATGCCGTAGCTGCCCATCTCCACCGGGATCGACTCGCCGTTCGGACCGGCGACCACCGCGTTCATCGGCTTGGAGTATTTGGTGCCGAAATTGAAGATGTGGCCGACCTCGATGCCGCGGGCCGACACCAGATCGGCCTCCGGAACCGGGCTGTTGGCCGGGTCATGCTTCTCGTCCGTTGCCGCATAGATCGAGGTGATGCGGTCGAAGAAGGGCTGCAGGTCGTCCTCCATGCCGGGAGCGTCCTTCAGCACATCCAGGTTCATCCAGTCCTTGTGGCAGAAGACGCCGCTCTCGCCGGTCTCGGCCAGGATGATGAATTCGTGGCTCAGGTCGCCGCCGATGGGGCCGGTGTCGGCACGCATCGGGATCGCCTTCAGCCCGATGCGGGCGAAGGTGCGCAGGTAAGCCAGGAACATCTTCTGGTAGGAGCGGCGGGCGCCGGCCGCGTCGATGTCGAAGGAGTAGGCATCCTTCATCAGGAATTCACGACCGCGCATCACGCCGAAGCGCGGACGGATCTCGTCACGGAACTTCCACTGGATGTGGTAGAGGTTCAGCGGCAGCTGACGATAGCTTTTGACGAAGGACCGGAAGATGTCGGTGATCATCTCCTCGTTCGTCGGACCGAACAGCATCTCGCGGTCGTGACGGTCGGTGATGCGCAGCATCTCCTTGCCGTAATCGTCGTAACGGCCGCTCTCGCGCCACAGATCGGCCGACTGGATGGTCGGCATCAGCAGTTCCTGCGCGCCGGCCGCGTCCTGCTCCTCGCGGACGATCTGCTCGATCTTGCGCAGAACCCGATAGCCCAGCGGCAGCCAGGCATAGATGCCGGCGCTGGTCTGGCGGATCATCCCGGCCCGCAGCATCAGGCGGTGCGAGACGATCTGCGCCTCGGTCGGGGTCTCCTTGAGGGTCGGCATGAAGAAGCTGGACAGCCGCATGGCTCTGCTCTCGTGTGCGAGGTGTTCGACAAGGCCGACGCGCCCGCTGCTTCGCAACGAAAGAGCGGATACGACGGCGGGTGAGCGACTTTAGGAAGGTCGCCCTCACTTGTCCACTGTAAGCCCCCCGCCGGCAGTCCTGCCTGCCCCTCTCCCTACCGGGTGCGGCAATAGGCGTAGAGGCGCTCCTCGGCACCCGGATCGACCGGTTGGCCGTTCAGATAGAGCCGGTCGCCAACGACGCTGAGCCAGACCGCGGTGATGTCGTTGGGCAGATAGGGCACCGATGGCAGGACGATGCCCATCCGCCGGGCAAGATCGATCGACAGCGGCAAATCGATGGGAATCGGCGGCTGCGCACCGGCACTGCCCGGCAGATCGGCCGGCGCCACCGCCCGGCCATTGACGTCGACGCCCGGCCGATACTCGACGCCGGCGGCCGGCAGATGGCGGGTCAGCCGCTGGCACAGCGACAGGTCGATCACCGGCCGGTCGCCGGCCGGCCTGTTGCGGGCCGCATCAGGTGTCAGCGGAATCGGACCGGGAAGCGGCTGCGGCGACTGCGCCGGGGCCGGAATCGGAGCCAGGGAAAGCACCAGGGCCGCCAGACCGGCGCGCACGGACCGCCGCACAGGAGTTCCGCGCGGCGTCACAGCGTGTGCCGTTCGGCCACCGGGGCCGGGTTGCGCATGGCCTTCCAGTAGATCGACAGGTAGGGCATTCCTTTTTCCGCCTCCTCCTGGGTCCGCGCCGACTGGCGGATATACTTGCCGATGAAGGGCTTGTTCACATGCTCCAGGTCGACAGCCGCCTTCAGCACCAGGAACTCGCCGATCTTGTCCGGCAGATTGTAATGCCATTTCTGCAGGCAATCGGAGGTCACACCCGGCTTCGCCTGCTCGGGTTCGGGCAGATAAAACTCCTGGTGGTGGTACTGCGAGATTTCCTTCCAAGCCTGCGCCACCCGGCCCGGCTTCAGGCGCGGCAGCGCCTTCAGGATCCGGACATCGTCATGGAACAGCGGCAGGAAGCCGCGCTTTTCCGCCAGTTCGGTCAGCATCGTGTGAAGGCCGGCCATCACACTGCCCTCCGCACCGCCGCCGCCGTCGCTGCCCGTCTTTTCCTCCCGCCTTCGGCCGAACAGGGCGCTGAAGAAGCCCTTCTTCGGCTTGGACTGGCTGCTGGCGCCGCCATCCTGCCCGATCTTGCGCTCGTCCCACAGCGAGTCCCAGGCAAATTCCCAGGCCGTGAAGATGGCGTTGGAGCGGTCGTCGAGAACGGTCAGCAGATACTCCCGCCCTTCCCGCGCCCAGTCGACGTCACCGACGATGGCGCGCACCGGACGGCGGCTGAGCACGACCGGCAGAATGCCGACGCGCACCAGTTCCTGATAGAACTCAATGAAGGACGGAGTCTGGATGAAAGGCAGGACCGAGCTTGGCTGTTGCTCAGGCGCCAGCAGCTCCATGCTTTTCTTGGTACGCTCCAACAGTTCGGCCGCCACAACCGCCGCGAACTGATTGAACCGTTCGTTTTCATTCGCGGCCATCGGCGCCTCGACTGTCGTCCCTTTCCTGCCGCCCGCCGAAGCGGGCAAAGGTCCAGCTGGATACGCGAGCAAAGCGGAAAGCCCCCGGACGGCATGGCCCCCCGTGACGATCTGAAAAACCCGGCTGAACGCCCGTACTGGGGAAACCCCACCACGGGAACTAAGCCGAGCAACGCTACCAAGTAAACCGTTAACGTTTTCTGGACCATCGGCGGAAATTTCCTGTCTCCGCCGCATCACCCGATGCCGACCCGCATTCGATGGAAAAGAAAAGGCCGCGCGGCGAAAGCGGCGCGGCCTATCGAGTTTAGGGAGGAATCGCCACCAGGCGTCGGAAAGGGGGGAAGATCCCCCCTCGTCACCAGAAAAGAGTGGACCCGCGCCGTGGCCATAGCAAGCCTAAAACAGAGGCAGAGCCATCTCCTGCACAAAATACTTGCACTTTTGCCCAGGATTTCAGCATTTGCCGTGGTTCTGTGCGGTCTTTTGCTTATTCCTTAGGCTGATCCCCGCGATAACCAGCGTCCATTGCGGCTTTCCACGGCGGATTCAGCTCCAGCACCACCGCCTGGACCGGACAGTCGGCCTGATGAGCACCCGGCAGGTAACCCAGGCTCATCAGGAACTCACCGACGATCTCGCCGCCGGTGAAGCGGAAGGTACGGCCGAACAGCTTCACCCACTCCGCCTTGGACAGCGGATGGTGGGCACGCAGCCAGCCGTCGAAGGAGCCGTGGGTTTCCCGCAGCGCGACGATGCGCCGGGCATTCTCGATCACAGCATCGACCTTCAGGCGGTTGCGGATGATCCCCGCATCGGCCAGCAGCCGCGCCCGCTCCGCCTCGCCATAGGCGGCGACCCGGTCGATGTCGAACCCATCGAAGGCGGCACGGAAAGCATCCCGCTTCTTCAGGATGGTCAGCCAGGACAGGCCGGCCTGATTGATCTCCAGCACCAGACGCTCGAACAGCACCCGGTCATCGCTGCTGGGAAAGCCGTATTCGCCGTCATGGTAGGGACCATGGTGGGGATGGCCGGGTGCGGCCGCGCAATAAGTCAGGCTCACCCGCCCTGCTCCTCTGTGTCGTCAGAACATGTCCCGCGCCATGTCCCGGAAGGAAACGAGGCCGGACCGCTCGATGCCGAAAATCACCAGCCACACCAGCAGGGCGACCAGCGACGTGATGATGAATTTGCGCAGAATACGCGGCTCGACCGGTGCGGAGGAGGCCATGCCGGGTTCCGGCGTCTCCGGAGTCCTGACGCCCCAGGGCAGCACCGCGAACAGCACCACCCACCACACGACGATGTAGACGAAGGCCGCAGTCACCCAGTTGTCCATCGCCCTCTCCGCATGTCAGTCGATCAGGTCCCCTGGCAGGTCCCCTGGCAGGCCCCCTGGCAGGCCAGGATCAGGCCTGTTCCAGCTCCACCAGCGTCCCGCAGAAATCCTTCGGATGCAGGAACAGCACCGGCTTGTCATGGGCGCCGATCTTCGGCTCGCCGTCGCCCAGCACGCGGGCGCCCTGCTCCTTCATCCGGTCGCGGGCGGCCAGGATGTCCTCCACCTCGTAGCAGATGTGGTGGATGCCGCCAGACGGGTTCTTGTCCAGGAACCCGGCAATCGGGGACTTCTCCCCAAAGGGATGCAGCAGCTCGATCTTGGTGTTGGGCAGCGTGACGAAGACGACCGTGACGCCATGCGGCGGCAGGTCCACCGGCTGCGACACCGCGGCGCCCAGAGTGTCGCGGTAGAGTGCGGTCGCCGCCGGCAGGTTCGGAACGACGATGGCGACGTGGTTGAGCTTCCCGATCATGCGTGTCCTCTCGATGGCTGTCCATGGCCCGTTAGCGGGCTCTGATAAGCCTGTTATACAGTGTTTCACTCAGACGCGGACCAGATGGACCTCCGTCACCGGCTTCTTGCCGTGGGACGCATTGAAGCAGCGGCGCACGGCGATCCGTGCCGCCTCCTTCACCTGGGCGTCGTCGGCGCGCGCCGACTTGGGCAGCATCGCCACCGACTCGCGCACCGCATCGACCACGTCCAGCAGCAGGTCGCGGTCGGTCGCTTCGTCGATCAGCCCCATCACCGCCACCTGCGGCGCGGTCATCAGTTCGCCCGTCGCGCTCATCACCAGCGTCACCACGGCGGCCCCGTTGTTCACCATCCGGTTGCGCGCCCGCATCATGCCGGTGTCGAGCGGCACCAGACGCTTGCCGTCCACCGCCATGCGCCCGGCCCGGACATGGGCCACCACGCGGGCACCTTCCGCCCCGTCGAGGCGGAGGACCTCGCCGTTGGCGGGCACAATGCTGTGGGCGACCTGGCAATTCTCCGCCAGGGCCGCATGGGCCTGCTGGTGGCGCTGCTCGCCATGGACCGGCACGGCGATGCGCGGGCGCACCCACTGGTACATGCGCACCAGCTCGTCGCGCGCCGGGTGGCCGGACACATGGACCGACGCCTCGTCCGCCGTCACCAGCTCGACGCCCTGGGTGACGAGCTGGTTCTGCATACGGCCGATGGCGCGCTCGTTGCCCGGAATCTCGCGAGAGGAGAAGATCACCACGTCACCGCGCGACAGCGTCACCTGCGGATGGTCATTGGCGGCGATGCGGGCAAGGGCGGAGCGCGGCTCGCCCTGGCTGCCGGTGCAGATCAGCACCAGCTTTTCCCGCGGCAGATAGCTGGCGTCATGCTCCGACAGGAATTTCGGCACGTCGGCCAGATAGCCGGTGGCCCGCGCCGCCTCGTTGATGCGCCACAGCGACCGGCCGACCAGCGCCACATGGCGGTCATGCGCGGCGGCGGCGGCGGCGATGCTCTCCAGCCGCGCCACGTTGGTGGCGAAGCAGCTGACGGCGATGCGGCGGTCGCGGTAGCGGCCGAACAGCTCCATCAGCGCGTCACGGACGGTCGCCTCCGATCCGGACGCGCCGGGCACCAGAGCATTGGTGCTGTCGCCGACCAGCGCCAGTACCCCCTCGTCACCGATGGCGCGCAGCCGTTCCTCGTCCGCCGTCTCGCCGACCAGCGGATCGGGGTCGAGCTTCCAGTCGCCGGTGTGCAGGATGGTCCCGGCCGAGGTGCGGATGGCGAGCGCGTTCGGTTCGGGGATCGAATGCGTCATGGTGACATATTCGACGGAGAAGGGACCGACCTCCACCGTGCCGCCCAGCGGAATCTCGTGGATCGGCACCGTGCTGCTCAGGCCCTTCTCATGCAGCTTGGCACGCAGGAAGGCCGCGGTGAAGGGCGTGCAATAGACGGGGCAGCGCAGTTCCGGCCACAGATACTGGACGGCACCCAGATGGTCCTCATGCGCGTGGGTCAGCACGAGCCCGACCAGATCGTTGCGCCGCGCCGCGATGAAGGCCGGATCGGGCATGATGACATCGAGCCCGGGCATGGTGTCGTCGGCGAAGGAGATGCCGAGATCCACCATCAGCCATTTGCCCTGATGGCAGTAGAGGTTGAGGTTCATCCCGATCTCGCCGGATCCGCCGAGCGGGAGGAAATACAATGCGCCATCCTCCGGAACGAAGGTGTCCGCCGGGGCTTCGGACAGTCCGGCGGCGGTCTTGGAGGATTGTGTCATTGGACCGTGTTGCGCTTGTGGATCAGGAGGAGACCGCGGAGCGTCAGCTCGTTGTCGGTGTGTTCGATGACATGGGTGGCCTTGGCGAAAAGAACAGCCAACCCACCGGTGGCGACCACCCGCATCGGTTCGCCGTACTCCGCTCGGATGCGGGAGACCAGCCCTTCGATCAGGCCGACATAGCCCCAGAAGATGCCGGACTGCATGCAGGCGATGGTGTTCCTGCCGATCACCTCGGCCGGCGGTTGGATTTCGACGCGCGGCAGCTTGGAGGCTGCCATCTGCAGCGCCTCCAGCGACAGGTTCAGCCCCGGCGCGATCACGCCACCGCGGTAATTGCCCTCGGCATCCACCACGTCGAAGGTGGTCGCCGTGCCGAAATCGATGACGATCAGCGGCGTCTTGTAGGTCGCGGCGGCTGCCACCGTGTTGACCAGCCGGTCGGCACCGACCTCCTCCGGACGGTCGACCAGCGCCTTGGCCCCCAGATCGACGCCGGGCTGGCCGACTATCACCGGCTCGCAGCCGAAATGGTCCTTGCACAGCCGCTTCAGGTTGAAGGTTGCGCCGGGCACCACGCTTGCGATGATCGCGCCATGGATGTCGACCGGCTTCAGCCCCTTCAGCGCCATCAGGTGGGTCAGCCAAACCATGTATTCGTCGGAGGTGCGCTTGGGATCGGTCGCCGTGCGCCAGATGCCGCGCTGGCGGTCACCGTCATAGATGGCGAACACCACATTCGTGTTTCCGGCGTCGATCGCGAGCAGCATGGCAAAATCCTGAAGGCGGTGAGCGTTTGAAATCGGCGGCGGAGGCTCAGGAGTCTGGTGGTCAGGGGTCTGCGGGTGGCGGCGCGAAGAACACGTCGCCGGCAGCGATCCGCTGGCGCGGTCCGCCGTCCGTTGGATCAAGCAACAGAACGCCGTCGCTGTCCAGATCGGCGAAGGTGCCGGGGATCGTCCGATCGGCCAGCCTGACCAGGATCGGCCCGCCCAACCCCTTGGCCCGTGACATCCACGCATCGCGCACGGGACCGAAACCATGGGCACGCCAGCGGCCATACCAAGCCGCCAGATGCTCCGCATAGACCTCCAGCAGTGCCCCGGAGCCCATGGGCGGAGCGCCTTCGGCGATCAGGGAGGTGGCACCATAATCGGCGGTGGGGGGAAAATGCCGCAGGTTGATGCCCACGCCCAGCACCACCCAGGCGACCTTGCCGTCGGGCGCCGGCTCCGACTCGAGGAGGATGCCGGACAGCTTGCGGTCATGCACCAGCACGTCGTTCGGCCATTTGCAGCGGACGCCGCCGGGATCGGGCAGCACCGATTCGGCGGTTTCGGCAATGGCGAGCGCGGCGACGAACGAGACTTGGGCGGCTTCCGCGGGAGGCAGGCCGGGCCGCAGGATGGTCGTGCTGTAAAGGTTGCCTTCCGGGGAGGTCCAGGCCCGGCCCCGGCGGCCCCGGCCGCTCTCCTGGCGGCGCGCCCAGACGACGGTGCCTTCAGGTGCCCCGGAACGCGACAAGGCCTTCGCCTCGTCGTTCGTGCTGCCGACGGAGTCGAAGGCCTTGACCTGGAAGCCCGGAGGCAGGCGCAGACGCGCCGCCTCCGCTTCGAGCGATGATGTCATCGGTCGGATATCACCCGGCGAACAGAGCCGCCGCGGCAGCCGCCGCACCGTTCAGGATCGGCGCCGGAGCGACGAAGAACAGAAGGGTGAACAGGCTGGTCAGGACCAGGACGCCGGTCATGCCGTCATCATCGACCTTGTCGACCACCACCGCGGGCTCATCGAAATACATGATCTTGATGATGCGCAGATAGTAGAAGGCACCCACGACGCTGGTCAGCACGCCGACCACGGCCAGTGTGTATTCCTGGGCGGCGACGGCAGCCAGGAAGACGTAGAGCTTGCCGAAGAAGCCGGCCATCGGCGGGATGCCGGCCATGGAGAACATGAAGATCGCCATGGTCGCGGCCAGCATCGGGTTGGTCTTGGACAGGCCGGAGAAGTCCTTGATCTCCTCCAGCATCTGGCCCTTGGCCTTCATGCTGAGGATGACGGCGAAGGCGCCGATGTTCATGGCGATGTAAAGCGCCATGTAGATCAGCACGCCGCGCACGCCGTCCTGCGTGCCGGTGGTCAGGCCCACCAGCGCGTAGCCGACATGGCCGATGGAGCTGTAGGCCATCAGGCGCTTGATGTTGGTCTGCATGATGGCGACGAAGGAACCGATCACCATCGACAGGATGGCGGTCGCCACCAGAACCTGATGCCACTGGGCGGCGAGATGGCCGAACGGCTCCATCACCACGCGGGTCAGCAGGGCAATGGCCGCAACCTTCGGCGCCGCCGCGAAGAAAGCGGTCACCGGGGTCGGCGCACCTTCATACACGTCCGGCGTCCACATGTGGAACGGAGCGGCCGAGACCTTGAAGGCCAGACCGGCCATCACGAACACCAGACCGATCACCAGACCCGGCGAGACATGGGCGCCGCCGGCGAACAGGGCGGCCACCTTGTCGAAGGAGGTCGTGCCGGCAAAGCCGTAGACCAGCGAAGCACCGTACAGCAGCATGCCCGAGGAGAGCGAGCCGAGGACGAAGTACTTCAGGCCGGCTTCCGACGACTTGCCGCTGTCGCGGCGGAAGGCGGCGATGACGTAGAGCGCGAGGCTCTGCGTCTCCAGCCCGACATACAGCGAGATGAAGTCGTTGGCCGAGATCATCATCAGCATGCCGAGCGTGGCAAAGATCATCAGCACCGGGAACTCGAAGCGGGCCATCTGCTCCCGCTCGTTGAAGCCCAGCCCGAGGATCACCGCGAAGGCAGCGGAGACCAGCACCAGCACCTTCATGAAGACGCCGAAGGCGTCCATCACGAACATGCCGTTGAAGGTAACGACACGGCCGCTGCCGTAGCCCATCGCCAGGATGGCGGCGAGCAGCATGCAGACGATCGACAGGTAGGAGACGGGACGGGTGAAGCCGTCGCCGCGGAACACGCCCAGCATCAGCAGGGCAACGCCCGAGAGCGCCAGGAAGATCTCCGGCAGGGCCGGCCAGATGTCGGGAAACACTGCGGTCATGTCGAAGAACCCCTTACCGAGCGGCGACCGAGACACCGGACGCGGCGTGCGACGCGGCCAGCTTGGTCTGGTAGGTCTGGATCAGCTGCTCGACCGATGCCGAGGTGACGTTCAGGAAGCTGCTGGGATAGATGCCCATCCACAGGACGACGGCGATCAACGGCACGAACACCGCGATCTCGCGCGGGGTCATGTCGAACATCGCCTTGACGTCCGGCTTGGTCAGCTTGCCGTAGACGACGCGGCGGTACAGCCACAGCGCATAGGCAGCACCCAGCACCATGCCGGTGGCGGCGAGGGCGGCAACCCAGGTGTTGTCGCGGAAGACGCCCATCAACACCAGGAACTCGCCGACGAAGCCGGCAGTGCCCGGCAGGCCGACCGAAGCCATGGTCATGAACAGGAAGACCACCGCGTATTTCGGCATGTTCTTCACGAGGCCACCGTAGCGGGCGATCTCGCGGGTGTGCAATCGGTCATAGACGACGCCGACGCACAGGAACAACGCACCCGACACGACGCCGTGCGACAGCATCTGGAACACCGAGCCTTCGATGCCCTGCTGGTTCAGCGCGAACATGCCGATGGTGACGAAGCCCATGTGGGCGACCGAAGAGTAGGCGATCAGCTTCTTCATGTCCTCCTGGGCGAGGGCGACCAGCGAAGTATAGATCACGGCGACGACCGACAGGGTGTAGATCAGCGGCGCGAAATACTCGGTGGCTTCCGGCAGGATCGGAATGTTGAAGCGCAGGAAGCCGTAACCGCCCATCTTCAGCAGCACGCCGGCCAGGATGACCGAACCGGCGGTCGGCGCCTCGACGTGGGCATCCGGCAGCCAGGTGTGGACCGGCCACATCGGCACCTTCACCGCGAAGGAGGCGAAGAACGCCAGCCACAGCCACAGCTGCATGTTGCGCGGGAACTGGGTGGCGGTGATGGTCGGGATGTCGGTGGTGCCGGCCACATAATACATGGCCAGGATCGCCAGCAGCATCAGGACCGAGCCGAGCAGCGTGTAGAGGAAGAACTTGAAGGCGGCATAGACGCGGCGCGGGCCGCCCCAGATGCCGATGATCAGGAACATCGGGATCAGGACGCCTTCGAAGAACATGTAGAACAGAACGAAGTCCAGCGCGCAGAACATCCCGATCATCAGGGTTTCCAGCGCGAGGAAGGCGATCATGTATTCCTTCAGGCGGACCTGAACCGACTCCCAGCTCGCCAGGATGCACAGCGGCATCAGGAAGCCGGCCAGGACGACGAACAGCACCGAGATGCCGTCGACGCCCATGTGGTAGTTGATGCCGAACTCAGGAATCCAGCCCGCCTTCTCGACCATCTGGTAGCCGGGATTGCGCGGATCGAAGTTGGCCCAGACCAGCAAGGTCAGGACGAAGGTGACGAGGGTCGTCCACAGCGAGATGTACCGCACGTTCCGCAGCACGTCCGGGGTGTTGCCCCGGCAGAACAGCAGGATCAGCGCGACGCCCACGAGCGGCAGGAAGGTCGCGAACGACAGGATCGGCCAGCTAGCCATTGTTGTTGTTCTCCTTCGAAACCGCTCAGCCGAAGACCGACAGCCAGGCGACGAACAGGACGACCCCGATCACCATGGCAAAGGCGTAGTGATAGACGTACCCCGACTGCAGCCGGCTGGTGCGTGCCGCGATGTCGCGGGTGGCGGCGGCAACGCCGTCCGGACCCACACCGTCGATCACCGCCCCGTCGCCCGACTTCCACAGGCCGTAGCCCAGGGCCTTGGCCGGACGGGTGAACAGCGCGTCATACAGCTCGTCGAAATACCACTTGTTGTAGAGGAACTTGTGGATGCCGCTGAAGGTGCTGGCGATCCGGCCCGGCAGGCGCGGCATCATCACATAGCCGATGTAGGCCATGGCGATACCGATC
The DNA here is from genome assembly GCF_013340935.1 of Azospirillum melinis. Classification (GTDB taxonomy): domain Bacteria; phylum Pseudomonadota; class Alphaproteobacteria; order Azospirillales; family Azospirillaceae; genus Azospirillum; species Azospirillum melinis. Next base: position 61,364 of record NZ_WHOS01000005.1, on the reverse strand, counting down.
AGGCCGACGACGAGCGGAGCGATGGCAACCCAGCCCGGGGTGTGGTGATGCGCCGCCTCGATGGCGTCGTGGCCGTGCAAGGTCATGATCGCCTTGCCCCAGAACTCCGCACGGTCGTGGCCGATGAAATACTCGTGGAAGCCGACACCGGCGAACAGCGCGCCCAGCGTCAGGACCGCCAGCGGGACCAGCATGACGACCGGCGACTCATGGGCGTGGTCGTAGACTTCCTTGTCCATCCGCGGCGTGCCGTGGAAGGTCATGAACAGCAGGCGCCAGGAGTAGAAGGCGGTCAGCAGGGCCGCCGCGATGCCAAGGGCGAAGGCGAAGCGCCCCACCCCGCTGCCCGATGCGAAAGCCGCCTCCAGGATCATGTCCTTGGAATAGTAGCCGGCAAAGAAGGGCAGACCGGCGAGCGCCAGGTTGCCGATCCACATCACCGCGTAGGTGAAGGGGATCTTGCGCCAGACGCCGCCCATCTTGCGCATGTCCTGCTCATGGTGCAGGGCATGGATGACCGAGCCGGCGCCGAGGAACAGCAGGGCCTTGAAGAAGGCGTGCGTGAACAGGTGGAACATGGCGGCGCCGTAGGCGGAGACGCCGGCGGCGAAGAACATGTAGCCGAGCTGCGACATCGTCGAATAGGCGATGACGCGCTTGATGTCGAACTGGGTGAAGCCGATGGTCGCCGCGACGAAGGCGGTCAGACCGCCGACCACCGTCACCACTTCGAGCGCCGTCGGGGCGTATTCGAAGACCGGGGACAGACGGCAGACCATGAAGACGCCGGCGGTGACCATGGTGGCGGCGTGGATGAGCGCCGACACCGGGGTCGGGCCCTCCATGGCGTCCGGCAGCCAGGTGTGCAGGCCGAGCTGGGCCGACTTGCCCATCGCGCCCATGAACAGCAGCAGGCAGGCGATGGTCAGGCCATTGAAGTCCCAGCTGAGGAAATGCAGCGTCTGGCCGGTCAGCGTCGGGGCCTTGGCGAAGATCGCATCGAACTGGACCGAGCCGGTCAGCACGAAGATCGCGAAGATGCCGAGCGCGAAGCCGAAGTCGCCGACGCGGTTGACCAGGAAGGCCTTCATCGCGGCAGCGTTGGCCGAGGGCTTCTCGTACCAGAAGTTGATCAGCAGGTAGGAGGCCAGACCGACGCCCTCCCAGCCGAAGAACAGCTGGACCAGGTTGTCCGCCGTCACCAGCATCAGCATGGCGAAGGTGAACAGCGACAGGTAGCCCATGAAGCGCGGCTTCTGCGGATCCTCGGCCATGTAGCCGATGGAATAGACGTGCACGCAGGCCGAGACGGTGTTGACGACGATCAGCATCACCGCGGTGAGCTGGTCGACGCGCAGCGCCCACTTCACGTCGAGCGTGCCGCTCTGGATCCAGGTCATCAGCTCGATCGTGCGCGGATGGCCGTGCACGGCGACGTCGAAGAACAGGGTCCAGGACAGGATCGCCGAGACGATGACGGCGCCCGCGGTCACGAACTGCGAGACGCGGTCGCCCACGGTCGGCGGGCCGGCGACGACATGGTGGTCGTCGTGGGCATCGTCGTGCGCGTGGTTCAGCTCATCGTGCGAGATGTGGTGGGCATGATCGTCATGGGCATGGGCGATCTGGGCGTGCCCGTGATCGTCATGGCCATGACCGTGGCTTCCGTGACCCGCAGCCGCCGGCTCGGCCTTCGGCCCGCCGAACAGCGCGATCGATCCGGCGACGAGGAACGCCAGGAGCGGAAGGAATACGACTAGCACTTCCATGGCGCCGCCTCAGCCCTTCATCATGTTGATGTCTTCGACTCGGATCGAGCCGCGGTTGCGGAAGTAGACCACCAGGATGGCGAGGCCGATGGCCGCCTCGGCGGCGGCGACGGTCAGGATGATCATGGCGAAGATCTGGCCGACCAGATCATGCAGGAAGGTCGAGAAGGCGACGAGGTTCAGGTTCACCGCCAGCAGCATCATCTCGATCGACATCAGGATGATGATGACGTTCTTCCGGTTCAGGAAGATGCCCAGCACACCCAGCGTGAAGATGATGGCCGAGACCGTCAGGTAATGTCCGAGACCGATCTCCATGATCACACGCCCTCCCCGGTCGAGACCTTGCGGATGGCGACCACGTCTTCCCGGCGACGGGCGATCTGGGCGCCGACATTCTGTTTGCGCACGCCGGGACGGTGCCGCAGCGTCAGCACGATGGCGCCGATCATGGCGATCAGCAGAACGATGCCCGATGCCTGGAACAGGTAGACGTACTGCGTGTACATCAGCCGGCCCAGCGCCTGGGTGTTCGACACCTGATCGAAGGCCGGGGTCGGCGCGCCGGCGATGGCGGCGACGTTCGGAGCGACGATCCAGCCGCCGAGCACTGCAGCCAGTTCGGCCAGCAGGATCAGCCCGACCAGCGCGCCAAGCGGCAGCGCTTCCATCGCGCCCTTGCGCAGCTCGCGGAAGTTGATGTCGAGCATCATCACCACGAACAGGAACAGCACGGCGACAGCGCCGACATAGACGATGATCAGGATCATCGCGATGAACTCAGCCCCCATCAGGAGGCAGAGACCGGCCGCCTGGAAGAAGGCGAGGATCAGGAAAAGGACGGAGTGAACGGGGTTCCGCGCCGAGATGACCATCACACCGGAGGCCACCAGCAGCGCGGCGAACACGTAGAAGGCGATGCCTTGGAGTATCATCGTTTTTCTCGCTTCCGCTTACCGGTAAGGAGCCTCGGCCGCGAGGTTCTGGGCGATTTCCGCCTCCCAGCGGTCGCCGTTCGCCAGCAGCTTCTGCTTGTTGTAGAAGAGCTCTTCCCGGGATTCGGTGGAGAACTCGAAGTTCGGCCCCATGACCACCGCGTCGACCGGGCAGGCTTCCTGGCACAGGCCGCAGTAGATGCACTTGGTCATGTCGATGTCGTAGCGCGTGGTGCGGCGGCTGCCGTCGTCACGCGGTTCGGCCTCGATGGTGATGGCGAGAGCCGGGCACACCGCTTCGCACAGCTTGCACGCGATGCAGCGCTCCTCGCCGCTCGCATAGCGGCGGAGCACATGCTCGCCGCGGAAGCGCGAGCTGATGGGGCCCTTCTCATAGGGGTAGTTCAGCGTGACCTTGGGCTTGAACATGTAGCGCAAGGTCAGCGCCATGCCGCCCAGCAGCTCGGTCAGGAACAGGCTGCGCGCCGCGCGGTCGAGGAACGCCATGGCCTCTTCGTCTCCTTCCTCGCCGGCGGCCGCTCCCGTTTGATGGGTTGGCTCGCCGGCACTCAAATCGACACGTCAATGGTGGGTTCGGTGCAGGCTGGCTTTGCGGCGATGCCGCTTACTTCGGCAGCCAGCCGAAGGTCACCAGGACGCCGGCGGTCAGCACGACCCAGAACAGCGACAGGGGCAGGAAGACCTTCCAACCCAGCCGCATCAGCTGGTCGTAGCGGTAGCGCGGCACGGTGGCGCGAACCCAGACGTAGGTGAACAGGCAGAACGCGATCTTCAGCGCGAACCACACGATGCCCGGCACCCAGGTGAAGGGCGCGAAGGGCAGCGGGGGCAGCCAGCCGCCGAGGAACAGGATGCTCGTCATCGCGCTCATCAGGATCATGTTGGCGTATTCGCCAAGGAAGAAGAGCGCGAAGGGGGCCGAGCTGTACTCCACCATGAAGCCGGCAACCAGCTCCGACTCGCCTTCCGGCAGGTCGAAGGGGGCGCGGTTGGTTTCCGCGAGCGCCGAGATGAAGAACATCACGAACATCGGCAGCAGCGGGATGCAGAACCAGACCTTCTCCTGGGCCCGAACGATGTCGGTCAGGTTCAGCGAGCCGACGCACAGCAGCACGGAGATGATGATGAGGCCCATCGAGACCTCATAGGACACCATCTGCGCCGCGGAGCGCAGCGCGCCGAGGAAGGCGTAGCGCGAGTTCGAGGCCCAGCCGGCCATCACGATGCCGTAGACGCCCAGCGAGGAGATCGCGAACAGGTACAGCACGCCGACGTTGATGTTGGACAGCACCACCCCGTAGTCGAACGGGATGACCGCCCAGGCGATCAGCGCCAGGAAGAAGGTCAGCATCGGCGCGACGTAGAACACGACGCGGTTGGCGCCTTCCGGCAGGATCTGCTCCTTGGCGAACAGCTTCAGGCCGTCGGCAAAGGGCTGCATCAGGCCGAAGGGGCCGACGATGCTCGGACCCTGGCGCATCTGCATCGCACCCATGATCTTGCGCTCGGCATAGGTCATGAAGGCGACGGCGACCAGCAGCGGCACGGTAATCGCCAGGATCTGCAGGACCATAATGATCAGCGGCAGGAGAAAGCCGCTCCAGAACTCAGCCATGGGTGCCAGTCCTCTCCTGAGCAGGGCCCACCAGCGCTTCCGTGCAGTTGGCCATCGTCACCGACGCCCGGCTGATCGGGTCGGTCATGTAGAAGTTGGTGATCGGCGTCACGAAGGGGGCGGCGTCCACCGGACCCTGCGCGCCGAACGGCGCCCAGCTGGCCGGGGTCATCTCGCCGACCGCACCGAAGATCGGGTTCGCCGCCATCAGCCGCTGACGCAGCTGGCCGTGGGTGTCGAAGGGCAGCGTGGTGCCCAGGACTTCCGACAGGGCGCGGACGATCTTCCAGTCCTCGCGCGCTTCGCCCGGCGGGAAGACCGCGAGTCGGGCGAGCTGCGGACGGCCTTCGGTGTTGACGTAGACCGCGTTCTTCTCGGTGTAGGCGGCACCCGGCAGGATGACGTCGGCGCGGTGGGCGCCGGCATCGCCGTGATGGCCCTGATAGACGACGAAGGCATTGCCCAGCTTGGCCATGTCGATCTCGTCGGCACCCAGCAGGTAGACGAAGTCGATCTCGCCCTTCGACGCACCGTCGAGAATGCCATGGATGTCTCGGCCGCCCTCGCCCGGCAGGAAGCCGGCCTCGATGCCGCCGACCCGCGCCGCGGCGGTGTGCAGCACGTTGAAGCCGTTCCAGTCGTCGCGGAACATGCCGTAGACCTCGCCGACCAGACGGGCGGCGGCCTGGACCGCGAGACCGTCGGCGCGCTGGAAGGCCCCCATGCCGACGATGATCATCGGGTTCTTGGCGGCGCGCAGCGTCTCGGAGAACGGGTGGCTGCCGTCGACCAGCTGCTGCAGCGTGTCCGGACCAGTGCCGATCACGCTGTAGGGATAGGTCAGGTCACGCTGCTCGCCGATGGAGGCAATGGTGACGCCGCCGGCCATATAGCGCTTGCGGATGCGGGCGTTGACCAGCGTGCCTTCCCAGCGCGGGTTGGTGCCGACCAGCAGAATGACGTCGGCCTTCTCGATGCCGGCGATGCCCGAGTTGAACAGGTAGCCGGCCCGCACCGAAGTGTCGAACCGGGCGCCGTCCTGGCGGCAATCCAGGTTGGCCGAGCCGAGCCGCGACAGCAGCTCCTTCAGCGCGAACTGCGCCTCGACATCGACCAGATCGCCGGCGATGGCGGCGACACGGTTGCCGGACAGGCCCTTCAGGCGCGCCGCGATGGCGGTGAAGGCCTCGGCCCAGCTGGCCGGGACCAGCTTGCCGTTCTGGCGGATGTAGGGGCGGTCCAGACGCTGGCGCTTCAGACCGTCATACGAGTAGCGGCTCTTGTCGTTCAGCCACTCCTCGTTGATGTCGTCGTTGACGCGCGGCAGGACGCGCATCACTTCGGGCCCACGGGCGTCGACGCGGATGTTCGAGCCGACGGCGTCGAGGACGTCGATGGTCTCGGTCTTGCGCAGCTCCCACGGGCGCGCCGTGAAGGCGTAGGGCTTGTGGGTCAGCGCGCCGACCGGGCAGACGTCGGCGAGGTTGCCCGACAGCTCCGAGCCGATGGCCTTCTCGACGAAGGTGGTGATCTCCATGTGCTCGCCGCGATAGACGGCGCCGACATCGGGAACACCGGCCACTTCGTTGATGAAGCGGATGCAGCGGGTGCAATGGATGCAACGGGTCATGATGGTCTTGATGACCGGACCCATATACTTGTCCTTGACCGCCCGCTTGTTCTCGCCGTAGCGGCCGCGATCGAAGCCATAGGCCATGGCCTGATCCTGCAGATCGCACTCGCCGCCCTGATCGCAGATCGGGCAATCCAGCGGGTGGTTGATCAGCAGGAACTCCATGACGCCCTTGCGGGCCTTCAGGACGGTCTCGCTGTTGGTGCGGACGACCATTCCGTCGCCGCAGGGCATGGCGCAGGACGCGACCGGCTTGGGCGCGCGCTCCATCTCCACGAGGCACATGCGGCAGTTGGCCGGCACGCTGAGACGCTCGTGGTAGCAGAAGCGCGGAATCTCGATCCCCAGCTGCTCGCAAGCCTGGAGGATCGAGGTGCCCGGCTCGACCTCGATCTCGATCCCGTCGATGGTGAGTTTCGGCATGGGAACGGGAACTCCTTACTCGGCCGCCAGCGGGGCGCTGTTGCGGTAGGCCTGGATGCGCCGCTCCACTTCCGGGCGGAAGTGGCGGAACAGGCCCTGGATCGGCCAGGCGGCAGCGTCGCCGAGCGCGCAGATGGTGTGGCCTTCGACCTGCTTGGTGACCTGCAGCAGCATGTCGATCTCTTCCATGCGCGCGTTGCCGGTGACCATGCGCTGCATGACGCGGCTCATCCAGCCGGTGCCTTCGCGGCAGGGCGTGCACTGGCCGCAGGACTCATGGGCATAGAAGGACGACAGGCGGGCGATGGCCTTCACGATGTCGGTGGACTTGTCCATCACGATCACCGCAGCGGTGCCGAGGCCCGACTGCACTTCGCGCAAGCTGTCGAAGTCCATCAGGACGGTGTCGCAGATCGACTTGGGCAGGACCGGGACCGACGAGCCGCCGGGAATGATGCCCAGCAGGTTGTCCCAGCCGCCGCGCACGCCGCCGGCATGCTTCTCGATCAGCTCCTTCAACGGGATGCCCATCTCCTCTTCCACGTTGCACGGCTTGTTGACGTGCCCGGAGATGCAGAAGAGCTTGGTGCCCGAGTTCTTCGGACGGCCGAGGCCGGCGAACCAGGAGGCTCCGCGGCGCAGGATGGTCGGGACGACGGCGATGGATTCGACGTTGTTCACCGTGGTCGGGCAGGAATAGAGACCGGCCTGGGCAGGGAACGGCGGCTTGTTGCGCGGTTGGCCCTTCTTGCCCTCGATGGACTCGATGAGCGCGGTTTCCTCGCCACAGATGTACGCGCCCGCACCGCGGTGGATGTAGACGTCGTAATCGTAGCCGGTGCCGCAGGCGTTCTTGCCGATCAGCCCCGCCGCATACGCCTCGTCGATGGCGCGCTGGACGTTGGAGCCCTCGTTGTAGAACTCGCCGCGGATGTAGATGTAGCAGGCGCTGGCGCCGATGGCGAAACCGGCGATCAGGCAGCCTTCGATCAGCTTGTGCGGATCGTGGCGCAGGATGTCGCGGTCCTTGCAGGTGCCGGGCTCGCCCTCGTCGGCGTTGATGACGAGGTAAACGGGCTTGTCGGTCACGTTCTTCGGCATGAAGGACCACTTCATGCCGGTCGAGAAGCCGGCGCCGCCACGGCCGCGCAGCCCCGATTCCTTCACCTGCTCGATGATCCACTCCCGGCCATTGGCCAGGATGGATGCCGTGTTGTCCCAGTCACCGCGCTTGCGGGCCCCGTCAAGACCGAAGTCCTGATAGCCGTAGAGGTTGGTGAAGATGCGGTCCTCATCGCGAAGCATCGCTGTCCCCTCCCCCTCAATCTTCCGCTTGCGCGGTGGAAAAGGCCTTCAGCGTCGTCGGGCCGCCGACCGGCTCCGAGGACTGACGGCCGGTCTGCGAACCGGGCTTCGGCGTCTCGCCGCGCGCCAGCGCGTCGAGGATGCGCTCCATATGCTCCGGGGCCACGTCTTCGTAGTAATCGTCACCGATCTGCACAACCGGCGCGTTGACGCAGGCACCCGAGCACTCGACCTCGCCCAGCGTGAACTGGCCGTCGGCCGTGGTCTCGCCCACCTCGATGCCGAGCTTCTTCTTGCAGGTGTGGACGATGTCGTCCGACCCGCGCAGCCAGCAGGGGGTGGTGGTGCAGACCTGGATGTGGTGCCGTCCGACCGGGTTCTTGTTGTACATCGTGTAGAAGGTCGCGACCTCGTACACGCGGATGCGCGGCATGCCGAGCAGGTCGGCCACGGCGTCCATGGCGACGCGCGGCAGCCAGCCACCGTTCTGGCGCTGGGCCACGTCCAGCAGCGGCATGCAGGCGCTGGCCTGCTTGCCCTGCGGATACTTGGCAATGATGCGCTTCGCCAGCTCCAGGTTTTCCTGGGTGAAGGTGAAGCTGGTCGGCTCGGCGTGGCCGTGATCGGAAGCGGGCGCGCTCATCGATCGATTTCTCCGAAAACGATGTCCATCGAGGCGATGTTGGCGACGGCGTCGGCCAGCATGTGACCCTTCGACATGAAGTCCAGGCCCTGAAGATGGGCAAAGCCCGGCGCGCGGATCTTGCAGCGGTAGGGCTTGTTGGTGCCGTCGGACACCAGATACACGCCAAACTCGCCCTTGGGCGCCTCGATGGCGGTGTAGGTCTCGCCGGCGGGAACGTGGAAACCCTCGGTGAAGAGCTTGAAGTGGTGGATCAGCGCTTCCATCGAGCGCTTCATCTCACCGCGCGGCGGTGGGGAGACCTTGCGGTCCTCGATCTTGTACGGACCGGCCGGCATCTCCTTGCAGCACTGGCGGATGATGCGCAGCGACTGCTTCATCTCCTCCATGCGGACCAGATAACGCGCCCAGCAATCGCCGGTCAGGCCGACCGGGACGTCGAACTCCATGCGGTCATAGACCTCGTAGGGCTGCGACTTGCGCAGATCCCAGGCGACGCCGGAGCCGCGCAGCATCGGACCGGTGAAGGCCCAGTCGAGCGCCTGTTCCTTGGTGACGATGCCGATGTCGACCGTGCGCTGCTTGAAGATGCGGTTCTCGGTCAGCAGACTCTCGAGGTCGTCCATGAACTTCGGAAAACGCTCGGTGAAGGCCCAGATGTCGTCGAGCAGACCGTCTGGAATGTCCCAGGCGACGCCGCCCGGCCGGAAATAGTTGGCGTGCAGGCGGGCACCCGACACGCGCTCGTAGAACTCCATGAGGATTTCGCGTTCCTCGAAGCCCCACAGCGCCGGGGTGATCGCGCCGACGTCCAGCGCACCGGTCGTGATCGACAGGATGTGGTTCAGGATGCGCGTGATTTCCGAGAACAGCACGCGGATGTACTGGGCACGCAGCGGCGCCTTGATCTGCAGCAGGTTCTCGATGCCGAGCACATAGGCGTGCTCCATGCACATCGGGCTGACATAGTCCAGGCGGTCGAAATACGGCACGGCCTGGATGTAGGTCTTGTACTCGATCAGCTTCTCGGTACCGCGGTGCAGCAGGCCGATGTGCGGATCGCAACGCTCCACCACCTCGCCGTTCAGCTCCATCACCAGACGGAGCACGCCGTGGGCGGCCGGATGCTGCGGCCCGAAATTCATCGTGTAGGGCTTGATCTGCGTCTTGGTCTCCGGACCGGAGGCGCTGATCGGCGCGCCGGGACCAGTCGTGACGACGCCGGTCGCCGATTCGGTCGAAACGGTCATGCTCACGGCTTCTTGCTCCCGTCCTGGAGGGCCGCCTTTTCATCGCCGGGCAGCATGACGTTGGTCATGCCTTCCCACGGGCTGAGGAAGTCGAAGGCGCGGAAATCCTGGGTCAGACGGACCGGCTCATAGATCACGCGCTTCTGGTCCTCGTCGTAGCGGGCTTCGACGTAGCCGGTCAGCGGGAAGTCCTTGCGGAAGGGGTGCCCCTCGAACCCGTAGTCGGTGAGGATGCGGCGCAGGTCCGGATGGTTCTCGAAGAAGACGCCGAACAGGTCCCACGCCTCGCGCTCGAACCAGTTCGCGGCGCTGAAGACGGAAACGGCCGACGGGACGGGCGTGTCCTCGTCGGTGGCCAGCTTCACGCGCATGCGCCGGTTGTGGGTGTAGCTGAGCAGCTGGTAGACGACCTCGAACCGCTCCGCGCGGTCGGGGTAATCGACCGCGGTGATGTCGGTCAGCTGCTCGAACCGGGTGTCCGGGTCGTCGCGCAGCGCGGTCAGCACCGCCAGGATGGCCGGCCGCTTGACCGTCACCATCAGTTCGCCGAGCTTCACCTCGACCTTGAGGACGTCGCCGCCGATCTTGGCGGCGATGACGTCCCCGAGTTCCTTCAACGCCTGTTCGGACATGGGTGGGACCCTGCCTTCCTACTTGTCTTCAGCGCGCTTGTCGTTCGTCCCGCCTCCGGAGGCCGGAGGCGGGACGGTACGCCGTGGTCAGCGGGCGATGCGATTGCCGCGCTTGATCTTCTTCTGGAGCTGGAGGATGCCGTAAATCAGCGCCTCCGCCGTCGGGGGGCAGCCCGGCACATAGATGTCCACCGGCACGATCCGGTCGCAGCCACGCACCACCGCGTAGGAATAGTGGTAGTAGCCGCCGCCGTTGGCGCAGGACCCCATCGAGATGACCCAGCGCGGCTCCGGCATCTGGTCGTAGACCTTGCGGAGCGCCGGGGCCATCTTGTTGGTCAGGGTGCCGGCGACGATCATGCAGTCGGACTGGCGCGGGCTGGGACGCGGAATGACGCCGAAGCGGTCCAGGTCGTACCGGCTCATATAGGCGTGGATCATCTCCACCGCGCAGCAGGCCAGACCGAAGGTCATCGGCCACAGCGAGCCGGTCCGGGCCCAGGCCAGCAGGTCCTCGTACTTCGCCAGCACGAAGCCCTTGTCCTGGATCTCGTCGGAGACCGCGCGGATGTAGGCGTCCTGTTCCGGTCCGGGCGGAATCGGCGCCAGCGGCTTGGCGACCTCTACTCCCATTCCAGAGCTCCTTTCTTCCACTCGTAAATGAAGCCGATGGTCAGGATGCCGAGGAACAGCATCATCGACCAGAAGCCGAACAGCCCGATGTCACCGAGCGCGACCGCCCACGGGAACAGGAAGGCGACTTCCAGGTCGAAGATGATGAACAGGATCGAGACCAGGTAGAACCGCACGTCGAACTTGGTGCGCGCGTCCTCGAACGGCTCGAAGCCGCATTCGTAGGGGGAGACCTTCTCGGCGTCCGGGTTCTTCGGGCTGATGACGTAGGATGCCCCCACCATCACCGCGGCCAGCGCGATGCCGATCAGCAGAAACACCAGGATCGGAAGATACTCAATGATCAGCGGAGTCGACACCGCGTTCCTCCCATAAGCCCACGACCACGGGCGCCGTTCCGGCCGGGAAATCGGCGGAAGCGCAAAGCCGTGGCAGCCATGCCTTGGATTAGCCCATCAGACGGGCCGGAATATATGCCGAGACCGTGGGCAAGGAAAGCGCTTTGAATCGCTTTTCACCACGCGGAAGGACAAGCCAGCCCCCGCGCCAGACCCTGGTAATACCACGTTTTTAAAAAAGGGGAAAGGGAAGACAATATGCATGCGAAAAAGGACCCGCAATTTGCGAGTCCTTGGATCATACTGGCGCTTGACGCCGAATTTGAAAAAGAAAGTGGCGCGAGTGACGGGACTTGAACCCGCGGCCTCCGGCGTGACAGGCCGGCGCTCTAACCAACTGAGCTACACCCGCGCAGAGCGACTTGTTCGAAACACCGGATCGTCACTGAGCCAAAGGCTTGTTTCGCTTGGTGTTTTTCACCGGAGCCGTTGAGGCCCCCGTCGTTCGGTGGGCGGTTTGTAGTCGCCCGGGCCGCTGCCTGTCAATCACCAAATTGCAAAAAATTCCTCTCCGGCGAGGCCTGCAGTTCGCGGGCGCTTCAGCGGCGCCCTCAGGGCAGGCGATGGGCGGCGCGGCGCAGTTCATCGAGCCGGTCGAAGGCCTGCAGCATACCGGCCGAGAGTTCGCGGTGGTCGACGGCATCGGGTCCACCGAAGCGGGTCAGCGTTTCCTCCAACGCGCGGGCCAGATGTTCGGCGACATCCAGATGCTCCTGCTCCAACGCCAGTTCCAGTGCGGCGAGAATGCGGTCGCCCAGCCGCCGATCATTCGAAGTCATGCGTTTCCCCACCCTGGTCCTGAACCGCGCGGCAAGGCGCCACCCCGGTCACGTTGCCTCGACCATACCAGCTTAGGCCCGGCTGCGCGGAGTGATTCGCATCGCTGCGACATTTCGGAGGCAGCCCTTCCGGAGTGCCCCACCCCGTGCGATAGTCGCGCCATGCCGATCCACAGCTCGCCCCGTCTACGACTGACTGCCCTGCTGCCGTCACTCGTCCTGTTCGCCGCGGGACCGGCGATGGCCGCCGCGAATGTCTCCGCCGCCCAGTCGGAGGCCAAGGAGATCGCTAAATCGATGGGCAACTGCACGCCGGCGAAGGTGGAGGTGCTGCGCTACACTGTGGGACGGGAGGGAGCGACCACCTTCAAGGTCGGCTGCACGGAGGACAAGGATGCCTTCGTCGTCGTGCAATGCCGCTCGCGTATCTGCACCCTGTTGCGGTGAGGCCCGCCCCAGCGGTGAATTCACCGCTTGTTAACCGCGTCCGCGTGCACTGTACGGGATCGGTCGCGGCACATGCGTAGCGATGGGAACTGCTGGATGGTGGGCACGGGCATGGTCGCAGGGTTGGGCGCGACGCGAATTGGCGGGATGTGGGGTTGGATCGCCGTTTCCCTTGCAATTCCGGCACTGGCTCTTGCCGGCTGCACCTCCCCGCTCGGGCTGGCGGCGGCCGGTGCGGATGTCGTGACGCTGAACGCCACCAAGAAGACCATCGGCGACCATATCGTGTCGGCCGCCACGGGACGCGATTGCTCGATCCTGAGTTTCGAGAAGACTGGCGACTATTGCCCGGACAAGGTCGAGGTCGACCGGTCCCGCGTCTACTGCTACCGCACGCTGGCAGACGTCGAGTGCCACCACATCCCCGATCCCTACCGCAACGGCAACACCGCGCTCGCCAGCCCGCCGCCGGACATCCGCACCCTGCCGCACAAGAAGGGCTGGTTCGACGACGCAGCGCCCTATGCCCCCAACAGCGGTTCGTAAGGGGCTCGCCTCAGCGCACCTTCTTCGCAACGAAGGCCTTGGCAATCGCCATCATCGCCTTTTCATGATTCGGCCCGCCCGCCGGGGCATCGTGGATCGTGGCCCCCTTCGCAGCGCCCGGCCCGGCAGACTTGCCGGCAGGGGCGGTCCGTTGCGGGGCCTGCTGCTCGTCCGGTTCGCGGCCCAGCTGGTTCAGCAAATTCTCAAGCGCATCGCGGCTGAGACCGGAGGCGGACGGCCGCCCTCCCCCCGCACCACCCGCGGCAGCCGGGCGCGCGACCGGCCTGCTGCTGGCCGGACGGCCGGCACGTTCGATGGCGGCGGCGGCGATGGCCTTCAGGAAAGGCTGGGCAATGCCGCGCAACAGGTCAGGATCCTCGACGGCCCAGGCCATCAGGAGCTTCTGCGCATTCATCCGGCTGCCCTTGGCCGCCAGGATCGCTTCGCGCACCTTGCCGTCGACGTAGGAATTGCTCATCGGGAATCGCCCATCGGGATATGTCCGCCGGCCGCAGAATGACGGGCGGAGCCACTCCGGACTGTCGGACCAACTCGGTTAACAAACGGTTGCGGGCCGGAAGAGGCCGATGATGGCGGGACGGCATGGAAGAAGCGGTTGCCCGATCCAGGGCAGGCGCCGATAGTGGCGGGATGCTGATCGAAACCTTCGCCGACCTGATCTGCCCCTGGTGCTACATCGGCAAGCGCCGGCTCGACCGGGCGCTGATGCAGCGGCCCAACCTCCGCCCGGAACTGCGCTGGCAGCCCTTCCAGCTGAACCCTGACATGCCGCGGGGCGGGATGTCGCGCGAGGACTATCTCGCCGCCAAGTTCGGCGGATCGGAACGGGCGCGGCAGATTCATCGGGTCGTGGAGGACACGGCGGCACGCGACGGGCTGCCGCTGGCGCTCGACCGCATCCAGCGCACACCCAACAGCTTCGACGCACACAGGCTGGTCCGCATCGCCGGACGCCAGGGGCTGGGCAACGCCATGGCCGACGCGCTGTTCGCCGCCTATTTTGTCGAAGGCGTCGACATCGGCGACCCGGATGCGCTGGCCAGCGTCGCCGCCGGGCTGGGGATGGATTTCGTCGAGACGCGGCGCCAGCTGTCGAGCGACGCCGAATCGGCCGCGGTGCTCGCCGCCGACGCCCTGGCCCGCCAAATGGGATTGCAGGCGGTGCCCTGCTACATCTTCAACCGCCGCTACGCCCTGTCCGGCGCACAGGAACCGGCAAGCTTCCTGCCGCTGCTCGACCTCGGCAGCGAGGAACCGGAAAACCTGTCGGTCGTCGCCGGCTGATCCGGCAAGCGGAACGGAAAAGGGCGGCCCGGAGGCCGCCCCGTCCCTGTTCGGCACCTCAGGCCGGCGTGCTGCTGGTCTTGGCGTAGCCCAGCGTCTTCAGAGCGTCGGCGATCTCCGGCAGGATGCCCGGATCGTCGATAGTCGCCGGCATCTTGTAGTCCTGGCTGTCGGCGATCTTCTGCATGGTGCCGCGCAGGATCTTGCCCGACCGCGTCTTCGGCAGGCGGTCGACCACCAGGGCGCGCTTGAAATCGGCGACCGGGCCGATCTGCTCGCGCACCAGCTGGACCACCTCCTTGACGATCTCCTCATGCGGTCGGGTGACGCCGGCCTTGAGGCAGACGAAGCCCAGCGGCACCTGCCCCTTCAGGTCGTCGGCCACGCCGATCACCGCGCATTCGGCGACGTCCCTGTGGCTCGACAGCACCTCCTCCATGGCTCCGGTGGAGAGACGGTGGCCGGCGACGTTGATGATGTCGTCGGTGCGGGCCATGACATAGACATAGCCGTCATCGTCGATGAAGCCGGCGTCGCCGGTCTGGTAATAGCCCGGGTAGTCGGCGAGGTAGGACTTCTTGAAGCGCTCGTCGGCATTCCACAGCGTCGGCAGCGTGCCCGGAGGCAGCGGCAGCTTGACGCAGATGGCGCCGATGTCGCCGCGCGGAACCTCCTTCAGCTCGGCATTCAGCACCCGCACGTCCCAGCCCGGCATCGGGCGGGTGGCGGAACCGTACTTGATCGGGAACAGGTGGACGCCCAGCGGGTTGCCGGAAATCGCCCAGCCGGTCTCCGTCTGCCACCAGTGGTCGATCACCGGGACGTTCAGATTGTCCTCGGCCCAGTGCAGCGTGTCGGGGTCCGACCGTTCGCCGGCCAGGAACAGAGCGCGGAAGTGCGACAGGTCGTACTTCTTCAGGTAATTGGCGTCCGGATCCTCGCGCTTGATGGCGCGGAAGGCGGTGGGGGCGGTGAAGAGCGTGCCGACCTTGTGCTGCTCGATCACGCGCCAGAAGGTGCCCGGATCGGGGGTGCCGACCGGCTTGCCTTCGAAGACTACGGTGGTGCAGCCGGTCAGCAGCGGCGCGTAGACGATGTAAGAGTGGCCGACAACCCAGCCCACGTCCGACGCCGCCCAATACACCTCGCCCGGCTTGACGTTGTAAATGTTGGTCATGGTCCAGCGCAGCGCCACGGCATGGCCGCCATTGTCGCGCACCACGCCCTTGGGCTGGCCGGTCGTGCCGGAGGTGTAGAGGATGTAGAGCGGATCGGTCGCCTTGACGGGCACGCACTCCGCCGGCTCGGCCGTCGCCACCGCTTCGGCCCAATCGACGTCGCGGCCGGCGATCAGTGCCGCCGTCTCCTGCGGGCGCTGCCAGACGATGACGCTGGACGGCTTGTGGGCCGACTGCTCAATGGCGGCGTCCAGCATCGGTTTGTACTTGACGATGCGGTTCGGCTCGATGCCGCAGGAGGCCGAAACGATCGCCTTCGGCTTGGCGTCGTCGATGCGGGTCGCCAGTTCGTGCGGGGCGAAGCCGCCGAACACCACGGAATGGACCGCACCTAGACGGGAGCAGGCCAGCATGGCGACCAGCGACTGCGGGATCATCGGCATGTAGAGGAGGACGCGGTCGCCCTTCTCCACGCCCTGGGCGCGCAGAACACCGGCGAAGCGGGCGACCTGATCCTGAAGTTCGGCATAGGTGATGGTCTGGACGGCCTGGGTGACCGGGCTGTCATAGATGATCGCGGCCTGGGCGCCGCGCCCGCCTTCGACATGGCGGTCCACCGCGTTGTAGCAGGTGTTCAGCTCCCCGCCGGTGAACCAGCGGTAGAAGGGCGCGTTGCTGTCGTCCAGCACCTTGTCCCACGGCTTGAACCAGGAGATGTCCTTCGCCGCCTCGCCCCAGAACCCTGCTGGGTCCGACAGGGAGCGGGCATGCATCTGGTCGAAAAGCTCGGCAGTTGTGGTGCTGGCGGTCGGGCTCATGGCAGGGCGTCCCTCGTTCTATTTTGGTACTATTCGGTGCGCATTTCCTCTCGGCCGCGAAACGATCCGTTTCGCGACCTCCACAATCTGCGACAAAAGCATAAGTGCAGGCAAATGTCAGAAGGTCGGGGGTGCGACGGGCTGTCGCATTCCGGATCGGCGAAACGCTGTTCCGAAAGCTGGAATTCAAAAGGAAACACAGACCGGCCGAACGACCAGCGCGACCGATTGTTGGTGGAAGCGCCCCTTGTACAGATCGACGATTTCGCGGATCAGGCCCAGCGTCGCCGGGTCGCTATCGGCCAGCAGCGTGAGGATTTTGCTGGGCTCGCGCACCAGCCGCCCGGTCTCGATGTCGCGCCAGTGACCCGACCCGTCGGTGACGGTCAGGCCGTTGGGAAAGCGCGGTGTCACCTCGCCGTTCAGGAAATCGGTCCAGTCGCGCTCGCTGACGCCGATCTCGTTGCCGATGTTCCGACCAAAGAACAATTGCGCCTCGATCATCGCACCAGCGGCATAGGCCTCACAAACGAGCGCCGGTGCCGTCGCCGTCGCCGTGGGGGCGGGTGCCAGCTGGGCCGCGGCGGGACCGGCCAGCAGAAAGAGCAAAAGCGCGGCGGAGGAAAGGCTCGGGACAATCCGCGTGAGGGGCCATGTGACAGGCATGGTGACGGGGCGCATCGGCGTTTCTCCATTCGGACGGGAGAGGGTGCGTGCGGCAGTGCGGTCAGCGACGCTCTGGTCAGGACGCCCCTGGACCGTTATGCATGGATCATGGCCGTCGATCCACCCATCACCGGAATCCGCCCGATCCTGACCGTCGTTCACGGCAACGGCGAGCGGCTGATCGTGGCCCGACTCACCAACCTGGGCGGCGGCAGCCAGTCCAACCGCTTCGTCCTGCGCCGGGCCGACTTCCGCCCGCCCTGGGAGCAGCCGGAGAAGGGCTATTTCGGCTATGCCGAGGTCGCCCGCGCGCTCGACGCCAACGGATGGCGCGGCTGCGCCATCGAGGCGATGGCGACCACCGACCTGGAGGAACGCCGCGCCCGCCTGCTCGCCCGCAAGAAACTGCACCTGCAATGCGTCGAGGCGGCGATCCGGCGGGCGCAGGAGGGGGAGACGCCCAAACTGGGCTAGGCTCCGCGTTCAGCCCTTCCCCAGCGCCTTCATGCGCCGGTCGAAATCGGCAGCGAGATCGGCGAGCGTCACCTGGCCGAGATGGCGGACGAGTACCGCCTCCGCCTCACGCAGCGCCCCATCGAGGGCGGCATTCACCGCCTGCTCGACCAGACAGCTCGGCTCATCCGCGGTGGGACCGATGGCGAAGATCCCCGGCTCCCCCAATGCGCGGTGAATGTCCAGCAGGGTGATCCCGTCGAGCGGCCGTGCCAGCCGCCAGCCGCCGCCATGGCCCTTTTCCGACCGCACATGGCCGGCCTCGCGCAGCCCCGCCATGGTCCGGCGGATGACCACCGGATTGGTGCTCAGCATCTCGGCAATCGCCTCCGATGTCAGCGCACCGTCATGCCGGTCCATGTGGATCAACACATGCAGCATGCGGGAAAGGCGGCTGTCCTGTCTCATCGGCGGTCGGTCCTTTCGGGTGTACGCAGGGCGAGCGGCCAACTCAGGCCACTTCATAAGTTACATGTCACATTGACCATGCGCTTTCATGTAACTTATCATGTGTCGTAACTGGGCGCGGATGGCGCGTCCGCTCCATCCGTGGAAAGGCACAGGCATGAACGGAAACGACAAGACGACCTATGACGCCATCATTGTCGGCGGCAGCTACGCCGGCATCGCCGCGGCGCTGCAGCTCGCCCGCGCCCGCCGCCGGGTGCTGGTGATGGATGAAGGGCTAAGGCGCAACCGCTTCGCCAGCCACTCCCATGGCTTTCTCGGGCAGGACGGCCGTCCGCCGGGAGACATCGCCGCCGAAGCCCGCACCCAGCTGATGCGCTATCCGACCGTCACCTGGATGACCGGGCGGGCCGAAAAAGCCGCCAGGACGAGCAAGGGCTTCGAGATCACCGATTCGGATGGCACCGCCCATCATGCGCGCCGGCTGCTGATCGCCGTCGGCGTGGTTGACGAACTGCCGGCGATTCCCGGTCTGGCAGAACGTTGGGGCCGCTCCGTCTTCCATTGCCCCTACTGCCATGGCTATGAGCTGATGCAGGGCCGTATCGGCGTCATAGCGGTGTCAGGACAATCCATGCATCACGCGCTGATGCTGCCGGATTGGGGACCGACGACGCTGCTGCTGAACGGCACCTTTGAACCGGATGCCGACCAGTCGGCCCATCTGGCGAGGCGTGGAGTCGCCGTCGAGGCCGCCTTCATCACGGGGATCGACAGCGACCCGCCGGAGGTCACGCTCGCCGACGGACGCCGAGTGCCTTTTGCCGGCCTGTTCGTGCTGCCGAGAAGCCGGGTTGCCAGCCCGCTGGCCGCACAGCTTGGGTGCGTGAGCGAGGACGGGCCGCTCGGCACCCATATTCGCGTCGACGAGATGCAGGAGACCAGCATCCCCGGTGTCTTCGCCTGCGGCGACGCGGCACGGGCCGCGGGATCAGTGGCGCTGGCCGTCGGCGCCGGTACGATTGCCGGAACGGCGCTGCACCGGTCGCTGCTGTTCTGCGAGGACGACGCCCTGTTCGCCCGCGCCTAGCCGATCAGCAAGCCGACCGCAATCGCCCACATCACCAGGGCGATGCCCCCGTCCATCACCCTCCAGGCGGCGGGCCGGGCGAACAGCGGGCGCAGCAGCCGCGCGCCATAGCCGAGCGCAAAGAAGAACAGGAAGGACGCCGTCATCGCCCCCAGGGCGAAGGCGCCCCGCGCATCGGCGAAGCGGGCGGAGACGGAGCCGACCAGCACCACCGTGTCCAGATAGACGTGCGGATTGAGCCAGGTCAGCGCCAGACAGGTCAGCAGCGCCGGCAGCAGCCCGCCCGGCTCCCGGTCCGCCGGGTTCAGCCCGCTGCCGCCCTGCCAGGCCGACCGGGCGCTGCGCAGGCCATAGACCAGCAGGAAGGCGGCACCGGCATAGCGCATCAACGGCTCCAGCCACGGCCAGCGCGCGCCGGCGCTGGCGAATCCGCTGACCCCGACCAGGATCAGCACGGCATCCGACAGGGCGCAGGTGGCGCAGATCGCCAGCACATGCTCGTTGCGCAAGCCCTGGCGCAGCACGAACGCGTTCTGCGCCCCGATGGCGACGATCAGGCTGAAGCCGAGGAACAGGCCCGGCAGAAAGGCGGGAAGCAGGACAGCGGTGGGAAGCTCGGTCATCGTGGCGGTTCCGGAGTCGGTGGATGCCAATCCGCTACCACCGGACCCTCATTTACCGTACTTAATCCTCCTTGCGCCGATGAAGCAGAGCTAATTCATGCTGGACTATCCGCTGCTGGCGGCCCTTGCAGCCGTCATCCGCACCGGCAGTTTCGAGCGCGCCGCTCGGCAGCTGCACGTCACCCCCTCCGCGGTGTCGCAGCGGGTGAAGCTGTTGGAAGAACGGCTGGGCACCGTGCTGGTGGTGCGCGGCCAGCCCTGCACCGGCACCGCCGCCGGCCAGCGCCTGTGCCAGCATGTGGAACAGGTCGCCCTGCTGGAAAGCGAGTTGCGCGGCGCCCTGCCCGGCCTCAGCCCGGCGGACGGGCCGGTCACCCTGCGGATCGCCGTGAATGCCGACAGCCTCGCCACATGGTTCGTCGCGGCGATGGCGGAACTGCCCGGCTGCCTGTTCGATCTGGTGCTGGACGACCAGGACCACAGCGCCGAGTGGCTGCGCAAAGGCGAGGTGCTGGCCGCCGTAACCGCCAGCGCGGTGCCGGTCCCCGGCTGCAACAGCCATCCGCTGGGCGCGCTGCGTTACCGTGCCACCGCCAACCCGGACTATCTGCGCCGCCATTTCCCCGATGGGGTAACGGCCGAATGCCTCGCCACCGCACCCTGCCTGACCTTCAACCGCAAGGATCGGCTACAGGCGCAGTGGCTCCGTCTGGTGCTGGGCGATCATGAACCGGTGCCCACCCCGCCGACCCACTGGCTGCCCTCCACCCATGCCTTCGTCGATGGCGCGCTGGCGGGGCTGGGATGGGGAATGAATCCCGACCCGCTGGTCGCCGACCATCTGGCAGCCGGCCGTCTGGTCGAACTGGTGCCCGGCCGGCCGCTCGACGTGCCGCTGCATTGGCAGCAGAGCCGCATCGCCGGCACCGCACTGGCCGAGCTGTCGCGCGCGGTCCTGCGTTCCGGGCGGCAGGCGCTGCACCCAATCGTCGAAAGCATGGGAAGCCCGCCCGCCGCATGAGGACTTTGCCCACGCCGCGTGCGCGCTTATATGGATTCGACAAATCTCTGGAGGGATTCGATGACCAGCAGCGCCGCCATGGCCGCAAACGACACCCCCGATCTGGGTGCGCTTCCCACCTGGGACCTGAGCGACCTTTACCCCGGCACCGAGTCGCCTGAACTGAAGGCCGACCTCGACCGGATGGAACGCGAATGCAAGGCCTTCCGCGAGCGCTATGCCGGCAAGCTGGCTGCGCTGAGCGGCGACGATCTGGCCGCGGCGATCCACCAGTATGAGGACATCGACGAGACGCTGTCGCGCGTCATGTCCTATGCCGGGCTGGTCTACAACGGCAACATGGTCGATCCGACCGTCGCCAAATTCTACCAGTCGGCGCAGGAGCGGGTGAACGACATCTCCGCCCACCTGATCTTCTTCACGCTGGAGATCAACCGGCTGGACGAGAAGGATCTGACGGCGAAGCAGAAGGCGTCGACGGCGCTGCGCCATTACGAGCCGTGGCTGCGCGACGTCCGCCTCTACCGCGATCACCAGCTGTCCGACGAAATCGAGCGGTTGCTGCACGAAAAGCATGTAGTCGGCCGCGCCGCCTGGAACCGCCTGTTCGACGAGACCATCGCCAGCCTGCGCTTCCCGATGGGCGGCAAGGAGTTGACCTGTGCCGAGGCGCTGAACCGCCTGTCCGACCGCAACCCCGCCGTCCGCCGCGAGGCCGGCGAGGTGGTGGGCAAGGTGCTGGGCGAGAATGCGCGGCTGTTCGCGCTGGTCACCAACACGCTGGCCAAGGACAAGGAGATCGAGGACGAGTGGCGCAACTATCCGACGCCGACCTCCGCCCGCAACCTGTCCAACCGGGTTGAGGACGAGGTGGTCGACGCGCTGGTGTCCGCCGTCAAGGGCGCCTATCCGGACCTGTCGCACCGCTATTACACGATGAAGGCCAAGTGGTTCGGGCAGGACCATCTGGATTACTGGGACCGCAACGCCCCCCTGCCGGAGGATGCCGACCGCAGCATCCCCTGGAACGAGGCGCGCGACATCGTCCTGGGCGCCTATGGCCGCTTCTCCCCCGATCTCGCAAACCTGGGAAAGCGCTTTTTCGACAACCCCTGGATCGACGCGCCGGTCCGTCCCGGCAAGGCGCCGGGCGCCTTCGCCCATCCGACCGTGCCCAGCGTCCACCCCTATCTGCTGGTCAACTACCAGGGCAAGACGCGCGACGTGATGACGCTGGCCCATGAGCTGGGGCATGGCGTCCACCAGATCCTGGCCGGCAAACAGGGCCATTTCCTGTCCGATACCCCGCTGACGCTCGCGGAAACCGCGTCGGTGTTCGGCGAGATGCTGACCTTCCGCGCGCTGCTGGCGGCGGAGACCGACCCGAAGCGCCGCCGCATCATGCTGGCCGGCAAGGTCGAGGACATGTTGAACACGGTGGTCCGCCAGATCGCCTTCTTCGACTTCGAACGCCGCGTCCACACCGAACGGCGCGAAGGCGAACTGACCTCGGACCGCATCGGCGAGATCTGGATGGCGGTGCAGACCGAAAGCCTGGGCCCGGCGCTGCGCTTCGACGAGGGCTATCGCCATTTCTGGTCCTACATCCCCCACTTCATCCACTCGCCCTTTTATGTCTACGCCTATGCCTTCGGCGATTGCCTGGTGAACTCGCTCTACGCGGTCTACCAGGACGCAGAGCAGGGCTTTGCCGAAAAGTATCTGGCGATGCTGTCGGCGGGCGGCACGCTGCGTCACAAGGAGCTGCTGGCCCCGTTCGGCCTCGATGCCTCCGACCCGGCCTTCTGGCAGAAGGGCCTCGGCGTCATCCGCGGCTTCATCGATGAACTGGAGGCGAGCGAGGCGAAGGCCTGACGATCCGGATGGCTTGACCAACGTCAAGAGACCATGACGGCTGTGCGGGTATGGTTGGCCTTCGGAGCGTCGTCTCCGAAGGCCATCTTTTTTGGAAGCGAACATCATGCTTGCGACCACCACACCCGCCGCCACCGCCACACCTGCGGCCGCCAGCACTGTCCCCATGCTCGGCTATGCGGTCATGGACTGCGACCATGTCGATTCGGTCGCGCTGCTGCAGGCGGCCTGCGAGGCCCCGGCCGGCGAGCTCCGGGCTCCCTTCGCCGCCTTCGCCAAGCATCTGCGCGAGCATTTCGCCCGCGAGAACGCGCTGATGACCCAGCACGGCTTTTTCGCCCTGCATTGCCACACGGAGGAGCACGCCCGCGTCCTGACCGTGGTCGCGACGATGGAGGCCGATCTGGCGGAGGGGAAGGAGAACCGTGCCCGGCTCTATGTGACCGAGCATTTCCCCGACTGGTTCCACACCCATCTGGCGACGATGGACCGGGTAACTGCGGATTTTCTGGCACAGGCGGAGGGGTAAGGATCCGGGAGAGGCATTACGGGAGTCGCCTCTCCCACACCGAACCAAACTCCGGAAATGGAAAGGGGCCGGAACCTGCTCGGTTCCAGCCCCTTATAGATGGTGGGCGCACAAGGACTCGAACCTTGGACCCGCTGATTAAGAGTCAGCTGCTCTACCAACTGAGCTATGCGCCCATCCGTAGGAAATGTTCAAGAGATGGTGGGCGCACAAGGACTCGAACCTTGGACCCGCTGATTAAGAGTCAGCTGCTCTACCAACTGAGCTATGCGCCCATCTCTTGAGGCGGTGAACTTGACTGATACCCTTGCAGAAACCAGCCGACTGTTCATCGCGCCGGCCAAGCCGTTGTCCCGGCCGGTGTGGCGCGGTTTATAACGAAGGGCTTTTGACCTGTCGATAGCAAAATCGCACCCCATGTGAATTTTTTGGTGCGCGCTTTTCGGTGGCCGGACTCCGCCCCGGCGGCTACACCGGCGCTGTCGAAACGGGGCATCGGAACAGGGGATCGGGGATGGGCGGCTGGACCGAAGGCTATGTCGGCGGCATCGACTATATCCGCGCCGTCTATCGCGACTGGTCGCCGGCCATGCTCTGCTTCGCCCTGACGCTGCGCGGCTGGCGCCCGCCCGCGGCGCTGCGCCGCGGCAGTTTCACCATGGCGGAGCCCGGCTGCGGCCATGGCCTGACCAGCGCCCTGCTGGCCGGCGCCCACCCGGCGGCGCGGTTCGAGGCGATGGACTTCAACCCCTCCCACATCGCCGGTGTCCGCCGGCTGGCCGCCGATGCCGGGCTGGCCAATGCCGAGTTCCTCGAAGAGAGCTTCGCCGAATACGCCCGGCGCGACGGGCCGATGCTGGATGCCGTCGCGCTGCACGGCGTCTGGTCCTGGGTGAGCGCCGGGAACCGGGCGATCCTGCTGGAGGTGCTGCGCCGACGGCTGGCGCCGGGTGGCGTCGTCTTCGTCAGCTACAACGCCCTGCCCGGCACGCTGGCCCACATGCCGCTGCGCCGTCTTCTGGTGGAGCGCTGCGCCGAAGGCGACGGCCCCCTGCCCGACCGCATCGCCGCTGCGGTGGAGTTCGCGGCACGGATGGCGGCGCAGGGCGGCGGTTGGTTCGCCAACATCGACGGCGTGGTGGAGCGGATCGAACAGCTTCGCCACAAATCGCCGAACTACATCGCCCACGAATATCTGAACGGCGACTGGACCGCCTTTTACCATGCCGACGTGACGCGCGAGCTTGCGGCCGCCAAGCTGGAGTTCGCCGGTGCCGCCGTCCCGATGGAGCAGTTGGACGATCTCACCCTCTCCCCCGCCCAGCAGGCACTCGCGGGCGAGGCACGCGACGCCGCCCAGGCCGAAACCCTCCGCGACGTGATGACCAACCGCAGCTTCCGCCGCGACCTGTTCGTGAAGGGCGGCGAGCGTCTGGGCCGGGCCGAGCGGCGCGCCCTGCTGGGACAGACCCGTTTCGCGCTTCTGGTCGCCGCCGACGACCTGCCGGAAGGAGCATCCACCCCCGTCGGCCGCCTGTCCTTCCCCCGGGCGCTCTACCAACCGCTGGGCGGGGCTCTGGCGGAAGGACCGCAATGCCTGGACGCGCTGCTCGCCCGTCCGGCCCTGGCAGCACAGGGCGAGGACGCGGTACTGCGGGCGCTGATCCTGCTGACCAGCCTGTCGCTGGCGGCACCGGCGATGCCCGAGGATGGGGGCGCCGAACGGAAAGTTTCCTGTGACCGCTTCAACGCCGCGGTCCTGGAGCGCCATCGCTTCGGCGACACGCCGGGTCAGCTCGCCTCGCCGCTGCTGGGTGCCGGTGTGCCGGTGTCTCGGATCGAGGCGCTGTTCCTGCTTGCCGCTCGTCTGGGCGAGGATCCCGCCGCCTTCGTTTGGCGTCATCTGTCGGCCGACGGCATCGTGCTGGGGCGCGACGGCGAACGCTGCGAGGGGGATGAGGCCAACCGTGCGGAACTGGTGCGACGGCACGCGGCCTTCATGCAGCGGCGGTTGCCGGTGCTGGAAAGGCTTGGAGTGGCTTGACGGATAGGCGGTCTGACGGCGGAGGCGCCGAATACAAGGCCCTCAGCGCTCCGGCGCCGTCTTCGGCAGCTTCTCGGCGATCCCATAAAGCGCCTCGCGCCGGCGGATCTCTGCGAACACGTCGTCGGGATGGATGTTCAGCGTCGCCCACAGGACCGAAAGATTGTAGAGCAGGTCGGCGCTTTCGTTGATGACGCCCTGACGGTCCTCGTTCATGGCGTCCAGCGCCACTTCGACCGCCTCCTCGCCCACTTTCTTGGCGATCTTCTTCGGCCCGGCGGCGATCAGCCGCGCGGTCTTGGAGTGCGCCGGGTCCATCTGCTGGCGGTCGAGGATGGCGGCATAGAGGCGGAGCAGGTCGTCGGTCATCAGGGAGGTATTGTCTCGTGTGCGGGTGACGGAAGCATCGTTACGCTAACGTGATCACTCCGCAACGCAATTACCATCCCCCATAGGCGCGGTGGAGCGCCGCACAACGGCCTTATGCCATGCGGCGCACCGCTTTCAGCCCACCGGGTCGTAGGAATGATCGGCCTTGGGACGCTCTTCGAGCAGGGTCTGGCCGGTGCTGACGAAATAGACGACCTCGGCGATGTTGGTGGCGTGATCGCCGATGCGCTCAAGGTTCTTGGCGATCATCATCAGGTGCATGTGCGCCGTGAACTGGTCCTGCGCCGCCAGGGCCGACCGCTCCACTTCCGCAACGAGGCTGGTGTAGAGCGCATCCACCTCGTCGTCGGTGCGCCAGATCCGCAGGGCGGCCTCGCCGTCATTGTCGACATAGGCGTCGATCACCGCGCTGAGCCGTTCGCGCACCAGCCGGCCGAGCTGCGGCAGACCCGCCATCGACCCGGAGTCGGGCAGGCTGAAGATGGCGACGGCGCGCTTGGCGGTGTTGGCAGCATGGTCGCCGATGCGCTCAAGGTTGCCGGCGATCTTCAAGGCCGCGATCACCTCGCGCAGATCGTCGGCGACCGGCTGGCGCAGAGCCAGCAGGCGCATGCAGTGGGCTTCGATGTCATGTTCGAAGGAGTCGAGTCGGGCATCCGACTCCACGATCTCCCGCGCAAGCTCGGGGTTGCGCTGGGCCAGACAGATCAGAGCCTGGTCGATCTGCGTCTCCGCAGCGCCGGCCATCTGCACGATGGCGGATTTCAGCCGCTTCAGCGCGTCCTCGAACGCGGACACGATGTGCGGAGCGGAGGTCTTCATGGTCGCCAAACCCTTCCCGGCGGTCTCTTTCCAAGCCGCCACCATAGCGCCGGGACGTTACGGTACGATGACAGCACCTATGACCAATGGCGGCTGGCCCGCACTTCGCACATGCGGGAGAAACTGCCCGATTGATTTTGCGGCGCAGCATTGCGACACATGGTCCTTATCCCCCTCCCCAACGACGTGCCGAACCCGCCATGATCGAACGCCGCTTTGAACAGATCATCTTCGCCAGCCGCTGGCTGCTCGCGCCCTTCTATCTCGGGCTGGTGGTTTCGCTGGCTGCGCTGCTGGTGAAGTTCACGCAGGAGATCCTGCACATGATCCCGCATGTGCTGGAGATGAGCGAAAAGGACGTGCTTCTGGGCGTGCTGACTCTCATCGACCTGTCCTTCGCCGGCAACCTTCTGCTGATGGTGATCTTCGCGGGATATGAGAACTTCGTCTCCAAGATTGACGTCGCCAATCATGAGGACCGGCCAGACTGGATGGGCAAGGTCGATTTCGGCGGGTTGAAGCTGAAACTGATCGCCTCCATCGTCGCCATCTCGGGCATCCACCTGCTGAAGGCCTTCATGAACCTGGCACAGACCTCGCGCGACGAGCTGATGTGGCTGGTCATCATCCACATGACCTTCGTGATTTCCGGTGTTCTGCTGGCCTGCATGGACCGGTTGGAAGGTCATCACGGCTATGCCGCCAAGCCCGCGGAGAAAGCCGGGGCGAAATCCGCGGTGGATCATCACTGATAAGTCACGGTGTTCCTTCGTCTCGTCTGTCAAATGTCTATTGCGGCGCAGCAACGGCAGGGATAGACACTGCACCGTCACGCCGGCCAGCAGGGTTTTCAGCGGATCGGAACGGGCTTTGCCGCAGGGCTTTGGTCCGTTGACGGATTATTAACCCTAACCCGCCACTGTGCCCATCACCAGACGCCGTGCCGCGGCGGTCGCCGGTTCGCCGGAGACCCTGTCCACAGCAGGCATCAGGGCTGCCGGGCGCACTCTCCGCTTGAGCGTGCGGGCGCATTCGACTATGGAACCGTTGGCGGGCATGCTATGCCAGTCCGCCGGCTCGGCCGTCTCAACCGCTTTGATAGAGTTCGTCAGCTCCATGCTCTCCAAACTGCTCGGCGTGCTGTCCGCCGACATGGCGATCGATCTGGGGACGGCCAACACCCTGGTCTATGTCAAGGGCCGCGGCATCGTCCTGAACGAACCGTCCGTCGTCGCCATCGCCAACGTGCGCGGCAAAAAGCAGGTTCTCGCCGTCGGTGACGAGGCGAAGATGATGCTTGGCCGCACCCCCGGCAACATCCAGGCCATCCGGCCGCTTCGCGACGGCGTCATCGCCGATTTCGAAGTCGCGGAGGAAATGATCAAACATTTCATCCGCAAGGTTCACAACCGCCGCAGCTTCGCCAGCCCGCAGGTCATCATCTGCGTGCCGTCGGGCTCGACTGCGGTGGAACGCCGGGCGATCCAGGAATCGGCGGAGGCCGCAGGCGCCCGCCGCGTCTTCCTGATCGAGGAACCGATGGCCGCCGCAATCGGCGCCGGGCTGCCGGTGACCGAACCGACGGGCTCGATGGTCGTCGACATCGGCGGCGGCACCACCGAGGTGGCCGTGCTGTCGCTGGGCGGCATCGTCTATTCGCGGTCGGTGCGCGTCGGCGGCGACAAGATGGACGAGGCCATCATCGGCTACATCCGCCGCAGCCACAATCTGCTGGTCGGCGAAGGCTCCGCCGAGCGGATCAAGAAGGAAATCGGCTCCGCCTGTCCGCCCGAGGACGGTGAAGGCCGCATCCTGGAGATCAAGGGCCGCGACCTGATGAACGGCGTGCCGAAGGAACTGATCATTTCCGAGCGCCAGATCGCCGAGTCGCTGGCAGAGCCCGTCTCCGCCATCGTCGAGGCGGTGAAGGTGGCGCTGGAGCACACCGCTCCGGAACTGGCCGCCGACATCGTCGACAAGGGCATCGTGCTGACCGGCGGCGGCGCCCTGCTGGGCAACCTGGACTTCGTCCTGCGCCACGCCACCGGCCTGCCGGTGTCGATCGCGGACGATCCCCTCTCCTGCGTGGCGCTCGGCACCGGCCGCGCGCTGGAGGAGATGAAGACGCTGCGAAACGTCTTGGTCAGCGCCTACTGATTGGTGTATCCCTGGTTGGAAGGCCTCCGGTCCCCTGCCCACCCCTGGCGGTGAGGACCGGAGACGGACCGCGTATCTGGACGGGAATTTCCTGTGAAGCCACGCTCATCCGGCTCCGTCATCCGCCTTGCCGCCCCCTTGCGGGCTCTCGCGCAGCGATTCTCCTTCCTTCTGCTGGTGCTGGCCTCCATCGCGCTGATGATGGTCGGTAAGATCGAGTCCGTCTCGGTGGACAGCGCACGCGCACGCGTGACCGATGCCTTCGCCCCCATCCTGGACGCCATCTCCCGCCCCGCCGCCACGGCGGCGCGCGTGGTCGAATCCGCGGTGGAACTTGAGAACGCGTTCGACGAGAACCAGCGGCTGAAGGCCGAGAACGCCCGGCTTCTGCAATGGAAGCAGGCGGCGTTGCGGCTGGAGTCGGAAAACAACAGCCTGCGCAGCCTGCTGCGGGTCCGTCCGGAACCGTCGGTCAACTACATCGCCGCCCGCGTCATCGCCACCCCCGGCAGTTCCTTCGTCCGCACGCTGGTGGTCACCGCCGGCAAGCGCGACGGGGTGCGCAAGGGGCAGGCGGCGCTCGCCGGCGCCGGTCTGGTCGGCCGGGTGATCGAGGTCGGCGAATGGTCGTCCCGCGTCCTGCTGCTGACCGACATCAACGCCCGCATTCCGGTGATCCTGTCGAACACGCGCCAGCGCTCGATCCTGGCTGGCGACAACTCTGATCAGGCCAAGCTTCTCTATCTGCCGCCGGACTCGCCGATCCAGGTGGGCGAGCGGGTGGTGACCTCCGGCGACGGCGGCCTCTTCCCGCCCGGCCTGCCGGTGGGCGTGGTGACCGCGGTCAGCGAACGCGGCATCCGTGTCCTGCCCAGCGCCGACCTGTCGCGCGTGGAGCATCTGCGTCTGGTGGATTTCGGCCTGCCGAGCACCGATCTGGACCCGTCGCCAGATTCGAAGTGAAGTGGATGTGGAAGTGAACTGGTTTTGGACGTGAGCCGGACGGACGGTCCACCGACCGGGAGATTGCCGTCATGACGGCGACCTTCTGGCAGAAGGTGGACAAGACCGGGCGCAATCTGGCGCCCTTCGCCGTCACCGTGATGATGGTGCTGGTCGGCATGATCCCGCTGCCGGTCCCCGGCTATGCCCCGGTCGCACCGAACCTGACGCTGGTCTCGGTCTATTACTGGACGATCCACAGGCCTGACCTGATGCGTCCGGGGGTGGCCTTTCTCATCGGACTGCTTCAGGATTTCCTGATCGGCGGACCGTTGGGCGTCAATGCCCTGCTGCTGGTCGTCGCCCAATGGGCGGTCCTGAACCAGCGCCGGGTGTTCCTGGCCAGCACCTTCGCCCTGCTGTGGGTCGGCTTCACGCTGGTGATGGCGGGTGCCGTCCTGCTGCAATGGCTGGCTTTTTCGGTGCTCGACGCCGTCACGCTGTCGATCCTGCCGGCACTGTTCCAGGGCCTGCTGACGGTAGCGGTGTTTCCTGCGGTGGGTTGGCTGCTGATCCGCGTCCATCGCGCGTTCCTGAACGGGTAAAGGGTCGACGGGTCTCATGAGTTCGATCGATCGCGACACCGACCGCTCCCGCCTGCTGGCGCGCCGCGCCCTGGTGCTGGGCGGTATCAAGCTGGCCGGCCTGTCCGCGCTGGTCGGTCGGCTCTATTACCTGCAGGTGGTCGAGTCGGCGCGCTACACCATGCTGGCGGAGGAGAACCGCATCAGCCTGCGGCTGATCGCCCCGTCCCGCGGCAACATCGTCGACCGCTTCGGCGTGCCGCTGGCGGTCAACCAGCAGAACTACCGCGTCGTCGTCGTGTCGGAGCGCACCCACAACATCCAGGAGACGCTCGACAAGATCTCCCGCATCGTGCCGCTGACCGATGGCGACCGCCGCCGCGTGCTGCGCGAACTGCACCGCAAGCGCCGCTTCGTTCCCGTCACCGTGCGCGAGAACCTGACCTGGGAACAAGTGGCGACGCTGGAGACCAACACCCCCGACCTGCCCGGCGTGTCGATCGAGGTGGGCGAGCTGCGCTATTACCCGCAGGCGGATTGGACCGCCCATATCCTGGGCTATGTCGGCGCCGTGTCGGAGTCGGAGCTGAGCGGCAACAGCGATCCGGTGCTCTCCCTGCCCGGCTTCCGCATCGGCAAGGCCGGCATCGAGAAGTTCCACGAGAAGGTGCTGCGCGGCACCGCCGGCACCAGCCAGTTGGAGGTCAATGCGGTCGGCCGCGTCATCCGCGAGCTGTCGCGCGACGAGGGCCAATCCGGTCGCGAGGTGCAGCTGACCATCGACATGGCCCTGCAACGCTTCGTGCAGGAGCGGCTGTCGCAGGAGGTCAGCGCCTCGGCCGTGGTGATGGACGTCCACACCGGCGGCATCTATGCCCTGTGCTCGCACCCCAGCTACGACCCCAACCAGTTCACCATGGGCATCAGCGCCGAGCTGTGGGAGGAGCTGCTGTCCAACCAGGCGACGCCGCTCAACAACAAGGCGGTGGTCGGGCAATATCCGCCGGGCTCCACCTTCAAGATGATGGCGGCGCTGGCGGCACTGGAATCGGGGGTGGTCAGCAACCGTCACACGGTGTTCTGCCCCGGCCATCTGGAACTGGGCGACCATCGTTTCCACTGCTGGAAGCGCGGCGGGCACGGCACCATCGATTTCGTCGGCGCGCTGCGCCATTCCTGCGACGTGTTCTTCTACGACGTGTCGCGGCGGATCGGCATCGACCGCATCGCCGAGATGTCCAACCGGTTCGGCCTGGGCAGCCGCACCGGCATCGACCTGCCGCACGAGCGTGCCGGCCTGATTCCGTCCATCGCCTGGAAGAAGGCGACGCTGGGCAAGAATTGGGACATGGGCGAGACGCTGGTCGCCTCCATCGGCCAGGGCTATGTGCTAACAACGCCGCTGCAACTGGCGGTCATGACCTGCCGGCTGGCCAATGGCGGCTATGCGGTCAAGCCGCACCTGACCAAACAGATCAAGACGGTCAGCGGCGAGCAGACGGCCTGGCCCAGCATCGGCGTGAAGAAGGAGAACCTCGACATCGTGCTGCGCGGCATGACCGAGGTGACCAACGCTCCCAACGGCACCGCCTTCAAGTCGCGGATCACCGAGGTCGGCTATGAGATGGCCGGCAAGACCGGCTCCGCCCAGGTCCGCCGCATCACAATGGCCGAGCGCAACAACGGCGTGAAGAAGAACGAGGATCTGCCCTGGCGCGAGCGCGACCACGCGCTGTTCGTCGCCTTCGCGCCGATCCAGGCGCCGCGCTATGCCTGCGCGGTGTTCGTCGAACATGGCGGCGGTGGCTCCACAGCGGCGGCCCCGATTGCCCGCGACATCCTGCTCGAAACCCAGAAGCGCGACCCCGGCCGCGCTGCCGTCGCCGAAACCCCGCCGACCGGCTTCGGAGAGCCGCGGGGCTGAGAAGCGGATCGGGTCAGGAGCGGGAGCGGGCCGGGATGGTCATCGCCGCCACTCCCAGTACGACCGCGGCGCAGCCGGCAAGCATGGTCGGTTCCAGCGTCTCGCCCAACATCATCACGCCGATTCCCACCCCGATCGGCACCCGCAGGTAGGCTTGTGCGGTCGTCGGAACCGATCCGATGGTGTGAACGAGCCGGAAATAGAGGACGAAGGCCAGCGCGGTCGAGAAGACCGAGAGTCCTGCAAGCGCCAGCAGCGAGTCCGGCGACGGCGACAGGGTCCAGGGACGGTCGACCGCCAGACTGACCGGCAGCAACAGCGCCGCTCCGCACAGCAGCGACCCGGCGGCCGGCATGATTGGATCCAGGCCCTTGAACACACGGCCGAAGATGGCTGCTCCGGCATAGCAGACGGTGGCGAGAACGATAGCTCCTTGTGCCAGCAGATCGCGGCCGATGCCGTCGACAGCCCCCGTCCCGATGATCAGCACCGTTCCACCGAGACCGGCAAGCACACCGACCGCTTTCCGCCAGCCCACGGCTTCGTGCCGGGTCAGCAGAAGGGTGATGAGGAAGGCGAAGATCGGCGTCGTCGCGTTGAGGATCGCTGCGGACCCGGCATCGACCGTCTGTTCGGCCCAGGCGATCAGGGTAAAGGGGAGAACGCTGTTCAAACAGGCCTGTAGGAGAAACCGCTTCCACACGGCCCCTTCCCGCGGCGGGGACAGGCCGCGCCAGCGGATGACCGCCAGCAGGATGCTCCCGGCGATAAGGGTCCGGCCGGCAATGAAGGTCAGCGGCGGTATCGTCTCCACGCCGATCCGGATGAAGCTGTAGGACGCGCCCCACAAAGTCGCGAGGGCCAGCAGCAAGGCAAGCTCGACACGCAGATCGGGCCGCGAAGCGCGTGCATCGGGGGCTGGAAGGCTGGTCATGATGGCTCCGTCGGTCTTGCAGGGCGGCCCACCATGACAGCCAAGCCCTTGAAAGACTGCCTCGAACGCTTCGGCCGCGGACGAAGCGTCGGCGGCTGACGGAGCCGGCGAAGGGGCCTAAACTGATGGGCATGACCAGCCCGCCCTTCCCCCTCGCCTCCGCCAATGGCATCGCCACCATCGCCGCTTTGATCGGCGATCCGGCACGGGCGAACATCCTCTCCGCCCTGATGGGTGGGCAGGCGCTGACCGCCGGCGAATTGTCCTGGCATGCCGGTGTCGGAGCGGCAACCACCAGCGGTCACCTTGCCAAAATGAGCGAGGCGGGATTGCTGGCGATGGAACGCCAGGGCCGGCATCGCTACTACCGGCTGGCCTCCCCTGATAT
This sequence comes from Azospirillum melinis, assembly GCF_013340935.1. Taxonomy (GTDB): domain Bacteria; phylum Pseudomonadota; class Alphaproteobacteria; order Azospirillales; family Azospirillaceae; genus Azospirillum; species Azospirillum melinis. The sequence goes on along the minus strand of NZ_WHOS01000005.1, from coordinate 28,124 downwards.
CGCCCAGGCGATGGAAAGCCTGATGGCGGTTGCAGCCGCCAGCCCACGGCGCCACCGTTCGCCCGGACCGAAGGACGAAGCGCTGCGGACCGCCCGCACCTGCTACGACCATCTCGCCGGACGGCTCGGCACAAAACTGGCCGACAGGCTGAACGAGCGCGGGTTCGTGATCCTCGATGATGGCGGCGCCCTGGTGACGGACGACGGCCGCGCTTTCCTGGGCAGTCTGGGCCTCGCATTTCCCGACGCTGGCGGGCACCGCAGGCCACTGTGCCGGGTCTGCCTGGACTGGAGCGAGCGGCGGCACCATCTGGCCGGACGGCTGGGTGCGGCCCTGCTGACCTGTTCGCTGGAACGCGGCTGGATCGCACGCAGTCCCGACAGCCGCGCCGTGGCGATCACCGAGGCCGGCAGCAAGGAGTTCGCAACGATTTTCGGCATCACGCCGGAGCATCTGGCCGCCAAATAAAAAGCGCGCCCCCGAAGGGACGCGCTTCTCATCAAACCGACAGGCTTTCGCCGGATCAGTTCTTCGACTTGTCGACCAGACGGCGCTCGGCGATCCACGGCATCATGGCGCGCAGCTTCTCGCCGACCTTCTCGATCTCGTGCTCGGCGTTGCGGCGGCGAATCGCCTTGAAGGACGGCTGGCCGGCCTTGCACTCCAGCATCCAGTCGCGGACGAAGCGGCCTTCCTGGATGTCGGTCAGGACGCGCTTCATCTCGGCCTTGGTCTCCGGCGTGATGATGCGCGGGCCGGTGCGGTAGTCGCCATATTCGGCCGTGTTGGAGATCGAGTAGCGCATGTTGGCCATGCCGCCCTCGTACATCAGGTCGACGATCAGCTTCACTTCGTGCAGGCACTCGAAGTAGGCCATCTCGGGGGCGTAGCCCGCCTCGACCAGCGTCTCGTAGCCGGCGCGGATCAGCTCGGTCAGGCCGCCGCAGAGCACGGCCTGCTCACCGAACAGGTCGGTCTCGCATTCTTCCTTGAAGGTCGTCTCGATGATGCCGGCGCGACCGCCGCCATTGGCCGAGGCGTAGGACAGGGCGATGTCCAGCGCATTGCCCGAGGCGTTCTGGTGCACGGCGACCAGCGACGGCACGCCGCCGCCACGCTGGTATTCGCTGCGCACGGTGTGGCCGGGGCCTTTCGGCGCGATCATGAACACGTCGAGGTCGGCACGGGCCTCGATCAGGTTGAAGTGGATGTTCAGGCCGTGCGCGAAGGCCAGGGCGGCGCCCTGCTTCATGTTCGGGGCCAGATCGTCCTTGTACAGGTCGGCCTGCAGCTCGTCCGGGGTCAGAACCATCACGACGTCGGCCCAGGCGGCGGCTTCGGCCGGGGTCATCACGGTGAAGCCGGCGGTCTCGGCCTTCTTGATGGTGGCCGAACCCGGGCGGAGCGCGATCCGCACGTCCTTCACGCCGCTGTCACGCAGGTTGTGGGCGTGGGCGTGGCCCTGGCTGCCGTAGCCGACGATGACGACCTTCTTGCCCTTGATCAGGTTGACGTCGGCATCACGATCGTAATAGACGCGCATGGAGATGATTCCTTGAATTCGCAACGAACGAAGACAGAGTGCGTTTCCTGCGGCGGATTACTCCATTGAGCAAAGCCGCGCGTCAAGAGAAACAATCGCTCGATGGAACGGCAAAATGCAAAGCTTCCTTGCGTTTTTGCCGCCCCAATCTTTCGCAGAATGCTGTTCTGCGGGGAGTGGCGCCTTAAAAGGCCGCCGGCCCCTTCGACATGGCGACCACGCCGGTGCGGCTGGCCTCCACGAGTCCGAGCTGGGTCATCAGCCCGACGAAGTCGTCGACCTGCTCGGTGGTGCCGGTCAGCTCGAAGACGAAGCTGGTGAGCGTGGCGTCCACCACCTTGGCCTTGAAGATGTCGGCGAGGCGCAGCGCCTCGATCCGCTTGTCACCGGTGCCGGCCACCTTGACCAGCGCCAGTTCGCGCTCCACCGCCGGTCCCTCGTCGGTCAGGTCATGGACACGGTGGACCGGAACCAGCCGGCTCAGCTGCGCCTTGATCTGCTCGATGATCATCCGGGTGCCGGAGGTGACGAGCGTGATGCGCGACAGGTGGTCGGCATTGTTCACCTCGGCCACCGTCAGGCTTTCGATGTTGTAGCCGCGGCCGGAGAACAGCCCGATGACGCGGGCGAGAACGCCCGGCTCGTTGTCCACCAGCACGGCGATGGTGTGCTTTTCGATCGCGTTTTCCATGAGACCCGTCCCTCCTGTTCGTTCGTCGTCAGCCGATCAGACCAGCACCATGCCGTCTTCCGGCGTGGCGTCGGACGGGCTGTCGTCCGGACCGAACAGGATCTCGTTGTGGGCCTTACCGCCCGGGATCATCGGGAAGCAGTTTTCCTTCGGATCGACGGCGATGTCGATGATGCAGGGACGGTCGGTGACCGCCAGCATCTTCTCGATCACCTGATCGACCTCGGCCACCGTGGTGGCGCGCAGGCCGACGCAACCCCAGGATTCCGCCAGCTTCACGAAGTCCGGCAGGGCTTCGGAGTAGCTCTGGGAATAGCGCGATCCGTGCAGCAGTTCCTGCCACTGGCGCACCATGCCCATATACTGGTTGTTCAGGATGAAGATCTTGACCGGCGCGCGGTACTGCACGGCGGTGCCGATCTCCTGCATGTTCATCAGGAAGCTGGCCTCGCCCGACACGTCGACGACGATGGCGTCGGGGTGGGCCAGCTGGGCGCCGATGGCGGCCGGCAGGCCGTAGCCCATGGTGCCGAGCCCGCCCGAGGTCATCCAGCGGTTCGGCTGGTCGAAGGGCAGGAACTGGGCGGCCCACATCTGGTGCTGGCCGACTTCCGTCGTGATGTAGTGGTCCTTGCCGCGCAGGGCCTCGCGCAGGCGTTCCAGTGCGTACTGCGGCTTGATGACCGATTCGGTGCGGTTGTAGTTCAGGCAGTTGCGGGCACGCCAGCCCTCGATCTTGCCCCACCACTCCTTCAGCGCGGCCTTGTCCGGCGACTTGGCGCGCGCCTTCCAGATGCGCAGCATGTCTTCCAGCACGGCGCCGCAGTCACCGACGATCGGAATGTCGACCGCGACGTTCTTGTTGATCGAGCTGGGGTCGATGTCGACGTGGATCTTCTTGGAACCCGGCGAGAAGGCCGACAGCTTGCCGGTCACGCGGTCGTCGAAGCGGGCGCCGATGTTGATCATGACGTCGCACTCGTACATGGCGAGATTCGCCTCGTACGTGCCGTGCATGCCGAGCATGCCCAACCACTGGCTTTCGGACGCCGGGAAGGCGCCCAGGCCCATCAGGGTGGAGGTGATCGGGAAACCGGTGGTCTTGACGAACTGGGTCAGCAACTTGGCGGCGAAGGGGCCGGCGTTGATCACGCCGCCGCCGGTGTAGAAGACCGGCCGCTTGGCGTTGGCGATCAGCTCGATCGCCTCTTCGATGCGGGCGATCTCCGGCTTCACCTGCGGACGATAGGTCTTGTGCTTGACCTCCGCCGGCGGGACGTAGGTGCCGTCGGCGAACTGCACGTCCTTCGGGATGTCGACCAGCACAGGGCCGGGACGGCCGCTGCGCGCGACATAGAAGGCCTCGTGCAGGGTACGGGCCAGATTGTCGACGTCCTTCACCAGGTAATTGTGCTTGGTGCAGGGACGGGTGATACCGGTGGTGTCGGCTTCCTGGAAGGCGTCGTTGCCGATCAGGTGGGTCGGCACCTGACCCGACAGGCAGACCAGCGGGATGCTGTCGCACAGCGCGTCCAGCAGGCCGGTCACCGCGTTGGTGGCGCCGGGGCCGGATGTCACCAGCACGCAGCCGACCTTGCCGGTCGAGCGCGCGTAACCTTCGGCCGCGTGAACCGCGGCCTGCTCGTGGCGTACAAGGACATGCTTCAGGTCGTTCTGCTGGAACAGCGCGTCGTAGATGGGAAGTACGGCGCCGCCGGGATAGCCGAAGATGATGTCAACGCCCTGATCCTTCAGGGCCTTGATGACGATCTGGGCGCCGGTCAGCTTCTGTTCGGACATCGCTCACGACCTTCTCATGTGGGCGCCTCCTCTAAGGCACCCGGTTCCTTGGACTTGTCACCGGCCGAGGCTGCTGGGCTATGCCGCCGGAACAACGGCTTAGCCCCGATGGCGGGGGCCGGGAGCGGCAAATTAGTCAAAAGCCCGGTCGCAGGTCAACCCATTTTGCGAATGTTCGCAAAGTTTTTTTGCCGCAGTTTTTCCAAATGTTGCGCATTGGCTTTGCAACATCGGCTCTGCACCGCTTGGCTCCACCGGATACGGAAACGGCGGCCGCACCGAAGCGCGGCCGCCGTTCCGAAGAGGCGACGATGAAAAGCCGAAGCCGTCAGGCGGCGGTCTTCAACAGCCCGCACAGGCGGCGGATCCCCTCGCGGATCTGGGCTGGCTTGGTGACGGAAAAGGCCAGGCGCAGGGTATTCTTGCCCGACCGGTCGGCGTGGAAGGCCGAACCGGGGACGAAGGCCACGTTGGCCTCCTTGATGGCGCGGGCCAGCAGTTCGGTGCCGTCGACACCCTCCGGCGCCTCGATCCAGACGAACAGGCCGCCTTCCGGCTTGGTCCAGGTGACGCCCGGCGGGGCGTATTCCTCGAGAGCCGCCAGCATGGCGTCGCGGCGCTCCTTGTACTGGGTGCGCAGCAGCTTGAGGTGACTGTCGAAGATCTGCGAGACGACGTCGTGCATGACGATCTGGTTGATCGTGCTGGCATGCAGGTCGGCGGCCTGCTTCATCAGGACCAGCCGGTTCACCACCTCGGGCGCCGCGTTGACCCAGCCGACGCGCATCGCCGGCACCATCGTCTTGGAGAAGGTGCCGCCGAAGATGACATTGGTCAGCTTGCCGCCGTTGCGCTCGCAATCCAGCGCCGCCAGCAGCGGCAGATGCTCGCCGTCATAGCGCAGTTCGCAATAGGCGGTGTCCTCGATCACCGGCACGCCGGCGGCCTCGCAGGCGTCCAGGATGGCGTGACGGCGGGCCAGCGTCACCGTGGTGCCGTTGGGGTTTTGGAAATCGGGGACGAGGTAGAAGAACTTCGGCTTCTGCGCCAGCGCCTCGATCAGCGCCGTCATTTCCGGCCCTTCCTCGTCCATCGGGATCGAGAGATAGGTCGGCTCATAGGGCGAGAAGGCCTGGAGCGCGCCGAGATAGGTCGGGCGGGTCACCACGATCTTGTCACCGGGGCCGATCAGCAGCTTGCCGACGAACTCCAGCACCTGCTGCGAGCCATTGGTGATGAGAACGCCGTCCAGCCCGATGTTGACGCCCTTGCCGCCCATATAATCGCAGATCCACTCCCGCAGCGGCGTGTAGCCTTCGGTGATGGAATATTGCAGGGCGGCGCCGGCACCGGAATTGGACTGGAAGATCTTCTCGTAGGCGCGTGCGATGGCTGAGCTGGGGAACAGGTCCGGATCGGGGATGCCACCGGCGAAGGAGATGATCTCCGGACGATCGATCAGCTTCAGCAGTTCCCGGATTTCGGACGCCGTCATGCCGCCCACGCGGCCCGCGAACACATGACCCCAATCAACCGACACGGTGCTTCTCCTTCGGATCAGTAATTTAGTATCGTTCTCAGGCGGTCGAGCATTGCATTTCGTACCGCAGGCGAACAAGGCAGATCGATGGTATGGCAGCTATGCTGTCCTGTATGACTTACCAGCATATCGGGTGATTTGCCAACAATCTGATGTCGGAACCACGTGACCTGCCGTTTGGCATAGCGGCGGGTCGATTGCTGGGCCAGCGCAATGGCCTCGTCGAGCGGGATTTCGCCGTGCAGAACGCGGCGCAGCTCGGGCACTCCCAACGCTTTCAGCACCGGCAGGTCGGGGGCGAGGGGCCGTTCGCGAGCGAGAGCGTCCAATCGCCGCACCTCCTCCATCGCCCCCTGCTCCATCATCAGGTCGAAGCGCCTGTCGCACTGGGCATAGAGGTCGGCCCGCGGCGGATCGAGCACAAGGATGGTGAAGCGCAGATCCTCCGGCGCGCCCTGTGCGGTCCGGCTCTGCCAATGGGACAGCGGATGGCCGGTCGCCTGCAGCACCTCCCAGGCGCGGGTCAGGCGGGTGGTGTCGCCGGGGTTCAGCTTTGCCGACGCCGGGTCGCAGGTGACCAGTTCGGCACGGAAGGCCTCGCCGCCGATGGCGGCCAATCGGGCATGGGCGGCGGCACGCACCTCGTCGGGGATGGGCGGCACCTCGCTCAGCCCCTGCATCAGGGCGCGCAGATAGAGACCGGTGCCACCGACCACCACCGGCAGACGTCCCTCGACCCTGGCGGCTGTGATCTCCGCCAGCGCCATGTCGCGCCAGCGCGCCGCCGAACCGCGTTCCGCCGCCGGCAGCACGCCATAGAGCCGGTGGGGTGCCCGCGCCAGATCCTCGGCCGGCGGCCGGGCGGTCAGCACATCCAGGTCGGCGTAGAGCTGCATGCTGTCGGCGTTGATGACGGTGCCGCCGAACGCCTCGGCGATGGCGAGCGCCAGCCCCGACTTGCCCGACGCGGTGGGGCCGCCGATGACGATGACGTCGGCCAGAGGGGTGGCCAGAGGGTTGGTCAGAGGGGTGGTGAGGTCGCTCATCGCCCTTGCATGGCGTTCCGGCGCCCGCTTTGCAACACCCAACCGCATGCCGACGCCGAAGCTTCGTTGGACCCGGCCCCGTGGCTGTGGTAGGCAGCGCGCAAAGGCCCTCTTTTCCTCGGGATACCCGCCGATGAACGCCGTCGCCACGCTGATCGCCCCCCGCACCGCCACGCTCGACGAGGCTGCCGTCCTGACCGCCAAGGCGGCGCTGGTCGGGCTGGGCGCCGATGCCGGCGCACCGGACTGGCTGGCGCCGGGCACCGCCTGCGACCTGCCTTTCGGCAATCTGGCGCCCGAACAGGCGGAGGCGGCGATCCGCCATGCCCTGACGGCGAATGGGGCCGGCGTGGCGCTGGACATCATCGCCCAGCCGGCAGCGACGCGGCGCAAGCGGCTGCTGGTCGCCGACATGGAATCGACGATCATCGAGCAGGAGATGCTGGACGAGCTTGGCGATTATGTCGGGCTGAAGGACCACATCGCCGACATCACCGCCCGCGCCATGAACGGCGAGATCGACTTCAAGGACGCGGTGCGCGAGCGGGTCGCCCTGTTGAAGGGTTTGAAGGAGACGGTGATCGACGAGGTGTGGCAGCGCGCCACGCTGATGCCGGGTGCCGCCCAGCTGATCGGCACCATGCGCGCCAACGGCGCCGTCTGCGTTCTGGTGTCGGGCGGCTTCCGCTGCTTCACCGGCCGGGTGCGCAGCTGGATCGGCTTCGACGACGACCGCGGCAACGAGCTGGAGGTGGTCGACGGCGTGATGACCGGCAAGGTGATCGAGCCGATCCTGGACAAGGACAGCAAGCTCCAGGCGCTGATGGCCTATGCCGGCGAGCACCGTGTGCCGGTGGCGGAGACCATGGCCGTTGGCGACGGCGCCAACGACTTGCCGATGCTGCTGGCCGCCGGGCTGGGCGTCGCCTTCCATGCCAAGGCGGTGGTCGCCGCCGAGGCCCGCGCCCGCGTCGACCATGGCGACCTCACCGCCCTGCTCTACGCCCAGGGCTACCGGGCGACGGAGTTCGTGGGGTAAGGGGCTGGTGGCCCTATACCCTCACGCCCACACGCCACGCACATAGGGCGTCAGCTGCGTGTCCATCAGGATGATGTGGCGGACCAGCCAGTCGGCTGTGAATTTGTAGAGCTGCTCCGCATTCTCGTGGGTAGGGTCGATTGAAAAGCGGTTGGACAGCTCGCTGACCATCTTCACCGCGGCGCGGTGCATGGCGACGTGCTCCTCGAATTTCGGGTAATGCACGATCTGCATGATCCGCTCTTCGCGGGCGAAATGCTCCTTGGTGTATTCCAGCAGCTTGACCAGGATCTTGGCGACGCGGACCGGCTGGAACCGCTGAGCGGCCAGTGCTGCGTCGAGTTCGTTCAGATACTCGATCAGATGCTTGTGATCGTCGTCGATGGACGGTTGGCCGACGCTCAACTGCCGTCGCCATGTTATGGCGCCCATGACCCTGCCGCCTCCCCCCTTGCCGGCACCCCGTTAGCCCGGATTATGGCTGGTGTTACCATTGCGCCAAAACAGCCGGCGGCGTCACACGGCAATATGACGCACCCGCCAGGAGACAGGCGGAGGGGAAGGCCGGGAACGGAACAGGGCGGATGCGTCGCCGCACCCGCCCCATTCCGCATCCTGTGCCCCGCCGTTATTGGGCCGGGATCAGGTTCCGACGTCGTCAGCCGACGATCGAATAGCCGCAATCGACATAGGTGGTGTCGCCGGTGATGCCCTTGGCGCCATCGGTGGCGAGGAAGGCGGTGGTGTAGCCGACCTCTTCGATGGTGACCAGACGGCCTTCCGGCGCACGCTCGGCGGCCTTGTTCATCAGCTCGTCGAAATGGGCGATGCCGGAGGCGGCGCGGGTCTTGATCGGGCCGGGGGAGATGGCGTGGACGCGGATGCCCTTCGGGCCCAGCTCGGCTGCCAGATAGCGAACGCTGGCTTCCAGGGCGGCCTTGACCGGACCCATGACGCCGTAATTGTCGATGACGCGGTTGGCGCCGAAATAGGACATGGTGAACAGCGACCCACCGTCCTTCATCAGCGGCTCGGCATACTTGGCCATGCGGATGAAGGAATGGCAGGAGACGTCCATCGCCTGCTGGAAGCCCTCTCGCGAGCAATCGACGACGCGGCCGTGCAGATCCTCCTTCGGGGCGAAGGCGATGCTGTGCAGCGCGAAGTCGAGCTTGCCCCACTTCTCGCCGATCTTGTCGAAGATGGCCTTCAGTTCGCCCTCGCCGGTGACGTCCACCGGTTCGAAGATCTCGGCCTCGAGCTGCTGGGCCAGCGGCTCGACGAACTTCTTGGCCTTGTCGTTCAGATAGCTGACCGCGAGGTCGGCACCCATCGCGCGGAAGGCGCGGGCGCAGCCCCAGGCGATCGACTGGTCGTTGGCGATGCCAAGAACGAGCCCCTTCTTGCCTTCGAGCGTGGCGGCGGCGGGAATGATCGTGGTCATGCGGACTGTCCTGCGGTCGATGTGACGGGAGGAGCGGCCGCAACGGTGGCGGCCTTTCGCCGGGTGCACAGACGCGGCGTTCCTTGTGCAGTGCACCATAAACGAACCGCCGCGGGTCCGCAACGTGCATTGGGCGCGAACCGCACATGCGCTACAATCATTGCGCAGCATTGTCGCAGGCATGATCAGTAAAAGCCGAAGTCCTCCAAATTTTGACTTTCATTGATCCATATCAAAAACGGCCCGCCAGCCTGGGATCGGCAGGCCGTTTCTTGATGGCATTTCTGTTATGGCATCAGGCCGCTTGGCTGATTGCCCGCTTACCGCGCAACACCCGGGCTGAAGGAGGGCGGATCGCTCGCCGGGAAGGATTCCTGGGAAGCCTCGTCGACGATCTCCTCCTCGCAGCTCTCCTGATAGATGTCGCCGGGATGGCGGGAATAGGGGTCGATGCCATGTTCGACATCCTGAGCCGGAAAGGCCGCCCGGTCGTTGTGCGACCAGTCGGCCAGCATCGCCTTGCCGGGGCAATAGCCGGTCAGGCCGCGCGCGACCAGGGCGCCACCGGCCAGCGCCATGGCGGCGCCGGTCCAGTTGGGCCGGCGCAGGCCCAGCACCGCCAGAACCACGCCGCCGGCCAGCGACGCCAGCCGTTCATTGTGGCCGACGTTAATGCCGTAGCTGCCGGTGGGGCCGGGCAAGCGGTCGGCCATATGGTCCGCTATGCCGCGCAGGTTGCGCTGGGCCGTATCGGTGATCGAAGAGAGTTCCATGTCGGTCCTCCTGAATGCGGATCCCGGTCAGGCGGGTCCCAATCAGGGACCGTCCGCCATCGGATCGTTATCGCGTCACTGTTGGGAAACCGGCGGCTGGGGGCTGCCGTTCCCGGATGGCGTCTGCGCGGCGGCATCCGGCGCCGCCTGGGGCGCACCGCCCTGCCCCATTCCTGCGCCGGGCGTCGTCCCGCTGGAGCCGGCGGCGCCGCGCGCCTGCTGCAATTCGCTGTTCAGCCGCGCCACTTCCTGAGACAGGCGCTGCACCTCCTGGCGCAGCGGTGCCGCCGAGACGTCTCCGTTTCCGCCAGCCGCACCGGCGATGGCGGCCAGCGTCGCCGAATCGCGCATCCAGTAGGGGGCGACGCCGTAATAGGTGTGAACCGCCATCGCCCACTGGCGGTCGTTCATGTTCGGGCGGTTCTTGTCGTCGAAACGCGGCGCGTTGGTCAGCTTGTCCTTCGGCACATTCAGGACATAGCCCTCGCCCGACGGGGTGAACAGCGCCCACGGAACCGCGAAGTCGGCCTCGCCGATGCCGAGGAAGCCGCCCAGTTCGACCACCGCATAGGCGACACGCCCGGTGCCGGGATCGATGATCAGTTCGGAGATGCTGCCGAGATCCTTGCCATCCGGGCTGCGCAGCTTGGCGTTCTCAAGATCGTCGGCGGCGATGGCGCGCGGATGGGCGATGGAATCCTGGAGCGCCGTCGCCTCGCCCAGGATGGCTTGGCAGGCGGGAGCGTTGCCCTTCTGTGCAGCGGCCTGCGCCGCCTGCTGGAGCGCGCGCAGCTGTGCGGTTTCCTGCGGGGTCACCGGAGCGGCGGAGCCGGGGCCGGCAGCCTCGAGAGCCGCCGCCTGCTGTCCCAGCCGGTCAAGCCCGGCCGCGCAGTCGTCGGCCGCCAGCACGGGCGCGGCGAAGGACAGTGTTCCCAGCGCGGCCAGCAGCAGGGCCGTTGCAGGGGTGGGGCGCGTCATCAGGGCATCCTCCGGCTTGAATCGTCTCATGCTGCATGAACAGCATTGTCAAGCCGGAGGTTCCATCAGCCAGAGAGTCCCGGGCGCCGATCTTCCCCCAGTTGTGGAAGGTCAGCCCGGAAGGGGCAATCCACCGCGCTGGACGATAAAGGACTGGATGGCATCGACCCCCTCGCCCGCCTTGACGTTGGCGAAGACGAAGGGGCGGTCGCCGCGCATCTTGCGGGCATCGCGGTCCATCACCTCCAGGCTGGCGCCGACCATCGGGGCGAGATCGGTTTTGTTGATGACCAGTAGGTCCGAGCGGGTGATGCCCGGCCCGCCCTTGCGCGGGATCTTGTCGCCGGCCGACACGTCGATGACGTAGATGGTGATGTCCGCCAGCTCCGGCGAGAAGGTCGCCGCGAGGTTGTCGCCACCCGATTCGATGAAGATCAGATCGAGGTTGGGGAACTTCGCGTTCATCTGGTCGACGGCGGCGAGGTTGATCGAGGCATCCTCGCGGATCGCGGTGTGCGGGCAGCCGCCGGTCTCCACGCCCATGATCCGTTCCGGCTTCAGGGCGCCGGAGCGGGTGAGGAACTCCGCGTCCTCCTTGGTGTAGATGTCGTTGGTGATCGCCGCGACCTCCCAATCCTCGCGCATGCGCTTGCACAGCGCGTCGGTCAGCGCGGTCTTGCCGGAGCCGACGGGACCGCCGATGCCGACGCGAAGCGGACCGGCGTGGCTCTTTTCGATAGCGGGGAGAGCGCTCATGAGCGGAACAGCCTCGTATATTGGGTTTCGTGGATCATCGAGGTCCAGTCGACGGCCATCGCCCGGCCGCCGAGATCGTCGAGCGGGGCCGCCAGCGCCGCGTCGGCCGCCCGGTGCGTGATGGGGTCGAGCGCGGCCAGCGCCCGCTGCCCATCGGTCTGGCCGAGCGGCACCAGCCGCACGCCGGCCGACACCAGATTGGCCGAAAAGGCGTGGAGGTAGGCGGTCAGCGCCGGCCCCTCCGCCACGCCGATCAGCGCGGCGGCTAGTGACACCGCCACCGCATAGGCGACCGGCCGTCCGGTGGAGGCGATCACCGCATCCCAGCGCGCGAGCCCGTCGAGCGGCCATGCGGCGCGGATCGCCAGCAGGAAGGCCTGCCCTTGCGCCCGCGATTCCAGTCCCATCTCGGCCGACGCACGCAGGATGTCGGCCCGCTCCACCGCCCAGGCGAAACCGGCCTCGTCGCCGGCCAGCACGGCGCGGTGGGCGGCGGCGAAGAGCATGCCGTCGGTCCGCCCGGCACCATGGCGCAGGATGCCGTCGAGCCAGACGATCATCGTCGCCCGGTCACGCACCAGCCCCTGCTCCACCGCCGCCTCGATGCCATGGCTGTAGGAAAAGCCGCCGACCGGAAAGCTGGGCGACAGCCACGCCAGCAGGCGTGTCAGGGCGTGGGTGGAAACGCCATCCCTCACGTCAGTGCGAATGTCCATGCCCGCCGCCATGCGAATGACCGCCATAGGCGCCGCCTTCCGGCATGAAGGGCACCGTCACGCCGCGCACCTCGGCCCCCAGCCCGCGCAGCATGTCTTCGATCACATGGTCGCGGCGCAGACGGATGGTGTCGCCGACGATCTGCACCGGCAGGTGACGGTTGCCGAGATGCCAGGCAACGCGGGCGAAGGCCTCGACCGGGCCGGGCACGCGGACCTCCATCAGCTCCTCCGGGGCGGCGACCACGCGGAGGAAGCTGCCGTCGCTCAGCTCAAGCCCGTCGCCGTCGTCTAGCGCCACCGCCCGCGGCAGGTCGAGCAGGAAGGCGCCGCCGGCATCGTCAGTCATCGCCATCCGGCGGCGGAAGCGGTCGTCGAAGGCGAGCGTCACGGTGCCGGCCGCCTGCTCGACCGGCCAATGGCCGCGGGCGTGGACTCGGGTGGCGCGGCGGGCGGGATCGGTCATCAGATAAGCCGTTCGAAGGGGGTCGGGTGGCCGAAGAAGCGGCCGGCCAGTTCGCTGACCAGCGCCGCGTCCCCGGTGGTGAAGAAGCGAAGGTCCCGCTCGGCCGGGTCAGGACGGTATTCGGGGTGACGCTCGAAATACTGCTCCAGCGAGCGGGCGGTCAGCGTCGGCTGGCACAACACCTCCACCCCCGGCGGCAGCGCGCGGGCGAACAGGTGGCGGACCAGCGGATAATGGGTGCAGCCCAGCACCACGGTGTCCAGCGGCTGGCTGCCCATCTTGTCCAGCAGGACGCGGACATAGCCGTTCACCGCCGGCTCGATTTCGTCGTCCGACGCACCACGCTCGATCAGCGGCACGAGGTCGGGGCAGGCCTGCTGCACAACGCGGACGGACGGGGCGCGCTTGCCGATCTCCCGCGGGAAGGAGCCGGAGTTGACCGTCGCCGCGGTGGCGAAGATGCCGACACTGCGCGGCTCCGCGAGATGGTCGGGCGGAACGGTATCGATCATCCACGGCACGCGGGTGATCGCCTCCACCATCGGCACCAGCACCCCCAGCACGTTGCGGCCGGGATGGGCCGACGGCAGCCATTCCTGCTGGAGCCGGCGCAGCGCGACGGCTGCGGCGGTGTTGCAGGCTATGACGATCAGCCGGCAGCCCTGGTCGAACAGACGGTCCATCCCGGCGATGGTCAGCCGGTAGATGTCGTCCTCGCTGCGCGGCCCGTAGGGAGCGGCGGCATGGTCACCGAGATAGACGAAGGGCCGGCCGGGTGCCGCGTCCACCAGGGCGCGCAGCACCGTCAATCCGCCATGTCCTGAATCGAATACACCGATCACGAATAGACCCTGCCTAAGACTCCTTCTCCCCCGCCCATTTTCTAAGAGGGGAGAAGGCTGGGATAAGGGGGTTCGGCGCAGCCGAAGAGATCCTCGAAGCGGTTCCCCCCTCACCCTAACCCTCTCCCCGGGGGGGAGAGGGAGTTAAAAATTGCGCCTCAGAACAGGAAATAGCGCTGCGCCATCGGCAAGACCTCGGCTGGTTCGCAGGTCAGCAGCTGTCCGTCCGCCCGCACCTCGTAGGTCTCCGGGTCCACCTCGATGTGCGGGGTGGCGTCGTTGTGGATCATGTCCTTCTTCCCGACGGTGCGGGTGCCCTTGACGGCGATCAGCTCGCGGTGCAGACCAAGCTGGCGGCCGACCTCCAGTTCCAGTGCCTTGCCACTGACGAAGGTCACGCTGCTGGCCTGCATCGCCCGGCCGAAGGCGCCGAACATCGGGCGGTAATGCACCGGCTGCGGCGTTGGGATCGAGGCGTTGGGATCGCCCATCAGCGCGGCAGCGATGGTGCCGCACTTGATCACCATGTCCGGCTTCACGCCGAAGAAGGCCGGCGACCACACCACCAGATCGGCCAGCTTGCCGACCTCGACCGAACCGACGACATGGGCGATGCCATGCGACAGCGCCGGGTTGATCGTGTATTTGGCGATGTAGCGCTTGACCCGGAAATTGTCGTTGTCGCCGGTCTCCTGCGGCAGCCGGCCGCGCTGCAGCTTCATCTTGTGGGCGGTCTGCCAGGTGCGGATCACCACCTCGCCCAGCCGGCCCATCGCCTGGCTGTCCGACGAGATCATGGAGAAGACGCCCAGATCGTGCAGGATGTCTTCCGCCGCGATGGTCTCGCGCCGGATGCGGCTTTCGGCGAAGGCGACGTCCTCCGGGATGCGCGGGCTGAGGTGATGGCACACCATCAGCATGTCGAGATGCTCGTCCACCGTGTTGATGGTGAAGGGCCGCGTCGGGTTGGTCGAGCTGGGCAGCACGTTGGCGAGGCTGGCCACCCGGATGATGTCCGGCGCGTGTCCGCCGCCCGCCCCTTCGGTGTGGAAGGTGTGGATGGTGCGGCCCTTGAACGCCGCGATGGTGTCCTCGACGAAGCCCGATTCGTTCAGCGTGTCGGTGTGGATCGCCACCTGGACGTCCAGCTGGTCGGCCACGGTCAGGCAGGTGTCGATGGAGTCGGGTGTGGTGCCCCAATCCTCGTGCAGCTTCAGGCCACAGGCGCCGGCGGCGACCTGCTCCAGCAGCGCGTCGGGGCGGCTGGTGTTGCCCTTGCCGAAGAAGCCGAGGTTGATCGGCAGCCCTTCGGCGGCCTGGAGCATCCGCTCCATGTGCCACGGCCCCGGCGTGCAGGTGGTGGCCGAGGTGCCGGCGGCCGGGCCGGTGCCGCCGCCCAGCATGGTGGTGACGCCGCTGTTCAGCGCCTCGTCCACCTGCTGCGGGCAGATGAAATGGATGTGGGCATCGATGCCGCCGGCGGTGACGATCTTGCCTTCGCCGGCGATCACCTCGGTGCCCGGACCGATGATGATGTCGACGCCGGGCTGGATGTCGGGGTTGCCGGCCTTGCCGATGGCGGCGATGCGCCCGCCGGTGATGCCGATGTCGGCCTTGACGATGCCCCAATGGTCGATGATCAGGGCGTTGGTGATGACGGTGTCGACGGCTCCCTGGTGGCGCGAGCGCTGGCTTTGCCCCATGCCGTCGCGGATCACCTTGCCGCCGCCGAACTTCACCTCTTCGCCATAGACGGTGTGGTCGCGTTCGACCTCGACGATCAGGTCGGTGTCGGCCAGCCGGATGCGGTCGCCGGTGGTCGGGCCGTAGAGAGCCGCATATTCGGCCCGGTCGATGCGGTGCGCCATTGTCGTTCGCCCTTCCTGTCGGCCCGTCAGAGGGCGCCGTTGACCTTGCGGTTGAAGCCGATGACCACCCGGTCGCCGCCATAGGCGACCAGCGTCACGCGCCGGGTCTGGCCGGGCTCGAAGCGCACCGCCGTCCCGGCGGGAATGTCGAGCCGGAAGCCTCTGGCCTGCTCGCGGTCGAAGGTCAGCGCGCTGTTGGTTTCATAGAAGTGGAAGTGCGAGCCGACCTGGATCGGGCGGTCGCCGGCATTGGCGACGTCGAGTTCGACGGTGGCACGGCCATCGTTCAGCACGATCTCGCCGGCCGCCGGGAAGATTTCACCGGGTTTCATCGGGCATCCCCTCTCAACGGATCGGCTGGTGGACGGTGACGAGCTTGGTGCCGTCGGGGAAGGTCGCCTCGACCTGGATGTCGTGGATCATGTCGGCCACGCCATCCATCACCTGCTCGCGGGTCAGCACGGTAGCGCCGTCCCGCATCAGCTCTGCCACCGTGCGGCCGTCGCGCGCACCCTCCACCACGTAATCGGTGATGAGGGCGACCGCCTCCGGGTGGTTCAGCTTGACCCCACGCTCCAACCGCCGCCGCGCCACCATAGCCGCCATCGCGACGAGCAGCTTGTCCTTCTCGCGCCCTGTCAGGTTCATCGGGGGATTGCCCTTTCGCCACCCTGTTCGTTGCCGGCGATTATGCCACGCCGGAGCGGCACGCCAAGTGCGTCGTATGACGTAGAGGGTTGAAAGTGCTGGCAAGCGGAGCCTGAACGTTGCCGTCAGACCTCCCACAGCCGCGGCAGGCGGGTGGGCAGGCCCGCGGCTTCGGCGCGCAGGCCCGACCACAGTGCCGCATAGGCGCGCCGCACGGCGCGGGCATCGCCGCCGAGGATGCGGACGATCAGCAGGCCGTCGAGCGCGGTGGCGCCGATGCGGGCGCCCTCGATCGGCTCGGCCAGTGCACGGACCGCATCGAGGTGGCGGGCGGCGTCGGGAGCGACATGGAGAAGGGTGGCGCAGGCGGCGGCACCGCCGAAGCCGGCGGGATGGACCAGCGCCTCGGCGATGTCGTCATCCAGATGCAGGGCGTCGGCCCAGACCAGGCGGCCGTCGCGGGCAACCTCCCAGGCGTCGCGGATCAGGCCGCGGGTGACCGTCTCGCCGAAGGCGGCGCGGCCGAAGACCAGCATCTCGCCGGCGATGGCGCGGCCGTCGCCCGACAGGTCGATCCGGGTCAGGCGGCGCAGGCGGGAGCCTTCGAAGACGATGGCTTCCTGCGGCATCCATTCCAGCCAGCCGCCCTCCTCCACCGACAGGGCGGTGTCGATGCGGCAGTCGGCGCCGGTGGAGCGATAGACCTTCTCTGCCGCCTGGGTGCTGATCAGCGCTTTGGCGCCTGCCCCGACGGACAGGGCGATGTCCATGCGGTCGCCACCGACCATTCCGCCCGAAGTTGTGGCGAGCACCGCGATGGGAAGGTCATCGCGGCGCGGCGTCGGCATCAGCACCCGCAGCGGGTCATGGTGGTAAAGCGTCGCCAGCCGGGTCTGGCCGTGGCGACGTTCAAACCGGACGGTGGCGGCGCCATGGACGGCGACCTTCTTTTCCTCGCGCACCTTTTGCCCGCCCGCCGACTCTTCCGGCCTGCCGGCCACCGCCACCTGAACCAAGCGCCCGCTCCTCACTGGATCGTAGGGGCGCCAGTCTGCCGGAAGCGGGGCCGTTCAGGCAATGCGGACTCTTCAGCCCTCTCCAGTGAAGCAGCCGTTGCGGGCGGCGACCACCGCAACCTGGGTGCGGTTGCGCACGCCAAGCTTCTGCATGATCGCGCGCACATGCACCTTCACCGTGCCTTCCAGCACGCCCAGGCCGCGGGCGATCTCCTTGTTGGAATGGCCGGCCAGCAGAAGCTCGAACACGTCGCGCTGGCGGTCGGTCAACCGGTCCAGAATGTCGTCGTTGCCACGTGGTCCCTCGGCCAGCGCCCCATTCAGCACGGCACGCGGCAGCGGCAGGAAGATGTCGCCGCTGAGCGCCAGCGAGATGGCATGCTCCAGCACCTCCGGCGGGCTGGTCTTCAGCACATAGCCGCGGGCGCCCATGCGAACGCTGTCGACGATGTCGGCCACCTCGTCCGAGTTGGTCAGGATCAGGACCGGCACCTCGCCAAGAGCCTCTTTCAGACGGCGCAGCCCGGCGATGGCGCCGCCGCCCGCGTCATCCTCATCCACACGCGGTGGGCCGGGGTCGTACAGAACAAGGGCCAGCTCGGGAGTCTGGCGGCCAACGTTCAGCGCTTCATCCAACGACCCGGCCTCCAGCACGCGCGTCCCAGGGCAGATCTCACCGATGGACAGCGCAAAGCCATGGCGGACCATCGGCTGCTCGTCGACCACCAGAAAAATCCGCGTGGGATTGCCCGCGCTACGCGAACCACCGCGCGCTTGAAGCTCGAACTCCATCGTGTCCCCTTATTCTCAGCGGACCGCCTCTCAGTAGGGCCAAGAACACCAAAAAGCCCCAACGGGAAAGCGGTTCATTCGCGCCGCTCCTTGGCGCAGCTACCCCTAAATATCGAATGAATGGATCCACGATCATTTTCACCGCAAATCCGATCTATTGGCTGTGACTTTCCTGTTCTCACCTTGCGCTGTTGGTTAATGAACCGTATAAATCATCCCAGCATGAAGCGTAAAGCCCGCTGTTCCGAACAATATTGTTCTAATTTTCTATGTTCGGAGTCCGTGCGGACCGGACCAACCGGTCCGGTCCTTTTCCTGGACCTTCAGGCGCGGAACAAAAGGGGGGATCGCCGCCGCCCGGAAAAAGGGCGGCTCAGCGGAGGATGATCGATGACGACATGGACTGTGATGCTGGTTGACCACGACCGGCTGTTTTCTGCGGCACTGGCAACGTTGATCGGCGGCGGCCCCTTCCGGGTCAGCGCCCATGCGGCCAGCGCCGACGACGCGCTCGACCTGATTGCCGACGGCGAGGAACCTGACCTGATCGTGCTGGCGCTGCAGGATGGCATGCCGGAGGAGATCGCCGGCATTCGGAGGTTGCGCGACGGCACCTCCGCCCGGATCGCCGTGCTCGCCGACACCATTGCCGACCGCAGCCTGTCGCAGTCGCTGAAGGCCGGCGCCGACGCCTATCTGAACAAGAGCATGTCGAGCGAGAGCCTGCTGCGCTCCCTTCGGCTGGTGATGCTGGGCGAAGTGGTCTATCCCACCCATGTCGCCGGCCTGCTGATGGCCGCCGCCAACGAACGCCCGCAGCACACCCCCACCCCGATTGCCATGCCGCCCAGCGGCGACCTGTCGAAGCGCGAGGTGCAGATCCTGCGCTGCCTGCTGGCCGGTCAGTCGAACAAGGCCATCGCGCGCAACCTGCACATCACCGAATCGACGGTGAAGATGCATTTCAAGAACGTGATGCGGAAGATCAACGCGCAGAACCGCACCCAGGCCGCGGTGTGGGCCATCCAGAACGGCTTGTCGCCGCTGGTGACGGCGTAGGGTCTGCCGAGAGGGTTCCGTCAGAAAGGGCGCCCCCTCCCCTCCAATACATTCGATAGCCCTCCTCCCTCCCCCGCTTCGCGGGAGAGGGATAGGCAGGGAGCAAATCTGCGCCCTTACTCCGCCGCGTGGCGATGGCCGGCGTGACGGCCTTCGCAGAACTCCTCGATCATCTTGCGGCAGAAGGCCGGAATGTCGTCCGGTTTGCGCGACGTGACCAGCCCATGGTCGGTCACCACCTGCTCGTCCACCCAACTGGCGCCCGCGTTGCGCAGGTCGGTCTGCAAGGACGGCCAGGAGGTCATGCGTTTGCCGCGCACGCCGCCGGCATCGATCAGCGTCCAGGGGCCGTGGCAGATCGCGGCGATGGGGCGGCCGGACTCCACGAAACTCTTCACGAACTCGATCGCCTTCGGCTCCAGCCGCAGCGAATCCGGGTTCATCACCCCTCCGGGCAGCAGCAGCGCGTCGTAGCGCCCGGCATCGGCCTGGTCGAGCGTCACGTCGACATCGACCATGTCGCCGCGGTCATGGTGATTCCAGCCTTGAATCCGCCCGCCCTTGGGGGCGACCACATGCACGGTGGCGCCGGCATCGATCAGCGCCTTCACCGGTTCGGTCAGTTCCACCTGTTCGAAGCCGTCGGTGGCGAGCACGGCAACGGTCTTTCCATCGAGTTTCTGAGCCATCGAGGGGGCCTCCTTCACTGTCGGTCATCCCGCAGCAACCGGATTACCCCTGGATGGTTCCCTGGGAACTGTCCCGCAATTCCCATGTTGATTGTGACATACGAGACACACATCAGCGATGGGAGCCGAAATCATGAGGTTCCAGACCCTGTTGGCCGGCCTTGCGCTGGCGGCAACCCTGCCATTCGCCCACATCGAGTCGGTACAGGCCGCGGATCCGCGCGGCGGTGACGACCTTGTCGGGCTCGAAGTGACCGGTCTGCTCGGCGAGGAGCTGGGCCAGATCGTTTCCGTGTCGCCCAGCGCCGACGGCAAGGACATCAGCATCCTGGTCGAGGCCAGCGGCATGCTGGATGTCGGCCACCGCTTCTTCACCGTCCGCCGCTCGCAACTGTCGCCGGGCGAGGACGAGGACACGGTGACCTACAAGAAGACCGCGCAGGACGTGATCCGCCGCCTGCACGCCGACACCCAGGTTGCGGAGCGCTGATCGCCAGCGCTCCGGACCCGTCTCGAAGCGGTCAGGCCGGTTCGTCGGGGTGGCAGGGTTTGCAGCCGGTGGGCCAGGGCTCGCCCAGATCCTCCACCATCACGCGCCAGGACGGCGCATCGAGGCGGACACAGCCGCCACCGGCGAAATGCAGGGCGACGCCGCCCTCCACCGTCTCCATCGACAGCAGCTCCATGATGCGGCCGCGTTCCTTCAGGTCGAAGCCGCGCAGCTTGGCACCGGTGACCCCCTCCACCCTCAGGCCGCAATGGACCCGCTCATAGGGGGCCAGAACGTCGTCATCGGCGGACGGCCCGGGACGCGGGCCGTCGGCGGCCTCCCAGCGGAAGCGGTTGACGACCATGACGAACCGCTTCTCGTCGGGCTGGAAGCACATGTCGCCGACCGGCAGGATGGCGTCCTGCAGGCAGGCGGAGACGACCTTCAGATCCTCCTCGTCTTCGGCGCGCAGGCGGATCGGGGTCATGGCTGGGGCCGTCATGTTCGGGGGCACCTCTCGGGAAAGGCCAACCTCAGGGGATGGCGGGAGGGGCACCCCCGCCGTTCACTCGTCGCCGCCGTGGATGCGTTCGATCTCCGCACCGCAGGCGGCCAGCTTCTCCTCCACCCGCTCATAGCCGCGGTCGAGGTGGTAGACGCGGTTGACCGTCGTCTCCCCCTCCGCCGCCAGCCCGGCGAGCACCAGCGACACAGAAGCGCGCAGATCCGTCGCCATCACGGGCGCGCCGGTCAGCCGCTCCACGCCGCGCACCAGGGCCGACGAGCCGTGGACCGTGATCCGCGCGCCCATGCGGGTCAGCTCCGGCGCGTGCATGAACCGGTTCTCGAAGATCGTCTCCGTGATCATCGCGGCACCCGTCGCCGTGCACATCAGGGCCATCATCTGGGCCTGAAGGTCGGTGGGGAAGCCGGGGAACGGCTCGGTCATCACATCGACGCCGTGCAGTTCACCGTTCGCGCGCGACACGCGGATCCCGTTCTCGATCTCCTCGAAGGCGACGCCGGCCGGAGCCAGCGCCTTGACCGCCGCTTTGATCAAATCGAGACGGGTGTTCATGATGTCAAGACGGCCACCGGTGATGGCGGCGGCCATGGCATAGGTGCCGGTCTCGATGCGGTCGGCCACCACCATGTGGCGGGCGCCGTGCAACCGGTCGACACCCTCGACCACCAGCCGGTCGGTGCCGATGCCGGTGATCTTCGCCCCCATCTTGACCAAGCATTCGGCAAGGTCGGTCACCTCCGGCTCGCGCGCGGCGTTGACAAGGATGGTGGTGCCCTTGGCGAGCGTGGCCGCCATCAGCAGGTTCTCGGTCGCGCCGACCGACACCTTGGGGAAGACGTATTCCGCACCGCGCAGACCGCCCGCCGGGGCCTTGGCGACGATGTAGCCGGCATCGATCCGGATGTCGGCGCCCATCGCCTCCAGACCCTTGATGTGCAGGTCCACCGGACGCGCGCCGATGGCGCAGCCGCCGGGCAGCGACACCTTGGCCTCGCCGCAGCGGGCCAGCAGCGGACCCAGCACCAGCACGCTGGCGCGCATCTTGCGCACCAGATCGTAGGGGGCGGTGGTGTTGGTGATGTCGCGCGCGGTGAAGTCCACGGCGCGGCCGGCGCAATCGCCGCCCGCCCCGGCCATGTGGATCGCCACGCCGTGCTGCAGCAGCAGATTGCACAGCGTGTTGATGTCGGCCAGGATCGGCAGGTTGGTCAGCGTCAGCGTCTCGTCGGTGAGAAGAGACGCCGTCATCAGCGGCAGGGCGGCGTTCTTGGCGCCACCAACGGTGATGGAGCCGTTCAGCGGGCGGCCGCCGCGGATGCGGATCTTGTCCATGGACCTGTTTCTTTCGCAGATACGCTTTTGAAGGCGTTCAGAGAGGAGCGCTCAGAGCCGGGGCAGCGTGACGCCCTTCTGCCCCATGTATTTGCCGGACTTGTCGGCGTAGGACACCTCGCACACGCTGTCGCCCTTCAGGAACAGGAACTGGCACAGCCCCTCGTTCGCATAGACCTTGGCGGGCAGCGGGGTGGTGTTGGAGATCTCCAGCGTGACGTGGCCTTCCCACTCCGGCTCCAGCGGGGTGACGTTCACGATCAGACCGCAGCGGGCATAGGTGCTCTTGCCCAGGCAGATGACCAGAACGTCGCGCGGGATGCGGAAATATTCCACCGTGCGGGCCAGCGCGAAGCTGTTCGGCGGGATGATGCAGACGTCGGTCTTGCGGTCGACGAAGCTCGAATCGTCGAAGCGCTTCGGGTCGACGATGGCGTTGTCGACGTTGGTGAAGATCTTGAACTCATCGGCGACCCGGGCGTCGTAGCCGTAGGACGACACGCCGTAGGAAATCACGCCTTCGCGCTTCTGGGTCTCGACGAAGGGCTCGATCATGCCCTTTGTCTCGGCCATCTCGCGGATCCAGCTGTCCGGCATGATGCCCATCGCGGGGGTACTCCTTGGCGTATCGATTGGATGGAGGGGTCGTGAAGGCTGGTTTGTAACCGAGCACGCGGCGGCGCTCAAGGAAAGGTGGACCGCTTGGCGCGCATGGACGGTTCTTTATCACGGCGCTGGTCTTCGCCGCCGCGGCGTCTAAGCTCGGCGTCCATGAGCCAGAACTTCATCCTGTCCGTGACGGACACCCCCGCCCCGGCCGACCTGGCTGGAATTTACGAGGGCCTGCGCGCCTACAACGAGGCGTCGCTGGGCCGGGCCTATGACCGCCGCGATCTGGTGGCCGCCGCCCGCGATGCGGACGGTGCGCTGAAGGGTGGGCTGGTCGGCTACACCAACTGGGAGTGGCTGTATGTCGACCTGCTGTGGGTGGACGACTCCACGCGCGGCAGCGGTCTCGGCAGCCGGTTGCTGGCCGCGGCGGAGGCGGAGGCGAAGGCCCGCGGCTGCCGCTGGTCGCGGCTCTACACCTATGATTTCCAGGCGCCCGGCTTCTACCCGAAGCAAGGTTATGAGGTATGGGCGGAGATGGAAGGCTACCCGCCGGGGCACAGGCAGATCTGGTTCAGGAAGGATCTGGCCTAAAGCGGTTTGGCGTGAGCGAACACGTCCCTCCCCCGATTTCGGGAGAGGGACGGGTCCGGAAGAGGCACTATTCCCCACGCTGCCGCGCCTGCTCCTTGCGCTTGCGCAGGTTCTCGCGCAGGCGGGTGGCAAGGCGTTCGTCGCGGCCCGATGCCGCCGGCTTCGGCTTCACCGGAACCGGCGGCGGGGTCGTGGTTTCGGCGGTGTCGTCCATCGGCGCGGCTCCGCCCCGGATGTCAGTGGTCGGAATGGTGCAGGATCTGGTCGCGCAGGCCGGTGTCGTATTCGACGCCGGTAGCCGTCAGGATAGCGGCGGCGGGCGTGCGCTTCACGATGCCCTTGCGCTCCAGGATGGTCCACACGGCGTCGTTCTGCAGGCCGGTAGCGTCCTTTGCGGCAACGACGGCATGGCCGAGATGGAAATGGTTGCCGTGGGCGTGCGGCAGGCCGGTGATCATGAAGCCACCCTCCTCGTCCTCGGCCGGCTTGTTCTCCAGGCGGGCGATCTCCTGCAGCAGGGTCAGGGTGCGCAGCTGCAGCGGGTTCAGATTCAGCGGATTCTTCTTCGGGGGCATCGATCGTCCCATCGGTCCTGATGTGTCGCGGTCGCGCAGTAGACCGGCAGGGCGGATCGACTGTCAAGCATGCGAACCGGTCGGTGGATGCTGGTGGATGGAGGCTGGCGCCCCAACCGCCGCTGGGGCATAAGACCGGCGGACCATCGTCACATAGGGTGTCGGACCATGACCATCCTCGTCACCGGGGCCGCCGGCTTCATCGGATCGCATGTCGCGGCTGCACTGCTGGACCGCGGGGAGAGCGTTCTCGGCATCGACAACCTGAACGGCTATTACGCCGTGGCGCTGAAGGAAGCGCGGCTGGCCCGACTGACCGGCCGGGACGGCTTCCGCTTCATCAAGGCCGACATCTCCGACCGCGCGACGGTGGAGGGGTTGTGGCCGCAGTTCGAGGATGTGACGGGTGTCGTCCACTTGGCGGCGCAGCCGGGCGTGCGCTACTCCATCGAAAACCCCTATGCCTACGTCGACGCCAACGTCACCGGTCAGGTGACGCTGCTGGAGGCGGCGCGGCGCATGCCGGGCCTGCGGCATTTCGTTTACGCCTCGACCTCGTCGGTCTATGGCGCCAACCGCAAGATGCCCTTCTCGGTGGAGGACCGAGTCGACAGTCCGGTGTCGGTCTATGCCGCCACCAAGAAGGCGGCGGAGATGCTGGCCTTCACCTACAGCCACCTCTATCAGCTGCCGATGACCGGCTTGCGATTCTTCACGGTCTACGGCCCGTGGAGCCGCCCGGACATGGCGACATGGCTGTTCGCCGACGCCATCACCGCCGGCCGGCCGATTCGCGTCTTCAACGGCGGCAAGATGAAGCGCGACTTCACCTATATCGACGATATTGTTGCCGGCGTGCTGGCCGCCCTCGACCGCCCGGCACCGGTGGACGAGGAGACCGGCGCCCCGCACCGCGTCTTCAACCTCGGCAACAACCGGTGCGAGGAGCTGATGCGCTTCATCGGCGTGCTGGAACAGGCCTTGGGCCGCGAGGCGGTGAAGGTGATGGAGCCGATGCAGGCCGGCGACGTGCATGAGACCGCCGCCGACATAGAGCTGAGCCGCCAGTTGCTGGGCTTCGAACCGAGGACCCCCATCGAGATCGGCCTGCCCCGCTTTGTGGAGTGGTACAAGGGCTATCACAAGCTCTGACCCTCCCCTCTCCTCCACCATCCGAGCCGCCATGACCTCCACCGCCTATTCGACCGCGCTGATCGGCGTCTTCCTGCTATGTCTGGCAGTCGGCTGGTACCTGTCGACACGGGTGCTGCGCTATCTCCTCGCCAGCAGCATCATGGACATCCCGAACGACCGGTCGAGCCATCAGGCACCGACCCCGCGCGGCGGCGGATGGGCGGTGATGCTGACGGTGGTGCCGGTCTTCGCCATCGCCGGACTCGTCCTGGGCCGGCCACTGGCGACCGGGGCCGTTCTGCTGGGCACGCTGGCGTTGATGGGGGTGTCCTGGATGGACGACCGGCGCACCCTGTCACCGCTGCTGCGGCTGGCGGTGCAGGCGCTGGCGGTGGCGTTCGGACTGCTGGCGCTGCCTGCGGACCAGCTGGTCTGGCAGGGCTGGCTGCCCTGGGGCCTGGACCGGGCAGCGACGGCCTTTCTGTGGCTGTGGTTCGTCAACCTCTACAATTTCATGGACGGCATCGACGGGCTGGCCGGCAGCGAAACCGTCCTGATCGGCGGCGGCGTGGCTCTGGTATCGCTGGTGATGGGGGATTTCGGGTTGATAGGGGTCACCGGAGCGGCGCTGGCCGGGGCGGCGGCGGGGTTCCTGACCCACAATTGGCGGCCGGCCCGCATGTTCATGGGCGATGTCGGCAGCATTCCGCTCGGCCATATCCTGGCCTTCCTGCTGGCCTCGCTGGCGGCCCGCGGCGATTGGGCCGCCGCGCTGATCCTGCCGGCCTATTACCTGACCGATGCCACCATCACGCTGCTGCGCCGCCTGCTGCGCGGCGAGAAGATCTGGCAGGCCCACCGCGAGCATTTCTATCAGAAGGCCGCCAAGGGCGTGGGCCGGCATGACCGTGTGGTGCTGACGATCATCGCCTACAGCCTCATCCTCGTCGCCGCCGCGCTGGCCGCCGGCAGCTTCGGCGCCTGGACGCTGGCGCCGGGGGCGATCGCCGTCGCGCTGCTGCTGGCGACGCTGACGCGCATGGCGAAGGTCTGATCCGATGAGCGCCGCTTTCCTCGACCTGTCCGTCGTCCTCTATCATCCCGACCCGGAGCTGCTGGCCCGCTCCCTCGACACCATCGGTGCCGCCGCCGACCGGCTGACCGAGGGAGCCGGGGTGCGGACCCGGCTGTGGATCGTCGACAATGGCGCACCGAAGGGCAGCGACTCAGGCTCCAATCCGTTCCGGGCGTTGCTCGACAGCTACGCGGCAGCCGGACGCCCGCCGGTGATGCTGATCGCCGGGCACGGCAATGTCGGCTATGGCGCCGGGCACAATCTGGCGATCCGGCAGGGCGACGCGCCCTACCACCTGATCCTGAATTACGACATCCTGCTGGAGCCGGACGCGCTGCTGGCCGGCTGGCGCTACATGGAGGCGCATCCGCGCACCGTGCTGCTGACGCCCAAGGTGTTCGGCCCGTCGGGTGAGCAGGAATTCCTGTGCAAGCGCCGGCCGACCGTGCTGGATCTGGGGTTGCGCGCCTTCGCCCCCGGATCCGTGAAGCGGATGTTCGCCAAGCGGCTCGACCGCTACGAGATGCGCGACGTCACCCGAGACGCCGTCGTGACCGGGCTGGAGCAGGTCAGCGGCGCCTTCATGCTGTTCCGGCGCGACGCGCTGACCCGGCTGGGCGGCTTCGACGACGGCTATTTCCTGTATTTCGAGGATTTCGACCTGTCGCGCCGGGCGATAGCGCTGGGCGAGATTGCCTACGTGCCGGATGTCCGCATGGTGCATTTCGGCGGCAAGGCGGCGCGCAAGGGCGGCGCGCACATCAGGATGTTCGCCCGTTCCGCCCTACGCTTTTTCAATACCCACGGCTGGCGGCTGGTCTGACCGGCGCGACAGCCGGCATCCCGGCCGGCCACGCGTCTTCAGCAGCAGCGGGTTCCAGGCGATCATGCGGGCAACCTGCCCAAGCGTCGCCTTGCGGCCATGCTGGATGGCCCTGCGCTTGGCGATCATCCCCGGCAGTCCGCGCAGCGCGTCGCGGATGCCGCGGCCGATTGCGCCGGTGCGCCCGCTGCCCAGGCTGCGGAAGACCAGATAGACCACCAGCAGCGAATGGCCGAAGAAGGCCAGCGGCAGCAGCGGCAGCGGCATGTTCTTCACCATCGTCCACACCAGATTGCGGACGCCGTGATACTGGGCGAAGGTGCCGTACTGCTTCGACACGCCGCTGCTGACATGCTCCACCACCGCGTCGCCGACCTGCGCCGCCGGTCCGCCGCTGAGCCGGATGCGGAAGCCGAGGTCGACATCCTCGCAATAGCAGAAGAAATCCTCGTCGAAGCCGCCGACCGCCTCGAAATAGTCGCGCCGGTACATGGCCGCCGCCGCACAGGGCGAGAAGACCGCTCCGCTGTAATAGGGTGGCTTGAGCATGCGGCGGTAGTTGACCCGCCAGGCGAAGCCGAAGATCGAATACTGGTCGCCCTCGCCGTCGATCATCCGGGGATCGTGCGAGAAAAGCTGTGTCGAGCCGAACATCGCCACATCGGGCTGCGCATGGGCGGCGGCCTGCAGCCGCTCCATCCAGTCGCGGCGCGGGAAAGCGTCGGGGTTCAGCGTGACGATCCAGGGGACGGTGGCGCCGGCGGCGCCGACGTTGTTGGCCTTGGCGAAGCCGACATTCGTGTCCATCCGCACCATGCGAAAGCGCGGATCGGCGGGCAGGGCGATGCCGTCGACATCCTTGGAGGCATTGTCGACGATCACCACCTCGAAGGCGGGATCGGTCTGGTCGAGCAGACAGCCAATGACGCGATTGACGAAGTCTGCGCAATTAAAGCTGACGATGATGATCCGGCTGTGCCGATCATTTGCACCGTCGACGGTATGTGACATGTCTTGGTAGCGTCCTTATTCACGCGTCCCTCTCCAGCTTATAGCCATTCCGACACCCGACCGAAAGCTGGAAAAGGGTCTTGGGGCTTTGCGCCGTGGCACCACCCGGCCAAACCGGATACTAGGGTACGGACCCATAAAGAGCCTTTCCGTCAGTGAGCCGTTGTGATTCAACGCCCTGGAAAGGGGCTTTGCGATGAGCGACGGTCAGTTCTGGTTGACGGTGGAGCAGTTTGGGCGGCTTGAAC
>NZ_WHOS01000059.1 GCF_013340935.1 Azospirillum melinis | reverse complement strand
GTGACCGGAATGGTCTGTCCGTCGACCACGGTCTCCGGCAGCCCGAAGGCGGGCTTGCCGAAGCGGCGGGTCGTCCGCTCCACCAGTTCGCCCCCGCCGTGCCGACCGCCGCAGCCTCCCCGTTCCCGACGGCATGGCCGCACTCAGCGTCGCCACCTGGAACATCCACAGCTGCGTCGGGCTGGATGCCCGTTTCGCCCCCGACCGCATCGCCCAGGTGATCCGCGACCTCGACGTCGACCTGATCGGCCTGCAGGAGGTCGGCTGGCACCACCGCGGCGAATCGGGGATGGACCAGTTCGCCTTCCTGGAACGCAACACCGGGCTGAAAGCCTATGCCGGCCCGACCAAGCACAGCGAGCGCGCGCATTACGGCAACTGCCTGCTGACCCGCCTGCCGGTGCGGTCGGTGGAGACGATGGACCTGTCCGTCGGCAAGCGCGAGCCGCGGGGCGGCATCGACGCGGTGGTGGAGGTGCAGGGCCGCCCCGTGCGGGTGATCGTCGCGCATCTCGGCCTCGACCCTTGGGAACGGGCCAAGCAGGTCGGCGACATAGTGTCGCGGGTGGAGAGCCAGCCGGAGCTTCCGACCCTGTTCATGGGTGATCTCAACGAATGGACGCCCAGTTCCCCCCGGCTGCGGCAGCTGGCGTCCTCCTTCGTCGACGTCGCCAATCCGCGCAGTTTCCACGCCCGCATGCCGACCCTGCGGCTCGACCGCATCTATGTGACGGGAGGCTTGCAAATCCCCGCTTTCGAGGTGATCCGCACCGTCCTCACCCGTCGGGCATCGGACCATCTGCCGGTCCGTGCGGTGCTCGCCGTCCCCTGATCGTCGATGGACGTTCCAGAACGTCAGTATGACCAACGGAGTCACGCACTGAGGTCATAGCGGGATTGTTGCGGTTGATAATTTTTTGTGCACCGCAATGTTCTTTCAACAACAGAGCTTTGCAAATGCGAAGAGGCTCTTGACCTATACGCGACCCCCGACGAAGGATATGGTTGGTAATACGATCAATATCTGGTCGAAGGAATTAACCGACCCTGGCCGCCCGGGGGTAGCCGTGACGTGAGGATCTGATTTGCTGTATCACCTGTACGACATGCAACACGCTGCCATGCGGCCGATGCGTTTCTGGGCCGAAGCCGCCCAGCAGACCTTCCAGAACCCGCTGATGCCCCTGTCCTACACCAAGCTGGGCCGGGCGGTCGCCGCCGGGGCCGAACTGGTGGAGCGGACGACCCGCCGCTTCGGCAAGCCCGCCTTCGGGCTGCCGGAGACCGTGGTCGACGGACAGACCATTCCGGTCACCGAACGGTTCGTCTGGCAGTCGCCCTTCTGCAAGCTGCTGAACTTCGCCAAGCCGGAAGGCACGCCGCACCAGCCGAAGGTGCTGCTGGTCGCCCCGATGTCGGGCCATCACGCCACGCTGCTGCGCGGCACGGTGGAAGCGCTGATGCGCGACCATGACGTCTACATCACCGACTGGATCGACGCGCGGCTGGTGCCGATGTCGGCCGGGAGCTTCGATCTGGACGACTACATCGACACGGTGGCGGAGCTGATCCGCTTCCTGGGCCCCAACACCCACGTCATCGCCGTGTGCCAGCCGGCGGTTCCGGTGATGGCGGCGGTGTCGCTGATGGCGGCGGCGGACGAGCCGGTGCAGGCGCGCAGCATGACACTGATGGGCGGCCCCATCGACCCGATGGCCAACCCGACGGTGCCGGTCAAGCTGGCGATGGAACGCCCGCTGAAGTGGTTCGAGCGCAGCGTGATCACCACGGTCCCGGTCTATTATCCGGGCGCCTTCCGCCGCGTCTATCCGGGCTTCATCCAGCTGTCGGGCTTCATGTCGATGAACCTCGACCGCCACATCAACGAGCATGTCGGGCTGTTCCGCCACCTCGTCCGCGGCGACGGCGATTCGGCCGAGCAGCATCGCCGCTTCTACGACGAATATCTGTCGGTGATGGACCTGTCGGCGGACTTCTACCTGCAGACCATCGAGACGGTGTTCCAGAAACACGCCCTGCCCGAAGGCACCATGGTGTCGCGCGGCCGCAAGGTGGAGCCGTCGGCGATCCGCAAGACCGCCGTGATGACGGTGGAAGGCGAGTTGGACGACATCTCCGCCCCCGGCCAGACCATCGCGGCTCAGCGCCTGTGCTCGTCGCTGCCGGACGACATGCGCAAGACGCATTTCCAGAAGGGCGTCGGCCATTACGGCATCTTCAACGGCCGCCGCTGGCGCGAAGCCATCCTGCCGGAAATCCGCAGCTTCATCCAAAGCCACGATGGCGAATGAAAGCGAAAGGGGCGCCGAACACCGGCGCCCCCTTCCCTGACGTCAACCAGTCGAAATTCTCAATCCACCGCCTCAGTCAACCATGCTCCGCGCCTCGGTGAAGGCATCCATGTGCCCCAGCCCGGCGCCGCCCGCCTTGACCCGCATGCCGGCGGTGGCGAGGTGGAACAGGTAGCCGAGAGCGAACAGCGCCACGAACAGCCCGAAGACCAGGGTGTTGTAGTAGACCATCGTCACCAGGGCCAGCACCGCCAGCACCAGCGAGATCGCCGGGAACACCGGATAGAAGGGGGCGCGGAACGGACGCTCCAGCGCCGGTTCGGTGGTGCGCAGGCGGAACAGCGCGGCCATGCTCATGATGTACATGACGATGGCGCCGAAGACCGACATGGTGACGATGTTGGCAGTCAGCGGCTGGCCGCCGATCTGGATCAGCTCGTCGGAATAGATGGCGGCGATGCCGATCACGCCGCCGGCCAGGATCGCCCAGTGCGGGGTCTTGCGCGTCGGGTGCAGGCGGGCCAGCACCGGCGGCAGGAAGCCGGCGCGGGACAGCGCGAAGATCTGGCGCGAATAGCCCATGATGATGCCGTGGAAGGAGGCGATCAGGCCGAACAGGCCGATCCACACCAGCATGTGCAGCCAGCCGCTCGATTCACCGACCACCGCCTTCATCGCCTGCGGCAGCGGGTCGTTGATGTTGGACAGGGCGTTCCAGTCGCCGACGCCGCCGGCGAAGATCATCGTGCCGAAGGCCAGCACCACCAGCGTCAGGATGCCGCCGATATAGGCGCGCGGCACGGTGCGCTTGGGATCCTTGGTCTCCTCGGCGGCCATCGCCGCCCCCTCGATCGCCAGGAAGAACCAGATGGCGAAGGGGATCGCGGCGAAGATGCCGCCCAGCGCGTCCTTGCTGAAGCTCGGCGACCCCGCCCAGCCGTTGGCGGTGAAGTTGGCCCAGGAGAAGCCGGGATAGACGACGCCCATGAACACCACCAGCTCGATGATCGCCAGGATGGTGACGAACAGCTCGAAGGTGGCGGCGATGGACACGCCGGCGATGTTCAGCCCCATGAACAGGATGTAGGCACCGACCGCCGCGGTCTTCGGGTCGAGCCCGGGAAACTGCACGTTCAGGTAGGCGCCGATGGCGAGTGCAATGGCCGGCGGGGCGAAGACGAACTCGATCAGCGTGGCGAAGCCGGCGATGAAGCCGCCCTTGGGCCCGAAGGCGCGGTAGCTGTAGGCGAAGGGACCGCCGGCATGCGGGATCGCGGTGGTCAGCTCGGTGAAGCTGAAGATGAAGGTGGTGTACATCGCCGCGATCAGGATCGTGGTGACGAGGAAGCCCAGCGTCCCCGCTGCCGCCCAGCCGTAGCTCCAGCCGAAATATTCGCCGGAGATCACCAGCCCGACGGCGATGCCCCACAGATGGAGCCCGCTCAGGCTTTTGCTCAATTCAGGTTTCGTGTTCCCAGACATGTTGCCTCCTGCCCCTGTTCAAGGCTTTGGATTCAGTGGCGTTGATGCCGTTGGCGGCGCTCTCTCACGACCGGTCGGTCAGTTGGTTTTTCTCGTTGTCCGGACCGGCGAGCGACGGGGCGTCCTCCTTCAGGGCGACCCCCGTCAGTTTCAGCCGCGCCGCCTCGGTGGCGAGCCAGCACAGCTTGTCGGCGGCCGTCTGGATCGACAGGCCGTCGGAATGGATGTTGGAAATGCAGTTCCGTTCGGAATCGGCGCGGCCGGGCTTCGGGTCCCAGGTCAGATAGACCCCCAGCGATTCCGCGGCCGACAGGCCGGGCCGCTCGCCCACCAGCAGCGCCACCAGCCGGGCGCCCATGGCGGACGCCACCTCGTCGCCCAGCGCGACCCGCGCCTGCTCCGCCAGCACCACCGGCCCGATGCGCAGATGCCCCAGCCGCGCCGTGCAGGCCCGGACCAGCGGAGCGGCGTTGACCTGCACCGCGGCGGCCGACAGCCCGTCGGCGATCACGAACAGCACGTCCCACTCCCCCGCCGGCAGCGCGGCGGCGCTTGCCGGGTCGAGCCGGCGGCCGAGGTCCGGACGGCGCAGATAGGTCGGGCGGTCGGGTGCGGCGCTGTGGACGCGGATGGTCTCCAGCGGCGACAGCTCGGCGGCCAGCCGGTCGAAATCGACCGCGCTATGGACGGCGTCGCGGGCGCGGGCATGGGCCAGCTGGAACTCCAGGAGAGCCTTGGTCGGCAGGGCGTCGCCGCTGCGGCCGAGCGCAATGCGGGCGCGGGTGGCGGTACGGAAGCGCGCCCAGGGATCTTTCGGAGTCTCGCTCATCAGGCCGCACTCCCCAGCAGGGCGGCGACGACGAGGCTCTGGTCGGGCCAGGGCGGCAGGCGGCGCTGCTCGTCGAGCCAGCCGGCCTTGTCCAGCCACGCCTCGAACTCCGGGGCCGGCGGGCGTTTCAGCAGATGCCGCAGGCCGAGCACGTCGTGGTAGGACAGGCTCTGGTAATTCAGCATGATGTCGTCGGCGCCGGGCACCGCGATGACGAAATTGACGCCGGCGGTCGCCAGCATCGTCATCAGGACGTCCATGTCGTCCTGGTCGGCCTCGGCATGGTTGGTGTAGCAGACGTCGCAGCCCATCGGCACGCCCAGCAGCTTGGCGCAGAAATGGTCTTCCAGCCCGGCCCGCGTGATCTGCTTGGCGTCGTACAGATATTCGGGGCCGATGAAGCCGACCACCGTGTTGACCAGCAGCGGGTCGAAGGCGCGGGCGACCGCATAGGCGCGGGTTTCCACCGTCTGCTGGTCGACGCCGAAATGGGCATCCGCCGACAGGGCGGACCCCTGCCCCGTTTCGAAATACATGACGTTGTCGCCGATGGTGCCGCGCTTCAGCGACTTGGCCGCCTCCTGCGCCTCGGCCAGCAGCGACAGGGTGACGCCGAAGCCGCGGTTGGCCTTCTCGGTTCCGGCGATGGACTGGAACACCAGATCGACCGGCGCCCCGCGTTCCATCGCCTGCATCGTCGTGGTGACGTGGGCCAGCACGCAGGACTGAACCGGGATGTCGAAGCGGGTGCGCACGGCGTCGAGCATCTCCAGCAGCGCGATGCAGGCCGGCACATTGTCGGTCGCCGGGTTGATGCCGATCACCGCATCGCCGATGCCGTAGAGCAGCCCGTCGAGCGTGGAGGCGGCGATGCCGGTCGGATCGTCGGTCGGATGGTTGGGCTGCAAGCGGCTCGACAGCCGCCCCGGCAGCCCGACCGTGGTGCGGAAACGGGTAACGACCGAGCATTTGGCGGCGACGCAGACCAGATCGTGGTTGCGCATCAGCTTCGACACCGCCGCCACCATCTCCGGCGTCAGGCCGGGGGCGAGAGCCGCCAGCGCCGCGCTGTCGGCCTGATAGGACAGCAGCCAGTCGCGGAACTGCCCGACCGTCATGTGCGCCACAGGACGGAAGGCGTCGGCGTCGTGGCGGTCGATGATCAGGCGGGTCACCTCGTCGGTCTCGTACGGGACCAGCACCTCGTTCAGGAAAATCTTCAGCGGCAGGTCGGCCAGCACCATGCGCGCCGCCACCCGCCGTTCGTCGGTGTCGGCGGCGATGCCCGCCAGTTCGTCGCCCGACCGCCGCGGCGAGGCGCAGGCCATCACCGCCTTCAGATCGTCGAACCGGTGGCGCTGCCGCCCCAGGTCGCACTGGTAACCAGCCATGCCGGCCTCCCGCCCGTCTCATCACAGAGGGAAGAGTGGCACGGGTGCGGCGGCGGGCAGTTGACCGTAGAACACAAAATGCCGACCGGGAGGCGCGATCAGGGGGAGTAGCTTGAACGGCGGCATTCCGGCCCAGGCGTGGCCGTCGGCGGAGAAATCGGCTAGGCCGGCGAACCCGAAGCCCGGCCATGGCGTTCCTTCCGCACTGCAGCGCGCCGCCCCTCACCGGACGCCGCGCGCCATACGTGAAGGAGAATCCGATGCTGACGCTGTTGCGCGCCGCCGCCCTGGTCCTGCCGCTGGTCGCCGTGGCCGCCTGCCACAACGAAGGCCCGGCCGAGCGGGCCGGCAAGTCTCTCGACAATGCCGGCCAGAGCGTCAAGGACGCCATCGACCCGCCGGGTCCGGCGGAAAAGGCCGGCCGCGCCATCGACCGGACAGTGAACTGACGGGCGGACGGTGAGCTGAGTCACCGCCTATTCAGCGGGCGGCGAAGTCCCGCTCCCGCCCTTGCCCCCGCCCGGTCGGCGGCACGCCCGACACCTCCAGCAGCAGTTTGCTGAGGATGGCGTCGGCGAAGGCGTCGAAGTCGCGGGCGGGCACCAGGAAGGCGCCAGGACCGCCGATGACATGCTCGCGGTAATAGGCTTCGAGATCGTTCGGCGCCGCCCCGCCCCAGGGGTTGGGGCGGTCGTTCAGGATCGGCAGCCCGTTGATGGTGATGCCGCGGGCGACCGCGGCGTCGCGCGCCTCCTCCACCGGACGGCCACGGTTGTTCTCGCCGTCGCCCGAAATGTCGATGACACGCCGCGTCCCCTCGAACCCGTTGTGGCCGAACAACGGGACGGCGTAGTCGATGACCGCGCTGATCGAGGTCCACTGCTCCGTCATCATCGGCGCCTCCGCCACGCTGGCGGCGAAGCGTTCGATGCTGGCCGGATCGCTCAGTTCGGTCCAGCCGACGACGGTGTGCTGGTGGCTTTCCCCTGCCCATTCCACATAGGTGGCGCTGATCCGGCCGAAGGGCCCGCCACGGATCGCCGCCTGCACCTTCGGGTTCAGCAGGGCCTGGACATAACCGTTGCGCTGAAGCTTCGCCTCGTCCGGATCGACGCTGCCGGAGACGTCGACCGCAAAGACCAGTTCCACGTCCACCGGCGTCTGCGCGGCAGACGGTACAACGAATGCAAGCAGGCATAACAAAGCGAAGAGCGGTATTCGGGCGAAGGTTGGAGAGAAGACGCGCGTCAAGGAGTGGGCCAAGAGACGGTATGCACGCATACGCACCCTCCATCCAGCCACCGGTCCGGCCTGGGCGCCGGACGAAGGATTGAGGATTGGTACGCGAACGGCCCCTGTCCATGCTTCACTGGGCTATTCCGATCCCGTCGGACGGCCAGTGCGGGGTACTCCACCGCCGGAATTACAAGAATATGCAGGCGGAGTGCGGGTAACGGGTGACAAAACCGATATTGCCTGCATAGGCTAATCCTATCGGGGTACGCCGTCAGACTGGTGCTATCCCGCGCGCCCGCCCTCCCCGCTCAATCTCCGAAGCAGCCATCGACGTGCTCCCTGGTCGTTCGCTCCCCGCTCCCGCTGCGGCTTCACCGTCGCGATGGACCAGCCGGCTGCTGCTGTCCGTCTGCACCGTCCTCGCAACCGGATTTCCGGCTTTGGGCATAGCACAGCCGGTGACGGAGTTGCCGCCCAAGCCCATCCATGCGGCGGAACTGATGGCGCCCGAGCGGCCCAGACCGCAGGGCCGGACCCAGCCCGTCGCCACCAAGCCGCCTGCCACGCCTTCCAATGCGCTGAACGTCGATCCACAGACCGCAGAGGCGAGAACCGCCGCCGCGAAAGCGGCGAGAGCCGCCAAAGCGGCTGAAGCCAGGGCCGCCGACGAGCGGATCATGAGCAGCCGGGCCTCCGACAGCCGGCCGGCGGACGGGCAGACCGCCTGCGCCGACCATGAGCCGGCGAGCCAGCCGGTTCTCGACGCCCTGTTCGGCGGGGATGCGGCCTTCGCCGAACTGGCCCGCCGGTCGCCGGCCGAGGCGTTCCGCTGCTCCAGCCTGTTCCCCGGCGACGCGGCGCTGGCCGCCCTGCGCGACGCCGTTCCGCAGGCGCCCTTCGATGCGGTCGGAGCCGCCGACCAGTTGAGCACCCGTCCCGGCGGGGAGGAGATCATCGCCCGCGCGCTCGACCTCGGGCTGCTGACCCGCTCGCTGGAGGGGGGGATGCCCTTCTACGAGACACGGCACGAGCTGCGCAAACGCCTGCCGAAGACGGATCTCCGGGCGCTGGAAATCCATGCGGCCAAGGCATTGGCGGCCTCGCTGGCGCGCGATCCGGCGGGAATGGCGCCGAAGATCGGCGCGCTGCTCGACGACATGGTCGACGATCCGCCGGCCGACCGCTTCCGCATCACGATGGCGATGTCGTCGGAGGATCTGCTCGGGCTGATCGCTCGGATCGGGCCGCAGCTCTACACCTCCTCGCTCGACGGGCTGGTCAACATCCTGCGGATCCAGGTGAAGCTGGAGAAGCGCAGTTTCCTTGACCTCGCTCGCGAGGAACGGACGCGGCCATTGTGGGCGGAGTTCTTCGTCGCGACGGTCGGCGGCGGACGGGCGGCGAGCCTGTTCGGCACCAACCCGGCCATCGCGCGCGAGCTGATGCGCGAAAGCCTGCGGGCTCTGCTGCCGGCTGACGGGAAGCCGCCGGCAATCGACACCGCGGTCGTGATCGGCGCCCTGGCCGACGCCATGGATCTCGACAGCCCTCCCATCCGCGCCGCACTCGAGGACGAACTGGCCGCCCGCTACCGCGCCGCTGGCGAACCGCCGGCAAAGACCGGCCTTCAGGAAGTTTCCATCCGGAACGGGACCGGCGACACGCCGGCCCGGAGCAGCGGGACCGGCGACACGCCGGCCCGGAGCATGATCGGGTTGGCGGGCAGCCTGCACGCGGCACGGCTGTCCGGCCGGGCGGCCACCCCGGCCTTCGAGGCGGAACGCTTCTCCCAGAACCATCCGCTGGCCGCCTTGCCGGTCCTGAGCGGACAGCGCCTGTTCCGCAACGGCATCAATGTGCAGCGGATGACCTTCTACGACGATCCGGACGGCCGGGCATCCTTCCGCGGCTTCCTGCGCCAGCACCGCGCGAAGGGCTGGGCGCTGCACGGCCAGTCCGGCTTCGCCGTCGCCATCAGCCCGGAACGCAATGGGCGCCGCATCGTCATCGTCGCCGACATCCCCGGCGCCGGAGATGCCGGGCGCGCCGCCGCCTGGGACTGGATGGCGCGCGAGGGGCTGGCCCCGTCCATCGTCATCCATCGCGGCCACAGCTATCACGAGGACGCCACCATGACGGAGATCGCGCCGGCCACGGCGCTGGTCTTCTGGGGCTCCTGCGGCGGACACACGCGCCTGCGCTCGACCTTGGAACGCGCGCCGGACGCGTTGGTTCTGGCGACCCAGAACATCGGCGTGTCGACGGTCAACGAGGCCCTGCTGGGCATCATGGAGGAGCGGCTGCTGGCCGACGGCGCCATCGACTGGAACGCGGTGTGGAAGGAGGCGCGCGGCCGCATCCGCGACCGCCGCTTCGCCTCCTACAAGCGGCCCGACCAGGATTCGGCGAACCTCGCATTCCGTGCCTGGCAGGTCCGGACGGCGTCGCACTGAGCCGCATCAGAAAGCCGGTTCCGGAAGCATGGCTGTGTTTCGCCGCCGCCGCTTGCGGCGGAACCGGACGCATGTTGCTGTGATGTGGCCGATTGTCGCTCTCCCCCCGGCATCCCTCTGGTATCGAGGTTCCCCGCCATGACGTGGCAGACGCTCGCCTTTTTCTTCGCCACCGCCTTCGTGATCTCCATGACGCCGGGCCCGAACATGCTGCTGGCGATGAGCCTCGGCCTGCGGTTCGGCGCACGCCGGGCCGCCTGGGGCGGTGCCGGCATGTGCGCGGCGCTGGCAGTGATGGCGGCGCTGTCGGCCTTCGGGCTGGGCGCCCTGCTCTCCACCTCCGTCCTCGCCTTCGAGATCGTGCGCTGGGCCGGTGTCGCCTATCTGACCTGGCTTGGGATCGCTGCGTGGCGGGCGCCGGTCGAACAGCCGGGCGAGCGCGATGCCGCTGCGGCCACATCGGGAGAAGGGACGCCCGTCCGCCTGTTCCTCCGCGGCGCGCTGGTCGCCTTCAGCAACCCGAAGGCGCTGGTTTTCATGGGCGCGCTGTTCCCACAATTCATCGACGCCGCCGCTCCGCTGGCGCCACAGCTGGTGGCGCTGGTCGCCACCATGGTGGTGATCGAGTTCGGCTGGATCATGGCCTATGCCACCGGCGGCGACCGTCTGGCGGCGAAGCTGACCACGGTGTCGGCGGCCAGATCGCTGAACCGCCTGACCGGGGGGCTGATGATCGGCGCCGGTGGCCTGCTGGCGCTCGCCCGCCGGGTCTGACCCACCCGGCTTTTCCCGGAAAAGACCCCGAAAAAGAAAAGGGCCGCGCAATCGCGCGGCCCTATAGTTTAGGGAGGAAACGCCCCGAGAATGGGCAAGGGCAGAATATGCTGCGGCGCACACGAACTGGTATTACCAATGCTGAATGGTAGCCATGCGCCACGGGAATAGCCCTATGCAGCAATATGCATTGTCAGCAATAGAGCACAGCCCCGGTTACAAAAATTTCACAGCTCCGCCGCGTCCCGGTCATCGCCCGCACCACTAATGCTGCGGTTCGCCGTCCCTGCCGAAAGGTTTAACCCCAGGCAGGGGCAGCGATGCGAAACACCCGGCCTTAGGAACGGTGCGATGGCGATCCCAGTCCTGCGCAGCCTGACGCTGAAGCAGGCGATTCACGCGGTCCTCGCCGCCTTCGTCATCGGCCTGACCATCACCGCGGCCGAATTCGCCTGGACCGCCACGCGCGAGCGGGCGGCGGCGCTGGCGCAGGTCAAGGATGTGGTCGCGCTGGTCGAGGGGCCGGCCGCCAGCGCCGCCTGGCTGATCGACGCGGAGCTGGCCGGACAGGTGTTGCAAGGCATGGTCCGCGCCAACGCCGCCTGGGCGGAAATCCGTCTCAGCGACGGCACCCTGCTGGCGCGCCGCGAACGCCCGCCCAAGCCGGCCAGCCTCCTTGAACGCGGGGCGACCGCCCTGCTGTTCGTCGACCGGCCGGTGGTGACGCACGAGTTGATGACCCCGCCGAACGGAGTGGCGAGCGGACCACGGGCCGCCGACAGCTCGCGGATCGGACAACTGGTTGTCGGCATCGACACCGGACGGGCGGCCTCCGGCTTCCTCACCTATGTTTCCGCGGCGCTGGTGGCGGGGACTCTGCGCAACCTGCTGATCGGGCTGGCGATGGCGGCGGTGTTCCACCGGCTGCTGACCCGCCCGCTGCTGCAGATCGGCCGCGCGGTGGCGCGGATCGACCCGGAAAAGCCCTATGGCCAGCCGCTGGCCGTGCCGCGCGGCCATGCCGACGACGAGCTCGGCTTCGTCATTGCCCGCTTCAACCAGACCCTCACCCTGCTGGAGCACGAACATGACGAGCTGCGGCGGCTGGCGACGCGCTGCCCGCTGACCGGGCTGGCGAACCGCGCTCTGCTGCTCGACCGGCTGGATCACGCCATCGAGCTGGCGAATCGCGCGCGCGAACCGGATGCCGGCCGGCTGGCGGTGCTGTCTGTCGACCTCGACCGCTTCAAGCGGGTGAACGACAGCCTGGGACACGGCATCGGCGACCTGCTGCTCTGCCGGGTGGCGGAGCGGCTGGGCGCCAGCGTGCGCCGCTGCGACACCGTCGGCCGGCTGGGCGGCGACGAGTTCCTGGTGGTGCTGGAGCGCGTCGCCGACCGGGACGAGGCGGCGATGGTCGCGCAACGGCTGCTCGACGGCCTGTCCTCGCTGCGCGAGGTGGGGGAACACCGCGTCCATCTCACCGCCAGCATCGGCATCGCCGTCCATCCGGAAGCGGGGAATGGAGAAGCGCCGGACGCCACCGGCCTGATGCGGATGGCAGATTCGGCGATGCAGGCGGCCAAGGCGGCGGGCGGCGACCGCTTCGTCTTCTATACCCGCGAGATGACCGACCGGGCGGAGACCCGCCTGCGGCTGGAGTCCGGCCTGCGCGAGGCGGTGGCGGCGCGCGCCTTCGAGCTGGTCTACCAGCCGAAGATCGAGGCGGCGGGCGGCCGGCTGACCGGCTTCGAGGCGCTGATCCGCTGGCGGCACGAGGGGGCGGCGGTCTCGCCCGCGGATTTCATTCCGGTCGCCGAGGACACCGGCCTGATCATCGAGATCGGCCGCTGGGTGCTGGAGGAGGCCTGCCGCACCGCGACCCGCTGGGCGCTCGACCATGGCCCGGTGCCGGTGGCGGTCAACGTCTCGGCCCGCCAGCTTGCCGATCCCGGCTTCGCCCGGCTGGTCGAACAGGTGTTGCAGCGCCACGGCACGCCGCCCAACCTGCTGGAGCTGGAGATCACCGAGACCGTCATCATGAAGGACGTGCGCCACCATCTGCCGACGCTGAACCGGCTGCGGGATCTCGGGGTGCGCATCGCCATCGACGATTTCGGCACCGGCTATTCCTCGCTGGCCTATCTGCGCCAGTTGCCGGTCGATGTGCTGAAGATCGACCGCAGCTTCGTCAACGACCTGCCGCATGCCCCCGACATCGCCTCCACCGTCATCGCGCTCGCCCAGCGGCTTCTGCTGTCCACCGTGGCGGAGGGGGTGGAGACCGCCGAGCAGCGCCATTGGCTGGCGGAGGCCGGCTGCGACTGCCTGCAAGGCTATCTGATCTCGCGCCCGCTGGCGGCCGAAGCGGCCGAAGCCATGGTGATGACCGCCTTCGCCCGGACCGAGCCGCTGCCGATGACGGCATGAGGCCGGAGTTTCGGTCAATGCGCGGCGGAGGTCCGGTCAAGACAGCCCTCAACATGCCGGCTATGGTCGCCACCTCAGCGCCAACCGACCGATACGCCCCCATGACCGTCTCATCGACCCTGCCCGACCGCCGCTCATCCAACCGCGCCACGCTGGTCGGCTTCATCGCCATCCTGCTGTGGGCGACCCTGGCCCCGCTGGCGACGCTGGCCGCCATGGTGCCGCCGTTCCAGCTGGTGGCGACCTCCTTCCTGCTGGCCTTCCTGGTCGGCAGCGGCTGGACCGCGTCCCGCGGCGACAACCCGCTGCGCTATTTCCGCCAGCCGGTCGCGGCCTGGACACTGGGCGTCGGCGGGCTGTTCGGCTTCCACTTTCTCTATTTCATGGCCTTGCAGGCAGCTCCGCCGGTGGAGGCCAACCTGATCAACTATCTGTGGCCGCTGCTGATCGTGCTGTTCTCCGCCCTGCTGCCGGGGGAGCGGCTGCGGGCGTGGCATGTCGGCGGCGCCGTCGCCGGGCTGGCGGGCACCGCCCTGCTGATCGCGCGCGGTGGCACCAGCGACTCGGTGGGTGGATTTTCCATCGATCCGGCGCATCTGCCGGGCTATGCCGCGGCACTCGGCAGCGCCGTCACCTGGGCCGGCTATTCGGTGCTGCGCCGCCGGCTGGGCCAGATCGGCGAGGCGCCGACCGATGCGGTCAGCGCCTTCTGCCTCGTCACCGCGCTGCTGTCGCTGCTCTGCCATCTGGCGCTGGAGCGCACGGTGTGGCCGGACAGCGCCGCCGGCTGGGGAGCGATGCTTCTGCTCGGGCTGGGACCGGTGGGTGCGGCCTTCTTCGTCTGGGATTACGGTGTGCGCCACGGCGATATCCGGGCGCTGGGGGCGCTGTCCTATCTGGCGCCCCTGCTGTCGACCCTGCTGCTGGTCCTGTTCGGCCTCGCCCCCAATTCGGGCATCATCTGGGTGTCCTGCGCCCTGATCGCCGGCGGGTCGCTGCTCGCCAGCAAGGACCTGCTGCGGCGGAAGGCCTAAGCCTCCGCCCCCTGCGCGGCGGCCGCGACGTCGTGGCGGGCTCGGTCGGCGCTCGCCAGCCCGTTGAAGTACCAGTTCAGCGCCACCGCCGTCAGGGTGCCGAGCAGGATGCCGCTGTGCAGAAGCGGCGACAGGAAAGCCGGCATCTGCGAGAAGAACCTGTCCGACACCAGCGGGATCAGCCCGACGCCGATGCTGACCGCCACGACGATCAGGTTCTCGCGCCGGCCGGCGAAATCGACCTGCGTAAGGATCTTCACGCCGGTCGCCGCCACCATGCCGAACATCACCAGCCCGGCCCCGCCCAGCACGAAGGCCGGCACCGACGCCACCACATGGGCCAGCTTCGGCAGCAGCCCGAGCAGCAGCAGGATCAGCCCGCCCGCAGCGCAAACCCAGCGGCTGCGCACGCCCGTCACCCCGACCAGCCCGACATTCTGCGAGAAGGAGGTGTAGGGGAAGGTGTTGAAGACGCCGCCGATCAGCGTGCCCAGCCCGTCGGTGCGCAGGCCGCGGAC
The DNA here is from genome assembly GCF_013340935.1 of Azospirillum melinis. Lineage (GTDB taxonomy): Bacteria > Pseudomonadota > Alphaproteobacteria > Azospirillales > Azospirillaceae > Azospirillum > Azospirillum melinis. Next base: position 30,343 of record NZ_WHOS01000059.1, on the reverse strand, counting down.
CAGATCCTCCCGGCTCACCGGACGGCCGACCATGTCGCCGACGGCCAGGAACATGCCGGTCGACTCGATCATCACCACGATCATCACCAGCGACATGGTCAGGATGGCGACCGGATCGAACACCGGCATGCCGAACTGGAAGGGCTGGACCAGCACGACCCACGGCGCCTCACCCAGCCCTTTGAAATCGACCATGCCCAGAACCATCGCCAGCACCATGCCGGCCACCAGCCCCAGCAGCACCGCGACGTTGCGGACGAAGCCGCGGCCATGCTTCATCAGCGCCAGGATCGTCAGCAGCACGAAGGCGGCCACGCCCAGGAAGGCCGGGTCGCCGAACCGCGGGTTGCCGACACCGCCGCCGGCCCAGCCCACCCCCACCCGCATCAGCGAGACGCCGATGATGGCGATGACGCTGCCGGTCACCACCGGCGGGAACAGCGGCAGCAGCCGGCCGACCAGCGGTGCGGCCAGGATGGCGAAGACGCCCGCCCCGATCACCGCGCCATAAATCCCCAGCAGCCCCAGCGACGGGTTGGTCGCCATCGCCACCATCGGGCCGACTGCGGCGAAGGTGACGCCCATCATCACCGGCAGCCGGATGCCGAATCGCCAGACCCCCACCGCCTGGATCAGCGTGACCACGCCGCAGGCGAACAGGTCGGCGTTGATCAGCATGGCGATCTGGTCCTTCGGCAGCTTCAAGGCGCCGCCGACGATCAGCGGCACCGCAATGGCCCCGGCATACATCACCAGGACATGCTGCAACCCCAGCGCCAACAGCCGCCAGGGCGCCAGAACCTCGTCGACGGGATGGACATCGGGGGTGGCGGCGCTTTTCATGGCGGAAGCCTCGCATTTCAATCGGTCGGTTTCTTTTCTGCATGGGGCGTGCCGTGCTGACGAATGGCGGTTTCCGGCCGCCCTGCCGCCTGCCGATGCACAAGGCTTGGGCAAATCCACGGCGCCGCTGCCCGCACAGGTGGCAAAAGCCGCGCGGTTTATTGCCGCGCCCGGCTGGAGACCCCGACGGGGGCTGCGTTATTCTTTAACGATCCGTGCGTACAGTCGCTGCCGCATACCCCTTTCGCGCAACCGAAGCCGAGCGTCGCGATGAGCAAGTCGATCGAGGGTGTATCCAACTGGATGCACATGTTCCGTTGGATCGTGAAGCTGATCCGCGACGAGTATGGGGTCGATGAGGCTCTGCTGACCCGCAATGCGACGCTGGAAACCGACATCCAGCTGTCCATCGACCAGGTCGAGCAGGTGCTGGAATATATCGCCGAGAGCTTCGCCATCCGCTTTCCCGACGGGACGCTGGACGAGTTGGTGAAGCTGGAGGAACTCTGCCTGCTGGCGAGCTGGATCAAGGGCTATTACAAGCGCCCCGAATTCATCTCCGACGCCTTCGAGGCCCGCTGCCGCAGCATCAACCAGATCGCAGCCTGACGATGAACGACCGGACCTCCCGAAATCCGTCCACCCCGTACCCGCCGGGCTTCGTCTGGGGCGTTTCCACCTCCGCCTATCAGATCGAAGGGGCGGCGGCCGAGGACGGGCGCGGTGCCAGCATCTGGGACGTGCGCTGCCGCACCCAGGGCGGAGTGGTGAACGGCGACACCGGCGACGTCGCCTGCGACCACTACCACCGCATGCCGGAGGATGTGGCCCTGATGAAGGGGCTGGGCGTCGACGCCTACCGCTTCTCCATCTCCTGGCCCAGGGTGATGCCGCACGGCAAGGGGGCGGTGAACGAGGCGGGGCTGGATTTCTACGACCGGCTGATCGACCGGCTTCTGGAGGCGGGCATCGAGCCCTGGCTGTGCCTCTACCATTGGGATTTGCCGCAGGCCTTGCAGGATCTGGGCGGCTGGTCGTCGCGCGACTGCGCCGGCTGGTACGCCGACTATGCGGCACTCTGCGCCCGGCGCTACGGCGACCGGGTGAAGCGCTGGATCACCTTCAACGAATTCTCGGTCTTCACCCTGTTCGGCTATGCAATTCCCTGGGCGGCGCCGGGAATCGTCGACCGGGCGCAGCATCTGCGCGCCATCCACCATGTCAACCTCGCCCATGGCACCGGGGTGGACGTGCTGCGCGACATGGTGCCGGGCGCCTCCATCGGCGCCATCCACAACCGTCAGGTCGTGATCCCGGAGACCGACACGCCGGAGAACCGCGCCGCCGCCGCCCTGCTGGACGAGCATTGGAATCTGGTCTTCTGCGACCCGCAGATCCTGGGCCATTACCCGCCGCAGACCGCCGCCGCCATCGAGCCCTATGTCCAGTCCGGCGACATGGCGCGCATTGCCCGGCCGGTGGACTGGTTCGGGCTGAACCATTACGGCCCGATCTTCGCCAAGGCCGATCCGGCCCGGAGCTGGGGCTATGGCTGGGGTGACGCGCCGGCCGATTCGCCGACCCACGGCGTCGGCTGGGCGATCTTCCCCGATGCCTTCCGGGACGAGCTGCTGACCATCCAGCGCCGCTACCGCCTGCCCATCGTGGTGACGGAGAACGGTTGCGGCGGCAGCGACGCCGTCAGCCCGGACGGCAGGGTCCACGACCCCCACCGCATCAATTACCTGACCATCTACAACGCGGCGATGCGCGACGCGATGGCCCAGGGTGCCGACGTGCGCGGCTATTTCGTCTGGTCGCTGCTGGACAATTTCGAATGGGGCAGCGGCTATGGCCAGCGCTTCGGCATCGTCCACGTCGATTTCCAGACCCTGGTCCGCACGCCGAAGGATTCGGCACGCTGGTACACGGATCTGATCCGGGCGGCGAAACCCTAACGCCGCCAGACCTCGGCACAGACACCCTCCGCCCCGGCCGGCGCCTCCACCAGCGCCGCCGCGTCGTGCAGGAGCAGGCTGTGCCCGGCGGGAACCGTCAGCGCCTCGCCGTCCTCGGGGGTAACCGTCAGCATGCCGGCAAGGGCATGGACCAGCAGCACGTCGCCTGACGCCTGATGCACATTGGCCCGGTGCGCAGCGGAACCGGCCAGCAGGGCCAGCATGCCGGCCGCAGATGCCCGGTCGAGCATCAAATTGACATCACGGATCGGGCCGGCGGTCGGCTCGCACCACACCGGGACCTCGCCAGGAAAGGCAAAGGCGGGGTCCAGGCGGCGGCGCTCCACCGGCGGGGCGCCATCGACCGACAGGCGCATGCCGTCGCCCTCCACCACGGCGATCAGCCGGTCATAGCCAGGAAAGGCGGAAAAGGGGCCGGGCTCCACCACGTCGGCGATGCTGACGCGCCAGACGAAACGGCCATCGGGGCGGCCATCGGCGGCCGGTTCCACCGCCAGTTCGGTGGTAACGCCACCGCCGTTCTTCCAGGGAACGCGGCGATGGTCGGCGGGGCTCAGGCGCGTGATGGACTGCAAAATCTTGCTCCGGAACGGATCGGCTCCGCTCCGTCATAGCACAGCAGTGAGCATGGCTTCACACGAACAGGCTGAAGCTGCCCATCAGTTTCTGTGTGCCGGTCTGTCCGGTGGGGATGGAGTTCATGCTGCCGATTGCCTGGTTCAGGCCGTCGAGCGTCGCCTGCTGGCCGGTGGTGAGCGCCATGCCGGTGTCGCCCTTGGCCGGCTGCTTGGCGACGGTGTCGAAATCCTGGCTGTAGTTCCCCATGACCAGCTGCATGGCGTAGTTCTTCGGGTCTTTGTCCGACTGGCCCTTGTCGCGGGTCACGCGCAGGGTGTAATCGCCTTTGTCGACCGTCAGGTTGCCGGCCTGCAACTGCTTGAAGGCCTTGTAGTCGTCGCCGGCCTTCGGGTCGCTGTCGGCCACCACGCGGCCGAGCTTGTTCATCAACTGGACGCGCAGGCCGTCGTCGCCGACCTGACCCATGGTCATCTCGCCCTTTTGGGTGACCTTGAATTTGTAGAAATCGACCTTGTCGTTCGCCGCCAGCGTGCTGGCGACGTTCAGGCGGGTGGTGTTCTTGGCAAGCACGCCGATGTCGGTGGCGCCCGCCGTGGTGGTCAGCGCCGACTTCTTGACCGTCTTGGAATATTCCTTGACGTCGCCGACAGCCTGATTGCTCTGCGACTTCTTGATGGCCTCGACCGCGCTGTTGATCGACGCGTTGAGGCTGGAGACCATAGAGTTGACGCTTGAGAGAGCATCATCCGCCATGATTCGTCATCCTTCTTCCGATCCGACCATCACGCCCGACCCAACCCGGACGCCGCCGAGGAACTTGCCAACAAGAGTGCGGCCGGCTGAGCCGCCACCCGGACACGTCTGCCCAAAGGGAGTATACGACAACAGCCGGCCGAACATAGGTAGGATTCGTGATTTTTTTGGTCGAAAGCTGGGATGCGGTCCCTGCACGCCACCGTCGGCGGCCCGATCCGCATCAGGATCGCGGCTTTTCTCCTTTCGCCGTATGCGGCTCGGCCAGGGCGCGGGCAGCAGCAGCGGCGAGGCTGGGCGGCTGGAGGACCGACTCGGAACCGGCCGGGCTCACGGCTTCGTCGGCGAGATGGCAGTGGGGCGGCTGGGTGGGGCCGGTGACGACATCGAAATCGAACATGACAACCTCTCTCGGCTTGTGATGAAGCCGCCCGGGTCGCCCGTGTTCGGATTTTTCAGGATGTGCAGCCCATGAAGGGCCGGGGATCACAAACACGAAAGCCGCCGCGGGTCGGTCCGGGCGGCTTCGGGAGTGAGCGACAGATGCGCGTTCCTAGGCCGCCGAACGAAACCAGCGGCCAAAATATCGGGAGCGTCCGCAGGACGCGATGGTGAGCATCTGTTGCATGGGGGCGACCATAGCGCGCGGCCACCGGCTTGCCAAGAGGCATTTGGGCAAAACAATGCCTTCGCGGCTAGCTCGCCTTCCGCTCTCCCACCGTGTCGGCGACATAGGCGTCGCGCTGGCCCAGCGGCCGGGCCGGACGGCCGTCGCGGTCCGTGGTGTCGCGGGCGGTCTGGTGTTCGATCTCCGCGTTCAGCTCCGCCCCCAGCAGCACGACGTAGGAGGTCAGGTTGAACCACAGCAACAGAACCACGACGGCGCCGACCGACCCGTAGGTCTCGTTGTAGCTGCCGAAGTTCGACACATAGACGGAGAAGCCGAGCGAGCCCAGCAGCCAGACGATGGTCGCCATCGCCGAGCCCCAGGTGACCCAGCGCCATTGCGGTTCCCGCCGGTCCGGGGCGTAGCGGTAGAAGACGGCCAGTGCCAGCATGATGGTCACCGCCAGGATCGGCCAGCGCGCAAGGCTGGCGATCCAGCCGATCGGCGTGTCCTTCAGCCCGATGATGTTGATGGCGGCCGGGACGGCGACGATCAGCGCCATGGCGAGGATGACGAACAGCAGCCCGGCTACCGTCAGCCCCATCGACAGCGCCGCCAGCGTGAGGAAGCCGCGCGTCTCCTTCTCGCCATAGGCGATGTTCAGTGCCGACACCAGCGAATTGGTCCCGCGCGAGGCGCTCCACAGCGTCAGCAGCAGGCCGAAGATCAGGCCGAAGCCCAGCCCCTGCGACGGGGCGGTCGCCACCTTGCGCGCCTGGTCGCTGACGATGCTGAGGGCGTCCGGCGGCAGCAGGCTGCCCAGCTGGTTCAGCTGGCTCTCGATCGTCGACGGGTCGGCGACGAGGCCGTAGATCGACACCAGCGCCGCGATGGCCGGGAAGATGGCGAGCAGGGCATAATAGGCGACGCCGGCGGCCAGCATCGACACATTGTCCTTGCTCTGCTCGTCCCACACCCGCAGCAGGATGTCCTTCCAGCCCTTCTTGGGGATCTCCGACGGGCTGTCCGCCGACCGGCCCCGGCTGTCGCCGCCATTGACCCCGTCATTGGCACCGTGCCCGCCGCCATGCTGCGCGCCGTGCTGCCGGTTCAAACGGTTGCGGTGCTCGTAATAATGTCGGCGGCTCAGCCCCAGCATCCCCCGTCCTCCTCAGGCCACGGCTTCGCGGAGCGCGCCGACGCGGTGCCGCGCCGTTTCCAGCGCGTGGAACTGGGCACCGATGGCGACCTGGAGATGGTCGTCCGGCGCATCGCGCAGGGCGTCGCGGAACAGCGCCAGCGTGCCGTCCAGCCCGCTTTCCAGCCGGGCCAGCAGGTCGCCGCGGGCACCCGGCCCGCCGGCTCCGGCCATCACGCTGCGGGCGCTGGCCTGCGCCAGCCCGTGCATCGGCGACCAGACGCGCGCACCGTCGCCGGCGGTCTCGATCCAGCCGCCGCCCTGGCGCAGTTCGTCGTCGAGCGCCACGGCGCTGCGGTCGAGCTGGTCGGCCAGCTCCTGCAGGCGGCCGGACAGCGACGGATCGGCGATGGTCATGTCGGCGCGGCGGAAGGCCTCGGCCCCGTCGCGGCAGGCGCCGGTCAGGTCGGTCAGCAGATGTCGGCTGCGCGGGTCGAGCTGCCGCCCGCCGGGGGCATAATCGTCGAATTCGGTGGCGGACTCCGGCGTGCGGGCGACCGCCACGGCGAGCCAGAGGGCGCCGACGCCCATCAGCGCCACGGGAATGGGGTTCGCGCGCACGGCGCGGGCGATGCGGCCCGACAGTCCGTCGCCGCCGCCTTGGATCACGTCGCGCACCACCTGCACCACCCCGCCGGACATCTGGCCGGGCGACAGGCGGAACTCGATCTCGTCGATCACCGAATCCATGCGGGCGCGGATCGACTGGATTTCGTGCTCGATCTCCTCCGGGCGGCGGCCCTGGGTGGCTGTCGTGTTGGGAGGAGCGTCGGACGGAATGGCGTCGTTCTGATGGGTCATGCCGGGCGTCTCCTGTGGGGGCTGCCGGCTTGCAACACAATCAAAAGCCGATTGTTCCGGCTCCTCCCGCTTCGACCCCGGCGGTCATCCCATAAGGTCAGCCGATGATCTGGGCGAAGGCCATCACCTCGATGCTGCCCTGCCAGATCATGCGGATGGCGACATAGACGATGACCAGCAATCCCAGATAGGCGATCCAGTGGAAGCGGTTCAGCAGCCGCGCGATCACGCTGGCCGCCGCCCCCATCAGCGCCACCGACAGCAGAAGCCCGATGGCCAGTACCCAGAGATGCTCGCGCGCCGCACCGGCCACCGCCAGCACATTGTCGAGCGACATAGAGACATCGGCGACGATCACCTCCCAGATGGCGGTGCGCACCGACTTGCCGCCGCCGGCCGGGGCCGAAGCCCCGCCATCGCCGGCCTCATCCCCGTCCCCATCGGCGACCAGCGCCGCGGCCTGGGCTTCCTCGCGCTGGCTGCGCAGTTCGCGGAACAGCTTCCAGCACACCCATAGCAGCAGGAGACCGCCGGCCAGCGTCAGGCCGATGATGTCCATCACCTTCGTCGCCGCCAGCGCGAAGCCGATGCGCAGCACCACCGCGGCGGCGATGCCCCAGAAGATCACGCGGGCCCGCTTTTCCCGCGCCACTCCGGCAGCGGCCATGCCGACGACGATGGCGTTGTCACCGGCAAGCACGAGGTCGATGAAGACCACTTGGCCAAGCGCGATCAGTTCGGGAATCAGCGAGTCCACGGGCGGTCCGTCGATTGTCGGTGGAAGGGAGGCGGGCGGGGAAGATCCGCCCTATAGCGCGTGAACGCGCGGTGGCGCAACATCGCCACCCGGCCGCGGTAGAAAATGTCGCGGAGCCCAGAACGCCGAAGGGCCGGACGGTTTCCCGCCCGGCCCTTCCATCATCGACCAGCCGTCATGGGCGAATCGGCGGCGGCGCTCAGGCCAGCGCCACCAGGGCCACGCCGCCGAGGCCGATGGCCGCACCCAGCCCGCGCAGGGCCAGCGCGCCCTTGCCGCCGCGGACGACGCCGCGCAGCGACAGGGCGGCGCCGACGCCGGCGCCATGCAGGAGCGCGGTGGCGAGCGCGAAGCCCAGGCCGTAGAGCAGCGGCTGTGCCGCCTCCGGCATCTCGGCGCCATGGGCATGGCCGTGGAACAGGGCGAAGGCCGAGACCACGACCAGCGACACCGGCAGCGACAGGCGCGACTGCGCGGCGATCAGGGCGCCCAGCACGATCACCGACCCGGCGATCCCCAGCTCCACCGCCGGCAGCTCGATGCCGGTCATGCCCAGCAGGCCGCCGCCGATCATGGCGGTGACGAAGGCCGCCGGCAGCGCCCACAGGGCGGCACCGCCGCGCTGCGCCGCCCACAGCCCGACCGCCACCATCGCCAGCAGATGGTCCCAGCCGCCGATCGGATGCAGGAAGCCGTGGGCGAAACCGGCGTCATGGGCGCCGAAGGTGTGGGCGTCGGCGACCGCGGGCAGCACCAGCCCGGCCAGCAGGACGGCCGAGGCGAGAGGGAAACGTTTCATTGACCAGCATCCTCTGATGTCGTGTCGCGCCCATCGGATTGTGCCGTCCCGGCTTTCCCGCCCGACGCAGGGGAAACCGGACGGTGTGGCGCGGTTGGGGCGAAGTGTAGCAGAAAGAGCCGGCCCGGCCATGGCCGAGACAGCGCTACACCCCCACCGGATCTACGTATTTTGACGCAGGTCAATGAGTTGCACCCCCGATCCGTCAGGATGCAATCCGTTAACTCCCAGGAAATGCCGCCCCAGGAACCTCCAATGTCCACCGTCATGCTTCCCGGAGAGGGTTCGGTGTCCGTCCGGCTGTGGCTGGACGGCGGTCCGGAGGGCATGGCCATCCGCCGGGCCGAGGTCGCCGCCCGCCGCCCGCGCGCCGTCGCCGCCCTGGTCGGCCGCAGGGCGGATGAGGCGGCGCGGCTGGCGCCCCTGCTGTTCAGCCTGTGCGGCAGCGCCCAGGGACTGGCCGTCGCCCGCGCCTGCGAGGCGGCATTGGGACTCGACGTGGGCGCCCATGACGCGGCGCGCAGCCTGCTGACCGATGCGGAGGCGCTGGACAGCCATGGCTGGCAGGCGGTGGTCGAATGGCCGGTGCGCCTGGGCGCTCCGCCGCGGCCGGCGGCCCTGCGCGAGCTTCGGAGCGCGGTGTCCGCCGTCCTGCCGGCGCTCTATCCGGCCAAGGATGGGCTGCGCCCCGGCGGCGGCGTCCTGCGGCCGGACTTCGCGGCTCTGCGCAGCGCGCTGGACCGGATGGCCGGCTGGCTGGGGGCGACGGTCTTCGCCGGCCCGCCGCCGCGGGATGCTGACGAACTGGCCGGCTGGGCGGCGCGCGGCGGCACGGACGCGGCGCTGCTGGCCGCCCGGCTGCTGTCGCCCGCTCCAGCGGGCTGGAGTCTGGCCGGCTGGGGGGCGTGCGGCGTGCCGCTGCTCGGGGAACGGTCGCCCGGCTGGTTCGCGACGGCGCTGGCCGGCGATCCGGCCTTCGCCACCGCCCCCCGCCGCAACGGTGTCCCGGCCTTGACCGGCCCGCTGGAGCGGCAGGTGGACCACCCGCTGGTCGTCTCGGTGACGGAGCGCTTCGGCGACGGGCTGGCCCGGCTGTTCGCGGCGCGGCTCGCCGATCTGGCGGAGTTGCCGCGGCGGATGGAGGCGGCCATCGCCGCTCTTCGACCGGCCGACCCGGTCGCCTCTGGTTCGTCCGGTCCCGGCGAGGGCTGCGGCGTGGCGGAGACGGCGCGCGGACGGCTGGCCCACTGGCTGCGGCTGGACGGGGACGGCCGGCTGGCCGATGCCCGGATGGTGGCGCCGACCGACTGGAATTTCGCCGCCGATGGCCCGCTGGCGCGTGGCCTCGCCGGAGCGGCGGTGCGCGACCGCGACGATGCGGTGGAGCGGGTGCGGCTGCTGGTCGCGATGCTGGATCCCTGCGTCGCCTGCGGCATAGACGTACACGAATGACGAGCGCTTGCCGAAGCCCGCGGGCAAGTCGATGATGGCGGGCGTCTTGCGGATGGAAGAGTGGGAGAGCGCGTGATGTGCACGGTTTGCGGATGCGGCGAAGGCGAGACCCGAATTGACGGCAAGGCCACCGATGCCGGGCATGAGCACATCGGCCCCGACGGGAAGGTCTACCGCCACCGCCACGGCGAAGCGCACCATCACCACGCCCACCATCACCATGACGACACCCATGAGCATGTCGCCCCCGACGGCACGGTGTTCCGCCACAGCCATAACGATCATGTCCACGGCGACCACGAGAATCATGATCATGGGCACGATCACAGCCATGACCACGGCCACCATCATCACGCCGCCCACGACCACCACCGCCCCGACCGGCCGGACGCCATCGACGGCGGTGCCGCGCTGAACCAGCCGCGGCTGGTCACCATCGAGCGCGACATCCTGGCGAAGAACGACGGGCTGGCCGCCGTCAACCGCCGTCGCTTCGCCGACCGCGGCGTATTCGTGCTGAACCTGATGTCCAGCCCCGGTTCGGGCAAGACGACCCTGCTGACCCGCAGCCTGACCGATCTGAAGGGCCGCTTCCCCGTCGCGGTGATCGAGGGCGACCAGCAGACCAGCTTCGACGCCGACCGCATCCGCGCCACCGGCACCCCGGCGGTGCAGGTCAACACCGGCAAGGGCTGCCATCTCGACGCCTCGATGGTGGCGCAGGCCGCCGACAAGTTGGCGGCCGACGGCCAGTTCGCCGGGGACGGCGTGCTGTTCGTCGAGAATGTCGGCAATCTGGTCTGCCCCGCCGGCTTCGACCTCGGCGAGACCCACCGCGTCGTCGTGCTGTCGGTGACGGAGGGCGAGGACAAGCCGCTGAAATACCCGGACATGTTCGTCCGTGCCGACCTGCTGGTCGTCAACAAGATCGACCTGCTGCCCCATCTGACCTTCGATGTGGAGCGGATGATCGGCTACGCCCAGCGCCTGAACCCGTCACTGGCGGTGATCCAGCTGTCGGCCACCACCGGCCAGGGGCTGGAGGAGTGGTACGACTGGATCGCCGACGGGCTGGCCGAGGCCCGCGCGTCTCACGCCGCCACCGCAGCCGTCTGACCGGAGGACCGCCGCCATGTGCCTTGCCGTCCCCGCCTTGGTCACCGCCCTGCTGCCCGACGACCGCGCCACCGTCAGCCTGGGCGGCGTCACCTCCACCTGCTCGCTGGAGCTGGTGGAAGGCGTCGCCGTCGGCGACTACGTGATCGTCCATGTCGGCTACGCCCTGTCCCGCCTGGATGCGGAGGAAGCCGAGCGAACGCTCGCACTCCTGGCCGAAGTCGCAGAATCCGACGCCGCGGCCTGACGCCCCCTCCCCTTTCATACGCCCGCCGACCATCCGGACTCCCCGCCATGACCGACCGCCGCCTCTTCACCCGCAAGCTCGACATCGCCCGCGGGGCGGTGGACATGACCCATGGGTCGGGCGGCAAGGCGATGGCGCAGCTGGTGCGCGAGCTGTTCGCCGCCGCCTTCGCCAACCCGTATCTCGATCAGGGCAACGATCAGGCCGCCTTCGACGTGCCGGGCGGGCGCATGGTGATGACGACCGACGGCTTCGTCGTCTCGCCGCTGTTCTTTCCCGGCGGCGACATCGGGTCGCTGGCCATCCATGGCACGGTGAACGACGTCGCCATGGCCGGTGCCGTGCCGCTGCACCTGACCGCCGGCTTCATCATCGAAGAGGGCTTCCCGCTCGCCGACCTGAAACGGGTGGTCGACAGCATGGCCACCGCAGCGCGGGAGGCCGGGGTCGCCATCGTGTCGGGCGACACCAAGGTGGTGGAGCGCGGCAAGGGCGACGGCCTCTTCATCACCACCACCGGCATCGGCATGGTGCCGCCCGGCGTCGCCCCGTCGGGCGACCGGGCGCGGCCCGGCGACGTGATCCTGGTCAGCGGCACCATGGGCGACCATGGCGTCGCCATCATGTCGACCCGCGACAATCTGGGCTTCGAAACGGCGATCCTGTCCGACAGCGCCGCGCTGAACGGGCTGGTCGCGGCGATGGTGGCGGCGGTGCCGGACGTGCATGTGCTGCGCGACCCGACCCGCGGCGGGCTGGCGACGACGCTCAACGAGATCGCCCACCAGTCCGGCGTCGGCATGCGGCTGCGCGAGGCCGACATCCCGGTGCGGGCGCAGGTGACGGCGGCCTGCGAATTGTTGGGGCTCGACCCGCTTTACGCCGCCAACGAAGGTAAGCTGATCGCGATCTGCGCCGAGGAGGAGTGCGACCGCCTGCTCTCCGCCATGCGCGATCACCCGCTGGGACGGGATGCCGCCTGCATCGGACGGGTGGTGGAGGACTCCCACCGCTTCGTTCAGATGGAGACCCGCTTCGGCGGCCGCCGGATCGTGGATTGGCTGACCGGAGAACAGCTTCCCCGTATCTGCTGATACGTACCGGCGGGCTAACCCGCTGTTTCCAAACAATCGGCCCCATTGGCGGGACCCCTTTCGCGCGCTGGCCGTTGCCTCTCTCGGATGGTCCTATGCTCTGACCAGAGACGATCAGCGACGAGAGATACAATGGCGTTGTCCAACATCGCTCTTTTGGGCGCTCCCCGTCTGGACCCCGGCCGGATGGCCGGGACCCGGTCGGCGATGCAGGCGATGGACCGGCTTCCCGGTTGCCCCCCTCTGCACAGGCACCGCGTCAAACGCGCCTTCGACATCGTCGGCGCGCTGGGACTGCTCGCCGTTTTCGGACCGTTGATGGTGGTGCTGGCCTGGATGGTGGCGCGCGACGGCGGCCCGGCGGTGTTCGGCCACCGGCGCATCGGCGCCGACGGGCGTTCCTTCACCTGCCTGAAGTTCCGCTCCATGGTGGTCAATTCCGCCGAGGTGCTGGAACGGCTGCTCGCCACCGACGGGGAGGCGCGCGCCGAATGGCTGGCGACGCGCAAGCTGCGCAACGACCCGCGCATCACCCCGGTCGGCCGTTTCCTGCGCAAATCGAGCCTGGACGAGCTGCCGCAGCTGGTCAACGTGCTGCGCGGCGACATGAGCCTGGTCGGCCCGCGTCCGATCATCGACGACGAGGTGTCCTACTATCACGCCTGCTTCCCCTTCTACACCCGCTGCCGCCCCGGCCTGACCGGGCTGTGGCAGGTCAGCGGCCGCAGCGACGTCGATTACGTGCGCCGCGTCCAGCTCGACACCGCCTATGTCGTCGGCTGGAACTTCTGGGCCGACATCGGCATCATGCTGCGCACCGTGCGCGTCGTGGTGAAGGGCAGCGGCGCCTACTGAGCGCCTCTCCTCGGGTCCTGCGGCGTCCACACCCTCCGAAAGCACTCATCCGTTCGCGCCGGTCGTGCGTCCCATCGGGGCGCGCGACATCGCTGTTTGTGCATCCTATGTCAGGACTCCGCTCCATTGTGCGGTTCGGCCGTTCCACCCCCGGCATGCCCTCTTGCCGAAATCGGGGTGGACTTTGAGAATGGGCGGACGACGTGCTAGGGTCGGGGCAACCGGCTAAACCCTGGTATAGTGAACGATGCGTGCAAGACCGCCGGCCGGATCGGCCAGTCAAGAGGGTCCAAGGATGGCGAAGCTGCTGGCTGCCCTGCTGCTGATGATGGTGGCGATCGGGCCCGCCTGCGCCGTGGCGCCCACCAGCCGTGCCGACACCGTCGCGGCGCTCGACCGCTACCGTACGGACTTCGCGAAAATCCGCGGCTACGGGTCGCTGTCCACCGCCGACCGAAATTATGTCCTCTTCTCCGATGCCATGCGCCGTGTCCTGACGGAGCATGTGAAGCCCTTCGATCCGCAGGTGCTGATCGACAAGGCGGAAGACGGGCTGAAGAAGAAGAAGGCGGAGAACCCGAAGGCCAGCGACCGGCTGCTGACCGAAGCGGCGCTGGACAGCATGCTGGGGGGGCTCGATCCCTATTCCAGTTTCCTCGACGCCGAGCGCTACCGCTATCTGCGCGAACAGACGCAGGGCGAGTTCGGCGGGCTGGGCATCGAAGTGACGATGGATGAGGAAAGCGGCCTGATCAAGGTCGTCTCCCCCATCGACGGCTCGCCCGCCGCCCGCGCCGGCCTGCGCAGCGGCGACCTGATCGCCCGCATCGACGACGTGGCGGTGAAGGGGCTGAACCTGCACGACGCCGTCGCCCGCATGCGCGGCCCGGTCGGCAGCTCGGTCGCCCTGTCGATCCGGCGCCCGCCGGCGACCGACGCCAACACCCGCGTCTCGCTGACCCGCGCCATCGTGAAGATCCAGCCGGTGCGCTACCGGCTGGAGGGCAACGTCGCCTACGTCCGCATCGCCACTTTCAACCAGTCGACCTCCTCGGCGCTGGACTCGGCCATCGAGGACATGCGCCGCCAGTCGAAGGGCCGGCTGACCGGCGCCGTCATCGACCTGCGCAACAACCCCGGCGGCCTGCTGGAGCAGGCGGTGCAGGTGGCCGATCGCTTCCTGGAGAATGTGGACATCGTGTCGGTCCGCGGCCGCGATCCGGAGGAGTCCCGCACCTACCGCGGCACCGCGGGCGACCTGATGGCCGGGCTGCCGGTGGTGGTGCTGATCAACAGCGGCTCGGCGTCCGCGTCCGAGATCGTGGCCGGCGCCCTGCAGGACCATCACCGGGCGCTGCTGTTCGGCTCCCGCTCCTACGGCAAGGGGTCGGTGCAGACGATTTCCTCGCTCAGCGTCGACACCGGCATCCGGCTGACCACCGCCCGCTACTACCGCCCGTCGGGCGCGCTGGTGGACTGCTTCGGCGTCTCGCCGAACCTGGAGGTCAAGCCGACCCACGGCAGCACCGAGGAAACCCACCCCGACCCGGCGACCTGCGACCCCAACGCCCCGGTCCCGCCGAAGCCGCAGGTGTGGATGGCACAGGACATGTGCCCCGACGTGATGGACAAGGCCCCCAAGCCCGACGACGACCGCCCGCTGGAATGCGCCGTCTCCGCCATCCGCAACCGCCTGACCGGGACGCTGGCCGGCGGGGAGTGAGGAAGACCGGTCGAAGCCGATACCTTTCCATATCGACCGTCATTCCCGCGAAGGCAGGAATCCATCCGGCTCGACCACTGATCCGCAAGGCTGCTGGATCCCCGCCTTCGCGGGGATGACGGCTAAAGAAGCGCCGGCACAATCAAGTGCCGCAACGCCTCCTACCCCACGAACCCCGCATCGATCACCCTAGTCTCCACCATCCAGCCGGTCCCGTGCGCCGCGATGGCGGCGATGGTGCCGGGGAGCACCCGGCGGTCGAACAGGCTCCAGTCGGCCGGCACGCCGACGTCGCCGCGCAACCGCGTGTCGACGTCCAGCAGGGCCGGGGGTGCGTCGGGCTTCACCTCGACCGCGAACTGGTCGAGCGGCATCGACAGCCCGACGCCGGCCGCCTTGATGAAGGCCTCCTTCCGCGTCCAAGCCAGCAGGAAGCCCTCGTCCCGCCGCTCCGGCCCCAGCCCCTGCAGGGCGGCGCGCTCGGTGGCGTGGAAGAAGCGGTCGGCGATGCCGTCGGCGCTTTCGATGGAACGAAGCCGTTCGATGTCGACGCCGATCCGCCCCTCCGCCGCCACGGCGATGGCGAGGCTGTCCTCGCTGTCGCTGAGGTTGAAGGCCGGGCCGCCGGGCAGGGACGGCTTGCCGTGCGTCCCATAGTCGAAGACCAGCCCCGCCGGATCGCGGCCGGTGCAGCGCCCCAGCAGCAGCCGCAGCAGCCCGCGGCGCAGGATGAAGCGGTCGGTCAGCCTCTCCATAAGAAAACGGTCGGCGCGCTCCACCTCGTCGCCGGACAGCAGGGCGCGCATCGCCGCCTTCTGTCCGGACAGCGCGGTGAGATCTGCGAACCAGACGCGGACGACTCCGGGGGCCAGGACATAATCGCCGGCGAGCCCGGTTGCGCCCCCGGCGCCCGGCATTTCGATGGTCCCGTCATGCATCGGACAGCGATCCTCCCTCCTAAATTAGCGTCCTGGCTCCGGCAGGGGTTTCGGGTATCATGCGCGCCTCTCGCATCCGCCCCTGCATCCGGACCAGGATCCCATGGTTGACACCGCCCTGCTCGCCCCGCATCTGACCAACGTTCTTCGCGACGCCTTCATCCCGGAGCTGCCCAATCATTACCGCGGCAAGGTGCGTGAAAACTACGACCTTCCGGACGGCAGGCGCATCCTCATCACAACCGACCGGCTGTCGGCCTTCGACCGCGCCCTGACCGCCATCCCCTTCAAGGGGCAGGTGCTGACCCAGACCGCCCGCTTCTGGTTCGAGGCGACGAAGGACATCTGCGCCAACCATGTGCTGGAATATCCGGATCCCAACGTGGTGGTGGCGAAGCGGCTGACCATCATGCCGGTCGAGGTCGTGGTCCGCGACTATATGGCCGGCACCACCGGCACCTCGATCTGGTCGATGTACAAGCAGGGCCGGCGCGAGATGTACGGCCACATCTTCCCCGACGGGCTGCGCCAGAACCAGAAGCTCGGCACCCCGATCATCACGCCGACCACCAAGGCCTTCGACGCCGGCCATGACGAGGAGCTGACGGCCACCGAGATCGTGGAGCGCAACCTGCTGACCCGCGCCCAGTGGGACGAGGTGTCGGACAAGGCGCTGTCCCTGTTCGCCCGCGGCCAGAAGATGGCGGCCGAGCGTGGCCTGATCCTGGTCGACACCAAGTACGAGTTCGGTTTCGACGCGGACGGCAACATCCTTCTGGCCGACGAGATCCACACCCCCGACAGCTCGCGCTACTGGTTCGCCGGCAGCTATCAGGAGCGGTTCGAGGCCGGCGAAAAGCCCGAGAGCTTCGACAAGGATTTCGTCCGCAACTGGGTCGTCGCCCGCTGCGATCCCTACACCCAGGATGTTCCGGAAATCCCCGCCGACGTGGTCCTGGAAGCCGCCCGCGTCTACATCGAAGCCGGCGAGACCATCACCGGCCGCCCGTTCGAGGTGCCGGCGACCGCCGTCCCGGTGCTGGACCGCATCCGCGCCAATCTGGCGCCCTACTTCACCAAGTAAAGGGGGACGGGCTCCATGCGCATCGCCATCCTCGACGACTATCAGGGGGTCGCCAGCGACCTCGCCGACTGGTCGCGGCTTCCGGCGGGAAGCAGCCTGACGGTGTTCGAAAAGCCGCTCGGCGATGAGGACGCGGTGGCGGCGGCACTGGAGCCCTTCGACGTGCTGGTGATCATGCGGGAACGCACGCCGTTCCCGGCCTCCCTGATCGGGCGGCTGCCGAACCTCAAGCTGCTGATCACCACCGGCGCCCGCAACAACGCCATCGACCTGAAGGCCTGCGCCGCCCGCGGCATCCCGGTCTGCGGCACCCGCATGGTCGGGGCGCCGACGGCGGAGCTGACCTGGGGCCTGATCCTGGCGCTGGCCAAGCGCATCCCGACCGAAGAGCGGGCGCTGCGCGAGGGCCGCTGGCAGACCGGCCTGACCGGCGATCTCGGCGGCAAGCGGTTGGGTCTGGTGGGCCTGGGCAAGCTCGGCAGCAAGGTCGCCAGGGTCGGCCAGGCCTTCGGCATGGAGGTGGTGGCCTGGAGCCCCAACCTGACCGACGAGCGCGCGGCTGATGCCGGTGTGACCCGTGTGGAGAAGCGCGAGCTGTTCGCGACCTCCGACGTGGTCAGCGTCCATCTGGTGCTGAGCGAGCGCACCCGCGGCGTGGTCGGAGCCGACGAGATCGGCGCGATGAAGCCGACCGCCCTCTTCGTCAACACCTCGCGTGCCGGGCTGGTGGACGAGGCGGCGCTCGTTCATGCGCTAAGCCACGGCCATATCGGCGGCGCCGGAATCGACGTCTTCCCCATCGAGCCTCTGCCGAAAGACAGCCTTTGGCTTGACCTTCCCAACACCGTACTGACGCCCCATCTCGGCTACGTGACGCGGGAGAATTACGCGGTGTTCTACCGCGACGCCCTGGAGGACATCCTGGCCTGGACGGCGGGCTCACCGGTGCGGCTTCTCTCTCCCGCCTGAACGGCAACAGGGATGGAGGGTGCGGGTGAGCCGGAACGAAGCGGTCGCAGGCAGCGGTAGAAACGGGTTCTGGGCGAAGCTGAGCCGGCACCGGCTGGGCATGCTCGTCAGCCTCTCGGTGATCGCCGGCCTGCTGTTCGGCTTCGTCGAACTGGCCGGCGAGGTGATGGAGGGCGAGACCACCGCCTTCGACAAGCGCATCCTGCTGGCGCTCCGCGATCCGCTGAACCCCGACCAGCCCGGCGGACCCTGGTGGCTGGCGCGGGTGGCGCGCGACATCACCTCGCTCGGCAGCACCACCATCCTCGCCATCCTGACCGTCGCCACGCTGGGCTTCCTGCTGCTCCTGCACAAGCGGGCGGCGGCCCTGCTGGTGCTGGTGTCGGTCGGCGGTGGGGGGATGCTCAGCACCGTGCTGAAGATGCTGTTCGACCGCGCCCGCCCCGATCTGGTGCCGCATGGCGACGAGGTGATCTCCGCCAGCTTTCCCAGCGGCCACGCCATGCAGTCGGCCGTCGTCTACCTGACGCTGGGCGCCCTGCTGACCCAGTTCGTCGAGGGCCGCCGCACCAAGGCCTATTTGCTGACCTGGGCGATGGTGCTGACCCTCATCATCGGGTCGAGCCGTGTCTATCTCGGCGTCCACTGGCCGACCGACGTGCTGGCGGGCTGGAGCGTCGGCGCCGCCTGGGCGGCCTTCTGCTGGATGATCGCCGAATGGCTCCAGCGCCGGGGTGCCGTGGAGCAGGACCGGCCGGAAACCACCGCCGGACGCTGATCCGGGTGCATCGCACAAAAGGTTAACAAGCGGGTTGAATAAGCTCGCTTGCCGACCGATAGTGTCGGCCCTAACCCTTTTGGATCGGCAGCACCATGCCCCAGGGCACCCTCGACCGCGAAACCCTCGAAGCCGTCGGCGTCCTCGCCCGCGCGGTGGAGCGCGAGCGGGTGCCCGGCGTCCTGGAATGCCGCCTGCTCGCCAACGCCCTGAAGCGGACGCTGGACAGCGGCCGGGAAAATGAATTGACCGAGGCGTCGCGCGTGTTCCGCACGCTCGACGCCGAGCTGCGCGACCGCATCGTCGCCCGCGCCCGGGTGGAGGCGCAGCAGGCCCGCGCCCAGGCGAAGACGGCGGAGATGGCGGAGACGGCAGGCCCCGACGCCAGCCGCGATGTGGTGACACAGGAGATCCCGGCAATCCCGACCCGGCGCGGTGCCGAACCGAAGGGCCGCGCCGGCACCAATTTCCTGGCGGCCCTGAACGGCCTGCGTCCGGCCGCCACCGCCGGCAGCCGCGGTGCCGCCCGCGACCGTCTGCGCGCCGCCGTCGACTCCCAGCGGCGGGTGGGCAAGCGGATGGAACCGACTCTCGATTGAGGCAGGGGGATTGAGGGGCGGGATCGAGGAGACGTCTTCAGCCGACGACGCCCCCCGCCACTCTCACTCCGCAGCCGCCAGCGCTGCCGCGCGCTCCGCGGTCTTGGCCCGGCGGGCCTTGCGCTTCAGCCACCACATCAGCGTGCCGGTGACGGCGAACAGCGGCGGCAGGATGCCGGACAGGAAGACCGCCCATTTCCAGAGCGACCCCAGCCCCTCGCCGGCATGCAGCGGGCGCTGCCACGCGATCAGCGTTTCGCCGGCACTGTAGCCTGCCGGGTCGCGGACCTCGGCCACCTGCGCTGTCCAGGGATCGACGAACACGGTGGCGATGGGGGCGCCATGCGCCTGCCCGGCCGGGGCGAGGCCGATCCGGTACGCCTGATCCGGCCGCGCCGGCGGCGAGACGGAGCGCAGGGCCGCTCCCGGCATCGCGTCCTGCGCCAGGGCGACGGCGCGGTCGACATCGATGGGGGTGGCGCCCTTCACCGGCTGGACCGTCACCGCGGCGCGCAGGTCGCGGGCCGGCAGAACCGACGACACGCCGGCCCCCAGCGTCTGCGGGAAGGCGAGATAGACGCCGGAGAAACTGACGATCAGAAAGACCAGCAGCGACCAGATGCCGACCGCGCCGTGCAGGTCGCGGTGCAGGCGGATGCCGCGGGCGCCGGCCTTGACGGTGAAGGCGGCCTTCCAGCGGCCCGGCCGCGGCCACCACAGAACGAGGCCGCTGACGCCCAGCACCAGCATCGCCACCCCCAGCCAGCCGACCAGTTCACGCCCGCTGCGGTCACGGATCAACAGGTTGCCGTGCAGCATGTGGACCGTGCGCAGGAAGGTGCCGGACGCCTGCGCCGGGTTGGCGCCGCCGGTCACCGCCAGCGACACCGGATCGATGCTGAGCATGCCGACCGGTCCCCCTTGCGGCGCCGGAGCACCTTGGGGAGCGCCCTGGGGAGCGCTTTGCGGAGCACCCTGCGGCCGCTCCCCGCCCCGTTCGCCACCCCTTTCACTACCGCGCGCGGCGACGAGGCGCACGGTGGCCGGACGGCCCGGTTCTTCGGGCAGGACCAGGAAGCCCGGCTGCGTCCCGGCCGGGGCGGCGGCGCGGGCGGCGGCCAGGATGGCGGACACCGGTTGCATCGGACCCTCGGCCGGCGTCCCAGACACTTCCCGGACAGGCGCGTCGCCGGTCAGGCTGCGCAGCTCCTCGTCCACCACCAGGATGGACCCGGTGATGCCGAGGACGACCAGAGGCAGGCAGAGGACCAGGCCGACCCACAGATGGATGTTCTGAAGCGTGCGATACCACAGGCGCTGGCTGCGCGGCTTGCTGGCGTTGGCCATGGGATGGGCTCTGACGGAATAGACGGTTGGACGGGCTGCGGGTCAGCGGATGAAGAACTGGACCGGAACCACCAGCTCGATGCGGTCCTTCGCCATCTCCTCCGGCGGGGCCGGCAGGGGGGAGGCGCGGCGGACCATCTCCACCGTCTCCTCGTCCAGCGAACTGACGCCGGAACTGCGGTCGAGCTGGACCGACAGGACGTTGCCCTCGCGGTCGATGGTGAAGCGGACCTGGGCAACACCTTCCTGCCGGCGGGCCTGGGCGGCGCGCGGGTAGCGCTTGTGCCGTTCCAGATGGCTCAGCAGCCGGCCCTGCCAGCTCGGCACCGCCCGGCTGGGCGCGGCCGACGGCGCCGGTGCCGCCGGGGCGGGAGCCTGGGTCGGTGCAGGCGGTGCCGCCACCGGGGCGGGCTGTGCCGGCTGGGCGACCGGACGCGGCGGCTTCGGCTTCTCCGGTTTGGGTTTCGGCGCCTCTTTCTTCACCTCGGGCTTGGGCTTCGGCGGTTCGGGCGGCGGCTTGGGCAGCACGACCTCCGGCTCGACCACGGGGGGCGGCTCGGGCGGTGGGGGCGGTTCCTCGACGACCGGCTCCGGCTCGGGTTCCGGCGGCGGCGGTTCGATCACCGGCTCCGGCATCGGTTCCGGCAGGGGGATGTCGATGGCCGGCGTCGGTTCCGGCGGAGCCACCGGCAGCGGGGCGAGTTCCAGCAGAACGGCCGGCGGTTCGGCGTCGGACGGCATGATCGGCACATGCCAGGCGACCATCGCGACACCGGCCGCGGCATGGACGCCCAGCGCCACCATCAGGCTGCCGCCCCAGCGGAAGGCTCCCCGCGCCGGCCGGTCCTCATCGCCAGCGGACCAGTCGACAGAACCATGGTCGAAGGCGGCACTCATGGGGCGGGCGCCGATTCCAGCCCGACGAGGCCGATCTTCAAATAACCGGCACCGCGCAGGCTGTTCATCACCTCGGTCAGGGCGCCGTAATCGACGGTCTTGTCGGCACGCAGGAAGACGCGCTGCGTCTTGTCGCCGTTGGTGGCGGCGTCCAGCGCCGCACCCAGCGCTTCCTTCGTCGTCGCGGTTTCGCCCAGCGACAGCGTCTTGTCGGCCTGGATGGTCAGGAACAGCGGCTTGTCCGGCCGCGGCGTCGGCGTCGCGGTGGAGGCCGGCAGATCGACCGGCACATCGACCGTCGCCAGCGGTGCTGCGACCATGAAGATGATCAGCAGGACGAGGACGACGTCGATGAAGGGCGTGACGTTGATCTCATGGGTTTCGGTCAGATCGTCTTCGTTGCCGGAGCCGAGGCGCGCACCCATCGCCGTTACTCCGCCGCACGGGAATTGCCGTGGCCCTGAACGGCATGTCCCGGCACGGCATGGGGCCGCGGCAGGGCATGGCGGTCAATGTCGCGGCTCAGCAGGCGCAACACGGCGGCCGACGCGTCGGTCAGCTGCGCCTTGTGCCCGCCGATGGCGCGGCTGCAGGCGTTGTAGACCACCACCGCCGGGATGGCGGCGACGAGGCCGATGGCGGTCGCCAGCAGCGCCTCGGCGATGCCCGGCGCGACGACGGCGAGGTTGGTGGTCTGCGCCTTGGAGATGCCGATGAAGCTGGTCATGATGCCCCACACCGTGCCGAACAGGCCGATGAAGGGACCGGTGGAGCCGATGGTGGCGAGGATGCCGGTGCCGCGCGCCATGCGCCGGCCGGCCGCCGCCTCGATCCGCTCCAACCGCGAGGCGGCGCGGTCCATCAGCCCGTCGCGCGACGGCGCATCGGCCGACATGTGGGTCTCCGCCAGCACCGCGCGGACCAGCGCGCCGGCCGTACCCTGGCTGAAGCCGACCCGCTCCGCCGCCTGCGACAGCGACCGCGCCTCCTCCAGCATCGCCAGCGCCGCCCGCGCCTTGCGCTTGGCCGAGGTAACTTCCGCGGTCTTGGCGATGGCGATGGTCCAGGTGACGACCGAGGCGAGGGCCAGACCGACCATCACCGCCTGCACCACCGGGCTGGCCGTCACGAACATGCCCCACGGCGACAGGTCATGCGGCAGCGACGCCAGTGCCGCCGCAGCGTCCGGCACGCCCTGTGCCGCGCCCTGCGCCGCCCCTTGCACCACACCCTGAGCCGACCCCGCCGCCGGCGCGGCGGCGGGCGCGGCAGCCTCCTGCGCCTGGACGGCGCCGGCCATCAGCGCCCCGGCGCCGGCAAGGGCGGCGGCCAGGACAGGACGGTGGCGAAACGATGTCGGCATGGCGGTCCAACTCCCCCTCGGCGCGTGCCCCGCACGCGCACTGCAAAAAACCCGATGGTGCTCCGGAGCAATGCGCCGAAGCAGATACCCCACCGCGGTTATAATGCGAATGAGTCGCACTCGCACTGAAAATCGACCGCACCCAGTGCGGAATCATTCGTTTTTTGTGGGAATTCGACGCTGTCAGATCGCTACTTTGTTGGCGTCACGAACAATCGAAGATCGAGAAACCGCCACTTCGCCAAGTGCGAATAAGTCTCACTACCATCGTTTCGGCCTGCTGTCGCGCAGAATCTCGACGCACCGCAACCTTCAGGCGCTTCCGCCGGTTGAACCGCCCATGAAACAATGCCAGGGAGACGGCCGATGACCCAGCTTTCGGTGGTGGAGGAAAAAGGCAGCTTCCGTCTGGTGGCCAGCGACGGCCGCTTCGCGGTGGTGGAGGCGCGGGCGGGACAGGTGTTCGGCATGCCGGACGATTCCGGCGGCGGCCGCGACGGTGCCGCGGACACTCCCGACGGCGTGGCGTCGGTCGCCCATTGGACCGGAGAGGACGAGGCCCGCGCCCTGATGCGCGACCTGTCGGAGCGTGGCGACCGGCTGGCCCGCCGTATCTGGTGATCCGGCGGAGCCTTGGCTGCGTACCGCAACGGTTTGATTGTGCGGGGCGTGCGCCATGGACGGTACGGGCGGTGACATGAGCAAGGGCTCGGACGGCGGTCCGCAGGGCGTCGTCACTTGGATCACCGGGGCCGGCAGCGGCATCGGCCGGGCGCTGGCGATCCATCTCGCCAATGCCGGGGCGCGGGTGGCGCTGTCCGCCCGCACCGTCGAGGATCTGACCGCCGCCGTTCAGATCGTGCCCGGCCGGATGCGCATGTTCCCGCTCGACGTGACCGACCGCAAGGCGACCGCGGCCACCGTCGCCGCTATCGAAAGCGGGCTGGGGCCCATCGACCGGGCGGTTCTGAACGCCGGCACCCACAGCCCGATGTCGCTGGAGGATTTCTCCGCCGACACCGCCCGCCGGCTGATGGAAGTCAACTATATGGGCGTCGTCCATGGGCTGGAGGCGCTGCTGCCGCGGATGCGGGCGCGCGGGCGCGGACAGCTGGCGGTGGTGGCCTCGGTCGCCGGCTACCGCGGCCTGCCGACGGCGGCGGCCTACGGCCCGACCAAGGCGGCGCTGATCAACCTGTGCGAATCGCTGAAGCCCGACTGCGACCGCGCCGGGATCAGGCTTCAGCTGGTCTGTCCCGGCTTCGTCGACACGCCGCTGACCGCCCGCAACAGCTTCCGCATGCCGGACCTGATGCCGGTGGAGGATGCGGCCCGCGAACTGGCCGACGGGCTGGATCGCGGGCTGGACGGCGACCGGTTCGAGATCGCCTTTCCCCGGCGCTTCACCCGCAAGCTGAAGCTGGCGCGCTGCCTGCCCTATCGGCTTTACTTCCCCCTGGTGCGCAAGGCGACGGGAGCATGACGGACGACGCCAGACGCCAGGGGCTGGACGCCTGGGCCGACTTTTTTGAGCATCTGAGCGTCGACACGCTCGACCGGCTTCCCGCGCTGACGGTGCCGGAGGTGCGGTTCCGCGATCCCTTCAACGACGCCCGCGGGCGCGATGCGGTGCGCGCTGTGCTGCTCCACACGCTGAACGGCTGCCGCGGCCTGCGCTTCACCGTCACGCACCGGCTGTTCGCCCCCGATCTGGCGATCCTGCGCTGGCGGTTCGAGGCGACGGTGACCGGCATCGGCCGCATGGACGTCATCGGCACCAGCGAGGTGCGGCAGGCCGCCGACGGGCGGGTGGCCGAACACATCGACCATTGGGATTCCGGCGAGCAAGTCTATCTGCGCCTGCCGCTGCTGGGCGCGCCGCTGCGCCTCATTCGGCGGCGGCTGGGCGTGTCTCCGCCGCGTTGACGGCATCGGGCCGCGCCAACCGGCCCTCGGGCAGGAAGAACAGGCTGACCGTGCCGATCCACAGGCCCCAGCGATAGACGTTGGCGCGGTTGATCAGCGCATCGCCCGGCTGCAGCCACATCCAGTCGTCGAAGCGCACGTGCCAGCGGTCGTTGCCCACCTTCAGCGCCATCTCGTAGGTCCAGTTCAGCGCATTGCCGGCCGACCGCCCCACCGCCGTGCCGATCACGTCGTCGGCCAGCCCCTCATACCGGCCTTCCGCCGTCCTGGCGATGCGCCAGACCCGGCGCTCGGTCTCGCCGTCGGCATAGAGGAAGCGTTCGTCCAGCACCAGTTCCCGCCCGTCCCACCGCCCGTCGATGGCAACGGTGAAGCTGCGGCGCAGCGTGCCGAAACGGTCCTCGAACACCCCCCAGGCATGGGTTCGCCCGGCGAAATACCGCTCGATCCGCAGTTCGGGCGTGTTGGCGGCGAAATCCTCGATCTTCATCGCAAGGGTCCCCCCGCTCACGGCTTGCGGAAACGCCAGAGCCCGACATCGATGGTCCCGGCGCGGAACCCGGCCTCGCAATAGGCGAGGTAGTAATCCCACAGCCGGCGGAACCGCTCGTCGAAGCCCAGCGCCGCCACCTGCTGCCCGGCCTCCAGGAAGCGCCGCCGCCACTCCGCGCAGGTCCGGGCATAGGAGTCCCCGAAGGTCTCGACATGCTCCACCACCAGCCCGGCCCGCTCCGCCTCGAAGCGCAGGGCCGACGGGCAGGGCAGCAGGCCGCCGGGGAAGATGTGGCGCTGGATGAAATCGCAGTTGCGGCGGTACGACGGGAAACGCGCGTCGTCGATGGTGATCGCCTGCACCACCGCCGCCCCGCCGGACACCAGCCGGTCGCGCAGGGTGGCGAAGTAGCGCGGCCAATGCTCCTCCCCCACCGCCTCGATCATCTCGATGGAGACGATGCGGTCGAAACGGCCGCCGGCATCCCGGTAGTCCATCAGCCGCAGATCGACCCGGTCAACCAGCCCGGCGCCCTCCACGCGGCCGCGGGCGAAGGCGAGCTGCTCCGCCGACAGGGTCAGGCCGGTGACCGAGGCGCCGAGGCGCCCGGCCAGATGCTCCGCCATGCCGCCCCAGCCGCAGCCGATCTCCAGCACCCGGTCGCCGGGACGCAGGTGCAGCAGTTCGGCGACGCGGGCGATCTTGGCGTCCTGCGCATCCTCCAGGCTCTGGCCCTCCCGCCCGTAGAGGGCGGAGGAATAGGTCATGCCGGGGTCGAGCCACAGGCGGTAGAAGTCGTTGCCCAAATCGTAATGGAACGCGATGTTGCGGCGGCTGCCGCGGCGGGAATTGGCATGGCTGCGGTGGAAGAGCCGGTTGGCGAGCGCCGCCGCCAGGGTGCCCTTCAGCACATTTCTTTTCGAAGCGCCGCCGAGTTCCCCCTCGTTGCGGATCGCCAGCTCGATCAGCGCCGGCAGGTCGCTGCTGCGCCACAGCCCGTCGCCATAGGCCTCCGCCATGCCGATGCCGCCGCCCAGCAGCAGACGCCGCGCAGCCGCCCCGTCCAGCAGGGTCAGGTCGGCGCGCGGCCCCTGGGCTGGATCGCCGACGCACATCGCCCGCCCGTCGGGCAGGCGCAGGGTCAGCTCGCCCCGGCGGATGCGGCCGGCCATCCTCGCCAGGGCGGCGGTCCACAAATCCCCTCCGGTCACCAGCCGCAGCCATCGGGGCTGCCGTCGGAGCGTGCTTGCAGCGATGTCGGTAGCCATGTCGGTCATGGACGGAAAGCCTTCTCGGAAACGGTCAGGGTGGCGCTGTTGACGATGGTGACGGGATCGGCCGGGGCCGGCGGGCGCGGGCGGATCGCCAACCCCTTGCGCCACAGATGCAGCGCCTCCCAATGGATGCCGGCCACCACCTTGGCGGTCATCAGCGGATGGCGGGCCCAGGCGCGCAGGATGGCGCCGTCGGTCAGCTCCACCCGTCGGGCGGTCAGCGCGGCGTGCAGCACCGGCCCCTCGGCATCGGTCTGGCGGATCGACACCGCCAGCGGCTCCCCGGCCAGCCCGCCGGGCGGACGGATGCGGAAGTGATAGGCGGTCTCCATGTCCATGAAGGGCGAGACGTAGAAGCCCTTGTCGCAGCGCTGGCGCACCAGCCCGTCCGGTCCGGCCGCGGCCGGGATCAGATAGGCGTGGCGCTGCCCGAACGTGTTGGACACCTCGTGGATGACGGCGGCGAGCGTCCCGTCGCGGCGGTGGCAGAACCAGACGCAGAGCGGGTTGAAGACGAAGCCCAGCACCCGCGGGAAACAGAGCAGCCGGACCGGCCCTCCCCCCTCGATCCCGGCGGCGGCAAGCTGGCCTTCGGCCCAGCCCTTGAGGTCCATGCCTATCCCGCCCAGCGGCCCGAAATCCCGATCCCGGAAGCCGAGCAGTCCGAAGCGATTGTGGGCGAACAGCCGCAGGTCGCGGTCAAGCCGGGGAAGCTCGTCCAGATCGGCCAGCAGGCTGAACACCCGGTAGGACAGCCGGTGCCGCACCGGCTTCACCCGGTGGTGCATCACGCTGCCGACATAGAGGCCGGAGGTGAAGGGCCGCACCTCCATCACACCGCCTCCGGCACGGCGGCACGGGCGCCCGGCGCCGGTCCCACATGGATGCGGCCGGACTGGTTCGCCACCGTCCAGGGCCGGAGCAGGCCGCCCAGAGCCTCCGCCACCGCAAGCCCGGCCTGCGCGCCGTCCTCGTGGAAGCCGGCGCCGAAATAGGAGCCGGCGAACCAGGTCCGCCGCTGCCCTTGCAGGCTCCACAGCTGTTTCTGCGCCGCCAGCGCCTCCATCCCGAAGATGGGATGGTCGTAAAGGACGCTGCGCAGGATGCTGCCCTCGCGCGGCGGCCGCACCGGGTTCAGCGTGACGAACAGGTCGCGCTCCCGGGGCAGGAAGCCTTGCAGGCGGTTCATCCAGTAGCTGACGCACACGGCGTCCTGCCCCGTCCCCCGACCGTCGTCGCGCTGCTCGGCCAGATAATTCCAGCTCGACCACACCGCCCGGCGCTTCGGCATCAGGGAAGCGTCGCTGTGCAGGATGGCAAGGTTGCGCTCATAGCCGAAGGCACCCAGCAGCCGGCGTTCCTCCTCGCCGGCATCCTCCAGCAGGGCCAGCGCCTGATCGGCATGGGTGGCGATCACCGCATGGTCGTGGGCGCGCACCGCACCGCGGCGGTCGCGCACCAGGACACGGCCCCCCTCGCGGACGATGCCCTCCACCGCACAGTTCAGGCGCAGGGCGCCGGGCATGTCGGCCAGGATGCGCTCGACATAGCTGCGGCTGCCGCCCTCCACCGTGCGCCAGACGGGCCGGCCCTTGATCTTCAGCAGGCCGTGATTGTCGCAGAAGCGGATGAAGGCGGCGGCGGGATGGTCGCGCATCGCAGCGGCCGGGGTCGACCAGATCGCGGCGGCCATGGGGAGCAGATGGTCGCGGACGAAGGCGTCGGAATAGCCGCCGCGGTCCAGCACCTCGCCCAGCGTCAGCGTCTCCGCCGCCGAACCCTGCTGCAACTCTGCCAGCAGCCCCGGCGCCTCGCGGTAGAAGCGCAGCAGGTCGGACAGCATCCGCCAGAAGCGCGGCCGCAGCAGGTTGCGCTTCTGCGCGAACAGGGTGGCGAGCGAACTGCCGGCATATTCCACCCGCCCGCCGTCCAGCGAAGCGGAAAAGCTCATGTCCGTCGCCCGCGTCGCCACGCCCAGATGGTCGAACAGCGCCACCAGATTGGGATAGCAGGGCTCGTTGTAGACGATGAAGCCGGTATCGACCGGACCGGCACCGTCCGCCTCCACCGTGTTGGCGTGGCCGCCCGGCCGGTCCTCCTTCTCGTACAGGGTGACGCGGTGCGACTTCGACAGCAGCCACGCCGCCGACAGTCCGGCGATGCCGGCGCCGATGACGGCGATGTCGAGCGGGGCCGGCGGGCTGGTCTTGGGCGGTGAATGGGGCGGTGATTGCGGCATGGGGCAGCCCTCTTGGGGGGACTTGGCGGTAATCGGGGGGTCTCGATGATGTCCGGGGCCGCACTCTATCCGAATTGGGTAGGCTCGGCGTGTGATCGGGATACGGAGGCGGATCGCAGTTGGATCATCGCCACGCTCGCGCTTTCCCGCCACCCCGGCCGAATGGACAAAAAGACAAGGGGTGGCAGTGATCCGAAGCACAGGCGTCGGCGTAACTCCAGCATGATCGCCCCACTCGCCACTCTTCTGACGCACGCCGCCGGAGCGGACCGGGCCAAGCCGGGCCGGACAAAAGCCGGGCTGGCGGCGCGCGGCTGCGACGATCCGGCGGCAGCCCGGCTGTCCGCCGATCTGGTCGCGGTGGCGGCGGGAGACCGTCAGGCCTTCGCCCGGCTGTTCGCCCATTTCGCCCCGCGGGTGAAGGCGTACATGCTGAAGCTGGGCATGCCGGCGCAGCGGGCGGAGGATCTGGCGCAGGACACCATGCTGTCGGTGTGGCGCAAGGCCCGGCTCTACGATCCGGCGAAGGCGGAGGCGGCCACCTGGGTCTTCACCATCGCGCGCAACCTGCGCATCGACGCGCTGCGCCGTGAACGGCATCCGGAGGTGTCCGACGACGAGCTGCTGGAGCATGAGGACGACCGCCCGCCTGCCGACGAGCTGCTGGACGGCGACCGCCGTGCCCGCCGCCTGCGCGGCGCGCTGGCGGCGCTGACGCCGGAACAGGCGGAGGTGGTTCGGCTGTCCTTCTTCGCCGACCTTGCCCATCCGGCCATCGCCGAACGGCTGGACGTGCCGCTGGGCACAGTGAAATCGCGCCTGCGTCTGGCCATGGCCAAGATCCGCAAGGCGTTGGGAGACGACGACCGATGACCGCCCCCCACCCCGATGCCGCCCTGGCCCTCCTGCCGAACCACCATCCCAGCGATGCGTTGCTGGTGGCCTATGGCGCCGGCAGCCTGGGAGAGGGGCTGTCGCTGGCCGTGGCGGTCCATCTCGCCCATTGCCCCGACTGCCGCGCCGCCCTGGCAGAGGTGGAGGCGCTGGGCGGCGCCCTGCTGGAGGATCTGCCGCCGGCCCCGCTGGAAAGCCTCTCGCTGGCCGCCACCCTGGACCGGTTGGACCGGGAGGAGGCCCCGGCCAATCCCTGCAAGGCCCTGCGCCTCAAGCCGCAGTGGAGCAAGCCGAAAGCCACGTCCGCGCCGCAACCGGCGACGGGTTTGCCCCGTCCGCTGCGAGCCTATGTCCCCGCTCTGGACGGCCTGTCCTGGCAGCGTCTGGCCCCCGGCGTGCGGCGGGTGGAACTGCTACCGCGCACGACGTCCGGCGGCGCGGCGCAGCTTCTGCGCATCGCGCCCGGCACCGCCCTGCCCCACCACGGCCATGGCGGGCTGGAGCTGACCGTGGTGCTGAGCGGCCATTTCGCCGACGAGCTGGGCCGCTACGGCCCCGGCGATCTGGCGGAGGTCGATGGCGACACCAACCACCAGCCCATCGCCGACAGCCACCGCGACTGCATCTGCCTGATCGCGACCGACGCGCCGCTGCGCTTCACCGGCCTGATGGGCCGGCTGATGCAGCCCTTCATCGGGCTTTAGGGGCGGGCTGCATCAGCCGGCCCATCAGGCCGGTG
>NZ_WHOS01000058.1 GCF_013340935.1 Azospirillum melinis | reverse complement strand
GCTCAACGACGACACCTTGAGCGGCGGTGCCCGGGGCGACACGTTTGCCGGCGGGCGGGGGGCCGATGTTTTCCCGTCGCGGCGCGGGGACGCGCCGGACCGCATCGTCGAGAATGCCGGCGGTATCCCCCATCACCGGCTGGGGTTCGCCGTCCGCCCCCAGGCCCGTCAGCCCTTGATTCCCAAACTGGGTAGCGGCCTGGCGGGGGCAGTGGTGGGGGCGGCGGTGCGCGCATCCGGGCCGTGGTCTACATCGTCGACCCGGCCGCGGTGGCGCCGGGGCTGGGGAGGCGGCTGGGCGCCCTGTTCGGCCTGACGGCGGTGGAGGCCGGCCTCGTCGCCGACCTGCTGGCCGACCTGACTCCGGCAGACATCGGCGAGCATCGCGGTGTGGCGATCAGCACAGTGCGCAGCCAGCTGCGCAGCGTCTTCGCCAAGACCGGAACCACCCGCCAGAGCGAACTGATGAATCTGGTGAACCGCTGCCTGATGCTGCCGGAAGGGCCGTGATTGCCACAGCCGTGACGGTCAAGGCAGTGTCGACATCACTAGGAGGCCGAGATAAATGCCGATGAACAGGCCCAGCACGATGCCGTAATCGGCCTCCGTCATCGGGTTGGAGTCAGGGTCGAACTGCCGCATGAATACGCCTTCTGCGCCGTTGGTCCTGCCTGAATAACAGTGGACGGCGGCGGAGCGTTGCGACATCGGCGTGGTATGGGGGCGCCCACGGCAGGCGGGCCATTCCGGGACCGGACCCCTGTGAACCGGTCCCGTCGGCGATAAGGGCGGCGATAAGAGCGTCTTGCGCCCGTTTCAGGTGGAGCTTTCCGCCTGCCCGGTGATGGCGGGCTTCGCCGGCATCTCCTCGGCAAGGACGCGGTAGGCCAGCCCGCCCGCAAGGCCGCCGGCCAGCGGGGCGAGCCAGAACAGCCAGAGCTGCTGAAGTGCCCACCCGCCGACAATCAGGGCCGGACCGGTGCTGCGCGCCGGGTTCACCGAGGTGTTGGTGACCGGGATGCTGATCAGGTGGATCAGCACGAGCGCCATGCCGATGGCCAGCGGCGCGAAGCCGGCCGGCGCCCGCCGGTCGGTGGACCCCAGGATCACCAGCACGAAGAAGAAGGTCAGCACCAGTTCGATCGCCAGGGCCGAGGTGATGCTGTACTGGCCGGGGGAATGCGCGTCGTACCCGTTGGCGGCGAGGCCGTTGACGGCCAGGCTGTAATCGGCCTTCCCGGTGGCGATGACATAGAGGACCAGGGCCGCCGCGAAGGCGCCGACCAGCTGGGCCAGCACATAGGGCAGGATGTCCTTGGCCGGGAACCGCCCGCCGGCCCACAGCCCGACCGTGACCGCCGGGTTCAGGTGGCAGCCGGAGATGTGGCCGATGGAATAGGCCATGGTCAGGACGGTGAGGCCGAAGGCGAGCGACACGCCGAGCAATCCGATCCCGACCTGCGGAAAGGCGGCGGCGAGGACGGCACTGCCGCAGCCGCCGAAGACCAGCCAGAATGTTCCGAGAAACTCAGCGGAGCTGCGCCTAATCATACTCATGCCAACCTCCCACTGCTGTCAGGGTTGCCGAAGGCCGGCAGATGCCGGTGCGCAGACGAGGATAAATCCACTCCCACGGGAGAGAGTTCGCGCGTTCGGGCAGGGGGATGTGGCAGAAGAACAGGGTGGGTGGACCAACCGGATCGGGATATCGCCCGCAGGGTCCGGTGCCCTGCCGAACCTTCGTCCCGTGGAGCCCTTGAATGGGACGGGGTGCGTCTCCTTGCCGGAATGCAAGCCGGCCCTTTCCCCCACCCTGCGACAACGCTTTGTTTAAGCTTGATTCCCTATAGAATTGATTGCCAGGATATGCAGCATGTTCTCTGGCCGTTCGACCGACCCCGGGTGATCGATGGGGGGAATTCGCAATGGCGGAGCAGGGTGAGCGCGACATGGACGGCGGGGCGTCCGCCGATCCCAGGCCGGGCGCTTTCCCCCTGTGGCCGGGCGACGGCAGCGTGTGCGGCATGGATGGAGCCGGCGTGCTGGACGCGCTGTTCTCCACCAACGCCGCCCCCATCCTGCTGATCCTTTCCCGTACGCCTGAGCGCTAGCCCGATCCGCGACAATGACGGGATCGTCGGCGTGGTCATCAGCTTCTTCGACCTGACAGAGGAGCGCGAGCGGGAAGCCCAGGCGAGCGATCTTGCCAATGCCCTTCCGGGTGCGGTGTTCCAGGCAGAACTCCATCCCGGTGGAGGCTTGCGCGCGACCTATTTCAGCACCGCCGCAGCCTCCCTGTTCGGCGTGCGGCCGGAGGCCGACCTCACCGTTGCGCAGACTCTGGCGCCTGTGATGGCGATGAAGGGGTGGGCGCGGGTCCGGCGCGGACTGCGGCAGGCCGGCCGGGCCGGCCGGGTCTGGGAAGGCGAGATGGAGATCGCCGGCGGACGCTGGGTGCTGGGCCGCGCCCAGCCGCGCCGCCGGAACGACGGCACCGTGCTGTTCAACGGAGTGCTGCTGGACATCACCGACCGCAAGGGCCTGGAGGCGGAACTGCAACAGGCGGCGATGCACGATCCGCTGACCGGGGTGTGGAACCGTCGGCGGTTCCAGCAGGCGGTGGGCGAGGCCGCGGCCAGGCTCGAGCGGTACGGGCGCCCCTATATCCTGGTGTTGATGGACATCGACCATCTCAAGCGCTTCAACGACACGTATGGGCATCAGGCGGGCGACGATGCCCTGCGCGTGGTCGCCGCCACCTTGTCGGACCGGCTGCGCCGCTCGGACGCGTTGGCGCGCTGGGGGGCGAGGAATTCGCCCTGCTGCTGACCGAGACCGACCTGCCCTCCGCCCTGGGCGTTCTTGAAGCTCTGCGGCAGAGGGTGAGCGCGCAGCGGATGGCATGCGGCGGGGCGGTCACCATCAGCATCGGCGTCGGCCAGGCCAGGGCCGGCGAGGATATCGACAGCCTGCTCCAGCGCGTCGATGCCGCGCTGTACAAGGCGAAGGCCGCCGGCAGAAACCGCATCGAACGAGCCTGAGCGGCGGGATCGGGATCGATCTGCCCTGCCGGGGCATGCCGTGGAGCGGACGGACCGGGCTTCGCTGACCGTCGGAAAGGCAGGGCCATATCAACCCCTTGTTCTGGAAAGATTTTCCAAAAACATATGGCGGCTCCTCACGACGTAAGATAATCATCCGTTCAAAGGAATTATGTCCTTTAAACGGATGAAGGTCCAATGGGACGAATGCCCTCCCACCATTCGCCTCCCCCTGACCGTCTTATCGGAGTCCCGAGGCCATGCTGCTGCACGCATTGCTCAAACACGTCGAAGCCGAAGGGCTGGGGACCGAAGGAGGGTCCCTGTTCCTGGGCCGGGCGCCGCAGGACACCGCCGCGGGGTCGGTCTTCCTGCCGCGGGGCGGAACCCGACGCGACTATGCGCAGGGCCTTCGCCGGCTTTCCTTCCAGGTCCGCACCCACGATCCCGACTATCTCGCCGGGGAAGCCCGCGCCCTGGCGATCGCCGACGCCCTGACCCTGCGGGCGGCTCCGGCCGGGGGCTGTTTCGTCATCTCGTGCCTGCCCCAGCACGAGCCGCTGATGCCCCACGACGAGACGGCAAGCACCTTCACCTTCATCGTCAACTATCGCGCCGACTGGCGTGTCGCCTGATTAGGAGACTATACCCATGGCCATCACCACCGAAGACATCGCCCTCGGCATCTGCGACGTCACCTTCGACGGCATCGATCTCGGCTCGACCAAGGGCGGCGTCGAAGTGACCGTCAAGACCACGAATTATCAGGTCAAGGCCGACCAGATGGGCGAGACCCCGATCAAGGACGTCATCACCGGCACCGAGGTGTCGGTCAAGGTGCCGATGCTGGAAACCAACCTGACCAAGCTGTTGGCAGTGATGCCGCAGGCGGTCGGCGTCGGCGCGGCCGGTGCCGAGGTCGGGGTCGAGATCCGCTCCGGCGTCAACATCGACCTGCTGGCCATCGCCGCCCCGCTGAAGCTGCACCCCACCGCCCTGCCCGCCTCCACCACCAAGGACGATTTCGTCGCCTTCAAGGCCGCGCCGCTGCCCAACTTCACCTTTAAGTACGAGAACGGCGGCGAGCGCGTCTACGAGGTCACCTTCAGCTGCTATCCGGACGGCACCGCCGGCAACCGCATCGCCGCCTTCGGCGCCCCCGTCGCCGCCTGACCGCGATGGTCAACGGCCGCGGGGGCTTCCGTCCCCGTGGCCGCCCTCGCGGACCTTGCCCGCCACCAGCGACCGGGACCCTCCATGCCCCAGCCCACCATCCTGAACCTCGATGAGTTCCGCGTTTCCCGCAGCGTCGTCATCGGCGGGCGCGAGCGCATCCTGAAGAACATGACCGTCGAACAGTTCCTGCAAGCCGGGGACATCGAGCGGAAGCTCGAGGAGGCCGGCAGCGACCGGGCGCAGATCCCGATCCTGGTCGATGTGATCGCCGGCCATCTCGAAGACACCCCGCGCGAGGAGATCCTTGGCCTCGATCTGGGTCAGCTCCTGGTCCTGCTGGCCTTCATCCGCGGGATCGATCCGGCGGGAGACGGCCAACCGGGGGAACGCCAGCCGGGGGAGCCGCGGGCGGGCAAGCGGGGGAGCCGTCGGGCCCGCTGACGCGGCTCGACTTCGCCTACTGCTTCGCCCGCGTCAGCCGCTTCTACGGCATCGACCCGTTGCGCCTGCTGGCGCTGCCGGTGCGGATGTTCTGGACCCTGTTCAACGAGATCGACCGGCTGCGCGCGGAGGAGATGGCCGACTGGCTGCCGGTGCATCTGACGGCGGCCGGCGTTGGCGCCCGCGAACTGCACGACCGGCTGCGTCAGCGGGTCGGCACGCCGCTCGCCTTCGCCGACCTGCCCGACGGCGGCCGGGCGGATGGGGAGCCGGGCCTGACCGAAAAGGCCAGAACCAGACTGCGCGCCCGCTTCGGCTAACAGAAAGGGAAAACCATGGCTGCCACCGCCCAACCCGCAACCATAACATTGAATTTCGACATCAAGCCTTTCGCAGTGACCGTAAACGGCTCGGCGGCGTCCGTCGTCTTGCAGGCGGTGAACCAGACGGCGGGCTCCGCCCAGGGGCAAGCCGCTCCTGCAAGCGGTGGGAATGGCCAGGACCAGAAGTCGTACTTTCAGAGTGAACTCGAAAAATCCCAGCAGAAATACGACACTCTCTTGAATGGATACAATCTGTCCCTTGGTCAGCGCGCCCAGATCGACTTCGGTGACGGCGTCAAGAATTTCGTCGATAGCTGGAAGGACGGCGTTCTCAGCATCGTCAACAAAAAGGCGAATATCGGTTCGGCCTTCGATAAGGTGATCGTCGGCATGCGGACGAAGCTCCGCGACTACTTCGTGAACTGGGCCTCGGAACAGGTCGCCGTCGGCGCCCTGGATCTGCTCGGCATCAGGACGAAGCCGAAGGATCCTGCCCAGGCCGCAACGCAGACTGCCGCGCAGGCGGGGGGAAACGCGGCCTCGTCCGCCAATGCGGGAACGGCAGGCGGCTCCTCGCCCAACCAGGCGACCGGCGCAGCCGCCAGTCCGAACGCGCCGACAGGTGAGCCGGACTTCTTCGATGCCGTCATGTCGTATCTCAAACCCGACAGCCTGCTCGGCACCATCTGGTCGAAGGTATCCGACCTCTTCAAGTCGGATGGACTGTTCGGCAACCTGATGTCCAGCATCTCCGGCCTCTTCTCCTCGCTGCTCAAACCCGAGGGGCCGCTGGGGAGCATGCTGTCGGGCGTCGTCAGCTTTTTTTCGGCGTTCTTCCACACCGGCGGCATCGTCGGCGAAACCGGCCGGCCGGGCCGGATGATGTCTGCCGGGCTGTTCGCCGGCGCTCCCCGCTTCCACACCGGCGGTCTGGTGGCGGGCGAGGTCCCGATCATAGCCCGCAAGGGCGAGGCCGTCTTTACGCCGGAACAAATGACGAACGCTGACCGTCTGATCCAGGCGGCGCAGGATGGCGGCCCTGGGGTGACCCAGTCGGTGACGGTGAATGTCGCTGGCGGTTCCACCGGCGACCGCGAGCAGGACAAGGCGCTCGCCGAGCGGATCGGCGCGTCGGTCAAGGAGCAGCTGCGCGCGATGATGGGCAACGAGCTGCGCCAGCAGATGCGGCCTGGCGGCATGCTGAACAACATGAGCTACGGAGGCTGAGCGATGGCCGGCGAAACCACGAGCCAGAACGCCACGAGCCAGAACGGCGTCCCGGTCTTCCTGCCGCCCTGTCCGCCGGTGACCGGCAGCACCATCGAGCCGGAGGTGAAGGTGCTGACCGCCGGTTTCGGCGACGGCTATACCCAGCGGGCGCCCGACGGCATCCACAACATCCGCGACCAGTATTCGCTGAGCTGGGAGTATCTCGACACCGATCAGGCGCGGGCGATCGAGGAGTTCCTGCGGGCCCGGCGGGGTGCGGAAAGCTTCCTGTGGAAGCCGCCCGGCGAACCCGACCGCCGGCGCTGGATCTGCAGCAAATGGAAGCGCACCCGCACCCATTACCTGTTCTCCAGCATTTCCGCGACCTTCGTCGAGGTCTTCGACCTCTGATCCCGCGCGGCCGCTTCGCTCCCTTCGACGGCGGGGGCGGCGCCCATCCAAGGAATCCCCATGAGCCAGACCAACATCCCCAAATGGGATGAACGGCCGGCGCTTGCCGCCGCCGCCCAGTCGCCCGATCCCGGTGCCTATGTGACGCTGTTCACGCTGGACCTGACCATGTATCCCGGCGGCACGATCCATCACTTCACGCCCTCGGGCAGCGGCGGCGAACCGGTCCTGTTCGGCGGCATCGCCTATGTCCCGGTCGAGATGGAGACCGAAGGGTTCGAATGGACTGCGACCGGGGCGCTGCCGACGCCGCGCCTGCGCATCGCCAACATCAACCGCCAGATCTCGGCGCTGATCTACCAGTTCTCCGACCTGCTCGGCGCCAAGGTCAGGCGGCTGCGCACCTTCGACCGCTATCTCGACGGCCGGGCGGAGGCCGACCCGCTCGCCTTCTTCCCGCCCGACCTCTACCGGATCGAACGCAAGAGCACCCACACCGCCACCCATGTCGAGTTCGAGCTGTCGGCGGCCATCGACCAGGAGGGCGCCATGCTCCCCGGCCGGCAGGTGCTGCGCGACGGCTGCACCCGCCGCTACCGCCATTGGACCGGATCGGGATGGTCGTTCGACGGCGTCGATTGTCCTTATGCCGGCAACGACTTCTTCACCGCGACCGGCGAGCGCACCGATCCGGCCAGGGATGCCTGCGGCAAGCGGCTGGCCGACTGCCGCCTGCGCTACCCCAGGGCGCAGGATCTCCTGCCCTTCGGCGGCTTTCCCGGTGTCTCCCGGATCAGGGTCTGATCCGGGCGCCCCTCCCCTCACAGCTAGAGGAGCCAGCAGCGCATGTTCACCGCTGACGCCATCCTCGCGATGAAGCGCCACGCCCTGGCCGACTATCCGCGCGAGAGCTGCGGCCTGGTGGTCGCCGGCACCTACCGGCCCCTGTCCAACCGCGCCGCCGACCCGGCGGCCCATTTCCGCATCGACGATGCCGACTACCTCGCCCATGCCGGCGCTATCGAAGCCATTGTCCACAGCCACCCGGACGGCCCGCTCCACCCGTCGGCCGCCGACATGCGCGGCCAGATCGACAGCGCGGTCCCCTGGGCGATCCTGGCCACCGACGGGGAGCGCTGTTCCGATCCGATCCTGTGGGGCGACGGCCTGCCGGTGCCCGATCTGATCGGCCGCGAGTTCCGCCACGGCGTGACCGACTGCTACGCCCTGGTGCGCGACTGGTTCCAGCTGGAGCGGGGCATCCGGCTGCCGAATTTCCCGCGCGACGACGAATGGTGGCACGCCGGCAAGAACCTCTATCTGGACCATTTCGCCGATGCCGGCTTCTCGGTGGTCCGCTCCGGCGAGGCGGCGGCCGGGGACGTCGCGCTGATGACCGTGCTGTCGCCGGTGCCCAACCATGCCGGCGTCGTCCTCGACGGCGGCCTGCTGCTGCATCACCTGCCGCGCCGCCTGTCGCGCCGCGAACCCTTCGGCCCCTGGCACCGGCAGATCGTCCACATCCTGCGTCACAAGGATCTCGCTCATGGCTAGGATCCATCTGCACGGCGCGCTCGGCCGCCGGTTCGGGCGCCTTGCCGACTATCAGGTCCGCGACGCCGCCGAGGCGATCCGGGCGCTTGCCGCCAATCATCCAGATTTCGAGAAGGTCTTCCGCGAAGGCTCCTACCGGCTGGTCCGCGGCCCGCGCTCGCGCGGTGGCATCGACCTGACCCTCGACACCCTGACGCTGGGGCTGGGCAGCGCCGACCTGCACATCATTCCGGTTCCGGCCGGCGCCAAGAGCGGCGGTGCCGGCAAGGCGATCATGGGCGCGCTGGTCATGGTCGTTGCGATTGCCGCGGCGCAGCCATGGGCAGCGGCAAGCTTCTCGGCGGCAATGTCCGCTCCGGCTGTCGCGGGAATCTCCTACGGTTCGATCGCCCTATTCGGCGCGGCGATGATGCTGTCCGGCATCAGCCAGATGCTGTCGCCGACGCCTAAGGCCAACCTGCCGGACAACACGCAGAGCTATCTGTTCTCCGGTCCGGCCAATGTCAGCGAGCAGGGCGGGTCGGTTCCCTTGGTCTACGGACGCTGCTGGGTCGGTTCGACCGTCATCTCCTCCGGCATGGATACCGAGCAGATCGGAACCGTCCAGGCCCAGCCGGCGGCATCCGCCGCCACAGCCGCTTCGGATGGAAGTCCGGCAGGCGGTATCCAGGGGGCCAAGGGCGGCGGCAAGTCCGGCCGCGGCGGTTCCGGCGCCACCGAGGACCCCAACAGCCTGCAATCCGCCGCGACCGCCCGGGTGATCGATCTGCTGAGCGAGGGCGAGATCGTCGGGCTGGTCAATGAGGGGAAGAGCATCTATTTCGACGGCACGCCACTGATCGCCCCCGACGGGACGGAGAATTTCAAGGGCGTGACCTGGAAAGAGCGCCGGGGCATTCCCTCGCAGGAGCCGATCAGCGGTTTCACCGCCAGCGAGACCACCGTCCCCGTCGGGAGCGAGGTGAAGAAGGCGACCCCGGTCGTCCGCACCATCCATGGCGACGAGGTCGACGCCGCCCGCATCGTGCTGCGCTGGAACGCACTGACCGAGCAGGATACCTCCAACGGCAACCTGCACGGATCGACGGTGCAGCTGACCATCGAGGGGCGGGCGGCCGACGGCGGCTGGAAGGTTCTGGCCAACGATACGGTGACCGGCAAGACGACCAGCGCCTATGAACGGTCCTACAAGATCGGGCTGCGCGAGCTGGGCAGGAGCCCATACGACATCCGCGTCACCCGCGTTACCGACGATCCACCCCGCGCCGCGATCCAGAACAGCTTCTCCTGGTCGCACTATGCCGAGATCGTCGAGTCCAAGTTCGGCTACGACAATTCGGCGCTGGTCGCGCTGACGGTCAAGGCCGAGCAGTTCGGCAACTCGATCCCTGAGCGGGCCTATGACGTCAAGGGCCTGAAGATCCAGGTCCCGTCCAACTACGATCCGGAGACGCGGACCTATACCGGCCAGTGGGACGGCAGCCTCAAGACCGCCTGGAGCGACAACCCGGCCTGGGTGCTCTATGACCTGCTGACCAACAGGCGCTACGGCCTGGGCCAGTCGATCTCCGAGGCGGCGGTCGACCGCTGGTCGCTCTACACCATCGGCGTCTATTGCGACCAGCCGGTCAAGTCGGGCCGGCTGGACGCCAGCAGCCGCGACATCATGGAGCCGCGCTTCACCTTCAACGGGGTGATCTCCGGCCGGACCGAGGCCTACCGCGTCCTCCAGTCCATCGCCTCGACCTTCCGCGGCCTGATCTTCTGGTCGGCCGGCGGCGTGCTGGCCCGCGCCGACATGCCGGCCGACCCGATCAAGCTGGTCACCCCGGCCAACGTCATCGGCGGCAGCTTCACCTATTCCGGCACCGCGTTGAAGGCCCGCCACACCGCGGCGCTGATCACCTTCAACGACCCCGACGACGGCTACCGCCCGACGGTCGAGGTCGTCGAGAATGCCGGGATGATCCAGCGCTACGGCTGGCGGCCGATCGAGGCGACGGCCTATGGCTGCACCCGGCGCAGCCAGGCCCGCCGCCTCGGCCTGTGGATGCTCGACAGCGAGCAGCACGAGACCGAGACCGTCACCTACCGCTGCTCCTTCGACCATCTCGACGTCATGCCGGGCGACGTGGTCAAGCTGGCCGACCCGAACTGGGCGCTGGTGCGCACCGGCGGGCGGCTGGTCGCCTACGACCCGGAGCGGCAGGTCGTCACCCTCGACGACACGGTGACGCTGGAAGCCAACCAAAGCCACGTGCTGGCGCTCACCCTGCCGAACGGGCGGCTGGTCGACTGCCCGGTCCGCCGCCCGGTGCAGTCGACCGAGGAGCACACCACCGGCCAGCTCGCCATCGACGCGGCTCCGCTCGGCGGCGCGGTGCCGCAGCCGTATGCGGTGTGGATCCTGACCGCCACCAACCTCGCCCCGCGCCTGTTCCGGGTGCGCGCCGTCACCGAGAAATCGCCCGGCGTCTACGAGGTCACCGCCCTGCTGCACGAGCCCGGCAAATATGCCCGGGTCGAGGAGGGCGTGCAGATCGAACCGGTGGCGACCCAGAGCGCCGCCAACGCCATCCCATCCCCCGCCAACCTCGCGGCGGTGGAAAGCGCCTATTGGGTCAACGGCCTGCCGCAGGCCCGGCTGACCGTCAGCTGGACGCCCAGCGACGATGCCCGCATCGCCGGCTACCGCGCCGACGTGATGACGCCGGGCGGCCAATGGCAGGAATGGAAGGTCACCCGCGCCGGCAGCTTCGACATCGAGCCGGCGGCGGAGGGGGTCTACACCGTCCGCATCACCGCATTGACCTACGACAACCGCCGCTCGGCACCTGCGGAAATCCGGGCCACGGTGCGCGGCAAGGGGACGCCGCCTGGCCAGCCCGCCGGGCTGGTCGCCAAAGGCGGGCTGCGCCAGATCGCCCTGTCCTGGGTCAATCCGCCCGACACCGACCTTTCCCACATCGAGGTTCTGGAGGGGGCGGCGAACGACCTGTCGGCCGCCGCCGTCATCAGCACGGTCAAGGGCAACGCCTTCGTGCGCGCCGGGTTGGGCGGGCTGGTCACGCGCTATTACTGGGTGCGAGCCGTCGATCTCGGCGGCAATGTCAGCGACGTCAATTCCAACATCGGCACCGGCGCCACCACCGAGCAGATCTCCCACGACGACCTCGCCGACAAGCTGGTCTCGGAATCGAAGCTCGCTCCCTTCATGGCCGAGCGCATCACCGGGATCGAGAAGATCGCCGAGACGGTCACGTCCGGTCTGGTTCGCGTCAACGACAGCTATGGCCGCATCCGCAGCGAGATCGGCAGGCGCGAGGCCGACGTCGCGGAGGTGAAGGCGGATGTCAGGCAGGTCCAGGACGACACGCAGTCGCTGGCGAGCCGGGTCACCACCGTCGCCGCCCAGTTCGACGGGCAGATCGCCACCGTCAAGGAGGAGCTGACCGCGCTGGTGACGGCGGACGAGGCGACGGCGACGCGCATCGACACGGTGGTCGCGGCCTGGGACGGAAATCTGGCCGGCGTGCAGGCCAAGCTGACCGCCACGGCGAACGACACCCGGACCAACGCCGAGCGCATCGATAGCGTCGTCGCCGGCTACGACAAGAGCCTGGCCGGCTATGACAGCCGCATCACCGCCAACGCGACCGCGACCGGCGCGCTCACCACGCGCCTCGATACCATCGGTGCATCGGTCGACGGCGTGAAGGCGGGGCTGACCAGCGAGCAGACCGCCCGTGCCGACGCCGTCGGTGCTCTCGCCAGCCGGATCGACAGCGCGTTCGTGGCGATAAAAGATGCTTCCGGGTCCTTTCAGGATAGCGTCAACCTGGCGGTTACTGAGGCAAAATCCGCGGTCAACAAGGTAACCCTCCTCAGCGGCACGGTCGGCAAT
The DNA here is from genome assembly GCF_013340935.1 of Azospirillum melinis. Classification (GTDB taxonomy): domain Bacteria; phylum Pseudomonadota; class Alphaproteobacteria; order Azospirillales; family Azospirillaceae; genus Azospirillum; species Azospirillum melinis. The sequence goes on along the minus strand of NZ_WHOS01000058.1, from coordinate 32,754 downwards.
CACACCTCGTCCATCGAGCAGGTCTCGAAAGTAACTAACGGGCTGTCGGGGCAGTGGACGGTCAAGATCGACAACAATGGCGCCATCAGCGGGTTCGGCCTTTCCTCGGACCCGGCCGATGAGAGCGGGGTGCGATCCGAGTTCTATGTGCGGGCCGACCGTTTCCTGATCGGCATTACCGGCCCCGGGGGCAGCATCGACCATCCCTTCGTCATCGGTCGGGTGGATGGGGTGCCCCGCATCTCCATGTCCGCCGCCTTCATCCAGGACGCCTCGATCAACAGCGCGAAGATCCAGGATGCCTCGATCAACAGCGCGAAGATCAGAGATGCAACGATCTCCAGCGCACACATCCAGGATCTGACGATCCGGGGCCAGAAGATCGAGGACTTCGCCACCGGCAACATGACCGGCATCACGTCCCCGGTCTATTTCCAGGAAGGCCCGTCGATCAGCATCGCCACCACCGGCAAGCCGGTGGCGTTGATTGCCACCGTCAGCGGCGTGCCCCCGCGCAGCGGCGGTGGCGAAAACTCAACGTTTGATCCGGGTTTCGACGCCCGCGCCCGCGCGCTGGTGATCGGCACGGCACCCGGCATGAACACCTATCGGGCCTGCGACATCCTCGGCACCTACCTGCCGCCCAACGGGGAGGTCGAATGCACCATCATCGCCATCGAACTGCGGAAGTAGCCCATGCCCAGCATCGCCGACCCCTTGCCGCCGCTGACCGGAATGCTCGGTCTGCTCGACCCGTCCTACCTCGCCTTCACCGTCTATGACGGCGAGGGTCGCATCCATGGTGCCGGCACCTGCGCCGCCGATGTGGTCGAGATGCAGACCGGCGGCCGCCCCGGTCTCGCCGTGATCGCCGCGGAGGCGCATCACCTGAGCGACTATGTCGACCTGTCGGGCGAGGCTCCGGCGGTGCGTCGCCGCCCCACCATCGCCGGTCTCGACCAACTGCCGGATCGGGCGATGGTGGAGGTGCGCTGCCTCACCACCGGCTCGACCAAAAGCTACACCGTCGACGACGGCTCCTTCCAATACGACGACCTGCCCGGGACCTATCGGGTGACGGTGCGCCGCTTTCCCTACATGGACTTCGTCACGGAGATCCGGCTGTGAAGGTCACAAATATCCGCACCCGCGACGAGATCGCGAAGCTGCGCCAGCAGGCTTATCTCGCCGCATGGCCGGCGGCCCGGCAGTTGGAAGCCCAGCAGGACATGCTGAACGGCAACCCCGCCAAATGGGAGCGCATGCGCGCCGACTTCTCGGCGATCCGCGCGCTCTACCCCTATTCCGACACGACCCCCAGCGAGGAGAACTGACATGGCCGGCTGGTATCGCCAAGGCACCGTCGCCCTGACCCCCGGATCGGCCGCCGTCGCCGGCGCCGGCACCATGTGGATGGGCGTCGTGCGTCCGGGCTCCGCCTTCACCACCGACGGCAGGACGCTCTACGAGATCCGCGATGTCGCCAACGACCGCACGCTGACCCTCGACCGCCCTTGGGAGGGCGAGACGACGGCGGCCTCCGCCTATGCCGTCATCGCCGCGTCGGCGACCCTGTCCAACGCCGAACTGGCCGGCGAGATCGCGGCGATGGTCGCGAAATGGGCGGTGCGCGAGGACCAGTACGACGACTGGCTGGGTGGCTCCCCGAACGGCGGCCCGAATGCCGACGGCAAGTACCCGCTGACCGACAGCAAGGGTGTCACCCGTCTGGTCGAGAGCCCGGCCCGCCTGCTCCAACTCCTCGACGACGGGGTGGTGGAGCATGCGGCGCAGATCATCGCGGCGATCGAGGACGACGTGGCGACGGCACGGCAGGCCGCCGCCGACGCCACGGCGGCGATGACGGCCGTCGGCGCCGACCGGCAGGCCGTGGCGCAAGCCGCCGCGACCGTCGCCGCGCAGACCGACGAAAGCACCGCCGCCGCCGCGACCGCGACCGCCCAGGCGGCCATCGCCGTCCACCATGCCGATGAGGCCGCCAACAGCGCCACCGCCGCCGCCGGGCTTGAGGCGTCCGCCACCGCGGCGCTTGCCGCCGTGGAAACCGCACGCGACATCGTGCTGGAGGCGCGGACCGAAGCCGGCACGGCGGCGACCGGTGCCCTGTCCGCCAGAACGGCGGCCGAGGCGGCGCGCGACACCGCGACCGCTGCGCGGGATGCCGCCCAACAGGCACGCGACGCGTCGCTGACGGCGCGGACGCAGGCGCAGGACTGGGCGGTGAAGACCGATGCCCCGGTCTCCGGCAGTCTGAAGTCGGCGCTGTCCTACGCCCTGGACGCGGCCTCCCAGGCGACCGTCGCCACCGGCAAGGCGATGGAGGCCTCCGGCAGTGCCGCTGCCGCCGCCGCGAGCGCCGCCGGTCTCGACACTGCGGCAACCGCGGCGCAGGCCGCCGCCGGCGATGCCGCGACCGGCGCCCAGACCGCGACCGTCAAGGCCGCCGCCGCCGCCCTGTCCGCCGACACTGCCCGTTCGGCCGCACAGCAGGCGGAAACCGCCGGGTCCGGCAGCGCCACGGCCAGAGCCGCGGCGGAGGCGGCCCGCGACAGCGCGGCCACCGCCATGACGGCGGCGCAGGTCGCCGCCTCCCAGGCCGGCCAGTCGCAGACCAATGCCGCCAACAGCGCGCAGACGGCGGCAACGGCGGCGGCGGACGCGATCTCGGCCAAGTCCGATGCCACCGCCGCCCGCGATCTGGCTGTCGCCGCCCGCACGGAGGCGCAGGCTGCCCGCGATCTGTCCCAGGCCTTCGCCCAGGGTGCCGTCGGCTATCAGCCCAGCCCGGGCGTCTATTCCGCCTTCCATTGGTCGGAGCAGGCCAAGGGCCATGCCCAGACCGCCGCGACCATCGTCGGGGGTTCCAACTTCGGCATCGTCGGCGACGGCGCCTCGCAGCGCTTCGCCGCCGACAACCCCGGCTCCCTGCTGAACCTCGTGCAGGCTCCGGGCGGCAAGCTCACCTTCAACCCGGGCAACCGCGCGGTCTCCTTCGGCTTCGATGCCACGACGGCGCCGGTGGCGGCATCCGGCAACATCACCGCCGGCACCGTGCAGGGAGCGCTGGAGGAGATCGACCACCGGCTGTCCACTCTGTCGCAGGACAGCATCGCCAACGGTGGCGGTTCGGTGCGGGTGACGGAGGACGGAGCGGTCGAGATCGTCCCGGTCGCCGGCCGGACAGCGACCTATAAGGGTGGTGAGCTGCACACGTCCGCGACCGCTTACGACAAGGCGCAGACCGATGCCGCCATCGCCGCCATGATCGCTGCCGGGCAGGCGGCCGGTGCGGCCAGGCTGACGACGCCCCGCACCATCGCCCTGTCGGGCGGGGCGACCGGCACCGCGACCGCGTTCGACGGCACCCAGAACATCGCCATCCCGGTGACGGCGGTGGCGGCGTCGGCGCTGACCGGCACCATCGACATCGCCCGTCTGCCGGCAGGCGCGCTGGAACGTCTCTATCCGGTCGCCAGCGACGCCGAGCGCTTCGCCTTGACCACCGCCCAGGTGCAGAAGGGCGACACGGTGCAGGTCGGCGGCACCGGCGGCCTGATGTATCTGGTCGTCGACGACAGCAATCTCGGCAACGCGGCGGGCTACCGCGCCTACACCGCGGCACGCGCGTCGGCGGTGGACTGGTCCGGGGTCGAGAACAAGCCGGCCCTGCTGACCTCCCTCGCCTCCCTCGACAACGCTGCCGGCGTGCTGACGCAGACCGGGGCGGGCACCGGCGCCAAGCGCGCCATCGGCGTCGCCAACGGCACGGACATTCCCGACCGGGCGGCAGCGGATGGGCGCTATGCGCAGCTTGGCGCCAACAACGTCTTCAGCGGCGCCGTAAGCGTCCAGAACTCGTCATCCATGGAGGCCGTCCACGTCGGGAACAGCGCCGGAACCAAATTCACGTTCGTCGGATGGAATGATGTCGGCGCTTTTGGCCGAATTGGCGCCTACGGTTCCAGCGCATGGCAGAATTTCGCCATCTCCGAGGGAGGGTCGCTGACCGCCATCGGCACGACCGCGATGCCGACCGGCGGAGCCAAGCTGAATGTCGCCACCGGCATCCAGGTGGACAACAAGGACGTCTGGCACACGGGCAACTTCGCGCCTGCCTCGAAGCTCGACGCTGCCAATCCGACGATCACGGGCACGCTGACCCGTACCGGCGGCACGGCGCCGGCCTACTACATGACCCAGGACGGGATGGGTCGCCAGCATTGGTATTGGAACACGGCCGGCAGCACCTCGCCCACCCTTTCCGTCGGTGGCGAGGACGCAATGGACATTGGCATGTCCGTCAGCAATGACGGCGTCAATGGCCCGAATTTCTGGTTCCGTGGCGCGCACGGCTACGGCAAGTCGGCTGGGGCGGCAATCTCCTGGTCGAACATCCTTCTCGCCAACATGACGTCGTTCCAATGGATGGGGAACAATGTCTGGCATGCGGGCAACCTCGTTCCGGGCAACTATGCCGCTGTCACCTCGGCCAACACCTTCAACGGCAAGCAGACGATACTCGGAACCGGCGCGAGCCTGCCGGCCAACACCGGCATTGCGTCGGCCGTCGGCAACACCGCCGGTTTCGAAATTCAGTCGCAGGGCACCGGCACTCCCGCCGGGGCCGCGTTCATGTCTTTCCACCGCCCCGGCAACTATGGGGTGCATGTCGGCCTCGACACCGACAACGAGTTCAAGATCGGCGGCTGGTCGATGGGCGGGGTCGCCCATAAGGTCTGGCATGCGGGCAACCTGCCCGTGACGGTCTCCGGCAACGCCGTCGATTTCAAGGCCAATCCCACAGTCAACGGCGCTCCGCTCGTCACCAGCAGCGGCACCAACACCGTCACCAAGTCGGCAGTTACGGTTCTTCCCGCCGCCGGCAGCCTCGACGTTCCCGCCAAATCCATCCTGGCGGTCTACAGCCAGTTCGTCGGCCAGGCCTTCAACGTCGATTACAACACCGAGGCGCAATACACCCAGGAGAATGCCGCGACCGGCACCGATCAGGTCGGCGGCCAGTTCCAGCTATACAGCACCGCCGGGGGTGGCGGGGCCGATGCCGCCACCAAGCTGCTGATCCATGCCGATGGCGCCAACGGCTCGACCGAAATCATCGATGAGCGCGGCATCACCCCGTTCGGCAGCCATTGCGGCTGGTTCGACGGGGCGTCGGCATGGAAGCTTTCCAGCGGCTATAAGATCGCGTTCGGCACCGGGCAAAACTTCACTTTCGAAGGCATGGTCTATATCGGCAGCAGCTTTACGGATAAGGCGATCCTCGATATCTGCGACAGCGCGTCCTACACCGTCGCCCAGATTTGTCTGCGCAACAATGCGGGCGCACCGGTAATCAAATATTATGTGACCGGCAGTGATCGCATTCAGAGCGCAAATCTCTCAACCGACGTCTGGTATCAATGGGCTGTTGTCCGTAACAACGGAACAACGACGCTCTATGTTAACGGCATCGCTCAAGGTAGCTGGGCAGACAGTACCAATTTCCCGCCGGGCGTACTCGGTATCGGCATGTCTGCAGGCAACCCCGGCCAATATAATTTTTTCGGCTGGCAGGACCAGATCCGTGTCTCCAAGGTCGCCCGCTACGCCGTCAACTTTACGCCCCCGACCACGGCGTTCATCACCGATACCGACACCGTCCATCTGTTCAGCTTCGACGACGGGCATGGCGGGCAGGTGCTGAAGGACCGGGCCAACAGCGGGCATTCGGTTTTCCTCGGCAACAACTCGACGGTGACCAACGCCAGGGCGAAGTTCGGCGTTACAGCTCTGAACGGCAATGCCCAGGTCGGCACCCTCAAGACGCACATGGACTTTGCAATGGGGTCGGACGATTTCCTGTTCGACTGCTGGGCCTACCCCACCGCCTTCAACGGCGGCAAGTTCCTCTCGCTGGAGGGGACCGGCTACGATCCGCGCCTGTCGTTGGATGCCAACGGTCTGGTCAAGCTTGCCCTCAGCAATAACAACGCCAGCTACAACGTTGCGGCCGACGTTTCCACCGGTCTCAGCCTGACGCTCAACAGCTGGAACCACGTCGCGCTGTTCCGTTCCGGCAGCACCGTCTATGTCGCCGTCAACGGCACCACCTACGCGACCAGTGTCGGAACCGCCTCGATCAGCTTCTCTGGCGCCAAGGTCAACATCAATCGGCATGACGTGACCGACAACATCACCATGCAGGGTACCATCGATGCCGTGCGCATCGAGCGGGGACGTTCGCTGTGGGCCGGCAACTTCACCCCCCCGGCCACGGTGCCCACGACCACTCCCTATACCCTTCTGCTGCTGAACTTCGACGGCGTCAACGGCGACAAGGTGACCCTGGACAGCAGCGGGTCGAGTTACGGGACGAATGCGTTCGGGGACACGACGACATCCAATCTTCAGCAGGTCACTCTCGCTAGCACCTACACCAGAGGCGGGCACGGCACGTCGGCAGCGCTGAGTGCCGTCGGCAGTGGGCCGAAGATGTATTTTTCCGCCCCGACCGCCGGCAACCCGATCTATTTCGGAACCAACACCAAGCTCTGCATCGAGGGCTGGTTCTATTTCGCCAGCTTCGGCAACGCTCCGCAATTGTTCAACATTTCGGACAATGGGGGCAGCCTCGGCAACTCGTTGCAGGTCTACGCCGCCACCGACGGGACGCTGCGGGTCAATGGCTGGGGCCAAAGCACCGTCGTCGTCTCCAATCCGGCGATGAACGCCGGTGCATGGCACCATGTCGCCCTGGTTCGTGATGGGCTGGGATGGTTCATCTATGTCGATGGGGTGAAGTTCGGTCTCGTCTATGGACCCAATGTCAACCCGGTCTACGCCAACGCCACCTATCTGCTCTGCATCGGCAGCTATTGGGACAATAACAGTGCCATCATCCAGGGGGCAGTGGACAGTTTCCGCATCACCAACGGCTCTCCCCGCTACACCGCCAACTTCACGCCCGCCACCCTGGTCGCCGACGACATGACCACGCTGATGTGGGAGTTCAACGGCGCGGTCGGCCAGAAGTGGGTCAAGGAGCTGTCCGGCAACAGCGCGATGATCGCCGCAAACGGCAATGCCCGCATTGTGAAGGATGGGGTATGGATCACGCCCAATTTCGGTAACGGCAACACGGTGCCGCAAATCGGCACAGGTCAAGCTAAATTCGGAACTGGGTCTGTATATAACGGCGGCTCTGGCTATGCTTGCCAGACCGTTCCGAATGCCTCTTGGATGAGCGGATCGGTCGATCTGACAATTGAGGCCTGGGTACGTCCCGAAAACTACTCAAGCCCCCGCATCATCGCACAAAAATGGGGGGCGTCCGATGAGACGTGGGCGCTCTACCTCGATACCAACGGATGGCTGAAGTTCCGCTACAAAGGAACAAGCTTCAATAGTGACTTGTACGCTGGCGGCCCGCAAATCATCCCTCTGAACACTTTTACGCATGTGGCGGTTACGATCTCTTCTGCCGGGACTGTGGCGTTTTTCGTCAACGGGACTAAGTTCGGGTATGGGGGGGCCGGTGGCGGCACGGCTATGCGGACAGACAGTAGTGGATCCTTGATGCTGCTCGGCTCCACTAACGGCGGTGACTACGGCATCGCTGGCTACGTGGACGAACTTCGCCTCTCCACGGGAATTCGCTGGACGGCCTCCTTCACGCCGCCAACCATCCCCTACGGCAGCAGCTACGTCACCGGCCCCTTCTATGTGGCGACGCTCGACAGCAGCCGCATCGACGTGTCGGACTGGAGCACGATCCGTTCGGCGACGATCGCGCAGACCACCCCGCCCGGTACCGGCATCAAGTGGCTGGTCAGCTTCGACGGCCGGGCGACGTGGCGGAAGTGGGACGGGTCGGCCTGGGTTGTCGTACCCCTCAACAGCGGGTCCAGCATCGACACCAACGGCAACGACTATCTGACCCTGCAGAATGCTCTCACGAACCTGAATGTGGAGAGTTACAGCACCATCGACTTCGCCTTCTCGCTGAAGACAGCCAACCCGAGCTTCTCGCCCAGCGTCGATGCGGTGACTCTGGCCCGCGACGAGTACGAGCTCGGGGCCGCCAGGATCGATTACACGATCAAGCGCAACGGTGCGGCCGGGGCCGAAATCCACCGCATCACCAACCTGAAGCCCTACCCGGTCAACGTCGTCTACGACTACGTCGCCTGACGCGGGGGCCTAACGCGGGGCCCGACGCGGGCGGTCCCGGGGCTATCCCCGGGACCCTGTCCCCGCTACAGCGGATCCGATCTCCCCCTGTCTCCCCACCCACCGCCCCACCTATTGCCTGGGAGCCCCGATCAATGCCCGATCCGATCTGCAAGGCCGCCATCGACCTTGTGAAGCATTTCGAAGGTCTGTCCCTCGACGCCTATCTCTGCCCGGCCGGCATCCCGACGATCGGTTACGGCCACACCGCCGGCGTGACGCTCGGACAGAGCATCACCGCTGAGCGGGCCGAAACGCTGCTGTCCCGCGACCTCGCCGCCGCCGCGGCCGTGGTCGACAGGCTGGTGACGGTGCCGGTGACCGACGGGCAGCGCGGCGCGCTCGCCAGCTTCGTCTTCAATCTTGGACGGGAGAACTTCCAATCCTCCACATTGCTGAAGCGTCTCAACATGGGTGACCATGAGGGGGCCGCCGGCGAATTCGGCCGCTGGGTCTACGCCACCGTCAATGGCAGGAAAACGCAACTTCCAGGTCTGGTGAAGCGCCGGGAGGCCGAGGCCCTGCTGTTCCGCCGCAACCTGTTCCTGACCAGGATCGCCGCGGCCGATCCGATGCCGCAGGCCCTCGACGATCCTGCGTGATCCCTTGCCTTCCCCTCGTCGCCGGTCCTGCCGCCAAGCCGGAATACAGAAGACTGCCCGCCCGCTACCCGCCCTCCGATCCTCGCACCAGCCCCTGATCCTTGGCGCGATCCAACAGGGTCTTCACCGACGACCGGCTCCAGCGCAGGCCACCGCGCGGCGTGCGCTGCCCCATGCTTTGCAGCCGGCGTGCGATGCCATCGAGCGTGATGCCGGGTTCGGCCCGCGCCAGCCCCGCCACCATCAGCATGAGGTCGGTGCTGTCGACCCGCTTGGGCGCCGCATCGAGAATGGTCTGACGAACCAGTCCCGCTGCGGCCAGCCGGCGAACGGCGCGGATCAGGCTGTTGGGCGTCCATGGCTTGCGATCCCACGGCCGGGTCCGCCCCTGCGCCTTCAACGCCCGCACGACCTGATCCCATGCTGCGGTCGGGCGCAGTGCCTCGACGGTCGGCAGGAACTCCTGGGCATGCGCGACGACCAGCTCGTCGCGAGCGGTCTCGCGGCCCTGCCGTGCCCTTTCCAGCGCCGCAGGGTCCCGTCGGCGCAGGCCGGGATTGCCGGGCTCCTTCCCTCTGGCCACCGCGGCCCTGAGCCCGGCGACCGAGCGCTCGCGGATCAGCGCACGTTCCAGCTCGGCCGCGGCACCGAGGACCTGCAAAGCAAAGCGTCCCTGCGGGCTGGTGGTGTCGATCGGATCGCTCAGCGACTTGAAGGCGACGCCGCGCTGTCCCAGCCCGTCGATCACCTCCAGCAGATGGAACAGCGAGCGTGCCAGCCGGTCGATGCGCGCCACCACCAGCGTGTCGCCTTTCTTCAGGCTGGCGAGCGCCTTGGCCAGTACCGGCCGGTCACGGTCGCCTCCCGACGCCTGTTCCTCGAAGATGGTCGTGCAGCCGGCCTGCCGCAGGGCGAGCAGCTGGGAGTCGGTGGATTGGTCTTCGGTGGAGACGCGGGCGTAGGCGACGAGGGCCATCGGGGTGTCCTGAGCAATCCGGGCGGAGACCTGCCTGTTGGGCTCTTTGTACAGAATATAAGTCGGTTTCATCCACCCGGATGAACATGGAGGCAGGGTGCGGGTTGGGAAGCTGCCCCGGATCGCAGCGCCGGTATCTTGGTTCCGGGTTCCGGCATCCGGTGCGCGACAAAAGGCCAGGAGACCGCCGGCAGGGCGGGGGCCGTCATCATAAGCACCAAATGTCCCGCGCTTTGACTTGCACCGACCGGAGGCGGTTGGAAGCCCTGTTTTTCAGCATCGGGTGTATTGGACAGGTTTCGGTTATTTGGATATCAAAAATCCACAATACACTGATATATATAAATAATGAATTCGCGCCTTCCCGAACCTCTCCTCCTTCTCGGTCCATTGGAGCGGGCTGCCAAGGCTGTCGGGCGGCTGGCCCAGGCAACCACCGGCAGTCCGGTTCTGGCGGCTTGGCTGCATCGGTCGCGGGTCGAGGCCGTTGCCGAGATTGCCGACAGTCAGGGGCGCCGCGTCGATCCCAACCGCCTGCGCACTCTGCTGGCCCAGGTGCCCGCGCGTGCGCTGCGCGACTGGGGAGCCACCATGCTGGCCCTCGACCTGATGCGGCAGATGCTGTCCGATCCCGTCCCGTCCGCATTCGCTCCGACCGGCATGGACGGGGCGCTCGCCCGGATGGAGGAAGCCCATGTGTCGCTTTCTTTTGAAAATTTTCTTTGCAAGATTTGGGCGTCAAAATAAGTGCCCCGGTCAGGCTGAGTCGATCGGGTTGCAGTCGTAGGCCACTGTAATGAAAAGGATTTTTCTTGGGGAAACCTTTCAATTGCAGACCGACGATCCACGAGTTTATGAGCCTGATGCTCGGGGTGCGCAGTCCTGGCATCGCCACCGGCGCCCGTCAGCGGTAATGAACCACAGCCGACTGGGTGAGGTTGATCAGGAGATCCCGAACAAGCAGCCAATCACCGCCAGGAGGACCAAAGGTCATTGTGCCGAAGGCCAGGGTGATGGCCAGCAGGTGCCGTGGGTCGGCACTTCGATCACCCTCGAAGACATTCCATTGCCCGTCACTCCACATGGCCACAACCATGGATGGGGAATTGCCTGATGGAGCATTCATCTCAAATCTCACGAATGTAGGGACGTCGAGATGAATAGAGGCCGTGACCGTATGGAACTCTCCGTCGAGTTTCACCGAAAATCGGCAGATGAGTGGCTTCTCCGGCATTGTGTTCACGCCGATCTGGAGCGGTCAATATTTTAGACATTCCGAAGTGATGATGGAGTGATTTCCGTCCGGGTGATGGAAATCATGTGCGATACGTCTTTCGAAGCGTATGGAAGTGCCGCTGCATGGAGGGAACCTGCCCTGCGGTGCATCGCCATTTCCTGGATCGGGAACGGCGCACTCCTCGGTCTTCGTGGCGGTGGTCAGCCCAGCGACCAGGGAGTGTCTTGCGACGCGGTGACGGCCTGCCGTCGGATGATATTACAGCAGATCGTTTGAAGCAAACGCTTCACGCCGGTCGCGCTAAGGCAACGTTGTCGCCATTGCCGCTGCAATAAAGCGCTCCTGGAGCAAAAGAGCCATGCAGGTTTCCGCTCTGAGAGCGGCACATGAGCATTAATGGCTGTCCAAATCATTCCGGGTGTGTTGGTATCGAAGCATGCTCAATCATCCTCACCTTCTCATCGCCGAGGATGAAAATCTTACGGCGACAGCGTTGGCAGAGTTCCTCGAGGCTGAAGGCTACCGGGTCACCCTCACTCAAAATGGGGTGCAGGCGCTGGAGGTTGATGAAAAGGATCCTGCTGCCATTTTGTTGACCGACATGCGGATGCCTGTCATGGGCGGCGAGGCTCTGATCCGAATGATCCGGCGTCGGAACGCCGAGTTGCCGGTCATCATCATGACCGGCTACAGCGAATACATTCCGCAGGAGGTGCCGGGACGGCTGATCGTCCTGCGCAAGCCCTACAGTCTTTCCACATTGGTTCATCACGTCAGATCTCTCCTGCCCCGCCAGGAGACGACAACTGATCGATGAAAAAACCAGGAACCGCGCGATGACCCAGGCGTACCTTTCGGAAGCTATCACCAAGCGCGGTCAAAGGACCTTGAGTGTACCGGGCGCGACGATGCAGACAGTTCTGTCTTGACAGCTAGAAGGCACAACAGCGCTTCAACGCGCTCTTGTACTCGATACCATAACTGCCGGTTGCTCCGGTTGCGAGACCGTTACCACCCAGCGTCAGCCTTCGATCCCGGAACCGGGGCCGGACGTCCGCACTCATAGAGCCGGATTCCTGCCCCTTTCCCTCCAGCTACTGATCGGCGCCGACACGCACCGGTATGTCACCGGCACGTCTTTTCATCGGAAGGCCATCATGCGCATACGCTTGGGTTATCAGTTGAATTTCAGCTTTCCCGCCCCCACGCCGATGATCGTGATGCTGAACGTGCATTACATGCGCGTCGGCGACCTGGAGCGTCCCGACCATATCGTCACCAGCGTTCCGGTGCCGATCCAGGGCTACCGCGACAGTTTCGGCAACTGGTGCAGCCGGCTGGTGGCGCCCGCCGGCCTGGTCACCATCGGGGCCGACAGCATCATCCGCGACAGTGGAGTGCCGGATCCGGCCGAGCCCGGCGCCGTCCAGCACCGTGTCGATGAATTGCCGGCCGACACCCTGCTGTTCCTGCTGGGCAGCCGCTATTGCGAGACCGATGTCCTGTCGGATGAGGCTTGGCGGCTGTTCTCGGGCACCGCGCCGGGCTGGGCACGGGTTCAGGCGATCTGCGACTTCGTCCACAGCCATGTGACCTTCGGCTACGAGCATTCGCGTCCGACGCGGACTGCCGCCCAGACCTATGCCGAAAAGCGCGGGGTCTGCCGCGACTACGCCCATCTCGCCATCGCCTTCTGCCGCGCGATGAACATTCCCGCGCGCTACTGCACCGGCTACATCAGCGACATCGGTCTGCCGCCGCCTTATGCGCCGATGGATTTCGCGGCCTGGATGGAGGTGTATCTGGGCGGCCGCTGGCATGTCTTCGACCCGCGGAACAATGCCCCCCGGATCGGGCGCACCCTGATCGCGCAGGGGCGCGACGCGGCCGACGTGCCGCTCACCCACACCTTCGGCCCCAACACGCTGACGGAGTTCCAGGTCTGGACGGATGAGGTGGCCACCTGATTCCCCACCCCCTCTGCCCGTGGGCATCGCCGTCCGGTCACGCCTGACCGGCGACCGCAACATCCAGCGTCATCGAGGGACCCGGAGGGACAGACGCGCGGGCACGCTCCCGGCGCGGCAGCAAGGCGATCCGATGCAGTTCCTCCACCCAGGGTGACGGGTAGCTGTCGGTGCCGAAGATCCAGGCGGTGGAGACGCCTCCGTCCTTCGTGTGCAGCAGAACACGGGCATCGTGCCCATCCTTTCCGGCATGGTTGGCGGCCTGTACCGCGACGATGAGGGCGCTGACCTGACCGTCGAGAAAGGGGCCGTAGCGCTCCCCTTCAAGCATGATGAACCAGCCATCCGCTTGGAATGACACGATGTAATGGGCCACAAGGCTCATGGGGTCACCCTTTCGTGGCGGTCGTGCCGACCGCGGCACAAGCCATGGTGAGACGGGTCAGCAGGGCGCCCTGCGGTAGGCAGGCGTGGCCCGGCGGTGGGTAGCCAGGTGGCAGCCGGCCGGATGGATCGTTGTGGGGTGCCGGATGCCAACGGCGTTCGGCGTCCCCCCAGCGCAGCTGTTCACGCAGCACGTCGGCGCCTTGGGGGTATCGCCCGTCGATGGAGTGGAACAGGGTGGTCATCGGCGGTCCTCCGGTCGGTGTGCGAACAGCGGGATGCCCGCCATGGGCGGAATTGCCGATTGCAGAGTTTCGGTGTCTGCCCTTGGCACTCCGGCGGCGCCGGCACAGGACCAGCGGACAGAACAGGGTTCCCCCGCCGCCGATTGTGCCAGCACGACGCTGGCGAAGCCGAGGCGTTCCGCTGCTCTGGCTTCGCGAATGGCTTTGGCGAACGCATCGGCTTGGGTTGTGCAGGGCGGATAGACGAAGCCGTCCGCCCGGACAATCCAGCCGGAATGCGTTTTCAAGATGAAGAAGGCGAGCCTTGTCCTGGCATCCATGGGTGCTCTCCGATCTGGGCCGGTCTGTCGGCAAAGACGGCGGCGATCATGCCGTCTGGATCGAGTCACGCCAGGAAGAGCTTCAGACCTGGAAACATCAGCATGAAGAAGAGAGCCTGGAGTGGCCTCAGAAGAATTTATCTGGTGATTGAACAAGGACTTTTCAATTAATATTAAGGATGGTTTTTTGGAGGACTGACAACCTGCAAGAGCGGATCGCACTGTCCCCGTCGTCCAGCATCTTTCCAGAACTTGCAAGAGCCGGCGTTCTTCTGGAGGCATTCGGCAGATCAGCCTTCGCCTCGACCACAACCGAGATGGTTGTGACCAAGGCGAAGGCTGTCTTGTCGTCCTCATGTGCGGTTCAGGTCCGCAGTTTTCATGCGCTTTTCAAATCAGCGCTTGTTGCCCGCCTTGCCGCCGACCGGCTCCACCTTGACATCGGTGCGGCGGGCGACGGCCTCCACGGTCTTTTCCTGTTCGGACGCCGTCTTGGACAGAACGACCTCTTCGACGACGCGGGCCTCCTTGGTGATCTCCGGCTTTTCGGAGGTCGCCGTCAGCTCGATGGTCTTCTCGCCGAAGGCGGCCTTCTCCTCGTCGGCGCTCAGAGGCCGGTCGACCTTGCGGTGTTCCACATCCACCGTTTCGTCGCGCAGCGTCACGGTTTCCCGGACCGGCGTCTCGGTGACCTCCGACGTGGCCTTCACCCCGCCCTTGGCGACCCGGCGCTTGCCGATCTCAACCTCCTCCTTCACCGACTGGAGGGTCTCCTGCTCGACGCTGCCGCCGTTGGCCGCCTTCTGGGCCGGCTTACCCGCCGCCGAGGGGGTGGGCAGGTCGACGGATCCATTCTCGTCGAGGATGGCTTCCGCCGCGTCGGCATCCTGGTCGGCGATGTCGGCCGCCACCAGGGTGTGGCCCTGCCGGATGGCCGCGCCATACTGCTCGGCCAGTTCCTTGTCGAAGCCGTGCTCCAGCAGACCCTGGGCCGCTTTGTCGGCGCTGTCGGCGCCGCCGAAGGTCTCGATGTCCGCTTTCTGGCAGCCCGCCGCGACCAATGCCTGGAAGGCCTTCTTGGCGGAACCGCTTTCCTTGTAAAGTCCGACGACGATCGTGCTCATGATATTCTCCAGTAGGATTTAAAGTATTTCAGGGTCTTGAGGTAAGTCATGCCGCTCAGGCCGCGGGAGCGTGCGGTGGCGGGTCCTGGTCGACGACCACCTCCTGACGGCGCACCGTGACGTGGTCGATCATCTTGCGGCTCGTGGTGTGGCGGGTGATGCGAACCTCTTCCACCAGCTTCAGGCGGACCTCCACGACCGCCACCTCCTCGATCACCGAGATGACGGTCGTGTCGCCGTCCTGGCGGTCGGGGATCGGGCCATCGACGAAGCGACCGACAGCGACCCGCTCGACCTCAAGCGTCTCCACCGACAGGTCGGCTTCGACAGGCTGCTCGTGTTCGTGGCTGAGGGTGCGGGCGTGAACCGCTCCGGTCACCTGCGTGCGCTTGTGCACGCTCACCCGCTCCTCGACGGCGAGAAGCGTTCGCGGCCCGTTTTCCGAACTGGTCAACGGAGGTCCTCCTGCGGTGCTGGTGCCGCGGTTCCGCGGGGCCAGGAAGCTGGAACGAGGCGGCTGGATCCCAACGGTGTCAGAGGCCGGGCCGAGCCGGGTTGTACTTGGCGTCTTCCGCAAAGCGGGATGCAGCCTGGGAAATGCGGACATTGACCTCGAAGAAGGCCAGCCAGCCGCCGAGCAGGTAGCGGCTGCCCGCCATCATGATGTCCTGCGGGCCACGGGCCCGGAGCATGCCGCTCATCATCTCGTTCTGGCGGTCGACCGCCTGGTTCATGAAGGTGACGGCCTCCGAGAAGACCCCTCCATAACCCGCTGCCAGAGCATTGCCGGATTCCATCGCCCGTCCGGCATCCGGAAGACCAGCCATACTGCCGCTGCCGGGCAGCTTCGGCGGCCAGGGCCTCGACTGCTGGCCGACGCTGCGGGAGGCCTGCGCTGCCGCTGCGCCGACTTTCGGCGCCTGCTCTTCACTGGCGCTGCGGATGCTGGGGCGGATGTTGGGCCTCTTGGATGCCTCGGCACTTGCCGCGGCCTCGTCGCTGGCGCTGTGAATGGTGGGGCGGGTGGTGGGAGTCGGGTGCGTGCCGTCGTCCATGTCGTCTCCGTGACTGTTCGGGATGGTGGTCGGGTGCTGGCAGGGAGCGCCGGGCTCGACCTGAATGACTTAGGCAAATATTATGCTGCGCTGTAAAAATTCAATCGATGCAGAAATATAATTGTGAGAAAATCACTATAAATCGTAAGCTAAAAGGAGAAGATGTTCGAAGGCATGTGATCGGTATTTTTAAATTCGTGATTTCGAGGAAGTTATTTTTCTGGGCAGTTAATATGTTTTACTGTCAGATGGGGCATCGGGCGATGTGTCGGCGCCACTTTTGCGCATAATGAGCCTGTGATCCGCACCTGTATCTTTTTGAAAGAAATGCCAAACGCAGGGAGCGTTGCATGCCCGGTAATCCCCGCGACCAGAAGGACGCAGAGAAGATGGTCAATGCGGAGGAGGCGCGTGGCGGTCCCTTCGTGGTGGCCGCGGAATCGACTTTGATGCCGATGCTGATCGCCGATCCGACCCTGCCGGATGTGCCGGTCGTCTTCGTCAACGCCGCGTTCATCAAGCTGAGCGGCTACGCGCGGGAGGAGGTGCTGGGCAGGAGCTATCACCTCCTGTCCGGCGCCGACACAGACCCGGAGGTGGGGCGCGCCATCGATCTGACCGTGCGCGCCGGGGAGGCCATCGTGCGCGGGGTGCAGCTTTACCGGAAGGACGGAAAGCTGCTGTGGGTGCTCCAGCATGTCGCCCCCGTCTTCGAGGAGGGACGCATCCGCTACCACTTCGCCTCCTTTGTCGACATCACCGAGCGCAAGGCGGCGGAAGACCAATTGCGGCAGCTCAGCGAGGAACTCGACCGCCGTGTCTCGTCGCGGACCGAGCGGCTGGACCAACTCAACCGCCAGCTCGCCAGTGAAGTCGAGCGCCGCATCGAAGTGGAACGGGTGCTGCGCAACACACTGCACGACAAGGATTTACTTCTGCGCGACAAGGACGACCTGATGCGGGAGGTGAACCACCGCGTCAAGAACACCTTGCAGATGGCCTCGTCCTTTCTGCGCATCCAGCTGAGCATCGCTCAGAGCCAGGAAGTGGCCGTGCAGGAGGCGCTGCGCAGTGCGGTAGAGCGGCTGGACCGCATGGCCGAGATCCACGAGAAGCTCTACCGGGCGCAGGGGCTGCAGGAGATCGAGTTCGGCGGGTATCTGGCGATGCTGTGCCGTGACCTGCTGGCGTCCTTCGGGGCCGCACCCAGCCCGAACATCGTGCTGGACGTCGACGCCGACGAGGCCTTTCTGAAGCCGGATCAGGCCATCCCGCTGGCCCTCATCGCCAACGAAGCGATGATCAATGCGCTGAAATACGCCTTCCCCGATGGACGCCCCGGCCGCATTGCCGTCTCGTTCCGCCACAGCTCGCGCAGCCTTCTGTGCATGACCATCGGTGACAACGGCGTCGGCATGCCCGATGAACGGCGGACCGGCTCGCTCGGCCTCACCCTGATGGAGTTGCTGGCCAAGCAGATCGAGGGCGGCGTGACCGTCAGCTCCGGCCCCGGCACCACCGTCACGGTGTCGATCCCGGCGTGACCGCCCGATGGCGACGATCCCAAACGGCCGGAGCGAGGCGGCCATGACGCTGCATATCCCGACATCCGAGGTTCTGCGTGGCTTGCTGGACGAGGCTCCGGCCGACTGCGTCACGCTCGGCTGGCTGCTGGAAAAACTCCACAAGCGCTCCTTCGGCATCGTTCTGCTGCTGCTGGCGCTGATCGGGCTGGCGCCGGGAACCTCGCCGGTCGTCGGGCTGCTGCTGACCATTCCCGCGATCCAGATGATCCTGGCGCGCGCGAGTCCGGTGTTTCCCCGGATGATCACGTCCCGGCGCTTTTCGACACGGCGCCTGGTCCAACTGATCGATCGTGCCGTGCCGGTGTTGAGGCGCATGGAGACGGTCATACACCCGCGCTGGAAGACGCCGTTCGACGCGACGACGCGCGTTGTTGGGCTGGTCGTTTTCGCGCTGACAAGCGTCTTCTTCGTCCCGATTCCCCTGAGCAACATCGTGCCGGCCGTGACGATCATGCTGATCGCCCTGGCTTACCTCGAGGAGGACGGGGTGTTGCTGGCGCTGTCCCTGACCGCCGCCGCCACCGTTCTCTTCGTTGCGACTTTCACCATCTGGCAATCGGTTGAGGCAGTCCGGTTCATGACGTCTTGAGCCGGGCATCGCAACGGCGTCGCCGCGACCTGCCCCGATGGAGCGGAGGAAAGTATCGCATTCCAAATTGAGGCAGAAAAACCGCATATTGATTAAGACAATCAAAGTGCATGTGATTTTATATCAAATGAGCTTCGGTGTAAATATTTGGAGACGATTATTGTTATGTAAATTATTGCCACCATATTGATTATGAAACCCGTAGCGGGAGGTTGCGATGACGCTCAGGAATACGACGCTATCAGAGTGGACCGCTTCAGAGCGTGCGGCCTGGGCTTTGTCCGCGCCGAAATGGAAAAGCATGGCCTATCTGACACTTGGCATGTCAGTCGGCTTTCTCGCAGGGTTGGCGTTCTCGGGCTTCAGCGGATAGCAGTGTCTGCTGCAAGATGAACGTCCTGCAAAGACGACGGCTGCGACGGCGGCTGCGCCCAACCACCCGGTGCGCATCTGCAGGATGCCATCCGCCGCAAGCCCGTCACTTCGAACGGGCACCTACCTCGCCATCAAAATGCGATGACCAGGTCATTCGTCCAACCGGCGACCTGACCCGGAGAGCACCTTCAGAAACCGCCGGACACGCACGGGAGCACCGTTCGATGAGCACCGCATTCACCCGCACAACCACCAGGACCGTGACGGTCACCCGTCCCTTTGAATTGAACGGCATGGACGGAGTGCAACCTGCGGGGAGCTACGTCGTGGAAACCGACGAGGAGCTGATCGACTCGCTCTCTTTCCCTGTGTATCGCCGTACTGCGACCTGGATCCATCTGCCGCATGCCGATGGGCGCTCCAATGGAGGGTCGGGCATGGCGCAGACAGCGCTCATAGACCCGGATGAACTGGACAGGATCCTGGCATTGGCGGAAACGGAACCCCAGTACGGTTCGTAGGGGGATGGTTCGCAGGGCACGTAAAACCGGGTCAGGACCGGTCGGGTGCCTTCACCCTCATGCCGGGATGACTGTTACGGCGAGGAACACGCAAGATCGGTGCAGTCAGTCCAGTTCCTACTGGACCGCACCGGAGAGGAGAAGCTGTCATGCACGCCACCCAGCCAAGCAAGCGTCCGTCGTCGGTCCATTTTCTACGCGGGAAAATGTTCATTCAGACCGCTTCGGCGTTCCCGGTTGCCGTGAGCATTGCAGATGAGCGGCAACGCCAGCTGGAGCGTGGTGCCCGGCTTCGTGGCTGGGACGACGACGGTGGTGCGCAGCCGCAGGAGCACGCCAAGGAGTGAAGTGCTGTTCAATCGAATTTCAAGTCCGATCGTCCAAATGTAATTGCCAATGATCCCGGTCCGTTACAGCGGCTTCCTCCCGTCCTTTCCCTTTTCCCGCCGGACCCGCGCCACCGCGCCGCGCGTCGCCCGCAGGCGCTCGGTGTAGCGGGCCGGCATCACCGGCGAGGACCAGCGTCCCGCCTGCATCAGCCCGGGCAGGTCGACGCCGGCGGCCAGCAGATCCTGGGCGGCGCCGACGCGCAAGCTGTGGCCGCTGAAGCCGACGGCGAGCGGGTCCGCTTCGCCGGTGCGCCGCTCCACCACGCGGCGCACCGCCGCCGGGCTCATCCGCTCGCCGGCGCCGCTGCGCGACAGGTGGCAGAACAGGAAAGCCCCGTCCCGGGTGTGCGGCCCCTCATCCCCCGGTTCGGCCGGCCACCGCGGCGCCACCGCCCGCCAAACCGTGAGCGCCGCAACGGTTTCGGCCGAGAGCCAAGCCTCGGCCCCGTGCCCCTCCTGATCGGTCTTGGAGCGACGGATGCGGATGGTCGCCTCGCCCGGCTGCGCGTCCGGGTTCAAGGCCAAGTCGACCGGATGGAGGTCGTCCCAACGCAAGGCCACCAACTCATCGGCGCGGGCCAGGGTGTCGCGACCGACCAGCAGCAGCGCCCGGTCGCGGAGATCGATCGGCTTCAGCGGTTTCGACCGATCCGGCTGCTCCGGATCGAGACGGTCGAGGATCGGCGCCAGCACGGCGTCGGTCAGGGCGGCCGCCTGCCGCCGCTGGCCATGCGGCAAGCGGGCATGGCCACGGCGTTCCAAGTCGACACGCCAGTGCCGGCACGGATTCTCGTGGCCAGCGGCCCGGTGCAGCAAGGCGATCGACGCGAGGTAGCGTGCCACGGTCGTCGGCTTGCGGGCCGTGCCGATCTCCTGGATGTAGCGCCGCACCGTTTCCGGATCGGCCGGCAGCCAGGACAGCCCCTGCGGTCCGCACCAGGCTGCGAACCGGCGGGCGTCGGCTTCGGTGGCGCGCAGCGTCGCGGGGGCGTAACCGCGCTGGGCGAGGTCCATGAAGGCACGCAGCGCGGCCATGGCGGCATCGGTGAGGGTGGTCGCGGGCACCGGCACCGCCACGGCCGACCCGGCGCACGGATTGGCGAAGCCGCCGGCGGCGTGCCACCAGGCGAGCGAACTGCGGTAGCGCCGCAGGGTGGCGGTCGACCGGCCGTCGGCCGCCGCCGCGGCAAGGAAAGCGTCCACCGTCTCCCGGCTGGCCGGCATCGCTTGGCGCTTGGTCTGTCCGCACCAACTCACGAACAGACGCCCGTCGCCGAGCAGGGCGCGTCGGGTGGACGCCGCGATCGTCCGGGTGGCGAAGGCGGCGCGGAGGCGATCAACGTCATCGGCTGACAGGATCGGCTCAAACGCGAAGGGAACGGCGGCGTCCGGGGCCGTCAGCGTGCGGTCTGTGGGCATGGCGCCATCCTAGCGGCGCCGAGCGCCGGGGTCTATCGGATATTGATAACGCATTGATAACTGTCATTATCGAAGTGTTATCAAAAGCCGGTTTTTCCTACCCTTCGATGTCGGTGCAGTTAGTAAAAATCACTGCAATCGGCTAACCTGACGCGGCTTTCCTGGAGCCGCGATGATCCTCCTCTCCCTTCTCCCCGCTCTGCTCGCCGCCGAACGCGCGCTCGGCCGCCTCGACCAGGCCCTCGCCGACCCGGCGCGGCGCCGACGCCTCGCCGCCGATGCCGCCCGCCGCTCGGCCGCCGCGGTGATCCGCCTCGACGGCCACCGCCTCGACGCCCACGACTTCCAGCGCGCCCTCGCCGCGCCGGAGCACGCCCAGGGCGAGGCTGCCCGCGCCGCCCTGCTGGTGCCGCTGTTCGCCCAGCTGCCGGCTGGCCTGACCGCCGCCCTGCCGCCGGAGCGCACCTCCGTCCGGCCCGCAGCGGTCCCGGCCAGGGAGGTAGACCCAGGGGACGTCGTGGCCGCGGTGCGCGCCTCGATCGCCGCCCTGGAGGCGGTCGACCTCGGGGACGGCGAAGATCTGGAGGACGTGGAAGGCGATGCGGCCGGTACTACCCCGCCGCCGCTGACGCCCTGGACCCGGCCCTGGCTGGACGAATTGCACCGGCGCTGGAGTGTTGCTCAGGGCGGCCGTCCGGTCGGCCTCGGCGATGCGCGCGCCGCCGATGCCGGTCCGGCGCTGGAGGCGGTGGCTGAGGCTTTGGCAGCTGCGCCCGGCCTGCTCGGGGCGGCGTCGGCGATCCGCGCCCTGGCGCTGCGGCCCGATCCGGGAGCGCCGGAGCGCCGCGGTCCGGACGACGATGCCGAGAGTGCCGCCTTGCGGGCCGCGGTCGCGGCGGAACGGCCGCCGACCTCCTGGTGGAGCGTGGTGGTGTGGCTCGCCGCCCCCGAGTTGATCCGCGAGGCCTGCCGGCTGCATCACGCTTGGCCACCGCTGACGGCAGCGCTCGCCCGCGACGTCACCGGCTACCGCCTCGCCCTGGCCGGGACCGAGGGTGCCTGGACCCGCTGGGTCCTCGACAGCGTTCCCGAGCTGGTGGCGCATGAGCTGGAACGGTTGCGCCATCTCGATCTGGTCCAGGAACACTGGGAGGCGCGGCTGGCCGCCACGCCGCGGCGCAGCAGCTCGCGCCTGCCCGACGTGCTCGACTGGCTGCACGACCGGCCGGCCTTCACCATCAGCCGGGCGGCAGGCGAGTTGAAGGGGCGCTGCGGCCTGTCGCTGCGCGGGGTGCATCTGCTGGTGGAGCAGCTCGCCAAGGCCGGCGTGGTGCGCGACATCGCCGACCGCGGCGGTGAGCGGGTCTGGGCTTGCGATCTCAGCTTCCTGCCGCCCGGCCGCTGAACGATTGGGCTTCATCCAACAGGCCATAGCGCATGTGGACCGGCGGACCGTGGCGCGGCGCCATGAGGAAATCGCAGGCAAACCGGTAAGGCGCCTGTCCATGACGCCGCCAGCCGGCGGCTTCGAACAGGACCACACGGTTTGGCGAGACCCCGGTATCCATGGCTTGGGCGCCCGCCAGAAGGCACCGTCGATGGACCGCCTGTCGGAGCACCCGCAGAAAGGTGGGGAGCTGATCCTCCAACGCGGCCTCCACCACCAGAACGGTGAGGATGGCGTCGACGAACAGGGCCAGCTGAACGACCCGGGTGTCGATGGTGCCGATGGTGAGGTGAGCCCGGGGGGAATTCAGCCACCCGTTTATGACCCCCATCCAGCTTTTGATTTCGGAGCCAGCTGCGGACCGTCGGTCGAGCAACTGCGCCGCGGCTTTCACGTCCGCAACAGTCGCGCTCCGTACCTCGGTCACGGGTGCAGAGCGGACGTCGCTGGTCAGGCCGATGGCAAGGGCGCGGGCGGGGGTTATCCGGCTCCAGACCCGAGCATAGGCGCCCACCAAGGCTGAACGGTCAGCTCCAACCGGCCGCCGTCGTCGTTGCGGTGGCCGCATGGCCTCTTCAATGGACGGCCAGCAGCGGGCCGGCAGCAGAACCGCCGTGTCGAGAGCATCCAGCGATCCCCCCGTCAGGAGCTGCAGAAGGAGAGTGCGGGTGGACCCTGTCGCCGACGCCACCAACACCCCATGGGCGGCGGCCAAGGAGGCGCCCACCGCGTGCAATCGCTGACGAATGGGCCAGGCTGCGTCGTTCGGTTTGTCGCCCAAAGCCCGGAACGCGGTCAGCGCATGCTCGATCAGGTCCGGCCGGTCGATGTCTTCGGCCAGAGCTGCCAGCTCCAGGAGCAGTTGCTGTCCCCGGACCACGGTGCGCGGGGCCTTCGCGGCCGGGACGGTGCGAAGATCGGTGCCACAGGCGTGGCAGCGCCACAATGGACGACGCGCCGAGCCGTGGAGCGGCACCAGTTCAGCAAGGCACCGCGGGCAACGGTCGTGGAGGAACCGGTTGTGCCGGACGCACACGGCTGCCACGTCAACCCGCCAGAACCAGGGCAGGTAGGGGCTGGCATCCTCGCGCCAGCACAGCGGACAGAAGCGGGGGGCGACAACCGCGCCGGCCCAAGGCCGGCCAATCGGATGGGCAAACCGTTGCAGCGGGCCAATCCGGCCGCGATGACCGGTCTGGCGTTCCAGGTAGGCGATCAGGCGCGGCGCCTGTTCACGATCCGGATCGGCGACCGCTATCCGGCTTTTCAGTCGCAGATGAGTCAGGAAGCTGTCCGGACCCATCGCGTTGGCGTGGGCCATCCGGGCCAGCCAACTGCTGAACAGCTCGTCTGGAAACGGGACGGGATCGGTGGCCCAGCGCTCTCCGGTCGGACGGCCCCGTTCCAACAGCTCAACCGGGAAAGGTCCGGTGTCCGGGAGGGAGGGCGACGGTGCCATCACCCCAGCCCCAGCAAATCCTGGGCGGAAAACCGTTTGGAGGGTGGACGAAACTTCATGTCGTCGAACAGCGCCACGGTGATCCGCTCCTCGCCGCGGCGCACAGCTTCGACCGCGGTCGCCGTGACGGTCTGCACAATGTCGCCGATCAACCCTTCGGATGTCAGAAAGATGCGCTTGGCCAGCGTGTCCTCCGTCAAGTCCGATTTCCGGCGCAGTGGCAGGCTGAGGACCAAGCTGTTCAGGAGGCGGGCATAATCGGCATCGTATTGCCAGCGGGGCAGTGGGGCGCTTGTCAGGCGGGTGCGCAGTTCCCCGTCGTTGTGGATCACCTCCGCCAGCGACCGGTCACCGATCAGCACGGGTGAAATATCCCACTCATGCCCCATCACGCGCAGCAGGGTGTGAAATTCCTTGGCACCGCTGCCGCGGAAGCCGTGGTGCGCGTCATCGAAGATGATGACGCGGGGTTCGTATTCTCCGAACAGATCCATCATCTGCTGGCGCCGGCCATCGATCGTGCGGTTGGTCGGGTCCGGCACGCGGCCCATCGCCCGGATGAGGCCGGACAGGAACTCCGCGCGGGAGGGTTCGCTGGGCATCTGGTAGTAGTAGACGGGGCGCACTTGGACCGACGGCGTTTTCAGGAAGCGGTCCGCAACCATGGTTTTGCCGTTGCGGAACGGGCCGCACACCGCGACCCCCGTGGTTCGGGTGGATTTCGGTCGCTCCCGGAGTCTCACGAGGTCGGTCAGGGCTCTCACGGCGGCCGGATAGCCAATCCACCGCGTTTCCCCCAGGTACAGGCAGCGCTCCTCATCGCTGAGGGTTTCAAGCCGCTGTCGCGCGTCCTCGTTCAGATGGTCGGTCATGATGCCCCCCAGTGCTCGACCTCGAAACTGTCATCCGTCGCCGGCAAATGCCCCAAACCGTCTCCGGTGGTCTTGAGACGGTTGATCTCCATATCCGCCGCATAGGGTTTGGGGGCCTCACTGGCGACGCGCGCCGCCAAGGCGTCGCTGGCCGCCTTCCGGCTGACCCGCGCCTTGCGAGGCCGTGGGGGCGGAGTCAGCGCCTCGTCCACCATTTCGCGTGATTTCCCTCGCTCCGCCCAGGAGGTGCCCGCCTCCTCGCGCTCCCGGCCATTCTGGGCGTCCAGTTCCCAGGCCGTCATGGGGGTCAGCACGCCATCGGCGCGGGGAACCGTGAGCCACTGCGTCAGCGTCGGGTGCCACAGATAGATGTGGCTGACGTCATTGCGGTTGACCTTGATCCGTAGCTTTTCGCGTCCGCGGTTGGCGTAAAGCTCGGCCAGCCGGACATCGTCCGGCTTCCAGTAAAAGAGGCCGAAGGCCGCAATGCCTTTGCTGGACAAGCTGCATGTGCTTTCCGGCAGGAAAGCGAGTTGCACCTCCTCCCAGTCGACGGTCAGGAGATGCTCGGGAATGCGGGAGGCGTGCTTGCTCCATTCAAGATCAGGGCGTTTACGGGTTTTCTCATCCATCTCCCCGTTGCAGATGCGGAACGCGGTGATGGCCGCCGCCTTCTCGATCTGCTCATAGGTGAGGCAGGCGCGGTCCTCGGCGGGATAGTCGCCTCTGTCGGCGACGGACCGGCCGGTCTGCCCGCGAGCCTTGCGGAGCTGCTGGTTGATCGATCCCTGCAGGCGTTCGACCACGTTGCGGATATGCGGCTCGCCATGCCGGGGATCCACCGTGATGCGGAGATCCTCCAGGCCGCGGTGGCCTTTCAGAGCCTTGTACCAGGCCGCCCGATCCGAAATGATGCGCTCCGGTCGGCCGAAGACATCCGTGGCTTCGATGCCGAACTTCTGAAAATACGCTCCC
This sequence comes from Azospirillum melinis, assembly GCF_013340935.1. GTDB lineage: Bacteria > Pseudomonadota > Alphaproteobacteria > Azospirillales > Azospirillaceae > Azospirillum > Azospirillum melinis. The sequence goes on along the minus strand of NZ_WHOS01000058.1, from coordinate 6,962 downwards.
TTCGGGCGGATGGCGTGCTGAAGGCACAGTCCGATCGCCTCCCGGTTGGCCGACCGCGGCCACAGCCAGAAGCCCAGGATCATGTGGGTCAGCACGTCGACCAGGACGATGAGCCAAAGCCGCTTCAGCAGATGGCCCGCGTCGTCAACAGCGAGCACGTCGATTTCCGTCTCGTCGATCTGGCAGATTTGCAGAGGATAGTCCGGCACCAGCGAACCGCCCCGGTGCCGATGCTTGCGCACCCTGATGGTCTCGCCACGCCGACGCGCCACCTCTTCGGCCGTCCAATGCTTCCAGAGACGGCTCTTCACCGTGTTGAACGAGACAGGCTTCAGCCCAGCGCCTTCCAGGCGCCCGTTGATCACGATGGTGGCCTCGTTCAGGGAGCACCCTTCCGGGGTCAGATACTTGTCGTCAAGGACGGTCCGGACGATGGTCTCGGCTTCTGACGGCAATCTGGGACCGCGCCCCGAATCGTCGCGCAGCAGGTCGCGGACCAAGCGGCGCCGGCCGTATTTGCGCAGATGGCTGCGGATCGTCTGAGGCGTCCGTTTGAGGCGGGCGGCAAGATCATTGACGGCGGCGGCCCGTGCTTCGCTCTTCGGAGAGGTGCGGTCCAGGATGCGGTCGAGCTGTGTGGCCAGGCGCTCGGCCTCGGACCAGCGCGGGTCATCGGGTGGATCGTCGGATCGCCGTCCCATGCCCCAGAGGCCCTCCCGCGAAAGCGTTCGGCAGCAAGAAGCTTTTCAGCCGCAAATTCTGCATTGAGCCTGTTGATTCGTCGATACGACCTTGGTTAGGCAGCGTGAAGATTTTCAGGAGAAAGCGACACCATGCCAGGGCTGGATCAACGGTGCTGATTGCGTGCGGGCTTGGCTTCTTCGCCCATCTGGAGGCCGGCGGCGACCGCAGCGGAGCCTGTCTGGCTGTTTCCCGCTTCCTCACCGCCCAGGGGATGACGCCGCTGCCGCTGCCCTGCCTGAACGGGGGCGCGGCGATCCGCCGTGCCGAGCCGGATGGAAACTGGCTGGTCGCTTTCCTCGATGGCATCGCCCGGCAGGCGGAGGAGGGGGAGGAGGGGCTCGTCGCCCTGCAGCATCGCTGGCGGGGCTGGCGCCGGCGTGTCGGCGACCGGCGTAGCGATGCCCGTATCCGCCGGGCCGTCGATGCGGTGGCGGCGGAGGGGGTGATCGGCCCGGCCCGGCTGGCTGCCCGGCTGCGTTGCGCCACCAGTGCGGCCACCGACCTGCTGGAGGAGTTGCAGCGGCTGGAGATCGCCGTGGAGATCACGCGGCGGCGAACCCACCGTGTCTTCGTGGCGGAGGATCTGGCGGCCATGCTGGGGGAGGTGGCGCCGCGGTCCGCAGCGGGCATCGCCGGCGGAACCGCTCCCAGGATCGCGCCCACTGCTCCCGCCGAACTGGACCGGTGGGTGGAGCCGGCCGAAGGTGTCGAGGATGCTCTTGCGAACCTGGAGCGCATCCTGAAACGGCAAGACCCGTTGCTGGCCCGCTATGGGCGGTCCGCAGGGGCGTCGGGCGAGGGATAGGGGAAGCGACCCTCCATCGAACGACGCCCGCGTCCGGCCTCAGGTCCTGAGCGCCACCAGCTGGCGCAGGGCCTGTTCGGCGGCGGCGAACACGCTGTCCCAGTCTCCCGGCGTGGTCTGGCGGAACAGGCGCATCGACGGATACCAGGGGGTCGTTTCGGCCCAGTCGCCCTTGCCGTCGCCATAGACCCAGTAGGGCATGAACTGCAGCAGATTCCACACCGGGCGGCCCAGAGAGCCGGCCAGATGCGCCACCGAGCTGTCGGTCATGATCACCAGATCGAGCCGTTCCAGCACCGCCGCGGTGTCGGCGAAATCGTTGAACTGGGGACCCAGCGGCGTGATCAGGGTGGAGGTGCCGAGCGTCTCCAGCTCCGCCTCCGGCGGCCCCTTCTGGATGCTGTAGAGCCGCACCTTCGGCACGTCGAGGAAGCGCAGGAAGCGGCTGAGCGTGGTGGCGCGCCGTGCGTTGTCCTTGAAGGTGACCCGGCCGGACCAGATGATGCCGACCTTGATCGTGCCGTCCGGGCCGGGAACCAGCCGGGCGGCCTTCTCGCGCGCTTCGGCCGGAACGGTCAGGCGGGTGGGCGGCGGCACCGTGTCGATGGTCGTGCCCAGCCGGTGCGGCAGGCTCATCAGCGGGCAATGGACGTCGTAGGCGGGATAGGCCGTGCCGGCGCGGACGAAACCGTCGATGCCCTCCACCCCGGACAGCAGGCGCTGCAGCTCCGGATGGCATTCCAGCAGGACCCGGCCGCCGCGTGCCTTGACCATCGGCGCATAGCGCGCGGTCAGCAGCACGTCGCCGAACCCCTGTTCGGTGGTCAGCAGGATGGTCTTGCCGTCGAGCGGCCCGCCGTCCCACATCGGCCCTTGCGCGATGCGGTTCTGATAGCTGGGCAGCGACAGGCGGGAGTCGTAGTCGCCGAAGCCCTCGGCATAGCGGCCGACCTGCAGCAGGGTCAGGGCGCGGTCCCACAGCAGCCCCGGGTCGTTGGGCCGGGCGCGCAGGGCGACGTCCAGGATCTCCAGGGCGCGGTTGAAGCGGCAGCCGTGGCGCAGCGCCACCACCAGGTTCGACAGCAGGTTGGCGTTGCCGCCCGACAGCACCACCGCATGCTCCTGGGCGGCGATGGCCTCGTCATAGCGCTCCACATCGCCCAGCACGTTGCCCAGATTGGTCCAGGCGCCGACATGGCGCTGATCGATCTCCAGCGCGCGCCGCTGGCAGGCGATCGCCGCCTCCGGCTTGCCGGCCTGCCGCAGCAGGGCGCCCAGCGCGCTCCACACGTTGGGGTCCTTCGGCTGCTGCTCCAGCATCCGCTCCAGCATGTCGATGCTGAGGCCATGGGTTGGTTGGGCAGGTGCCGGGGCGGTGACCGGCGCCGCCGCGGGACGGGCCGAGGTCTGAAGGGGCAAGCCTGCCGAAGGGGATGGCGCCGTGGCGGCCTGGGTAATGTTTGCCTTCATCTCTCGTCGTCGCTGATGGTCTGCAGTCGGTTTGGAGCGGAAGCAGAGCGCGGCTAGGGGATAGACGGCTCCTCTTGGAGAGTCAAACCGTCCCTTTGGCCGCCCCTTTGGCCGCCCTTGCGTGCGTCCTGGGGTGCGGGAGGCTCAGCGCCGCCGCAGATCCTGGAGGTCGATGTCGTCGATCCGGAAACCGGCCTGCCGCAAGGCTTTCAGGACGATCACCTTCTGGGCAGTGCCTTCGCGTGCGGCGGCCTGCCGCAGTTCCTCCACCAGATAGTCCGGCAGCATCGCCTGCCACGGCCGGGTCGGGGCCGGACGGATGATCGCCGGTGCCGGTGCCGGAATGGGCTGGGGCTGTGGAGCGGGATGGGAAACAACCGTCTGGTGGGCGGCGGCCTGCGGGGGGGCGGACGGCTCCGTTTCGGTCGGCAGGAACCCTTTGCTCAATCCATACTGACGGATCGGGTCAATGTCGTCCGAGCCCAGTCCACCGATCCCGATCCCGCCCAGTGGAGGGCGGGCCGGCTTCGGGATGGGCTTCACGGACGGCTTGGCAGGGCTGTCGGTCGACATGGACACTCCGGTCAGGGCGGCACCGGCGTGGGGATGGCCGGCTGGATAAGCCATGAAGCAATATCATGACTTGGTGTCCTGTCTTCGCGACATATGAAGGCTTTGGACTGTGCCATGGCGGAAAGCCGGCCGGCGTGGCGCAGGAAACACAGGGGGGGTAGAAGAGACGCACAGCACATTATAAATCATGAAATAGAGACATGAAAACATGTGTGGGAATGGGGTTGGTTATGGTGAGCAGCGAAGCAGGCAATCCACCGCATGGGACGGCGGAAACCGGGGCATGGTTTGCCCTATCCAAGCAGAGCGTGGCCATGAGCGATGTCGCGACTGGGGGCATGTCCAACCGGACCGATGCCTCCCGTATGAAGAAATATCATGAAGAACTGCCATGAAAATAGGGCATGAAATACTGCGTGTGGCCGCTTCTGCTCTCGGCTTCGAGGCGTCCCGGTTGACCGGCGGTACTGCCGTGGTGCCGGAGGAGGGGCTCCACAGCTTTTGTCGGCAGCCTGTCGGAAAGGCGCGCCCCGTCCAAATTTCGATGGCGCCTGTGCTTCCGTCCGAGAGGGAGGGCTTTCGGACCGGGCTTGGCATCGGAGTGTCCCGCATGGCCCCCGGGCCGACGGGCGGAATGGAAGCCGCGCCATCTCGACGAGGGCAATATGTCATGATGTCATCAAATCATAGGCGGCGGATGTGCTATTGTCCTTATGTTCTGTCACGGAACCATGCCCATAAATCATGATATGATTTGACGGGGCGTATCTGTCATCCCTGCCCGGCCCACTCGATCAAGCCGAAGGCGGTTCTTGTCATGACTGGCGATTGTGACGCCGCTGCCCCTATCGCTGATCCCTCGTGGATCGTTCCATCAGCCCATCGGCTTGATCCACCGAGCCCAAGCCCAGTTGGCCGAGCCCAGAGCTGCCTGGGGGCAACGGTATGAGGCATCGATTTCATTTCATGAAATCATAAGAAAATACCATCAGCTCTCTTCATGTCCCAGGTTCCACGGTATCCTGCCCGGGGCTGCGGCGCGCCTTCACCCCCGCGGGATCAGCGGGTTGGCCGGAGAGGTCTCCAGAAAGGCGACGAATTCGTCGGTCAGGGCGCGGACGTTCAGGTCGGCATTGCTGTCGGGATTGACCTCGCCCGGGCCGTGGCCGGTGTAGGTCATCTCCTTCAAAAGCGAGCGCTCGATCAGTTCGGTGCGGAAGGCCGGAACGCCATGTTCGTCCAGCAGCCCGCGGGCGTGGCGGTCGACGCGGGATTCGATGGCGGCCTGGGTGCGGACGATCACCACGCTGGAGGCCGGCGTGTGCTTCAGCACGCCTACGGAGTCCGCCACCACCTTGAAGGTGCGCACTGTCTCCTTCACGTCCATGAAGGATTGCTGGGTCGGGATCAGCACCCCGTCGCTGACCGAGAAGGCGTAGAGCATGGTCAGGTTGCCGAATCCGGCAAGGTCGATCAGCGTGTAGTCGAAGCTCGGCGCATTCTCCTGCACCGTCTGGCGGACATTGGATTCCGTGATCTCGTCCAACACCCGCACGCCGGCATCGTTGCGCCGCCGCGCCCATTCGGCCAGATGCCGGTTGGGGTCGCAGTCGAGCAGAAGCACGCTCGCCTCGCGCCGGCGCAGTTCGGAGGTGAGCGCCATGACCAGACTGGTCTTGCCGACGCCGCCCTTGGTGGAGGCGAAACTGATGATCCGAGCCATGCGGTGGTTCCCGGTAGCAGGGGATGGAGAGCGGGCTGACCCGAGCGGGAGCTTCGCGGATTTACACGCAAGAACAGGAAAGATGGAAGTGGTTTCACGTCATGAAGAAGAAGTATGAAATCATGATTCATAAAATCATGACTTTATATTCTGTGCAGCTGCTGCCACGTCCTATCGGCGGGCGTGGCGGCGGGCGGCCTCACCCCTGCTTCACGCCGGCGGTGGTGCCGGCCCGGCGCTTCAGCCGGTGCACCGCATGCTGGCCGCCGCCGGTGGCGCGGACCGAATAGAAATAGGCGCTGTCATCGGTCCAATAGCGGCCTTCGGCATCGACCATCACCGTGCTGCTGTGGATGTCGACCGGATAGATTGTCAGGCGCGGCGCCGCCTGCCCGGCGAAGCCCGCCAGATGGACGGCGGCAAGCGCCGCCTGGTCGAGGAACCAGACCGGCAGGCCGCGGTCGAGGAAGTGACGGATGTAGCGCCGGGTCAGGTCGAGGAAGCGCCACGCCTCCATGGTCGGCCGGATGTGCAGCACGTCGGCGTAGAGCAGGCTCCAGATGTCCAGCCGCTTCAGCGCATGGCTCATCACGCCCAGGTCCGAGTGGGCGGAGGTCGCCAGCAGCGGGTTCAGGTCGCGGATGGCCAGCAGATCGACGTCCAGCATCAGCACCGGCCGCCGCCAGCGGATCAGCAGATCGGGCAGCACCAGGAAGCGGCTGCAGGCGTAATAGGTCTTGGCGTTGTCGCCCAGGGGCGTCAGGTCGATCGTCTCGCGCAGGACGATGAAGCGGCCGGCGCCATGGGTGGCGGCCAGGGACGCCACCGTCGCCTCGGCTTCGGCATCGGGATTGATCAGGTGCAGGGCGATGGCGCAGTCAAGGCCGCTGTCCTCGACGATGGAGCGCACCAGGGTCGGCAGGAACTTGCGCGCATAGACCGCGTCGCAGGATGCGTAGACCACCAGCGGCCGGTCGGCACTTCCCGCCCCTTCGGCAAGCGTGGCGCGGATGCCGGCGGGCGCCGGCCCGTCGCGCAGGGACGTCAGGAAGGCGGGGGCGGTGCGGGTGACGGCATCGCGTCCGCCATGGCGCTCCGCTGCCTGGAGGAACAGGGCGTCGGCCTCCTCCAGCCGGTGCTGCTCGGCGCACAGGCAGGCCAGCCGGCTCAGCGTGACGGGCATCTCCGGAAACTGCTCCAGCGCCTGGCGATAGGCCCGCTCGGCACGCAACGCCTGCCCGTCGCGGCGCAGCGCATTGCCCAGCGCCACCAGTCCGACACAGTCCTGGCGCCCCTGGAACCGGGCGACGTCACCGGCCTCGCCCAGATGGGTCAGCAGCTGCCACAGGTTGGAGCGGCGGGTCGGATCGGCGGGCGTCAGCTTCCAGGCGGCGAGCGCATGGCCGGCGGCCGCCGCCATGTCCTGCCCCACCAGCAGCCGGGCGAGCATGTCATGCGCGGCCAGGGCGTGCCGGCCGGTGGACCCTTGCTCAAGCAGCCGGCGGCAGAGCGCCCCGGCGTTTTCGCGGTCTCCTGCCCGTTCGGCGTCGAGTGCGGCCTGAAGGGTGGTGTCGGGGGTGGGAAGGGGCATGGCGCGGACCGGTGGGCAGAGGGAGGCCGCCGCTTCATCCCATGGCATCCCCACCC
>NZ_WHOS01000057.1 GCF_013340935.1 Azospirillum melinis | reverse complement strand
TGCCTACAGCCCACCGGTCGAGTTCGAGGAAAATTTCCCGCCACCAGGGCCGGGCGGCCGCCCGGCCCTGGTGGCCTGACCAATCCGGAACAATTTAACAAGCGTCTCAACTTCGGGGGGCGGTCCAGGGGGCGGTCCAGTCCCCCAAAACCTGTTCCACACTGTTCCACCCACCCCACTCCGCCCCCAAAACGAAACGGCCCCCTTCCCTTGCGGGAAGAGGGCCGACATCGTTTCAGCTACCCGGTTCGGCTCAGTCGCGCTTGACCGTGTCGCTGTTCAGCGCCGCCTGCGCCGCCGCCAGACGGGCGATCGGCACGCGGTAGGGCGAGCAGGAGACGTAGGTCAGCCCGATCTTCTCGCAGAAGGAGATCGAGGCCGGGTCGCCGCCATGCTCGCCGCAGATGCCGAGCTTGATGTCCGGACGGACCTTGCGGCCGCGCTCGGTGGCGATCTCCACCAGTTCGCCGACGCCGGTGACGTCCAGCGACTGGAACGGGTCCTGCTCCAGGATGCCCTGGCGCTGGTACTCCGGCAGGAAGCTGCCGGCGTCGTCGCGCGACAGGCCCAGCGTGGTCTGGGTCAGGTCGTTGGTGCCGTAGCTGAAGAACTCGGCCGATTCGGCGATCTCGCCGGCCTTCAGGGCCGCGCGCGGGATCTCGATCATCGTGCCGGTCAGATACTCCACCGTCACGCCGGTCTCGGCCTTCACCTGCTCGGCGGCGCGGTCGATCACCGCCTTGAGGATGTCGAACTCCTTGCGGGTGATGATCAGCGGGATCATCACTTCCGGAATGACGGCCTCGCCGGTGGTCTTGGCGACCTCGGCAGCGGCGGCGAAGATGGCGCGGGCCTGCATCTCGTAGATCTCGGGGTACGAGATGCCCAGACGGCAGCCGCGATGGCCCAGCATCGGGTTCGCTTCATGGAGCTGGATGGTGCGGTGGCGCACCCGCAGCTGATCGGTGCCGGTGGCCTGGGCGACCTCCGCCATGTCCTCTTCGGTGTTCGGCAGGAACTCGTGCAGCGGCGGGTCGAGCAGGCGGATCGTCACCGGCAGGCCGGTCATGATCGTGAACAGATCGACGAAGTCCTTCTTCTGGAAGGGCTCCAGCTTGGCGAGCGCCTTGCGGCGGCCGGCCTCGTCCTCCGCCAGGATCATCTCGCGGACGGCCAGGATGCGCTCCGGGTCGAAGAACATGTGCTCGGTGCGCGACAGGCCGATGCCCTCGGCGCCGAACTTCCGCGCGGTGCGGGCGTCCAGCGGCGTTTCGGCGTTGGCGCGGATCTTCATCCGGCGGATCTTGTCGGCCCAGCCCATCAGGGTGGCGAAGTCGCCCGACAGCTCCGGCTGGATCGTCGGCACCTCGCCCAGCATCACCTCGCCGGTGGAGCCGTCGATGGTCAGGATGTCGCCTTCCTTGACGGCGACGCCGCGGACCGACATCTGCTTGGTCTTGTAGTCGATGCGCAGGTCGCCCGCACCCGACACGCAGGCACGGCCCATGCCGCGGGCCACCACCGCCGCGTGGCTGGTCATGCCGCCGCGGCTGGTCAGGATGCCGCGGGCGGCGTGCATGCCGTGGATGTCCTCGGGTGAGGTCTCGATGCGGCAGAGGATCACCGACTCGCCCTTGCCGGCCATCTGCTCGGCCTCGTCGGCGGTGAAGACCACCTTGCCCGACGCCGCACCGGGGGAGGCCGGCAGGCCCTTGGCGATGACCTTGCGGTCGGCCTTGGGGTCCAGCGTCGGGTGCAGCAGCTGGTCGAGCGAGGCCGGATCGATGCGGCGGACCGCCTCGTCCCGGTCGATGACGCCCTCGTTCGCCAGATCGACGGCGATCTTCAGCGCGGCCGGCGCGGTGCGCTTGCCGTTGCGGGTCTGCAGCATGAACAGCTTGTTCTGCTGGACCGTGAACTCGATGTCCTGCATGTCGCGGTAGTGCTTCTCCAGCTTGAGGCGGACCTCGTTCAGCTGGTTGAACACCTCCGGCATCACCTCCTCCATGGCGGGGAGGTCGGACTTGTTGGCGATCTTGCCGGCGACGGTCAGGTGCTGCGGCGTGCGGATGCCGGCGACGACGTCCTCGCCCTGGGCGTTGACCAGATACTCGCCGTAGAAGGCGTTCTCGCCGGTCGACGGGTTGCGGGTGAAGGCCACGCCGGTGGCGCAGTCGTTGCCCATGTTGCCGAAGACCATGCACTGCACGTTGACCGCGGTGCCCCAGTCGGCCGGGATGTCGTGCAGCTTGCGGTAGGTGATGGCGCGGGCGTTCATCCAGGAGCCGAAGACGGCGCCGATGGCGCCCCACAGCTGCTCCTGCACGTCCTGCGGGAAGGGCCGGCCCAGCTCGCGCTCGACCGCCTTCTTGTAGTCCTCGATCACCGCCTGCCAATCCTCGGCCGACAGGTCGGTGTCGAGGTTGTAGGACTTGTCGCGCTTGTGGTTGTCGAGGATGTCCTCGAAATGGTGATGCTCAACGTCGAGCACGACGTTGGAGTACATCTGGATGAAGCGGCGGTAGCTGTCGTAGGCGAAGCGGCCGTCGCCCGACCGCTTGGCGAGACCAGCGGCGGTCGCGTCGTTCAGGCCCAGGTTGAGGACGGTGTCCATCATGCCCGGCATCGACGCGCGGGCGCCGGACCGGACCGACACCAGCAGCGGGTTGGCCTGATCGCCGAACTTGGCGTCCATCGCCTGTTCCAGCCGAGCGATGGCGGCGTTCACCTGCGTCGTCAGCTCCGGCGGATAGGAGCGTCCGTTGGCGTAGAAATAGGTGCACAGCTCGGTGGTGATCGTGAAGCCCGGCGGAACGGGCAGGCCAAGATTGGCCATTTCGGCCAGATTGGCGCCCTTGCCGCCCAGCAGGTTCTTCATATCGGCCCGTCCTTCGGTGGCACCGGCCCCGAAGCTGTAGACCCACTTGGATTCACCCTGGCTCGCCATTGCGGATTTCCTCTCGCCCCATGGTCGTCCGGCATGTGGGTGCTCCCCTTGTCTCCAACGACCGTTCCACCCTGCGGAAATCCGCCGGGCGAAACCCCGTGGTCAGTTTGCTTGACCGCACATGCCGCTGAGTGGACCTTCTATCGCCCCAAACGTTGGGACACAAGACAGTCGCGTGGTCTAGAACAGGATGACCTGCGCTTCACCAGCAAAGGAGCGTTGCGGCTATATCGTATTGCCCGCATCCCCATTACTCCGGCGGATCCGCATAATACCGATTCGGCCGGTGAATTGCGCCCGAAGTACCCCGTAAATCCAAAGAAAAACGGGACCATTTCCCCTGCAAATGTTTCAGATGCTGAAGCAAGCGTCGGCCGGACATTCGACCCAGTGCTTGCCCGCCCCCGCCAGCCAGCTCACGAGCGCCGCCGACGGCATCGGCCGGGCGAACAGATAACCCTGGCCGATGGCGCAGCCTTCCGCCTCCAGCATGCGGTGCTGGGCCTCACGCTCCACCCCCTCCGCGACGACGGTCAGGCCCAGCGCCTCGCCGATCTGGATGATGGCGCGGACCAGCGGCCGGTTGGCGGCGTCGATGTCCAGTTCCTTGACGAAACTGCGGTCGATCTTCAGTTCGCCGACTGGAAAGCGCTTCAGATAGCTCAGCGACGAATAGCCGGTGCCGAAATCGTCGATGGACAGGGTGACGCCCAGCGCATGCAGCGCATCCAGCGCGTCATGGACGCCGATCTCCTCCGTCATCATCAGCCGTTCGGTGATCTCCAGCGTCAGATCGTTGGCCGGGATGCCATTGGTGGCCAGCGCGGCGCGGACCTGATCCGGCAGGTCGCCGCGGGCGAAGCGGACGGCGGAGACGTTCACCGCCAGCCCGGGCACCGGCACCCCCGCCGCGCGCCAGCGGCCGAGCTGCGCCACCGATGTCTGCAACACCCAGCTGTCCAGCCGGTCGATCAGCCCGCACTCCTCGGCCAGCGGCACGAACTCCACCGGCGACACCGCTCCCCAGCGCGGGTGGGTCCAGCGGATCAGCGCTTCCACCCGGTGCAGGCAGTTCGGTTTCAACCGCAACTGGGGCTGGTAATACAGCTCGAATGGTGCCTCGTCCTCCGGACAGCCCGCCTCCTGCCGGTCCAGCGCCTCGCGCAGCGCCGCCTCCATCTCCAGCCGGCGCACGGCCTGTTCGTTCATGTCGCGGCGGAAGAAGTGGCAGCGGTTGCGGCCCGCCTGCTTGGCCCGGTACATCGCCGCGTCGGCCTGGCGCAGCAGCGTGTCGAAATCCATGCCGTCGTCGGGATGCACGGCGATGCCGATGCTGGCGGTCGGGGTCAGCGTCAGATCGGCCACCGTCACCGGCACCGCCAGGGCGGCGAGCACCCGCTCGGCAAGCAGCGAGGCGTGTGCCGCGTCACAGCCCGGCAGCAACGCCACGAACTCGTCGCCGCCCAGCCGGGCCAGCGTGTCGCCCTCGATGAACAGCTGCTTCAGCCGGGTCGCCACCTCCACCAGCAGACGGTCACCGACCGCATGCCCCAGCGAGTCGTTGATGGTCTTGAAGCGGTCGATGTCCAGGAACATCAGCGTCACCGGCTGCCGGGTGCGCCCGGCCAGCGCCAGCGCTGCGGTGGCGCGGTCGGCCAGAAGCTGGCGGTTGGGCAGCCCGGTCAGCGTGTCGAAGTAGGCCAGCCGGTTGATCTCCGCCCGCGCCCGGTCATGTTCGATGGCGAGCGCGCACAGATGCACGCAGGCTTCCACCAGCCGGCGGTGAAAAGCGGCAACGGGGCGCGGATGGTGGTAATAGAGCGCGAAGCTGCCCAGCATGCGGGCGTCCCGCCCCTTGATCGGGTTGGACCAGCAGGCGGCCAACCCATTGGCCAGAGCGAGGTCGCGACGCTTGGCCCAGCGCGGATCACCGGCGATATCGACAGACATCACCGCCTCGCCCACGCTCATCGCGCTGCCGCAGCAGCCGACGTCCGGCTCGATGGCAAGCCCGTCGATGTTGGCAGTGTAGCCGGCGGGCAGCGATGGGGCGGCGGCGACCCGCATGCGGTTCTCGTCGTCCCGCAGCATCACCGAACAGGCGACCTCCGGCGCACAGGCCTCGACCTGCCGACAGAGAAAATCCAGGACCTGCTTCAGCGACCGGCCGGTCGCCACGAGTTCCAGAACATTCTGCTGCAGGCGGGCCACCGCCTCCGCACGCTCACGCTCGTCGAAGTTGCGCATCTCGCACAGAAGCAGCTCATCGCCCCCGTCGGTCAGATGCTGCCAAAACAGATCGACCGGGACCGGATCATGGCGCAGGATCCGCAAGGCGCCGGCACCGGGCGGCGGATGATCCCCCCGCGCACCGTCCCATACCGCTTGCCAGTCACGTCCGCCGAGATCGAGCAGGCTGGGCAACGAGCGGCCGACCAGCGTCTCCAAAGGGAGGCCGGCCAGCCGGGCAAAGCCGGGGTTGGCACCGACGATGGCCCCGTCGGCCGATGTCCAGACCAAGGCAGCGTTCCATTGCGCGGCGGTTGCCCGCAACAGGCGATCGGACGGCAGACGGTCGTCCAGCGCGGTCGCGGCCGAATCCATGACCCCTGATCCCTCCGGACATGCTTCGGGAACGCCGCGTCGGCGCCCCCGGGAGAGTCAGCTAACATGAACACACGCGGCACGGTCAAGGCTCGTCACACGTCGGCCAACTTGTTGCAGCCACACAAGAACGGTTCTAATCCACCATCGCTGAAACCGTTCGTGCACAACAAAAAGGGAGGAAGCGGTTTCCCACTCCCTCCCCATCGTCACTGGCCTTCAGATGACGCCCCCGGCGGGAGCGCCATCCTTGGGATCAGCTGCAGCCGGTGGTCGACCCGCAGCTGTCGCACTTCAGGCAGGTGCCGTTACGGACCAGGGTCATGTTGCCGCACTCGCCGCAGGGATCGCCCTCATAGCCGCGGGCGCGGGCCTCGCGGATGCGGTCGAAGCGCTGATCGCTGGTGCTGCCGCCATAGGCCGTGCCGGTGGCCGCGGTGGCGGCGACATGGCCCTGCGCAGTGGCGGCGGCAACCGCCGGGCTGGCCGACATGGCCGCCTGGGCGGACACCTGCGTACCCGCCGACGCGGTGACGCTCACGGCCGCCGTGTCGGTGCCGGTGGCGGCGAAGGCCGCCGCGGCGCTGGCACGCTGGGTCTGGCCACCATGCAGGACGCGCAGGTTGTTGCGGACATAGCCGGTGGAGGCGATGCGGCGGACGATGTCGGACGGCTGCACCTGGGTGTCCGGCAGGTCGCCCTGCTTGTCGCCGCTGCCGACCGTCGACGGCACCAGATCCTCCGGCGTGGCGTGCGCCAGATCGGTGCGGTTCAGGTAGGAGATGGCGATCTCGCGGAAGATGTAGTCGATGATCGATGTCGCCATCTTGATGGTGTCGTTGCCGGTCACCATGCCCGACGGCTCGAAGCGCGTGAAGGTGAAGGCCTCCACGAACTCCTCGAGCGGCACGCCATACTGCAGGCCGATCGACACCGCGATGGCGAAGTTGTTCATCAGCGACCGGAAGGCGGCACCTTCCTTGTGCATGTCGATGAAAATCTCGCCCAGCCGGCCGTCCTCATACTCGCCGGTGCGCAGATACACCTTGTGGCCCCCGACATTGGCCTTCTGGGTGTAGCCCTTGCGGCGGTGCGGCAGACGCTCGCGCGAGCTGCTCTTCCGCTCGACCACCCGCTCGATCACCTTCTCGACGATGCGCTCGGTGACCATCTGGGCGCGCACGGCGGCCGGCGCCTCGATCACCGCCTCGACCGCTTCGCCATCCTCCTCGTCGTCGAGCAGGGCGGCCTGCAGCGGCTGGCTCAGCTTGGAGCCGTCGCGGTAGAGCGCGTTCGCCTTCAGGCCCAGGCGCCAGGACATCAGGTAGGCGTCCTTGCACTCGTCGACCGTCGCCGTGTTCGGCATGTTGATGGTCTTGGAGATGGCGCCGGAAATGAAGGGCTGCGCCGCTGCCATCATCGTGATGTGCGATTCCCAGGACAGGAAGCGCTTGCCGATGCGGCCGCAGGGGTTGGCGCAGTCGAACACCGACAGATGCTCGTCCTTCAGGAAGGGAGCACCCTCCAAGGTCATGGCGCCGCAGCAGAAGGTGTTGGCCAGTTCGATCTGCGACTTGCTGAAGCCGATGTGGCTCAGCAGGTCGAAGCCCGGGGCGTCCAGCGTCTCGGCCGGGATGCCCAGCGCCTGGGTGCAGAAGTCGGCGCCGATGGTCCAGCGGTTGAAGACGAACTTGATGTCGAAGGCGGTGGCGAGGTTGCCCTCCAGCCGCTCCAGCAACTCGTCGGTGAAGCCTTTGACCTTCAGCGCCTCGTGGTTCACGCCCGGGGCGTTCTTCAGCGTGCCGTGGCCGACGGCGTAAAGCGCGATCTCTTCGATCTGGTCCGGGGTGTAGCCGAGCGTCTTCAGCGCCTCCGGCACCAGACGGTTGACGATCTTGAAGTAGCCGCCGCCGGCCAGCTTCTTGAACTTCACCAGGGCGAAGTCGGGCTCGATGCCGGTGGTGTCGCAGTCCATCACCAGACCGATGGTGCCGGTCGGGGCGACCACGGTGGCCTGGGCGTTGCGGAAGCCATGGGCCTCGCCCAGTTCCAGCGCCTCGTCCCACACACGGACGGCGGCCAGGGCCAGTTCCTGGTCCGGGCAAAGGTCGGCGACGAAGGGCACCGGCTCGACCGCCAGACCCTCATAGCCGTTCATCTCGCCATTGGCGGCGCGGCGATGGTTGCGGATGACCCGCAGCATGTGGTCGCGGTTGGCCTCGAAGCCCGGGAAGGTGCCCAGCTCCTGCGCCATCTCGGCCGAGGTGGCATAGGCGACGCCGGTCATGACGGCGGAGATGCCGGCGCAGTAGGCGCGGCCCTCGTCCGAGTCGTAGGACAGGCCGGACGCCATCAGCAGGCCGCCGAGGTTGGCGAAGCCGAGGCCCAGCGTACGGAACTCGTAGGAGAGCTGGGCGATTTCCTTCGACGGGAACTGCGCCATCAGCACGGAGATTTCCAGCACGATGGTCCACAGCCGGCAGGCATGCTCGAACGCCTCGACGTCGAAGGAACCGTCCTTCAGACGGAACGACATCAGGTTCAGCGACGCCAGATTGCAGGCGGTGTCGTCGAGGAACATGTATTCCGAGCACGGGTTCGAGGCGTTGATGCGCCCCGAGGCCGGGCAGGTGTGCCACTCGTTGATGGTGCTGTCGAACTGCACGCCCGGATCGGCGCAGGCCCAGGCGGCGTAGCCGACCTTGTCCCACAGGTCGCGGGCACGGACGGTCTTCACCACCTTGCCGTTGGTGCGGCCGATCAGGTTCCAGTCGGCATCGTCCAGCACCGCCTGCACGAACTCGTTGGAGATGCGCACGGAGTTGTTGGAGTTCTGGCCGGAGACCGTCAGGTAGGCTTCCGAATCCCAGTCGGTGTTGTAGGTCTTGAACTCGATCGAGGTGAAGCCCTGGCCGGCGAACTGGATCACGCGCTGGATGTAGTTCTCCGACACCTGATCCTTGCGGGCGGCGAGGATCGCCTTCTTGAGCTCCTTGTTCTCCTTCGGGTCCAGGCCCGACTGGGCAGCGGCCATCACCGCGGTCAGGTGCTTCTGGCAGATCCTGGAGCCGGTCACGAGCGCCGCGACCTTCTGCTCCTCGTTCACCTTCCAGTCGATGTAGCCTTCGATGTCCGGGTGGTCCATGTCCACCGTGACCATCTTGGCCGCACGGCGGGTGGTGCCGCCCGACTTGATGGCGCCGGCCGCGCGGTCGCCGATCTTCAGGAAGCTCATCAGGCCCGACGACTTGCCGCCGCCGGCCAGCTTCTCGCCCTCGCCGCGCAGGCGGGAGAAGTTGGAGCCGGTGCCCGAGCCGTACTTGAACAGGCGGGCCTCACGCACCCACAGGTCCATGATGCCGCCCTCGTTCACCAGATCGTCGGCGACGGACTGGATGAAGCAGGCGTGCGGCTGCGGATGCTCGTAGGCCGAGGCGGACGAGGTCAGCAGGCCGGTCTTGAAATCGACGTAGAAGTGGCCCTGGCTCGGGCCGTCGATGCCGTAGGCCCAGTGCAGGCCGGTGTTGAACCACTGCGGGCTGTTCGGGGCCGCCATCTGGGCGGCCAGCATGAAGCGCATCTCGTCGAAGAAGGTGTGCGCGTCGGCCTCGGTGTCGAAATAGCCGCCCTTCCAGCCCCAATAGGTCCAAGTGCCGGCCAGACGGTCGAAGACCTGCTTGGCCGAATGCTCGCCGACGAAACGCTTTTCCTTCGGCAGGGCGGCGAGCTTCTCCTGGTCAGCCTCCTTGCGCCACAACCAGGACGGGACGGTGTTTTCTTCCACGGCGCGGAGCGCTGCGGGGACACCGGCCTTGCGGAAATACTTCTGGGCCAGGATGTCGCTGGCGACCTGCGAGAAGTTGTCCGGCACCTCGATGCCGGTCTGCTGGAAGACGATCGTCCCATCCGGGTTGCGGATCTCGCTGGTCGCCTGGCGGAAACCGAGGCTGGCGTAGGCGTCCTGGCCTTCGTGCGTGAAACGACGCTCAATCCGCATGATGAGACTGTCCCTTGCTTGGAGCCCGCCGCGGCGCGCTCAAATGGAAATATGGTGCGACCCGTCCTGTCGAAGCGGCCGGCGGTCTTCATCCGCCGTCCGGCCCGGCAACGCAGATGGCGCCGTACAAACAGGGGGCTCGATGCCCGGCTGTCCGCCGTCGCCGCTGTGCTGCCGACCGGGGCCGCCGCTAAAGGCCGGCCGGGTCACGTGAGCGGCATCCTAGCCAGCGTGACCGGGGCAAGCAAGCCCCACTCTGCTAGATATTGTGGTTGACATCGACGAACCCCTCAAAACCTTGATCTTGTGGTGTTCAACCCGTCACTGGGGATCCTGTTCCCGCCTGCCAAGTAATTTTTTCGGGGGCGGTGGCGGACCGCATCGCGGTCGTGAGGCACAAGCTGTAGGCACTCGAATCACCGCCGATGCCGGATCGGACGGCGCCACGCACCGATTAGAGCGCAAAACGCAGCCGATCACCAGCGCTTCGTTGCAGTGAAAATCAACATCTTGTTGCCTGTGCCCCATAGCACACACCACCGATTCGCTGCGCCTCGACTCGCGGCAATTTGGCGAAATCCAAGGGGCGACTCGAAAAAGCGGGCTGGAGGAGCCGCCGAGTCGCCGCCGGTCGGCCTGTGGATCGACACGGAAGAGGGGTAAG
Organism: Azospirillum melinis; assembly: GCF_013340935.1. Taxonomy (GTDB): domain Bacteria; phylum Pseudomonadota; class Alphaproteobacteria; order Azospirillales; family Azospirillaceae; genus Azospirillum; species Azospirillum melinis. The sequence continues at coordinate 35,208 of NZ_WHOS01000057.1, read as the reverse complement.
GACGGCCTCCCCGCAACTATTTCAAGCGTCCCCGGTTAAGGCGGGTGGAGCCAAGATGGATCCCGCGCGATCCCATAGATCCTTGGGGGAGGAGAAGCGCCCATGCTGAAGATCACCCACAAGATGTGGTTCGCATTGTCGGCACTGACACTGCTTGTCGGTATGGCGACTCCGCTGGGCGCGGCTGCCCAGAGCGTCATCATCAACGGTTCGACTCCGGCCGTTGGTGCGGCGGTGGAACGCAAGACCGGCCCCAGCGTCGACCAGTTGATGGACCGCAGAGTCCTCGGTGCCGACGGGTCGAAAATCGGCACCGTCACCGACGTGATCCTCAACGACAAGGGTGAGGCCCAATACATCGTAATCCATTCCGGCGGCATTCTGGGCTTCGGCGGCAAGGACATTGCGGCCGACCTGACCCTGGCCGACCTGCGGACCGGCACCGAGGCGATCCATCTGCGCGAGGTGACGGCCGCCAGCGTCCGCGACATGCCCGAATTCCGCTACGACGACAGCATCACCTCCCTGACCCGCAGCCCGGAACCGCGGCGGCGTTAGCAAAATGGAGCGACGAAAAAGGCCGCGTCCCAACCGGGACGCGGCCTTTCACTTACTCTTCCGGGAGATCGCTAAGCCCCCTCCCTCGCGTTGCTGCAAGGGAGGAGACCTCAGGCGATCACTCGTCGTTCTGCTGCTTGCGCTTCAGAGCGGCGCCCAGGATGTCGCCCAGCGAGGCGCCCGAGTCGGACGAACCGAACTCGGCCATCGCCTGCTTCTCTTCCTCCATCTCGCGGGCCTTGATGGACAGCGAGATGCGGCGGGAAGCGCGGTCGATCTGGGTGACCTTGGCATCGACCTTCTCGCCGACGGCGAAACGGTCCGGGCGCTGTTCCGAACGGTCGCGGGACAGGTCCGACTTGCGGATGAAGCCGGTGTAGCCCTCGCCGACGGTCACTTCGATGCCGCCGTCCGTCACCTGCGTCACGGTGCAGGTCACGACTTCGTTCTTCTTCAGGCCGGCAGTGGCCGACTCGAACGGGTCGCTGGCCAGCTGCTTGATGCCGAGGCTGATGCGCTCCTTCTCGACATCGACGTCGAGAACCTTGACCTTGACGCGGTCGCCCTTCTTGTACTCGGCGATCGCCTCTTCACCCGACTTGTTCCAGTCGAGATCGGACATGTGGACCATGCCGTCGATGTCGCCCGGGAGGCCGACGAACAGACCGAACTCGGTGATGTTCTTGACTTCGCCTTCCAGTTCGGTGCCAGGACCGAACTTGTCGGTGAAGGTCTCCCACGGGTTGTCCAGGCACTGCTTCAGGCCAAGGCTGATGCGGCGCTTCTGCGGATCGACGTCCAGGACCATGACCTCGACTTCCTGCGAAGTCGACACGATCTTGCCCGGATGGACGTTCTTCTTGGTCCAGGACATTTCCGAAACGTGGACCAGGCCCTCGATCCCTGGCTCCAGCTCCACGAAGGCGCCGTAGTCGGTGATGTTGGTGACGCGGCCCTTGAACTTCGCGCCGACCGGATACTTGGCCTCGACGCCTTCCCACGGGTCGGCTTCGAGCTGCTTCATGCCCAGGCTGATGCGCTGGGTTTCCGGGTTGAAGCGGATGACCTGGACCGTGACGGTCTGGCCGATCTGCAGGGCTTCCGACGGATGGTTGATGCGGCGCCACGCGATGTCGGTGACGTGCAGCAGGCCATCGACGCCGCCCAGGTCGACGAACGCACCGTAGTCGGTGATGTTCTTGACGACACCCTGGAGGATCTGGCCTTCCTTGAGGTTGGCCACCAGCTCCGAGCGGGCCTCCGCACGGCTCTCTTCGAGCACGGCGCGGCGCGACACGACGATGTTGCCGCGCGAGCGGTCCATCTTCAGGATCTGGAACGGCTGCGGGGTGCCCAGCAGCGGGGAGATGTCGCGGACCGGACGGATGTCAACCTGCGAACCCGGCAGGAAGGCAACGGCGCCCGACAGGTCGACCGTGAAGCCACCCTTGACGCGGCCGAAGATGACGCCGGTGACGCGGGTCTGGTCGTTGAACGACTTCTCCAGCAGGGCCCAGGCTTCTTCGCGCTTCGCCTTCTCACGGCTCAGCATCGCCTCGCCGTTCTTGTCTTCCATCCGCTCGAGGTAGACCTCGACGGTGTCGCCCGCCTTCAGCTCGGGCGGCTGGCCGGCAACGGCGAATTCCTTCAGCGCGACGCGGCCTTCCGACTTCAGACCGACGTCGATGGTGACCATGTCGTTCTCGACGGCGACGACGCGTCCCTTGACGACCGTACCTTCGAGCGACTCGGCCGCGCCCAGCGACTCTTCAAGCAGAGACGCGAAGCTTTCCTTTTCGACCGTGCGGGCCAGTGACTGTGCCATTGAAACTCCTAAAGGTGGCGCGAAAGCGGCCCCGTTCCGGTCCCTCCCGCGGCAAAACGGGTGGGACCTCGACCGAACCGCCGCGCCGGGCACCACGCCCGGCGACTTGGTTGATGGTTTTCCTTGGAGGGAGTCGGACCCGTTCGCGCCGCCACCGGCGGCCCGTCAACGGAAGTCGGAAGCGGCGGCGTTACGCCGTGGGCTTCAGACCGGTTTTCGAACCGATGTGGGCGACCGCCATCGAGAACACCTGATCGGCATCGAGAGCGGACGTATCAAGCACAAAAGCGTCGGCAGCCGGACGGAGCGGGGCCACCGCTCTCTGGCTGTCGCGCGCATCACGAGCCTTCATGTCCTCCAGGACATCGGAGGATATAGCCGGAATCCCCCGTCTCTGCAACTCCTTGAGTCGCCGTTCGGCCCGGACCTCCACCGAAGCGGTAATGAACAGTTTGGCCTGGGCATCGGGACAGACCACCGTGCCGATGTCGCGCCCGTCCAGAACCGCCCCCGGCGCGCCGCCCGGCGGGTGGGTCGCGAAGCGCCGCTGGAAGTCGAGCAGCGCCGCCCGCACCTCCGGCACCGCCGCCACCTTGCTGGCCGCCTGCGCCGCCTCGTCGGTGCGCAGGGCCACCTCCCGCAGGATCGGGTGTTCGGGGTGCAGGTCATAGGCCGCATGCGCCGCCGCCGCATTGTCGGCCGGATCGCCGCCGGCCCGCAGCACCGACACGCCGACCGCACGGTACAGCACGCCGGTGTCGAGGTGGGCGAAGCCGAAGGCGTCGGCGATGCGCTGCGACAGGGTGCCCTTGCCGCTGGCGGCCGGGCCGTCGATGGCGACGACCACGGTCCCGGCCGGAGCGCCCTGGTTGGAAAGCGGCTGCGTCATGGCCTCACGCCTCCACGATCGCGGCGCCGAGCCCGTTCATCAGCCCGACGAAATCGGGGAAGCTGGTGTCGATGAAGGCGCCGTCGTCGACCGACACCGGCTGTTCGGTCGCCATGCCCAGAACCAGGAAGCTCATGGCGATGCGGTGGTCCATGGCGGTGAGGACGGTGGCGCCGCCCTTCGGCGGCTTGCCGGTGCCATGGACCGTCAGGCTGTCGTCGGCACCGACCTCGACCGACACGCCGCAGCGGGTCAGCCCCTCCGCCACCATGGCGAGGCGGTCGCTCTCCTTCACCCGCAGTTCCTTCAGCCCCAGCATCACCGTGGTGCCCTCGGCACAGGCGGCGGCGGCGGCCAGGACCGGATATTCGTCGATCATGCTCGGCGCGCGATCCGCCGGCACCACGACCCCCTTCAGGGCACTGTGCTTCACCCGCAGGTCGGCCACCGGCTCGCCCGCCTGGTCGCGACTGTTCTCGAAGGCGATGTCGGCGCCCATCTCCACCAGCGTGTCGTAGAGGCCGGTGCGGCGCGGGTTCATGCCGACGTCGTTCAGCAGCAGCTCGGAGCCCGGCCGCAGCAGGGCGGCGACCGCCGGGAAGGCGGCGCTGCTGGGATCGGCCGGCACATGGATGCTGCGGCCGGTCAGCTCCGGCTGGCCGGTGACGGTGACGGCCAGCGCGCCGTCCTCCAGCCGCTCGGTGGTCACGGTGGCGCCGAAATGGCGCAGCATCAGCTCGGTGTGGTCGCGCGTCGGCTCCGCCTCGATCACCGTGGTGGCGCCGGCGGTGTTGAGACCGGCCAGCAGGATCGCCGACTTGACCTGGGCGGAGGCCACCGGCAGGCGGTAGGTGATCGGAACCAGCTCGCCGCTGCCGACCACGGTCAGCGGCAGGCGTCCGCCGGAGCGGCCGACGAAGCGGGCCCCCATCTCCTCCAGCGGCTTGGTGACTCGGGCCATCGGGCGCTTGTTCAGCGAGGCGTCGCCGGTGAAGACGCAGGTGATCGGATGGCCGGCGACCAGCCCCATCAGCAGGCGGGCGGCGGTGCCGCTGTTGCCCATGTCCAGCACCTGCGCCGGTTCCTGCAACGCACCCAGCCCGACGCCGCGCACGTGCCAGACGCCGGCTTCGTCACGCTCCGCCTGAGCGCCCAGCAGACGCATGGCCGCCGCGGTATGCAGCACATCCTCCCCTTCCAGCAGTCCGTGAATCACCGTCTCGCCCACGGCGATGGCGCCCAGCATCAGCGACCGGTGCGAGATCGACTTGTCGCCGGGCACGCGGATGCTGCCCCGGATCGCGCCGGTGGTGGTGGAGCGCAGCGGCCTTGCGTGCGTCATGGGACGGGTCCTTCGGATCGGAACGGGAAGCGGTTGTGGCCGCCGTTCCTATCACAGCCCCTGCCCCGATGCGAGAGGGGCCAAATCGCCGCCCGCACCAGCGTCCCGGCCGCCCTCCGGCGACCTCCGCCTTGCGCACATGAAAAGAGGCCGCCCGAAAGCGGCCCCGAGTTCAAGGAGGAAACCAAATGGAGGAGTTGCACGGTGTGCAGGTCCGTTCTAGCGAGTTATGGTTAACGCCGTGTAAAGGCAACCCCTGCCCGGGCGGGATACCACTTTCCCGCCGGTGCTGCGACGCCGCAGCGGCCGGCTCGTCTCATCTTTTTTTTGACAAGCGCCGCAGGGCATGGCAAAGGGCGCCTCTTGAGAACCCCCCTGATTTTTGTGACGGAGGACGTGGCGTGGCCAAACCCGAATGGGGCGTCAAGCGCATCTGCCCGAGCTGTGGCGCTCGTTACTATGACATGCGCAAGGACCCGCCGGTCTGCCCGAGCTGTGGCGCGCAGTTCGATCCCGAGGCTCTGCTGAAGTCCCGCAAGGCCCGTCCGGCCCCGGTCGACGACACCAAGAAGGCGGCTGTCGTGGCCGAGGACGAGGAAGAGGTCGAGACCGAGGCCGAGACTCCGGAACTGGAGGATGCCGAAGACGAAATGTCGGTCGACGACATCGAGGAAGCCGACGACACCGCCGAGGACGAGGACGATGTCCTGATCGAGGACACGTCCGAACTCGGCGAGGACGACATGGACGAGGTCGTCGACGTCGAGGGCGAGGACGAGGAAGAGCGCTGACCGGCGCCCTTCCCGGTGGCGGCGGGACAGGCGCCGGGGTGGTGAAAAAAGCGCGAAAGGACGAATTTTCCGCTTGCATCACTCCGCTGCCTGACTATTATCCCGCTCCACCAAGGCCGGACGGAAACGACCGGCCCCCAGAGTTAAGGGGCCATAGCTCAGCTGGGAGAGCGCTACAATGGCATTGTAGAGGTCAGGAGTTCGATCCTCCTTGGCTCCACCAAATCGATCAAGGGCTCGGCGAGCAATCGCCGGGCCCTTGGTGTGTTTGCACCGGGCGTCGGATACAGACGCCGGTTCGGTGCATAGTTGCGGAACTCCATCGGGCCGCATGGAAATGCCGCCGCGCTGCGGACGGCCCGACGGCATCTCCAGTTACCGGGACCAGCTACTTCAGCCAGCGATCAAACACCGCTTGATACTGGCCGGTGGCGACGGTCTGGTGCAGCCACTGGTCGACCCACAGCTTCAGCACGATGTCGCGCGGCAGCAGGAAGGCCTTCTCCGAGAAGTCGAAGGGCTGGTCCGGATGGACGGCGCACAGTTCGGGATGCAGCTTCTGCTGTAGCCGCGTCTCCACCGCGTCGGTGATCATCAGGTCGGCTTTGCCGGCGACGATCTGGTCGAAAATGGTGACGTTGTCCGGATGGACCTCGATCTGCGCCGTGCGGATGTTGGCGCGGGCGAACTTCTCATTGGTGCCGCCGGGGTTGACGATCAGGCGGACGCCGGGTTTATCGATGTCAGCGACGGTCTGGAAGCGGTCCTTGTTCTCGCAGCGGGTGATCGGCGTCTTGCCGTCGCGCATCAGCGGATCGGAGAACAGTGCCTTCTTTTGCCGCTCCAGCGTGACGGAGACGCCGCCAACCGCGATGTCGTACTTGTCCGCCAGCAGATCGGGCAGCAGGTTGCTCCAACTGGTCTTCACGAACTCCACCTTCACGCCCAGCGCCTTGCCCATCGCTTCGGCGAGGTCGATGTCCATGCCCTCGAACTTCTGGGTCTGCGGGTTCAAGTAGGTGAAGGGCTTGTAGTCGCCGGTGGTGCCGACGCGCAGCGTACCGGCCGACAGAACGGCATCCAGGCGCGAACTTTCGGCCGGCTGTGAAGCGGCCGATACCGACGGAGCGGTCTGCGCCAGCGCACCGGCGGACGACAGGGCGGTGACGGCACAGACCAGCACCGCGCCGACGGCTGCGGCAAGGCTCCGGCCGCTGCGGTGCGGGGTATGGACAGGCATGAAGATCCTCCCGATGCTTTGTTTGCCGACCGGATGGTACGGCGCAGGGAGGATTGTGGCGAGAGGCTGCGGTCCTGACGGAGGAAGTTCAGATATGCAGCCGCCGAAGAGGTGCGGCAGCCCCAAAAGCAGCACCAGAACGGCGAAGGCCGCGAACCCGTTCCGGTCCGCGGCCTTCAGAATGGTGGGCGGTACTGGGATTGAACCAGTGACCCCTACGATGTCAACGTAGTGCTCTCCCGCTGAGCTAACCGCCCACTGTAGCGTCCGGCGGAGAAGCGCTTGGCGTCTTTCCGTCCGGCGTGGGCGGGTGTATACCGACCTCCTTGCCGACACGCAAGCCCTTTCGTACCGCCCATCCGCTTTTTTTATCCGCCGGTGGCAGGGCGGCGGCCACCCCCATCACAGGTCCCATCGCGGATGGTCCCGTGACAGAGGTTCCGTGACACCGGGGCCGGCGTCCATTACATCATTCGATCATGGACGCCTCCTTCGACGCGCAACGCGGCGCTGGCGCCGGTGCCGACCCGGCTGCCAACGCTCCGCTGCCCAACGCCCCGGCCTTCGAAATTCTGGCCCCGCAGAGCCAGAGACTGCCGCTCGTGCTGGCGTCGCCGCACAGCGGCAACGCCTATTCCGCAGAGTTCCTCGCCTCGTCCCGCCTGGATGCCCAGGCGCTGCGCAAGTCGGAGGATTGCTTCGTCGATGAGATCTTCGCCTTCGCTCCAGGCTTCGGCGTGCCGCTGATCCGCGCCCTGTTCCCGCGCGCCTATCTGGACGTCAACCGCGAGGCCTACGAGCTGGACCCGGAGATGTTCGCCGATTCGCTGCCGGCCTATGTCAACACCCGCTCCCCCCGGGTGGCTGCGGGGCTGGGCACCATCGCCCGCGTGGTCGCCAACGGCGAGGACATCTACAAGGGCAAGCTGCGCTTCGCCGAGGCGCTGGACCGCGTCAGCCGCTGCTACACCCCCTATCACAACGCGCTGCGCCAGCTGGTGGACGGCACCCGCGACGCCTTCGGCCATGTCCTGCTGATCGACTGCCATTCCATGCCGTCGGGCAGCGTCACCACTGGTGGGCGGGGAAGCGGGCGCGGCGGCACCCACCCCGACATCGTGCTGGGCGACTGTTTCGGCAATGCCTGCGCCCCGGCGGTGATCGACGCGGCTGAGGATTACCTGCGCGGGCTGGGCTATGCGGTCAGCCGCAACAATCCCTATGCCGGCGGCTACACCACCCGCCATTACGGCCGGCCGCGCCAGGGCATCCACACGCTTCAGATCGAAATCGCCCGCGACCTCTATATGGACGAGGCGGCGCTGACCCGCCTGCCCTATCTGGGCACCCTGGCCCGCCACATGACCGAACTGGTCGACACGCTGGGCCTGCTGCCGCCCGACGGGCTTGGTCCGCGCTGATCCTCCCGTCCCAGCCAACGGGCCATGGGCAAAAAAAGGGCCGCGGGCGGACCCGCGGCCTTTAGTCTAGGGAGGAAACGCCCAAGAAGTGCGTTACGCCAACGTCCACGCCAAGGCGCGACCGTTGCCGCACTGCACAATATGAGCGCATGACCTCCGCGCTTCAAGCCCAAAAAGAATTTCTCATTCATTACATCACGTTAATCGAGACAGGAGATACCGCGAACCGGATAGGGGTCAGCAGCGTTTGCTGCACCGCAGCATAACCTTTCGTGAAACAGCCTGCCCTAAAGGACAAAGGGAGCCGTACCTTCGGACCGCTATCGTGAGCGTGACGGCGGGGGTTCGGAACCAAGGCCGCCCTTTGTCGTTTCGCAGTGGTCCAATACCGGGTGTCCGCCACGGCGGCCCTGAAGATGCGGACTGCGGAACGCCCTGCCGGCGGCCAATAAGGAGAAGAAGATCGTGAGCAGGCTCGTCGTCGTATCCAACCGGGTCGCCCTTATGGAGGAGGGCAAGCAGGCCGCAGGCGGTCTCGCCGTCGCCATCCTGGCAGCCTTGAAGAAGACCGGTGGCATCTGGTTCGGATGGAGCGGAACGGTCGTCGACGGCGAGTCCCAGGCGGAGCCGACCAAGACGGAGGCCGGCAAGCTGACCTACGCCACGCTGGATCTGGGCCGCCGCGACCATGAGGAATATTATAACGGCTTCGCCAACCAGACCTTATGGCCGCTGTTCCATTACCGCCTGGGGCTGATCTCGGTGAACCGGCGCACGCGCGAAGGCTATTCCAGGGTCAACGCCTATTTCGCCGACAAGATGGAGCCGCTGCTGCGCCCGGACGACATGGTCTGGGTCCACGACTATCACCTGATTCCCTTCGGCGACGAGTTGCGCCGCCGCGGCTGTTCGCAGCGCATGGGCTTCTTCCTGCACACGCCCTTCCCGCCGCCGGAACTGCTGACCGCCCTGCCCAACCACCGCGACCTGATCCGCGAACTGTGCGCCTACGATCTGGTCGGCTTCCACACCGCCACCGACCTGCGCGGCTTCTGCGACTACATCCGCACCGAGACCGACGGCACGGTGGAGCAGCGCGGCGCCTACGGGACGGCGATGATCCGCGCCTTCGGCCGCACCCTGATGGCGAAGGTGTTCCCCATCAGCATCGACACCCCGGCACTGGAAAGCCTGGCCCGCACCGCCGGCCGCTCGCGCCAGGCCGAACGGCTGCGCGAAAGCCTGGTGGGGCGCCGGCTGATCATCGGCGTCGACCGGCTCGACTATTCCAAGGGCCTGCCGCAGCGCTTCGCCGCCTTCGAACAGCTTCTGGAAAGCTATCCGGAGCATTGCAACCGCGTCTCCTTCCTTCAGGTCGCCCCGCCCTCCCGCGAGGATGTGCCGGAATACATCGCCATCCGCCGTGAGCTGTCGGAAATGGCCGGCCGCATCAATGGCCGCTTCGCCGAGTTCGACTGGCAACCGATCCGCTACCTGAACCGCAGCTTCGGCCAGCGCGTTTTGGCCGGTTTCTACCGGTTGGCCAATGTCGGGCTGGTGACGCCGCTGCGCGACGGCATGAATCTCGTCGCCAAGGAGTATGTCGCCTGCCAGGACGCCGACAATCCGGGCGTGCTGGTGCTGTCCCAGTTCGCCGGTGCCGCCCACGAGATGGGCGAGGCGCTGATCGTCAACCCGTTCGACATCGAGGGCGTCGGCGATGCTCTGCAACGGGCCCTGACCATGCCGCTGGGCGAGCGCAAGGAACGCCACGCCGCCCTGATGCAGACCCTGCGGCGACAGGACATCAACTGGTGGCGCGAAAGCTATGTAGACGCATTGACCCGGGCACCGTATGACTTTCCGGTCACCTGAGCATCCGCTCGGCCCACCAACACCGCAGATCCGGATCCATGGCCGCCGACCTCTCCCCCGCCATTCCCGGCACCGCCGGCAACGCTGCTCCCACTCCGGCCCCCATTCTGGTCGCCGACATCGGCGGCACCAATGCCCGCTTCGGCCTGATCGATGGCCGTATCGTCCGCGACACCCGCGTGCTGCGCTGTGCCGATTACGCCTCGATCGAGGATGCGGCCACCGCCTATCTGACGGCGGTCGGGCTGGCGGCGGTCGGTACCCCCGGCCGGCCGCGGCGCGGGGCCTTCGCGGTGGCCGGTCCAGTCACCGGCGACCGCATCGCCATGACCAATCTGGTCTGGCAGTTTTCCGTCAACCGGGTACGGGACGCGCTGGGGCTGGACGGGCTGGTCGTCATCAACGACTTCACCGCCGTCGCCCTGTCGGTGCCGCGTCTGGCCGAAGAGGACCGTCGCCAGATCGGCGAGGGCGCGCCGCAGGCGGGGGCGGTCGTCGGCGTGCTGGGGCCGGGCAGCGGGCTGGGTGTGTCCGGTCTGGTGCCGGGCGCCAACAACCGCTGGACCGCCCTATCGGGCGAGGGCGGCCATGTCACCATGGCGCCGATCAGCGACCGCGAGAGCGCCGTTCTCGGCCAACTGCGCAAAAGCTTCGAGCATGTTTCGGCCGAGCGGGTGCTGTCCGGCCCCGGCCTCGTCAACCTCTACGGCGCGCTGTCGATCCTGGACGGGCGGGAACCGGCCGCCCTCACGCCTGCGCAGGTGGCCGACAACGCCCTGAACGGCAGCGAGGCCCATTGCGTCGAGGCGGTGGAGATGTTCTGTGCCATGCTGGGCACCGTCGCCGGCAACCTCGCTTTGACGCTGGGGGCGCGCGGCGGCATCTATATCGCCGGCGGCATCGTGCCGAAGCTGGGCACGCTGTTCACCCACTCCCGCTTCCGCAAGCGCTTCATGGAGAAGGGCCGGATGCGCGACTTCCTGGCGCCGATCCCCACCTACGTCATCACCCACGAACTGCCCGCCTTCCTGGGCCTCGCCGAGGCCGCCGGGGCGGAGTAACTCTGGGACAGTGGGGAGCCGCCCCGGGACGCAATGCTGGGAAGCCACTGGAGGGGTGCGGCCGATTGCATATCCCATCGGTAATTCCCCCTATTGCCCGACTTGTCGCTTGAACCGGCGGGTCGGCCTCCACATGGTTGTTCCCCTCTCTTTCGGATTTGCATCGGAACACCATGCCTGCCGACCTTCGTGTCCGTTTTCTGCACCCGTCGGGCGCCATCGGCCCCGGCAAGATCGCCCTGCTGGAGGCCATCGACCGCACCGGCTCGATCTCCGCCGCCGCGCGGTCGCTGGACATGACCTTCCGCCGCGCCTGGTTCCTGGTGGAGACGATGAACACCGCCTTCCGCGAACCGGTGATCCGCACCAGCGTCGGCGGGCGTGAGGGCGGCGGTGCCGGCCTGACCCCGCTGGGTCAGGAGGTGGTGGCCCGCTACCGCCAGACCCAGGAGGAGGCGCGCAAGGCCGCCGAGCCGCATCTGCGCTGGCTGGACGAGGTGCTGAAGGAGACGGAGATTGAGAGCGGAGTACAGGCTATAGATTCGAATACCGACGGCACGACATAGGCCGCGCCCCGATTCAGGTAACCATCGCCGCAAAGGGCAGCAGCTTTATGAATGAAGGGATTTTTTGAGAAAAAGACTGCACGAACCATTATAGAAAATTTTGAACCTGAAACAGAATTTTGAAAAGCAGAATAATGGAAAAATCCGTCAACATTGCATATCTTCCACGGCTTGACCATCTCCGTGCATTTGCAGCTCTTATCGTTTTATACTACCACTCGTTTCAGCTCCTCCCCCAATCGGCGGGTGGGAACCTGATTGAAGGTTGGGTCCACACAAAAAACCCGTTGCTGGCGATGGTGGTGGAGGGACACACCGGCGTCGCGCTCTTTATGGTGTTATCGGGCTTCATCTTCACATGGGGCGCAAACGGCCGTGAAGTCGCTTATTTCGGCTTCCTGCGGAACCGCTTGCTCCGAATCTACCCTCTCTATGCCTGGCTTCTTCTTGTCGGTATCGCCATGACGCCGGATGCCGTCGATCCGGCCAAAATTCTCGAGATGGCGGTTCCATTCCTGAATGCCGGGAACAAGGCGACCTACGGGGTGGCAACCAGCCTGTTCTGGACGGTCGCCGTCGAGTTCCAGTTTTATCTGATCTTCCCCTTCCTGCTGTCGATCCTGAACCGGCAGGGATGCCGACAACTGGCGTTGATGATCCTGTGCGCATTCGTCTATCGGCTCATCGCCGATCAGTTCGGCGCGAATTCCCGCGCAATCGCCTATTGGACGATCGTCGGACGCATCGATCAGTTCCTGATCGGCATGATCGCGGCCGTGGCGCTGCGCCGCTGCAACGATACTCCACAGGCCGCCTTGTGGCTCGGCCGGGCCTTCCTGCCCGCAATCCTGTTGATGCTGACCATGATCACGGTTTTCCATCGGGCCGGAGGTTATCCGGTGATCGCCACCTGGAAGACAGTCTGGCCCACCGTCGAGGCGGCCGGCTGGGCGCTTGTCATTGTGACCTATCTATCCGTCCGCATTTCCGGTTCCCCCGCTCTGTCGCGGATGACGGCTTATATCGGCTCGATCTCCTATTCCATCTATCTGACCAACTTCATCGTCATCACCCAGATCGGAAGGTACGGAGACATCCTTAAGCTGATGCCGAATCCGCACATCAATGCGCTGCTGGTCTGCACGGCCGTGGTCCTGCCGGCGTCGATCGCCCTTTCCACCCTGACCTATTTCGCCATCGAACAACCGTTCATGAAGATGCGCCGGAAATACATGGTCGAACCGCAACGGCCATTGCGCATGGCCGCCTGATCCGGCCGTTCGCCCGACATGCCGATTTCGCGGTGCAACGTCCGTTTTTTCTTCCATGCGCGCCGTGCAGCCCTGGGCAACCGGAAGCCCGATGGTGCGGCGGGACGAGGCACCGTACATATGGCTCTGTTGCAGCCCGGCGCCAGCGTGACCGAACGGCAACAACCCGTTTTCCCCAACCCCCTCCGGCATCCGGACGGGCCGCAGCCGCGGCGCCGCACCGCCGTGCCTTTGCCCGAGCCGATCCCCCCGCCATGCTGTCCCTCCCCCTGCCAGTCACGGCCGCCGACGCCTTCGGTGCCGCCGCCTTCGCCGGTTCGTGCCTGTGGCCGCTGATGAAGAAGCGCCGTGCCCTGCTGGCCGGGCAGGCTGCCACCAACCTGATGTTCATCACACACTATGTGCTGCTGGGGGCGCACACCGCCGCGGCGCTTTGCCTGCTGGTGGTGGCGCAGGCGCTGGCGGCGCTGCCGGAAGGGCGCAGCCGCTGGCAGACCGCGATCTTCGCGGCAACGGTGCCGGGCGTCGCCGCCATCGCGCTGTTCACCTGGTCCGGCCTGCCCTCGGCGCTGTCCAGCCTGGGCATCACCTTCTCCACGCTGGCCCGCTGGCAGTCGGACGCGGTGCGCATGCGCATTCTCCTGCTGGTGGCCGGCGGTTTCTGGGTCAGCCACAACGCGCTGGTGATGTCGCCCTTCGCCATGGCGTCGGACGCCTTCTGTGCCGCCGCCAACCTGCTGCGCCTGCGCGGCGCACTGCGCAAGGACAAGGCTCCGGCAGCGGTGCCCGCCGCAAATGCCAATGCGCTGCCCTCCGGCGCTGCCGCCGCCTGAACCGGCTTACTGGAACGGGCTAACGCCTCCGGACGGGTTCTCCCTGTCCGGAGGCGGTCGAATTGGGCACTGGCGCACCGGCACCGTCGCGCCTAAAAGAGGCCTCGTGCACCGCAACGGCAGCGACGAAGGACGGCCCAATCATGCTGAAGCGTCTTTACGACTGGACCATGGCCAAGGCCGCGTCGAAGGATTCGACCGCCTGGCTGGCCGGGGTGTCCTTTGCCGAAAGCTCCTTCTTCCCGCTGCCGCCGGACCTGCTGCTGGTGCCGATGGTCATCGCCAACCGCAAGGCGGCGTGGAAGCTGGCGACGATCTGCACGCTGGCCTCGGTGGTCGGCGGCATCGCCGGCTATATGATCGGCTATTTCCTCTACGAGACGATCGGCCGCTGGGTGATCGAATTCTATCACCTGACCGACAAGTTCGAGCAGCTGCGACACACCTTCGTCGAGTACGGCGCGGAGATCCTGATCATCAAGGGCATGACGCCGATCCCCTACAAGCTGCTGACCATCACGGCCGGCGTGGCGCACCTGCCTTTGTGGGTGTTCATCGGCGCCTCGATCATCTCGCGGTCGATCCGCTTCTATCTGGTGGCGGCTCTGCTGTATTTCTTCGGCCCGCCGATCCGAGCCTTCATCGAAAAGCGGCTGACCCTCGTCACCAGCGTGTTCGCGGTGGCGCTGATCGGCGGCTTCCTGGTGGTGAAGCTGCTGTAAGCCGCCACCTTCTTCCAGACAGACAGGACCTCCATGCCTCCGCGCGGGCGCCCGCCCCATCCCAGCCGCGCCCGTTCCCGGACCGCCGCCCCCGCCATCTCGCCCGCACCGTCAGCCCCGGAACCGACCGAATCGCGCAAGCTGTTCCGAGTGGCCGGGCTGGCCGCCGTCTCCGCCCTGTTCTCCCATGAGCCGGAGCGGGTGGAGCGCCTGTTCTTCGACGAGCGGCTGAAACCGGCGGTAGGCGCCTTCTGCAAGGCGATGGCGGCGGCCCGCAAACCCTACCGCATGGTGGAGGCGGAGGAGCTGGCGAAAGTCGCCGGCACGGTTCTGCACGGCGGTGTGGTGGCGCTGATGGCACCGCGGACTCTGCCGCTGTTCGACACCGAGGCCGCGCGCCGGGCGACGGAGCCGCTGCTGATCCTGGACGGCGTCGGCAACCCGCACAATCTGGGCGCCATCCTGCGCACCGCCGCGTTCTTCGGCCTGCCCCGCGTCCTGATCTCCGACCATCCCGGCCAGGCATTGCCGTCCGAGGCAGCCTATCGCGTGGCGGAGGGCGGGTTCGAGTGGGTGGCGCTGGAGCGCGCCCCCACCCTGCCGGCCGTGCTGAAGCGGCTGCGCGCCAGCCACCGGGTGTTCGGAACGGCACTGGACCAGACCCGGCCGACCGTCGATGCCGGCGCGCTGACGGGATGGCGCGGCAAGCAGGGGGCCAAGCCGCCGGCGGTCGTGCTGGGCAACGAGGAGGACGGCATCCCACCGGCCACGCTGGCGGCCTGCGAGGCGGTGCTGACCATCCCCGGCAGCGGCCGCGTCCAGTCGCTGAACGTCGCCGCCACTGCCGCCATCCTCATCCATGCGCTGGCCGCCGGGTAAGGGCTGCCTTCAGCCGAGCGCCGCGATCAGCACCACCGCCACCAGGGCGACGGACGCCAGCGGCAGCAGTTCCACGCCGTTGCGCGTCCAGCTGGGTACGGCGCCATGATGGCTGGCCGCATGGCCGTTCGCGATGTCGTCGGCCCAGCCGTGGCGCGACGGTACCGCACCGGGGGCCGACACCGCCGGGGCGGCCGGGTTCGCCATGTCGACGACGCCGTCGCCGCGGTGATAGTCGCCGGTCTGCCGGGCCAGCGCCGGATTGGGCCGGCCTTGCATCAGGCGGGAATCGTCCAGCTCGACCTCGACCCCGGCCGCCTCGACCCGTTCGATCACCGCGGCGGTTTCCTCCGGCGTCATCGTGTCGACGGGCAGGATGCCGCCCAGCGCTTCGGCGCTCAGCCGGTTGCCGTTGCGGCGGCCATGGTCGATCAGGGATTGGATCAGGCGCTCGTCGGTGGTGCTGGCCATGATTGCTCTCCTTTTTTCAAGTTCCCAGCAGGTCACAAGCTCAAACGCGCGAAACAGCCTGAAGGTTCACCGGCACGCCCACTCCCTGGCGCCACCTTGCCGCAGCCCGGCCGCCACACGACATAAGAGGTCCCTCCAACGGATCGTCATGATGGGAGACCCGACCATGCTGGGGCATTTTCTGCGCAAGCCGGCGACGCTGCCGACGCCGGAGGAGGCGCTGCCCGGCCGCAGCCAACCGATCCCGGTTCCCGAGCAGCACCATGTCAACGGCCATCGCCTGACCGGCCCCTATCCGCCGGGGCTGGAGGTCATCGACCTCGGCCTCGGCTGCTTCTGGGGAGCGGAGCGCAAATTCTGGCAGGTTCCCGGCGTGTGGGTGACCGCCGTCGGCTATCAGGGCGGCCATACCCCCAACCCGACCTATGAGGAGGTCTGCTCCGGCCGTACCGGCCATACCGAGGCGGTGCGCGTCGTCTACGACCCGGCGATGGTGAAGGCGGAGGATCTGCTGCGCGTCTTCTGGGAGTCGCACGATCCGACCCAGGGCATGCGCCAGGGCAACGACGTCGGCACCCAGTACCGGTCCGCCGTCTACACCCACAGCCCCGCCCAGAAGGCGGCAACGGAAGCGACGCTGACGGCCTATCAGGAGCGGCTGGCCCAGGCCGGCTACGGCCCGATCACCACCGAGATCCGCGAGGCGCCGCCTTTCTACTTCGCGGAAGGCTACCACCAGCAGTATCTCGCCAAGAATCCCAACGGCTACTGCGGCTTGGGCGGCACCGGCGTCACCTGTGCCGCGTGACGAAGGGCCGGTGACATCCGGATTGCGGCGCCCCTGCCGGGCTTAGCCCTTGCGGTTGCGCCACACCGGCCCTTGCGGGTATGGTTCGGGCGGCTCTTGAAAGCTCCGGCGGCATCATCCCGCGGGAGCGCCGCCCGTCCAGCTGCGATTGTCATGACCAAGGAAAGAACCGAGCTGGCGACGCCGTATCTCAGCGGCCTGCTCGAATTCTGGCTCACCAAATCCGTCGCCGGCCGGCCGCCGGTCCCCAGCAGCATCGCCCCGGCCGACCTGCGGCCGTGGAAGGACAACATCGCCGTCTTCGAGGTGATCGGGGAGGAAGCCGGCACCTTCGTCTATTCCTATTACGGAAAGGCGCTGGCCACCGCCTTCGGCCAGTCGCGCCTGGGCGCCACGCTGGACGACCTGCCGCCGGAACAGCGGGCATTGCTTCAGCCGGAATATGAGACGGTGCGCCGCGAACGGCTGCCTGTCGCCCGTGTCCACACCGCGGTCTTCGGCGGGCGCACCCGCAGCTTCGAGCGGCTGGTGCTGCCGATGTCCAGCGACGGGGTCAGCATCGACAAGCTGCTGGTCGCCGCCTACGAGATGACGCCGCGCGAGCTGGCGGCACGTCCTCCGATGCAATCCCCGGGGCCGGGCGGCTCCTCCTCCGGTCCAGTCCCCCTCACCGTTCAGAAGCCCGGAGCCTCGGCATGAGCCCGCGTATGCCGCATCTCGCCGCCCCGCCGACCCAGGCGGGCGTGGTGACCGCCGACGAGTTCAATCTGTGGTGCGCGCTGAACGGACGGCCGTTCAATCTCGTCCCCAACCCGCGCCCCGACGGCCGCGTGATGTGGGATGTCGAGGTTCTGCCCGGCACCCCGCGTGCCGGGACCGTCTATTCCACCAACCTGTCGGACGAGGCGCTGGCGGTGGTCGCCGGCTTCGCCTTCCTGTCGGGCGTCGAATGGGCCTATGAGGCGCGCGACCCGGCTGAGGCGGAGGCCCCGGCAGCCCCCTGCGAAGCCGCCCTGGCGGCGGAGGCGGCAACCACCGTCCCCGCCGCAGCCCCGGTGGTGCCCTGCGCGCCCGCCGCTCCGGCCGCGCCGGCGGAGTATCCCGCCGTCTATTCGTTGCCTACCGTCTCGCTGCTGCAGACCCCGCCGCCGCGCCCGGTGCAGCAGCATGACGAGTCGGTGCTGGCCCGCAACGCGCGGATGCTGGAAACCGTCCTGAAGAACTTCCGCGTCCGCGGCGAGATCATGGATGTCCGCCCTGGCCCGGTCGTCACCCTCTACGAGTTCGAGCCGGCGCCCGGCACCAAGTCGGCCACCGTCATCAACCTGACCGACGACATCGCCCGCTCGATGAGCGTGGTCACCGCCCGCATCGCCATCGTTCCCGGCCGCAGCGTCATCGGCGTCGAGCTGCCGAACCCGGTGCGCGAGATGGTATACCTGCGCGAAAGCTTCGACCACGACGCCTTCCGCAACACCACGGCCCAGCTCGCCATCGCGCTCGGCAAGGACATCAGCGGCGAACCGGTGGTGGCAGACCTCGCCCGCATGCCGCATCTGCTGGTCGCCGGCACCACCGGCTCGGGCAAGTCGGTGGCGATCAACACCATGATCCTGTCGCTGCTCTACCGGCTGCCGCCGGAGCGCTGCCGCTTCATCATGGTCGATCCCAAGATGCTGGAGCTGTCGGTCTATGACGGCATCCCGCACCTGCTGACGCCCGTCGTCACCGATCCCAAGAAGGCGGTGGTCGCCCTGCGCTGGGCCGTGCGCGAGATGGAAAGCCGCTACGAGGCGATGTCCAAGCTCGGCGTGCGCAACATCGAGGGTTACAACGCCCGCATGGCCGAGATGATCGCCAATGGCGAGAAGATGCCGCGCCGCACCCCGGCGCCGGGCGAGCCGGAGAACGTCTTCGACCTGACGCCGCAGGAACCGACGCCGCTGCCCTACATCGTCGTGATCGTCGACGAGATGGCCGACCTGATGCTGGTGGCCGGCAAGGAGATCGAGGCGGCGATCCAGCGTCTGGCCCAGATGGCGCGCGCCGCCGGCATCCACCTGATCATGGCGACGCAGCGCCCCTCCGTCGACGTCATCACCGGCACCATCAAGGCCAACTTCCCGACCCGCATCAGCTTCCAGGTCACCAGCAAGATCGACAGCCGCACCATCCTCGGCGAAGCCGGGGCGGAGCAGCTGCTGGGCCAGGGCGACATGCTGTACATGCAGGGCGGCGGCCGCATCACCCGCGTCCACGGTCCCTTCGTCTCCGATTCGGAGGTCGAGGAGATCGTCCAGTATGTGAAGGCCCAGGGCGCTCCCAACTACGTCACCGCCATCACCGAGGAGGAGGAGGAAGCCGCCGCGGTGGAGGATGAGGACGGCGGTTCGGTTGCGACCGGCGACGACCTCTACATGCAGGCCGTCAACCTCGTGGTCCGCGAGGGCAAGGTGTCGGTCAGCTTCATCCAGCGCCAGCTCCAGATCGGCTACAACCGCGCCGCCCGTCTGGTGGAGCGGATGGAGACCGAACGCGTCGTCGGTCCCGCCAACCACCAGGGCAAGCGCGAAGTCCTGCTGTCCCACGCCGGCCTGTCGGCAAAGCGCGCCGGCGTGTGATCGACCCTCCACGCAAGCTCCTCTCCCTCCGGGGAGAGGAGGCCGGCGCCCGATGCGGGAAAAGAGGAAGCAAGAGGTTCCCATGGACCCGAAGCCCCATTTCGAAAGCCTCGCCCGCTACAACCGCTGGGCCAACCGCCGCCTTTACCAGATCGCGGCGCAGCTTTCCGACGCTCAGTTCCGCGAGGACCGCGGCGCCTTCTTCGGCTCTGTCCGCGGCACGCTGAACCATATCCTGGTCGCCGACCGGGTGTGGCTGGAGCGGATCGAGGGAGGGGGGCCGAAACCGTCGTCGCTCGATGAAATCCTCCATGACGACTTCGCCGGCCTGCGCACCGCGCGCGAGGCGGAGGACGAGCGGCTCCTGCGCGTCCTGGCAGCCACCCCGGCGGAGCGGTTCGAGTCGGCCCTCTCCTACCGCAGCATGGCCGGCACGCCACATGAGCTGCCCTTCGTCCAGATCGTCACCCATATCTTCAATCACCAGACCCACCATCGCGGGCAGGCCCACACGCTGCTGAGCCAGTTCGGGCTGGATGCGCCGTCGATCGACTTCGTCTATTTCCTGCTGGAGACGAAATGAGCCGCCCCATCACCGACCTCGCGGCTCTGGAAGCCCTCTATGGCGAGCCGGCCGGCCCCTCCATCGCCAAGGAAGTGCCGGCGCTGACCCCCGGCTACCGCGCGGTGATCGAGGCGTCGCCCTTCTTCGTTCTCGCCACCAGCGGACCGGGCGGGCTGGATGCCTCGCCGCGCGGCGACGGGCCCGGCTTCGTCCGGGTGGCGGACGACCGTACCCTGCTGATCCCCGACCGCCGCGGCAACAACCGCATCGACAGCCTGCGCAACATCCTGGCCGATCCGCGTGTCGGTCTGCTGTTCCTGGTGCCGGGACTGAACGAGACGCTGCGGGTCAACGGCCGCGCCGTGATCGACACCAACCCGGCCTTGTGTGAGAGCTTCGCCGTCGACGGCAAGCCGCCGAAGTCGGTGCTGGTCGTCACCATCGAGGCGGTGTTCTTCCAGTGCGCCCGCGCCCTTTTGCGGTCCCGCCTGTGGGACCCGGCGGTGCAGATCGAGCGCCGCAGCCTGCCGTCGGCGGGGGCCTTGCTGGCAGAGGCCAGCGCCGGGCACGAAGGCGGCGACGCCTACGACCGGTCGCTGGCCGAGCGCATCCCGAAAACCCTGTACTGACCCGGCATCCCTACTGCGCAGCGAGCCTGTCGACGGCCGGCAACCTGATGGTGAAGACAGAGCCCTCATTGTGCTCGCTCTGCACCGACAGCGTTCCGCCATGGGCGGCGACGATCTTCTGCGTCATGTAGAGCCCCAGCCCCGACCCCTTGGTTCCGCGCGACGACGAGGCGCGGAAATAGATCGAGCCGATTCGCTCCACCTCCTCCGGGGTCATGCCGAGGCCCCGGTCGGCGACGCGGATGACGATGCCGCCTCCGTCATCGAAGGCGCTCACCCGGACGGCCGTTTCCGCCGGCGAGTAGCGCAGCGCGTTCTGCACCAGATTGCCGATGGCCACCCCCAGGAAAGGTGCATCGACCAGCATCGGGTGGTCGGGAGCGTTGATCGACAGCTCCAGCCGCTCCTCCGCTTCCGTCCCCGTCAGACCACCCAGCACCTCGTCCATCAACTGGCCCAGCGCCACCGGTTCCGGCTTCAGCGCCAGCGCCCCCTGGTCGAGCGCATCGGAGGACAGGAAAAGATCCACCAGCTCCGCCATCTTGTGGGTGGTGCTGCGGATGCGTTGCAGGCGGGTCAGCGCCGACGGCGACTCCACCGCGCCCGACAGTTCGATCATCTGCGCTGCGCTGTCGATGGCGGCCAGCGGGGTACGGAATTCGTGCGACAGCATCGCGACGAAGCTGCGCTGCTCCTCCGCCCGCTTGGTGGCGAAAGCCGATTCCTCTCGGGCGCGCAGCCGCTCCGCCTGAAGCCTGCCGATGCGCAGGGCCAGACCGGTGCCCAGCACCAGCACCGCCACCATCGAGGCGACCTGATAGGGATCGGCGATGAAGAAATCGGCAGGCAGCGCGCCCCGTAGGATCAGTTGGGCCATGATCAGCCCGGTCAGCGACACCAGAGTGCTGGCCAGATAGAAGCGCGGGCTGAGATCATTCGGGTTCAGCCAGGCCATGCGTGCGGTCAGCACCAGCGCGATCATCACCACGACCAGCGCCGACAGGGTCACCACCGGGTTGGTCAGGGCGTAGAGCGGTGAAACCGTCGTCGGCAATGCCAGCAGCACCAGCAGGGCCAGCCCCTGATAGCAACGCGCCAGCTTTGGCGCCCGGGTCTGCAAATCGAGGATATAGACCCACATGATCAGTGCCGTGGCAAAGCCGAGGAACCCGCTGCTGCCCACCAGCATGTTCATGAGCCAGCCCGGCAGATCCGGCAGCAGGGCTGCGCCGATGCCGTTGGCGAACAGGTAATAGCAGAAGACCGTGGCGACATAGGCAGTGTAGGACAGCAGCGCCCCGTCACGCAGAAGCAGGCCCAGCGCGACATAACCCAGGACCAGGATGCCCAGCACCCCCAGGAAAAACCCCTGGAACAGCAGATCCTCGGTCTGGTGGCTGACATAGGCGGCGGGAGACCACATCCGCGCCGACAGGCGGATGGCGCTGACCGAATCGACACGCAGGTAAAGCGAGACCGGCTTTCCTTCCGGAAGGGTCAGCGGCAGGCTGTGCAGCCGGGTCTTCATCGGCCGCTGGCTGAAGGGAACGAAGTCTCCCAGCCGGACCAGCCGGTAGACGGCAGGATCCTGCGGCCGGCCCGCGGCTCCGCCTGCCTTCGGAATGAAGAGATCGAGATGGTCGATATAGGCCTCGCCCATCTCCAGCAGCCAGTCCGCCGGCGCACCGGGTTCGCGCATCAGGTCGAAGCGGTACCAATGGATGTCGCGGGTCTGGCCGACACCGCGGAAATCCTCACGCGGTTCCATCTGCCCATCGGCGTCGGCCTTCAGGATGGCGGCGAAGTCGAGCTTGCGGTCGGGATCGACCAGCCGGGCGAAATGGCCGGCCAGGGTGGCGCTGGCGGTGGCCGGCCCGAGCCGAAGCGGCTCCACGCCGGAGACCGTGGCGTCGGCTGTGCCGGCAAACCACAGAAGAAGCGCCGTCAGCAGGGCAATCGGCCCCGCCATCCGACGACAGGAAGCGGATGAGGTCGGGGAACCGGCATTGCGCCTGTCACGGCCGTTCTGCCGGGCAGAATGGCGGCGATTCCAGCCCCACCATTCCCTGCCGTTGTTCGCGTCCTTCATCATAGCGGGCTATCGATAAAGATAAAGTTTTAGGAAAAGATTAAGCTTGTATGCATTTCGTCCTTCCAACTCTTCTGGCTCCCGGCCATCGTCAGATGCGTGAAGGGGACAGCTTGAACTCGACCACCGTGTCGGTGGAGGCAAGGGCGCTGACGAGCGCCATCGGATCGGGGTCGCCTCTCCCCTGAAGCACCAGCTGGCACTCGAACTGGCCGCTGCCGTTGGCGAGGTGGAAGGCCCAGTCGACCACTTCGAACCCATGCTTCTTGGCCTGCGCCCGCAATTCCTCCGGCGGCGGAGCCTTGTCGCGCGGGAAGACCAGCGTCAGGTGGACCACCGACTGGTGGGGCAACAGCCGTTCGACCGGCCGCAGCAGGCTCATCACCAGGATGGTCAACAGCGCCGCGGCGATAGCGACCGC
Source organism: Azospirillum melinis (assembly GCF_013340935.1). GTDB lineage: Bacteria > Pseudomonadota > Alphaproteobacteria > Azospirillales > Azospirillaceae > Azospirillum > Azospirillum melinis. Next base: position 12,331 of record NZ_WHOS01000057.1, on the reverse strand, counting down.
ATAGAAGCCGAGTCCGATGACGATGCCGATGGCCGAGGTCGCCCAGATCGATGCGGCGGTGGACAGGCCGCGGATCGACAGCCCCTCGCGCATGATGACCCCGGCGCCGAGGAAGCCGATGCCGGTGACGATGCCCTGGATCACCCGCGTCGGATCGCCGGTCAGGGCGGTCGCGTGCGGCGCCCCCTGCGTCCCAATGCCGCCATACCACATGGAGGGGTAGGCGTTGACCACCGTCAGCGCGGCCGATGCCAGGCAGACCAGCCCATAGGTCCGCATCCCGGCCGCCCGCCCGTGATAGCTGCGCTCGTACCCCAGCAGCAGCCCGACCGCCAAGGCTCCCAAAAGATGCAACAGGATCAACCCGTTGGTCGCCAACTCGGCCGGCGACCAGTAGGAGCGCAGCAAATCCATGGCCCATTCCATTCCCGATCGAGGCTTCCGATGAAGACCTCGACCGCAGTCTAGCGCAGCCCGGGCCGTGGCGCCCGCGTGGCGGAAGGCGCCATTCCGTCACAGCCCGCAAATGGCCCCACTTGACCTGAGTCAATTCGCACCCGCCAGAAAGTATCGATACTAAGGGCCGAAAACCAGTACCTAAGGACCAGCCGCAAGGGCTGGCACCGGGACCGGTTCGACCTGTTCCCGCTCCGACCGAGAGTGCCGCCATGAGGCCCATCCCCTCCCCCGTCCTGTCCCATCCGTCCGACCGGAAGGCGACCGACTCCGCACCGGCCCCGACCCGCCGGGCCGAAGGGCTGATGTTCCTGTCGCTGGCAGTGCTGGTCTGGCCGGTGATCGCCGTCGGTACCGTCTCCGCCTACGGCTTCTCGATCTGGATGTACCAGCTCCTCACCCACTGAGCCCAGCGCTCCCCAGGACCGACATGCCCCGCGCCCCCGAAGTCCACATCTCCAGCCTCGTCATCCAGCACAGCCCCGACCGCACCGACGCCGTGCGCGAGGCAGCGGCCTCCGTCGCCGGGCTGGACTGGTGTGCCGCGGAGAACGGCAAGGCGGTGGTGACGCTGGTCACCGCCAGCGCGGCCGAGGTCGTCGACCGCATCGCCCTGCTGAACGCCATTCCCGGCGTTCACACCACCACCATGGTCTACCACCACTACGAACCCGCGGACGCGATCGACGCAGCCTGACGCCCCTCCCCAGGACCGTCACCCGGATCGTCACCCAGGCGCGCCGTTTCCGCCTTTTCCCGACCGAATTTCCTCCGAACCTGGAGTCCTCCTCATGTTTCTGTCCCGCCGCGATTACCTGAAGGCGCAAGCCGCCGCTGCCGCCGCCGCGGCGGCCGGAATCTCGCTGCCCGCGTCCGCTGCCAACCTCCTGACCGGCGAAGGCGCCAAGCTGACCTGGTCGAAGGCCCCCTGCCGGTTCTGCGGCACCGGCTGCGGCGTGATGGTCGGCGTCAAGGACGGCCGCGTCGTCGCCACCCATGGCGACGTGAAGGCCGAGGTGAACCGCGGCCTGAACTGCGTGAAGGGCTATTTCCTGTCCAAGATCATGTATGGCGAGGACCGGCTGAACCAGCCGCTGCTGCGCATGAAGGACGGGAAGTTCGATAAGGACGGCGAGTTCGAGCCGATCAGCTGGGACGCCGCCTTCGACATCATGGCCGCCAAGTGGAAGGAGACCCTGAAGAAGAAGGGTCCGACCGCCGTCGGCATGTTCGGCTCCGGCCAATGGACCATCTATGAGGGCTATGCCGCCTCCAAACTGATGAAGGCCGGCCTGCGCTCCAACAATCTCGACCCGAACGCCCGTCACTGCATGGCATCGGCAGTGGCCGGCTTCATGCGCACCTTCGGCATGGACGAGCCGATGGGCTGCTATGACGACATGGAGCAGGCCGACGCCTTCGTGCTGTGGGGCTCCAACATGGCGGAGATGCACCCCATCCTGTGGACGCGCGTCACCGACCGCCGCCTCAGCCATCCCGGCTGCAAGGTCGCCGTGCTCTCCACCTACGAGCATCGCAGCTTCGACCTCGCCGACATCGGCCTGGTCTTCACCCCCGGCTCCGACCTGGCGATCCTGAACTACATCGCCAACCACATCATCAAGACCGGCCGGGTGAACAAGGAGTTCGTCGAGAAGCACTGCAACTTCAAGCGCGGGCGCGACGACATCGGCTATGGCCTGCGTCCCGACAACCCCTTGGAGAAGAAGGCGAAGAACGCCGACAAGGCCAACGACTCCGACCCGATCAGCTTCGACGAGTTCGCCAAGTTCGTCGAACCCTACACGCTGGACAAGGCCCACGAGCTGTCGGGCGTGCCGAAGAACCGGCTGGAGGCGCTGGCCGAGCTGTATGCCGACCCGAAGGTGAAGGTCGTGTCCTTCTGGACCATGGGCTTCAACCAGCATGTCCGCGGCGTCTGGGCCAACAACCTCGTCTACAACATCCACCTGCTGACCGGCAAAATCTCCCAGCCCGGCTGCGGCCCCTTCTCGCTGACCGGCCAGCCGTCGGCCTGCGGCACCGCGCGCGAGGTCGGCACCTTCTCGCACCGGCTGCCCGCCGACATGGTGGTGACCAACCCCGAGCACCGCAAACACGCCGAGGAGATCTGGAAGCTGCCGGAGGGGACCATCCCCGACAAGGTCGGCTACCACGCCGTCCAGCAGGACCGCATGCTGAAGGACGGCAAGCTCAACGCCTACTGGGTCATGTGCAACAACAACATGCAGACGGCCCCGAACACGGCCAAGGAGACCTTCCCCGGCTACCGCAACCCGGAAAACTTCATCGTCGTCTCCGATCCCTACCCCACCGTGACGGCGCTGGCCGCCGACCTGATCCTGCCCACCGCCATGTGGGTGGAGAAGGAGGGCGGTTACGGCAATGCCGAGCGCCGCACCCAGCTGTGGCGCCAGCTGGTCGATGCGCCCGACGGCGCGCGGTCCGACCTGTGGCAGATCATGGAGTTCTCCAAGCGCTTCCGCATCGAGGAGGTGTGGCCGGAGGATCTCTTGAACAAGAAGCCGGAGCTGCGCGGCAAGACGCTGTACGAGGTGCTGTTCCGCAACGGCCAGGTCGACCGCTTCCCGCTGTCCGACCTCGACCCGACCTACAACAACCAGGAGGCCCAGGACGCCGGCTTCTATGTCCAGAAGGGGCTGTTCGAGGAATACGCTTCCTTCGGCCGCGGCCACGGCCACGATCTGGCGCCCTTCGAGCAGTACCACCAGGAACGCGGCCTGCGCTGGCCGGTGGTGGACGGCAAGGAGACCAAGTGGCGCTACCGCGAGGGCTCCGATCCGTATGTGAAGGCCGGCGAGGGCATGCGCTTCTATGGCAACAAGGACGGCAAGGCCAACGTCTTCGCCCTGCCCTACGAGCCGCCGGCCGAAGCGCCCGACACCGACTATCCCTTCTGGCTCAGCACCGGCCGCGTGATCGAGCACTGGCACAGCGGATCGATGACGCTCCGCGTGCCGGAACTGCGCAAGGCCTTCCCCAATGCCGTGGTGTTCATGCACCCCGACGACGCCAAGGATCTCAACGTCCGGCGCGGGCAGGAGGTGCGCGTCACCTCCCGGCGCGGCGAGGTCCGGGTGCGGGTCGAGACGCGCGGGCGCAACAAGCCGCCGCGCGGCCTAGTCTTCGTCCCCTTCTTCGACCACACGGTCCTCATCAACAAGGTGACGCTCGACGCCACCGACCCCATCAGCAAGCAGACCGACTACAAGAAATGCGCGGTCAAGATCACGCCAGTCCTGAACGCCTGAGGAGTGCCGGCATCATGAAGACCCGTTTCCTGATCGCCGCGCTGGCCTTGCTGGCCGGCATCCCGGCCCTGACCATCGGCGTCACCTCCGGTGTTGTCGCCGCCGACAAGCATGTCGTGATGGCGGACGCCACCGGCACCGTGGGGGGGATCAAGGTCCCCTCCACCAACCATCCGATCACCGCGGATGTCCCGGCCGAAGCGACCCACCGCGAGATCACCGACGACCAGAAGCGCGTGCGCAACTACGCCGACCAGCCGCCGCTGATCCCGCATGCCATCCGCGACTATCAGATCGACCTGAACATCAACAAGTGCCTGACCTGCCACGACCGCCGCAACACGGCCGGCTCGCAGGCGCCGATGCTGTCGGTCACCCATTTCCAGGACCGTGACGGCCAGACGCTGGGCACGGTGGCGGCGCGCCGCTACTTCTGCACCCAGTGCCATGTGCCGCAGACCGACGCCCAGCCGATCGTTCCCAACAGCTTCCAAGACTTCGACTCGGTCCTGGGCCATGCCCAAGGCGGCCAGAAATGAAAATCCGCGACGCCGTGCTGTGCCTGTGGCGGCTGTTCGCCCGCCCTAGCGTCCATTTCAGCCTGGGTTTCCTGACGCTGGGCGGCTTCATCGCCGGCGTGGTGTTCTGGGGCGGCTTCAATACCGCGCTGGAGGCCACCAACAAGGAAGCCTTCTGCATCAGCTGCCACGAGATGCGCGACAATCCCTATGAGGAGCTTAAGCAGACCATCCACTTCACCAACCGGTCCGGCGTGCGCGCCAGCTGCCCCGATTGCCACGTCCCGCACCAGTGGACCGACAAGATCGCCCGCAAGATGCAGGCGTCGAAGGAGGTCTGGGGCAAGATCTTCGGCACCATCGACACCCGCGAGAAGTTCCTGGACAAGCGCCGCGAACTGGCCGAGCACGAATGGGCGCGGCTGAAATCGAACAACTCGCTGGAATGCCGGAACTGCCACAGCGCGGACTCGATGGACATCACCAAGCAGAACCCCCGTGCCGCCAAGATGCACGAGACCTATCTGTTCACCGGCCAGAACACCTGCATTGACTGCCATAAGGGCATCGCCCACCACCTGCCCGACATGCAGGGGATCGAGCCGGGCTGGAGCATGAAGACCAGCCAGAAGTAAGGATCAGGTTGCTGCAACGGCCCCGCTTCCTGAAGGAGCGGGGCCGTCGGTGTTTAAGGGGAAACCACCGACGATGCCTCACCCCAGCTTCGCCACCACCGACAGCGCCAGCAGCGTCACCAGCACCGCCTCGCCAAGCCCGACCAGCCCACGCAGCCCCAGTGCCACCCACCAGCTCGCCCAGTCGCGGCGATGGCGGACCTCCTTCAGCAGGCGTTCCTGGATGCCGGCGACGGTGCGGCGGGCCGACAGGCTGGCGATGCCGCCGATCAGCGCCACCAGCCCGGTGCCCAGCACGAAATACAGGGCACCCTTCCAGCCGGCAAAATGGTCGGGGTCGTTCAGGTAATGCCCGGCGCCGACAACGATCCACACCGCCGCCGGCCAGACGCCGACGATCTCCGGGCCGGGCCCTTCTCCCTTCGGTCCTTCTCCGCTTGGCGCATCGCCCATCGCCGCCCCTCCTCAACCACCCGGCACGTGGCGGTAGGCAAGCACGCGCGTCGCCGGCCCGCCTTCCACGTCGGCCAGCGGCAGCAGCAGCTCGACGAACTTCGCCCCCGGCAGCATCGGGTCATCGCGCACCAGCAGGCAGCGCGGCTCGCCGCTTTCCAGGCAGGCGCGCAGGTCGGACAGCCAGCGCTGCGCCGCCTGCTCCGGGTGGCAGTCGGTCACCCGCCGCGTCGTCGGCCGCTCGGCCAGCCGGCGCTGCAGGGCGCGGCCGCAAGACTTGTAGACGAAATCGCTGCCGTCGGCGGTCGGCTCCATCAGGGCGGTGCGCGGAACGCTTTCCCGCACCTGGGCGGTGTCGATCTCGCTTGCCAGCGGCATGCGGCGCTTGCGCTTCAGCCTCACCCAGTGGGTGTAGAGGATACGGACCTGCGGCGTCTGTTCCACGTCGATAACGTCGGCCCGGCAGGGCGGCGGCGGCAGGTCCAGAACCGGAGTCGCCACCGGCGCCGACGCGAAGGCCGCTGCCGCCGGTACCGGCTGGGAAACCAGCTGCGGAATGGGCCGCGAGGCCGCGGCGGTGACAAGCGTGTGCGCCTGCCCCGCCGGCATGTGGCCGATCCGGCCGCCATGCTTTTTCAGCATCGGCAGCGGCGCCCAGGCGGTGCAGGTGTGATAGCCCTTGGTGATGCGGCGGTAGTCCTGGCTGCTGGCGGTGCGGCACTCCCCCTCCACCCCGTGGCGGGCGACATGCACCAGCGTGTTGTCCTCCGACAGCGCACGTTCGCCGCCCCACGAGACGCAGGCGGCGCAGGCGCGGCTGTCCTTGGCGAATGCGTGGCTCATCGGGGCGTATCTCCAATGGGTATGCGAAATGGGAGAAGGGGAATTGATGCGTCCCTTTCCCCCGCGGTTCAAGGCCCGCATGGGGCGGCGGTGCCGCGCCCGAGATTCAGTCATGCGAGGGTGACATCCATGCCACCCCTTCCCCCCCGGCCCGGAACCCCCTATAAGGGGGCCTTGCACGACATGCCCATCCCGCTCTCCGTCTCCGGTCCTCCGGTGCCGGGGGGTTTTCGGCTGACCACATTTCAGAGAAGCGGACCCATGCCCAAACGCACCGACATCAAATCCATCTGCATCATCGGCGCGGGTCCGATCGTCATCGGACAGGCTTGCGAGTTCGACTATTCCGGCGTTCAGGCGTGCAAGGCGCTGCGCGAGGAAGGCTACCGTGTCATCCTCGTCAACTCCAACCCGGCCACCATCATGACCGACCCCGGTCTGGCCGACGCCACCTACATCGAGCCGATCACCCCGGCGGTCGTCGCCAAGATCCTGGAGAAGGAGCGTCCCGACGCCCTGCTGCCGACCATGGGCGGCCAGACCGCGCTGAACACGGCGATGGCGCTGTCCGACGACGGCACGCTGGAGCGGCTCGGCGTGGAGATGATCGGCGCCAAGCGCGACGTCATCGCCAAGGCCGAGGACCGCATCCTGTTCCGCGACGCCATGGACAAGCTGGGCCTGGAATCGCCGAAGTCGCGCATGGTCCGCACGCTGGACGAGGCGATGGAGGCTCTGGAGCTCGTCGGTCTGCCCGCCATCATCCGTCCCAGCTTCACCCTGGCCGGCACCGGCGGCGGCATCGCCTACAACCGGGCGGAGTTCGAGGACATCGTGCGCGGCGGCCTGCGTGCCAGCCCGGTCGGCGAGGTGCTGATCGAGGAATCGGTGCTGGGCTGGAAGGAATACGAGATGGAGGTCGTGCGCGACGGCGCCGACAACTGCATCATCGTCTGCGCCATCGAGAACATCGACCCGATGGGCGTCCACACCGGCGACTCGATCACCGTGGCGCCGTCGCTGACGCTGACCGACAAAGAATACCAGATCATGCGCGACGCCTCGATCGCCGTGCTGCGCGAGATCGGCGTGGACACCGGCGGCTCGAACGTGCAGTTCGCGGTCAACCCGGCCAACGGCCGCCTGATCGTCATCGAGATGAATCCGCGCGTGTCGCGTTCCTCGGCGCTGGCGTCGAAGGCCACCGGCTTCCCCATCGCCAAGATCGCCGCCAAGCTGGCCGTCGGCTACCGGCTGGACGAGCTGACCAACGACATCACCGGCACCACGCCCGCGAGCTTCGAGCCGACGATCGACTACGTCGTCACCAAGATGCCGCGCTTCACCTTCGAGAAGTTCAAGGGCTCGGAGCCGCTGCTGACCACCTCGATGAAGTCGGTGGGCGAGGCGATGTCCATCGGCCGCACCTTCCAGGAGTCGGTGCAGAAAGCCCTGCGCTCGATGGAGACCGGCCTGACCGGCTTCAACGAGGTGAAGATCGGCGGGGAGGAGAACCCGGACCGCACCGCCATCCGCGGCGCGCTCGCCACCCCGACCCCCGACCGCCTGCTGGTGATCGCCCAGGCCTTCCGCCACGGCTTCACCGTGGACGAGGTGCAGGCCGTCTCCAAATACGACCCGTGGTTCCTCGAGCAGATCAAGGAGATCACCGACCGTGAGGCGGCGATCCGCGCCGGCGGCCTGCCGACCGACAAGGCCGGCTGGCTCAAGCTGAAGCAGATGGGCTTCTCCGACGCCCGTCTGGCCGAACTGGCCAAGACCACCGAAGCCGCCGTCGCCGCCGCCCGCCGCATGGCCGGCGTCACCCCGGTCTACAAGCGCATCGACACCTGCGCCGCCGAGTTCGCGTCCGCCACCCCCTACATGTACTCGACCTACGAGACCGACGGGACCGGCGAGGCCGAGTGCGAATCGGACCCGACCGAGTCGAAGAAGGTCGTCATCCTCGGCGGCGGCCCGAACCGCATCGGCCAGGGCATCGAGTTCGACTATTGCTGCGTCCATGCCGTCTACGCCCTGCAGGAGGCCGGCATCGAGACCATCATGGTCAACTGCAACCCGGAGACCGTCTCCACCGACTACGACACCGCCGACCGCCTGTATTTCGAGCCGCTGACGGCCGAGGACGTGGTGGAGCTGGTGCGGGTCGAGCAGCGCAAGGGCACCGTCCTGGGCTGCATCGTGCAGTTCGGCGGCCAGACCCCGCTGAAGCTCGCCGCAGCATTGGAGGCCGCCGGCATCCCGATCCTGGGCACCTCGCCCGACGCCATCGACCTGGCCGAGGACCGCGAGCGCTTCCAGAAGCTGCTGCACGAGCTGAACCTGAAGCAGCCGGCCAACGGGCTGGCCCGCTCGCTGGAGGAGGCCGAGGCGGTCGCCGCCCGTATCGGCTTCCCCGTCGTCATCCGTCCGTCCTACGTGCTGGGCGGCCGGGCAATGGAGATCGTCCACGATATGGCCGGGCTCCAGCGCTACATGGGCACCGCCGTGCAGGTGTCGGGCAAGAACCCGGTGCTGATCGACAGCTACCTCCAGGACGCCATCGAGGTCGACGTCGACGTCGTCTGCGACGGCGAGACGGTCTATGTCGCCGGCGTGATGGAGCATATCGAAGAGGCCGGCATCCATTCCGGCGACAGCGCCTGCGCCCTGCCGCCCTACACGCTGCCGGCCGACACCATCGCCGAGATCAACCGCCAGTCGGACGCGCTCGCCCGCGCGCTCAAGGTGGTCGGCCTGATGAACGTGCAGTTCGCGGTCAAGGCCGGCACCGTCTACATCCTGGAGGTCAACCCGCGCGCCAGCCGCACGGTGCCCTTCGTCGCCAAGGCCACCGGCACCGCCATCGCCAAGATCGCGGCCCGCATCATGGCCGGCGAGAAGCTGTCCGCCTTCACGCTGAACGGCCCGACCCCGCCGCACACCGCGGTTAAGGAAGCGGTCTTCCCCTTCGCCCGCTTCCCCGGCGTCGACATCGTGCTGGGTCCGGAGATGAAGTCGACGGGCGAGGTCATGGGCCTCGACCACAACTTCGCGCTGGCCTTTGCCAAGGCGCAGCTCGGCGCCGGCGTCACCCTGCCGGTCAAGGGCAGCGTCTTCGTCTCGGTCAAGGACCACGACAAGCCGGCGCTGGCGGTGATCTCCAAGAAGCTGCACGAGATGGGCTTCCGCATCCTCGCCACGTCCGGCACCGCCAAGGTGCTGAGCGATGCCGGCGTGCCGGCGGAAACCATCAACAAGGTGGTCGAAGGCCAGCCGCACATCGTCGACGCCATGATCAACGGCGACGTGCATTTGGTCATCAACACCACGGAAGGCGCCCAGGCCCTGTCCGACAGCTTCAGCCTGCGTCGCACCGCGCTGACCTACAACATTCCGTACTATACGACGGTGGCAGGAGCACGCGCAGCGGTGGAAGCGATTGCCGCACTCCGGAACGGCAGCCTTGAAGTCGCCCCGTTGCAGTCGTACCTTAGCGGATCGTATTAAGGACGGACGACGGCGCGGCGGACCTCCTCCGCGCCGTCTTCGTCCTTGATGTCGCTTTGGACAGGTCGAACGACTGCAAGCGGTGATGGACCGAACATGGAAAAAGTTCCGATGACAGCGGCGGGCTTCAACCGCCTCCAGGAGGAATTGAAGCACCTTAAGATCACCGAACGCCCGGCGGTCATCAAAGCCATCGCGGAAGCCCGCGAACATGGCGACCTTTCGGAAAACGCCGAGTATCACGCGGCGCGCGAACGTCAGAGCTTCATCGAAGGCCGCGTGCTGGAGTTGGAGGACAAGATCAGCCGTGCCGAGGTCATCGACCCGGCCAAGCTGACCGGCAGCACTGTGAAGTTCGGCGCGACCGTGACCCTGGCCGACCAGGACACGGACGAGGAGACGACCTATCAGATCGTCGGCCAGGACGAGAGCGACATCAAGAACCGCCTTCTGTCGATCCAGGCGCCGCTGGCCCGCGCCCTGATCAACAAGTCCGTCGGCGACAGCGTCGAGGTGTCCACCCCCGGTGGTTCCAAGCTGTACGAGATCGTTTCGGTCGAGTTCCGTTGACGTTTCGACCGCCCTCTCCCACGCCGGGAGAGGGCGGTCGAACTCCCCTCACCCCCCAAGCTTTTCCTTGAAGAAGTCGTTCACCCGCCGGATTGCGTCCGAGCGGGCGTCTTCGTCCGTGCCGACATGGGCGGTGCCGCCGGGAGCGGTAGCAAGGTCCTTGCGCTTGCGCACCGGGGCGTCCGGCGCGTCGAAGCCGTGATAGGCGTCGGGATAGACCACCAGATCGACCTTGCCTTTGACCCCGTCGCGCCCGGACAGCTCGACGCAGCTCTCCGGCGGCGTCCAGTCGTCCTTGCCGCCGACCAGCAGCAGCATCGGGCCGTCGGGCTGCCAGTCCTCCTTGCTCAACGCCGCCTTGCAGCCGGGGTAGAAAGCGACGGCGGCGCGGAAGCCGCCCTCCTCGGTCCCGGCCGGCCCATCCTCGCCGGCGCCATAAGCGACCATCACGGTGCTCGCTCCCTGCGACCAGCCGATCAGACCGATGCGGTCATGGTCGACTTCCGGCCGCTTGCGCAGGAAGGCCAGTGCCGCCCATGCATCGCGCTTGCGCTCCACCGTGGCGCGGACGGTACGGTCCTTCAGCGCGGTGGTGCAGACTTCCTCCACATCGCGCGGACCGAAGCTGTCAACCATCAGCACCTCGTAGCCCTGCCGCTGCAGGTGGGTGGCCCACCAGACATGGCGCGGCGACACCCGGCCATTGCGGGCATAAAGGCCGCCGCAGCCATGCAGCATCACCACCGCCGGGTGCGGGCCATTACCCGCAGGGCGCAGCAGCCGGCCGCTCAGCATCGTCGGCGTGCCGCCGGTCAAATCGCCGTCGACGGACGGAAAGCGCACGATCTCCTCGGCATGGACACCGACCGCGGCCTGCGCGGGCGCCGCCGACAGGGTCAGCCCCCCAACCGCGATCACGCCCGCCGCGATTCCCCCGGCACCGGCATACAGCACCGCCCCCAACACAGCCGCAAGACCGCGGGTGGAAGCCTTCATTCTGCAGCGTCCCCGACCTCCGGCGCCTGCCCCGACGGCGGCGCTCGCGGTTGCAATATTAAACCTCCGCGATGCGGAAGGCCATGGGCGCCCGGCATTTGTCCCTGCGGACGCGTCGGCCCGCCCCTCCGCCAGACGGCGAAAGCTGCCTTGCCGCCGCGGTCTGGCGCCTGGGCCGCCGCACGCTGAAGGGGCCGGCCGCCGGCGCCCTGGCCGGTGCCGCCTTCCCGGTGCTGACGCTGCTGCACCTGCCCTTCCCACTGGTGATCGGCGTCGCGGCTGTGATCGGCGGGGTGGCGGCGCGTACGGGCCGCCGCTGGTTCGCCCATCCGTATCCGGCGGGCGACGATGGCTCCGACGGCGGTTCCACCACCGACCTGACGGCGGAGCCCGCTCCGAATGCCGGCCGGCTGCTTACCCTGCTGGTGCTGGGCTTGGTTCTGTGGGCGGTGCCGGTGGGGGCGGTCCTGCTGGCCATCGGTGCCGATCCCTGGCGCGGCATCGCGGCGCTGTTCACCAAGGCCGCCTTCATCACCTTCGGCGGCGCCTATGCCGTGCTGCCCTACATTGCCGGACAGGCGGTGGATACCCATGGCTGGCTTAGCCCGCGGGAGATGATCGACGGGCTGGCGCTGGCCGAGACGACGCCGGGGCCGCTGATCCTGGTTACACAGTATGTCGGTTTCTTCGCCGGCTGGAACCGGCCGGGCGCGCTGTCGCCGGCGCTGGCGGGAACGCTGGGAGCGGCGCTGACGACCTACGTCATCTTCCTGCCCTGCTTCCTGTTCATCTTCGCCGGCGCCCCCTATCTGGAGCGGCTGATCCACAACCGCCTGGCCGCAGGTGCGCTGGCCGCCATCGCCGCGGCGGTGGTGGGGATGATCCTGAACCTGGGCGTCTATCTGGGAATGGCGGTGCTGCTGCCGGACGGACAGCATACGGCCGGCAGCCTGATCTGGGCCTGGCTCTTATTCACCTCTCCGAGACCATGAGGCCGTACTCGATATCGCATGCCGCTTTCTGGTTGCAAAAGAAACCGTCAACAGGCAACTTCATT
>NZ_WHOS01000056.1 GCF_013340935.1 Azospirillum melinis | reverse complement strand
TCCTGATCGAGGTCCAGCGCCCGCCCCGCGGGGCTCCCCGCGGGGCGGGCGCTGGACCTCGATCAGGATGTTGCGGTCGGCGGTGTCGAGCTGCTCGCTCAGCCGGCGCTTCAGCCCTTCGAACCGGCCGCCGGCATAGGCGCCGGGCGACAGCGGCGGCGGCCGGTCCGGGCTCAGCTCCACCCGCAGGACCGGGTCGTCGATGGCGCGCACCACCCGCTCGCGCCCCTGCGGCGGCGTGCTCTCCACCAGCTGGACGATGGCGGTGATGCGCTGGATCAGCACGTTGGGACCGTGGATCGGCGGCCCCTCGCTGCGGTCGGTCAGATAGACCAGCGCGCTGATCGCCTGGGTCAGCAGCAGCGCCAGCACCACCGTCAGGGCGATGCGCGCGGCGAGGCTGTCGGGGAAGCGGAAGGGAAGCCGGCGGAAGGCGCCGCGGCGGCGGGCGAGCCTGGATTTGGCCGTTTCCGGCTGGGACTTGGCCGTTTCCGGCTGGGCGGTCATGGCGCCACACCGCCGTTGGAGACGGTGGGCGTGAAGAGGTAGCCGCCGCCGCGCACCGTCTTGATCAGCGTCGGGTCGGCCGGATCCGGTTCGATCTTGCGGCGCAGGCGGCTGACCTGCACGTCGATGGAGCGGTCGAAGGGCACCGCCGAGCGGCCGCGCGCCAGATCGAGCAGCTGGTCGCGGGTCAGCACGCGCTGCGGATGTTCGACGAAGGCGACCAGCAGGTCGTACTCTCCGGCCGACAGCTGGACCAGCACGCCGTCGGGCGAGCGCAGCTCCCGCTTGGTGAGGTCGAGCGACCAGCCCTCGAAGCGCAGCACCGTGCCGGCCGCCGCAGGCGCCCCCGCCACCGGCGGGGCGGAGACGCGGCGCAGCACCGCCTTGATGCGGGCCAGCAGCTCGCGCGGGCTGAAGGGCTTCGCCAGATAATCGTCGGCGCCCATCTCCAGCCCGACGATGCGGTCGGTCTCCTCGCCCATGGCGGTCAGCATGATGACGGGGGTCTGCGCCGTCTGCGGCGTCGCGCGCAGGCGGCGGCAGAGCGACAGCCCGTCCTCCCCCGGCAGCATCAGGTCGAGCACGATCAGGTCGACGCGGGCGCCGTCGAGCGTGCGCATCATCTCCGCCCCGTCCCGGACCCCGGTGACCCGGAAGCCGTGCTTGGTCAGGAACTGGGCGACGAGGGAGCGGATTTCGCGGTCGTCGTCGACGACGAGGAGGTGGGGCGTGCGGTCCATGGCCCCATGATCGGGTGCCACGCCGCGGGCGTGAAGGGGAAATGTGTAACGCCCGGTTACGGGAGGCCGGGCGGTTACACTCTGTTACCAAATGACCGGTTTGCGGACATTCGACCGCAACGTTCGGCGCCCATTGTCTGGTCATCGGGACAGCGGCGGCGATGAGGCCGGCACCGTCCCAGCGGAATAAGCCCCCTCCATCCGGGGTTTAGACAGCACCAACACACCGAGGAGTCGACACCATGAAACGCGCCCTTCTGACGTCCGCCCTGCTGGTCGCCGGTCTCGGCGTGGCCGTTCCGGTCTTCGCCCAGGGTGGTCCGCAGCCCGGCGGTCCCGGCCCGGCCGGCGGTCCCGACCGCCACTTCGCCCGCATGTGCGAGGACCAGGAGGCCCGTCTGGCCGGCAAGCTGGCCTATGCGGAGAAGAAGCTGAACATCACCGAACAGCAGCGCGCCGCCTGGACCAAGTTCGCCGACGCCGCCCGCTCCAGCCTGAAGCCGACGCAGGATCTGTGCGTCAAGTTCAAGGACACCCCGGCACCGGCAGCCCTGCCGCAGCGCCTTGAACGCGCCGAGCAGATGATGCAGGCCCACCTGCAGCAGGTCCAGACCGTCCGCCCGGCCCTGACCGACCTCTACGCCCAGCTGACGCCCGACCAGCAGAAGCAGGCCGACCGCATGCTGAACCCGGGACCGGGCGGCATGGGCGGCCACCATATGGGCCCGCACCATGGCGGCCCGGGCCATCACGGCATGGGTCCGGGCAAGGGCCCTGGTCCGGGGCCGGCGCCGGCACCGCAGGAGCCGCCCAAGGGCTGACGTAACAGACAGACTCCCGGCGGCGATCCCAAGCCCCCCAACGCAGCCGCCGTGAGCCCGAGGGCCGCCGAACCCCCATTCGGCGGCCCTTGTCGTATTTGGAAAAAGCGCCCTCCCCCGCCCCGGGAGAGGGACAGATGGCCATAAAGACAAGCCGCCGCTTGCATTGCGGCCCCGCGCACCCCAAAGCTTAACCCCATGACGTCCTCTCACGCTTCGGCGGGCGGCGGTCTCGGGCGGGGGGGCCGTGTGGTCGCCGTGCTGGGGCCGACCAACACCGGCAAGACCTATCTGGCGATCGAGCGCATGCTCGGTCACCGGTCCGGAATGATCGGCTTTCCCCTGCGCCTGTTGGCGCGGGAGAACTATGACCGCATCGTCGGGATCAAGGGGAAAAACGCGGTAGCACTGGTCACGGGGGAGGAGAAGATCCTGCCCCCCAACCCGTCCTACTGGGTCTGCACCGTCGAATCGATGCCGCTGGACCGCGCGGTCGATTTCCTGGCGGTGGACGAAATCCAGCTCTGCGCCGATCCCGAGCGCGGCCACATCTTCACCGACCGGCTGCTGAACGCCCGCGGCATGGTCGAGACCATGGTGCTGGGGTCCGATTCGATGCAGCCGATGATCCGCCGGCTGGTGCCGAAGGCGGAGTTCATCAGCCGGCCGCGCTTCTCGCAGCTGACCTATGCCGGGTACAAGAAGCTGACGCGGCTGCCGCCGCGCTCGGCCGTCGTCGCCTTTTCCGCCACCGACGTCTATGCCATCGCCGAGATGATCCGGCGCCAGCGCGGCGGCACCGCCGTGGTGCTGGGCGCGCTCAGCCCGCGCACGCGCAACGCGCAGGTCGGACTCTATCAGGCGGGCGAGGTCGATTATCTGGTGGCGACCGACGCCATCGGCATGGGGCTGAACATGGATGTCGACCATGTCGCCTTCGCCCGCATCGTCAAGTTCGACGGCTTCGCCCCGCGCCGCCTGCGCCCCGCCGAGGTGGCGCAGATCGCCGGTCGCGCCGGCCGCCACATGCGCGACGGCACCTTCGGCACCACCGACGAGGTGGGGGAGCTGGACGCCGACCTCGTCACCCGCGTCGAGAACCACGAGTTCGAGACGGTCAAGGCGCTGTCCTGGCGCAACAGCGATCTCCGCTTCGACACGCCGGGCTTCCTGCTGAAATCGCTGGAGGAACGCGCGCCGCTCCAGGAACTGTCCCGCGTGCGCGAGGCCGACGACCATCTGGCACTCCAGGCGCTGGTGCGCGATCCCGACATCATGGATCTGGCGCGCGGCCGCGACGCGGTCAAGCTGCTGTGGGAGGTCTGTCAGGTCCCCGACTTCCGCAAGGTGCTGTCGGATGCCCACACCAAGCTGCTCGGCCAGATCTTCCGCAGCCTGCGCACGCCGCTGCGCCGGCTGGACGACGATTGGGTGGCGAAGCAGATCGCCCGGCTCGACCGCACCGAGGGCGACATCGACGCGCTGGTCGCCCGCATCGCCCACATCCGCACCTGGACCTACATCTCCAACCGGCCGACCTGGCTGAAGGACCCGCTGCACTGGCAGGAACGCACCCGCGCCATCGAGGACCGGCTGTCCGACGCCCTGCACGAGCGGCTGACCCAGCGCTTCATCGACCGCCGCTCCGCCACGCTGGCCCGCACGCTGAAGGACGGGCGCTCCCTGCTGGGCGGCGTGCGCGCCGACGGCGAGGTGGTGGTGGAGGGGCATGTGGTCGGCAAGCTGGAGGGCTTCCGCTTCGTTCCCGACGCGCCCGACCGCTCCGACGAGGCGAAGTCGCTGCTGACCGCCGCCCGGCGGGCGTTGCGCGACGAACTCGCCAAGCGGCTGCGCGCCTTCGAGGCGGAGCCGGACGACGCCTTCGCGCTGGGGGCCGACGGGGTGCTGAGCGCCGACAACCTGCCGGTGGCGCGGCTGGCCGCCGGGCCGTCGGTGCTGGCGCCGCTGGTGGTGCCGTTCGACGACGGCATGCTGGATCAGACCCAGCGCGAGCGGGTGCGGGCACGGCTGGAGCGTTGGCTGAAAGACCACATCGCCGCCCGGCTGAAACCGCTCTTCGCGCTGTCCGCCGCGCAAGCCCTGTCCGGCGCCGGCCGCGGTCTGGCCTTCCAGCTGGTGGAGGGGCTGGGGGTTCTGCCGCGGCAGCCCGTCGCCGACATGGTCGAGCGGCTGGAGCGCGAGGACCGCAAGGCGCTGACCGGGCTGGGCGTCCGGCTGGGGGTGTCGCACCTCTATCTGACTGCACTCGCCAAGCCGGCGGCGGTGACGTTGCGCGGGCTGCTGTGGGCGGTGTCGAAGGGGCATCCGCTGCCGGTGCCGATCCCGCCGCCCGGCCGGGTGTCGGTCGAAGCGCCGCCATTGAAGGACGGCGGTGCGCCCCCCGGCTTCTGGGAGGCCATCGGCTATCCGCTGGCCGGCGGGCGGGCGCTGCGCGTCGACATGCTCGACCGGCTGGAGACCGAACTGCTGACCGCATCCAGGGCCAATGCACCGATCCGCGAGGTGGCGCTCGGCCAGCGCGTCGGCCTGTCGGCGGAGGAGCTGGGGGCGGTGCTGACCGGGCTCGGCTATGCCCGTGCGGAGGGCGAGGACGGGGCGGTGACCTGGAAGCGCAAGCGGCCCTCCCGCCAGCAGCAGGCGAACCGGCAGCGGCGGGAAAAGCCGACCAACGAGGACCACCCCTTCGCCAAGCTGCGGCAGCTTTCGGGGATGTAGGCGGCATGACGGACACAGGACACGGGACCAACAGACGGAAACGCCCATGAGCAACACCGCTGGCAACACCGACACCGAAGACTCCACCCCCGGCCGGCTGCGGATCGACAAGTGGCTCTGGTATGCGCGCTTCTTCAAGACGCGCAGCCTCGCCGCCAAGCTGTGCAACGACGGGGGCGTGCGGCTGTCGGGGGCGGTGGTGACCAAGGCGCATGCGGCGGTGAAGCCGGGCGACGTGCTGACCTTCGCCCAGGGGCGGCACATCCGCGTCATCAAGGTGGTGGCGCTGGGCAGCCGCCGCGGCCCGGCGCCGGAGGCCCAGGCGCTCTACGAGGATCTCGCCCCTCCCGTGCCGGAGGAGCGCCTGCAGGACCCCTATCGCGCGCCCTTCCAGCCGGCGGGTGCCGGCCGGCCGACCAAGCGCGACCGCCGGGCGATCGATGCGCTGCAAGGCGACGGGCCGATGGGCGATGGTTGGCAAAGTGAGACCGATTAGGCGGCGATGCTGATTGTTGCTCGAAAAAAGTGAGACCGCCTCTTAAACGGAGGCGGGACCACCCCCATCTGGGAAGGCTGGATAACCGACCAGATGCGACAAGCGAGCACGATCATGAGCGAGAAGACCCGACCTTCGAGCCTTTCCGCCCCCTCTTCAGCGAAGCGCGGCGCCCGCGCGGCGACCGCCGTGGCGGTTGCGCTGGTGATGGCGCTGGCCGCCGGAACCGCCGACGCCCGCGCCGGCAAGAGCAGCTCGTCCGGCAGCCGCGGCAGCCGCACGACCGAGGCGCCGGCCGCCACCTCCACCGCCCCCAATTCCGTGTCGCCGATGGAGCGTTCGACCGCTCCGGCGGCGTCGCCCGGCATGCAGCGCCCCGGCGCCGCGGCCACCGCCCCGGCCGCCGCCCCCTCGCGCGGCTTCTTCGGCGGCGGCTTCATGTCGGGCCTGATGGGCGGCCTGATCGGCGCCGGCATCGGCGCGATGCTGTTCGGCGGCGGCTTCTTCGAGGGGCTGGGCAGCTTCGCCGGCATCCTGGGCTTCCTGCTGCAGATCCTGCTGGTCGTCTTCCTGGTCCGTCTGGCCATGCGCTTCTTCCGCAACCGCTCGCAGACCGCGAACACCGCGGCCGGCGGCGGCCCGCTTGGTGGAAACCGGCCGGCCTATGCCGGCGGTCCGCAGGGCGAGCAGATGAACCGCGACGCGGCCGACGTCGGCTACAACCCGATGGGCAACCGCGGCATCGGCGCCGGAATGGGTGGCGGCAACGCCGGCCCGGCCCAGCGCCGTCAGGCTTCGGACGAGATCGGCATCCAGCCGGCCGACTTCGAGTCGTTCGAGCGGTTGCTCGTCACCGTCCAGACCGCCTACGGGCGTGAGGATGCCGACGCCCTGCGCGCCGCGACGACGCCGGAGATGTTCTCCTACTTCAGCGACGATCTGGCCGAGAACCGCAGCCGCGGCGTGGTCAACAAGGTCAGCGATGTCCGCCTGCTCCAGGGCGATCTGGCCGAGGGCTGGCGCGAAGGGGCGCAGGAGTACGCCACCGTCGCCATGCGCTTCGCGCTGACCGACGTCACGGTGGACCGCGCCAGCGGCCGGGTGATCGAGGGCAACGCCTCGCAGCCGACCGAGGCGACCGAGCTGTGGACCTTCGTCCGCCCGCGCGGCGGCCAGTGGCAGCTGTCGGCGATCCAGCAGGCCAGCTGAGGCCTCTGTTCCTCTGCAATGCGAAACGCCCCGGCCGATTGGCCGGGGCGTTTTCGTTTGTGCGGATTGTGCCCTCTCCCGCCCCGGGAGAGGGAGGGGACCCGCGCCGGAGGCGTGGGGAGGGTGAGGGGTGATCCGGACATGGATTTCTGATCCTTGCCTCACCCCTCACCCCTCCCATGCTTCGCATGGGCCCCTTCCCTCTCCCGGGGCGGGAGAGGGAGTCTCAGGCCGTCGGCAGAACCACCGCGTCGGCGGCGCGGAAGCCCAGCCGGGCGGTCTCGCCGGGGACGAAGGCCGGCTCCTGGCCCAGATGCGGCATCTGCACGGTCAGGCCGCCGTCGAGGAAGGCATTGACGAAGGCGCCCTCGAAGTCGCTGTGGCTGACGCGGGCGGTCAGGCTGTTGTCACCCTCGCCCGGCATCAGCCGTTCCGGCCGGACGAACAGGGTGGCGCGGTCGCCCACCGCCAGTCCCCGCGGGTTGCGCCCGCGCAAGGGCCCGAAGGCGCTGTCGAGCACCGCCCAGCCGTCGGCCGCCTGCGTCACCCGCCCGGCGAAGCGGTTCGCTTCGCCGACGAAGGACGCGACGAAGGCGGTTTCCGGATGGTCGTAGATGGTCTTGCCGTCGCCCACCTGCTCCAGCACGCCGCGCGACATCACGCCGATGCGGTCGGACATGGTGAGCGCCTCGCCCTGGTCATGGGTGATGTAGATGAAGGTGACGCCGGTGCGCTTCTGCAACTCGCGCAGCTCGGCGCGCATGTGCTGGCGCAGCTTGAGGTCGAGGGCCGACAGCGGCTCGTCCAGCAGCAGCACCGCCGGCTCCACCGCCAGCGCGCGGGCGATGGCGATGCGCTGGCGCTGGCCGCCGGACAGGTCGGTCACCCGCTTGTCCGCCGTGTCGGGCAGCGCCACCAGCTCCAGCAGCTCGCGCACCCGGCGCTTGCGGTCGGCCGACGGCACGCCGCGCACCTCCAGCCCGAAGCCGATGTTGTCCGCCACCGTCATCAGCGGGAACAGGGCCAGGTTCTGGAAGATCAGCGCGGTCGGCCGCTTGTTCGGCCCGATCCCCTTCATGTCCCGGCCGCCGATGCGGATGGCGCCGTCGGTCGGCTCCATGAAGCCGGAGATCATGCGCAGGATGGTGGTCTTGCCGCAGCCCGAGGGGCCGAGGAAGCTGAAGAACTCCCCCGCCCCGATGGTCAGCGAGACGTCGCGGACGGCGACGGTGTCGCCGAACCGCATGGTGACGTGGTCGAGTTGGACGTCTTGGCTCATGGCCCCTGCTGTGTGCGGATCACGCCGCCAGGAAACGATCCTGGTACTCGTTGCGAATGGAGACGTACCACGCCTCCTGGATCGGCCACCACCACAGCTTCTGCAGGGCGTCGCCGGGATAGGCGTCGGCGAAGAACTGCTTGTTCAGGTCGGTCAGGTGGGCCTCGGCGCCGACCGCGGTGCTGGAGATGCCGGAATGGTTGGTGTACAGCGCGCCGGCCTCGGGCGTGTAGAACCAGTTGATCCAGGCATAGGCGTTCTCCAGGTTCTCCGCCTTCTTCGGGATGGCGAAGCCTTCCATCCAGGCGAGCGCACCTTCCTTCGGCGCCACGAAGCGGACCGGCAGCCCTTCCTTGCGGAGCGCCACGGCGCTGCTGTCCCAGGTCTGGCCGATGACGCAGCCGTTGGTGCGGAAGGCGCCCTGGGCCTCGTTCTCGTTGGTCCAGAACTGGGCGACCGACTTCTTGTTGGCGGCGGCCACCTTCAGGATGGCGTCGAAGTTGGCGCGCGCCTTCGCCTCGTCCTTGAACTGGTCGCGGACTGGGTGCGGCAGCTTGCCCTGGCTTTCCAGCCACAGCGCGATGCCGATCAGCGAGGAATGGCCGCGCACCGTCACCTTGCCGGCGTTGGCCGGCGCCCACAAATCGCCGTAGCTGGCGGTGCCGTAGGCGAGCGGCGCCTTCTTCATGTCGTAGGCCAGCGCCTCCGTGCCCCAGTCGGCCGGGGCGAAATAGCGCTTGCCGCCGACGACGCCGCCCATGCCGGCGGAGCCCTCGACCGATGATTTCAGGCAGCCGTCCCACTTCACCTTCGCCTCGTCGATCGGCTGCACCAGCTCGAACTCGACATAGTTCGGCACGCGGTCGACGGTGGGGTGGATGATGTCGAAGCCGGCGCCGCCGGTCGCCTTCAGCTGGTTCAGCAGCTCGTCGTTGGTGCCGTATTCGGTCAGGGTCGCCTTGACGCCGGTCTTCTTCTCGAAGTCGGCCAGCATGTCCGGGCTGATGTAGCCGGCCCAGGAGAAGATCTTCACCGAACCCGACGCCGCCCGGCCCTCGCGCAGGACGAAGGGACCGACCGAGGCGACACCGGCGGCGGCGGCAGCGCTTTGCAGCAGCAGGCGGCGGGTGAAGCTCTTGGCGGCGCGCTGGGTCTCGGCGCTGGACCGCTGGGATTCGGTCTGGGCGTGATCGAGCGTGGTGTGAACGATCTTGGACATGACGTCCGGTCTCCCTGGCTCTTGGATGGCGTTTTATCGGATGGCGTTTTGTCAGGTTCCCCTGGCGGCAGCTTCGCGCAGCCCCGCTCAAGACGCAAAGTGTGCCTGAGATAAAAGCCGTCCGTCCATGGGGGAAGATGAAGCTCCGCCAAACTTCATAGAGCCGTCACATGGAAAAAAGGAGAACCCGGGAGGAGGATCGTCACATGACGTAGAAGCTCGCCTTCACCACCACGCCCTCGGCGCCCCGCAGCACGGTGCGGTTGCGGCCGCTGCGCTTGGCGAAATAGAGCGCCTCGTCGGCCTGGGTCATCAGGTCGGTGACCGAGACGGTGTCGCGGTCCAGGCACATGCCGATGCTGACGGTGAAGCCGAAGCCAGCGCCGCTGCCGGTCTCCACCGTCAGCTCGGCGGTGGAGCGGCGGATCGCCTCCACCCGCGCCAGCGCCCCCTCCAGGTCGCCGGAGGGCAGGCACAGGCAGAACTCCTCCCCGCCCAGCCGGCCGAGGAAGCCGCCGCCGGGCACCTGGGCGGCGCAGTGGTCGGCGAAGCGCTTCAGCGCGAGATCGCCGTTGCCGTGGCCGTGGGTGTCGTTGATCGCCTTGAAATGGTCGATGTCGAACATCGCGATCGCCAGCGGGGAGCCGGTCTCCTTCGCGGCGCGGTAGGCCTGCTCCAGCCGCTCCATGAAATGGCGACGGTTCAGCACGCCGGTCAGGTAATCGGTGTTCAGCATCTCCACCATCACCCGGTGCATGCGGGTGATGCGCTCGCCGGCGCGCACGCGGGCGCGCAGCATCGGCAGGTCGATGGGCTTGGCCAGGAACTCATCGGCGCCGGACTCGAAGGCCTCGACCCGCCGGGCGGTCTCGCTGTCGCCGGTCATCAGGATGGTGAATGTGCGGTGCTGGTCGTCCGCCGCCCGGACATGCCAGCACAGCTCCAGCCCGGTCATCACCGGCATTTCCAGATCGGTGATGAGGATGTGGATGTCGTGGCTGCGGTAGAGGGCGAGCGCCTGTCCGCCGTCCTTGGCAAGCAGAACACGATAGCCGGTGCTCTCCAGCTCTTCCCGGATCAGTTCGCGAAAGAAATTGGAATCGTCGGCGACAAGAACAGTCGTTTCCACCAGCACACCCATGTCGTCGGCGAAGAGTCCGTGCGCGCGGACCTTAACAGACTCCACGGTGCTATGGCATAGTGGCGTGGCAACACACCGTTACCGGTGGATCGAGCGCTCTTCAGCTTTCCAGCATGCGCCGCAGCAGCTCGACATCCTCGGCGAAGGACGGATCGGTGGCGCGCAGTTCGTCCACCTTCTTGACCGCATGCATGACCGTGGTGTGGTCACGGCCGCCGAACTTGCGGCCGATCTCCGGCAGGGAACGGGCGGTCAGCTGCTTGGCCAGATACATGGCGATCTGGCGCGGACGGGCCACCGCGCGGGCGCGGCGGGCGGAATGCATGTCGGCGACGCGGATGTTGTAATGCTCCGCCACCCGCTTCTGGATCTCGTCGATGGTGACGCGGCGGTCGTTGGCGCGCAGCAGATCGTGCAGCACCTCCTGCGTCGTCTCCAGCGAGATGGAGCGGCCGACCAGCTCGGCATGGGCGACGATGCGGTTCAGCGCCCCTTCCAGCTCGCGCACGTTCGACGTGATCTTGTGGGCCAGGAACTCCAGCACCTTCATCGGGATGCTGGCCTGGAGCGCGTCGGCCTTGGCCTGGAGGATGCCCAGCCGCAGCTCGTAGGTGGTCGGGTGGATGTCGGCGACCAGCCCCCAGCCGAGGCGGGAGCGCAGACGCTCCTCCATGCCTTCCAGGTCGGACGGGCTCTTGTCGGCGGAGATGATGACCTGCCGGTTCTGGTCGACCAGCGCGTTGAAGGTGTGGAAGAACTCCTCCTGGGTGCTGTCCTTGCCGCTGATGAACTGCACGTCGTCGATCATCAGCACGTCGACCGAGCGGAACTGCTGCTTGAAGGCCATCGTATCCTTGAAGCGCAGCGCCCGGATGAACTGGTACATGAACTTCTCGGCCGACAGGTACAGCACCTTGCGGTTCGGGTCGTTCTTGCGGATCTGCCAGGCCAGCGCGTGCATCAGGTGGGTCTTGCCCAGCCCCACCCCGCCATAGAGGAACAGCGGGTTGAAGGTCACGGTGGTGGCGTCGGCGACGCGCCTTGCGGCGGCATGCGCCAGCTCGTTCGGCTTGCCGACGACGAAATTCTCGAAGGTGAATCGCGGGTCGAGTGCGGCCGACAGGTCGGAGCGGTCCTCCAGAATCGCAGGCACCGCGGTCGGCGATTCGTCCGACGCCCCGCCATAGGAGGCCGAGGTGTAGACGGTGGACGGGGCAGGCTCGCCGGAGAATCCGGACGCCGACCCCGACGGCGCCCCCTGCGGCGGGGCGGGACGGGGAGCCGGGCGGGAGTCGGCGGCGCGCGAATCGAAGCCGCGCGCCTCGAATCCACGCGAATCGAAACCGCGGGGCGGGGCGGGACGGTCGTCGTCGATGTCGTCATTGTCGGCGACGAGTGCCGCCGGCGGATTCGTGGAGGCGACGATGACGTCGATCGACTGCACCTCCGGATTCTCGCCGGCCCAGAGGGCGCGGATGCGGTCGGCATAGTGGGTCAGCACCCAGTCGCGCATGAATCGCGTGGGCACGACGATGCACACCTCGCCGCCGATCAGGCTGGCGACGGACAGCGGCTGAAGCCAGCTCCGGTAGGCGATCTCGCCCACCTCTTCCTTCAGGCGTCCGCGAATGCGCGCCCACTGCTGATCCAACGACACGCCGACCGACATGCTCCCTTACCCCCGCTCCTTCCGCCGGCCGGCCAAAACCGGATGGCCGCCGTCTGGTCCAGCCCGAAAGATTCCGGGCAAGGAAAAACCGAACGGAACACTATATCCAAAAAGCACACGCAAGAGTCGACGGGATTGAAAATCCCGCCCCAGGCGCGACAGCTTGTAAGTAAAAGAAGATCGTGCGAACGACCGGGACTCAACAAGCCCTGATCCGGCGTAAGACCTTCAGTATTTCTCTGCTGTGTTCAGACGGACACAGAGTGTTGCATCACCCTATTTCGCCCGACCGAATGGACCAAAAGTCTAACCATGCTGCGGAAATCTGGCAATGGGACAGATGGCGAACGGGCCAAAAAGATAAAAACGTTCGCATTGACCGCATGACCGATCCCGAATCTCATACGCGACCCTCAGAACAATCTAAGACAATTGTCGAGCATCCGCATATTTACTTTAAACGCAAAAAGCCGCGCCCCGAGTCACGGGCGCGGCTTTTTGAAAGCAGCGTATGAAAGCTCTATCAGAGAGCCTTGATCGCAGCCGACAGACGCGACAGCTTGCGCGACACAGTGTTCTTGTGCAGCACGCCCTTCGACACGCCGCGCATCAGCTCCGGCTGAGCGGACTTGAACGCCTCGGCGGCGGCGGACTTGTCGCCGCTCTGGATCGCGCCCTCGACCTTCTTAACGAAGGAACGGATGCGGCTGACGCGGGCACGGTTGACTTCCGTGCGACGCTCGGTCTGACGAATGCGCTTTTCAGCGGACTTATGATTGGCCATGGAAACCCTACTCCGAACGACACGGCTGTCGTGATGCGAGCGCGCCTTATACGCGGCAGCGCACCGCGAGTCAAGGCGTGGACGCCCGATGATTTTGACTAATCGTACTTGAACGACATCTTGATGGGATCTGGACCGCCCCCCGCAAGATGCAGGGGACGGCTCCAGCGGCAGAGTCGAAGCTGGCGCGACGACTCAGCGGTTCTTCCAGCCGGCCTGGCGCTTCTCGGCGAATGCGGCCATGCCTTCCTTCTGGTCTTCGGTGGCGAAGGTCGAATGGAACAGGCGGCGCTCGAAGCGGATGCCCTCGGCCAGCGTCGATTCATAGGCGACGTTGACCGCCTCCTTCGCCATGGCGATGACCGGCTGCGACAGCGAGGCGATCTTGGTGGCGACCTTCACCGCCTCCTCGACCAGCTCGGCGGCCGGGACGATGCGGGAGACGAGGCCGCAGCGCTCGGCCTCGGCGGCATCGATCATGCGGCCGGTCAGGACCATCTCCATCGCCTTGGACTTGCCGACGAAGCGGGTCAGGCGCTGGGTGCCGCCGGCGCCGGGGATGGTGCCGATGGTGACCTCGGGCTGGCCGAACTTGGCGGTGTCGGCGGCCAGGATGAAGTCGGCCATCATCGCCAGCTCGCAGCCGCCGCCGAGCGCGAAGCCGGCGACCGCGGCGATGGTCGGCTTGCGGCACTTGGCCAGCCGCTCCCACTTCGCGGTGATGAAGTTGGAGTTGTAGACATCCATATAGGAGAAGCCGGCCATCTCCTTGATGTCGGCGCCGGCGGCGAACGCCCGCTCCGACCCGGTGACGACGATGGCGCCGATGGCGCTATCGGCCTCGAAGGCGTCCAGCGCCTGGCCCAGCTCGGTCACCAGCTGGTCGCACAGCGCGTTCAGCGCCTTCGGACGGTTCAGCGTGATCAGGCCGACCGGGCCGCGCGTCTCGACGAGGATGGTTTCATAGGACATGGTGGCGGACATGGCTGCAGCACTCTCCCGATGGGGCGAGCCCGGTTGCTTCCGGGACTCGTGGTTGTTGAGGTGTTGGGTTGCGGACTGGCGCGAGTATGGCGGGTGTTGCCGCGATCAGCGCGGCGTCAAAGTGAAGCGGACGGCGGTCCCGGCGGCGGCCTTCGCAGGCTTGATGCCCGGTTGGATGTTGGGCGGGAACTCCAGCCGCAGCTCCTCGCCCTCACGGACGAAGACGCGGTCGGCGGTCCGGCGCCAGCCCAGCTGCGGCAGGGTCTGGTCGTAGAAGGCCAGCACCGCCTGTCGCGGCACCTCGCCCGACAGCACGGCCTGGACGATCCGCCCGCCCGGCTTGTCGAAGACCAGCGGCTCCGATTCGGCGGACGCCAGCCCCGGCATCACCGGAACGTCGGTGGTGCCGGGGACGAAGGGCCCGGACTCGGCTGCGGCAAGCTGGGCTGCCAGTGCCGAAGGAATGGGAATGAGGAAGCTCCCCAGGCCCGCAACTGCGGGGCCGGCAAGGAGGAAAGCGGCGGACGCCGCCCGGAGCATGGCCGGTAGAGCCGTCATGCCCCAGCTATATCACCGTTGGCGCGCCGCACAAAAGAAAGTCGAGCGGCCTGACTGTACAATCCGCTGAACGCCCCCCGTCCGGGCGCGGTCGCAGTCGCAATCGGGGCAGCCCTCCCCCTCCCGGTCGTAGACGGCGAACTGGTGCTGGAAATAGCCCAGCTCCCCCGATGCCTGCCGGTAATCGCGAAGCGAGGAGCCGCCGGCGGCGATGGCGCGCTCCAGCACCTCGCGCACCGCGGCGGCGAGGCGGTCGACCTCCCCGGCGGTCAGGCTGGCGGCGGTCCGGGTCGGCAGGATGCCGGATCGGTAGAGCGCCTCCGACACATAGATGTTGCCCAAGCCGGCGACGATGCTCTGGTCGAGCAGGGCGGCCTTGATCGGGGTGATCTTGCCGGCCAGACGGCGGGCGAGGTCGGGGCCGGAGAATTCGTTGCCGAGCGGCTCCGGCCCCAGATTGCGCAGCATCGGGTGGTCGCCCAGCGCGTCGGCCACCGTCAGGTCCATCAACCCGAAGCGGCGGGCGTCGTTGAAGGTGACGATGGTGCCGGCATCGGTCTCGAACACCACATGATCGTGCTTGTCGAAGGCATCGGGCCGTTCCGGCGCGATGATCATGCGGCCGGACATGCCGAGATGGGCGATCAGCACGCCGCCGTCATCCAGATGCATCAGGATGTATTTGGCGCGCCGCCGCACCGCCTCGACCACGCGCCCGGTCAGCCTTTCGCAGAAGCGCGGCGGAAAGGGGGTGCGCAGGTTCGGCCGCCGCTGCTCCACACGGACCAGCCGCCGGCCTTCGAGATGCGGGGCGAGGCCCCGGCACACCGTCTCGACTTCGGGAAGTTCAGGCATCGGCAGAGTGTGGGGTGGGAGGGGGATTGGCGCAAGGGCGGTTGCTTGGAGAGTGCGGGAGCGGCGGGCAAGATGAACACGGATGTCACGGATTGAAGCACGGATTTCACGGATGTGGCGTCTCGAAGCCGCTGCCTCCGGGAAATGTGCAGGCGCCGCCAAGCTCAAGAAAAATCCGTGTAATCCGTGTCTAAATCCGTGACATCCGTGTCGATCTTGTCCCCTGCTCAGCGACTCCCCGAAACGCCCGTCACCGATACTCTTTAAACCGCTCGGTCGCCTGGATCAGCGCGGCGCGGATGCCGGGCTCCATGGCGGAATGGCCGGCGTCGGGGACGATGCGGTAGTCGGCCTCCGGCCAGGCGCGGTGCAGCGCGTCGGCGGAGATCACCGGGCAGACGATGTCGTAGCGGCCCTGCACAATCACCGCCGGCAGATGGCGGATGCGGTCGACGTCGCGCAGGAGCTTGTCCTCCGGCGTGAAGCGGTTGGAGCGGAAGTAATGCGCCTCGATCCGCGCCAGACCCAGGGCGTGGCGGTCCTCGCCGCTGGCCGCGATCAGGTCGGGCGATGGCAGAAGCGAGGAGCAGCTTCCCTCATAGATGCTCCACACCCGGGCCGCGGCCATGCGCACCGCCGGGTCGGACGAATCGAGCCGCCTCCAGAAGGCCTCCAGCAGGTCGCCGCGCTCGTCCTCCGGGATATGGCCGGCGAAGGCGGCCCAGGCCTCGGGGAAGAGGATGCGCATGGAGTAGAGGAACCAGTCGATCTCGCTCTTCCGCATCAGGAAGATGCCGCGCAGGATCAGCCCCAGGCAGCGGTCCGGATGGGTCTGGGCATAGGAGAGCGCCAGCGTCGAACCCCAGGAGCCGCCGAACAGGTGCCAGCGCTCGATGCCGAGATGGCGGCGCAGCGTCTCGATGTCCTCGACCAGCCGTTCGGTGGTGTTCTCGCGCGTTTCGCCCAGCGGGGTGGAACGGCCGGCGCCGCGCTGGTCCATCACGATGATGCGGTAATGGGCGGGATCGAAGAAGCGGCGGTGGGTGGGCGAGGCGCCGGCCCCCGGACCGCCATGCAGGAACATCACCGGCACGCCGCGCGGGTTGCCCGCCTGCTCCCAATAAACCGTGTGGATCCCGTCGACGGCGATCGTGCCGTTCTGGAACGGGTCGATGGGCGGATAGAAGTCGCTGCGGGGCATGGCCATGCATCCAGTGGTGCGGGCCCCAAGTGTAGAGGAGCCACCATGGCTTGCGCCAGCGCGACGAGGCTCATAAGCGGAACCCCAAACGACAAAGGCCGCCCGGAGGCGGCCTTGCATGTCGATCATTGTGCTCTTGGAGGATGGCGCGCCCGAAGAGATTCGAACTCCTGACCCTCAGATTCGTAGTCTGATGCTCTATCCAGCTGAGCTACGGGCGCCTTATCCACAGAACTTACTGCCAAACGTCTCGCCGTCGAAGTCTCCCCCGGCGTCGAGGCGCGCAACCTACTCAAATCCGTCATCGAAGGCAAGCGATTTTCGCGAAGAAAAACACCGGCGCCGAGCGGCGGATTTCGACGAAGTCCCAGACGACAAAGGCCACCCAGGAGGTGGCCCGTGTGTCGAACGGGAAGGATGGCGCGCCCGAAGAGATTCGAACTCCTGACCCTCAGATTCGTAGTCTGATGCTCTATCCAGCTGAGCTACGGGCGCTTTATCCATCGTCTGTCCCGGCGTCGGCGGCAGGCCGTCGGCGTCGAGGCGCGCAACATACTCAGAAGCCCCCTGCCCCGCAAGCGCTTTTTTCACGAATTTTCGCCCCGGCCGGGAGCCCCCTGCGGCAGCCCCTGCGACGCCCCCTGCGACCGTGGGTCCCGGACGGCCGAATCGCCCCGGATTGCCGGGCGGCGGCGGCTGGGTTATACAGTCCACTTGCTGTTTTTGGAGAGTCAGTACCGTGGCCGAAGCCCCCTTCAACAAGCATTTCCCGGTGTCCTGGGAAGAGCTCCACCGCAATGCCAAGGCGCTGGCCTGGCGCCTGATCGACCGCGGCCCGTGGAAGGGCATCATCGCGATCACGCGCGGCGGCATGGTTCCCGCGGCGATCATCGCGCGCGAGCTTGAGATCCGCATGATCGACACCGTCTGCGTCTCCAGCTATGACCACCAGCAGCAGCGCAACGCGACGATCCTGAAGGGCGTCGAAGGCGCCAACGCCGGCGACGGCGAGGGCTGGCTGATCATCGACGACCTGGTGGACACCGGCAAGACGGCGGAGATCGTGCGCAAGATGCTGCCGAAGGCGCATTTCGCCACCGTCTACGCCAAGCCGGCCGGCCGGCCGCTGGTCGACACCTTCATCACCGAAGTCAGCCAGGACACCTGGATCCACTTCCCCTGGGACATCGAGCTGCAATTCTCGCAGCCGATCGCCAAGCAGCGGAACGGCTGACCGGCGCCCTGGACCGGCGGCCCCAGAGCGGGGCGCGGCCTTCCCGTCCGGCCCCATCCGGGCGGGGAGGCCGCAACCGGTTCATTACATAAAAATTTACAGTTTGCGTCCTAAATGACGCGCGGCGGAGCGCCTGCGCCCGCCGACGCCTTCAACATCGCGTGGCGGCCCGCGCATGAGCGACGAATTGACCGGCGACCTGCGCCCGGATGAGCTGCATCAGGAAGACCTGCGCCAGAAGATCGACGCCCTGGTGACGCGGCTGCCGGCCAGCCTCGTCTACAGCCTGCTGAGCGAGATCGAAGGCATGGACAGCGAGCCGACCGACCGGGTCCAGCTCGTCCGCCAGTATGTCATCGAGTATCTGAACCGCCAGCGCACCAACCGCGCCCGCCGCCTGTTCACCAACCTGTTCGAAGCCTTCCTGATCGACGACGACGTGCTGTACCATTCCGGCGTCTCGATCCCCGGCATGCTGCAACGGGTCGATGTCGGCGCCCTGTGGGAGGCGCTGAGCCGCGACGCCTTCCCCCTGCTGGCGGTCGAGGCGCAGGAAACGCTGGACGAGATGGCGCGCGGCGACGTGATCGACCGCATCCTGCGCTCCCCCGTCGCCATGGTGATGAAGGAGCGGATGCGCGTCGCGTCGGTGAAGCATCTCGACGCCGTGCTGGCGAACAAGAAGGCGGCGGACGAGCTGCTGGCCGGCATGTCGCGCAACCGGCCGCGCCGCACCCGCCTGATGTCGGGCTTTCTGGAAAAGACGCCGCACATCGACCTCGCCACGCTGCGGCTGATGCATCTGGTCCTGACAGGCGCAGAAGGGCCGGTGAAGCCGGTCGCCGACCGGCTGGAGGATTTCCCCGCCAGTTGCAGCAGCGAGATGGAGGCGAACCGGCTGGCCGACCTGCTGCTGGACGCCACCGAATCGCTGCGCGACCGCTGCGGCGACGATCTGGCGGCCATGCTGCCGCTGTCGGTGCTGTCGGTGAAGCGCAACTATCCGGTGGCGGCGCTCTATATCCGGCAGAGCGGCGTCGATCCCGGCCGCGGCGACGCCATGACCGCGGCGCTGACCGGCCATTTCATCGGCGTCACCCGCGCGCTGACCGCGGCGCTGAGCGTCGTCCTGAAGCTGAACGAGCGGGTCCCCGGCTCCGCCATCCGGCCCAGCGCCAAGGAGAAGGCGCGGCTGGAGGCGCTGGTGCAGCGGCTGGACCAGCTGGTCCACGCGGCGACCTCGGCCGGCCTGATGGAGGACCGGCGCAGCGAGCCGGCCTTCCGCAATGCCTGGACCCAGGCGGCGAAGATCATCGGCAGCCGCGTCGCCGCGGTGGCGATGGAACGCTCCGCCCAGGCCGCCGCCGCCCGGCGCCAGCCGGTGATCGACCATGCCGACATCGTCTGGCTGGACCGGCTGCTGTGGCGCTGGCAGGCGATGTCGCGCGACTTCGGCTTCGAGACCTACGATCTGGTGAAGTGGCGCGAAACCCTGCTGGAGGAGCTGCGCGCCAACGTCGAGAAGGCGATGAAGTTCGAGGACGCCGACCCGCTCGACGAGCGGATGGAGCATCTGCTGCGCATCAACGCCATCGCCGGCGTGTTCGGCCAGCGGGTCAGCGCCTGGATTCCCACCTTCAGCCACAACATGACCCGCCTGCTGTCGCACCGCCTGGAGCGCGGCGGCGCGCTTGGCGGCGACGAGCAGGCGATCATCGACGACCTCGTCGCCACGGCGCGCACCGAGGTGGGCAAGTCGCGCTATTGGAAGAGCAACGAGCTGATGGACCTGATCGAACTGTCGGAGCGGACACGGCAGACGGGGTGAGCCCTGCCTCTCACATCACCCCGGCTCATAGTATCCCGGACGACCGGTGCCGCGGGTCGAGCCAGTCGCGCAAGCCATCCCCCAGCATCGTCAGCCCCATGACGCAGAGCGCAATCGCGATGCCGGGAAAGACCGCCTGCAACGGGGCGGTGAACAGGTGGGTCTGGGCGTCGCCCAGCATCTTGCCCCAGCTGGGGCTGGGCGGCTGGATGCCGAGGCCGAGATAGCTCAGCGCCGCCTCGTTGACGATGGCGACGGCGAACAGGATCGTGGCCTGGACCACGACGATGCCGGCGATGTTGGGCAGCACATGCACCAGCGTCACCGACAGCGGTCCCCGCCCCAGCGCCAGCGCCGCCCCGACGAACGGACGCCGCCACACCGCCAGCGCGGCACCGCGGGCAACGCGGGCCAGCACCGCGGCGTTGAACAGGGCCAGCGCCACGACAACGTTGATCGCCCCGGCGCCCAGGGCGGCGGTCAGCAGGATCGCCGTCAGCACGGCGGGAAAGGCGAAGACCAGATCGCCCAGCCGCGCCACCGCCTCGTCCCCCCAGCGCCCGAGCGCGGCAGCCAGCAGCCCCAGCGGCACCCCGCCCAGCAGCCCCAGCCCGACCGCCGCCGCGCCGACGGCCAGAGAGTTGCGGGCGCCGACCATGATCATCGACAGCACGTCCCGCCCGAAATGGTCGGTGCCGAGCCAGTGGGCGGCAGTGGGCGGCTTCAGCCGGGCGATCACCCGCACCTGCTCCGCCGGATAGGGCGTCCACAGCAGCGACAGGAGCGCCATGGCGACCAGCAGCAGGGTCAGCCCGGCGCCGAGATGGAGGGAGAGCGGAAGGCGGCGCTTCACGACGCTCCTCCGTTCCCTGTTGCCGGGGGCCGTGGGTCGGCCAGCGCGCAGGCGATGTCGACCAGGGCGTTCACCAGCACGACGAACAGCGCCAGCAGCACGACCACCCCCTGCACCACGATCAGGTCGCGCTGGCCGATGGCCTGATAGAGCAGCCGGCCCAGCCCCGGCAGGGTGAAGACATTCTCCACCACCACAGCACCCGCCACCAGGAAGGAGATCTGCAAACCCAGCACCGTCGCCACCGGGATCAGGGCGTTGGGCAGGGCATGGCGCAGCAGGACGGCCATGCGGCCCACCCCCTTGGCGCGGGCGGTGCGGATATGGTCCTCGCCCAGCGTGTCGAGCACGGCGGTGCGGGTGACGCGGGCGAGGATGGCGGCCTCCGGCACCGCCAGCGCCAACGCCGGCAGCACCAGCGCCTGCAATGCCGGGCCGACGCCGGCGCTCCAGCCGGGAAAGCCGCCGGCCGGGAACCAGTGCAGGGTCAGCGAGAACAGCAGGATCAGCAGGATGGCGATCCAGAAGCTGGGCATCGACACGCCGAGCTGCGCGAAGCCCAGCACCGCCCAGTCGCTCCCCCTGCCCCGCCGCGCCGCCGCCAGCAGCCCGAGCGGCAGGGCCAGCATTGTGCTGAGGACGAGCGACAGCAGGGACAGCGGCAGGGTCACCGCTAGCCGCTCCGCCACCAGATCGGCCACCGGGCGGGCATAGGTCAGGCTGACGCCGAGATCGCCGCGCGCCAGCCCGCCGGCCCAGTGCAGGTAGCGGGTAAGGATGGGCTGGTCGAGGCCCATCTGGCTGCGCAGGGCCGCCAGCGTGTCGGGCTGGGCATTGATGCCCAGCATCAGCAGCGCCGGGTCGCCGGGAACCAGCTGCAGCACCGTGAAGACCACGATGGTGGCCAGCCAGACGGTGACGGTCAGGCTGACCAGCCGTCGCAGCAGGAACGCAAGCACGCGGGGGCTATCCTTACTTGGCCAACTCGATTTGCCTCGCCGTCACTTCCAGGAAACGCCGGTGACGTCGTTGGCCTGGACCGGGCGGTTCACCCACATGCCGCTGAGGTTCGCCTTCTGCACCGTCACCGACGGCAGCATGAAGAGGAAACCGTTGACCGCATCTTCCGCCAGCAGCCTCTGCTCCTCGCCGTAGAGGGCGTTGCGCTTCGCCGGATCCTGGGTGCGGTTCAGCTCGTCGTTGAGGGCGTTGAAGCGCTCGCTCCGGTAATTGAAGTAGTAGTCGGGCCGGGCGTAGATGTCGATGTCCAGCGGCTCGGTATGGGCGATCATGGTCAAATCGTAATCCTTGCCCTTGAACGTCTTTTCCAGCCAGGCCGCCCACTCCACCGGCTCGATCTTCGCCCGGATGCCGACCTCGGCCAGCATGGCGGCGACCAGTTCGCCGCCGCGGCGCGCGTAGGGCGGCGGCGGCAGGCGCAGCGTGGTGTCGAAACCGTTGGGATATCCGGCTTCGGCCAGCAGCGCCTTCGCCCTGGCCGGATCGTAGGGGTAGAGGCCGGTCAGGTCGACATAGCCTTCGCGGTGCGGCGGGAAATGGCTGCCGATGGCGACGCCGTTGCCGTAGAGCACGCCCTCGATCAGCGTCTGGCGGTCGATGGCATGGGCCATGGCGCGGCGGACGCGGACATCGTCGAAGGGCTTGCGGGCATTGTTGGTCGACAGCAGCGTCTCGCCCTCCGTCGAGCCGACCATGACCGTGAAGTTCGGGTCGTTGCGGAATTCCGGCAGCGCCTCGTAGGTGCTGAACAGGGTGAAGGCATCGATGTCGCCGGCCTTCAGCGCCGCCACCTGGGCGGCGGGGTCGCTAATGAAGCGGAAGGTGACGCGGTCGATCTTCGGCTTCGCCCCGTCATAATCGGGGTTGCGCACCAGCACGACGCGGTCGCCGGCGACCCAGCGGTCGAACTTGAAGGGGCCGGTGCCGACGGGCTTCTGCTTGTTGGTCGCCGCCGATTCCGGGGCGACGATGGCGGCGTCGCCGCTCGCCATGTGGAACAGGAACAGGCCGTCGGGGCGCGACAGGGTGACGACCGCCGTCTGCGGGTCCGGCGTCTCCACCTGGGCGATGGGGGCGAAATAGGCCTTCTGCGCGTTCACCGACTCGGCGGCGCGGGCGCGGTCGAGCGTGAACTTCACGTCGGCGGAATCGGCGGTCGTGCCGTCGTGGAACTTCGCGTTGGGACGCAGGCTGAAGCGGTAGGTCAGCCCGTCTTCCGACACGCTCCAGCGCTCCGCCAGTCCGGGCACCAGCCTGCCGTCGGCATCGACGCGCAGCAGCGGCTCGAACAGGTTGGCGTAGGTGACTTCCTTGATCGCCCCGGCCGCACCGGCGCTGGGGTCCAGATGCGGCGGCTCCAGCGCCATGCCGACGACGAGGTCGGTGCGCGGCTGGGCCAGCGCCGCCTGCGATGCGGCGGCCAGCGCCAGCGCGGCGGTGGCAATGGCGGCGGCGGCAAGGGTGAGGCGCTGCTTGGCGGTCGGCATGGTTGGCAAACTCCCCCGTCTCGTCGTTACCGACGTTGTCTTTGCCGCGATGATGCGGTGCGGCGAGGGAGAGCGCAAGGGAAGCCGCCTGCCGTTTTCATTGTCCCGTCCGCTATTCCACCCACCAGCTTTCCAGCATCGGACCGTAGAGCGGGGTGACGGCGGGACGGTGCAGGGTCGCCCAGCGGGCGATGCGGTCGACCGGGCTGTGATAGAGCGGCACCATGTAGTGTCCCCACAGCAGGACACGGTCGAGCGCCCGCACCCGGCCGACCAGGGCGTCGCGCGTGGTGGCGGCGGCGATGGAGCGGGCCAGCGCATCGACCACCGGGTCGCGGATGCCGGCAAGGTTGCGACTACCCTCCTGTCCGGCCGCATCGGATCCGTAATAATAGAGCTGCTCGTTGCCCGGCGACAGGCTGGACGCCCACCAGCGCATGGTCATATCGAAATCGAAACGCTCCAGCCGGGCCTGGAACTGGGCGCTGTCCACCGTGCGGACGCGGGCCGCGATCCCCAGCGGCTCCAGCGAGCGGGCGAACTCCAGCGCCACCCGCTCCTCCGACGGATCGGACAGCAGGATTTCGAAGGCGAAACGGTTTCCGGCATCGTCGGTCAGCCGGCCGTCGCGCACCCGCCAGCCGGCCTGCTCCAGCAGCCGCAGCGCCTCGCGCCGGTTGGCGCGCAGGCCGCCATTGCCGCCGCCGGTCCCGTTGTCGGGCAGGGTGAAGGGCTTGGTGAAGAGATCGGGCGGCAGGCGGTCGCGGAAGGGCGTGAGCGCCTGCAATTCCTCACCCTGCGGCAGGCCCTGGGCGGCAAGCTCGGAGTTGGGATAGTAGCTGGCGGTGCGGGTCAGCAGGCCGTGGAACAGGCTGCGGCCGATCCAGTCGAAATCCGGCGCCATCCCGAGCGCCTGGCGGACCCGGACATCGGCGAAGAGGGGGCGGCGGGTGTTGAAGATCAGGCCGCGCGCCGGCTCGGGGCGGTGGTTGGGCAGTTCCTCCCGGACGATGCGGCCGTCACGCAAGGCGGGTCCGTCGTAGCCGGTGGCCCATTTTGCCGGATCGCTTTCGTAACGAACGTCTCCCTGCCCCGCCTTGAAGGCTTCCAGCGCCACCGAATCGTCGCGGTAATAGTCGAACTCCAGCCGGTCGGCATTGAACTGCCCAACACGGACCGGCAGGTCGCGGCCCCAATAGTCGCGGACCCGCTCATAGACGATGCGGCGGCCGGGATCGACGGAGGCGACGCGGTAGGGGCCACTGCCCAGGATCGGCTCCAGTGTCGTCCGGCTGAAATCGCGCCCTGCCCAGAAGGCTTTGGAGTGGATCGGCATCAACCCCATCAGCAACGGCATCTCGCGGTCGATGCTGCCGTCGGGGTTGGGGGCGAAGGCGAAGCGGACGGTCTGCGGGTCGGGCGCCTCGGCCGCCGTGACCTTGGCGTAGAACAGGCGGCGGTTGGGGGTGCCGTCCCGTCGCTGCACCTCCAGCGAGAACAGCACGTCGGCGGCGGTCAGCGGCGTGCCGTCCTGCCAGCGCGCCTTCGGGTCGATGTGGAAGGTGACGGCGGAGCGGTCGTCCGCCACCTCGACCCGGTCGGCCAGCAGCCCGTAGAGCGAGAAGGGTTCGTCCCACGAGCGCGTCAGCAGCGTCTCGAAGACATAGCCCATGCCCAGCGCCGGCACGCCCCTGACGATGTGCGGGTGCAGGCTGTCGAAGCTGCCGGTCACCGCCTGCCGGATGGTCCCGCCCTTGGGTGCCGCCGGGTTGACGTAGGGAAGGGCGGTGAAGTCCGGCGGCAAGGCCAGATCGCCATGCATGGCGATGCCGTGATGCGGCGAGTCCGCCGAAGCCGGATGGGGCGCCAGCATGGCCGGAAGAGTGAAAAGAAGGATGATCGGAAGGAGGATAGGACGGGGCATGACCGGCAGGGTTGCCGCTTTGCCGCACCTGCGCAAGAGCCCGCGCAAGTTCCTTGGACTCAGGGTGCGTTCCGCCTAAACTCCCGCCCCGCGTGGCGCCGGACCGGGCATCGGCGCCAAAACAAGAACGTGCCCTGAATACGCCAGTCGAAGGAACGCGATACATGGATCTGAGCAAGCTCGCCGCGGGCAAGAATGTGCCCTGGGACGTGAACGTCGTCATCGAGATTCCGATCGGCGGCCAGCCGGTGAAGTACGAGGTCGACAAGGACTCGGGCGCCGTGTTCGTCGACCGCTTCCTGCACACCGCGATGTTCTATCCCTGCAACTACGGTTTCATCCCGCACACCCTGTCGGGTGACGGCGACCCGGTGGACGTCTGCGTCGTCGGCCAGCACGGCGTCGTCCCGGGCGCGGTCCTGCGCTCGCGTCCCATCGGCGTCCTGTACATGGAGGACGAGGCCGGCGAGGACGAGAAGCTGCTGGCCGTTCCGGTCGACAAGCTGCACCCGTTCTACACCGACGTGAAGAACTACACCGACCTGCCGGCCATCGTGACCGAGCAGATCGCCCACTTCTTCGAGCACTACAAGGACCTCGAAAAGAACAAGTGGGTGAAGGTCCGCGGCTGGGGCAATGCCGAAGAGGCCGCCAAGAAGATCGAGGAAGGCCTCGCCCGCGCCCTGGAAGCCAACAAGGGCACTCCGGGTCCGGTGGTCTGAGGGTCGATGGTTTGAACCTTGCGGCCTCAGCCTTGTCGGCTTGAGATCGCAAGGTCAGGACTGTATCTCCCCGCCTCCGGCATGTCCGCCGGCTGAGCGGGGAGATGCCCCAGCCCTTCAAGGGTCCGGCGCACCGCAAACTCCAGCGGCGTGTGCGGTTCCTCGCCCAGGAAGGCCCGCAGGCGGCGGTTGTCCAGCCGCACCGGGCGTTGCCAGAGATAGCGCATCTCGCCGAGTTCGCGGAACAGCGGCACCGCCACGCCGGCCAGCCGCAGCAGCCACCAGGGCATCCGCCGCACCGGCAGGCCGGGCGAGCCCAGCGCGCGGGCGATGGCCGCGGCCATCTGGCTTCCATCGGCATCCCAATGGCCGTCCATGTGGAACATCGCATCGTCACCCAGCTCCGCCTCGCGGTCGAGCAGGCGCATCGCCGTTTCCGCCACGTCGGGCAGATAGGCCCATTGATGGCCGATCCCCGGCCGGCCGGGCTGGTTGATGCGGGTCGGCGGCTTGCCGGGCGTCAGCAGGCCCTGGTTGAACCAACTGTTGCCGGCCTTGGGTCCGAAGAAGTCGCCGCAGCGCAGGATCAACAGCCTCGCCCCCTGCTGCACCGCGCGGTGCAGGCGGCGCTCCATCTCCACCCGGATGGCTCCCTTGCGGGTCAGCGGGTTCTGCGCCGCGGTTTCCGGGATCAGCGGGAAGGCGTCGGGGCCGTAATTGTAGACGGTGCCGGGCAGCAGGATGCGGGCGCGGTTCGCGCAGGCCGCGGCGATGCTGTTGTCGACCATGGGTAGAACCAACCGGTCCCAATCCTTGTAGCCGGGCGGATTCACCGCATGGACGATCAGCGCCGCCCCTTCGGCCGCTGCCGCCACGTCGGCGGCGTTCATCGCGTCGCCGACCACCCATTCGATGCCGTCCGGCTGCGGCTGCGACTGTGATTGCTCGGCCGGCTTGCGGCGCAGGCCGCGCACGGTCCAACCGCGCGCCGCCAGCGCCCGCGCCAGTTCGCCGCCGATCCCGCCGGTCGCTCCCAGAACCAGAGCGATCCTATCCTTACCGGTCGCCTGCATGCCGGTCAGATGTCCTGTCATCGCCGCCTCCATCGCCTTCCACTTGGTGACGAGGACAGGATGGGCCCGACGGACAGCTGAACGGAATTGTCGAACTGCGACTAACCGCTATACTCAAATCGATGAACCAGCCGCCGCCCAGTTGGGACCTTTACCGCAGCTTCCTGGCCGTGATCCGCGAGGGGTCGCTGTCGGCGGCGGCGCGTGCCCTGGGGTTGACACAACCAACACTGGCCCGCCACGTCGCGGCGCTGGAGGAGGCGGTCGGCGGCTCGCTGTTCGTGCGCTCGCCGCGCGGGCTGGACCCGACCGACGCGGCGCTGGCGCTGAAACCGCAGGCGGAGGCGCTGGACGCCGCGGCGGCCAGCCTGTGGCGTACGGCGTCGGGCTATGGGGCGTCGGGCCATGGCGGGAAGGGGTGCGGGGCGGAGGTGCGCGGCACGGTGCGGATCACCGCCAGCGAGGTGGTGGGCGCCCGCATCCTGCCGGCGATCCTGGCGGACCTGCGCGAACGCCATCCAGCATTGGAAATCGAACTGGTGCTGTCGAACGCCGTCGACGATCTGCTGCAACGCGACGCCGATGTTGCGGTGCGGATGGTGGAGCCGGACCAGCAGGCGCTGCTGGTGCGGCGGATCGGCGTCATCGCGCTCGGCATGTACGCCCGCCGCGACTATCTCGACCGCCACGGCAGTCCGGAGAGGCTGGAGGATCTCGGCCGCCACAGCCTGATCGGCTTCGACCGCGAGACGCCCGACATCCGTGCCATGATGCGGCGGGCGCCGGGCCTCACCCTGCCCCGCTTCGCCCTGCGGTCCGACAGCCATCTGGCCCAACTGTCGGCCATCGAGGCCGGGTTCGGCATCGGCATCTGCCAGGTTCCGCTGGCGCGGCGCAATCCCGAACTGGTCAGGCTGCTGGCCGAGGTCTTCGACATGCCGATGGGCATGTGGGTCGCCATGCACGAGGATCTGCGCTCCACCCCCCGCTGCCGCGCCGTCTTCGACGGGCTGGCGGCGGGACTGAGGGATCACGTATCAACAGGCCATGCCGGGTAGCGTCAACCGGTCCAGCCCATCCGGCGTTCGACGCCGTCGGCGGCCTCCTTCAGGATTTCGGCGCTGCGGCGGAGCGCCGTCTCCTCCTCCGCCGACAGGTTGGGCAGGATCGTCTCCACCACGCCGCCGGCGCCGATGACGCGCGGCAGCGACAGCACGATCTGCGGCACGCCGCAGACATCGTCGGTCAGCATGGCGCAGGTCGCCACCATCCGTTCGTCGGCGCCGATGGCCGAGACCAGCCGGGCCAGCCCGCCGCCGATGCCGAAGGCGGTGTGACCCTTGCCGTTGATGATGCGGTAGGCGGCGCGGCGCACGCCCTCGTCGATGGCGGCGCGGTCGTCCGCCGTCAGGCTGCGGCGGAGCTGGGCGGCGGCCTGCTCGACGGACAAGCCGGCGACGGTGGCGCTCGACCACAGCAGAACCTCCGAATCGCCATGCTCGCCCACCACATGGGCGTGGACGGAGCGCGGCGTCACCGCCAGCTGTTCGGCCAGCAGGGCGCGGAAGCGCGCGGTGTCCAGCACGGTGCCGGAGCCGATGACCCGGTTGCGGGAGAGGCCGCTGATGCGGGTGGCGATCTGCGTCATCACGTCGACCGGGTTGCTGGCGACCAGCAGCACGGCGTCGGGGGCCGCCTTCAGCACCTCCGGAATGATGGCGCCGAACACCTTGGCGTTGCGTTCCAGCAGTTCCAGCCGGGTTTCGCCCGGCTTCTGGGCGACGCCGGCCGACAGCACGACCACCCCCGCCCCTTCCAGTGCGGCGTAGGAGCCGGCGCGGACGGTGACGGCATGGGTGAAGGGCACGGCATGGGCGATGTCCTGGGCCTGGGCCTGGGCCAGAGCCTCGTTCATGTCGACCAGCACGACCTCGCTGGCCGCACCGGTGGTCACCATGGCGAAGGCGGCGGTGCTGCCGACGAACCCCGCCCCGACGATTCCGACCTTCATGAACAGGCTCCCTTGCGCAAGTTGGCGTACGGACCATCACAGCTTGCGGGCGGTCGTCCCTCGCCGCAAGGCGCAACACGACAACTCCCTCTTGTTTTCAATCCTTTCCCGTTTTCCCCCCGCATTGTTTTCAATGGGCGCGACGAAACGCCCCCTTGCCCAATGGTCATACCAGCCCGTAATGTTGCGCCGCAGCAAATGGCAGGGATGAAAGTCCGGGCCTGCGCTGTTCGTCATCAAAACCGTCGGCATCCCGTGGCAGACTGGGGGCCGGCGCCATAATCCAGCACCGGATCCGGTCATGACCGTTCGCAACCTCGACAAGCTGTTCAAGCCCGCCTCCATCGCCCTGATCGGCGCCAGCCGCAAACCCGGCACGGTGGGGGCGGTGGTGGCCCGCAACCTGTTCCAGGCCGGCTTCGACGGGCCGGTGATGCCGGTCAACCCGACCGAGCGCGCGGTGGAAGGGGTGCTGACCTACAAGACGGTGGACAGCCTGCCGATCACGCCGGACCTGGGAGTCATCTGCACCGCCCCGGACACGGTGGCGGCGACCATCGACGCGCTGGGCAAGCGCGGGACCAAGGCCGCCATCGTCATGACCAAGGGCATGTCGGCCGACCAGACCCAGACGATGCTGGACACAGCCAAGCCCTATCTGATGCGGGTGCTGGGCCCGAACAGCCTGGGCGCCATGGTGCCCGGCCGCGGCATGAACGCCAGCTTCGCGCCGGTGGCGCCGCGCAAGGGCGACGTGGCGCTGGTGGCGCAAAGCTCGATGGTGCTGACCTCGGTCGCCGACTGGGCGACCTCGCGCGGGATCGGCTTCTCGCATCTGGTGTCGCTGGGCGACCGCGGCGACGTCGATTTCGGCGATCTGCTGGACTATCTGGCCTCCGACGTCACCGTGCGCGCCATCCTGCTCTATATCGAGAGCATCACGCATGCCCGCAAATTCATGTCGGCCGCCCGCTCCGCCTCGCGCCAGAAGCCGGTGATCGTCATCAAGGCCGGCCGCTCGGACGAGGCGCAGGAGGCCGCGGCCAGCCACACAGGCGCCCTGGCGGTGTCCGACGCCGTCTATGACGCGGTGTTCCGCCGGGCCGGCGTGCTGCGGGTCAACGATCTGGCCGAGCTGTTCGACGCCGCCGGCACGCTGGGCACCGGGGTGCCGATCACCGGCGACCGGCTGGCGATCCTGACCAACGGCGGCGGCATGGGGGTGATGGCCACCGACAAGCTGATCCAGGCCGGCGGCCGGCTCGCCGCCATGGCGCCCGAGACGCAGGAGGCGCTGGCCAAGGCGCTGGGTCCGCAGCCGGGCGGGGGGCAGCCTGGCGGCGCCCCCTTCCGCAACCCGCTGCGCATCGGCGCCGATGCCACGCCCAAGCGCTATGCCGAGGCGCTGAACGCGCTGATGCAGGACACCGGCAACGACGCCGTGCTGGTCCTGCACTGCCCGTCCGCCCTGACCGACAGCGAGGCCATCGCCCAGGCGGTGGCGGAGACGGTGCAGGCCAACAAGGCGCGCCGCCATCCGGTGCTGACCAGCTGGATCGGCGACCAGTCGGCGGTGGAGGCGCGCAAGCTGTTCGCCGAGGCCCGCATCCCGACCTACAGCGGCCCGTCCGACGCGGTGCGCGCCTTCATGCATCTGGTGCGCTACCGCCGCAGCCAGCAGCTTCTGATGGAGACCCCGCCGTCGGTGGCCGAGGATTTCCAGCCCGACGAGATCACCGTGAAGAAGGTGATCTCCCGCGCCATGGCCGAGAAGCGCGAATGGCTGAGCGAGTATGAGGCCAAGCGCGTTCTGGCCGCCTACGGCATCCCGGTGGTCGACACCCGCGTTGCCCAGACGCCGGAGGAGGCCGCCGCCGCCGCCCGCGTCATCGGCGGGCCGATCGCGCTGAAGATCCTGTCGCACGACATCACCCACAAGTCGGACGTCGGCGGCGTCGCTCTCGGCCTGACCAGCCCGGAGGACGTGAAGGCGGAGGCCGAGGCGATGCTGGCCCGCGTCGCCGAACTTGCGCCGGAAGCGAAGATCGAAGGCTTCACCGTGCAGGAGATGGCTGTCCGCCCCGATGCCTACGAGCTGATCGTCGGCATGACCGAGAACGAGATGTTCGGCCCGGTCCTGCTGTTCGGCGAGGGCGGCATCGGCGTCGAGGTGGTGGAGGATTACGCGCTGGCCCTGCCGCCGCTGAACATGAAGCTGGCGGCCGAACAGATGAGCCGCACCCGCATCCACCGCCAGCTCCAGGGCTACCGCTCGCGGGCGGCGGTCGATCTGGACGCGGTGGCGCTGACGCTGAACAAGGTCAGCCAGCTGGTCGTCGATTTCCCCGAGATCGCGGAGATGGACATCAACCCGCTGCTGGCCGACGCCGACGGCGTGACGGCGCTGGACGCCCGCATCAAGGTCGGCGTGCCGGCCCTGGCCGGGGCGGCAAGGCTGGCGATCCGCCCCTATCCGAAGTCGCTGGAAGACCGCATCACCATCAAGGACGGCCGCCAGTTCTTCGTCCGCCCGATCCTGCCGGAGGACGAGCCGCTGGTGCATCATCTGGTGGAGAACCAGACGGCGGAAGACCTGCGCCTGCGCTTCTT
Organism: Azospirillum melinis; assembly: GCF_013340935.1. GTDB lineage: Bacteria > Pseudomonadota > Alphaproteobacteria > Azospirillales > Azospirillaceae > Azospirillum > Azospirillum melinis. The sequence continues at coordinate 14,488 of NZ_WHOS01000056.1, read as the reverse complement.
CGCCCCGCTGAAACGGCTGTCGCACCAGGCGGCGGCGCGGCTGACCCAGATCGACTATGACCGCGAGATGGGGCTGATCGCCGTCGGCCCCGACCCGCAGACCGGCGACACCATCATGTATGGCGTGGTGCGCATCACCGCCGACCCCGACAACCGCCGCGCCGAATATGCGGTGATGGTGCGGTCCGACATGAAGGGCCAGGGGCTGGGCTATATCATGATGAACAAGATCCTCGATTACGCCCGCTCGCGCGGCATCAAGGAGGTCTATGGCGAGGTTCTGCGCGAGAACACCAACATGCTGAACATGTGCCGCGCGCTGGGTTTCGTCCGCAAGGAGAACCTGGACGAGCCCGGCGTGGTGGAGGTCCGCATCGAACTGGGCGGCGGGCTGGCGGCGTAAGCGTCGCTTCCATACCGGCGGTTGACTAAAGGCACGGATGGGGCAATATCAGGCTTGGCGGGCAGGGGGATTCCGCCCCCCTGTCCGCCAGCCCGATGCTAGCTGAAGAGATCAAGCAAGCGCTTGACGATCTCCAACGCCAGGATCAGGAGTTGGAGGATTTCCTTCATCCTCTTCACTCCTCGTAAGCGGCGGGGATGGCGGCCAGTCCGCCATCCCGTCCGCGCCGTCACTGTGGCGCACGCATAGGTATTGCGAAAGCGCTTTCACTCGCAAAATCAGGAATTCCAGGGATTGCGGCTCGCTGTCGCAGCCTTCGCCGTTACGCCGGTCCCAACAGCACCTTCACGTCGGCGGGCTGGCCGAAGAAGGGGGCCGAGGTGATCAGCAGGCGGCAGCCGGCCGCGGCATAGGCGGCGGCGTTCGCCTCGGTCACGCCGCCGGCCGGGGCCACCACCGGCGGCGGGGTCAGGTGCCTTGTCGCCTCGATCACCGCGCGGGCGGCGGCGGGCGGCAGCTTTTCCAGTTGGATCACGTCGGCGCCGGCCTTTGCGAAGACCACGGCCTCCTCCATCGACCCGACCTCCACCACGATCTTCTTTTCCGGGGCCTTGCGGCGCAGCGCGGCGATCCAGGCCTCCGGAGCGTCACTCAGGAAGGCGCGGTGTTCGGGGAAGACCAGCAGCGTTTCCGACAGGCCCAGCCGGTGCATCACCGCCCCGCCCGCCTGCACTGCCTTGACGCTGAGATCCTTGGCACCGGGGAAGTTCTTGCGGGTGCAGGCGACGGTCACGCCGGGAGCCGCCTCGACGATGCGGCGGGCGCGGGTGGCGATGCCGGAGGCGTATTCGACCAGCGTCTGCGCCACCTTCCAGGCATGGTGCAGCGCACCGGCCGGGCCGTCCGCCTCGAGGAAGAGCGCTCCGGCCTCGACGGCGGTGCCGCTGGGCTCGACGCGCAGGACCCGGCCGCCGACCCTCTCAACCAGACGGGCCGCCTCCTCCGTCCCGGCCAGCACCATGGCGCCGCGGGCGGCGAAGCTCATGCGGGCATGACGGGCGGCGATGCCGAGCGCGCCGGTGGTCAGGTCGCCGTAGGGAACATCCTGCGCCAGAAGCGCGTCGAGGGCGGCGTCGGGCAGGATGGTCGTCATCGGCGGGATTTCCCTGTTGAAGGTGGGTTTACAGCCAGCCGCGCCGGCGGAAGTACCAGAGCGGGACCACCGCCGACAGCACCATCAGCAGGATGGCCATGGGGTAGCCGAACTCCCAGTCCAGTTCCGGCATGTGCTTGAAGTTCATGCCATAGGCGGACGCGATCAGCGTCGGCGGCATCAGCGCCACCGAGACGACCGAGAAGATCTTGATGATGGCGTTCTGTTCGATGTTGATCAGGCCCAGCGTGGCGTCGAGCAGGAAGTTCGCCTCGTGCGCCAGGAAGCCGGCATGTTCGGTCAGGGACCGCAGGTCGCGCGTCATCGTCTTCAGCGCGGTCTTCTGGTCCTTGTTCAACCGCCCGCCGCTGACCGAGGTCATGAACACCACCAGCCGGTCGAGGCCGGCCAGGCTGTCGCGCACCTTGTGGGTCAGGTCGCCGGCCCGACCGATGCCGCGCAGCACGTCCTGCAGCTCGTCCGGCTTCTTGGCCGCCTTGCCGAAGCCGCCGCCGTCCAGCGAATCGTCGAAGACCCGGGCCGACAGCTCGTCGATGCGGCCGCCGACCAGCTCCAGCACGTCGGCGACCCGGTCGATCACCGCGTCCAGCAGCCCGAACAGCGCGCTTTCCCCCGTCGCCAGCAGTTCCGGCTGGCGGACGCAACGGGCGGCGAAGGTGATGACCGGCAGCGGTTCAGTGTAGCGCAGCGTGATGAGGTGGCGCGGGGTCAGCACGAAGGTCAGCTCGCCCTGCTCGGGATGGGGCGAGGTGGCGCGCGAGATGATGGGAGAGGTCATGTAGATCCCCTCCCCCTCGACATAGAGCTGGCTGGAGGCCTCGATCTCCTTCATCTCCTCGCGCGTCGGCAGGTCGCAGCCGGTCAGCGCGCCGACATGGGCGCGCTCCGCTTCGGTCGGACGCAGAAGGTCGATCCAGACGGCACCGCCCGGCAAAGGCTCGCCGAGTTCCAGCGGCTGGCGCACCACCCGCCCGTCTTCGGCACGGGCATGGACGGTGATCAAAGGGCAGCCTCTTCCGGCACCGGCGCGCCGGCGGCGCGGCAGGCCGCGGCCAGCGTGTTCAGCATCAGGCAGGCGATGGTCATCGGGCCGACGCCGCCGGGAACCGGCGTGATGGCGCCGGCGACCGTCACCGCCTCGTCAAAGGCGACGTCGCCGACCAGCCGGGTCTTGCCCGCTTCCGCCGCGGCGACGCGGTTGATGCCGACATCGATCACGGTGGCGCCCGGCTTGATCCAGTCGCCGCGCACCATCTCCGGCCGGCCGACCGCCGCCACCAGGATGTCGGCGCGGCGGCATTCGTCGGGCAGATCCGCGGTGCGGGAATGGGCCATCGTCACCGTGCAGTCGGCTTGCAGCAGCAACTGCGCCATCGGCTTGCCGACGATGTTGGAGCGGCCGAGCACCAGCGCCCGCTTGCCCTTCAGGTCGCGGCCCAGCGTGTCGCGGATCAGTAGCAGACTGCCCAGCGGCGTGCAGGGCACGATGGCGCCCGGCTGGCCGGTGGCGAGCAGGCCGGCATTGACGACATGGAAGCCGTCGGCGTCCTTTTCCGGGACGATGCGGGCCAGCACCTTCTGGCTGTCGATGTGCCTGGGCAGCGGCAGCTGGACCAGGATGCCATGCACGGCCGGGTCGGCGTTCAGGCGGTCGATCAGCGCCAGCAGGTCGGCTTCGGCCATGTCGGCCGGCTCGTGATGGTCGAAGCTGTTCATGCCCAGCTCGACCAGCGCCCGCTCCTTGGAGCGGACATAGACCTGGCTGGCCGCATCCTCGCCCACCAGCACGACGGCCAGACCGGGGGTGACGCCGTGGCTGGCCTTCAACGCCGCCACGCCATCCGCCACCCGCGCACGCAGGCCGGCCGCAAAGGCCTTGCCGTCGATGATCTTCGCGTCCGCCATGCTACTCTCCACCCTCGCTGCCCACATCGTCGATCAGGGGCGACAGCCGCGCCAGCAATGCCGCCGGGTCGCCCGCCACATGCAAAATCTTGTTCCGGTCGGTGGCGCCGGCCACCACGGTCAGGCTGGTCTTGGGCAGTTTCCATGCCTTCGACAACAGTTTTATGACGGCCTCGTTCGCCTTGCCGTTTTCCGGCACCGCCGTGACCGCCAGCTTGAGCACCCGTTTCCCCTCCCCCTTCGCATCGACCGCATCGGCCGTGCCGGTCACCGCGTTGCGCGACGCCTTGGGCGTCACCCGCAGCGCCACCCGCAGCCCGTCGGCCACCGCCTCGAAGGGAGAGGAGGACGCCACGGTCAGAAGCGCGGCCAGTATTGGGCCATCAGGTTCTGGATGAAGGAGATCGCCAGCAGCACGACGATGGGCGACAGGTCCAGCCCGCCCAGGTTGGGCAGGACGCGGCGGATCGGGCGCAGCACCGGCTCGGTGACGCGGTACAGGAAATCGCCGATCAGGTAGACCGCGCGGTTGCGCGTGTTCACGATGTTGAACGCCACCAGCCAGCTGAGGATCGCCGACAGGATCAGGACCCAGAAGAACAGGTCGAGGATGGTGTTGATGAGCAAATACAGCGCGATCATGCCGGGCCAGCTCCAGTGCGGTTTTTGCGACGGCCGCGCGCAGAGGGTTGCGCAGCGGGCGCCAGCCTTTTCCGGGCACCCTAAGCATAAGCGGAGAGGCCTGTCCAGTACGGCGGCCCGCCGACCGGCCGGCCGGCCTGCGGCGGATCGGCCGCCCTATGCCCCGCCCGGCACCCCATCCCGAGCCCTCTCCCACATCATCGCACGCACACGTCATTTTTTCTGAATCAAGCGCTTGACAGCACCCCCCGCGATGGACAATATCCGCGCCACGCCGGGGCGACGAAGACGCAACGGTGTGAGTGTGGGGCCGTAGCTCAGCTGGGAGAGCGACGCGTTCGCAATGCGTAGGTCGGGAGTTCGATCCTCCTCGGCTCCACCATTTTCCCCTTCCCTGGAAGGGTGAGACAAGTCGGTAGAAGGTCAGCGGGCGTTGCTGGGAACGGCATCTGGCCCGCTTTTTCGTTTTGGATCTTGTGCGGTCAGCAGACTTTGCCGGCGGACGCGACGGTCCGCCGGCGAGGGCAATCGGAAAAACAGAAAAACCAGAGGGCGTTACCCGTTCTCCGCCAGCACCGTCCCGGCAAGGTAGAGCGAGCCGCAGATCAGCACGCGCGCCGGGCTCTGCCGGCCAGCCACCAGATCGGCCAGGGCGGCGTCCACCCCGTCGGCGGCGGCGTGGTCGCGGATGCCGCAGAGATTGGCGGTCTCGCAGGATTCCTCGGCGGTGAAGCTGGCTTCCTCGCCGGGGATCGCCACCGCGCGCAGGGAGTGGGTGAAGGGGGCCAGGGGCCCAAGGAACTCGAATGGATCCTTGCTGGACAGCATGCCGTAGATCAGCAGCAGCGGCAGGGCCGCGCCGCCATTCGATTGCCCGCGCGACCAGTCGACCGCCTGCCGGGCCAGAACCTCGCCCGCCGAATCGTTGTGGCCGCCGTCCAGCCACAGCTCCCACCCCGCAGGAAGGCTCTCGGCCAGCGGGCCGCGGGTCAGCCGTTGCAGGCGGGCCGGCCATTCGACGCCGGCGAGGCCGCGGCGCACCGCCTCGTCGTCCACCGCCAGCGGCAGATGGTCGAGACAGGCGATGGCGACGCCGGCATTGGTGATCTGGTGGGCGCCGGCCAGTCCAGGCATCGGCAGGTCGAGCCGCCGTTTGGCGCTCTCGAAACGGAAACCGTCCGGACGCTCCTCGACCGACCAGCTCTGGATCGGCGCGGCGATGGCGTTGGCGCGGAGATTCAGCGCCTTCAGCGCGTCGGCTTCCGGCTGCGGCGCCAGGACCACCGGAACGCCGGGCTTGAAGATGCCGGCCTTCTCGCTGGCGATCTCCAGCAGCGAGTCGCCCAGGAACTGGCGATGATCGTAGGAGATGCGGGTGATCGCCGTCACCGCCGGCCGGTCCACCACATTGGTGGCGTCCAGCCGCCCGCCCAGGCCGGTCTCCAGCAGCACCACGTCGGCCGGCACGCGGGAGAAGGCGAGGAAGGCCGCGACCGTCGTCACCTCGAAGAAGGTGATGGGGTTGCCGGCATTGGCGACCTCGCACTCCTCCAGCAGGGCGGCCAGATGATCGTCGTCGATCAGGCGCCCGCCCTGAGGCCCGCCCAGCCGGATGCGCTCGTGGAAGCGGACCAGATGCGGTGAGGTGTAGACATGGACGCGGTGGCCGGCCGCCTCCAGCATCGCGCGCAGGAAGGCGACCGTCGATCCCTTGCCGTTGGTGCCGGCGACATGGACCACCGGCGGCAGCTTCCGCTCCGGATGGTCCAGCGCCGCCAGCAGACGGTGCACCCGGTCCAGCGACAGGTCGATGACCTTGGGGTGAAGCCCCTTCAACCGATCCAGCACCGGATCGGAACGGGTCGCCGCCAGCCTTGCGGACGGGTTGGCCAGCGGGGTGGGGGCGTCGCTCATGATCGTCTCTGGTCGGATGGTCGCGGGGGTGTTGCCGGTCAGTCGCCGGCCTGGACCGGCTCCGCCGTGGAGGCCGGCTGGGCCGCGGTCGCCTGGGTGGCAGGCGGCAGCGGCGTGCCCGGCTGGGCCACCGTCCCCTGGGGCAGCTGGGCCGGTTCACCGCCGACGCCCTGGACAGCACCCTGGGCGGCGGTCAGGTCGAGATCCTCGACCACCGCGTCGATCCGCGGGGTCATCAGCAGGCCGATGGTGCGGACCAGCGTCGGGCGCAGGTCCCGGCGATGGACGACCATGTCGACCATGCCGTGCTCCAGCAGATATTCGGACCGCTGGAAGCCTTCCGGCAGGGTCTCGCGGATCGTGCTCTCGATCACGCGGGCGCCGGCGAAGCCGATCTGCGCGCCCTTCTCGGCGATGTGGATGTCGCCCAGCATGGCGAAGCTGGCGGTGACGCCGCCGGTGGTCGGGTCGGTCAGCACCACGATGTAGGGCAGGCCGGCTTCCTTGACCATCTCCACCGCGATGGTGGTGCGCGGCATCTGCATCAGCGACAGGATGCCTTCCTGCATGCGGGCGCCGCCCGAGGCCGGAACGACGATCAGCGGGGCGTTCTTCGCCACCGCCAGACGGGCGGCGGTCAACAGCCCTTCGCCGACGGCGATGCCCATCGACCCGCCCATGAAGCCGAAGTCGAAGGCGGCGACCACGGCGGCATGGCCGCCGATGCGGCCCTCGCCGACGACGATGGCGTCGGTGCGGCCGGTCTTGGTCTGGGCTTCCTTCAGGCGGTCGGTGTAGCGCTTCTGATCGCGGAACTTGAGCGGGTCGGCGACCGACTTCGGCAGCTCGACACCCTCATAGGCGCCGTCGTCGAACATCGTCTCCAGCCGCTTGACCGGGTCGAGCCGCATGTGGAAGCCGCAATGCTGGCAGACGTGCAGGTTCTCTTCCAGCTCGCGGTGGAACAGCATCGACTCGCAGCTCGGGCACTTGTGCCAGAGGTTGTCGGGCACTTCCTTGCGGGCATAGAGCGCGCGGATCTTGGGACGGACGTAGTTGGTAAGCCAGTTCATGGAACGCCTTTCAACGACATGGCGGTACGCCGAAGCCCGGCGGCGGCCGGACATCGGGTCCGTGCCGCACCGGGCTCTTCAGCCGGTCGTCGCCATGAGCGATCGTGTTGCAGGTGTCGTAAAGCGGTTTGCCGTCGTTGTAAACCGTCCGTCCCTCAGCCCCGCGCCGCGCGCACGCCCTTGGCCAGCTCGCCGACGAAGCCCAGAACGTCCTCGACCGTACCCGGCTTGACGCCGCCGGACACGTCGAGTCCGTCGGCCAGACGGGTGACGATGGCGGAGCCGACCACGGCGGCATCGGCGACGCGGGCGACCTCGGCGGCCTGGTCCGGCGTCTTGATGCCGAAGCCGACGGCGACCGGCAGGTCGGTGTGGCGCTTCAGCCGGGCGACCGCCGCGTCGATGGCGGTGTTCGAGGCGCTGGCGGTGCCGGTGATGCCGGCGATCGACACGTAATAGACGAAGCCCGAGGTGTTGCGCATCACGGCCGGCATGCGCGCCTCGTCGGTGGTCGGCGTCGTCAGGCGAACGAAGCTGACGCCGGCCTTCACCGCCGGCAGGCACAGCTCCTCGTCCTCTTCCGGCGGCAGGTCGACGACGATCAGGCCGTCGACCCCGGCCTCGCGCGCCGCGGCCAGGAAGGGCTCCACCCCATAGGCGTGGATCGGGTTGAAATAGCCCATCAGGATGATCGGGGTGTCGGCGTCCTGCTTGCGGAAGCCGCGGACCATCTCCAGCGTCCTGCGCACCGTCATCCCGGCCTTCAGCGCGCGCAGCGAGGAGGCTTGGATCGCCGGGCCGTCGGCCATCGGATCGGTGAAGGGCATGCCCAGCTCGATCAGGTCGGCGCCGGCGGCCGGCAGGCCGTTCAGCACCGCCTGAGACACGACGGGATCGGGGTCGCCGGCGGTGATGAAGGTGACCAGGCCGGCGCGGCCCTCCGCCTTCAGCGCGGCAAAACGGCGGGCGATGCGGCCGTCGGCCAGGACGTCCACGCTCTTCATGACGGCACTCACAGTTCCACTCCCAGATGCTTGGCGACGGAGAAGATGTCCTTGTCGCCGCGGCCCGACAGGCACAGCACCATCAGGTGGTCCTTGGGCAGTTTCGGTGCGCGCTTGATCACCTCGGCAAGGCCGTGGGCGGACTCCAGCGCCGGAATGATGCCCTCGGTGCGGGCGCAGAGCTGGAAGGCGTCCAGCGCCTCCTGGTCGGTGGCATAGGCGTATTCGACGCGGCCCACGTCATGCAGCCAGCTGTGCTCCGGCCCGATGCCGGGATAGTCGAGGCCGGCGGAGATCGAGTGGCCTTCGAGGATCTGGCCGTCCTCGTCCTGCAGCAGGTAGGTGCGGTTGCCGTGCAGCACGCCGGGACGGCCGCCGTTGATCGAGGCGGCATGGTCGAGCGGCCCCTTCTCGATGCCGCGGCCGGCGGCCTCGACGCCGATCATCTGCACCGAGGGATCGTCGAGGAAGGGATGGAACAGGCCGATGGCGTTGGACCCGCCGCCGACGCAGGCGACCAGGCTGTCGGGCAGGCGGCCTTCCAGCTCCTGCATCTGGGTGCGCACCTCGTCGCCGATCACCGACTGGAAGTCGCGGACCATGGCGGGATAGGGGTGCGGGCCGGCGGCGGTGCCGATGATGTAGAAGGTGTCGGAGACGTTGGTAACCCAGTCGCGCAACGCCTCGTTCATCGCGTCCTTCAGCGTGCCGCTGCCCGACGTCACCGGCCGGACCTCGGCGCCGAGCAGCTTCATGCGGAAGACGTTGGGCTGCTGGCGGGCGATGTCGGTCTCGCCCATGTAGATGACGCAGGGCATGTTGTAGAGCGCGCAGACCGTCGCGGTCGCCACGCCATGCTGGCCGGCGCCCGTCTCGGCGATGATGCGGGTCTTGCCCATGCGCCGGGCCAGCAGGATCTGGCCGATGCAGTTGTTGATCTTGTGCGCGCCGGTGTGGTTCAGCTCCTCGCGCTTGAAGTAGATCTTGGCGCCGCCCAGCTGTTCGGTCAGGCGTTCCGCGTAATAGAGCGGGTTGGGCCGGCCGACATACTGCTTCAGCTGCTGGCGCATCTCCCCCTCGAAGGCGGGATCGGCGCGCGCCTCGCGATAGGCCTTCTCGACTTCCAGGATCAGGGGCATCAGCGTCTCGGCGACGAAGCGGCCGCCAAAGATTCCGAAATGCCCGCGCTCGTCGGGACCGGAGCGGTAGGTGTTCAGTTTGGTCATCGTCTGCGGCACTGCCTGAAGTCGAAGGGAAGCTGTTTGTCAGGTGGGCGGCATCGGGTCCGGACACCGGCCAAGCGCGACACCATACCGGCGGGACGCGCCGATTTGAAGCACCGGACGGCGGATCTCCGTGAATACCACCCGTCCGCATACATGGAGCGGGGCTTTGCAGCGGCAAGGCCGCGCCCTATACACTGGCACCTTCCTCATTGCGGAGCATGCTTGCGATGACTGAGCGGACGCCGCCGTCGCTTCTCCCCACGGACGGTCAGCCGGCGCCCTGCCGGATTCTGGTGGTGGAGGACAGTCCGCTGAACCAGATGCTGGTCACCGCCATCCTGGCGCAGGCCGGACACCGCGCCGACACCGCCAACAACGGGCTGGAGGCGGTGATGGCGGCGCAGGCCGGCGGCTACGACCTGATCCTGATGGACCTGTCGATGCCGGAGATGGACGGGCTGACCGCCACCCGCCTGCTGCGCGATCTGCCGGGGCCGGCCGGCCGGGTGCCGGTGGTGGCCATGACCGCCGACACCGACGAGGCCGACCGCGTCCGCTGCCAGAATGCCGGCATGAACGACCATGTCGCCAAGCCGGTCGACCGGGCACAGCTGCTGGAGACGGTGGAGAAATGGCTGCGGGCCTCGACGGTGCAGCCATCGGCGGCGCCCGACATGCCGGCCGGCTTCGGCCTCTGCGCGTCGTCAGCACCGGCGGCGGCGGGCGAGGTGCTGGACCGCGAGGTGCTGGCCCAGCTGGCGCAGGATCTGGATGCGGATCTGCTGGCCGACGTGCTGCGGCAGTTCGTGGAGGAGACCCGCGAACGGGTGACGCGCATCGCCGGGGAGACCGACCGCGCCGTCCTGACGCGCGAGGCGCACACGCTGAAAAGCACCGCCGGGACCTTCGGCGCCAGCACCCTGTGCAGCGCCGCCCGCGCGCTGGAGATGGCGTGCCGGGCATCCCTGGCGGAGCGGGAGGGGGCAGAACAAACGGATGGGGACGGGTCGGCGGACACGGTGGAGAGGCTGCGCGGCGAGATTCCCCGGCTGGCCGGGGACGCCATCGCGGCCTACCGCGCCGCCGGGTATCCGGTCTGACTGTATCCGGTCCGACTCAGCGCGGCCCCGTCACTCGACGACGCTGATGTTCACGGCGGAATCCTTGCCGTTGTTGCCGCGTTCCACCTCGAACTGGACACGCTGGCCCTCCGACAGGGCATGCAGGCCGGAGCGCTGAACCGCGGTGATGTGCACGAACACGTCCTTCGAACCGGCCTCCGGCGCGATGAAGCCGTACCCCTTGGTGGTGTTGAACCATTTTACGGTGCCGTTGGTCATGGGCCTCCCCTTTGGTCACTGCGAGACAAGTCTTTGGCAAAACGGATTGGTCCGGAATCGCCGGCATCGGCCGCGCCATGAGGTCTGCCGGGCAAGCGGAACCAAGACATTGTGCGGGGAGGCTAGCCGCATGCTGTGGTTGCGGGCAATTCCATCTCACGGCATAGGACTAACGACGGCCAAGTCCGGAGTGGAATTACGACCAAGGCGACGGAGCTTTGTCGAAGGGTATTAGCCCGTTTCTTGGCAGATTTCGGGCATGAAGCGGATTTTCTTGCCGAAATAAAGGGTTAGATCGAAGCCGGACTGAGGTGTCGATCCGGTCGCCGGCCGAGGCTACAGCTTCCCCTCGGCCTGCCAAGCCAGACGCTTGCGGTAGATCGTGGAGGCGCTGATCTGCAGCAGGGCGGCGGCGCGCGGAATGTTGCCGTCACAGGCCGCGATGGCGTCCTCAATGGCATCCTTCTCGACCTCCCACAGCGGCTTGATGGCATCGGGGGAGAGCGGGACATGGGGCCGCGGGGCTGCGGCGGCGCCGGCCGGTGCTGCGGCGGTCACCGGGACATGCAGAGGCTGCGGCGTGCCGAGAGGCGGCGGCAGCATCTCGGGCGTCACGGTGTCGCCATCATGCAGGACCGCGACGATGCGCACGACATTCTGCAATTGGCGGACGTTGCCCGGCCAGTGGTAGTGGCGCAGCGCATGTTCGGTCTGGGGCGAGAAGCGGGTGAAGCCCTTCTTCTCCTCCTTGGCGAACTCCGCCAGATAGTGGCGGGCGATCTCCAGCACGTCGTCCTCGCGCTCGCGCAGCGGCGGCAGATGGATGGGGATGACGTGCAGGCGGTAATAGAGATCCTCGCGGAACCGCCCCTCCTCCACCTCGCGCAGGGGATCGCGGTTGGTGGCGCAGACGATGCGCAGGTCGACCTTCTCCAGCTTCGACCCGCCGACGGGCGTGAAGGTGCCGGTCTGGATGAAGCGCAGCAGCTTGGTCTGGAGATCGGGCGCCAGCTCGCAGATCTCGTCCAGGAACAGAGTGCCGCCGTCGGCGCGCGCCGCCGCACCCTCGCGGTCGGACACCGCCCCGGTGAAGCTGCCCTTCACATGGCCGAAGATCTCGCTTTCCATGAGATCCTTCGGGATGGCGCCGCAGTTGATGGCGATGAAAGGGCGGGACGCCCGCTGGCTCTGGCGGTGGATCGCCTCGGCGCAGACCTCCTTGCCGGTGCCGGATTCGCCGGTGATGAAGACGGTGGCGCGCGACGACGCGGCGCTGTCGACGATGCGGTAGACCGCCTGCATCGCCAGCGACGAGCCGATGAAGCCGTGGTAGCGGGCGCGGTTCAGGTCCTTCTCGAAGGTGTCGACCAGCTGGGCCAGCCGCAGCCGCTCCATCGCGTTGCGGACCGTCACCACCAGCCGGTCGGCGGAGAAGGGCTTCACCAGGAAATCGTAGGCGCCGTAGCGCATCGCCTCGACCGCCGCCTTCACCGAGCCGTGGGCGGTGATGACGATAACGGCGCAGGGCAGCGCCTGGGAGTCGATGCGTTTCAGCACCTCCATCCCGTTCATGTCCGGCAGCTGCAAATCCAGCAGAACCACCATCGGCGCGCCGTCGTTCAGCTGCGCCAGCGCGTCGGCCCCGGTTTCAACCGAGATGACGGCGTGGGATTCCTTTTTCAGGTATTCCGCGTAGACACGGGCCAGCGAGGGCGTGTCTTCGATCAGCAGGACGGGGATGGAACCTGGCGGCATGCTGTGTGCGACACGCGAAGCTAGGGACGGGACAGCGCCTATTGTCTAACAGATAATTCTGAAAATCCCACCCCTACGCGCATGGGTGCGGCCACGAACGGATCGAAATCTCCACCGGACCGAATCTGTCGCGGCCCCGCCGCTTGCCGGGGGCGGCGCGATGAACTATCAGCAGCGGGCATGAGGCCCCGGATGACGGGCGTCGGAAAGAGGGGGGTTCGCATGGCCGATCACGCCAGTCTGGCCGGCAAGCGCGTTCTGCTGGTCATCGCCGGCGGCATCGCCGCCTACAAGAGCCTGGAGCTGATCCGCCGCCTGCGCGAGCGCGGCGTGACGGTGCGGGCGGTGCTGACGGAGGCCGGTGCCCGCTTCGTCACCCCGTTGTCGGTACAGGCGCTGACCGAAGATACCGTCTACCGCGACCTGTGGTCGCTGACCGACGAGTCGGAGATGGGCCACATCCGCCTGTCGCGCGAGGCCGACCTGCTGGTGGTGGCGCCGGCCACCGCCAACCTGCTGGCGCGGATGGCCGCCGGCATGGCCGACGATCTGGCCGCCACCGTGCTGCTGGCCACCGACAAGCCGGTGCTGGTCGCCCCCGCCATGAATGTGCGGATGTGGCAGCATGCCGCAACCCAGGCCAACATGGCCCTGCTGGAAAGCCGCGGCGTGCTGCGCGTCGGCCCCAACGACGGGGTGATGGCCTGCAACGAATTCGGTCCGGGCCGCATGGCCGAGCCGATGGAGATCGTCGACGCCATCGCCGGCATCTTCGCGCAGGATGCCCATAGGCCTTTGGCCGGACGCCGCGCCATCGTCACCAGCGGCCCGACCCACGAGCCGATCGACCCGGTGCGCTACATCGCCAACCGCTCGTCCGGCAAGCAGGGCCACGCCATCGCCGCGGCGCTGGCGAAGCTGGGGGCGGCGGTGACGCTGGTCAGCGGCCCGACCCGCCTGCCCGACCCGGCCGGATGCAGCGTCGTCCATATCGAGACGGCGCGCGAGATGCTGGCGGCCTGCGAGGCCGCCTTGCCGGCCGACATCGCCGTCTGCGCCGCCGCGGTGGCGGACTGGCGCGTCGACGGCGTCGGCGACCGCAAGCTGAAGAAGGATGGCGGCGGCCCGCCGGCCCTGGCGCTGACCGAGAACCCCGACATCCTCGCCACCCTGTCCCGCCCCGGCGACCGCCGCCCGGCCCTGGTCGTCGGTTTCGCGGCGGAGACCGGCGACGTGCTGGCCTATGCCACCGCCAAGCGCGCCCGCAAGGGCTGCGACTGGATCGTCGCCAACGACGTCTCCCCCGGCACCGGCACCTTCGGCGGTGGTGACAACACCGTCCACCTGATCCGTGCCGACGGGGTCGAGTCCTGGCCCACCATGGCCAAGGACGCCGTCGCCGCCCGGCTGGCCGAGGCGGTGGCGGAACACTTCATCAAGGATTTCAAGGCGAAGTAGCGTCTACCCGGCGCCCGTCCCGCCATCCGAACACGAGGAACCGTTCCATGTCTTCCACCCTGTCGCCCACCGTCGCCTTCCTCCGCCTGCCCGGCAACGACGACCTGCCGCTGCCCTCCTATGCGACCGATGGCGCCGCCGGCTTCGACCTGCGCGCCGCGGTGCCGGCGGACGCCCCCGTCACGCTGGAGCCCGGCAGGCGGGTGCTGGTGCCGACCGGTTTCGCCGTCGGGCTGCCGGCGGGGTGGGAGATGCAGATCAGGCCGCGGTCCGGGCTGGCGGTGAAAAACGGCGTCACCGTGCTGAACACGCCGGGCACCGTCGATTGCGACTACCGCGGGCCGGTCGGCGTCTGCCTGATCAATCTGGGCGAGGAGCCCTTCACCATCGCCCGCGGCGACCGCATCGCCCAGGCGGTGATCGCCGAGGCGCCCCAGGCGATGCTGGTCGAAGTCGCCTCGCTGGACGAGACCGCACGCGGCACCGGCGGCTTCGGGTCCACCGGCGTGGCCTGAAGCCCTTCCCGTGACTTAAAATCCGCCCCCGACTTCGCCCTGGCTCGTATACACATCCAACGCTGCCCACGAACAGAAA